>NZ_CP119809.1:1200000-2400000 GCF_029338395.1 Halorussus caseinilyticus
GGCGATTTACTGACCCCGCGGGATGCGGGTCACTTCGGGATGCTCGGCTCAGTGGTGAATATATCGAAGGACGGTGTATATTCGAGCGTCCTTCAGCAGAGCTGGTAGATGTTTCGTTCGTAGACTTCTCGGACTCTATCGCCCCAGTTGTGGGTGTAGGTGTCGATGATGTCGTCGGCCACGTCGCCGCGGAGGTACTTCACGATGCCCCGGTCGCCCGTCCTATCGCGGAGGTGGGTCGTGAAGAAGTGCCGGAAGTAGTGGGGCGTCACGTTCTCCTCCGCCCCGCCGCCTTGCTGATGCCAACCGTACTCACGAGCGTACTTTTTCACGACGGAGTGGACAATATCCGGTGTGATTCGATTCCCCCATCCTTCTCGAGTCGTCGTAAAAAGCGGTTCGGCAGGCGATGGCGCGTCCGGGCGGACAGCCAGCCATCTTTTGACCGTCTGCTTCAATTCGTCATCCATCGGTATCACGGTCGCCCGCTTTCGTTTGTTCGAGGCTGAACGGCGTTCTCCGTTGAAGTCTTCGCCGACAGTCGGTTCCGGCGAGACGTAGATTGAATCGGCTTTCCCGTCGAGTTGCGGGCGTGTAACGCGTTTAGCCTCGACCATCGAAACGTCTCGGAGGTCGAGATTACAGAGTTCACCCGCTCTCATTCCCGTTTTGAGCAACGTAACGACGATAGCTCGGTCGAGAGGGTGTCGTATTCCCTCCACGAAGGCCCGCATCTCCGACACCGAGATATCTCTGCGAGTCGGATTCGTGTCGATTCGTTCGTCCATCTCCTCGACGACGAGCGCCATGGGGTTGGCGTCGAATTCACCGACCTGCGTCATGTATGCGTAGAACCGGTGGAGGTAGGAGGCGTAGGTAGCCACCGTGCTTTCGGCGACAGTCCCACGGAGTTCGTGCATCCACGCCATGCAGTCGCGTCGAGTCGCCTCGCCGGGCGTCTTGCTGGTCCCCATTGGATTTTCGGAGGGCGTGGCTAGGAACGACTCGAACTGCCTGAGAACGCGCTCGTAGGCGTCTCGGGTACGTTCGGTCTTTCCGTGATAGGTCATGTCCTGTAGGAAGTACGCGACCGAATCTTCGGCACTCTCGTCGCTTCGAGACTTCTCAGTTGCCATCGTTTCCCGAAATCAACGCATATCCTCCGTGACGGCCGCTGTACTGAATTCGGTTCTCCGTCTGGAGTTGTTGAAGGGTCTCCTCCAGTCTGTCTTCGATGTTGTTCGTCAGTTCGTCGGTGAGTCCGTCCCAAGATAGGTGTTCTGTCGTCGAGAGGACCGAGAGAACGTGTTCTTCTAAATCACCGCCACCGTTACGTGTACTCTCGGCCTCCGTGTCCGACTCGGGCGTTCCCGTTGCTTCGAACTCGAAGTCGGACCGACCGGCCTGTACCATCGTCCGCACGAACTCGCTTTGGCTCATGTCGAGTTCGTCGGCGTGTCGTTTCCACTCCTCCTTCTGATACGCAGGGACGAACGTCTTTACTACTTTCCGAGACGTATCGACGTTCTCGTCTTCGGACATATTTCTCCCCTCTCACCCCACCACTATCAAACTATCCCAGACAAGCAAATAAACAATCTTATTTTGGAGAGGAGTCCGTCTCGAACACCGATTAGAACCAATTATTTGTGATTATAGCACTGCTTTTGGGTAGTAGCTGTCCTAGACTCACGCCTCTAATATCTTCCCCGCTACCGGAAATGTTAGAATTTCTATTATAGTCTACGTCTCGATACGTGGCTGGAGAGGGCAGTCATCTCCGAAAAGCAAAAATTATCTTAAATATTCTGGCGGGGTTCGTACTGACATCCGGCTACTGGTCGCGGTCGATTCGTCGACAATACTACTTCACCACGATAGAAACAAAAATATTTCTTAAAGCAATATTTTTGTGGTTAGTTCGAGGACTCCCGCGGAAGGCCCTAAGAACGACTCCAACCCTAGGGGTCACGGTCTCGAAATCCGTCTCCTCGACCCTCTGGACTCGGACGACTACCTGTCGTGGGACCGACTGGTCGAGGAGTTATCGGGCGACTTCGAGGACCGACTGGAGGGGACTCCAGCGACTCCAGAACCAGAACCGGGTTCAGTACAGCGGCCGCCGGGGTGGGTACACGATGGTGAGCGATGGCGAGTAGTCCGACCGCAGACGAGACCGACCCCGACGACCCAATCGGCTACTTCCTCGAAGACCTGCGATTCCACGGCAAGAGCGAGCGCACGCGGAAGTACTACGAGCGGGTCCTCTGGGAGTTCGAGCAGTTCCTCGCCGACTCCGAGCGCAACCCCGGCGGCGAGTCGCTCGCACCCGGCGAGGCGACTCGGCGCGACTGCATGGCGTGGGTCCACGGTCTCCGGACCGACCTCGCGGAGAGTTCGGTCGCTACCTACGCTTCCTACCTCCACCGGTTCTACGACTACATGACGCAGGTCGGTGAATTCGACGCCAACCCCATGGCGCTCGTCGTCGAGGAGATGAACGAGTCCATCGACAAGGACCCGACCCGCCGCGAGATTTCGGTCCCGCAGATGCGGTCGTTCGTCGTCGAAGTGACCCACCCGCTGGAGTGGGCCGTGGTCGTCAGCCTGTTGAAGACCGGGTTGCGCGTCGGCGAACTCTGCAACCTTGACCTTCGGGACCTCCGACTCTCGGGCGAAGTCGCGGAGGCGTACCGACTCGGTGCGCGGCCGCAACTCGACGGCCGGGGGAACTCGCTGTTCGTCGCCAGCGTGGACCGCGGCGAGACGGTCAACGCCGAGGAACGCTCGGCGGCGAACAAGCGCAAGCGCGCCACCATCGTTCCGGTGGACGAGGAACTCGCCGCAGTGCTGACTCGATGGTTGGCAATCCGGCCCGACGCGATTTCGGACGCCGAACCCCTGTCCGTCAGCACCAGCAAGGAGGTCGGCGACTCACGCCACAGATGGTCCGGAACGTCGTGGAGACTCACGCGCGCGAGGCCGGGTGGTACCGGACGGGCGGTGGGGCGGAGGAGAACGTGACGCCCCACTACTTCCGGCACTTCTTCACGACCCACCTCCGCGATAGGACGGGCGACCGGGGTATCGTGAAGTACCTCCGCGGCGACGTGGCCGACGACATCACCGACACCTACACCCACAACTGGGGCGACCGAGTTCGGGAAGTCCACGAGCAAAACATCTATCGCTGTTGTAATCTCGTCGGCTCTGTCGTCGCGCCGCTCCGCAGTCGGCGCGGTTCGACCGTCCGACGACTCGCTGCCGACGGTGTGAGTAATCCGGCGTCCGCGACGGATATTTCGAGAGTTGGTGGTGACCGCGCCAAGAATGTGTGGCATCTAACTTTTCCGGGCGGTCTGTTTCGCACGTATAAATTACTTTTCGATATATGGAATCTCGGGGTGGTGGGGTGTACGTCGAGCCCACCGAATCCGGGAAAACAACCGGTGCTTGACGCTCCTTCGGCGTCGCTCGGTACGACGCGACGAGTTCAACTATCCCAAACATATCTCTAGTCGCCAGTCAGAAACACCGCGCCGAACAGCGCGACCAGCGAGGCCCCCGAAAGGCCCAGAACGACCGGCGTCGCCGCCGCTACCGACTGTTCCATCCGGAAGTACCACCGCCACGTCTGTCGGGTCTCGGCGACGGCCGCGACCAGACGACGCCCGCGACGACGACCAGAAGCGCCCCGACGAGGACGAACGGCGCGAGTGGGGCGACCCGGCGGGCGGACGCTTCACGCATCCGACCACCGCCCGCGGACCGCGACGAACAGGCCGAAGAGGGGCACGAGCGCCGCCAGCAGGTACTGGACGAACAGGCCGACGAAACTCAGCGTCGATTCGAGGTGGATAGACCAGTGCCACGTCCCCTTCACCTCGGCGATGACGGCGATGGTGCCGATGACGAGCAACGAGAGACCGAGCAGTGCGGTCAGGGCGTACACCGACCCCCGGAGCAGTCCGAGGGCGCGGCGACGCGAACGTGTCTCCCTGCACGTGCTACCCCCAGTAGGTTCGATAGGCGTCGTAGACGACGAGACCGAAGACGACCGCACCGACCGCGAGTATCAGACTCGCGGTGTCGGCCGCCAGCGGCAGGTTCATCCCGGTCCCACCGTGGGGCGGTCCGATTGCTACCACTACTCGGGTCATTCACGTTCGAACACATAAATTCTTACGTCTATATTGAACTTCCCTCGGAAGGTAACGACCGGGCGACACCCGCCGGAGGAACGTCCCGCGTGTACAACGATACGAGACACTCCGGTAAAGAATACGCTCGGACGATATTTTATAATATAGGACGCCGACAAATTTTTACGTTACGTATATCTAAAACAGAACAATGTGGAACGTCAACGAACTGCTTCGAAATACGGTGAACCAGACGCCCAATCGGACCGCCGTCGTCGACCCGGTAAGCGAACGGCGGTTTAGCTACGCCGAACTCGACGAGAAAGTCGAGCAGGTAGCGGCCGGTCTCCGGGCGTTCGGTATCGAGAAAGGGGACAGAGTTGGGACGGCGCTTCCGAACACGCCGGAACACGTCTTTCTCTTCCTCGCGGTTCAGCGAGTCGGTGCCGTCGCCGTGCCGTTCGACTATCGCATCACCGACAAGAAACTCCGCTACTTCGTTTCGGACGCCGAGCTGTCGCTGTTGGCGTTCGGGGAGACGGTAGCAGAGCAGGTGATGGACCTCCGCGAGGAGTTAGACTGTGACACGTTCGTCACGACTGCCGACGTTTCGGCGTCGGGCGTAGACGAGTACGAAACGCTGGTACGGGAACCCGACGGGCCGATTACCACGAAGGTACATCCCGAGGACCTCAGCGTCGTCCAGTACAGTTCCGGGACCACCGGCGACCCGAAAGGAATCAAAATCACGCACCGCGGCGGCATCGACCGGGCCTTCCTCAACATCCACACGCAGGAGGACTACGACAGGGAGACTATCCTCGGTACGATTCCGCTCTACCACACCATCGCGGTCCACGGTAACCTACTGCCAGCGTTCGTCACCGGCGGTACGTACGTCTTGCTTCCCCACTCGGAACTCGACGTGGCCCGTCAGGTGATTGCAGAAGAGAACGTCACCTACCTCCACGAAGCGCCGCCGATTTACAAGAAGTTGCTCGACCCCGACGACGAGTCGGAACGACCCAGCGAGACCGAAGACCGCGAGGTGTTCGAGTCCGTCGAGACTATCGCCACCGCCGCGTCCCCGATGAGCGAGGAACTGTTCGCCGACATCAAACAGCGAATTGACCCCGACTACATCTACAACACCTACGGGATGACCGAAATCTTCCCGCCGTACACGATGTTGAACCTCCGAAATCGGGACGACCCCACCGTCTTCGGGTACGCCGAGGCGTCCAACGACATGCGAATCGTCGAGATAGGGTCGCGCGACCCGACGGCGGAAGTCGAACCGGGTCGAGAGGGAGAAATCATCATCCACCGTGACGCCCCCGGTGCGTTCCAAGGCTACCTGAACGACTACGAGAACGCCGGTGAGTCGTTCGAGGACGGGTGGTACTTCACGGGTGACGCGTGCCGCGAAACCGAAGAGGGCCACTACGTCGTCACCGGGAGACTCAGCAGTCGCATCAAGTTCGGCGGCGACAACATCTATCCGAAGAACGTCGAAACGGCGCTCGCGTCCCATCCCGCCGTCGAAGACGCCGCCGTCGTCGGCATCGCGGACGACGAGTGGGGTGAGGTCCCGAAAGCGTACGTCGTCGGAGACGACGACCTGACGGCGGAGGAACTCGAAGACCACTGCGTCGAGGGGGACGAACTGGAAGGCTACAAGCGACCCCGCGAGTTCGAGTTCGTCAGCGCGCTTCCGGAGAACATCGACGGGATACAGAACTCCGGCGCGGTGCGCTGATTCGGGGTCGCTCCCCGGATACAGTCACCGTCTGAGAGGCCCAACGGGTCAAACGCCACCCGCGCACCGTCTCGACACACAGAGCAGGGCACCGAGTAAGAGGCGAAATAATATATCTGTGGGGCAACCATTTTGAATATCGGGTTTTTATTTTTTACCGAGATGGTTGATTCCAAGAGTACTACAGGGGAAGACAAAGAGCAGTCGTTCGAGACCGACGGTAGTCGCTACTCCGAAGTCAACCCCGACCGCCCGCTCGAGTTCTCCCGCGAGAAGAGAGACGAGATGATTCGGAAGAGCGCAAAGCGCGTGCAGGACCACCTCGAACGCCTTCCGGAAGGACCTGCGGCCAACCTCGACCACGCACACCAGAAAGCCGAGCAGTTACGCGAGTCGGTCCCCCGAGAACCGACTGCTTACGACGACCTACTGGACACGCTATTCGAGGACGCTATCGCGCACTCCGCCGCCAACCCGCACCCGAAGTTCCTCGCTTACGTCCCCGGCGGTGGCCTGTTCCACGCGGCACTGGCGGACTTCGTGGCGAACGCGACCAATCGGTACGTCGGCACGTGGGTCGAAGCCCCCGCCCTCGTCGCTATCGAGACGAACGTCGTCAAGTGGTTCTGTGACCTCCTCGGCTACCCCGAAGACGCCTTCGGGTTGCTCACGTCCGGCGGGTCGATGGCAAACCTCGTCGCTACGATTACCGCCCGAGAGGAACGCCTCGCCGACGACTTCCTCGACGGCGTTATCTACACCAGCGACCAGTCGCACCACTCGGTGGCGAAAGCCGCGCTTCTGGCCGGGTTCCCGTCGGAGAACGTGCGTTCGATTGCGACCGACGACGAGTTTCGCATCGACGTAGACGCCCTCGAATCGGCAATCGAGGAGGACCGAGACGCCGGAAAGGACCCCTTCCTCGTGGTCGGGACCGCAGGAAGCACGAACACGGGCGCGGTGGACGATTTAGACGCTCTCGCGGACCTCTGTAACCGAGAGGACCTCTGGCTTCACGCCGACGGTGCCTACGGCGGGTTCTTCGCGTTGACCGAGAAGGGAAGCGAGCAACTCGACGGACTGGACCGGTGCGACTCTATCACGGTAGACCCTCACAAGGGCCTATTTCTCCCGTACGGCACGGGGGCGCTCTTGGTTCGAGACGTGGAGGCGCTGGCACGGACCCACTCGGTGGATGCCAACTACCTCCCCGACTGGGACCCCGAGTCCGGAACGGTGGACTTCAGCCAACTCGGGCCGGAACAGTCTCGGGACTTCCGCGGCCTTCGGGCGTGGTTACCGCTGAAGATGCACGGCGTCGATGCCTTCCGGGACACCCTCGCCGAGAAGTTGGAACTCGCCGAGCAAGCCACCGACTGCCTCCGCCAACTCGAAAACGTCGAGATAGTCGCGGAACCGCAACTGTCCACGCTCGCGTTCCGGGTCAACCCGCCGGGCGTCGAGGGCGAAGCGCTCGACGCGCTCAACGAGGAACTCTTGGAGGTGATCAACTCTCGGGGCCGAATCCACCTCTCGGGGACGACGCTGGACGGCGAGTTCGCCGTTCGAATCTGCGTCCTCGGATACCGAACCCACCGCGAACACGTCGCCGACAGTCTCGAAGAAATCGAGCGAGTCATCTCGGAAGTGACGCGGTGACGACCGGTCGGCCGCGCCGACGAGTCGGGAGCCACCCTTCCCGTGCCCGCGCTAGCCCTCTCGACTACCACGATGGCCTCACGACGCCGCTTGCTCGGGACACTCGCTGGCGCGGCGGCCGCCGCGGGACTCGCGGGGTGTTCGCAGTTCCGGGCGACCGACGGCCGGACGGCCGAACTCGACCTGCCGGAGAATCCTCACGACCTGCCGAGCAGACGGCACGCGTGGAACGCGCTCTGCGGACGCTCGAATCCGCCTACGACTGGTCTCCCGACGGCCTGCTCCACGCCCTCGCGTGGGGGACGCGGTACTTCGAGCGCATCGGCGAACTCGACTCGGCCCCCGTCAGGCGGCCCCGAATCCTCTCCAGAACCGACGACCCCGACCTGCTCGACTTCGACGCCGCGCTGGTGTTGGCCAGTGACGCCGCCTCGCACCTCCGAGCGACCGAGGCCGCGGCGTTCGGCGACAGGGACTCGCTGGCGGGCGAGTCGGTCGGGGCGCGCCTCGGCGAGGTGTTCGACGTGGCCGAGCGCCGGACCGGATTCCGCGGGGCCGGACTCCCGGTCGAACACACCGACGCCGAGGGGATTCCCGAGAACGCGCCGCTCTCCGAGGGAGACCGGATGTTCATGGGCTTTCGGTCGGGACTTCGGGGCACGCAGGCCAGCGAGGACCGCGTGACATCTGTACTCCCCCATGACCCGTGCTACCACGACGAAGGTGAAAAAGCTACTCCGGCGGCTCAGTCCCGTCGTCCGCCTCGTCGCCTACCTCGTCCGCTTCGGTGACTTCCCATCCGGCTTTCTCGACGGCCTCCGGGAGGGGGACGAACTCCCAGTCCGCGCGCTCGGCGAGTGGTTCGTCCTCGCCGGGGTCGGCGCTCGCGCCGTTGAAGAAGTCGAGGTCCACGTTTCGGTCGCGCTGGAACTTGTTGAGGACGTGGGCCGGGACCCGGCCGACGAGACCCAACCCAGTCGGCCCACCCGTAGGCGTCGGCCGCGACCCCGCCGAAGTTCGAGAGGCGGGTCGCCGCGCCGTAGGTGAACGCCAGCGTCATGTCGGCCGCGTCGCCGCCGTGAGGTCCCGAGGGCGACTGCGGAGTACTATATTGTGTTTTGCCCGCGCGCGAGCGAGAACGTCCGTTTGCGTCCGGCGCGCCCGATGCGGGCGCGCCGGACGCATCGGTGTCGCCCGCACCTGCGCCCGCGCCGCCGGACTCGGCTAGGACGCCAACTGGCTTGTCCTCGTTTTCGCGGGGGACGCGGGGCATCGGGTCGGGGTCTGCGCCGGAAGACGCGGCCGACTCGTCGGCGTCTCCGGCGTCGAGTTCGTCCAAGTCGATGCGTTCGGTCATGGTGTGGTCGGTGTGTCGTAGCCGGTCGATGCGGCCGGTCCGTGTCGGACGCTACCTAATAACACTCCCGGCAGTGACCGGGTTAAGCGTGTCCCCGAGTCCGCCGACCGTCCGTTTTTGGCGAACCTAAAAGCTCAAATACGCGCCGGGACAACCGACGGACAGCATGAACACGGACACGGCGCGGTCGGACGACAGCGGCGATGCGGGCGACGGTCCCGAGTACACCTTCGACGACGTGAGCGTCGTGATGGGAACGTACAACGAGGAGGCCGCCATCGGGACGGTGCTGGACGACATCGAACGCGTGACCGACGGGCGCGCGGAAGTCGTCTGCGTGGACGGTTCGTCGGACCGGACGCCGGAAATCGCCCGCGAGAAGGGTGCGCAGGTGGTCGAACAGGAACCGCAGGGCTACGGCGTGGCGGTGCGCGAGGCCCTCCTGACCCCCGACCGCCCGGTGGTAGTGACGACCGACTGCGACGACACCTACCCGATGGACCAACTCCCGGAGTTTCTCGACTGGATAAACCGGGGCTACGACGTGGTGAGCGGCGACCGACTCTACTGGGGTGCCGAAGCGATGCCCGACCTGAACCGGTGGGGCAACTACGCGTTCGCGGCGCTGACGAGTCTCCTGATGGGCGAACTCGTCCACGACACCACGACCGGGATGCGGGCGTACCGCCGCGACGTAATCGAGACCATCCGATGGACCGAGAACACGGGACTCTCGGCGGAACTGCTGATTCGCCCGCAGATGCGAGGCTACGACGTGCGCGAGATTCCCATCGAGTACGACGAGCGCGCGGGCGAGACGAAACTCGACCCCTTCGCGGGCGGCGCGGCGATTGCCAAGTCCATCGTGAAGGTGTGTCTGGACGAGCGATAGCGGTGGCGTGAGTACCGGAGTGCGCTCGACGACCGAACGTTTACATCGGAAGACGGGACGAACCCTGCCCGGACGCCACGTGCGGTCGCCCGGAAGTCGGGGTCGGAGACCGTCAGTCCGGGTAGCCCGCGAGGGCCGAGCCAACCGTCGAATATAGGGACGTTGCTAAAGCAATCGAAAATATTTCTTTTGGAATGGATTTGATTTCTAAAGAACAACGCTCCACGTCCGACACCGCCGGGTGTCAGAAGTGACGAGTCAGCAGACCGGCCTGCTCGCTCTCGTCGGGCACGGCGTCGAACCACGCGGCGTCGGCTATCTCGTCGGCGTCCACGCCGAGGTCGTCGCCGAGTTCGGTGTCGCTCGCGCGGGCCTCGAACACGACGAAGCGGCCCGACGCGGCCGACCCGTCGGACTCGAACGTCTGTTCGACCACCTCCAGCGGACGCTCGACGGTCGCGTCCAGACCCGTCTCTTCGCGGACCTCGCGGACCACCGCCTCGCGGAGCGTCTCGCCGAGTTCGACGGTCCCGCCGGGAAGCACCCAGCCGTCGCCCCAGCGATTTCGGACGAGGACGATTCGGCTTTCGTCGGCGGCGTCGGTGTCGTCGCGGACGAACGCACCCACCCAGCGGTCCCGGCCCGCCTCGACGTGTCGGCACACGGTCTCGAACTCCTCGGCGTCGAGGTGAACCGTCTCCGCGCTTCTCGGCACGTCGTCCCGGTCGGCGAGCGAGTCGGGGTCGGTCATCGAGGCGTCGGTTCTCCGCGAACTCGTTTCGCCGTTTCGGTCCGGCGTCGGAGGGTCGGACGGTCCGGCGTCGGAGGGTCGGTCTGAGAGCGCGGGGTGAGGTTCTAGTGCGGCCGGGGGAGCGACCGCACAGCACCGCGCACCACCACCACCGCGGGCCTCACGCCTCCCCAACCTCGGCGGCCGCGTCCGCGGCCTCCCTCGCGCGGACGGGTGCGACACGCTTCGCGGTCGCACCCCCGCGCGCCGGGTGGTTAGTCACGTCTATCGAAGCCGCGTCGGTCGGTGACGACCGTCGAAACCCCGTGGACCGTCCGGAGAAGTCCGAGCGGTCTCGTTTCCGCGCTCGTCCACCGACCCGTTCGCCCGGAGCGTCGTCTCCATCCCGACGCGCTCGGGCACCGACCCCGGAACGTAGGCCGCCGCGCCGTTGCAGTTGCGCGCGACCAGACACACCTCTCTGGCGGGCGAGAGCGCGGCGACCGACCCGTTCGCGCGCCGGACCGGGAGTTCCAGTCGGTAGGAAAAGCCGGTCGCGCCCTCGCTGACGAACACCTGCACGACCACCTCGTCCTCGCGCCCGACCGGGACCGTGGCGTTCTCGCCGACCGGACCGACGCCCCGCCCGGCGAGTCGGGCCGTCCCGTTCGCCACCCGAAGGTCGAGCGAGAGGTTCGCTGGCGTGCCTTCGACCGCGTAGTAGGCCGACCCGCCGTCGGCCGAGACGCGGGCCGACACGCCGCGGGCGTACTCCGGCACCGCCAACGAAGCGTCTACCGAGACGCGCTCGCCGCGGACCACGCGGACTCGCTGGAGCGCCGGGTCCACCGACTCGCCGCCGTAGGGCATCCACTCGCCGCGGTAGACGTAGCGGTAGTACGTCCGGTTCGGGTACGCCGCGGCCACCTCGAAGTCGTCCGGCCCGTCCGACAGCGCGTAGACCGTCTCGCCGTCGAATCCGGGGTCGTTCCGGAGGTGCTGGAACGGGTGGCTGAGCCAGTCGCCGTACGGCGTCGGCAGGAAGACCACGGCGTCCGAGAGGTCCCGCTCCTCGAATGGCTGATACGCCCGCTCGTACTCGTCGGTAATCCGGGCGTTCTCCGAAATCGTCGGTGCGAGGACGCCCGCCGTCGCGCCCGCGAGGACGAGCGCACCCGCCAGCGCCACGCCGACCGCGACCTGCCGGGAGCGCGGCGTGCGCTCGCTCGCGAGCGCCCGCACCCGGCCAACCCCGAGGAGCGCCCCGCGCGCCGCGAACGCCGCGGTCGGAACGAGCAGGTCGAAGTGGTAGTACGGCCCGAGCGTCGAGACGAGTCCGTCGTCGGGGTTCGCCAGCGACCCGAGGACGTTGAGGTTGCCCCAAAAGAAGACGTTGCCCGCGACCACCGAGACGAACAGACCCGCGAGGACGGCCCGCAACTGCGCGTCGGTGAACTCGGCCGACCAGTCTGCGGGCCGGAAACCCGCGCGCCGCAGGAACGCGCCGACGCCCACCGCCGCGAGCAGGGTGCCGACAGGCCCGCCGACTACCCACTGGGTAAACAACAGCGAGACCACTTCGGCGTTGGCCCGGAGCGCCAGCTCCGGGGTGTAGTCGCGGGCGTAGCCCAGAATCTCGCGGTGGCCGAACCCGAGTCCGTCTTGGGGCGCGAACGCGGCGTAGGGGAACACCCACGGCGAGCCGGTCATCGCGGCGTTGTACGCCAGTGCCGTCGTTACCCCGGCCAACCCGCCGAGCGCGGTCAGCGAGAGCCGAGTCAACCGAGTCGCGGAGGGACCGGTCCACAGCGAGTAGAGCGCGTGGGCGATGAACGGGGCCGCGAACAGGACCGCGGTGTAGGGTCGCGCGAAGAACGCCACGCCGATTGCGAGACCGGCGAGCAGGGCGTAGCCGTGCGCCCCGCGCGTCCCGCGGGCGCTCTCGCCCGCGGGACGCGCAGACGGGTCGGGCGTGCGCGAGCGTCGGGCCGACCGGACGTAGGCGAACGCGAAAAGCAGGTTCCAGAACGTCGTCGTCGCGTACGGGAGGAACACCGACGAGTCCACCAGAAACAGCGGCGAGGCGAGCAGAAAGACGCCCGCCAGCAGGCCGGTCCGCCGGTCGAACGCTTCCGACGCAATCGCGGCGGTCAGCGCCACGCTTCCCGCCCCGACCAGCGCGAGCGAGAGGCGAGCGTTACCGAGTAGCTTTCCGACCGCGAACGTCGCGGCGGGGACCGGCGCGTACTTCGGGTAGAGGCGACCTCCGTCCCGGACGAAGAACCACGGCCGGAACGAGTCGGGGACCGGCGGGTACAGCGATAGCTGACCCTCCAGAAGCATCGCGGCCTGCTGGAGGTAGACCGCCTCGTCGTGGTTGGTCGTGTGGTACGGAAACAGTTTGGTAGCGACGAGGAAGACGACGACCCCGGCGAACGCGGCCAGCATCGCCGAGAAGAGACGGAACCGGCGGCGATTCATCGAGTCACGCCGACTGGGAGACTCGCTCGGTAATCGACTCCTCGCCCTCCTTCGGCGGGTACCACGCCAGCGTGTGGTCGGCGTCCAACTCGACCCGGACCGGTTTGCCGATGTCGAGTTCCTTGACGTGGTTGTGTTGGCAGTGAACCATGTCGCCGTTGTCGAGTTCGACCCGGTAGACGAACGACGGGCCGGTGTACTGGCGGTGGATGATATGGCCGTCGGCCTCCGACTCGTCTACGACCGTCGCCCGGAGGTCGTCGGGCCGGACCAACACGTCGAGGTCGGTGCCCGCGTACTCGGTCGTCAGGCCGTTGAGTCGCTGGGGCGCGAAGTTGCCGATGGGCGTCACGACCGTCCCCTCCTCGTACCACGCCGAGAGGAACCCGGCCTGTCCGAGGAACGACGCGACGAACCGGGATTCGGGATGCTCGAAGACGCTCTCGGGCGTACCGACCTGCTCCATCCGGCCGTCGTTCATCACGGCCACGCGGTCGGAGATGGAGAGTGCCTCCTCTTGGTCGTGCGTGACCGACACCGCCGTCACGCCCGCTTCCTTCAGAATCTGGCGAACCTCCTCGCGCATCTCGACCCGAAGGCGCACGTCGAGATTCGAGAAGGGTTCGTCTAACAGGAGGATGTCGGGTTCGGGCGCGAGCGACCGAGCGAGCGCGACGCGCTGTTGCTGGCCGCCGGACAGTTCGTCGGGTTTGGCCTCGCGGTGGCCCGCGAGGTTCACGAGGTCCAGCAACTCGGTCACGCGGCGTTCGGTCTCGGTCTCGTCGGCGTCCGTGAGACCGAACGCGACGTTCTGGCCCACGCTGAGGTGTGGGAACAGCGCGAAGTCCTGAAAGACGAGACCAACGTCGCGGTTCTCGGGTTCGACGTGATTGCTCGTGTCCGAGACCACCTCGCCGCCGAGTCGGACCTCACCGCCGTCGGGTCGTTCGAGACCGGCCATCATCCGGAGCGTCGTGGTCTTGCCGCACCCGGAGGGTCCGAGCAGGGTGAGCAGTTCGCCCTCCCGGACCGATAGCGACAGCGAGTCCACCGCGGTCTCGGCGGCGTACTCCTTGACCACGCCGTCGAGTTCCAGCACCGTCCCGGCGTCGGCGGAGTCGTCGCTCTCGCGTCTCGGTGCGGTCGCCGCCATGGATTCTGATTCGGGTACGTCCATCGTTTCGGAGTCGTCGTGTATGGGTTGACTAGACATCGTTCCCTTAGGCATCTTTTCCTCCTTCTTGTCGCACGAGACTGCCGTCCTGCTTGAGGAGGACGAGCATCGAGAGCGCGGAGACGCCCACGAGGACCAGCGCCGGAACCGCGGCCTGTCCGAAGTACCCGGCGTCTTGTACTCGCCAGATGTACGTGACGAGGGTTTCAAAACCTGTCGGACGGACCAGCAGGGTCGCGGGCAGTTCCTTCATCGTCGTCAGGAAGACCAGCGCCGCGCCAGCGACCACGCCCGGACGGACCAGCGGGAGCGTCACCCGGCGGAACGCCGCGCTCGGCGACTCGCCGAGCGTCCGGGCGGCCTCGGTGAGTTTGGGGTCCACCTGTAGGACCGACGACTGGACCGCGCCGACCGCCTGCGGGAGGAACCGGACGACGTAGGCGAACACCAACAGCGGAATCGTCTGGTAGAGCGCGGGCGCGTTCGACGACGCGAAGTAGACCAGCGCGAGACCGAGGACGACGCCGGGAGTCGCGTACCCGACGTAGCTGACTCGCTCGAACAGCGTGGCGAGTCGGGAGTCCGACCGCCCCGAGAAGTACGCCACGGGAAGCGCCCCGAGGGTCGCGGCCAGCGCCGCCAGCACCGCGACCCACACCGAGTTCAGGCCGTAGACCAACTGGAAGTCGAACCCGCCGCCGGTGTAGGCCGGGCCGCTCCGGGTCAGCCACATGAAGAGGATGCCGACCGGGACGACCAGACACAGCACGACGACCAGCGCACAGAACAGTAGCGCCGGAACCTTCCACGCGCCCAGCGAGATGCGGACCGACCCCGACCCGCGCGAGACGTGGGCACCGTCCTCGCTCTCGGAGAGACGATTTTCGAGCGCGAGGATGACCGCGGCGAACGCGAGCAGTTGGAGCGACAGCAGGGCCGCGTAGTTCGGTTCCCACATCGTCACGTAAATCTGCTGTGTGAACACCTCGAAGTGCATGATGGCGGGCGTGCCGAAGTCCGAGAGCGCGTAGAGCGCGACCAGCAGGCTTCCGGCCGCGATGCCCGGCGCGATTTGGGGCAGAGTCACTCGCCGGAACGCGGACCACCGGCCGTGGTTCAGCGTCCGGGCGGCCTCCATCAGCGTCCCGTCGAACGAGAGGAGCGCGGCCCGCGTCGTCAGGAAGACGTAAGGGTACGTAAACAGCGTTAGCACTAACGTCGCACCCTCGAAGCCGTAAATCGTCGGAATCGACTCGACGCCGAGGGGAGCGAGCAGGTCCGAGAGGACCCCGTGGGGTCCGAACGCCGAGACGAACGCGAACGCGCCGATGTAACTCGGCACGACCAGCGGGAGCGACACCGCGACGGTCCAGAACCGGCGAAACGGCAGGTCCGTCTGGACCGTGAGGACGGCGAGCGGAACGCCGACGAGGACCGACCCGACGGTGACGCCCCCGACGAGGAGGACGCTGTTGGTGACGACTTCGAGCGTCGAAGGCTGAAAGAGCAGGTCAATCGCTTGCTGGAAGCCGATTTCGAGCGACCGCAGAACCAACCATACCACCGGGAATGCGACCGCCGCCGCGACCGACCCCGCCAGCAGGACCAGCGAGACCGGCGGCGACGAGTCGTCGCCGCCGAGTTTCGCGGTCGCGTTTCGGATGCGGTCACTCGTCGCCATCCGCTACAGTACCCCCACCTCGCGCATCAGCTTCAGAGTCGGTTCGAGGTTCGAGAGCTTCGAGAGGTCGATTTCCGGCGGTTCGAGTTCGTCCACGGTCGGGAGCGGACCCACCGGCGATACCTCGGGCACCGTCGGGTACGCGAACGTCGTCGTGGCGAAGAACTCTTGGGCCTCCGCCGAGAGCAGGTGTCGAACGAAGTCGGCCGCCAGTTCCTTCTGGTCGGTGCCCTTGATGATTTCGCACCCCGAGACGTTGACAAGCGCGCCCGCGTCGTTCTTCGTGAACGCGAGGTCGATGGGGGCGTCCTCTCGGGACGCGATGACCCGGAGCGCGTAGTAGTGGTTGGCGAATCCGGCCGTAATCTCGCCGTCGGCGACGGCGTTTGACACCTGAAACTCGTCGGAGTACCGCGAGACGTTCTGGTCTTGCATCCCGCGGAGCCACTGTTTGGTCTTCTCGGGACCTTCGAGCAGGCGCATCGCGGTGACGAACGACTTGAACGCGCCGTAGGTGGGTGCCCACCCCATCGCGCCCTGCAGACCGGAGTTCTGTGTGAACTGCTGGACTTTGTTCGGGATGTCGGACTCCGAGAATTCGTCGGTGTTGTACGGAATCGACCGCGCGCGCCCGGCGACCCCGACCCACGAACGGTCGCCGTCGCGGAAGCCGTTCGGAACCGGTTTTACGACGCGCTCGGGGAGTTTCGCGGTAATTCCGGCGTCGGCGACGAGTCCGAGCGACGTGGAGTCGATGGACCAGAA
The DNA here is from genome assembly GCF_029338395.1 of Halorussus caseinilyticus. NCBI lineage: Archaea > Methanobacteriati > Methanobacteriota > Halobacteria > Halobacteriales > Haladaptataceae > Halorussus > Halorussus caseinilyticus. Next base: position 1,216,641 of record NZ_CP119809.1, read on the forward strand.
CACGTCGGCCGGACTCTCGCCGCCCTTCTCGACTTCGATGATTTCGTTCGCCAGTTGGGTCGAGGGGGCCATCCTGACCTTGGCGGTGAAGTTGGGGTACTTTCTCTCCATGAGTCGGACTAGATTCTCGTAGAGACCGCCCTCCCCGCCGCCGAGATAGACGTTCAGGGTGCCGTCGAGGTCCGGCAGGTCGTCCATCGAGGTGCCGCCGGGCGCGGACCGCGACTCGACCAGCGGACCGGACCCGCGGAAGTCCGAGATGGTGAGGTCAGAACCGCTCTCTTCCTGTTGGGTAAACTGGCTGAGACAACCGGACAGTCCGGCTACTGCGCCGACCGCACCCGACGCGAGAAGCCGACGACGTGTCCATCCGCGACGCTCGTTCATGTTTGAAATTAGGTTGCCCTAAAAGTCTTATACCTACCGATTCGGCCGTCGGCGCGGCGTCTCAGTCGTCGGCCGGAGTCGGGGTCGTCTGGAGCGATTCGAGTTCGTCGAGCGCCGAGAGCCAATCGAGCATGTACTCGCCGACGTAGTTGAAGAACTCCCCGTTTTCGTACTGCTCGAAGTCGCCGTCGGCGAGTTCGCGGGCCACCGCCTCGAAGACGCCCGCGTAGGTGGTCGCGTCTCCACCCACGTCGTCTACGATTTCCCAGAGGTGTTCGTTGAGTTCGAGACCCGGCACCTCGTTGTTCAGGTCGCCGAACGTAGAGCGCGGGGCCTTGTTGTGTTCGCAGAGGGGGTAGCCGTTGTAGATGTGTTTGCCCAGCACGTCGCAGGCGCGCTTGAGGAACACGCCCGACCAGATGTCGTCGAACCGGCCCACGTCCCACTCGTTGTCGTCCATCGGGAGCTGGTAGAACGCCGGGACGACTTCGCGCTCGAACGCGAGGTTCATCGAGCAGACGGTGAGGTAGTTGCCGTCGGCGGCCACGAAGTCGCCGGTGTAGTCGTCGGTCGAGGTTCGGGTCTGGGCCTGCCCCTGCAGGTCGCCGTCCATCAGGATGCGGACCGCATCGAGGTCCGGCACGTTGGTCCACAGGCCCTGAGAGGCCACCACGTCGGAGACTTCGGCGGTGTCGGTTTCGACCGCCTCGTCCATCGCCGAGTAGGGGTAGCCCCGCGGGTAGAGTCCGTGTTCCTCGACGTTTTGGTAGAGAACGTTGACCCAGTTCTCGTCGGAGGCGACTTCTTCGATTTCTCCCGAGAAGCCGAGGTTGGCGAGGTGCCGACCGAAGAAGTCGAAGTCCTCGTGGGGCAGGGTGTCGTCGTCCACGAAGAAACCGTAGTCGAAGTCGTTGGCCCAGAGGTAGAGCAGGCCGAAACTCGTCTCGGCGTGACTCGCGGCGGGCACGAGGTGGTCGTACTCCGCGATGCCGTGGTCGTCGTACCACTGTTCGCGCCGACTCCCGTCGAACACCTCGCCCGAGACGCCCTCGTCGGCCAGCATCTCGCGCATCTCGTCGGTGTCACAGAAGTCCTCGGTGACGAGCAAGACGTGAAGTCGGTCCAAGTCGAAGCCGTGTTCGCGGGCGTTCTCGAAGTAGGCCCGCATGCAGTCGTACTCCCGAATCGTCGGGACGACGACGCAGATGTCCTCGTTCGCGGTCATTCGTTAGTTCGTCGTGGTTTAGGCAGGCCTAAAAGGTTGTCTGTTCGCGTTCGCTCGCTCGACGCGGCGGCGTTCGCGTCTGGAGAGTCTTTTGCGCTCGCCGTCGGTCGAGAATAACCGGTCGCCAACCGTTTCGACCGAATAGGAAATCGTTAGCTCCGGCGAAACGGACGACGGGAGCACGGGAAGGCGCGCGTGCCCGTTTGCGCAGTGCCCGCTCTCGCTCGCGCCCGCGGCCGGGCTAACGGGCGTGAGAACGTGAGTACGGCGCGATTATCGGGGTTCGACCCGACGCTTCGTCGTCGCTCTGGTACCTCTCCGGGGCGTTTAGGCGGCCTCACGAACGGGACCAGACAGGATTCTCACCCCGTCATCTTAAATTAGGGGTACGCTTTCGGAATCGGTCCGCGGGTGAGGAATCCCGTAATACCCGGTTACTGGGTCCGCTAATGGTTGATTACGGGGGTGTAGGTACTGGATAACAAAGTGGATAGGATTGTGTGTATCTATCGCGCAGACATGACCACAACCGACAACAGACTCACCAACGGCGACGACACGATGGCCGAGAACCGATGCCAGAGCTGTGGCTCTTTCGTCACGCGGGACTTCGCTCGCGTCTTCGGAAACAACCACAACGAGGTCTTCGGCTGTCTGGAGTGCATGACCGCGACGGAGGTCAAGAAAGGAGGTGCGCGCGCCGACGAGGTAGACACGACGAACCTCATCGGCGGGCGCGAACCGCTTCGATAACCCTTCGGATAGATTCTCGGACTTCTCGGGGCGTTACAGTTTCGTCAGAACCGCGTCGGTCACGTCTCTGGTCGTGGCGTCGCCGCCGAGGTCCGGCGTGTGCGGTCCGGACTCCAGCGTGGCTTTCACGGCCGAGCGGACGCGCTCGCCAGCGTCGTCGTAGCCCAGATACTCCAACAGCATCGCGGCCGAGAGCATCGTCGCGCTCGGGTTGGCGACGCCCTCGCCCGCGATGTCGGGAGCGGTGCCGTGGACCGGCTCGAAGAGCGCGCGCTCGTCGCCGACGTTCGCGCTCGGCAGGAGACCGAGACCGCCGACGAGACCCGCCGCGAGGTCCGACAGCACGTCGCCCGCGAGGTTCGGGCAGACCACCACGTCGTACTCCTCGGGGCGCATCACGAGGTGCATCGCCAGCGCGTCCATCAGCGCGGTGTCGTACTCCACGTCGAACTCGTCGGCGACCGACTCGGCCGTCTCCAGAAACAGGCCGTCGGTGGTCCGCATCACGTTGGCCTTGTGAGCAATTGTCACGCGCTCTCCGCGTTCCGCGGCGTACTCGAAGCCGTAACGCGCGATTTCCTCGGAAGCCGACTCGGTAACGACCCGTGTAAGCGTGGTTACGCCGGGCGCAATCTCGTCCTCGTGGCCCGCGTAGACGCCTTCGGTGTTCTCGCGGACGAACACGAGGTCCGTGTCGGGGTGAAGGGCGTCCGTACCGGGGTAGGCCCGGACCGGCCGGACGTTGGCGAACGAATCGACCGCGCTCCGAAGAGGCAGGATTACGTCCGCCGCGGTCTCGCCCGCCGCGCCGAACAGCGTAGCGTCGGCGTTGGCGGCGAGTTCGCGCGTCTCGTCGGGGAGGGCCTCGCCGGTCTCGGCTTTCACCTCGTCGCCCGCGTCGGCCTCCACGAACTCGAAGTCCGGGCCGACCGCCTCCAGCACTTCGCGGGCCGCGGGGACGACTTCGTTGCCGATGCCGTCGCCCGGAACGACCGCGATTCGCTCGGGGTCGGCGGTCATTCCGCTCCCTCCACGTAGGGCAGGTCCGCGGCAGTATCCGCGACAGCCTCGGCGTTCGATTTGAGCAGGGCCGTGGTGTCCCAGACGCCTTCGACCAGCGCCTTCCGCTGGGCGTCGTCCACCGTCGCGTCGATGGTGTGTCCGTCGTAGCGAACTTCCTCTTGAGCTACGTCGACCTCGATTTCGGCGTCGGGGTTCTGCTCGACGTAGCGCTGGAGCGTTTCTACGTCCTCGGGGTCGGCCGTGACCGTCGGCACGCCGAGCGCAAGGCAGTTGCCCGCGAAGATTTCGGCGAAGCTCTCGCCGACGATGGCGTCGATTCCCCACCGGACGAGCGCTTGGGGCGCGTGTTCGCGCGAGGAACCGCACCCGAAGTTGGCGTTGACCACCATCACGGAGGCGTCCCGGAACTTGTCCTCGTTGAAGGGGTGGTCCTTGGGTTCGTCGTCCTCGGTGAATCGCTGGTCGTGGAAGGCGAACTGGCCGAGACCGTCGAAGGTCACGACCTTCATGAACCGCGCGGGGATGATTTGGTCGGTGTCCACGTCGTTGCCCCGGACCGGGATTCCGGTGCCCGAGGCGTACTCGACCGTCTCGATTTCGTCGCTCATGCCTCCACCTCCGAGTCGGCCACGTCGGTCTCGGGCAGTTCGCGCGCGTCGGTGACTTCGCCCTCGATTGCGGCGGCGGCGACCATCCGGGGGTTCATCAGGACCGTCTTGCCGTCCTTGCTCCCTTGTCGCCCGACGAAGTTGCGGTTCGAGGAGGAGGCGCTGGCCTCCTCGCCCTCCAGTTGGTCGTCGTTCATGCCGAGGCACATCGAACACCCCGCGCCGCGCCAGTCGAACCCGGCGTCCTCGAACACCTCGTCCAGTCCCTCCTCCTCGGCGGCGGCCTTCACGCGCTGGCTTCCGGGGACGACCATCGCGCGCACGTCGTCGTGGACCTCCCGACCCGCGACGAGGCGGGCGGCCCGCCGGAGGTCCGGCAGGCGGGCGTTGGTACACGACCCGAGGAAGGCCACGTCGATGGGGTAGCCCGCCATCGTCTCGCCCGGTTCGACGCCCATGTGTTCTTGGGCGCGTCGGGCGGTCTCGCGCTTGTCTTCGGGCAGGTCCGCGGGGTCGGGAATCGGCTCCGTGACGCCGACGCCCTGTCCGGGCGTGGTGCCCCACGTCACCATCGGTTCGAGGTCGTCGCCGTCTACGACTACCTCGTCGTCGTACTCGGCGTCGTCGTCCGAGGCGACCGACTCCCAGAAGGGCTTCAGTCGCTCGAACTTCTCGGGGTCGTCGCGGAAGGCGTCGGTCTCCTTTAGCCACTCGAAGGTCGTCTCGTCGGGGTTGACGTATCCGGCCCGCGCGCCGCCCTCGATGGACATGTTGCAGATGCTCATTCGGCCCTCCACGTCGAGGCGTTCGATTGCCTCGCCCGCGTACTCGTAGACGTAGCCGACGCCGCCGTCGGTGCCCAGTTCGCGGATAATCTGGAGGATTACGTCCTTGGCCCCGACGCACTCGCCGAGTTCGCCCGTGACGCGGATGCGGCGCACGTCTTTCTTCTCCATCGCCACGGTGCCGGTCGCCAGCACGTCCCGAATCTGAGAGGTCCCGATTCCGAACGCCAGCGCGCCGAACGCGCCGTGGGTCGAAGTGTGACTGTCGCCACAGACCACTGTCATGCCGGGTTGGGTCAGACCCTGCTCCGGGCCGATGACGTGGACGATGCCTTGGTCGCCGGTGTCGGGACTGGAGAAGTCGATGCCCGCCTCGCGGACGTTCTCCTCCAGTTCGGCCATCATCTCCTCGGCCGCGCCCTCGTAGGGTCGGTCGCGGTCCGCCGTCGGGACGATGTGGTCCACGGTGGCGTGGGTGCGCTCGGGGTAGGCGACTTCCAAATCGCGCTCGCGCAACATCCCGAAGGCTTGGGGACTCGTCACCTCGTGGACGAGGTGGAGACCAACGAACAACTGGTCCTGTCCGGTCGGGAGTTCGGTCACCTTGTGGCGGTCCCACACCTTGTCGTAGAGGGTGCGCTCGCTCACGCGAACCGCCTCCCGCCGGTCGCTCTCGAACAACTATTCCGTTCCGTTACCATCGAAAATGTTTCTCTAAACATTGTATATCGTTCTTTAATCCGTACAGATACTGCCGTGGTCGGAGTGTGCGCCGCTACGGGCCGTCGGCTACCCGTCGTCGCGTCGGAAAAATCGGTTCCTCCGTGCATCGTTTTCCCGCCGCTCACTCCTCGGAGACGACTCGCTCGCCGCCGCGTTCGAACACGCGGTCCGCGCCCTCGCCGTGGGGCGGCGTGTGGTTCACGTCCTTCATCCGGTCTCGTTCGCTCTCGTCGTCTTCCTCGGGGTCGTAGGCCTCGCGCTCTCCGCCGTCGGCGGCCACGACCGGCCCGCGTTCGAAGAGTCGGTCGAGCGCACCCTGCTCGGCGTACGGATGGGTGTGGCTCACGTCGCCCATTCGGGTCGTTCGTCGGTCGGTCGTTCGGTCGTCCGGTGGCGCGTCGGTTCGGTTGGTTCGGGTCATTGGGTCAGTCGTCCGCTGTCACTTTCTCGCTGTCGTTCTCGCTCGGTTCCTCGTCCTCGGCCCACGCGAAGAGGTCGCGCAGGCGCTCGCCGACTTCCTCTACGTCGTGGTTCTTCTCGGCGATGCGGCGCTGGCGGTAGGAGGGCCGCCCGGCCTGATTCTCGGCAATCCACTCGCGGGCGAACTCGCCGTTCTGGACGGCTTCGAGGACTTCCTCCATGTTCTCGCGGGCCGTCTCGTCCACGACCATCTCGCCGCGGGTCAGGCCGCCGTACTCGGCGGTGTCGGACACCGAGTCCCACATCGCGCCCATCCCGCCCTCGTACATGAGGTCCACGATGAGTTTCATCTCGTTCAGACACTCGAAGTAGGCCATCTCGGGGCTGTACCCTGCGTCAACGAGCGTCTCGTATCCGGCCTTGATGAGTTCGGTGACGCCGCCACAGAGGACGGCCTGCTCGCCGAACAGGTCGGTCTCGGTCTCCTCGCGGAACGTGGTTTCGACCACGCCCGCGCGCGTACACCCGATGGCCTGCCCGTACGCGAGGGCCTGTTGCTTGGCCTCGCCCGTCGCGTCCTGATACACCGCCAGCAGGCCGGGCGTGCCCTCGCCGCTCTCGTAGTTGCGCCGGACGAGGTGGCCCGGCGACTTCGGCGCTATCATCGTCACGTCCACGTCCTCGGGCGGTTCGATTTGGCCGTAGTGGACGTTGAACCCGTGTGCGAACTGGAGGGTGTCGCCCGCCTCCAGTTCGTCCTCGATGTCGGCGTACACCGCTGGCTGAACCGTGTCGGGCACGAGGACCGAGACGATGGTCGCTTCGCTCGCGGCCTCTTTCGGGGTCGCCACCCGGAGTCCGTCGTCGCGGGCGGCCGCCCGCGACGACGAGTCCTCCTTCAGGCCGACGATTACCTCCACCCCGCTGTCGGCGAGGTTCTGGGCGTGTGCGTGGCCCTGACTTCCGTAGCCGAGGACTGCTACCGTCTCGTCCTCGACGTAGGCGCTGTCCGCGTCGTCGTCGTAGTATACCGTGGTGTCGAATTCGTCAGTCATCGTTTGCTGTGGAATCTCTGTCTTCGGTGTTCGCTGTACTCTCCGCGGACGCGGCGGGCGACTCGCCGGGCGTCGTGGGCGTGTCGCCGCGCGCGAGGGCGGTCTGACCGGTCCGGGCGATTTCGATGATACCGAACTGCCGGAAGGCGTCCACCGCGTCGTCTATCTTCTGCTGGTCGCCGGTAATCTGGACCGTGATGGTCCGGGGTCCGGCGTCGAGCGTCTGGCCCTCGTACATCTGAGTGATGGCGTGAACTTTGTCGGGTTCTTGGCCGCGGACCTTCAGCAGGACCAACTCGGCGCACACCGCGTCGTCGCCCAACTCGCCCACCGCGATGACCGGGACCAGTTTCTCGACCTGTCGCTTCACCTGCTCGATGCCCGAGTCGGTCTCCTCGACGACCAGCGTGATTCGGGCGTGGCCCTCGACCGTCGTCGGGCCGACGGTCAGGCTCTCGATGTTGAACTGCCGCCGGGAGAACAGGCCCGAGACCTTCGCCAGCACGCCGGGTTCGTGTTCGACCAACGCGGAGACTTCGGCGGTTCGGGTGTCCTGTTCGGGGTCGGTGGCGGTGTCGATTCGCTCGCCCTGTTCGTTCCGGCGACCCTGCGGTTGGGGTCGCTCCTGCGGGGACGGACCCTGTAGTCCGGCGTCGTCCGAACTCATAGTTGGTCCTCCGAGAGTGCGAACTGTCCGTTCGCGCCGCCCGAGGGAACCATCGGGTAGACGTTCTCGGCGGGGTCGATGCGGAAGTCAACGACGGAGGGACCGTCGTAGGCCATCGCCGCCTCCACGGTGTCGGCCACCTCGTCGTAGTCCGAGACGGTGAACCCCTGCGCGCCGAACGCTTCGGCCAGTTTCTCGAACTCGGGGCACCACGAGTACTCGGAGGCCGCCCGCCGCCCGTCGAAGAAGGCGTCCTGCCACTGGCGGACCATCCCGATGTACTCGTTGTTGAGGACCGCGACGGTGATGTCCAGATTCTCGCGGACCGCGACCGCGAGTTCCTGAATCGTCATCAGGAACGAGCCGTCGCCTTCGAAGCTGACGACTTCCGTGTCGGGCGCGGCCATCTTCGCGCCGATTGCGGCGGGCAGGCCGTACCCCATCGTTCCGAGTCCGTGACTCGACACCCACGTCCGGGGTTCCTTGTAGGTCCAATACTGGACGGCCCACATCTGGTGCTGGCCGACCCCGGTCGTCACGATGGCGTCGTCGCCGGTCGCTTCGTCCAGCGCCTCCACGACGAACTGCGGTTTGAGCGGTTCGTCGTCGGGCGTCCGGTAGTCCATCGGGTACTCGTCTTTCCACTGCTGGCACTGGTCGCGCCACTCCTCGGCGTCGGGCGCGCGGTCCATCTCGGCGTCCAACTGCTCCAAGACGGTGGCGGCGTCCCCGACGAGGGGCACGTCGGCGTAGACGTTCTTCGAGATTTCCGCGGGGTCGATGTCGAGGTGGACGACTTCGGCCTCGGGCGCGAACGTATCGACGCCGCCGGTGAGTCGGTCGTCGAACCGGCATCCGACCGCGAACAGCACGTCGCAGTGGGTCGTCGCCATGTTCGCGTACCCGGTGCCGTGCATCCCCATCATCTCCAGCGCGAGTTCGTCGTCCTCGGGGAAACAGCCCACCGCGGGCATCGAGGTGGCGACCGGAATCTCGTACTCGCGGGCGAACGCCCGGAGTTCGTCGCTGGCCTCGCCCTTGACGACGCCGCCGCCCGCGAGGATGACGGGTTTCTCCGCGTGTTCGAGCGCTCGCGCGGCCGACCGGACCGACTCGTCGTCGGCCGAGGTCGGAGGATTATACGTGTCGGGCGTCTCCGCGTCCCGGACCTCGGCGTCGGTCTCCGCCAGCGTCACGTCCTTCGGCAGGTCTACCAGCGTCGGTCCGGGTCGGCCTTCGCTCGCCAGCGCGAACGCTTCGCCGACGGTGTTACCCACGTCGTCGGCGTGCTGGGCGAAGTAGTTCGTCTTCGTGATGGGCGCGGTCAGGCCGGTGGTGTCGGTCTCTTGGAAGGCGTCGTTGCCGACGAAGTTCGACGGAACCTGTCCGGTCAGCGCGACCATCGGGTCCGAGTCCATGTCGGCGTCGGCGATGCCGGTCGTGAGGTTCGTCGCGCCCGGTCCGGACGTTGCCAGACAGACGCCGGGCGTGCCCGAGACGATGCCGTAGGCGTCGGCGGCGTGGGCCGCGGCCTGTTCGTGGGCCATCGTGACGTGCCGGAGGTCGGAGTCGTACAGCGCGTCGTAGACGGGCATGATGGCCCCGCCCTGCACGCCGAAGAGCGTCTCCGCCCCCGCGCGTTCGAGCGCGGCGACGACCGCTCCCGCGCCGGTTTCGACGCCCGAATCGGAAGTCTCTGCGTCGGTCGGGTCGTCGTCGGCCGTCGCCTCGGTCGATGAGTCCTCGGCGTCGGTGTCGTCGGCGAGTCGCCGCGGTGCGGACTCACTCACCTCGGACCCCTCCCGTATCTGTCGGTGCCGGGTAGTTCGCTGTCGATGCGTCTTGGGTTATAGGTGTGGTGGTGCGTGTCACGGTTGGTCGAGCGCGTGCTGGTGGTTTCGGGAACGATGCGGGACGGAAGTTCGGAGAAGTGGTAGTGTAGGGGCCCAAGCCCCTACAATAATCACGCACTCGACAGTCGCACTGCTCGCGGCGTCGGCCGCTCGGCCGCCGAGAGACGCGAAGCGTCTCTCGCTGGTGGCAGTGGGTGACTGTCGCATCGTTACTGCGTACGTACCGACCCCGACGGTTATAACCTTTGTCCGGGTGGCAACCTTTGCGCGAAGGTCCGGTCGGTCCCACGCTCCGGGACGCCGACCGCCGGATTTCCGGCGGTCGGCGTCCCGACTCTCGTCGGTCGGCGTCCCGAACGCGCCGCGCGCCGCTGGCGAGGGGAGGCGACTGCCGAGTGGGCCATCAGGCGCTGACCTCCGATTCCTCGTGTGCGATGCCGACCTCGCGGGCGAACTGTTCGAGGTCGGCGACAGTGACGCGGTTCTTCTCCGCACCGTAGTCTTTGACCCGCCGCGTCACCTGCCGAACTTCGTCGTCGGTCGGTACGAATCCGCGGTCCTCCAGTCGCTTGCGGACCGAGTTCGCGCCGGTGTGCTTGCCCAGTACGAACTCGCGCTCCGCGCCGACCATCTCGGGAGTCATGCACCCCGGCTCGAAGGTGTCGGAGTTCTCGATGACGCCCGCGGCGTGGATACCGCTCTCGTGAGCGAAGGCGTTGTCGCCGGTGACGGGCTTGTTCGCCGGAACCGGCACGTCGCTGTACTCCTCGACCATCGCGGAGAGTTCCGCGATGCCGGTCGTGTCTATTCCGGTCTCGACGCCGTAGACGCTCTCGACCGACATCACGACCTCTTCGTAGGCCGCGTTGCCCGCGCGCTCGCCGATACCGTTTATCGAGACCTGCGCTTGGTCCGCGCCAGCCTCGAATCCGGCGATGGCGTTCGCCGAGGCCATGCCGAAGTCGTCGTGGGTGTGAACGTCGATTCGCGCGTCGGTGTGGTCGTCCACGAATCCAACGAGGTCGGCGAACCGACTCGGGGTGGCGACCCCGCAGGTGTCGGGGATGTTTATCCAATCGACGCCAACCTCCGAGACGGCTTCGACGACCGTTTTCAGGTAGTCTTCGTCGGTCCGGGTGGCGTCCATCGGCGAGAACATCGCTGTCACGCCCGCCTCCTTCACGCGTTCGACCGCGTTCACCGACCGTTCCACGACTTCCTCGCGGGTGGCGTGCATCGAATCCTCTATCTGCACGTCGCTGGTCGAGGCGAAGACGTGGACCATCTCGACGCCGGAGTCGAGTGCGGCCTCAACGTCTTTCTCCACGACGCGCGCCAGTCCGCAGGTGGTCGCGGACGTACTCGCGGCTATGTCGCTGACCGCCTCGAACTCGGCGTCGGAGTTCACCGGGAACCCGGCCTCGATGACGTGGGTTCCCATCCGGTCCAAGGCGTCGGCGATGGTGCGCTTCTCGTCGTAGGAGAAGGAGGTACGGGGAGCCTGTTCGCCGTCGCGCAGGGTCGTGTCGAAGACCCGCGCGGACTCGAACTCGGTCTCAGTAGCTAGCGTGCCCTCGAAGAACTCGACCCGCCCGGCTGGTACCGGACGAGCGAATGTCGTTGTTAGACATCGTATCTCGTGGTGGGGCCGCTCTCCTATTTAAACGTGTCGCTGAGACAGGTGAGTTAGAGCGTATGACACTTCTGTTCGGTCGGGGGCGACACCGAAATCGCCCGACTGAAACGTCCTGTAACTATCTGTAGAACCTTAACCGTCCTTAAATCCGAACTGGCGACACGAATTTTCATCGCCAAAATCGGGTCTTGATTTCTGATTATTCGGAGAGAAATCGTCTCGGGCGCAGGAGAAGTCACCACCGTCGAGTCGCTCGACACGAGAGAGGTGAGACCCGTCCCGCGCGGTGAGTCCGCCACTCGACCGCACTCTCCGCCAGAACAGTAACGGGGTTGGCCGACGAAGAAACGACCGCATGACTACCCAAGAAGTCACGGACCTGCTGAAGAAGGCCTACGGCGACGAAATCGAGACCGTGATGAACTACCTGACCAACTCCATCGTGCTGGAGGGGGTGAGCGCCGAAGAAGTCCGCGAGAGCCTCGAAACCGACATCCAAGAAGAGTTGAACCACGCCGAGATGCTCGGCCAGCGACTCAAGCAACTCGACGAGCGACCGCCCGCGTCCTACGACTTCGAGGCCCGACAGGAGAGCCTCCAACCCCCGGAGAACAGCACGGACGTGCTGTCGGTGATAAACGGCGTCCTCGACGCCGAAGAAGACGCCATCGAGACCTACCGGGAACTCGTCTCGGCGGCGCGCGACGCCGACGACCCCGTGACCGAGGACCTCGCCGTCACCGTCCTGAGCGACGAGGAGGCCCATCGGACCGAATTCCGCGGGTTCAAACGCGAGTACGACGAGAACTGAGCGTTACGCCGGTCGTTCGCTCGTTCAACGTCCGCTTACGTTCGTCCGCTCCGCGCCGATACGCTTTAGAGGATTGGTACTGCGTACCATATTATGGGTAGAGAGAAATCAATTAGTCGGCGACCATCGACGGACGTATCTCGCCAATCATTCTATTCCTCTCTAAAAAGAATACAAAATTTTATTTTCACCCGGTCTCTGGTATGAGACGAGATGTCACTCCAGCGGGCAAGCTTTCGTGGGGACTGCTCGACCCACGACTTTCAGGAGGTGTTGAAACGGTTCAAAAACGAAGGATGCAACCTCCTCGTTACGGGCGCCGTTTCCGAAGACGTAACGGCAAAAGCGACGCAGACGCTTCTCGGCGCACCGACCGCCGACCGCAAGCGCGTCGTCGCCTTGGCAGACTCCCGAGACGAGAGCGTCTTCGAGCTACTGCCGCCGGGCGTCGATACCGACGACCCGGACGTGTGGGTCGTAGACCAGCACGCACACCAGCGGTCGGTTCCGAAGGCCGCCCAGAGCGCGGACTTCGACCTTCCCGGACCGGGCGAGGACCGGGACGTACTGGCCGATTTGCGCGAGGAAATCGTCGTCGCCATCGACTACTTCGAGGAAGCCAACGGCGGACTCGCCCCGTCACAACTTCGACTGTCGGTGTCGTCGCTCGGCCGACTGGCCCACGAACACGGCGCGAACGAGGTGTCGCGGTTCCTCCGGTCGGTCTCTGCGATGGTTCGCGGGGTCCACGGCATGGGTCACTACCACCTGCCGCGACCCGACGACGACGAGATGGTGGACCGACTCTCGCCGCTGTTCGACGCCCGAATCGAACTCCAAAAGCGCGACGGACTGCCGACCGAACAGCGCTGGCACGTCCCGAAGTACGAACAGACCACCGACTGGGTACGCCTTTGAGGTGATTCATGGACCCGACGTTCACGAGAACCACTGAACGAACCGGCATCGAGATAGCAGACCCCATCGAGAACGCCCGCTTCGAGTTGTACACGTCGAGAGCAGTAGACCCGACTCCCGTCCCGACCCACGAGTTCCACTTCCCCGTCGATTCTGCCGTCTCCGTCGAGACCAGCGCCGTCGCCGTGCCGAAACTAGCGAACGTCCTCGTCCGAACGCAGTCGGGCGAACTCGTCGCCGACAACGCCGACCACGTGGACCGGTCGCTCGCGCCCGGCGCGTACACCGTCGAACTGAGTACCGCGCCGATGAAACTCTACCTCTCCGTCGAGAGTGCGCTCGAACTCCGCCACGACGAGACGGCGGTCCGCGTCGCCTTCGGGGACCCGACCGAGGTGGCAATCGGCGCGCGGTCGTTCCACGACCAACCGGCCGGAACCGTCACGACGACTGACGACCCCGCGGGCGCGATGAAAGCCGTCTCGCTTCTGGGGTCGGCGCTGAAGACGACGAGTCCGGAGCGCTCGTTTCCGACTCTCCGGGGCCACCCGCCGCTAATCGAAGTCGGCGAGGAGTTCGACGCGCCGGAGGGTATCGAGCGACCGGATACCGGCGTCCGCATCGAGATTCCGGCCGAGTACGAGTACGTCTACCCCGTCTCGTCGCTGGCGTACTACCTCGGCGCGGAAGTCGTCCCGGCCGACCGCCCGCGCCTCGTCACCGACGAAGGCTTCGAGTACGACCTCGACGGACCCCTCGGTTTCGAGAAGACCGTCGGGCGCGTCCTCCGCCAGACGTTCTTCTTCGACTGCGTGACCCGGACCGAGGGCTACTATCAGGTGGACCTCCACGAGCGACGGGCGGTCGAATCCGTCGTGGACCTCGACTTCGCCGACCTCTACGACCGGTCCCCGGCCGAACGCCTCGCGGCCTACCTCTCGGTCCCCTACGAGACCGTCGCGGCGTTCGTCCCGGAGTGGAACCTGACGACCGACGTGATGGCGACCCCGGACAACGCCGAGGTGTTGCCGTTCGTCGCCAGTGACCTCGCGTTGGTCCGGTGTCCCCGCGACCCGACCACGGCGTCGGTGAACCCCACGCCCGAACCAATCGACGAGTTCTTCCGCGGCGGCGCTGGCGGCGACTCCGTGACCGCCGGGTGCGCGTCCGACGACTTCACCCGGAGTACGATGGACGCCAACGCCGCCGCGCCCGCGCAGGGCGAGATTTTCAACCCGGAACCCGCCGATACCGTCGAACACGCGTGGGTCGGCGACGGGTTTCCCCTCGGCGCGAACAAGGCATCAATCGAATCCTACCGGCGTCGGGTCCAGCGGTCGGCCCCCGAGAAGACGAGCATCGAGATTCACGTCGTCTGCAACGACGAGCGCATGATGGAGGAGGGCGTGGTCGAGGAGTTCTACGGCCTGCGGGAACTGCTCCAGTTCGACGTGTCGGTCCACTACGAACTCACGACCGACGAACTCCGGGAGTTGCTGGCCGAACCCGCCGACTTCCTCCACTACATCGGCCACGTGGACGACCACGGGATGCGGTGTCCCGACGGTCACCTCGACGCCCGCACGCTCTCGGACGTGAACGTCAAAGCGTTCGTCCTCAACGCGTGTCGGTCCTACACCCAAGGCGAGGCGCTGGTCGAGTCCGGAAGCTACGGCGGCGTCGTGACGCTGGCGGAAATCGCCAACAGCGTCGCCACCGAAATCGGCCAGACGCTGGCGCGCCTGCTCAACTGCGGGTTCTCGCTCCGGGTCGCGCTCTCGGTGGTCAAAGACACGACTGCGCCCGCCTACCAGTACGTGACGGTCGGCGACGGCGGGTTGACCCTGTGTCAGAGCGAGAGCGGAACGCCGCTCCACTTGGAAATCGAATCGCTGGAGTCGGGCCGATACAGGACGAAGTTCCGGACGTATCCGAGTCCGAGTCACGGTCTCGGTTCGATGCAGAAACCGAACATCGCTGGCGTGAACACCCGCTACTTGGCGTCCGGAGTAATCGACACGTACGAACTGAGCGCCGACGAACTCGACTCGTTCTTCGGCTTAGAGGTTCTGCCGGTAGAATTAGACGGCGAGCTACGGTGGAGCGACGAGATACGGCGGCAGGAACTCTAAGTCAGGGACCTGCATTCGTACTCGCACCGTTCGCGGCCACGTTTCCTGCCTGCATCAGGAGGAGGCAAATCGTGAACAGCGCGCCCATCATCCGCGGGTGTGCTTCGAGGTACTCTGCCATCTTCCGCTGTGTGGTATTCCGTGCCATGACCAATTGTCACAATGAACCCCACATAATTGAATCTATCTAAAGCATGAAAATAGAAAGATTATTAAAATAGGCTCGTAAATGCATTTAAGATATTCGGTAAATGAGGAGTTCGGGGTCGTACGGCCGAGAGCCGACGGACGACCGGCGACTTCGACGCCGCGCTCGCGGACCGCCGGACGCTCCCGCCGAGCGGAACGTCAGGGGGTAAGGATTTTGCCGGGGGAGTGTGAGCGAGCGCGTATGGATAGTGGTTTCGACCTCGACCTCCAAGCGGTCGAGCAGGAGATAGAAGACGACGGCGACGGAGGCGACCAAATCGACCGACGAATCGTCCTCGGTGAGCTGGACGGTACGACCGACGAGCGCGACTGGTTCGAGGTCATCGACCGGGGCAACGTCCTCGTGCTGGCCGTCGAAGGCGACCTGCCGGAACTGGCGTCGGACCTCGCCCCGCGAGTCAAAGAGCGCGGCGGCAGTCTGATTCACTTCCGGGAGTTTCTCGTCGTGACGCCCGCGGACGTGAGTGTGGACGCGGACCGGCTCTGAGACGGCGGATTTTGGCGAGAGCGTCACTCGGGACCGCACCGCGAATCGAAATCGTTTCGAGCGGTAGCTTCGACTACACCCAGTCTCCACACTGATAGCAGATGTTTTCCTATCTATTAGCATCCTATCTACATTAGAAAGCAATAATTTTATTTCTAATACAAATATTTTTATTTCTAATCGGTCGAAAGCCACGCCGCCGAGAATTTAAATACCGGCGGGCGACCAACTCGCCCCGGACGCTTCGCGCGGTTCCGGGCGAGGCGGCGCGCGGGCACTGCCCGCGCGCCGCGGGACCGCCAGTCCGACTAATCCGAGAGGACCGAGCCAGACACATCGAGTACCGCGAATCGCCGGGGACCGACGCCGAGCGGCGTCACTCGAACGTCAGATAGTGGCCGTCGGGGTCGCGCACCCGAATTCCGTCGTCGGTCTCCTCGACCGCGCACACGTCCTCGCGGACCGCCTCGACCGCCGCCGTCGGGTCGTCGGCCGCGAATCCGACATCGACGTGGAGACCGCCGCGAGCGTCGGCTATCCCCAACTGCGGTTCCCAGAGTTCGAGGTCCACCGGCCCGCCGAGGCGGAGTCTCCGGCGTTCGCTCCCGCGGTCCACCACCTCGAACCCGAGCGACCGGTAGAGTGATTCGGCGCGCGCGAGGTCCTCGACTTCCAGCACGATTTCGAAGATGTCGGTGATGGAGTCGTCGCCGTCGCCGACGCTCCCGATTTCGACGCAGTTGCCGTCCGGGTCGTAGAAGTACAACGACTTCGCGCCGCCGAAGTCGAACTCCGTGAGTTCGAACGATTCGGCGAGTCGGTCGTACCACGTCGCGTACCGGTCCGGCGGCGCGGCGAAGGCGTAGTGGGTGTGGACCCCGCCGCGGGGCACCGCGCCGGGTTCCCGAACGACGAGGTTCGTCCCGCCAGCGTCGAAGACGACTTCGCCCCCGCCCTCGCGGACCACCGGCAGGTCGAGGTGCGTCGCGTAGAACTCGCGGGCGCGGTCTAGATACTTCGCTTCGAGTGCCAGCCATCGCAACCCCGAGAGCATGGCTTCGGGGTACGCGCGCCCGGCGCTTAAACCCCCGCGTGGCGGCGTTCCGAGAGCCTCGCGTTCTCGCCGCTGTCGGTGGGGATTTTGTGGCTTCGGTCCGTAGCGACGGGTATGCCGCTCAAAAAGAGTCAGCCAGCGACCGACTACGAGGAGATAGACCGCTGGGAGAAGGGCGTCGGGTGGATAGCACACCCCGACGAGACGATGCTACGGGCGAGTCACG
The DNA here is from genome assembly GCF_029338395.1 of Halorussus caseinilyticus. Lineage (NCBI taxonomy): Archaea > Methanobacteriati > Methanobacteriota > Halobacteria > Halobacteriales > Haladaptataceae > Halorussus > Halorussus caseinilyticus. The sequence continues at coordinate 1,233,614 of NZ_CP119809.1, forward strand.
CGTTCGCCACGGACGCTGGCGTCTGGGTGGTAGACCCCGTGGATGCCGAGGGAATCGACGACCTGTTCGCCGAGTTCGGCGACGTGGCCGGGGTCGTCGTCCTCCTGAATCGTCACTACCGGGACGCCGACGAAATCGCGCGCCGTCACGACGTTCCGGTCTACGTCCCCTCGTGGTTCGACCGGGTTCCCGAGATGGACGCCGACCTCCGGCGGTTCGACACCACTCTCCCCGGAACCGACTACGAACTCCTGAAGATTACCGACTCGTTCGGGTGGGAGGAAGCGGCGCTCTACGACGCCGACGCCGGAACCCTCGTCGTCGCCGAGAGCGTCGGCAACGCGCCGTACTTCACGACGCCCGGCGAGCGAATCGGCGTCCACCCCATGATGCGACTGACCCCGCCGTCGGAACTCCGGGACCTCAGACCGGAACGCGTCGTCGTCGGCCACGGACGCGGCGTGTTAGACGACGCCGCGCGCGCACTCGACGACGCCATCGCCGGTTCGCGCCGCGGAACTCCGAAACTCTACGCCGAGAATCTACGGATGTTGGTACAGCGGTAGCGGCCCAGACGCCGAGTGAGACGCCGGAACTGCCAATAAATTTTTAGACTTCTAACATAAATTGTAGGGCATGGGATTTTGGAGAGGGGTGAAATCGACGCGCAGAACGGGGGGAGCGTAGCCGTGACGCTCTCGTTCGACTCCACGTCCGACCGGCCGGGCGTCGAGATTCGAGACCACGTCGAGCGCCGCACGTACGCCCTGCACACGCCGTCGGCCGTCTCGCCGACGCCCGCGGACGCCGACGAGTTTCGGTTTCCGGTGGACGCCGCGGTGTCCGTAACGACCGATGCCGTCACGCTCCCGACGTTCGTCGCGGCCTACGTCCGGGACGCCGACGGAGAGATGCGTCTCGAAGTCCGGCCCGAGACAGACCGGCGACTTCCGGACGCGGCGTACCGCGTCGAGGCGTGTGCGCCGATGAAACTCTACTTCGCGGTCGAAGGGCCGATTTCGGTGACCGCGAGCGACGACCGGATTCGGTTCGCGTTCGACTCCGACACCGAGGTCCGGGTCGGCGCGCGCTCGCACCACGAGCGTCCCGCCGCGACGGTCACGACGACCGAAGACTCCCGAGACGTGATGACCGCCCTCTCGACGCTCGGGTCCGCGCTGAAGACGACCAGTCCCGAACGGAGTTTTCCGACCCTGCGGGGCCACCCGCCGCTAATCGAGGTGGGCGACGAACTTCGAGTGCCCGACGGTATCGACGCGCCCGAGACCGGCGTCCGAATCGAACTACCGCCCGACCGGGGCCACGCCTACGTCGCCGCACCGCTGGCGTTCTATCTCGGCGCGAAACTGGTGCCCGGCGGGACGCCGCGCCTCGTCACCGACGAGGGCTTCGAGTACGACCTCGACGGCCCGCAGGGGTTCGAGACGGCGGTCGCCCGGACACTGAAACAGACGTTCCTCTTCGACTGCGTGACCCGGACCGAGGGCTACTACCCGGTCGAGTTGCACGAGCGGGGGGCGGTCGAATCGGTGGTGAACCTGAACTTCGCCGACCTCTACGACCGGTCCCCGGCCGAACGTCTCGCCGCCTACCTCTCGGTTCCCTTCGATGTCGCCGCCGAACACGTCCCGACGTGGAAACTGACGACGCACGTCGAACCCGCGCCCGAGAACGTCGAGTCGATACCGTTCCTCGTGGACGACCTCGCGGTCGTCCGCACGCCCGACGCCCGGCGGACGGCGGCCCGGCGTCCGACTGCAGGGGTCGGCGACGGCGACGACTTCACCCGGAGTACGACCGAGACGGGCGAAGTCCGTCCGGTGGTCGAACCGGGACGGACCGATTCGGTCGAACAGGCGTGGCTTGGCGACCACGCGCCGGTGGACGCGAGCAAGGCGACCCCAGCCGCGTTTCGCAACCGCCTCGAACGGGGACCAGACGCCGGAGACATCGAAATCGAAGTCGTCTGCAACGACACCGCGATGGGCGAAGAGCGTGACCTCGCTGCCGAGGTGTACGGGTCCCGCGAGACCCTCCCGTTCGACGTGACGGTCCACCGAGATTTGACCGCCGAGCAACTCCGGGCGCTACTGACCGAAGAGACGGCGTTTCTCCACTACATCGGCCACATCGACGGTCGGGGATTCGAGTGCGCGGACGGCCACCTCGACGCGGCGGCGGTCGAGTCGGTCGGTGCCGAGGCGTTCGTGTTGAACGCGTGTCGGTCCTACGACCAAGGCATGGCGCTGGTCGAAGCGGGGAGCGTCGGCGGCGTCGTCACGCTCAGCGACGTAATCAACAGCGGTGCCGTCAGAGTCGGCAAGACGATGGCCCGTCTGCTGAACCGCGGGTTCCCGCTACGGGCGGCGCTGTCAATCGCTCGCAATCGGAGCGTCGTCGGCAACCAGTACATCGTGGTCGGGGACGGAAACGTGGACATCGCCCAGACCGAGAGCGGTATCGCGTTGCTCGGCCGGATAGAGTCCGCGGGCGACGAGTACGAGATGACCGCGACGACGTATCTCTCCGCCGACAAGGGTCTCGGGTCGATTAGCAGGCCCATCTTCGGCGAGGGGAACGAGTTCTACCTCGCGTCCGGGGACATCGGGCCGTTCACGCTCTCGAAGCCGGAACTGGTTACGTTTCTGACGGGAGAGAACGTCCCGGTAGTCCTCAACGGCGAGTTCTCGTGGAGCGGCGACATCGACCCGGCAGAACTCTGAACCCGTGGTCCTGAATTTACGGCCCGGCAGTAGTCGAGAACACCGCTCCCGCGGCGTTGCCAGTCTGGGAGAGTAACAACAGCATCGTGAACAGGACGCCCATCTTCCGCGGGTTCTCTGCGAGGTACGTGGTGAGGCTCGTTTCTGACATCGTACCAACTAGTAATAGCTATTTAAGTATAAGCTATTCTATATTTTAAGGACACGTCTGCGCCTGATGGAAGTCAGACGACGCCGACGGTGAAAACAGTTCGCGTCGGTTCGGACGCTCGGCAGACGGAAGCCGTCGGCAGACGGAATCGTCGGGGGGCAAGAACAGTCGGTGGGCAGTATCGTTATACATCGACGGCCCCAAAGAGGCGTGTGGTCTACGTAACTCGGGGGCTGGTGAGCGTGCTACTCGACTTCGCGGCCGAGGCCGAACCGGACGAGGTGACGGTTTCGCTCGCGGTCACGCCCGCCGGAGAGTTGGAGGGCGTCGGGGACGTTCCCCCGAACGTTCCCGTGTTCACGCACTTCTACCCGCCGGAAGCCGGGAAGTCGCTGACCGCGGTGTTCGGCGTGGACCTCTCGGTCCCGGCCGGACAGACGCAGGGCCGGTTCGTCTCCCACCCGCAGGGGAATCTGGAAGTCGCCAAGACCGACGACCTCCACGAGGCGATACTGGTCGCAGTGCCGCCGTGGGACGAGGGGTCGCTGGCGGCGTTCGACCGGTCGGGGCGCAAGCAACCGCTGGAGGTCGTAGACGCCGAACCGCCGACCGAATCGCTGGCGTGACCGGCCGCTACTCCAGATAGCCGAGTTCCCGGAGCTGACCCGTTATCTCTTCGAACTCCGACTCGGTGAGTTGACCCTCCTTCTGGTGCTGGATGACGATGCTCCGGAGCAGAAATCGCACGAGGTCGGAGGTGCTGGAGAAACTGGTTCCCTCGATGGTCTCGTCCACGCGGTCGGCGAGGTCCTTCGGTATCGAGACGGTGGTGTACTCGGTCATGCGACACTGTGGGACCGCGTGAGGGATAGGTGTTGTGTCCTCTGGTAGGAATTCGCGGGGTCCGGAGGCAGGGACGATGTGCGCTATCATGAACAGGAGTCCGGCGCGCGCGGTCGCTCGTGACCGCGCCCGTTCGCGCGAGGTTTGCGCGAACGAACGTGAGCGCAGGCTCGGCAGACGCGGTTTGTCTGCCGGTGTCGTCGGGAGCGAAGCGACGGACGGCTCGTCGGAACTCGCTTCCGACGGTGGATGAGTAGCGCAACGAAGGAGCGACCGGAGGGAGCGACGACCGAGGCTTGCGAGACGCTTCGCGTCTCGCCGACCTGCGACCCTCGGTCGCAGGCAACGCAATCGGTTGGGGAGGCACGTGGGTCGCGGTGGCGGTGCGGGGCGGTGCTGTGCGGTCGCGGTCCTCATCGGTTCAAGTCTGTCGCTCCCTACCGCCGACTAGACACTTACACACCATTTTAAGCAACCTATAGAATTCTCTAAAGCACATAAAACATGCTGAAGCAACGAAAGAGCTACATACCCATGTCCTCGGCGTCCTCCGGTACCGGCAGGTCGTGCGGCGAGACGCCGAGCAGTTCCGCGGCGTGGTCCAGCGCCATGTCGAACCCGTAGTAGCGTTCGAGTTCGTCGCCGTCGGCGCTCGGCCGGACTTTCAGCATGGCGTAGCCCTCGACGTTCTGGGCGACTGCGGCGGTGGAGCGGTCGGACTCGAATTCGAGGACGCGCTCGTCGTCCGTCTCGTAGTAGCGGGCGGTGATACCGTTCTCGGTGGTCTCTCGGTCGGTCATGCCCGGCGATTGGTGTCGGCGACAGTCGAAGGTACCGATTCGCCTCTAGGGGTGGACGTTGCGGACAGCGACGGTCGTCGGCTCTGGAACGCTTTCGTCTTCTCTCTCTCCGTGATAGCACCGCAACCGCCGGAATCGTCGTGATGAACGCCTCGAAAGCCCCCGCCCGCTCGCGGCCGCTCTGCGGGATATTCTCGCTCGCTCCGCTCGCTCAAATAGTGCCCGCAGAGACGACCATGATAAACGCGAGCGGGCGGCCCCTTTCATCCACCCAGACCGTGGTTTGGTCGGCCGAGCGCGTCCTGTCGGATGGTCGGCCGAGCGTTCGCCTCGCTCTCGCCGTCGGCCACGACCGCAGTAGATTTATAGCGAACCGCGTGGTCCCTCTGTGGCGGGGGTTGACCACAGATGCCAAAGCACATGGCCTGTCGAGAGCAGGGAATGGACTGCGACTTCGAGATAACCGACGAACACGAAGCGGAGATGGTTGATTTCATCCAGATTCACGCTCGGTCCCAGCACGACATGTCCGTCTCCGAGGACGAGGCCCGGGACATGATGGAGACGACCTGAACGGGCCACCGAGGCGAGCAATTTTTTCGCGCCGAAGCGCAAGCGTCGTAGTCGCTCGGCCGAACGTTCGACCATGACCAAGTGGCTCCAGAGCGGCCGACGGCGCGACCTCTGCGTCCTGTTGTACGACGCCGAGACGCTCCGCGGCCAGAGTCTCAAGACCCGCCTCGAAGACCACTACAACACCCACATCGACTCGAAGTCGTTCTACGCCGCGCTCCGGTCGCTCGAAGAGAAGGGATTCGTGGAGAAGCGCACCGACGGCATCCACGAGGCCTACGCACTGACCGACGCGGGCGAGCGCCGGGTCGAGGACCACTTCGAGTGGATGCGAGAGAAAGTGGTGTAGCCGAGACGCGTCACGAGATGCACAGATTTAACCACCCGACCCCGAGTAGCCCGATTCATGGCACGCGACGGCGGGTACGACGACTTCGAGCGCCACGTCCGTGAGACCTTAGCCGACGCGACGGGGTACACCTGCGAGAAGCAGTACGAAGTCGGCAAGTCCGGCAACCGGTGGAAAGTAGACTGCGTGCTACTGGACGACCACGACCTTCGGAAGGGCTACGTCGAAGTGAAAGAGACCTCTCGCTCCTCGAACAAGAGTACCTACATCAACCACATGCGGCGGGCCTACGCCGAGATGGGCGATTTCAGGGATTTCACCGCGCCCAAAGCCGTCGTCGTCGCCGAGAAGTGGGACTTCGGGCGGATGGACTGGGACGCGATGATGGACTCCATCGACTGTATGCTGGTGGACATCGAAGCAATCGACCGCTTCGTCGCCGAACTCGACTCGTAGCGCAACGGAGCTGCTCGACTCTCAGTCCAGCAACTCGTTCGCAATCGTGTTCCGCAGGACCTCGCTGGTCCCCTCGTAGATTTCGTTCAGTTTCGAGTCCCGGTAGTACCGCTCGGCGGGGAAGTCCTTCGTGTAGCCGTAGCCGCCGTGAATCTGGATGCCCTCGTTGGCGACTTCGCGGGAGATTTCGGAGGCGTAGAGTTTCGCTTGCGCGGCCTGCTTGATGTAGTCCTCGCCCCGCATCTTCCGGTCTGCCGCGCGGTGCATCAGCATCTTGGCGGCCTGAACCTTCGTGTCCATGTCGGCGAGTTTGTGCTGGATGGTCTGGAACTCCGAGATGGGTTGGTCGAACTGCTCGCGGTCTTGGGAGTATTCGAGGGCGTCGTCCAGCGCCGCGCGCGCGATGCCGAGCGAGCGCGCCGCGATGGTGATTCGCCCGCCGTTGAGTGTCTTCAAGGCGTGGACGAACCCGCGGCCCTCCTCGCCGAGGCGTCGGTCCTCGGGGATGCGCATGTCGTCGAACCGGAGTTCTGCGGTCGGACAGCCCTTGTCGCCGAGTTTGTCCTCGGTGCCCTCGACGTGGAAGCCGTCGTCCTCCTCCGGCCGGACGACGAACGACGAGATGCCTTTGTTGCCCGCCTCGGGGTCGGTCTTGGCGAACAGCGTCACCGTGTCGGCCACCGAACCGTTGGAAATCCAGAGTTTGCCGCCGTTGACGACGTACTCGTCGCCGTCCTTCTCGGCGGTGGTGTCCATCGCGGGCACGTCCGACCCCGCGCCCGCCTCCGAGAGGGCAAATGCGCCGATGTCTTCGCCCTGATTCAGTGGCGTCAGGTACTCCTGTTTCTGGTTCTCGTCGCCGAACTCGTAGAGCATGTTGCCCGCCAGACTGGTGTGGGCCGCGACGACGGTGCCGAGTCCGCCCGACCCGCGGGAAATCTCCTCGAGTCCGATGGCGTAGGAGTGGTAGTCGAGCCCGGCCCCGCCGTACTCCTCGGGGAACGGCATCCCCATCAGACCCAACTCGGCCATCTCATCCACGAGGTCTTGGGGGAACTCGTCGGTCTCGTCTATCTCGTCGGCGCGCGGCTTGATTTCCTCGTCTGCGAACTCCGCTACCATATCCCGTATCTGCTTCTGCTCGGCGGAGAGACTGAAGTCCATGCGCAAAAATTGGGTAGGAGTCACCCTTTAGTTTTCCCTTCCGGGCGCGGGCGGTGTTCGAGAGAGACGGGTCAGTTGCCACGAATCGCCAAAGCGACCGCAGAAATCGCGGCGAAGAAGTCCTCGAAAGCCCCCGCCCGCTCGCGGGTCACGCGAGCGGGCGGCCCCTTTATCCACCCAGTCGGTTGGTCGGCCGAGCGCGTCCCGAATCGGGTCGGTCGCGACCTCCGCGGTGGACGAACTCCCGCTGGGCGCGACGACTATCGTCGGTCTCACCGCGTCCGGTTTCCTGTGGGTCGCCGTCGTCGGGAGCGCGCTGAGTCTGGTCCTCCCGGCGGGGATGCTTCTGGGCGGTCTGGCGGGCGCGCGAGTCGGCAAGTCGGACGGTGATGCTCGCCAGCGCCCTCGGGTCGGTGCTGGCGGCGGCCTACCGGCTCGGCGTCCCGTCGCTCCGGCGGTTCGGCCCGCCGACCGGCGTCTCTTCGGGTCAGTTCGGGTAGCTACTCGCGGTCCAGCGCGTCCGCCAGCACGCGCTCTACGAACTCGCCCTTCTTCGCGGTGTAGGCGTCCCGGTCGTCGGCGTGTCCGTCGGCCAACTCGCGTTTCAGTTCCTCGTACTCCGCGGCGACTTCGGGGTGGTCACGGAGGTAGTCCCGGAACGCCAGTTTCTCTCGGTAGAGGTCGATGACGGGCTTGGCGGCGAGTCCTTCGACCGCCGTGCTTCCGATATGCTCGAAGTCGAGGAGTCGCTCACCGGCGACGGACTGCAGTCGCTCGACTTCCGCCTCGTAGTGGCGTCCCCACTCGGGTCGATACGACCGGATTTCGACCGTTCCGCGCTCTAAGCCGACCATCGTTTCGGTCACTCAGAACAGCTTTCGCCGCACGTCGTCGGCGGCGAGCGCACCCTGCAAGAGCCACGAGGCGGCGGGATGCCGAGGCGCGACACTGGCCGCACCGAGCAGGAGGAACGCGCGGGTTGGCTTCCCGTTTCGGAGCGCGAGCGCGGCCTGCACGACGAACGACGCGGCGTTGAGCCGGTTCTTCTGGAGTTTCAGGGGCTTGCCGACGAGGACCTTCGCGGCGTCTTTGGGCGTCGGAATCATATCTACTCGGTCGTGACCCGCGAGAATAAGCGTTGGGCCGGTGGCGTCGGGGCGGTGTGTCGGCGAGTTCTCGTCGGTCCGGTTCGTCGTCGGCCCGGACCCGCCGCGCTTCGCTGGCGGTAAATTCTAAGGCATTTGCTCAAGCTTTTCAATCTCGGGTCCCTAGGTTCCAAAAGTCAATGGATACGGAGTCGCCCACCGAACGTCTCGCGGACGCCGACATCGAGTGGTGCTTCGATGCCGTACAAGGCGTCTCGCGGACGTTCGCCATCACTATCGACGTGTTGGAAGAGCCGATGGCCTCCTACATCTGCGTCGGCTACTTGCTCTGCCGTGTCGCCGACACCGTCGAGGACGCCGGACACATCTCGCCGGAGGACCAATCGCATCTTCTCCACCTGTACGACCGAGCGCTCGACCCGGACGACCCGACGAGCATCGAGGAGTTCCGGGAGGCAGTCGAGCCGTGGCTTCCGGCCAACACCGACGAGGTAGAGACGGACGAGGACTGGAAAGTCGTCGCCCGGTCGCCGCGCATCGTCGCCACGTTCCAGTCGCTGGGCGACGACGCCCAAGCCGCCATCTACCCGCCGGTGAGCGAGTTGGTCTGCGGAATGGCGGAGTTCGTCGAGCGCTACGAGGACGACGGAGGTCTCCGAATCGGCACGATAGACGAACTCGAAGAGTACTGCTGGTACGCCGCCGGGACCGTCGGCGAACTCATCACGAATCTGGTCGCCCAAGACGTGGACGACCGGCGCGCCGAGATTCTCCGGGCGAACGCCCGCGGGTTCGCGCTCCTGCTCCAGTTGGTCAACGTCGCCAAGGACGTGTCCGACGACTTCCGCGAGGAGAACAACGTCTACCTCCCGGCGACGTGGTTGCGCGAACACGGCGTCAACCCCTCGAACGTCACGGCTCCCGAGAACGAGACTGCGGTCGCTGGCGTCATCCGGCGGGTCACGCGCCACGCGCGGGGCTACATGGACGACGCCCAGCGGTACCTCGAAGTTCTCCCCGAGTCGCAGGGCAACACCCTCGAAGCGTGGGCCATCCCGTATCTCCTCGCGGTCGGCACCAGCCGCGAACTGCTCAAGCGCCCCGAGGACGTGGTGAAGGAGGGCGGCGTGAAAGTCTCGCGCGCCGAAGTGATGGGCCTGATTCAGTTGTTCAAGTCCGGCAACGTCGAGCGCGAGCGAATCGGCGAGTTGCGGTCGCAGTTGGAAGACGAACCGTTCTCGCCGTCGTGAGCGTTCGGACGTATTTTTGTTTCTTTTAGAAACGATATTATTGCTCTAAGATACGTAATTGATTCGCTGACGACTGACGTTTGCTGACTCGACTGCGTATCGGTACCAGCGACCACAGGATTATCCCGTTCGCCCTCCTAATGAGGAGGATGCCAGACACGAAGGACGGTCGAGAGAAGAAAGCGGCCGACCGGGAACGACGCCAGCGCGAGCGAGAAATCGACGAGGCGCGTCGTCGCGCCGACGAGGCCGAACCGCCGGACGAAGCCGAGTCGGGTGACTCGGACGCCGACTCCGGCGAAATCCGGCGTGCGGAAACCCGACGCGAGGAACGCTCCGACTCGCCGAGCGAGTGCCACCGGCGCGGTTGTGACGAGCCACCGGCGTTCGCAGTCCTCGAACGGTATCAGGAGGAGACCGGCCACGGTGCCGTCGAGGCCGAGGCCTTCCTCTGTCAGGAACATACCGCCGAGGAGAGTCCCGTGAACCTCGATGCCGCCTATCCTGACTACGTGTTCCGTGTCGTGCCGGTGTAGAAGACGGGCGAGACGGAGCGAGTGAGACGGAGCGGGCGAGACGGAGCGGGCGAGATAGAGCGAGTGAGACAGACGTATCGAGGACTCAGTATTCGTAGAAGCCCTTCCCCGTCTTCTTCCCGAGGTCCCCGGCGTCAACCTTGCGCTTCAGGAGGTAGGCGGGCTTGTACCGGTCGCCCAGTTCCTCGTGGAGCGTCTCGCTGGCGTCGAGACAGATGTCGAGACCGATGTGGTCGGCGAGTTCGAGCGGACCCATCGGGACGTTCGTGCCGAGTTTCATCCCCTTGTCGATGTCCTCCTTGGAGGCGACCCCTTCGTCGTAGGCCCGGATGCCCTCGTTGAGCCACGGCATCAGGATGCGGTTGGTGACGAAACCGGGCTTGTCGTCGGACTCCCACGTTTCTTTCCCCAAATCTTCGGCGAGAGCGTGGGCGAACTCTACCACCTCGTCGTCGGTCTTCTCGCCGACGACGACTTCGACGCCTTTCATCACCGGCACGGGGTTCATGAAGTGGAGTCCGACGATGCTCTCCTCGCGGTCCGTGACCGAGGCGATGGTCGTGATGGAGAGCGTGGAGGTGTTCGTGGCGAGTACCACGTCGTCGGGAATCTCCTCGTCCAAGTCCGCGAAGATGTCCTGCTTGATGTCCATGTCCTCGACTGCGGCCTCGATTACCACGTCGCAGTCCGCGAGGTCCGAGAGTTCGGTCGTGCCCGCGATGCGGTCGAGAGTCGCCTCGGCCTCGTCCTCGGCGATTTTGTCCTTCGAGACGAATCGGTCGAGACTGCTCTCGATGGAGTCGAACCCGTTCTGGACGAACTCCTCCTCGATGTCGCGCATCACCACGTCGTAGCCCGATTGGGCCGCGACCTGCGCGATGCCGCTTCCCATCGTGCCTGCGCCGACGACGCCGATACGCTCGATGCTGTCGAGACTGCGTGCCATAGCGGGCAATTCTTGCGGTCGGGCCGTAAGCCTACCGAAGAATGCCGCTCACTCGAACGCGGCGACCACGCCCGCCGCGTCCGCAATCTCGGCGAACTCGCCGGACAACTGGGCCAGCGCGACCCGGTGGTTCCGCTCGGCGGGAATCGTCCCGCCGTCGGGTGCCTCGCGGTCGAACGTCGCGGTGGCGTCCGAGACGACGACCGGCCGAAAGCCGAGGTTCTCGGCCATCCGCGTCGTGGTCGAGACGCAGTGGTCGGTGGTCAGGCCCGCGACGACGAGGGTGTCGAGACCGCGCTCGCGGAGCCACGACTCCAGTTCCGTGCCGACGAACGCGCTGTTGACGCGCTTGACGACTTCGAGTTCGGTCGCGCTCTCCCCCTCGTTACCGTCACCCGCGCGGCGCGCGTCCCCGCGCGCCGCGCTCTCGTCCGCGTCGCCCACGTCACCCGCGCGCGACGCGGGTGACGCGGGCGCGAGACCGGACTTGAATGCGAACCCCTCCCGGTCGTTCCGGAGCGGCGAGTCGTCTTCCTGCGAGGCGTGGCGGACGTGGACCACCGGCCGGTCTTCCCGCCGCCACGCGCCGAGGAGGTCGCGCGCGACCTCCTCGGCGTCGGGGTTGTTCCGGTCGCCCCATCGGGGGTCGTCGAACCCGCGCTGGAAGTCCACGAGGACGAGAACCGCGTCCTCGGGCAGGTCGAGGCTCACGCTCCCACCAGCAGTTCCGGGTCGGCCTTCGGGTGTTCGCGGGTCACTCGAATCGGGCACTCGTCGGGGGCTTGGCTCTCGTCCGACGAGAAGAGGTACTGCTTCCACTCCCGGTCGCCCTCGACGCCCCAGTCGCCGAGGTCCGCGTGGGGACAAACCCCGTCGTACTCCTCCAGTCGGTTCTGGATGACTTCCCGTGCCTGTTGGCCCGCCTCGGTGTCGGCGGTGACGCCCTCGAACAGGTCGCGGGGTTGGAACGTGATTTCGAGTCCGACCGGGCAGTATCGGCTCTTGCGGTCGTCGTAGAACGGCGCGCGGGAGGTCGGGAACATCGGCGTCCCGCCGAAGCAGAACTCCCAGTACTCGTCGTCGGGGTCGGTCGGTACCTCGTCGGGCCACGGTTCGGGGTCGTGGACGTGGAGGAACTGGAGGACGTGCCAGAGCGTCTCGTGGTACTTCGCTTCGGTCCACTCCTCGTCGGGCGGTCGGAAGAACACGGTCAGGGGTGCCCGCTCGCTGTGGTCCTCGTAGGTGTCGAGATACTCCAGTAGCGTCTCGCCGAGGCCGAAGAGGGCGTCCACGTCGGTCGCCGAGTCGCAGAACGTGTACAGTCCCATCCCTTCGCGCTCGGACTCGACGCCGAAGTAGCAGGGAAACGGCGTGTCGTTTCGCTCGCCGAGTATCCCGTCGTGAAAGCTCCGGTAGTGGGCGACCGCCCAGTCGGGCAGTTTCCCCGTTTCGACCCGGCGCTCGACGGTCGATTGGTCCATCAGCACGTGCAGGCCGGACTCGTTCATACCCGTGAGTTGCGATTCACCGATAGTATGCGTTTCGTTACACGATGTCGTAGCTCATTCCGGAGGCTACGCTCGGAATTTGATTCGCTCTATGCAAAACATTCAAGCCATGCCAGCGTGAGTCGGAAACAAACTGGTGACGCCCTCGTGAGCCAAAACGACGCCTCCGACGACGAATCCCCCGACGGCGTGGCGGAGTTGACAGACATCCACTTCGTCGGCCCGGCGACGGCCGAAGTGCTGGCCGACGCCGACTTCGACGCGACCGGCATCGCCGACAAGTCCGTCTCCTACGAGATGCTCATCGACGCGGGCGTGAACCCCGGCGTCGCCACCCGCCTTCGAAAGATACACTCCCTGCACTGGTCGTTCGGCGGGAGCGACGAAGACGACGACTCGCTCGAACAGCGTTCCGAGAAGATTCGAGGGCTTCAGGACGACGAACGCGAATGGGTCGCCGCGAGCAGTGGCGACTGGGAGTCGTCGGAACCCGAGACCACCCAGACCACCAGCGGCGACTGGACGCCGACCGGCGAGGCCACCGCGGACGGAAGCGGGGCCGCCGAGGAAGCGGAGGCGGCGTGGCGCGAGCGGAGCAAACCCGACCCCGTGACCGACGTGCCCGGCGTGGACGAGGAAATCGCCGAGATACTCGCCAACGGCGGGGTCACGTCGGTCCGGAGTCTCGCTACCGCCGACCCCGAACACGTCGCCGACTCGTTGGGACTCGACACCGAGCGCGTCTCCCAGTGGCGCGACGACGCTCGGGACCTCGCCTGATTTTTACTATCTGAGTAGTAAGTCACCAGATTCCCAAAACGTATTCAAGTCGCCATTTCCGGCGTTTTATTGGCTCTGCGACGTTCTCACAGGGAGCGCGCTGACCATTAGACTCTTATGTGATGTTACCGGAGATTGGAATGGATGATACCACTCGAAGACTCCCCGGTAACGCGCGACGGCAAGGCGCTCATCCTCGCTTACGACCACGGTCTCGAACACGGACCCTCCGCGGACTTCAGTTCGGTGCCGGAGACGCTCGACCCCGAGCAGATTTTCGACATCGCCACCCACGACGCGGTTACGTCGTTGGCAGTCCAGAAGGGGGTCGCCGAGACGTACTACCCCTCCTACGACGACTCGGTGAACCTGCTGGCGAAACTCAACGGGACGAGCAACCTCTGGATGGGCGAACCCCACTCGCCGCAGAACTGGTCGGTGGAGTACGCCGCCGAACTCGGGGCCGACGCGGTGGGCTACACGGTCTACTCCGGGTCGAACCACGAGAAGGAGATGTACGAGGACTTCCGCGACGTGCAGGAGGAGGCCCACAGCGAGTACGACCTGCCGGTCGTCATGTGGTCGTACCCCCGCGGGCAGGGTCTCAAGAACGACACCAAAGAGAGCGTCATCGCCTACGCCACCCGCATCGCGCTCGAAATCGGCGCGGACATGGCGAAGGTCAAGTACCCCGGCACGCGGGAGTCGATGGACTGGGCCGTCAAGTCCGCGGGCGACATGCCGGTCGTGATGAGCGGCGGGTCGAAGGTCAGCGACTACGAGTTCCTCTCCAGCGTCGAGGCCGTGATGGACGCGGGCGGGTCCGGTCTCGCCGTCGGCCGGAACGTCTGGCAGCGCGACGAACCCGAGCGCATCCTCGACGCGCTCGAACAGGTCATCTTCGAGGACGCCACCGCCGACGAAGCACTCGACGAATGAGTGACGCGATTTCGGAAGCCATCGGGGTCGTCGCCCGGTCAGCGCCCGAAATCCGGAACGGACTCGCGGGACGCCGCCGGAAGACCGACGCCGAGAACGCCAGCGGCGAGACGCAACTGGCCGCCGACGTGTGGGCCGACGAACTGCTGGCCGAGCGACTCACCGCCATCGACGGCGTGGGCCAGTTCGCCAGCGAGGAACGCGAGGGAGTCGTCGAGTGCGGGGAGGGGTACGGAGTCACGGTGGACCCCCTCGACGGGTCCTCGAACCTCAAGCCCAACAACTCGATGGGGACCGTCCTCGGGGTCTACGACGCCGAACTCCCCGCCAGCGGCCGGAACCTCGTCGCCGCGGCGTACGTCCTCTACGGACCCATCACGACGATGGTCGTCGCCCGCGACGGCGACGTAACCGAGTACGTCGTCGAGGACGACGGCACGCGCAGGGCGGTCACCGAAGACCTCACGCTCCCCGAGGACCCGACCGTCTACGGGTTCGGCGGGCGCGTTCCCGACTGGACCGACCGGTTCGGCGACTACGCCCGCGAAATCGAGGACGAACTCAAACTCCGGTACGGCGGCGCGATGATTGGCGACGTGAATCAGGTGCTGACCTACGGCGGAGTGTTCGCCTACCCCGAGTTGGAGTCTCGGCCCGAGGGCAAACTCCGCCTCCAGTTCGAGGGCAACCCCATCGCGTACGTCGTGGAGTCCGCGGGCGGCGCGTCCTCGAACGGCGAGGAGTCGCTCCTCGACGCCGACGCCGAGGCGATTCACCAGCGCACGCCGGTCTACGTGGGCAACGAGGGACTCATCGAGCGGTTGGAAGCCGGATTCTGACGAATCCGGCGGGCGGTTCGGTCTCTACTTTTGCCGTCGTCTCAGACCGAGACGCGAACGAGTCTACGCTACTCGTCGGCGAGACGCCTCGCGCAGTCGCGCGCGACTGCGCGAGGCGCAGGTAGCTACACCGTAGTTAGAGAACGAGAAATATTGCTTAGAGCAACTGAAACCGTTTTCTCGGTGAACTGCCACCGTTCGCTCGTCGGACCGGCCGAGCGCACGGTACCGCCGAGAGTAACCGCTTCCAGTTACGCAAACCTTTTCAAGTGATGTATTGTCGTTACCTTCGTGTCGAGTCGCCGTGAAGTCATCCGGCGGGGTGCTGGCTTGCTCGCAGTCGGGAGTGTCGCGGGCGTCGGGACCGTCGCCGTCCGGTCGGACGGCGACGAGACCGGTTCCGAGTCCCGTCCGGCGAACGTCCTCGTGGCCGGAAGCCTCCAACAGATTGCCGGAGAAATCGGTGACGCGAGCGTCGAGGCCCACGGGAGCGTGGCCTGCCGTCGCCTGCTCGAAGACGGCCTGCGCGACCCGGACGCGGTTGCGCTCGCCGACCCGCGACTCTTCTCCGGTCTGGCCGACCGGGTGACTTGCTTCGCCACGAACGCGCTGGTGGTGGCCGTCGGCGAGTCGGTGGCGGGAGAGTACGACGACTGGCGCGCGCTTCTGGCGGACCCGGACCTCGCGCTCGGCCGGACCGACCCCGCCCGAGACCCCCTCGGCTACCGGACCGTGATGGCGCTGGACCTCGCCGAGGGCATCGACACCGAGTCGGTCCTCGCCCGGACGAGCGTCTTCCCCGAGACCGGACTCCTCCGGACGCTCGAAGCGGGCGGCATCGACGCCGCCTTCGCCTACCGGAACATGGCGGTCGAACACGACCTGCCCCACCTCGCGCTACCGGACCGCATCGACTTCTCGAATCCCGGACTCGCCGACGAGTACGCCGCCGCGAGCGCGGACCTGCCCGACCGGACGATTCGCGGGTCGCCGATTCGCTACGCCGCCCGCGCGCGCACCGGCCGGGGGCGCGAGTGGGTGCGTGCGCTCGCCTCGGCGCACGCGACGCTACGCGAGGCGGGATTCGGCGTGCCGGAGAAGTATCCGGAGAAGGTGGACGCGTAGTCAGGTCTCGAAGTCCGGCAGGTCCTCGGGCGCTTCGTAGTCGGCTTCCCAGTCGATGTAATCGGATTCCAACACGTCGCAGACGATTTGGCCGAGTTCGGTCATCGCGGCGTTGATGCCCGAGACCGAATTCCACGAGTCGAGGTCCGGGTGGTAGTCGCGTTCCTTCCAGTCTTCGGGAATACCGGGCGCGTGGTAGCCCACCCGGTCGGCGAAGTCGTCCCAGAAGAAGTCGAACTCGCGGAACAGGTCGAGTTCGCGGGCGATTTCGAACTCCGACGCTTCGAGGTCGGTGTGTTCGGACCACTCGCCGAACGCCTCGTTCCACGCGCCCTCGCGCAGGAACTCCTCGAGTTCGGGTCGGCGATACTCGGTGTCGCCGCGCACCTCCACGTCCTCGTACTCCTGCATGTCGGTCTCTTCGGCAAGTTCGGGCGGGTCCGGTGGCGCCACGTCGAGTCCCATGCTGGCCGGATACGGGAGCGACGCCGATAAGCGTTCCTTCCCGGACGAATCAGCACCGAGTTCGCGGGCGATTTCCGCACGACGACGCCGAAATCGTCGGGGTCTGCCCGACCAGCGTAATCCGGATTTCGACGCCCTCTACGGCCCGTTACGCCGTGAATGGTCCCGTCGATTTATGATAGATTCGTCCTGAGAACCGTCCGCAGTATGTGCGAGATAGAGACACACACGACACGACGAATGGCGACGGTCGGCGTCGTCTTGCTGGTGTTGACGGGATTCGTGGGGGTAGGGGTAGCGACCGTCGGAGCGACCGACTCGGGCGCGGCACAGGTGCGGGTGGCCCACCTCTCGCCTGACGCGCCCGCCGTGGACGTTCTCGTGGACGGCGACCCCGTTCTCGAAGGCGTCGAGTTCGGCACTGTCAGCGACTACTTGCAGGTGCCCGCGGGCGAACGAACGGTGACGATTCAGACTAGCGAGGACGAGACGGTCGTCTTCGAAGGGACCGTCAGCGTCGAGGCCGGGACGATGTACACCGTCGCGGCCGTCGGCGAGGTCAGCGAAGAGACGTTCCGACCCGAGATTTACGTGGACGACTTCGAGACGCCGAGCGACGAGAACGCCTCGGTCAGACTAATTCACGCCTCGCCGGACGCGCCCGCCGTGGACGTGACCGTAGAGGAGTCGGGAGCGGTCCTCTACGACAACGTGTCGTTCAGCAACGCGACCGACTACGTGGAAGTGCCCGCTGGCGACTACACGCTGGAAGTCCGTCCCGCGACCGAGGACAACGACGGCGAAGTCGTGACCACCTTCGACGTTTCGGTGGAGGGCGGGACGACGTACTCGGCAGTCGCCGCCGGGTATCTCTCGCCCGACGAGGCACCGGCGGACGTGCCCTTCGACCTCCTCGTAGCAGTCGATAGCGGCGGGGCGATGATGAACGAGACGACGGCCGAATCGTAGACCGGACGACGGGGAGCGACGGCACGCGACGGGACCGAACGTCGGCAGACGCCGAATTTTTCGAGGTAAGGGAGATTTCGAGCGACCTGTATCGGGCCTAACGACGGGAATCGTTCCGTTGTGCCGCTTCGTCGGAGATTACGTGCTTGGACGGTCGTCGCGCTTTATAGCGTGTCGAATTGCGAACTGTTCCGGAGCATGACAGCGAACAGAACGACATTGAAACGGGCAGTCGCGGTCGGCGTCGCGCTTCTGGTCGTCGCCAGTTTGGGCGCAGGGACGGTCGCGTCGCTGACCCAAGACGAAGGAAACGCGCAGGTTCGGGTCGCACACATGTCGCCGGACGCACCGGCGGTGAACGTACAGGTCGATGGCGAGACGGCGGTCGAGGACCTCGAGTACAGTGACGTGACCGAGTACCTCGACCTCTCGGCGGGCGACCACGACGTGACCATCGTCACGGCCGAGAACGAGACCGCGGTCTTCGAAGGGCAAGTCTCGGTCGAGGCGAACGAGAAGTACACCGTCATGGCGGCCGGAGAGGTCTCCGAGAACGCGACCGAAGAGTTCCAAGTCACCGTACTCTCGGACGCCACCGAAGCGCCGACTGGCAACCAGTCGTCGGTGCGTCTCGTCCACGCCTCGCCCGACGCGGGTCCGGTCGACGTGACCTTCCAGCAGTCGGGTGACGCGGTGGCCGACAACGCGACGTTCGGCAACGCGACCGACTACACGACCGTCGAGGACGGCGTGTACACCTTCGAAGTGCGACCCGCGGCCGAGGACAATAACGGTACCGTCGTCGCCACGTTCAACGAAAGTCTCCTCGAAGGGAACGCGTACACCGGATTCGTCGCCGGGTACGCCAGCCCGGAGGACGCGCCAGCGAACGAGTCGCTGAGCCTCTTCCTCGAAATTGACGTGAACGGCACCGAACAGGCCGCAGAGACCACCGAAATGGTCGAAGAGACGACCACGGTGGAGATGGACGGCGAGGAAGAAGAGACGACCACCGAAGCGTAGCTATCCCTCGTCGTCGATTTTTTCCGCGACCGCGGCCAACTGCTCGCGGCGCTGTTCGCGCGCGGCGTCCCGGAGCGCCTGCTGGTTCTCTGTCGGGCAGTCGAGGTCAGGAACTTCGGTCGGCGTTCCCTCTTCGTCCAACGCGACGAAGGTGAAGAAGGAGGTGGTCGTCTCGCGTTCCTCGCCTTCGCGGGGGTCTTCGGCGCGCACGTCTACCTTCACGTCGATGCTAGTCCGACCGGTAGCGAAGACGAACGCCTCCACGATAGCGACTTCGCCGCGGTCTATCGGCGAGATGAAATCTACGTGGTCCATCGAGGCGGTCACGCACTGGTAGTTCGAGAACCGCATCGCGGCGATGGCCCCGCAGATGTCCATCCAGTGGAGGACCGCGCCCCCGAGCGCCCGCCCGAGGTTGTTGGTGTCGTTGGGCAACAGTAGTTCCGTCATCTCCGTGTAGGAGTCCATCAGCGTCGCGGTGTCGGACATCGGTCGAACCGTCTCGCTCGCGCGTCATCCCGTTTTCGCCTTCCGCCTCGTCGTTCGGGATGTCGAAGGTGCGACCTCGGACAACTACGTAATTCTCTAAGAAACCTTTTCCTTCGTCTCGCATCGAACTACGTTTCTTTAGTCGTGGCTTATGACGGCGGCGCGACGAAGGCGGCGGCGACGTGGCGGGAGGAATCGGCCGCGGTCGGGCGGAGTCGGCCGCGAGACGTTAGTGACTGCTCGAACCAACTGGACCGCACAGCACCGCAGACTGCGACCGCTACTGAAGCCGACGACAGGGAGACCGCACCGCCACCGCACGGCACCGCAGACCGCCACCGCACCGCGCCTCGGGCCGGAACTCGCGGCCGACCGCGAGTTCCGGCCCGCGCCGGACCGCCTCGATTCGGTCGAGCGGGTACCGCTCGCGGCCGGGCGGCGCGCGCCAGTCGTGGCTCACGACCGCGGCCGACAGCAGGACCCAGAACGAGACGAGGTGGTAGGCGCGAGCGAGACCCTGCGTCCGCGCCAGCGCGACGACGCCGAGAGCCGAGGCCGCAATCCACGTCGCGAGGACCGGCGGCGCGACCAGCGCCGCCAGTCCGACCGCGAGCCAGCAACTCGAAACCACCGAGTGGCGGAGGTGTCGGAGGTGGGCGACGAGCAGGCCCGGCGACGACGCCGACCGGAAGAGCGCGTCCGCGACTCCGTGGAAGAAGCCCCGACGCCAGCGCCGGAGCGGTTCGCGGTAGGTCGCCGGTTCGCTGGCCTCACCGGTCTCGCCGAGGTGCCCGCCGACGCCCGCGAGTCCGGGTCCGCCGCGAGTCGCCGGGACGCCGCTTCGAGCCATCCGTCCGCCACCACCACGTCGCTGTCCACGAACAGCACCTGCTCGCCCGCCGCGAACGCGCCGCCGACGTACCGGCCCGCCGCGGGCGTCGAGAGGTCGTCGGTCGGGATTCGCAGGACCGACGCCGGGTGGTCGGTCGCCCGCTCGACGGTCCGGTCCGACGAGTTAGAGTCCACCACGACGAGTTCGCTGTCGAACGCCTCGGTCGCCGACCGGACCACGCGCAGACACCGGTCGATGCGGTCGGCCTCGTTGCGGGCGATGACGACGACCGACAGCGAGGGAAGCGACGCGTCGTTTCGGACAGGATTTTGTTCATCTCGAAATTGTTTTCGATTGCTTCGGAACGAATTTTCGTTCTCGAACATCACGCGCTCACCACCTCGACGCCGCGCCGGTTCACCGACGACCGCCTGTCGAGTATCGCGTCGCCCGTCACGTCGATGGTCGTCCCGGCGACGAGACACCGGTCCGACCGGGCGAACCGAACGCCGCCCCGGTCGTCGCCCGACTGGACGACTCGGCAGTCCCGGAGTTCGGTCCGGTCCCTGCCCGCCACGTCCACGGTTCGGTCCCTGCCCGCGGTGCCCCGAATCGAGACGTTCTCGAACACCGGGCCGGTCTCGTCGGGGGCCTTCGCGGAGGGCGGCGGGGCGTACACCGCCGGAATCCCGTCGCGGTCCATCTCCACGTCGCTGTTCCGGACCGAGACCCGGCCCGCGTCGGGGTTGAAGACGATTGCGCCGAGGCTTTCGCCCGCGTCTTCGCCGAGGACGACGCGGCAGTTCTCGACCCGGTGGTCGCGCCCGTTCCGGAAGAGCAACCCTCTGGCGTTGAGTTCGTTGTACGGCGGCACCTCGTCCACCACGATGGTCACGCCGCGTGCGACTGCGCCGCGTCCGCCGAGGCGGACGTTGGCGATGTTGTTGTTCCGGTAGCGACCCCCGAGGACCCGGACCACGCCGCCGAACCCCCGCAGACTCCCGTCGCCGCCGGGCGCGGAGGCGTAGAGTCCGTTGTTCGGGAACCCCTCGAAGACGCAGTTGCGGAAGTGTGAGTTCGCCCGCGTGCCGCCAGTCCACGAACGCGCCGATTGACATCCCGCCCTGCGGACCGCCGCCGGGGACCGAGACGTTCTCGACCAGTCCCGCGGCGTCCTCGGACTCCACCGCGAGATGGAACCCGCTGGCGTCGGCCGGGTACCGGCCCCGGACACGGACGTTCCGGACCGCGAGGGCCGGACACCCCGCGAGCGAGACTGTCGCGCCCACGGTCGCCCACCCGAGGAATCGTCGCCGGTTCATGAGACGTTCGTGTACTCGTGGAACGCGGGCAATTGTTATTGCACGATTTCTCCCGAGTAACGCGTCGTTCTCAGCGAGCGGGCCGTGCTACGCCGTCCCGAGAACCGCCGTAACTCTCGGCCGGTTGGTAATTCTTCGGGCACCGACAACGGTAAAAAGGGATAGCGTGTAAGGCGAACGATGAGCGATTCAGCCGAGTTGGACGCCGGAGACGGCGGTGGTAGCGTCCACGTCGTCGGGACCGCCCACGTCTCCGCAGACAGCGTCGAGGAGGTCCGCGAGACCATCGACGCAGAGCGCCCCGACGTGGTCGCGGTCGAACTCGACGAGGGCCGGTACCGCCAGATGCAGGGCGAAGTGGCCCAAGACCTCGAACCCTCCGACCTGCTCAAAGGCAACACCGTCTTCCAGTTCATCGCCTACTGGATGCTGTCGTACGTGCAGGCCCGGATGGGCGACCGCTTCGACATCGAACCCGGCGCGGACATGCAGGCGGCCATCGACGCCGCCGAGGGCGTCGGAAGCGAAGTGGCGCTGGTGGACCGCGACATCCAGACGACCATCCAGCGGTTCTGGGCGCGGATGTCCTTCTTCGAGAAACTCCGGATGGTGTGGGAACTCTGTCTGGCGATGGTCGGCATCGGCGACCCCGAGGACGAAGAGGAGTTCGACATCGAGGAACTGACCGACGGCGACGTGGTGACGGCGATGATGGAGGAGTTCCGCCAGTTCTCCCCCGGCGGGGCCGAGGCCCTCATCGACGAGCGCGACGCCTTCATCGCCCACAACCTCGTCCAACTCCGGGACGCGGGCCACGAAGTCGTCGCAATCGTCGGCGCGGGCCACCGCGCGGGCATCGAGGAGTACCTCGACCACCCCGAGCGCCTGCCGCCGATGGAGGACCTCGTGGGTACCGAGTCGGGAAGCCGATTCTCGCTGTTCAAGATTTTCGGCTACCTGATGACCGTCGGCTTCCTCGCGTTCTTCTTCCTGCTGTTCATGGCGGGCGTCCGCGACGGCTTCCTCCTGAAGGTGTTCGCGGCGTGGTTCCTGTTCAACGGCGTCTTCGCGTTCGGACTGGCGAAGCTTGCGGGCGCGCGCTGGACTTCCGCGGGCGTCGGCGGCGCCGTCGCGTGGCTCACCAGCGTCAACCCACTGCTCGCGCCGGGGTGGTTCGCCGGGTACGTCGAGTTGAAGTACACCTCGGTCAACGTCGGCGACATCGCCACGCTCAACGAACTCATGAAAGACGAGGAGACGCCGCTCCGCGACCTCCTCGGCCAGATGCTCGACGTGCCGCTGTTCCGACTCATCGCCATCGTTGCGATGACCAACGTCGGGAGCATGATTGCGAGTTTCGCGTTCCCGTTCGTGGTCCTGCCGCTTCTGGGGTCCCAAATCGGCGGCGTCGGCGAGATTACGAACCTGATGATACAGGGCGCACAGAACAGCGCCGACCTCATCGTAGATACGCTGTCATGAAGGTCGGAACCATCCGGTTCAGCACGCGCGAGTTGCTGGACATCGCCATCGCGTGGGCGGCCCTGAGCGTGGCCTTCGCGCTCTTTTTCGGTGGCGGCGGACAGGCACTTCTCTACCAACCCGCGATTCTGTTCGGCCTGCTCCCGGCGAGTCTCGTCACCGCGGGACTCGGCTTCCTGCTCCACGAGATGGCCCACAAGGTGACGGCGATTCGGTACGGACAGGTCGCGGAGTTCCGGGCCGACTACGGCATGCTGTTTCTGGCCGTCGCGGGCGCGCTCGCGGGGTTCCTCTTCGCCGCGCCGGGTGCGGTCTACCACCGCGGGCAGGCCACGCTCCGGGAACACGGTCTCATCGCCGTCGCCGGACCGCTGACCAACGTGGCGCTCGGGATGGCGTTCTTCCCGCTGGAGTTGCTCCTCGGCGGGATGCTCGGCGACGTGGCGGGTCTCGGCGTCCGCATCAACTTCCTCCTCGCGGGGTTCAACATGATTCCGTTCGGTCCACTCGACGGCAACACCGTCAAGAAGTGGAGCTTCGCGGCGTTTCTGGGCTTCGGACTCCCGTGCTTCGCGCTGGCGGTGTGGGCGCTGTTGGGCTTCTCGTTCGTCTGAGACGGGTTTCCGCCTCGGCGCGAGAGGAAGACCGCCGACCTACTCGCTCAACACCACTTCGTCGGCCGTCACCGATTCGACGTGGGTCTCCTGAAACGTGTAGTCGCCTCGGTCGCTCCAGTCGAGTCGCTCGCGGACCGACTCGGACACCGACGACTCGGGGTGGACGTGCGCCACGCCAGCGTCCACTTTCTCGACCGTGCCGATTTCCTCGCCGTCGGGTCCGACGACTCGCTTGCCCTCGTCGTCCTCGCTGAGTGGTCGATTCACGGCCCTACCCGCAACACGGCGGGGCAAGAAGGCTGTGGGCGCAGGCTGATAGGACAGTCCGGCTCGGCGACTCCGCTCCGGCGCGCGTAGCGCGCCTCCGCGCAGAACCGCGACCGTGCGCCTGCAAAGAGCTAAGGCCCATTTCGCCGTATTCGTTCGCATGAGTGGGGAACCGCGTTCGGCAGGGGCTTCGTTCGAAATCACGGCCGAGAACCCGCAGGAGACGGTCGTCGCGGGGTTCTCGCAGTTCGGACTCGCCGGACTGACGGCGGTGGACTACCTCGTTGACCGCCTCGAATTCGAGCAGGTCGGCCACATCACCGCCGACCAACTCCCGGCGATTACGCCGTTCGAGAACGGCCGGCCACGACACCACACGCGGGTCTTCTCCCACGAGGAGGCCGGGTTGTCGGTTCTCGTCGGCGAGTTGTTCGTCCCGGCGTGGGCAGCCCAACAGTTCAGCGAGGCGGTGCTGGAGTGGACCGAGACCGGCGGAATCGACGAGATTGCGGTCCTCCACGGCGTCACGATTCTCCACGCGCCCGAGGAGCATCAGGTGTTCTACGTCGCCACCGACGACTACCGGGACCACCGCCTCGCCGACGCCGAGATTCCCGCGATGGGGAAAGGGTTCCTCGACGGGATGAACGCCGAGTTGGTGGCCCGCGGGATGGAGTCGGACCTCCGGACCGCGGTGTTGGTCACGCCGGTCCACGCCCAAGCGCCCGACGTGGAAGCGGCGATTCGACTGCTCGACGCGGTGCAGTCCATCTACGACCTCGAAATCGACACGGGACCGCTGGAGGAGTTCGCTACCGAGGTGCAGGGCTACTACGAGGACCTCGCCGAGCGACTCTCGGAGCGTGCGGAGACCGAGGGACCGGAAGGCCGGATGTACATGTAGAACCTTCCCGCGGGCGCGCCCCGAGGGTTTATAAGCGAAGCCGGGACGAACTCGTGGCGTGCCGACTCCGCGTCAGTTCGACCACGAAAGACTGCTTTTAATTCTCCTTAGAAACATCTGTACTTTCTTGAGACATCTTCGCGATTCTCTCGGCCATCTTCTCGTGTCTCTCGCTCGCGGAGAATATACGCGGAGGATGAAACGCGTTTTCGGAAACGAGTGCTACTCGAAACCGGATAAATCATTTACCCCTCGCGTGTGTCTCCAGATACATGACCTCCGACGACCTGCGTGTGACGATAGAGCAAGTCGGCGACCGATTCGACCTCGGCGAGTACGAAATCGACGCCTATCTCACCGTTCTCGAACACGGCGACTTGACCGCGAGCCAAATCGCCGACCGGACGGACATCCCCCAACCCCGCGTCTACGACACGGTTCGGAGCCTCAGCGACCGCGGACTCGTGGAACTGCGCGAATCCCGGCCGATGAAAGTCATCGCGGTGGACCCCGAAGAGGCGTTCTCGGGCGTCCAGTCGTCGCTGATGGAGATGGTCTCGGAACTGGAAGCGCGCTACACTGCGCCCGCCCGCGACACCGAGGCCGTCTCGCTGGTCAAGTCGCGCTCGACCATCCTCCGCTACCTCGAAGACGTGATTGCCGCCGCCGAGTTCGAAGTCGCGCTCTCGCTGACCCCCGACCTGCTGGAGCGGTTCGAAGACGACCTCAGCGACGCCATCGACTCGGGCGTCAGCGTCGAGTTGTTGGTCACGCCCGCCTCGGAAGCGCCCGACCCCGACGAGTTCGACTACCTCGACGTTGCGACGACTGCCCGCGCCCGCCGGGGCATCACCACGCCGGTCATCGCCGTCGCCGACGGCGAGTACTCCATCTACGCCACCCAAGACGCCCTGCGCGACGACGAGGACCGCTACGGAGTCATCTTCAACCGGTCGGCGCTCGGCTTCCTCGTCTCCGGATTCTTCGGCACCGTCCTCTGGACCACCGCCGAGCGAACCCTCGCGGCCGACGGCGAGGACCGCCCGTTCCCCCGCCGCTACGCCTCCATCCGGCGGTGCGTGAAAGAGTTGCAGGAACTCGACGGCGACTTCTACGCCAACATCGAGGGCCGGGACATCGAGACCGGTGAGACCCGCATCGTGGAGGGCGAAGTCGTCGGCTTCTCGTTCGAGGCGGGCGAGCGAGTCGCCGGGATGAAGGTTCAGACCGACAGCGGCGTGGTCACGGTCGGCGGTCAGGTCGCGGCGCTAGAAGACGTGGAGGCCCACGAGATTCGAATCGGTCGGAACAGTCCGCCCGCGCGGTGAGCAACAGTTACCCGCGACGCCCGACGCCGACTACTCGAAGGTGTAGAGTCGCGCGCCGCAGTCGCCGCAGGCCAGCACCTCGTCGGGCGCGTCGGCGCTGGCCCCGCCCGGACCGCCACAGCAATCGACTTCGGTCGTCTCTTCGACCGCTCCGTCGCACGCCGGACAGCGTTCGAGGAAGGTCCGGAGCGGTCCGGCGGCCTGCGCTCGGCGGCCCTCGGACAGGTCAGTGTCGTCGGCCAGCGTCCGCACGGCGGCGGCCTCCGAGAGCGCGACGGGCCGAGAGAGCCAGTTCTCGTTCGCGGGGTCGTGGCTCCCGTCGGAGACGACGAACCAGCGGGTGTCGTCCTGACGGAGCCATCCGCTCGGAGTCACCACATCTACTTCCTGCCCCGTGGGTGCGGCCGCGCGGAGCGCGGCCGCGAGAGCCTCGTCGTCCCGGTTTCGGAGGTCTCGCATCTCGTCGCGCCACGCCGCTCGGAAGTCGTCGTCGAGAGACACCCGTTGCTCGTCGGCGAGTACCACGCCAGCGTCGAGGAGCGCCGCGAGAACTTCTTCGCCCGCCTCACCTTCGTCGTCATCGTCGTCGGCGTCACCGAGTGACGCCGACGACTCGGGCGCGCCCGGTGGACTGGTCGGAGCGGTGTCGCCGTGGTCGAAGAACTCGCCCGGTAGCCGAGAGGCGAGTCGCGGCGCGAACCGCGGCGTGTAGGGGACAAGATACCCTCGAAGCGCGATGACCGCCGCGCCACCGAGACCGGCCGCGGCCGCGAGCGACCGCGAGCGGCGGCGCGCGACCCCTGCGCACGCGGCGAGCAGTATCGCGGCGTTGACCGCAGTGCAGGGCCAGCACCGGCGCTCGCCCGTGTAGTCGTCGTTCCGAAGTCGTTCGTAGAGAGACGGCATGTCCGGGCTATCGGGTTCCCGTGGCTTGAGGCTTTCCGAGAGCGCGCGTAGCAGTCGGTCCGCGGTCGAACGCGTGAGCGTCCCCGCGGCCCCGTAGCGTTTTACCGGGCCTCGTCGTACGCCGGGGCATGGCCGAAATGGAGTACACGAACCTCGGCGACACCGGACTCGAAGTCTCGCGGTTCTGCCTCGGGTGCATGAACTTCGGGAGCGACCGCGAGTGGATGATAGCCGACGAGGACGAGAGCCACGAAATCATCGACCGGGCAATCGACCTCGGAATCAACTTCCTCGACACCGCGAACGTCTACTCTCACGGAGAGAGCGAGCGAATCGTCGGAAACGCCATCGAAGAGTACGACCGCGAGGAGTTGGTCGTCGCCACGAAAGTGTACGGGTCGATGGGCGAGGGACCGAACAAGCAAGGTCTCTCGCGCAAGCACGTCCTCGACCAAGTGGAGGGAAGCCTCGAACGCCTCGGCACCGACTACATCGACCTCTATCAGATTCACCGGTGGGACGAGACCACCCCGGTCGAAGAGACCCTCCACGCGCTGGACCACCTCGTGGAGACCGGCAAAGTCCGGTACATCGGCGCGTCCACGATGGCGGCGTGGCAGTTCACGAAGGCGCTCTACGAGAGCGACGTGAACGATTACGCCCGGTTCACCTGTATGCAACCCCAGTACAACCTCGCGGACCGCCAAGAGGAGGAGAACGTCCTGCCGGTGTGCGCCGAGGAGGGTGTCGGCGTCATCCCGTGGAGTCCCCTCGGCGGCGGGTTCCTGACTGGCAAGTACGACCGCGGTTCCGAACCCGACGCGGGCCGGGCCGCGACCGACGAACACACCTACGAGCGATTCACCGACGAGAACTGGGCCGTACTCGACGCGGCGCGGGAAATCGCCGACGAGAAGGGCGTCACGCCCGCGCAGGTCAGTCTCGCGTGGCTTCTCCACAAGGAAGTCGTGGACGCACCCATCGTCGGTCCGCGGAGCGTAGACCACCTCGAAGAGAACGTCGCGGCGCTCGACGTATCCCTGTCGGACGACGAACGAGACCGGCTCGAAGGGCCGAAAGACCCGGTATGGTCGCGGAAGATAGCCGACTTGTAAGCCTCGTTTGGCGCATCGACAACAGTTGCGACTGTTTCGTCCCGACGTAGGCCGCCGTTTCGACGCCGTTACGCCGGACGAGTTGAGGTGGGGGTTTTCGACCGTCGGATACCGGACCTCGAACTTTAGGCACTACACAACCACACAACCCGGTTCGGAAACCACACATTACCGATGTGCGATTTGTAACAACAGATGTAGTTACTATCACTAGGGTATATATGGGAAAACGCCGTGATACGTAGTGGAATGGTTGACAGTAGTTCACATGGACCCGACGACAGTAACCGAGACGGGGGAGTCTCGCGTCGAAAGTTCGTTCGGGCAGTGGGTGCATCGGGTGTCGCGGCGGGCATCGCTGGTTGCACCGGTAGCGACCAGCCACAAGACAGAGAGAGCAACACGGCAAACGACGGTGGAGCCACGGTCGGCAACGTCGAGAATCAGGGTCAGAAGACGACGCTCCAGTGGGCCACCGACCCCGATTTTAAAGGAGAGACGTGGAATCAGGAGCTACAGCCGATTTTGTACGAAAACGGTCTCTCGAAGGACATCGAGGTGAAAATTCTCTCGGGACCATCGGTGACCGACAACCGCCGAGCGCAGTACCAGCAGTGGTTGTCGGCGGGCCGGTCCAAGCCCGACATTCTGTACGTGGACAGCGGATGGACGATTCCGTTCATCGTCCGGAATCAGCTTCTCAACCTGAGCAAGTCCGGGGCCTTCCCGCAAGAGCGCATGCAGGAACTCGAAAACCAGTACTTCGAGGCCAGCGTCTCCACTGCGAAGGGACCGAACGGCGACCTGTACGCCGTTCCGCTGTTCCCCGACTTCCCGACGATGCAGTACAACAAGCAGTACCTGAAGAACGCCGGGTACGGGCAGTCGGACTTCGACACGTGGGCGCAGAACTCGATGACGTGGCAGAAGTTCTCGCAGGTGACCAAGGAAGCGATGAACAACAACGAGGTTCAGTACGGCTTCACCTTCCAAGGCAACGCCTACGAGGGACTGTCGTGCTGTGACTTCAACGAGTTCATGTCGAGTTGGGGCGGCGCGTACTTCGGCAACCCCGCGGAGAACCTGTTCGGTCCGGTGGGCAATCGACCCATCACCGTGGACGAACCGCAGGTGGTCAACGCCATCAAGATGGTTCGGACGTTCATCCACGGGTCGAACGCCAACAACACACTGAACAACTATCAGGGCCAGATTGCTCCGGCCGCAGTGATGCAGTGGACCGAGGAACCCTCGCGTAAGCCGTTCACCAACAAGGACGCGGTTATGCACCGCAACTGGCCCTACGCCATTAACATCAGCGGCGCGGAAGACGCCCTCGGCCAGAACCTCGGCGTGATGCCGATTCCCTACGCCAAGACCGAACAGGAAGCCAAGTACCCGATGACCGGAGGACCGGTCGCGGCGCTGGGTGGGTGGCACAACGCGGTCAATCCCAACTCCAACAACACGGAGGCGGCAGTCGAGGTGCTGAAGGCGATGATGGGCGACGAGTTCAAGTACAAACTCTTCGAGGTCCTCGGGTTCCTCCCGCCGGAGCCGAAACTGCTCGACTCCGACCGCGCGAGGCAGGTGCCGGTCATGGGCCGGTACGTGGACCAACTGCGGGTCGCTGGCGAGAACGCCATCCCGCGGCCAGTTACCGCGGTGTGGCCCTCTCAGTCGTCGAAGATTTCCCAGCAGGTCAACGGGGCGTTTGGTCAGGGCGGTAGGCCCCAGCAGGCGATGACCCAACTCAAGGCCCAACTCGAAGCCATCGAATCGAGCGCGTAAGCAATCCACGAAAACATCAAAATCTTCATGGCAACATCTGAAGAGGGGATTCGGGACTCCGAACGGTCGGGCCCGTACGTCGCGGCAGTTCGGTGGATGGAGAACCTGAGCGACACCCAGTTCGCGTACCTGCTGTTGACGCCAGTGCTGTTGTTGCTCGGTCTCATCGCGTTTTGGCCGCTGTTGAGTACCTTCCGGATGTCGCTGTTCGCGGACAATCTGGTGGGGAGCGAGGCGCTCGGCGAGTTCGTCGGACTAGAGAACTACGTCGCACTGTTGACCGGTGAACGGGACGCGCTGTTGGTCCGGCCGTTTTTCGACCCGGCCACGCCGTTCCAGAGCGCGCTCACCGTGACGCTCATCTTCACGCTGGTCAGCGTCTTCTTCGAGACGCTGGTCGGGTTCGCACAGGCGCTGGTGCTGGACCAAGACTTCCGAGGTCGGCGGTGGGTTCGGGTTGCGATTATCATCCCGTGGGCGGTGCCAATCGTGATTCAGGGGATGATTTTCTTCCTGCTGTTCCAACCGAACATCGGCTTCCTCGTGGACCCGCTCCAGCAGTGGGGCATCTTCACCCAGACGCCGCTGTCGAACTCGGTGGATTCGCTCATCATCCTTATCGTCGCGGACGTGTGGAAGACTTCGGCGTTCATGGCGCTCATCATCCTCGCGGGACTCCAGAGCGTGGACCGAAGTCTCTACGACGTGGGTCGGGTCGCCGGGGCGTCGAAGTTCCAGCAGTTCCGGATGATAACCCTGCCGCTGGTCCTGCCGTCGGTGCTGGTGGCGATGCTGTTCCGGACCATCGGCGCGATGCGCATCTACGGTCTCATCGAGACCGTCGTCGGGTGTAACACCGTGCCGTCGCTGTCGTGTCTCGTGGTCACGACGTTCCGCGGGTCGCGGATGTACGGCACGTCCGCGGCCGTCGCGTTCATCACGGCGGGTCTCATCGGTCTGGTGGTCTCGGTGTACATCGTCAAGTACGCGGATACGGAGACAGGAGGCTAACGATGGCTACGGAAACAGATTCCAACGAAGGCGCGTTCTCGCGGTGGGCAGACTCGGCGATACAGAACCCCCAGAAGGTGTATCGGGCGATGTTCTACGTCGCCATGATATTCTTCCTGTTCACGACGCTGTTCCCGTTCTACTGGCTGGTCGTGCTGGCGCTGACGCCCAACGAGGCCATCACGAGTTTCGGCTTCCCGCCGGTTCCCAACGGCTTCAACCCCGGCGCGTTCGTGGAGGTGTTCACGACGGTTCCGTTCCACCTCTACATGTTCAACAGCTTCGTCCTCGGCATCGCCACGACAGCAGTCGTGTTGGTGCTGGCGAGTCTCGCGGGCTACGTGTTCGGCCGACTCGACTTTCCGGGGAAGGGTCCGCTGATGTTGCTCATCCTCGCGGTGTCGTACTTCCCGCCAGCGGCGTTCATCATCCCGCTGTTCCGGTTGTTCACCGGGAACGTCTCGGTGTTGGGCGTGTCGAGTCCCAGCCTGTTCAACACGCCGTTCGCGATGATGCTCCCGTTCAGCGCGCTGTTCATGCCCCTGTCCATCTTCATCCTCTCGACGTTCTACGGCCAGATTCCGGACGGGCTGGAGGACGCCGCGCGCATCGAGGGGACGACGCGACTCGGCGCGCTGTTCCGGGTCATCATGCCCCTGTCCGCGCCGGGCGTGGCGACGGCGGGCGTGCTGACGTTCATCTCGGTGTACAACGAGTTCTTCTTCTCGTTCCTGATGACATCGGGCGAGGCGCAGAACTGGGCACCGATAGTGTGGGGCATCCTGAGCTATCAGGGACAGTACACGCAGTTGTACAATCTCATGGCCGCCGCGAGCATCGTCGGAGTCCTGCCCGTCGCCATCCTCGTGGTCGTCGCACAGGAGAAGATTGTCAGCGGACTCACCGCAGGAGCGCTCAAGGAGTGATTCACAATGGGTAAAGTTATCTTGGACGGCGTTACCAAACGCTACGCGGACGTAACGGCAGTAGACGACATGAACCTCGAAATCGAGGACGGCGAGTTCGTCACGCTCGTCGGCCCGTCGGGGTGTGGCAAGTCCACGACGCTGGAGACCATCGCCGGACTGACTATCCCCAGCGAGGGGACCATCACTATCGCGGAACGGGACGTGACGAACCTCCCGCCGAAGGACCGCGGGATAGCGATGGTGTTCCAGAACATCGCGCTGTTCCCCCACATGGACGTGTACGACAACATCAGCTTCGGCCTGCGGTTGCGCGACTACCCGAAGGAGGAAATCGACCGGCGGGTCGAACGCGCGTCGGACATCGTGCAGTTGGAGGGAATGTTGGAACGGATGCCCGACGAGATGTCGGGCGGCCAGCGCCAGCGCGTGGCGATTGCGCGGGCCATCGTCCGGGAACCCGAGGTGTTCCTGATGGACGAACCGCTGGCGAACTTGGACGCGAAACTCCGGGTCCACATGCGGACGGAACTCCAGCGACTCCACAAGGAGTTGGACACTACCATCATCTACGTCACCCACGACCAAGCCGAGGCGATGACCATGTCCGACCGCATCGCCATCATCGACGGCGGCGAACTCCAGCAAATCGCGCCGCCACTGACCTGCTACAACGAACCCGCCAACCTCTTCGTCGCGGGATTCATCGGGTCGCCGAGCATGAACTTCGTGGAGGGAGAAGTCACGTCCGGCGGTCTCTCGACGCCGGACTTCGACGTGGCGTTCGACCCCGGCCAACTCTCGGGGGTCGCGCAGGGCGACCACCTGACGCTCGGGGTCCGACCCGAAGACGTGTACCTCCGCGAGGCCAGCGAGGGAGTCGCCAATCCGACTCAACCCATCCCCGCTCAGACCGACGTGCTGGAACCGATGGGCGACGAGATATTCGTCTACCTCCTCACGGGGAACGCCTCCGAACCGCAGATAGAGACCGACCCGGAGGCCGAGGCACCGCAGAACCAACTCCTGATGAGCGTAGACCCCTCCTCGGACATCGAAGCCGACCAAGACGTGGAGGTGGTCTTAGACCGCGAGCGCGTCCACCTCTTCGACACCGAGACGGGCGACGCCATCAGTCACAGCCTCGAATTCGCGGCGGCCGAACCGAGCGCCACCGAGACCGAAGCGGAGGGCGACGACTGATGGTCACGACGCTGGGATGGTTCTACCTGTTCGCCGGGACGCTGTTGTTCTTCTTCTGGGCGTACGGTATCGTCTCGTTCGTGCTGGACTGCAAGAACAAGTTCCTCCCGGCGATTCGGACGTGGGTGGCGGCCCGCCGAAATCGGAAGCGAGAGGCCGAACGCGAGAGCGAACGCGAAGAGACCGAACGACAGTTGTACTGACAGGAGGCGATGACCCGGTGACGACGAACACGGCAGAACCGACCCGCGGACGGCGTTCGACCAATCAACCGGGTTTAGCTTCCCACGAACTGATAGACGGCCGAACAGAAAAGCCTAACAACGATTCACGGTTGGCTACCACTAGTAACTATGTCTAGAACGAACGAGCCGGTTCGAGTCGGGTTCGTCGGTCTGGGGAACATCGGACACTATCACGCCGACCGTCTCTCTGACCTCGAACGGGTGGACATCGTGGGCGGAGTGGACATCAACCCCGACGCTCGCGCTCGATTCGCCGAGAAGTACGGGGTGGAGTCGTTCGAGAGCCACGAGGACCTCTACAGCGCGGAGGTGGACGCAGTTATCGTCACGACGCCCAACAAGTTCCACGAGGAGTACGCGGTGTCGGCGCTCCGGAGCGGACTCGACGTACTCCTCGAAAAACCGCTGGCCCACTCGCTCGAAAGCGCCGAGCGCATCGCGGAGGCGGCCCGCAACGCCGACGGATTCTGCATGGTCGGGTTCCACAACCGCTTCCGGAACCCGGTCGAAGTCGTGAAGTCCTATCAGGAGGAAGGCCGGTTCGGACGGACCCGCCACGTCGAAGCCAACTTCATCCGCCGCCGCGGGATTCCCGGCCGCGGGTCGTGGTTCACCAACCGCGACATCGCGGGCGGCGGCGCGCTCATCGACATCGGCGTCCACGCAATCGACCTCGCGCTTCACTTCCACGACTTCCCGACGGTCCGAGAGGTCAGCGGCACCATCCGGTCGCAGTTCGGGTCCCGCGACGACTACGCCTACCTCGAAATGTGGGGCGAAGACGCCCAGACCGGCGAGTTCTCGGTGGACGACTCCGTGAGCGCGTTCGTGCGGTGCGAGGGCGGCAAGACGTTCTCGCTGGAGGTGGCGTGGGCCGCGAATCGCTCGCCCAACGAGGAGTTCATCGTCCGCGGGACGGAAGCGGGCGCGAACTTTGACAAGGCCGACGACTCGCTGACCATCTACGAGTCGGGCCGACAGGGGACCGACCACTTCTCGGACTCCGAGATACAGACCCGCCACGAGGACCCCCACAAGGCCGAACAGCGCATCTTCTTCGAGGCGGTCCGCGACGGCGTGGCCCCGACCCGCAACACCGTGGACCAAGCGCTAGAGGTCCAGCGCGTCATCGACGCCATCTACCGGTCCCACGAACAACAGCGCGCGATTCAACTCGAGTAGTCGAGCGAGCGCGGCGGCGAGGCGGCCTCAGCCGCCTCGCCGCCTCGCCGCCGCGCTGGGAGAAATCTAAATCCATCTTATAGCCTCTTTTCGAAGGTGTAGGAAAACGCAGCTATCTTTATAGGAAATGTGGAATTATCCGAGAACTCCCGTCTCGGCGGCGAACACGGCGGCGTCGTGGGCCAGCGAGATGCCGAGGTACGCCAGCGCGGGCACCGCCAGCGAGTCGGTCCGCTCGTAGGTGAACGCCGCGAGTCCGAGGACGACGAGTTGCGTGCCCGCGAACAGCGCACCCGCCGGAGACTCGACCGCGGCGACGGCCGAGACGACGACTGTGGCGGCGAGCGCCAACGCTGGCACCGCCGCGAGGTACCGGACCCACGGACGCTCGGTCCGACCAATCGCGTACGCCGCGACCCCGACGGCGACGGTGAACAGGGCCGCGCCGACGAGTCGTCCCCGGTCGGGGAACGCCGACAGACCGGTCCCGCCGCCGGTTCCGACCAGCAGGAACCCGGCCGTCGCCGTCGTCAGGACCGCGGCGGCGTCACCGCCGACGACCCGCCCGAAACTCCCCTGCACGACGACCTGACAGAGCAACAGATAGCTCGGCACGCCGACGAACAGGCCGAGACCGGTGACGACGAGAACGGGCCGAAGCGCCACGTCCGCGGCGTAACTCGTCCGCGCCAGCGAACTGTACGACGCGCCGGTCGCACCGCCGACCAGCGCGGTGAGCGCGACGAGGAGGGCCGGGACTGCGAGCGCCGCGACGACTGCTGGCAGGTCCTCGCGGGTCGGTCGCGTCAGACGAACGTCGATACCCCGCCACGTCGCGTACGCGCCGACGACCAGTCCGAGTACGACGAGCATCACTGTTCCGTGGAAGAGACCATCGGCCAGCAGTCTGCCGGGCGGGGCGACGAGTTCCCGGAGTCTGTACGAGACGACGGCGACGGCGCGGAACGCGACGGAGAACACGGCCGCCGCACCGACGACGAAGGCGAACTCCGTCACCAACGGGTGGTCGTCGGAGTCCGAGCGGAAAATCGAATCGGAGGTTGTCATGGCGTTCACTCGTCATTCCGTTGTAATAAATATTCGTCGGCGAAAGCGCAACCCCGAAACCGCGCCGCGGCCAACGCCGAGGTACGAATGTACGAGGTCGAACTGAAGGTCCCGGCCGACCACGCCACCGTCCGCGAACGCCTCGCCGAACTCGGGGCCGAACCGGTGAACGAAGTCACGCAGGTAGACACCTACTACGACGCGCCCCACCGCGAGTTCGCCGAGACCGACGAGGCTCTGCGCGTCCGCCGGGAGAGTCCCACCGATAGCGACTCCTTCGCCGAACTTACTTACAAGGGGCCGCTCGTGGAAGCCGAGTCGAAGACCCGCCGCGAAGTCGAGACCGAAGTCGAGGACGGCGCGGCGGCCGACGACATCCTCGCGTCGCTCGGGTTCGACCCCGCCGCGACGGTCCGCAAGGACCGCGAGCGGTTCGCCCTCGACGGCTACACGGTCACGCTCGACGCGGTGGACGGACTCGGCGAGTTCGTGGAAGTCGAGACGGAAGTCGAGGGCGAGGCGTCGGTCGAGTCGGCCCGCGAGAAGGCGTTCGGAGTGTTGCGGGACCTCGGACTCGACCCCGACGACCAGATTCGGACCTCCTACCTCGGTCTGCTGTTGGAGGGCGACGAGTAGTCTCGAACGCCGTCCGTTTGGTCGTCCGCGTAGGGGTCGTCCACCGGTCGCCGAAGGGGACGGACGCCCGAGACCCGAGAACCCGCCAACGAAGCGCCGAGACTGGCGGCTGTCCCGTTTTTCGGCAATTGTTGCCAAATCGCGTGATAACCGGAAGTAATCGCCGATACCCCTCTTCGTTTCCGCAAGTTATAGAATCCGTGACCGGATATGAACGAGCAATGACTGACCGGAACATTCAGGTCGAACCCATCGACCGTCCCGCAGTAGAAGACCAAGAGATAGAAATCGTCGAGCGAAAGGGTCTCGGACACCCCGACTCCATCTGCGACGGCATCGCCGAGAGCGTCTCGCAGGCGCTGGCGAACGCCTACCTCGACCGGGTGGGGAAGGTCCTCCACTACAACACCGACGAGACCCAACTCGTCGCCGGACGGTCGGACCCCGAGTTCGGCGGCGGCGAGATGCTCGAACCCATCTACCTCCTCATCGTCGGGCGCGCGACCAAGGAGTACGACGGCGAGACCATCCCCACCGAGACCATCGCGCTCGAAGCGGCCCGCGACTACCTCGGCGAGAACTTCCCCGAACTGGAGTTCGGCACCGACATCGTGGTGGACGTGAAGTTGGGCGAGGGCAGCGGCGACCTCAAGGAGGTCTTCGGCGAGGACGGCGTGACCGTCCCGATGGCAAACGACACGAGTTTCGGCGTCGGCCACGCGCCCCTGACCGAGACCGAACAAATCGTGCTGAACGCCGAGCACCGTCTCAACGGCGAGTTCGCCGACGACCACCCTGCGCTCGGACAGGACGTGAAAATCATGGGCAAGCGCGAGGGCGACGACATCGACATCACCGTCGCCGCCGCCATGATAGACCGATACGTGGAGGACCGCGCCGACTACGACGACAAGGTGGAGGCCGTCCGGGAGTTCGTCCGCGAGGTGGCCCACGAGTACACCGACCGCGACGTGAGCGTCTACGTCAACACCGCCGACGGCGACGGCGAGGGCGAGGAGAACATCTATCTGACGACCACCGGCACCAGCGCCGAGATGGGCGACGACGGATCGGTCGGCCGGGGCAACCGCTCGAACGGTCTCATCACGCCCAACCGCTCGATGTCGATGGAAGCCACTTCCGGCAAGAACCCCGTCAACCACATCGGGAAGATTTACAACCTGCTCGGGACCGAAATCGCCGAGTCGGTCGTCGCCGAAGTCGAGGGCATCCGGGACCTCCGGATTCGCCTGCTCAGCCAAATCGGTCGGCCAATCGACCAACCGCACGTCGCCGACGCCGAAATCGTCACCGAGGACGGCGTGACCATCGCGGACATCGAGGACGACGTGACCGACATCATCGACAGCGAACTCGCCGACGTGACCTCCATCACTCAGCGCGTCATCGACGGCGAACTCTCGACGTTCTGAGGGGCGACCGGATTTTAACCGTACTCGCGGTTTTCACGCTTGGTACTGCCGGTGTTCTTCGACTCTTGCTCTAACTCGGTAGCGGAGCGACCGATGTCTTCGAAAATCGGGAATTTCGTGGTCGTGACGAATCACCGCTCCGAGGAACGTATATCAACGCTAAACACGTCTATAAATTGCTAAAACAAATTTATATACAGCTCAAAGGACGGAGGATACTGCTCCATCACTTCCACGGGTTCGACACCAAGTCGTTCGCCACCGCCGCGCCGACTTCGATGCGGCAGTCCGACCGCGGTTCGGCGATACAGAGCAGGGCGTACCCGTCTTCGAGGTGGCGCGCCTTGAGACCGCGCGGCGGGCGGACGTGTTCGAGGTCGCCGTCGAGGACGCGCCCGGTGCAGGTCGCGCACGCGCCGGTCCGACACCCGAACGGGAGACCCGCGCCTTCGCGTCGGGCCGCGGCCAGCACCGTCTCGTCGGCGTCGGCGGTCAGGACCACCGACGCCGACGCTGGCCCCGCTTCCGAACCCGACTCCGCTTCCGACGCTGATTCGGACCCTGCTCCCGACGCCGACGCCGCGGCGTCGGCGTCGGTGTCGCGCCCGACGAGTTCGACTTCGTACGCGGTCACTGCCACACGTCGCTGGTGCAGTCGCCGTCGGGCCACCGAATCTCGTGGGCGCGGGCCGGACCGTCCGGCAGGTCGCCGAAGTCCACGAGGAAGTCCTCGTCGAGTTCCATCGTCCCCTTCCGCGGGTTCACGTCGGCCTTCAGCATGACCGACCCCTTCTCGGCTTCCTCGGGGTAGAACTGGTCGTCCCACGACGAGAACAGCGAGGTGGTCCAGTAGAGGCGTTCGCCGTCGAGCGACAACTGGAGCATCTGGGGTCCGCCGACGACTTCGCGGTCGTCCTCGCCGGTCGGGTGACTCGGGCCGAAGGTGCCGCCCGCCCAGATGCGGTCGGCGAGTCGGGGGTTCGCGGGGTCGCTCACGTCGTACATCCGAACGTCGCCGTGGAGCCAGTTCGAGAAGAACAGATAGCGGTCGTCCATCGAGACCAGCAGGTCGGTCACGAGACCCGGAACCGGCATGTCCCAGTCGTCGTGTTCGCGGGCCTCCACGTCGATGACCTTCTCGGCGCTCCACGCGCCGTCGCCGTCTCCGCCGTCCTTCGAGAAGTGGAACACGTTCGAGGAGAGCGCCGTCCCGACGTAGCCGTGGGCCGCCTCCGGGGTGTGGAGGAACCGGACTTCCAGCGGAATCTGGCCCTCCTCGCCCAAGTCGATGGTCTGCTCGACCGTGCCTTCCGCCCAGTCCCAGAAGTGAATCTTCCGGCCGTACTTGCCCGCCTCCACGTCTTCGAGGTCGAACCCGGGGTAGTAGGTCTCTGGCGCGGCCCACTCCGTCGAGACCATGACGTTGTGTCGCGGTTGGTACCAGTAGTCGTAGTTCATCTCGATTTCGCCCGGCGGGTCCCACCGGCCGTCAACCTCGAAGTTCTCGTCGAGTTCGAGGAACCCGCCCGGCAGTTCGCCGTCGGCGTCCCCGAGCATCGAAACGAGAATCTGGCCGTCCGGGATGCAGTGGACCGTGTGGGGTGCCGAGAGGTCGTGTTCGAAGACCTCCTCGGGTTCGATGACCGTCGTAATCTCCGGGTCGCGCCGGTCTTTGGTGTCCAGAACGTGGATGCGCGACGACCGCTGGCCCGGCACGACGAGGTGTCGGCGTTCGAGTCCATCGACGTGACACGACGATGAACAGGCGTTCCAACCGAAGTGGTGGAGTTCGTCGCCGACGTTGGGCATCTCGACGCGGTTGACGACTTCGCCGTAGGTGTCGGACTCGGGGTCGAGGTCCACGACGCCCACGAAGTCCGGGGCGTCTACGCCCGTGCCGGTGTAGATACCCATGACGTAGGCGGTTCGCTCTCGTTCGGCTTCCTCGATGGCGGCCTGTGGGGTCGCGTACCCCGGCCCCTCGTGGTCGTGTCCGTGGTCGCAGTGGTCGGGTGACTCGCTGTCGCTCATACCGCGACGGTTCCACCTCGCGGAGTTTGACACGTCGCGTTCCGGCGCGAACCGCCACTACTCGTGACGCCCGGTCCGAAAAATAAGAAGATTTTGCTGGTTCTCAGACGACGCCGCGGACCAGCGACCCGAGCGCCGCCAACCCGACCGGAATCCCGACGCTCAGGTAGAGCAGTCGGCCCATCCCGGCGTACGCGACGAGTCCGCCGTTCGCGGCCACGAGTCCCGCGAAGACGGCCCACGCGACCAAGCCGAACCCGACTCCGGCCAGCAGGCCGCGCTTGGCGTCCGCAGAGACCAGACCGACCAGCGCGCCGCCGACGAGGAACCCGTACCAGTGGACCCACGCCGCGGCGAGTCCGACGACAGTTCCGGCGAGCAGTCCGGCCCACCGCGCTCTGGCGTCGGACCGAACTTCCCGCAACCACGCCCGAGCGACGCTCATTCGTCGCCCTCCCGCGTATCGCTTCCCTCCGACTTCTGGAAGGAGATTGCGCGCTCGCCCGCCATCTCTCGGCGCATCGACTTGTACTTCCCGTCGGCCCACAGTCGCAACTGGTCGTCGTAGTGGTCCGAGAAGTACTCGCCGGAGTTGCCCCCCGGCAGGATACACACCGACTGCTCGCGGTCGGCCATCGGACACACCATCCGCCAACTGCTCCCGACCGCCGACTCCTTCCGGTAGTTGTTCAGCGTGTAGGCAGACCCGTCGGTCGGGTACTCGGGATAGTTCAGAAACGACTGGTCGAACGGGTGGGTGATGGACGCGGTGGTGTTGTAGTCGCCGTAGGTCGCGCCGTCCTCGATTCCTTCGATGGCCGCTTCGAGCGCCCGGCCCATCACCGCCTGCCTGCCCTCGTCTCCGAACCATCGACTGTCGTCGGGCAGGGCCGCCAGCACCCAGTCGTTCGGGTAGTACTCCTCGCCGAGGTCCTTCGCGTCGAACTCGTCGGCGAACGTCTCCCGGCGGAACTGCTCGAACCACTTCACGAAGACGAGCGCCGCGCGCGAGTCGCGGGTCATCCGGGCGTCCCAATCGCGGAGTGTCTCGGCAACGTCACCGAGTCCTCGACTCTCGGCGGCCGCGACGAGTTCCTCGCGCAACTGCTCGGCCCGCGCGGACTTCGCGTCTCGCTGGAGTCTGCGCATGAACTGCGGGTCCATCGGCTTCTCGGAGTCGGCCCGCCCGTCGAGCAGTTCGTAGAGTCGCCGACCCCGGTAGGGTGCGGCGTACCGCTCGCCGACGTAGTGTTCGGGGTCGTCCTCGACTCGCTGGTTCGCGGTGCCGAGGTAGTCGGGGTTGAGGACGTGGGGTTTCTCCTCGAACGGGACGAACCCCTCCCACGACGAGACACCGAAGGGTTCGAAGCCCTCCCACTCGGCCTCGCCCGCCGACCCGTCGAAGACGCGGGTGCCCCAGACCTCTTCGCCGTTTACCGTGCGAATCGGAATCTTGCCCGTCACGTAGTAGAGGGTGCTTCCCTCCCGGTCGGCGTAGACGACGTTCTGAGTGGGCAGGTCCATCTTCCGGGTCGCCGCGAGGAAGTCCTCGACCCCCTCGGTCTCGCTGTACTCGTGGACCGCCAGCGAGGTCCGGGTCGCGGTGTGGCCGGTCCACGAGACGCCGACTCGCTGGCCCTCGCGTTCGAGGACCGGACCGTGGACCGTCTTCCGGACCGTGACGGTTCGGTCCTCGCCGTCGGCGACCGGAATCGTCCGGTCCTCGGCCTCGAACTCGCGCCACTCGCCGCGGTAGCGATACCGGTCGCCCGCGTCGTCGGTCTCGTAGCTGTAGAAGTCGATTACGTCCGCGCCGGAGTTGGTGAACCCCCACGCTCCGGCGTCGTTCTCGCCGATGACGACGAACGGGACGCCGGGGAAAGTGACCCCCCGGACGCTCACGTCGTCGGTCCGAAGGTTCATCTCGTACCACACCGGCGGGGCCATCAGCGTGAGGTGGGGGTCGTTGGCGACGATGGGCTTGCCGCTCTCGGTCTGACTCCCCGAGACCACCCAACTGTTCGACCCGACGCCGGGCGGCGACTCGAAGTCTCCAAGCCAGTCGAGCAGGTCTGCGTCGGCGAACTCCCCCGAGGGTTCGACGGTGTTCCCCGAGACGGGAGCGGTCCGGCGACTGCGAGTCGCAGTCGCCGGACCGCTCCCGTCTCGGATGATTGGCGCGTCGTGGTCCATCCGGAAGGGGTAGAGTTCTTCGACCGTCTCCTCACCGAGTTTTCGGGCCAGCAGTTCGCGCCGGAGCGTCCAGAAACTCCCGGTCAGCCCCCACGAAATCTGTTGTTCCATCAGCATCGTGTCGGCGGGGGTCCACGGGTCGGGTTCGTAGTCGAGCAGGCCGAATTCGAGGGGAAGGGCCTCCTGCTCGCGGCAGGCGTTGACGCCCTCGCAGTAGGCTTCGAGCGCCGCGCCGGTCGGGGTCCCGTCGAGGAGTTCGAGGTTGGCCTCCGCACCGCCCGCGAAGTCCATCCGCACGTGGAACTCGTCGGAGTCGAGCGCGCGCTCAC
The DNA here is from genome assembly GCF_029338395.1 of Halorussus caseinilyticus. NCBI lineage: Archaea > Methanobacteriati > Methanobacteriota > Halobacteria > Halobacteriales > Haladaptataceae > Halorussus > Halorussus caseinilyticus. Next base: position 1,275,490 of record NZ_CP119809.1, read on the forward strand.
CGACCACCTCCGAGAGTCGGCCCGCCATCACCCGTCGCTGGAGGTCCATCTGGAAGAGTCGGTCGGCGGCCTGTGCGTACCCCACCGCGAAGTAGAGCGCCTGCTCGCCGTCGGCCTCAATCTGCGCAGTCCCGTAATCGTCGTAGCGCACCGTCGCCCGACCGTAGGGACTCTCGACCTGCCGGTTCGTCCGGTCGGTCGCGTCCCGCCACGCCGACCCCGAGAACGGCGCGAACCGGTCGAGATAACCCCGAACCGGCGAGAGCGAACCCCCGACGGCCCCGCCGCCGACGATGGCGGCGACGAGCGCACGTCGCGTGGTATCGATGTCCATACCGCTCTGTCGGGTCTCTCACGTAAAACCGCTGTTCCACGGGTCTCGAGTTGTCCGGCGTTGTTTCGCCGACGTGATAATATAAAAATGAGTGTTTTGATGCAAAAAATGCCCTCTCGAACGCCGTGACGCCGAAGTTTCCAGTCACACCGAAAGACAAAAATAGGATGTTTGATTACGGTTTCACCGATAATGCCTGCCATGAGTACGATTGACTGGCTCGGTTTAGTCGGACCGTACGCCGTATTTTTCGTGATGTTGATAGTTTACTATGTCTGGGAGGGGAAGCGCGAGCAACAACTCCGCGAGCGCTACGACGAGGTGGACCATGCAGAGTAGCGGCGGCATCGCGGGGGACGCCGGGATATGGGTCCTCGGCACCTTCGGCGTCTACCTACTGGCCCTGTTGGGCATCGGACTCTACTCCTCGCAGTTCATGGATTCGGTCGGCGACTACGTTATCGGTGGCCGGGAAATCGGTCCCGTCGTGACCGGGTTCTCCGAGCGCGCCTCCGAGATGAGCGGATGGCTGACTCTTGGGGTGCCCGCGGACGCCTACGGCACCGGCATCATGGCGTTCCTCAACGGTCTCGGGATGATTCCCGCCGACCTGTTCGCGTGGGCGGGCATCGCCAAGCGTCTGCGCAAGTACACCGAACTCGTCCAGTCGGTGACGCTCCCCACCTTCTTCGCCACCCGACTCGGCGACGACACCGGCGCGGTCAAAGGCATCTCGGCAATCGTCCTCATGCTGTTCGAGGGCGGGTACGTGGGTGCCCAAATCGTCGCGGCCGGGACCCTGCTTCAGATTCTGACCGGCATCCAACCGTGGGTCGGCATCGTGGTCGGCGGCGTCATCGTCATCGGCTACACCTTCCTCGGCGGCTACTTCGCCGTGGCGTGGTCGGACTACTTCCAAGGGGCCATCATCCTCGCGGCGTTCATCCTCCTGCCCGTCATCGCGTTCACCGACATGGGCCTGCCGTTCGCCGATGTCGCGGCCACCGCGGGGTCGTCGATGACCAGCATCACGGCCGGAACCGCGGGATGGGCCGCCGTCTTCGGCGTCATCAGTTACGCGGCCATCGGTCTCGGCGTGCCCGGTAACCCCCACATCATGGTCCGGTTCATGGGCATCGACCGGGTGAAGAACGTCCGCCTCGCGGCGCTGGTGGCCCAGTTGTTCATGTTCGTCGCGTACGTGGGCGCGGCGCTGGTCGGCCTGTACGCCATCGCCATGTTCGGTGAGGGTGCGCTCGCCAACCCCGACAACGCGATGCCGCGCCTGACGCTGGACCTCCTGCCCGGCGCTGTCGCGGGTATCGTCCTCGCGGCGGCGCTCGCGGCGATGATGTCCAGTGCCGACTCCCAGTTGCTCGTCGCGACGAGCGCAGTCGTTGAGGACGTGTACCACGGCTTCGTCAACGAGGACGCCTCCGAGCAGGAACTGGTGAAGTACTCGCGGTACGTCACCTTCGGTCTAGGTGCCGCGAGCGTCGCGTTCGCCTACCTCGCCAAGGACACGCCCATCTACACGCTGGTCCTCGACTACGCGTGGGGCGGTCTGGGCGCGGCCATCGGCCCGACGGTCATCGCCACGCTCTGGTGGAAGCGCGTGACCGCGAAGGGGTCGGCCGCCAGCATGGTGGTCGGCACGTCAACGATGATTCTGTGGACCCAACTCCCGACCGTGCTGGAGGCCGTCGGCATGATGCCGCCGGAGTCCGCGGCGTTCTGGTACGGTCTCGTCACCGTCTACGGCCTGTTCCCGGCGTTCGTGCTGTCGGCGACCACGCTGGTCGTCGTCTCGCTGTTCACTACGCCGCCGGGCGACGTGGACGACCACTTCGACGTGTTCGACAAGCCCCTGTCGGCGGTCATCTCCTCGTCGGAGGGCGACGGCGTTCCCGACTACGCCACCGACGGCGGGAGCGCCACCGACACCTCGCCGAAGGTCGTGACCGAGGGCGACAACATCCGCGGCCACGTCGCCGCCTCCGGATACTGGGACGACGATGAGCGCTGACGCCGCCGACTCCAGCGACGGCGCTGACTCGGCGTCCGACCCCGAGCGAGCGTCCGGGCGCGAGCGCCCGGACGCGAGCGACCACCCGATGGTCGGTCAGCGACACGACGAGGCCGAACTCCCCGTCTTCCCGCCCGCAATCGTCCGCGAGGAAGTCGAATCGACCGGCCGAGTCGGTGCGGTGGCCTACCCTTACCGGGTGTACGAGACCGAAGTCGAAGTTGACCGACCCCTGCTGTCGCCCCGGCGCGACCGGCGGGTCGTCAGCGTGGACTGCTCGCGGCGGCTCGCGCTTCGGGCCGACACCGTGCCGGAGTTCGAGACCCGGACGGTCGAGGACGCGCTGGTGTTGCCCAGCGAACTCTCGCCCGAACAGGCCGACGAGAAGGCCCGAGACGCCGTGTTCAAGTGGACGCTCCGCACGTCGATTCTCGGCGACGTGCCGGACGTGGAGTTCGCTCGGGTCGCCGACGCCTACAAGTTGTTCTGGTTGGCGGAGCGACCCGACGGCGACGTGATTCTCGACAGCGTGAACGGGAACGAGCGGTTGCTCGACGACTGACCGGTCCCAATCGGGACCGGTCAGTCGTCGAGCAATGTTTTCCGTTCTCTCGCAATTTTATTTATTTATCTAACAATGGTTTTTCTATCTCCGGACCGGCACTCACAGCGGTTGCGTCGCTATCACGCCGTCTACTCCCCGCCGGACCAGCGCCCACGCGAGCGTCCGTGACCCGACCGGCCACGCGTGGACGGCCATGTCCGCGTCGTGGGCGCGGTCCACGAGGTCGGTCGCCAGACACAGCGTCCAGTGTGGGTTGACGTACTCGCAGTCGAGCGCCTCGGCGGTCCGGAAGTTGGCCTCGGGTCGAACGTCGAAGTTGAACGCCAGCGGCATCGACTCGTCCAGCATCCGGGTCCGCCAGAGCGGGTCGGGGTGGAGCGACGAGACCACGATGTCGTTCTCGACGCCCGACAGCGCGGCCAGCAGGTCGGCCACGATGCCAGTCTCCTTCACCTCGACGTTGAGACCGACGCTCGGCGGAATCGCCGCCAACGCTTCGGTCAGCAGGGGGACGCCCGCGTCGGACTCCTCGACGCGGAGGTCCGCGAGTTTCGACGCCGAGAGGTCGTCCACCTCGCCCGTCCCGTCGGTGACGAACGCCACGTCGTCCCAGTGGCAGACCACGAGTTCGCCGGTGGCGCACCGCCGCGCGTCGATTTCGACCGCACCCGCGAACTGGGAGGCGCGTCGGACGGCCCGAACCGTGTTCTCGGGATGCTGGTCGCCGAAGCCTCGGTGGGCGGTTACTTGCACGCCGAGGAGTTCGCCGCCGAGCGCAAAGTGGTTGGCGGCGGGCCGCGGAAGTCGCCGGACGTTCGGTGCGATTCTCCTCGAACGACGCCCCGCGCCAACATCTTTTAAGTGTGAAACGGGTGTAGTTTCGCCCGCACATGAAAATCACTTGGTACGGCCACTCGACGTTCCACGTCGAAGTCGGCGAGACCGACCTGCTCGTAGACCCCTTCTTCGACAATCCGAAGACCGACACCGACCCCGAGGAACTCGACCCGGACTACCTCCTGTTGACTCACGGCCACGCCGACCACATCGGCGACGTGGACCGCTACGAGGGCACGAAACTGGTCGCCACGCCCGAGGTCGTGGAGTACTGCCGCGACGAGTACGGCGACTTCGAGGCCGTCGGCGGCATGGGGATGAACCTCGGCGGCACCGTCGAGTGCGACGACGCCTTCGTCACGATGGTCCGTGCCGACCACACCAACGGCATGGACACGAGTTACGGCGCGTCGGGCGGCATGCCCGCCGGGTTCGTCGTCAGCGACACCAAGCCGACTCAGATTTCCGACGCGGAGAGCCAGTCGTTCTACCACGCCGGGGACACCTCGCTCCAGACCGAGATGCGTGAAGTCGTCGGCCCGTACCTCGAACCCGACGTGGCCGCGGTGCCCATCGGCGACCACTTCACCATGGGACCGATGCAGGCCGCCATCGCCGTCGATTGGGTGGACGCCGACTACGCCCTCCCGATGCACTACGACACCTTCCCGCCCATCGAACAGGACCCCGAGGACTTCCGCAAGGAGGTCAAAGGGACGGGTAGCGACGCCGAAGTCCGGATTCTCGACGGCGACGAGACGTTCGACCTCGGAGAGGAACTGGACTACTGACTCCGGCGGCGGTTCGTTCGCCGCTCGTCGCTTTTTCCCGACCAACGGATAAATATCCGTATTTAGACGTATATATAACTCATAGAAACTGTAAACGGTCCGTCGGGAACTCCCTCGCGTATGGTGCCACGATGCGGCGAGTAGTCCGATTTCTCGTCGGAGTCACGCTCGGCGGCAGTGCCTTCGTCGCCTACCTCCGGTTCGTCGGCGTGGACAGCGTGGTAACGCGAGCGACCGCAATCGCGCCGTGGGCGGTCCCGGTCGTCGTCGCGTTGGTCGTCGCCGAGGGTCTGGCCGACGGTATCGGCGTCTGGGCCTCGGTGAACCCCCTCGGAGACGGTCTCTCTCCCGGCCAAGCCGTCCAGTTCGCGCTCGCCGGGGACTTCTTCGACACGCTGAGTCCCGCGGGTCCGGTGAGTTCCGAACCAATCATGGCCCGGTTCATCGGCGTCACGACCGGGACGACCTACAGCGAGGCGCTCGGGGTCCGGGGCGTCGCCAAGTACGTCAAGTCGGGGAGCCAACTGCTCGTCTCGACGGTCCTCGCGGTCGTTCTCCTCGTCGGCACGCCCTCCGCGCGGTTCGTCGCGGTCACGCTCGGCGGGTCGCTGGTGGGTCTGGTCGCGGTGGGCGGTCTCGCGGTCCGGTCGCGCGACCGGATTTCCGGGGTCCTCGTCGCTCTCCTCGGCCCGGTCGTCGCCCGGCTTTCGTCGCTGTACCGGGAGACGCCTCACGACCGGTCGGTCGTGGCGAGCGCCCTCGACCGGTTCTGGTCGCGGGTCGTCCGGTTCCGCGACGAACCGGAACTGGTCGCGCTGGTGGGTCTCGGCGGGGTCCTCGAACAACTGCTGACCGCGGCGGCGCTCTGGGTCGCGCTCGCCGGGACCGGAACCCCCGTCGGTCTGCTCCCAATCGTCGCGCTGATTCCGCTCCCGCAGGTCGCCAGCGTCGTCCCGGTCCCGGCAAGCGTCGGCGCGTACGACGTACTCCTCGGTGGCGCGCTCGCCGTCGTCACGGGCGCACCGGCACCCGCGACTGCCGCCGCGGTGGTGGTCGTCCGAACCGTCAGCATCCCGTTCGGTCTCTCGGCGGGCGGTCTCTCCGCGGCGTTCCTTCGCGGATGGCGTCCCCGCTGAGCGGGTCTCTCGCCGGTCGCGCTCGTTTTCGCCCTGAGAGCAAACCTTAGGGGTCTGGCGGGCGACGTTCGGGACGCATGTCGAAGAACGTCATCACGATTTCGAAAGAGGGGTACAAGGCCGACAACGACATCCGGGACTTCGACCTCACCATCGACGCGACCGGCGAGGAGGCCCCGGACACGCTCGAAATCCTGCTCGCGGCCTACGGGTCGTGCTACGTACCCGCGCTCCGCGTCGGGGCCGAACAGCGCGACGTTGGCGACCTCGGTCGCATCGAAATCGACGTAAGCGGGGACCTGAACGACGACGACAAACTGGAGGCCGTCGAGTTCACGATTCGGACCGAGACGGAGATGGACGACGAGCAAGCCGACGAGGTGGTCGCGCGGGCGAACGAACTGTGTAAAGTCCACGACGCGCTGAAGTCCGAACTGAAAGCCAGTATCGCGGTCGAGAGCGGCGCGTTCTGAGACCGGACCGGACCGCGAACTCGGCTCTCTTTTCAGTCTCGGCGAAGGCCGGGACGCAGACGCGGCGAGTAGGAAAACCCTCATACCCTCCCCAACCGAATAGGTCGGGTATGACCGAACGCGCGTGGCAGGACCTCGTTGTCGGCGACCGGATGGCCGTCGATAAGGAGTTCGCACAGCAAGTCACGGACTCGCAGTTCTCCCGGCAGGAGTGGGGTCTCATCATGACCGCGGTGGAGTTCGAAATCGAGAACCCGTCGGACGACGAGCAGGCGCGCATCGTCGCCGACACCTCGAAAGTAGAGCAGGTGATGCCCGAACTGGAGAACATCCGGAACCAGATGAACTCCATGGCGGGCGCTGGCGGCGGTGGCGGCGAGCAGGGCGGCGGTGGCGGCGTCTTCGACTCCGTGAAAGACGCCCTCGGTCTCGGCGGCGGCGGTGGCGGCGTGGACCAAGACCGGGTGGACGCCGCGAGTCGCCTCGCTCAGGAGTACGCGAGCGAACTCCAGCAACGACTCGAATCGCAGGGCAAGTGGGCGAAGGTCCGCGAGGCCGCGGGCAACTGATGGCCGGAGAGAAGTCCCCCGAACAGCGGCCGCCGAACCCCGATTCCGACCGGTTCGCGCCGGGCGCGTGGCGCTACGCCCTCGCGGGGTTCGCGCTCGCGGTTCCGGCCGCGATACTCGCTCGACTCCGCGACCGGTCGCGGGCGTGGGGTCTCGGATTCGCCCTGTTGGGCGTCGGTGCCCTGCTGTTCCACCGCGACCCCGACCGGACGCCGCCCGACTCGGGCGTCCTCGCGCCCGCCGACGGCCGGGTCTCGGTCGTCCGCGAGGAGGGCGACCGGGTTCGGGTCGGCGTGTTCATGAACGTCACCGACGTTCACGTCAACCGCGCGCCGCTAGGCGGGCGTGTCGAGGCGGTCGAACACGAACCCGGCAAGCACCGCCCGGCGTTCTCGAAGGAGTCGGACAAAAACGAGAAACTCCACGTCCGCTTCGCCGACCACGACGTGACGCTCATCGCCGGAGCGTTCGCGCGCCGCATCCACCCCTACGTCGAGTCCGGCGACGAACTCGGCCGCGGCGAGCGACTCGGCCACGTCTCGTTCGGCAGTCGCGCCGACGTTCTGCTCCCCGAATCGGTCGGTCTCGGGGACGTGGCCGTCGAGCGCGGCCAGAAGGTGCGGGCGGGCGAGACGGTACTCGCGGACACTCAGTCGCCGCTGTAGTCTCCGCCGTGGAACAGCGTGCGCTCCTCGGCCTCGTAGATGTTGATGAGTTCCTCGACGATTTCGTCGTAGGACTCGTCTTCGACCCGGAGGCTGTCGAGGCGCTCTATCGTCTCCTCGTCCAGTTGAACTTTGGGCATCGGAGCGAAGTAAGCCGTCGAACCTCTTAAGCGACAGGGCGGGAGCGGCACCTCACAACCGGTCGTCCACGTGGTCGGCGGCCTTCAGCGCGAGGGCCGCGATTGTCAGCGTCGGGTTCAGCGCGCCGCCGGTCACGAAGACGCTACTCGACGCAACCGACAGATTCCGCAGGTCGTGAGTCCGGAGTCGCGGGTTCACCACGCTCTCGTCGGGGTCGGTACCCATCCGGGTCGTGCCCATGTGGTGGCACGCCGGGCCGGTGTTCGACGGGCCGACCGACCACGAGACTTCGACGCCCAACTCGTCCAGAATCGCGCGCTGAATCTCGTTGGCCCGCCGGATGCTGGCCTCCGTCCGGTCGTCCACCCGCCAGTGGATTTCGGGCACCGGATTCCCGTGGTCGTCGGTCGTCGAGCGGTCGAGCGTGATGCGGTTCTCCTTGCGCGGACGCTGGCCGACCAACCCGCCCATCGCAATCGAGTTGCCGTAGCTCTCCCGGAGAGTGTCCAACAGGTCGTCGCCGAACTCCTCGCCCGAGAGCGCCATCTCGACCGGCGAGGGACCGGCGTAGTTCAAGAACTCCAGTTTGATGCTGTCGGGGGCCTTCTCGCCGCTCTCGTTGGACCACTCGGGAATCCCGCCCGCCGACCCCTCGGTCCCTCTCGTCGGGTCGTCGTAGAACTGGTGGCACTCGCTGGTGATGAACCCGACGTGGTTCTGGCGGGTCTCGCGGTCTATCGTCCCGCCCATCCCCGCGAAGAGGTGGTCCATGAAGTACCGGCCGACCGCGCCCGAGGAGTTGGCGAGACCGTCGGGGTACTGACCGGATTCGGACAGGAGCAGGAGGCGCGGAATCTCGACGCCGCCCGCCGCGAGGACGAACTCGCGGGCCGCCTGTCGGTGGGTCTCGCCGTCGGGCGTGGCGTAGACCGCCGCGGTCACGCGCTCGCCCGAGTCGTCGTGTTCGAGGCGCTGGACCGGGGCTTGGTCTACGACTCGCGCGCCTTCCGCCTCCGCCTTCTCGACGTGGTGGTCGGCCGAGTACTTCGCGCCGGAGGGACACACCGGCTTGCAGGTGCCGTACCCGACGCACGAACTCCGTCCGTCGTAGCCCTCGCTGTTTCGCGCGTTGGGCACCGAGTGCATCGTCACCCCCAGTCGCTCGCAGGTCTCGGCGAAGATGGAGTCGCTGTAGGAGGGCGGGAAGGCGGACATCGGGTACGGTTCCTCTCGGGGCGGGGCGTAGGGGTTGTCGTCCGCGCCCGAGACGCCCAGCGCTCGCTCCGCCTCGGCGTAGTAGGGCCGCAGGTCGTCGTAGTCGATGGGCCACTGCTCGAAGTCCGACTCGTGGAGGCGCATCACCATCCCCTGCCAGTGAAGCGTCGTGCCGCCGACGCCCTTCACGCGGGCGGCGTTCAGCGGGTAGAACCACTCGCCGCCGGAGGTGAACCGGTCTCGGGGACCGCCCATCTCCCACACCGAGAGCGGGCCGTGGGCGGGTCGAATCGCCCGTTCCATGCGCTCTTTTCGGTCGGCGAAGTCGAAGCGTTCGCCCGCTTCCAGAACCACCACGTCGCGGCCCCGGTCGGCGAGTCGGTGGGCGACGAGCGCGCCCGCGGGTCCGGCCCCGACCACGCACACGTCCGCACGGGGCGACGGGGTTCGGTCGGTCATCCTCGGCCTCCGTCGGAGTTCGGCCCCCGCCGATAGCTTCCGGTCCCGCCGGGGTGTCCCTGCGGGTTCTCGATGCCGACGAGTCTCCCGCCGGTCGGCGAGGTGTAGAGGGCGTACAGCAGTTCGTTGACGAGGAAGTACCGGACCCGGGCCGGGTCGCTCCCCTCTGGGTCGGGACTCGCGGTATCGACGCCCATCTGGTCCAGCACGGACTCGCGGGTCTCGGCGTCCAACTCCCGGAAGTCGTCGTCGTGCCACGTCCGGGCGTACTCGTCGAGCGTCGAGAGCGCGGCCACCACCCCCTCGCGGTACTCGGGTCGGTCCTCGACTCGGCCGAGCGCGTAGGTCCGGACGAACTCCTCGACGCCCGAGACCGGCGAGGGGTAGACGACTTCCGCGAGCGACAGCAGGGACGCCATCCGGTCTTCGGGCGAGGGGTCGTCGGCGAAGGGATTGCCCGTCAGCACCGCGCCGGTGCCGACGGCGACGCCGCCCGCCGCGAGTGCGGCCAGCGCGTCCCGACGAGTCAGTTCCATTCGGGACGAGTTAGGTCGGCCTAAAACTTAGGGGTTGCCATGTCGGACCGGTCGGCCGAACGTGTCCGGAGTCGGAACCAAACCCCGCGCCGTCGTACCGTCGAGCATGGTAGACGACCACACACGTCTCCGGGGTGGAATCGCACTCGTCGCGCTCGGGACCGTCCTGCTTTTCGGACCCGTCGCGCTCGGCCTGCCGTTCGCGGGGACGGCGGGCGCGGTTGCCGTGTTGGGTCTGGCCGCCGGTGCCGTGCTGGTCGGCACCGCGGGCGACGGGCGTCCGGTGTGAGCGCGACGGCGAGAAATGTAAATCGTTATTTAAGAAACTAAACTATTTGTTTCGGAACGAGATACATTTGTCTAGACGCACTCCCGACCGTGACGGCCGTAGACGAGTTTCGGCACCCGAAGCTAAGTGGCCGGGCGTCGAGACCGGTTGCATGGACGACAACACGCAACTCTGGGGCGGGGCAGTCCTCCTCTTTCTCGGTGCGCTGATTCTGTTCGCGCCGCAGATACTCACCCTGCAGTACACGTCGCTGTTGCTCGCAGTCGCCGTCCTCGTCCTCGCGGCGGGTGCGCTTCTGGTCGGCCTGTCGAGGCGCGGACGCGCCGTCTGAAGTCGTCGCGCCGGTCGGTCTCGTCTCTGCGCCGCGACGGTTTCCGTCGCGGCGCACTCCCGCGATTCGGGAACGAGCGATACAATGAAATATCCGTCTGTCGAGGATTCAGGATATGCCTCTCGACTACGAGCGCGAACGCGAGACATTCGAGTGGGACATCCCGGACGACTACAACGTACCGGCGGTGGTCGAGGACCACGCCGAGTCGTTCGGCGACCGACTCGCGGTCCGGTTCCGCGACGACGAGGGCGGCGAGGCCGAGCGAACCTACGCCGAGATTCGGGACGACGCCAACCGGTTCGCCAACGCGCTGGCCGACCTCGGCGTCGGCGAGGGCGACCGGGTGATGCACCTGTTCCCGCGCCACCCCGACGCCTTCGCCATCCAAGTCGGCGCGCTGGCCCGCGGCGCGCTTCTGGTCCCCTGTTCGGCCATGCTCAAGCCGAAAGACCTCGCCTTCCGCGCGAACGACTGCGAGGCCGAGACCGTCGTCGTCCACGAGGACCTGACCGAGATGGTCGAACCGATTCTTTCCGAGACGCCGATTTCGCGCGTGGTCGTCCTCTCCGCCGAGGGCGAGACCGTCGAGCGCGAGGACTGGCACGCCTTCGAGGACCTCGTAGCGGAACACGACGCCGACCACGAGGGACCGGCCCTCGCCGCCGAGGACCCGATGTCCATCAACTACACCAGCGGAACGACCGGCCAACCCAAACCCGTCCTCCACCGCCACCGGTGGCTTCGGTGCTTCGAACTCGTGAACGGCCCGTACTGGTGGGGCGTCACCAGCGAGACCGACTTCTCCGAGGAACTGCTCTGGGCGACCACCGGCACCGGGTGGGCCAAGTGGTTCTGGAGTCCGGTCGGCGTGGCGCTGACGACCGGCGCGCCCCAGTTCGTCTACGAGGGCGACTTCGACCCCGAGACGTTCCTCGACCTGATGGACGAGGAGGGGGTCACCCGCCTCTGTGCGGTGCCGACCCAGTACCGGATGTTCACGCAGGTGGACGACCTCGCGGGCTACGACCTCGCGCTCGAAGAGGCGGTCTCGGCGGGCGAACCGCTCAACCGCGAACCGATTCAGGAGTTCGAGGACGCCTTCGGCGTCACCCCCCGCGACGGCTACGGCCAGACCGAAACCGTCGCCCTCGTCACCAACTACCCCGGCATCGACGTGAAACCCGGAAGCATGGGCAAGCCGGTGCCCGGTATCGACGTGACCCTGCTCGACACCCAAGACGAGGAGGAGGTCGAACCCGGCGAGACCGGCGAAATCGGCGTCCCCGTGGACAGTCCCGCCATCTTCGACGGCTACTACGAGAAACCAGACCTCGACGCCGAAACCTTCCACGGCGACTACTACCGGACCGGGGACCTCGCCCGGATGGACGAGGACGGCTACTTCTTCTTCGAGGGCCGGGCCGACGACATCATCATCTCGTCGGGCTACCGCATCGGCCCGTTCGAGGTCGAAGACGCCCTCGTGGGACACGAAGCGGTCGCGGAGGCCGCGGCGGTCGCAAGCCCCCACGACGAACGCGGGAACGTCGTCAAAGCCTACGTCGTCCTCGCCGACGGCTACGAGGGCGACGACGAGTTGACCGACCAACTCCAAACGTACATGAAAGAGGAGACGGCCCCGTACAAGTATCCGCGCCGCATCGAGTACGTCGAGGAACTCCCGACGACTTCCAGCGGGAAGATTCGACGCATCGAGCTTCGAGAGGAGGAACGCCAAAAGTTCGGCGAGTAATATATCTAGTTTCGATTATACGTCTTCGAAAACCGACGCCGCTCGACAGTCGCTACCGACACGAATCGGGACATTCACCGGACAGAGACGCCGATACCTGACGTGACGTTCGTTCGCGTGTCTCTGTCTAGTATGGTGACAATCAACAAGACCTATCACAGACGGATATAAATTACGAGAATATGAACTTGAAACGTAACTGGCTCCGGCGGAGGAGCGAGAAGTTACTACCGACGCTCGTCGCCGGTCTCGGTAGCGTCTTGTTCCTCGTCTACGTCGGGGAACGTCTCATTCTCTACGAGGGTCAAAACTTTCACTCGAACGGCTTTCTCGCGGACCTGCTCATCGCCGTGACCTTCATCCTGCCGCTCGTAGCTGGCGGCTATCACCTCGCCCGGAGCGACCTTCCACCGAGTCGCTACCCGCGAATCGTGAAGTGGGTCTTCGGCGGGCTAGCCTTCTTCTTCTTCATCAACAGCATCATGATGGCGATTTCGTCGTTCGACACCTTCGCGCTCCGGGTCTCGTGGGGACGATGGGCGGCGAGCGTCGGCGGAACGACCGGCCTGCTGGTCGGCTACATCGAGGCGCGGGCCATCCAGCGCGAACTCGAAGCCCAACGCGCCGCGATACGGGCTGAAGAGGCCGAAAACCAGCGCCAGTGGCTCGACTACCTCAACGGCGTCCTCCGCCACGAGGTGCTGAACACCGCGAACGTCATCGTGGGTTACGCGTCGCTACTGCTCGAAGACGAGAGCCTCGACGACGCCACCAGAGCGCAACTCGAAACGATTCACAGGCAGGGCAAAGACATGACGAAGGTCATCAGGGACGTGCAGGTGTTGTTAGACGCCACGTCTGACGTTGCCCAGTTGGACCCGACGAACCTCTCGGAGATACTCGACGCCGAACTGGACCAACTTCGGGACACGTACGAGTCCGTGACGGTCGAGGCGTCGATACCGGACGACGTGTTCGTGTTGGCCGACGAACTCCTCCCGCGAACGTTCTCGAACCTCCTGCGGAACGCGGTCGAACACAACGACGCCGACTCGCCGGAGGTTCGTCTGAGCGTCGAACGAGTCGGCGACTCGGCCGTCGTCCGAGTCGCCGACAACGGGCCGGGGATTCCGGCGAACCAACACACGACGCTCTTCGAACGCGGCGACAACACCGGGGCCAAACACGGTCTCGGTCTCTATCTCGTCCGGACGCTGGTCGAACGCTACGGCGGGTCCGTCGAGTTGGCCGAGACTGGACCCGACGGGAGCGTCTTCACCGTCGAACTCCCGATAGCCGAGTCAGCGACCGCGGACGGTCACGCCGACGATTCTGCGAAGTAGTCCGCCACCTCGTCGTCCACATCTTCTTGGTCCACCGCTTCCAGCGCCAGCGCGAGTTTCACGCGGGCCTTCCACGGCGCGAGGTCCCCGCCCGGAATCGCGCCCGCGTCCTGCAACGTCTGGCCGCCGCCCGCCGTCCCGTAGACTGCGCCGGTCGCGCCCGCACCGCACCGCGAGGTCACCACGACCGGAACGCCCGCGTCCATCGCCTCGACAATCGCCTCGCCGAGGTCGGTCGTCGCGTTCCCGAGTCCGGTCCCGGCGACGACGATACCGTCCGCACCGGATTCCGCCGCGCGCGTGACCTGCGCTCCGTCCACGCCTGCGGCCGAGACTACCATCTCGACGCGGGCGTCGGTTTCCGTCGTCGGAAGGTAGACCGACTCGCTCTCGGGGTCGCGGTGGAACCGAACGCCGTCGCGGGTCAGCGTGGCGACCGGCCCGTCGTTCGGCGAGGCGAACGCCGCGAGTTTGTGCGAGTGGACCTTCCGCACGTCGCGGGCGGCGTGGAGTTCGTCGTCGAACGCGAGGTAGACTCCCTCCTCGACCCGCCCGTGGGTCGCGGCGCGCACGGCCGCCAGCAGGTTCGCGGGCGCGTCGGAACTCGGTTCGTCCAGTCGGCGCTGTGCGCCCGTGACGACCACCGGAACCGGGAGCGAGCGAGTCAAATCGAGGAAGTAGGCGGTCTCGGCCATCGTGTCGGTGCCGTGGGTCACGACGATAGCGTCGGCACCGTCCTCGACCGCGGCGCGTGCGCGCTCGCCGACTTCCGCCATGATTCCGAAGTCCACGTCGAATCCGGGCACCTGCGAGACCGATTCGACGCTCAGGTCGGCGTAGGCCGAGAGGTCCGGAACCGAGACGAGGAGGTCCTCGCCGTCGAGACTCGGGGCCGCGCCGCCCTCGTCTGGCGTGCTTGCAATCGTTCCGCCGGTCGCGACGACGTGAACTCGCGGGAGCATACGCCTACTCGCGTCCGACGAGTCCAAGAACTTACGGAATCGCGCGCGTTTGCCGACACCGGGTCCGACTACTCGACCCGAAAGCCTTCGTCGCGCAGAATCTCGTCGACGCGCTCGCGGTGGTCGCCCTGTAGTTCGATGCGGTCGTCGTCCACGGTCCCGCCGGTGGCGAGATTGCTCTTGAGCGTCGAGGCCAGTTCGCCCACGTCCACCGACGACCGGTCGAACCCCTCCACGATGGTCATCGCTTTCCCGTAGGTTCGCTCTTCGACTCTGACCGAGAGCTGTTGCTCCGCTCGACCGAGGTCCTCGTCGATTCCGAGTTCGTCCGGAAGCCCCGCCACGTCGCTGATGTCTTTGTCTTCCCCCATGCTCGGACGTAGGCGGTCCGCACCTTTCAGACTTCCCCGAGTCGAGTCGGCTACCGCAATCCCCGGATTTACGTGCTTCCGTCCGAACCCCCGGTAGAGATGTTACGCGCCAAAGGGACGCTCCTGACCATCGACCTGAGCGAGCGTGAGACCCGCGAAGAGAACGTCGAGGACGTACTGGAATCGTTCGTCGGGGGTCGCGGCGTCGCAACCAAACTGGCCCACGACCGGATTCCGTTCGACGCCGACCCACTCGGCCCGGACAACCGCCTCTACTTCTCGTCGGGACCGCTCCAACAGTCCCGGATGAGTTTCACCGGGCGGATGAACGCCACGGCGATTTCACCGCTGACCGACGGGATTCGCTCGACCAACGCGGGCGGGTTCCTCTCACGGAACTTCGTGGAGACGGGCCACCCCGTCGTGGAGTTCGTCGGCGAGAGCGACGAGTTGCTGGCGGTCCACGTCACCGACGAGGGCGTCGAGTTCGAGGCAGTGCCCGAACTCGAAGGGGCGGAAGTCTCGGCCACCAGCGAGTACGTCGAGGCGTCTTGCGGACTCGGGTCCGAACACCTCGTGACCGCGGGACCGGCGGGCGAGAACGAAGTCCGGTTCGCGGCCGTCATGACCTCCGATACGCGGGCGTTCGGTCGCGGCGGTCTCGGCGCGGTGATGGGTGCGAAGAATCTCAAGTGCGTCAGCTTCGACGGCGACTCCGCGCCCGAAATCGAGGTGCCCGACGTGCAGGCCGAAATCCACCGGGACGCCGCGACCGCCGACGACTCGATGAAGCGACAGGGGACGACCGGCGGCACCGAGTTCATCAACGACGAGTTCTCGCTCCCGACGCGCTACTTCTCGGAGATGGAGTTCGAGGACGCCGAGAACATCGGCGGCGACGCCGTAGAGGAAAAGAAGTACAAGCGCGGCACCTGCTCGCAGTGCGCGTTCGGGTGCAAGCTTCCGACCAGAGACGAGGAGACCGGTCTCGAAACCGAGGGACCGGAGTTCGAGACGGTCTTCGCGTTCGGGTCGAACGCGGGCGTCGGCGACATCGTGGACGTGATGAAGTCCAACGAGTTGTGCGACGAACTCGGTCTCGACACCATCTCGGCGGGCGTCACCGTCTCGGCGTACCTCGCCAGCGAAGACGAGTTCGGCAACGCCGAGTTGGTCCACGAACTCGTGGAGAAAATCGCCCGCAGAGAGGGCGTCGGCGATTTGCTCGCGGAGGGCGTGGACCGGTGTCACGACGAGTTGGGCGTCGAAAACTGGACCTCGAAGGGGTTGGAGTTCGCGGCCCACGACGGCCGGGCCATCAACGGGCAAGGTCTCTCCTACGCCACGTCCAACAGCGGGGCCGACCACATGTACTCGGAGATTCTCGGCGCGGAGTACGCGGGCGAACTCGACCCCGAGGGTCTGGAGGGGAAAGCCTCGTTCCTCGCGGAGTCCGAGAACGCCGCGGCGTTCAAGGACAGCGGCATCGTCTGTGCGTTCTCCAGCAGTTACGTCGGCGAAGAGCGCCTCGAAGCCCTCTTCGGCGCGGACCACGACGACCTGCTCGCAATCGGCGCGCGAGTCGTGGAACTCGAACGCCACTTCAACAACCGGCGGGGGTTCGACCGGGGCGACGACGACTTGCCCTACGACCTACCGGAGTTCGAGTCGGCGCTGGACGACTACTACGAGGTCCGGGGCTGGAACGACGACGGCACGGTTCCCGAGAGCCGGATTTCCGGCGACGAGGGCGCGGCGAACGCGGACTGAGCAGGGTCGGAGGGTCGCGCGGACGGCCGCACCACGCACGAGCGCGTGGTCCCGACGCACGAGCGCGTGGTCCCGACGCACGAGCGCGTGGTCCCCCGTCGGGCTACCCGCCGTGAATCGGCGTCACGAAACTCACCTCGTCGCCGTCTTCGAGGCGGGTGTCGGCGTCGGCACTCTCCCGGCCGTTCTTGAGCGCACGGACGCCGTGGCGGAGTTCTCCGGACTCGTCCAGTATCTCGCCGTCGAGGTCCGGGTACTCCTCGGCGGCGTCGGCCAGCGCGTCCCCGAGGGTCGCGCTGGCCGGGAGTTCGCGGGTGAGAGACTTCCGGCCCACCGCCTCGCGGAACGTGGCGTAGAACGTGAGTTCGACGGTCAGGGTCTCGCTCGGCGTCGTCATTCGTGGTCGCGGGTTGTCGCTCGGATGGATTAAGTGATGGTTCTCGGCTTCGGGGGGTCGTCGGAGTCAGCGTCTCGACCGTTGCTGTGGCTGTTGTCGTCTCTGCGGTCTTTGTCGTTGTCGT
Organism: Halorussus caseinilyticus; assembly: GCF_029338395.1. Lineage (NCBI taxonomy): Archaea > Methanobacteriati > Methanobacteriota > Halobacteria > Halobacteriales > Haladaptataceae > Halorussus > Halorussus caseinilyticus. The sequence goes on from NZ_CP119809.1 coordinate 1,292,580, forward strand.
TGTGATTTTTGTCGTCGGTACGGTCGTCGTCTCTGCTGTTTTCGTCGGCATCGTCTCTGCTGTTCGTGCGGTCGTCGGCGTCGTCGGAGTCGTTCCTGTCGTCGCTGGTCTCGTCGCGGAGGGGATTCAGAAATACTCGCTCCGCAACAGCACTGCAACCGCGACCACAGTCACTGCGAGGAAGAACGCCCAGAAAGCCCCCGCCCGCTCGCGGTCGCTCCGCGGGATATTCTCGCTCGCTTCGCTCGCTCGAATAGTGGCCCGCGGAGGCGACTAAACTGCACGCGAGCGGGCGGCCCCTTTATCCACCCCTGTCGGTTGGTCGGCCGAGCGCGTTCCGATGGGTTGGTCGGCCGAGCGCGCCTGCTTTCGGACAACTACACGTTTTCTTAGCATGGGTTTATATTTCTTAAACAAACAATTTTATACTTCTACTCGGTCGAGAAGAAGACGAACACCCCTCGAAGCGCGGAGCCGAAGCTACTCGACGTGCGACTCGAACCGGACCGCTCGCCGTAAAACAGTTATCTAGGGCGCGATGGCGTCTTCTTTCGCTTCGAGCAGTTCGTGATAGCGGTTGCGAATCGTGACCTCGCTGATGTCGGATACGTCGCTGACCTCGCTCTGGGTCACTTTCTCGTTGCTGAGCAGTGCGGCGGCGTAGACGGCGGCGGCCGCGAGACCCACCGGCGACTTCCCGCTGTGGATGCCCTTCTCCGTCGCGGTGTCGAGCAGGTCACGGGCGCGGCGCTCTACCTCGTCGCTGACCCCGAGGTCCGAGACGAACCGCGGGACGTAGCTCTTGGGGTCGGCGGGCTGAATCTGGAGGTTCAGCTCCCGGACGACGTAGCGGTACGTCCGGGCGATTTCGTCCTTTTCTACGCGCGAGACGTTGGTAATCTCGTCCAGACTCCGCGGCGTGCCCGCTTTGCGGGCCGCCGCGTAGAGCGCGCTGGTTGCGACCCCTTCGATGGACCGGCCCGGCAGGAGGTCCTCGTCGAGCGCCCGCCGATAGATGACCGAAGCGGTCTCTCGAACGTTGTCCGGCAGGCCGAGTGCGGAGGCCATGCGGTCGATTTCGCCGAGCGCCTGCTTGAGGTTGCGCTCCTTGGAGTCGCGGGTGCGGAACCGCTCGTTCCACTTGCGCAGGCGTTGCATCTTCTCGCGCTGGCGTGACCCCAGCGAGTTGCCGTAGGCGTCCTTGTCCTGCCAGCCGATGTTGGTCGAGAGACCCTTGTCGTGCATCGTGTTCGTCGTCGGCGCGCCGACCCGACTCTTCTGGTCTTTCTCCTTGGCGTCGAACGCCCGCCACTCCGGACCGGGGTCGATTTGGTCCTCGTCCACGACGAGACCGCACTCACCGCACACCGTCTCACCGCGTTCGTCGTCGGAGACGAGCTTCCCGCTACACTCCGGACAGCGGTTCTGCTCGCGTTCGTGGTCAATCTCTTCGGTGGCTCGCTCGTCGGTTCGATTTCGGGTGCGTGTTTCGGTCATGTTGGAAGTTAAATGGGACAGCCATCGGTAGATGCGCCGGTACTCCACAGACGGGACGGCTGGACGACGGGATTCAGAAGACGTTCCCTAGTTGTAGCCGTTCGTACTTAAAGACTGTGGCAACGACCGGTTCTTCCGATTTCGCGTCCGGCGCGTATCGGCGGTTCTCGGGCCTTCACTCTCGTGTCTCCGAGTTTTCTTCCGCCCCCTCGATTCACCAATCTTTAATACTTGGTTCGAGGGGTCGGTATCGAAACCCTTACCGACGCGCCACGGGTTGTGACGAACATGAGCGATACGTCTCCCGGTCCCGAGGAGGTCCGTCACGTCGCCGACCTCGCGCGCGTCGGACTCGACGACGAGGAGGTCGAGCGGTTCACCGACCAGTTCGCGGACATCCTCGACTACTTCGAGACGCTGGACGAGGTACCCGAGGTCGAACGCGAGACAGAACTCGTGAACGTCATGCGCGAGGACGAAGCCCGCGAGTGCCTGAGTCAGGACGAGGCGCTGGCGAACGCCCCCGAGACCGAAGACGGCTACTTCAAGGGACCGAACGTCTCGTAACCACCGACTACCAGTCTACTAACCATGAGCGCAGACCACAACATCTTCATCACCGAGGAGACCATCGAAGGCGAGTCCGACGGTCCCCTCGCCGACAGCACCGTCGCGGTCAAGGACAACATCAGCACCGAGGGCGTCCGGACGACCTGCGCCTCCGAGATGCTGGCCGACTACGTGCCCCCCTACGACGCAACCGTCGTCCGCCGACTCAAGGAGGCGGGCGCGACCATCGTCGGCAAGGCCAACATGGACGAGTTCGGCATGGGTTCGACCACCGAAACTTCGGCGTTCGGCGCGGCAGAGAACCCGGTCGCACCGGGCCGCGTCCCCGGCGGGTCCTCGGGGGGAAGCGCCGCCGCCGTCGCCGCGGGCGAGGCCGACCTCGCGCTCGGGAGCGACACCGGCGGGTCCATCCGGAACCCGGCCGCCTTCTGCGGCGTCGTCGGCATCAAGCCCACCTACGGACTCGTCTCGCGCTACGGACTCGTCGCCTACGCCAACAGCCTCGAACAAATCGGTCCGCTCGCGCCCACCGTCGAAGAGGCCGCCGCGCTTCTGGACGTAATCAGCGGCCCGGACGGAAACGACGCGACGACCCGCGAGGAGGGCGAGGATTCGGACTACGCCAGCGCCGCGACGGGCGACGTTGAGGGCACTACCATCGGCGTCCCCACCGAACTCGTGGAGGGGGCGGACGAGGGCGTCAAAGACCGATTCGAGGAGACGCTGGACGACCTCCGAGCGCAGGGCGCGACCGTCGAAGAAGTCTCGCTCCCCTCGGTCGAACACGCGGTGGAAGCCTACTACGTCATCGCCATGTCCGAGGCGTCCTCGAACCTCGCGCGCTTCGACGGCGTGCGCTACGGCCACTCCGGAGGCTTCGACGGCAACTGGAACGAGACGTTCTCGAAGGCCCGCGAGGAAGGCTTCGGCGAGGAGGTCAAACGGCGCATCCTGCTGGGCACCTACGCGCTCTCGGCGGGGTACCACGACAAGTACTACAAGCAGGCCCAAGACGCCCGAGCGTGGGTCAAGCAGGACTTCGACGAGGCCTTCGAGTCGGTGGACGTGCTTGCGAGTCCGACGATGCCGACCCCGCCGTTCGAGGTCGGCGACAGTCTGGACGACCCCCTCCAGATGTACCTCGCGGACGCCAACACGGTCCCGGTGAACCTCGCGGACCTGCCCGCGATTTCGGTGCCCGCGGGCGAGACCGACGGGCTTCCGGTCGGGATTCAGTTCATCGGTCCCGCGTTCGGTGAGGAGGAGATTATCCGGGTCGGGAGCGCGGTGGAGAACTGAGTCTGTCGGGACCGAAGGGCAACTTGTTATATAAAAAGTGTTGTAGTGGGTTCCGACCAAACGGGGCCGTTCGCTTAAGGCGTTCGTGATGTCACGAGGTGGCATATCTGAAATCCCGTTGCTACTTTCGCATAATTTTTGTTGCTGAAAAGCTGTTTCAGTCTACTCGACGCCAGCAACTATCCGGTCTTCCGGCCACAGAAATTAGTCGGTCGGCGTCGGAGAGACCGTATGACCGATAGCGAGACCGCAGAATCCTCCCCACCGCCGAACCCCGAGAAGGAAGGCGTTCACCCCGAAGAAGGCGAGACGACGCCCGAAGCAACGGTCCACGAGGGCGGCGTGGAACTGGAGCGCACCATCGGTCTCGGCGGGGGAATCGCCATCGGCGTCGGGACGATGGTCGGCGCGGGCATCTTCGTCTTCCCCGGTCTCGCGGCCGGAGAGGCCGGTCCCGCGGCGGCGCTCTCCTTTGCCATCGGCGCGGCAATCGCGTTGCTCGTGGCCCTGCCGACCGCGGAGTTGGCGACGGCGATGCCCCGGAGCGGCGGGGGCTACTACTTCGTCTCGCGGGCGATGGGGACCGCGTTCGGGGCCGTCGTGGGCCTGAGCATCTGGCTCGGACTCGTGTTCGCCTCGGCGTTCTACCTCGTCGGGTTCGGCCAGTACGCGGTGGCCGCGCTGGTCGAGGTGGGGGTTCCGGTCGGCGGCGTCGGTCCGGTCACGCCGCTGGCGCTGGCGTTCGGCGTCCTGTTGACCGCCATCAGCGTCACCGGGACCGAGAACGCCGCCAAGTTCCAGAATGCGGTGGTCGGCCTGCTGGTCGTCGTCCTCGTCGGCTTCCTGACCTACGGCACCTTCGACGCGCTCGGCGTGTTCGGCCGCGAGACGGCACCCGAGACGTTCCTGCCGTTCGGCCCGTTCCCGGTGGTGACGACGGCGGCGCTGGTGTTCACGTCGTACCTCGGGTTCGCGCAAGTGGCGACCGTCGCTGGCGAAATCAAAGACCCCTCACGGAACCTTCCGTTGGCGATGGTCGGGTCGGTCCTCGCCGTCGGGACGCTCTACGTCGTGACTATCTTCGTGGCGACGAGCGCACTCGGGAGCGCGCAACTCTCGGCGTTCGGCGAGACGGCCATCGTCGCGGTTGCCCGCGACCTGCTCGGGGCCGGGGGTGCCGTCGCCATCCTCGTGGCGGGACTGCTCGCCACGGTGTCTAGCGCGAACGCCTCGATTCTGAGTTCGTCGCGCGCCCTCTACGCCCTGAGTCGGGACGCGCTGGTCCCCCGGCGCGCGAGCGAGGTCAACCTCCGGTGGGGGACCCCGCACGTCGCGCTGTTGCTGGCTGGCGGGCCGGTTCTCCTGCTCGTGGCGGTCGGCCGGGTCGAGGTGCTGGCGGAAGTCGCGTCGTTCCTCCACCTCGTGATGTACGGGTTGATGTGCGTGGCGCTGGTCCGACTCCGACGGTCGGACCCCGACTGGTACGACCCGTCGTTTACCGTGCCGGGCTACCCTCTCGTCCCGGTTCTCGGCGCGGTGGCGAGTTTCGGACTGGTCGCGTTCATGCAACCGCTCTCGCAGGTCGTCGGCGTCAGTATCATGGTCGGCGCGGGCGTATGGTACCGCCTGTACGCGGCAGACGTGCGACTCCGAGGTGCCTTATGAACGTCCCCGACGAACCCAAGGTGCTGGTCCCGCTCGCGGTCCTCGACGGCGAGAGCCTCGCGCCCGCGCTCGTGGCGGCGCTCTCGACGGTTCCGGTCGAACTGGTCGGCTACCACGCCCTGCCCGAGCAGACGCCGCCGGGACAGGCCCGGATGCAGTTCGAAGAACGGATGGAACAGGAACTGGCCGACCTCGTGGCGGCCTTCGAGGAAGTCGGCGGTACCGTCGAGACCCGCATCGTGTTCACCCACGAACCCGAGCAGACGTTCGAGCGAGTCGCCGTCGAGGAGTCCTGCGACGCCGTTCTGCTGAACAACCCCGCACCGGTGGTCGAGGACGTGCTGGTTCCGCTCCGGGGCGAGGTCAACGTCGAGCGCGTCGTCGCGCTCGTCGCCCGACTCCTCGAAGCGACCGACGCGACCGCGACCCTCTACCACGTCGCCGACGCCGAGGACGAGCGAGCGGCGGGACGGGCGCTCATCGACGCCGCAGTCGAGTCGCTGGTCGCCGCCGGGGTCCCGCGGGCGCGCCTGACCGAGCAAATCGTCGTCTCCGAGACGCCCGTGAAGACGCTCGCCGAGGCCGCGAGCGAAACCGACCTCGTGGTGATGGGCGAGAGCAAGCCGTCGATTCAGGAGCGGTTCTTCGGCGAGGTGTCCGAGCAGGTCTCGACCCAATCGGTGACGCCCGCGCTGGTGGTGCGGCGACTGCCAGCGGTGGAGGCGGCGGACGATGGAGACGGCGGAAAAACGGAGTAATCGACTGCGGGGCGTGAGTCGGCGGACGGCGACTTACGGTCCGGCCTTGCCGCCGCCGCCGACCGCGAGGACGTTCCCGACGTTCATCAGCAGAATGGATGCAGTGAACAGTGCGCCGACCAGACGAGGCCGTTCGCTGAGGGCTTCGATTGCTTGGTTTCGGGACATGCACTTGGGGCGTCAGACCGACTCGATAAATGTTTTCTGTCCGAACCCAATCGTTCGACTCTGCCGAAGGGACCGACGATTCGGTCGTCGCTGTCGGCACTCGACCACAAAAACGCCAAGAACCGCTAAGAAGAACCGCCGAACCTCACTCGCTGTACGCGAGGTTCATAATCCACTGCGAGAAGGCGTCGCTCTCGGCGTCCACTTCCTCCTCGCCGATGAACGGCGAGAGCATGTCGCCCGCCATCAGAAGCGAGAAATCGAGGTCACGGGCCGCGGGCGTGATGAGGTAGGTGTTGTGTCCCTCGTAGATGGTCTCCTCGCGCTGGACGAGTCCCTTCTCGAACAGCGATTCCACGATGCGACTGCCCTTCCGGGAGTCCACGTCCAACTCCTTCCAGAAGTCGCTCTGGTGGATACCGCCGGACTCCCGGACGAGTTCCAGCCCCGCGCGTTCCGCGTCGGTGAGGTCCTCCTCGGATACTGCCATACCCCAACCACGGACCCCGAGCGGTTTAAAACTGACCGTCCTCGTCGGGCGCGGCGACGACCTCGTAGTCGGTCTCGCAGGGCGTGCCGTCGGCGAACCAGTAACGGCCGTCGCCCGACTCCTCGACGGCGACCAGCGATGACGACCGGGTGCCGTACCCCTCGCCGTGGACGCAGGTCTCCAAGTCGTGGTCGCGGAGGACGCCGGTCACGCCGTCGAACCACGTCTCGACTGTCATCTCGCCGTCGGGTCGGGCCGCCTCGCGAACGCGGGCGGACTTGGCGGCCTCGCCGTTGTAGCCCTCGTTGACCACGACGTGGACGCCGGGGTCGAAGTGGGTCGAGCGAAGCACGCCGTCCCACTCCAGCAGTTCGGCTTCCTCGGCGTCGGCGACGACGAGGTTGAACCCGGCGTACTCGCGGTCGGCGAGTTCGTTCCGGACGAACGAAATCGCGTCGTTCGCCGACTCCCGCGCCAGCGCGTCGCGCACCAGCAGGCCGCGCGAACGCTCGCCCGCGAGGTCCGACCGCCGATTCGTCACGCCGACGAACAGGCCCGCGTCGTTGTAGCCTATCCACGTTCCTCCGGCCTCTTCGTCCTGCGGCGCGACGACGGTCGGGTCCCGGTCGAGGACTCTCGGCGGCCGCGAGGGTCGGCCGAGCGCTTCGTCGCGGTTAGCGGCGGCGGCTATCGGCGTCCCGTCGAACACCTGCCACGCGAGGATGAGGGTACACACGTCCGAGATTACGCGCTTGTCGGGCTAAAATGTCGCGGGCGCGGTCGATTCTGTCGGTGGTCGTGAGTGGGTCGTGTGAGGTGTTCGTCTGGGTTTCGAACGGAGAAATAAAATCATTTTCTTAGGAAATGTATTTATTTTTCTAACATTCAGATGTGTTTGCCTCTCGACCGGCGCGCGCCGGCGCGACCGCGAAGCGTGTCGCGCCGACCGCGCGAGGGACGACTGAACGACCGAAGGGAGTGAAGGAGTCGGTTGGGGAGGACGTGGCCCGCGGTTGCGGTGCGGGTGCGGTTTGATAGGAGTCGGCAGTAGCTAGCTTCTCCGAACTGGAGTCGTCACGACGGCACACGGAAACAGCATCACGACGGCAGAAAGCTAGCTTCAGGCTCGAACCGATGAGGACCGCATCGCACGACACCGCAACCCAACTGACACCCTTGCGTCACCAGAACACGAAAAACACCTACTTCAGCTCGTCTACCTTCCGTTTCCGCAATCCACGCCCCGAAGCCGTTCCCGAACTGCCTCGCGCTCTACCGTCCCCGAGGCAGTCCGCGGGAGTGCGTCGGCGAACCCGACCGTCCGGGGTCGCTTGTACCCCGCGAGTCGGTCCCGGCAGTGGGCCGTCACGTCGTCCGCGGAGAGGTCCGCACCGCCCGCCGGAACCACCAGCGCCGCGACTCGCTCGCCCCACTCGTCGTCGTCCAGTCCCACGACGGCGGCGTCGCGAACGTCGGGATGGTCCCGAAGCACCTCGACCACCTCGCCGGGGTGGACGTTCTCGCCGCCGGTGACGATGCGGTCCTCGCGGCGGTTCAGCACCCACACCCGACCCGCCTCGTCGCGGTAGCCCACGTCGCCGGTGTGGAAGCCGTACTCGCCGAAAGCGTCGGACGTGGCCGCCGAATCTCCGTAGTAACCCCGCGTGACCGTCGGCCCGGAGACGACGAGTTCGCCCGCCTCGCCCGCCGGAAGCGGGTCGCCGCCGTCGCCGACCACGGTCAGGTCGGTCCAGAGCAGTGGCCGCCCGACGGTCCCGCGGTGGGCGAACGCCTCGCGGGACCGGGCCGTGGCGATTTGGGAGGCGGTTTCGGTCATGCCGTAGGTCGGGTGGACCGGCACGCCGCGGTCCTCGCACCGCGCGAGCAGTTCCTCCGAGGCGGGCGCGCCGCCCAACAGGACGAACCGGAGCGAGTCGGCCAGCGAACCTCGGGCGTCCAGCATCCGGCGGAGCATCGTCGGCACCAGCGAGACGCCCGTCGCCTCGTACTCGGCGATGGCGTCCGCCGCGTCCGCGGCGTCGAAGCCCTCTCGGAGGACCACCGTGGACCCGTAGAGCGCCGACCGGAGGACCACGGACAACCCGCCCATGTGGTACATCGACAGGCAGAGCAACCACCTGTCGTCGGGCGTCACGCCGAGTCGGAACGCAGACGCCACGGCGCTCGACAGGAAGTTGCCCGTCGCCAACTCGACGGCCTTCGGGTCGCCCGTGGTCCCGGAGGTGAACAGCATCGCTTGGGCGTCCGCCCACGACCACGACGCCGGGTCGAAGTCGGCGGGAGTTCGCTCCGCGAGCGCGGCGACCCCCTCGGTCTCCGGCGAATCGACCGACGCGACGGGGACCGCGGTCCCCGTCGCGGACGCGGTGGCGTCCGCAGTCGCCACCGCGTCCGCCTCGGTCGCTCGCTCGCAGACGACCAGATGCAGGTCCGCGACTTCTGCCTGCCGCGCCAACTCCGGCCGGGCGAGTCTGGCGTTCAGCGGGACCAGAACCGCGCCGAGGCGCATCGCGGCGTGGACCAGTCGGACGAACGCGACCCGCGTCTCCATCAGCACGCCGAGGTGGTCGCCCGCCCCGACGCCGAGGGCGGCGAGTCGGCCCGCGGTCCCCTCGACCGCCGCGTCCAACTCGGCGTAGGTCCACCGTCGTCCGTCGGTCTGCTCACCGTCGTCCGCCTCGACGAGCGCCGTCGCCTCTGGAGAGACCCGAGCGCGGTGGGCCAACCAGTCGCGGGTCGGCGCGGCAGTTCCCGCGCCGCTCCCGTCAGTCATCGTACCTCCACGTGTCCGCGGTGCCGTTGCCCTCGCCCTGCGGGACGATTGCCCGGCCGTCGGCGACCGGCGCGATGTCCGGACCGAGGTCCGTCGCCAGTAACTTGGCCGTCGCCAGTCCGCACGCCGGAACCTCCGGAATCGCCGCCGCGACGTGGACCGCGGCGGTCCGGGCCACCGCGCCGTCGATGGTGGTCGTCACGACCGGCGCAATCCCCTCCACGAGGGCGCGCTCGGCGATTTCGACCGCCCGCCGGGGACCGCCAAGCGCCATCGGCTTCAGGACGACCGCCTCGGGATTCGCGTCGAGGGCGTCCGCGAATCCGACCTCGGCGAGCGTCTCGTCCAGCGCGACCGGCCCGGAGAGCGCCGCCAACCCCGCGATGTCGGTCGCTGGCAGTGGTTGCTCGACGTAGGCGAGTCGGTCGCCCGCGGCGTCGAAAAACTGCTGGGCCTGCTGGCGGGTCCACGCGGCGTTGGCGTCGGCCCGGAGTTCGACTTCGGGGAGCGCCTCGCTCACGGCCTCGACTCGCTCGATGTCGGCCGACAGCGGACGCGCGCCGACCTTCAGCTTCAGGCACTCGAATCCGGCGTCGGCCGCGCACTCGGCCTCGGCGACCGTCTCGTCCGCTGGCGCGTCACCCACCGTCGCGTTGACCGGCACGCTCTCGACGCGCGTCTCCGAACCGAGAAATCGGTAGAGCGGGACGCCCTCGCGCGAGGCGCGCAGGTCCGCGAGCGCGAGGTCGAGCGCGTGGCGCGCGGCCGGGGTCGAATCGAGGTCGGCCAGCAGGTCGGCGACGACGGACTGGGGGTCGTCGGCCCGCTCGATTGCCGTGGTCGCGTCGGCGAGGACCGACTCGCACTCGTCGTAGTGTTCGGTCCACCCCGGAAGCGGCGCGGCCTCGCCGACGCCGACCGCGCCCTCCTCGGTCTCCAGTCTGACCAGCACGCCGTCGCGGCGCTCGATGGTCCCTCGCGCCGTGTCGAGGGGGTCGGCAAGCGGGAGCGAGAAGGGGCGGAGTTCGGCGTGCATGATTAGGCGAGCAACCCGAGGGCGAACAGCACCGAGTGGCCCGCGAGCAGTTTTCCGGTTCGCTCCAGCGCGGGGTTCAGCGCCTCGCCGGAGGTGTCGGTCAGCATCGTCCGCCCGATGGAGGCGGCGTAGGGAAGCGTGAGCAGGGGCAAGAGGACCGCCGGGGAGAACCCTCGCGCGAGCCAGAACCAGACCGGCACGGCGTACGAGAGCGCCAGCAGGCCGACGAACTCGGCGCGACTGGCCGTGTACCCGACGAGGACCGCGAGGGTCTTCTTGCCCGCCTCGCGGTCAGTTTCGAGGTCCCGGACGTTGTTGACGACGAGGATGTCCGTGGAGATGGCCGCGACCGGAAGACTGGCGACGAACGCCGCGAACGTCACCGTCCCCTCGGGAATCCCCGTCGGGAAGGCCCCGGACAACACGCTGGCCGCCTGCACGTAGAAGGTGCCCGTGACCGCGACGACGCCGAAGAAGACGAAGACGAACAGGTCGCCGAGTCCGTGCGACCCGAGGGGGTAGGGACCCCCGGCGTAGGCGATGCCCGAGACGACGCTGGCGAGTCCGATGACGAGGATTGGCAGGCCACCGACCCAGACCAGATAGACCCCGACCAGTATCGCCAGCGCGAAGGTGGCGTACATCGCGCGCTTGACCTCGTTCGGCGGGATGAGACCCGACTGGGTGACGCGGGTGAACCCCTCGCGCTCGTCGGTGTCGACGCCCTTCACGGCGTCGTAGTAGTCGTTGGCGAAGTTGGTGCCGATTTGGATGAGGGCCGCGCCGAGGAAGGCCGCCAGCGCCGGGAGCGGCGCGAACAGACCCTCGTGAACGGCGAGACCGACCCCGACGACGACCGGCGCGGCGGCCGCCGGGAGCGTGTGGGGCCGGGCGGCCATCAGCCACGCCTCGCGTCGTGAGTGTTCGGTAGCCATGTCGCTCATTAGTGGACGGTTACGACGAGCGAACAATAGCACCTACGGTTTTCGACGGGCCGGAGGCTGGCGGATAGAAACTCCCCGGAGAACCGCACCTCGCTCGTATCTACTCCTTGTCGCGGGAATCACTTAAAGCCGGAGCGCGTCCGGGCGCGTCAGTCGTCGCCCGACGCCCGGAACTCGCGGGCCGCCTCGCGCAACTTCTCGGAGATTCCCGGCACCTCGTCGGGCGACACGTCGCCCTCGGTCTGGATTTCCTCGACGGACTTCGGAAACTCCCGGAGTCCGTAGTGGATGTCGATGCCCGCGTTCGCGCCCTCGCCCATCGCCACCGGAATCTGGTTGTGGCCGGGCGTGAGGTCGCCGACGGCGTAGACTCCGGCGACGCTGGTCTCGCCAGCGTCGCCGACCGCCACGGTGCCGTCGTCGTTTCGCTCGCACCCGAGTCGGTCAGCGAGTTCGGCGTTGTAGTTCGACCCGTACATCGGAAAGCCGCCGCGATACTTCCGGAACTGGCCGTCCTCGAACTCAAACCCGGCCAGCCACCCGTCGTCGTCTTTCTCCATCCCGACGATTCCCGCGTCCACGATTTCGACGGGGTGGGCGCGCAACTGGCGGTCGGTCTCGTCGCTCCACTCGTGGTCGCCCCCGCGGGTCAACAGGTCCACCTCGTCGGTGAAGTTGAGCATAATCATCGCGACGTGCGCGGCCGACTCGCCGGTCCCCATCACGTACACCGGTTCGTCCACGAACAGGTAGGCGTCGCAGTGGAGACACCAGTGGAGGCCCCGACCGGTCGGCGGCAGAGGGGGGTCGGGTCGCTCGTCGGTGAATCCGGTCGCAAGCACCACGCGCTCTGCGAGGAAATCGGGTACGTCACCGTCGCTCTCGTCCCCGGTCGAGAGGCGGAAACGACCGTCGTCGGTGCGCTCGGCCGACGACACGAATTCCCTGAGGTAGTCGGCCCCGTAGTGTCGAATCTGCTCGCGGGCGGTCCGGAGAAGTTCGTTTCCGGACACGTCTTCGGTGACGCCGATGACGTTGTGAGTCTCGGTCATCATGGCGGCCCGACCACCGCCGCGATTGACGACCACGGTGTCGTGACCCAACCGCGTCGTGTACAGCGCAGTCGTGAGACCGGCCGGTCCGCCCCCGACCACGGCCACCTCGTACTCCCGAACGTTGTCGGTCATCGTTCCGAGTTCGTCCCTGAGAGGCTTAAATCGGCGGGCGAAGGAAGCTGGAACGCCGAGAGGCGTACCCCGAGGTGGTCCCGGTCCGGTACGTAAACCTTCGGACGAGCGGACGGAGAAGAATCCGAGAAGAGTAGCGAGTAAAGGAGTGCAGTGCGCCTCGTGGCGGCGGTCGAAGAGCGTCGGCGCTCAGATTTTCGACTCGGCGTCGTCGGCGAGTTCCTGCATGCGCTTGCCGATGCGCCCCGCCTCGCTGAACTCGTCGTCGCTCATCGCGGTGGCGAGGGCGTTCCCGAGGACGAAGACGGCGTGCTTGTGTTCGCTCTTGGACTTGTGGACGTGCGAGGGGTCCACGTCGAGTTCCTCGTAGGGGTCGAACAGGCCGTCGGTCACGCGCTCTTGGTCTTGGAAGTACTCCATGATGAGTACCATCTCCTCGTGGAGTTCGAGAAGTTCGTCCTTGTGCATGTCCGTGGATAAGGAAGTATCTGATTTAAGGGTTTCTGAGAACGCTTCGCACGCTCCGAGAAGAGATGGTTAGAAGACGTACTCGTCCTCGTGGCCCATCATACCTTCGTCTTCGAGGCCGGGTTCGCGGTCATCGTCGTCCATCGGTCCACTCGTCTTGTAGGCCTTGAGACCCGTCGAGAGGAGGTCCTCGATGGCTTCCTCGCGGTTGACGAACTCGCCCTGTTCTACCATCTGGGCGATCTGCATTTCGAGATGTTCCGGAATAGTTATCTCTACCTTCGGCATTGGAACATTGGTGGCTTCGGGAGGGGTGTTCTTAAGTCTGACGGGGACGAGAACGGGTCACGACGAACCATTTCGGTCGTAAGTGAAAGAAAGGTTGAGGGTATCGAAACGTATGCTCCATATTCCCGAATATATGTTGCTCTATTCGATACTCAACCGTGGATTAGGAAAACCGAAAAATGGCGTCAGTCGCGGTTTCAGCGGTTGCCGAGCATCTGCTCGATGGAGTTGATGATGCGGTTCGGACCGAGCGCCGTGACCGCTTTCTCGATTCGCTTCTGGTTGTAGTAACTGGCGAAGGCCAGAATCGTCGGCGGCCAGAGACCGATGAACAGACCCTGCATCCGGTTACCTCGCACGAAGAACTGGTGGAGTGCGAGTAGCGTCGAAGTCGCCGCCGCGAGGACCGTCACGTCGGTCGCGGTCTCCTCGGCGGTCTGTACGGTCTGGTCCTGACCAGCCGTGCGTCGTTCTTTTGTTGCCATGCGGACTACGTTTTGGGACAGGCGGGCCTTTGTTATTGAGTCGATACTGCCGAACAGCACTGGCAACTCGAAATAGGTCGGGCCTATACTGTAGAAACGTCGCGTTGGATTGGCGCGTTGCGGTCTCTGCGTCGGGGTCGGCTCTCGTCCGTACGTAGTCGATACATCTACCTGCGTCCGACGCCCAGTGGCCCACATGAGCGTCACGGACGTAACCGACCTCCACGAGGAGTTCGACGGCGAACGTCTCCCGCCGGGTCAGCGAAAGACGAGCAAGTTTCCGGTCCTCTCGAAGGGCGGAACGCCCGACTGGGACCCCGAGACGTGGGAGTTCACGGTCACGGGCGCAGTCGAAGAGGAACTGTCGTTTTCGTGGGACGAGTTTTGCGACCTGCCGACCGAGACGCAGAGTCAGGACTTCCACTGCGTGACCGGGTGGAGCAAGTTCGACTGCGAGTTCACGGGCGTCACGTTCCCGGCCCTCGCGGAGATGGCCGGTGTTCACGACGACGCGGTTCACGTCATGTTCTCGGCGATGGACGACTACACGACGAACCTACCGCTCGACGACTGCATGCGCGAGGAAGTCCTGTTCACCTACGAGTTCGACGGCGACCGACTGCCGCGCGAACACGGCGGTCCGCTCCGAGTCGTCACGCCCCACAAGTACGCCTACAAGGGCGCGAAGTGGGTGAACCGCGTCGAGTTCCTGACCGAACCCGAGCGAGGGTACTGGGAGAAACGCGGGTACTCGAACTCCGCGAACCCGTGGAACGAAGAGCGGTACAGCTAGAAACGGGGGATTCTCTTTCGTCGGAATAGACTGGTAGAGCGGGCTTTGAGAAATATTTTCCTTTCTATTAGAAATATATAGGGTTCTTAAAGGGTTGTTCGTATTGTTCTCTCTCGGTGGTCGTCGCGTTTCGACCTCCCGCTCGCTACACGTCGTCTGAAACGGGAGTGAGACCGCAGAAACCCCGATGAAGAAGGTCTCGAAAGCCCCCGCCCGCTCGCGGTCGCTCAGTGACATCTCTCCGGTTCGCTTCGCTCACCTTCGAGAGGGGTCACTGAGACGACCACGGCCTTCGGCCGCGAGCGGGCGGCCCCTTTATCCACCCGACGGCAGGTGGTCGGCCGGGCGCGTCGTGTGGTCTGGTCGGCCGGACGCGTCCCGTGGTTTGGTCGGCCGGGCGCGTCGTGTGGTCTGGTCGGCCGAGTGCGGGTATCGTCGCTCCCTCGCTCCCTCCGGTCGCTCGGTCGCCGTCCGTTTCGCTCGTTCGTCGCTTCGCTCTCGCACGCGCAGAGAAACATAGTTATTTGTCGCCGGAACCGAACCCCTCACGAGCGATTCAGTTAGACTAAAGGCTCCCGCCTCCTGAGTTCGACTGAATGGAGTCTCCGCCCCGCGACGGACAGGTGTCGGCCGAACCGACCGGCTCCGCCCTCGTGAGCCGGGCTTGCGAGCTATCGGACTGCGACCCCCGACCGTTTCTCGCCGGGCGGGACGCACCCCGGACGTACTGGACCAGTCCCTACGGCCCGGAGTTCGCAGGCGGCGGCACCGCCGCCCGCGTCACGGCCAGTGGAACCGACCGGTTCGAGGAGGTCCGCGAGGACGCAGACGACCTCTTCGCCGAACTCGACTACAACGGACCCGACCGAGCGCGCCCCCGACTCTTCGGCGGGTTCTCGTTCCACGAGGACCACGACCCGTCCCCGCCGTGGCAGGGGTTCGGGGCCGCCGAGTTCGTCCTGCCGCGAACCCAGTTGACCCGCGCGAACGGCGAGACGTGGCTGACGGTCTCGGACCGCGACACGACCCCGGAGGCGGTCGAGCGCGAACTCGCCGAGGTCCGCGAGACGCTGACCGACGCGCCCGAGGGGACGAACTCCGACCCGCCGGGCGTCGTCGCCGCCGAACCCACCACGACCCGCGAGGAGTGGGCCGCGCAGGTCAGCGCCGCCGTCTCCCGCATCGAGGCGGGCGACCTGCGGAAGGTCACGCTGGCCCAAGCCCTCGCGGTCGAACTCGCCGACGAGGTGTCGGTGCCCGCGGCGCTGGCACGCCTCGGCGAGTCGTACCCCGACTGCTTCCGGTTCTGCTTCGAACCGACGACCGAAGGCGCGTTCTTCGGCGCGACCCCCGAGCGACTGGCGACTCTCCGGGGCCGAACCGTCGAGACCGACGCCCTCGCGGGGTCGGTCGGCCGCGGCGACACCCCCGAAGAGGACGCCGAACTCGAAGCTAGCATCGAGAACAGCGAGAAGATGGCCCACGAACACGGTCTCGTGGTCGAGACCATCCGCGACCAGTTGTCGCCGGTCTCGGGCGAGGTCCGAGTCGCCGACCGCCGGGTCCGAAAGCTGGCGACCATCCAGCACCTCTGGACCCCCATCGAGGCCGACCTGACCGACAGCGACCACGTTCTCTCCATCGTGGAGGCGCTCCACCCGACCCCTGCTGTCGGCGGTCTCCCGCCCGCGAAAGCCCTCACGACCATCCGCGAGACCGAGACGTTCGACCGCGGGTGGTACGCCGCTCCCGTCGGGTGGTTCGACGCGGAGGGCGACGGCACCTTCGCGGTCGGCATCCGGTCGGCCGTGACCGACGGCGACTCGGCGACCCTCTTCGCCGGAAACGGCATCGTCGGCGACAGCGACCCCGACGAGGAGTACGAGGAGGTCCAACTGAAGTACCGGCCGATTCTGGACGAACTCGAACGATGAGCGACCGCGACGACTCGACCGACGCCCCGAACCGAAACACGCTCTGGGCGCGAACGCTCGTCGCGGAACTCGCCGCCGCCGGAATCGACGCCGCGTGTCTCGCGCCCGGCAGTCGCTCGACGCCCCTGACCGTCGCGTTCGCTCGCCACCCCGACATCGAGGTGTTCTCGCATCTGGACGAGCGGTCGGCGGCCTTCTTCGCGCTCGGCCGGGCCAAGCGAACCGGGAAACCGACGCCGCTGGTCTGCACCTCGGGCACTGCCGCCGCGAACTTCCACCCGGCGGTCATCGAAGCGAATCAGGCCCGCGTCCCGATGCTGGTCCTGACCGCCGACCGCCCGCCGGAACTCCGGGACTCGGGCGCGAACCAGACCATCGACCAGCAGAAGCTCTACGGCGACGCCGTGCGGTGGTACGCCGACCTGCCCGAACCCGAACCCGAGACCCGAAAGCTCCGGTCCCTGCGGACGACGGCGGCCCGCGCAGTTGCCGAATCGACCGCCGTCCCGCCGGGTCCGGTCCATCTCAACGTCCCGTTCCGCAAGCCCCTCGAACCGGTCGAAGTCCCCGGCGACGTGCCCGAGGACTTCGCTGACGAGGCACCCCTCGCGGCCGAAGGTCGGGCAGGGAGCGACGGGAATCGGCCGTTCGTCCGGACCGCGCGGGGCCACCCGGAGTTGGCCGGGACCGACCTCCGGGAGGTCCGGCGAGCAGTCGAGGCGGCCGACCGGGGTCTGCTCGTCGTCGGTCCCGCGGACGCGCCCGCGACCGACTCCGGTCTCCCCGCGCCGGACCGCGATGCGCTCGCCGAACTCGCCGAGGCGACCGGGTTCCCGATTCTGGCCGACACGCTCTCTGGACACCGGTTCGGCCACGACGCCGCCCTCCTTGCGAGCGGCGAGCGACCGGTCGCCGACGGCGACCGGTCGCGGGCGCTCGTCGCGGGCGGGTACGACGGCTACCTCGGCGCGGTCGGCGACTCGTGGCCCGACCCCGAGGTGGTCGTGCGGTTCGGTGCCTCGCCCACCTCGAAGGTCCTCCGGCAGTATCTGGAGGCCGCCGACGCCCGCCAGTTCCTCGTGGACCCCGCGGGCGGGTGGCGCGAGGCGACCTTTACGGCCACCGACCTGCTCGCGGCCGACCCGACGCGACTCGCCCGGAGACTGGCCGAAGCGGTCGGTTCGGAGGGTGACGAGGCGTGGCGCGACCGATTCGCGGACGCCGAGCGCGACTACTGGTCGCTGGTGGCCGACGCCCGCGACGAGCGACTCTTCGAGGGCGGCGTCCTCTCTGCGGTGGCCCAATACGCGCCCGACCCGGCCACCGTGATGGTCTCGAACAGCATGCCGGTCCGAGATTTGGACCGGTTCGGCCAACCCCGACCGGCCGACCTCTCGGTCCTCGGGAACCGGGGCGCGAGCGGTATCGACGGCATCACCAGCACCGGACTCGGCGCGGGAAGTGCGACCGACGACCCCCTCGTCGTCGTCACGGGCGACTTGGCGTACTACCACGACCTGAACGGCTTGCTCGCAATCGCGCGGTGCGGGGTGGACGCGACCATCGTGGAAATCAACAACGACGGCGGCGGCATCTTCCACATGCTCCCCATCGAGGACTTCGACCCACCCTTTACCGAGCAGTTCCGGACGCCCCACGGTCTGGACTTCGAGGCGACGGGCGACCTCTACGACCTCGATTTCGAACGCGTCGAAACGCTCGGCGCGTTCCGGTCGGCGTTCCGCGAGTCGGTCGGGAGCGGGGGAACCCGAGTAATCGAGGTCACGACCGACGCCGAGGCGAGCCATCGGTTCCGCGAGACGCTGGAGGCGCGGGTCGCCGACCGCCTTCCCTGAATCCCACGACGGATTCTACGTAGTGAAAACCGCGGCAAGATTAATACGACACAGCCTGTAATTTCGAGTGATTGGTATGTCAGTGACCTCTTCCGAAGCCCTGACTGAGTTCCTGCGAAACCGCGTCGGCGACCACCTGCGGAGCGTCATCTACTACGACGACGACGGCGGCGAAGTGCTGTACGTCCGCGAAGACGTTGCCGACCAGTACACCGACGACGACATAGACCAAGTCGTCCGCGACGTTCGACTGGAGGCCGTCGAGAAACCGCATCAGGAGAGCCTCTACGAACACGGCCCGCTCAACTGCACGGTCCGGTCGTTCGACGACGCCGTGGAGATGCACTTCCCTCACGACGAGACCAGCGGTACCGCAGTCGCACTCGACGGCGAGGTGTTCGCCATCCACGGCACCTTCATCGGCCAGTGCATGGACGCGATGGACGACTAACGCTCGTCCCGGACCATCCGCTCGATGCGGTCGAATCCCTCTTCGATGCGGTCGAGACTGTTGGCGAAACTCACCCGGACGTACCCCTCCCCGGCGTCACCGAACCCGTCGCCGGGGGCCGTGACGACGCCGTACTCCGAGAGGAGACGCTCGGCGACTTCGAAGCTCCCGCCGGATAAATCGCTCACGTCGAGGAAGGCGTAGAACGCGCCTTCCGGCCGGGGGCACGAGACCACCGGCATCTCGGCCACGCGCTCGACCACGTAGTCCCGGCGCTCCTCGAACGCCGCCTTCATCTCGGCGACTGGTTCCTGTGGCCCGGTCAGGGCGGCGAGCGCGGCCTGTTGGCTCACGCTCGACGGGCAGGCCGTGGTACTCTCGCCGACGCTGGTGACGGCATCGACCACCGGCTCGGGTCCCGCGAGCCATCCGAGTCGCCACCCCGTCATCGCGTAGGTCTTCGAACACGAGTCGATAGTCACGACGTTCTCGGGGTTCTCGACGTAGGACGCCGCGCCGCGGAACTCCCGGTCGTAGGTCAGGCGGCCGTACACCTCGTCTGCGACGAGGTAGGCGTCGTGGGCCGCGGCGACGGCCGCGACTTCCGCCACGGCGTCCTCGTCGTAGACCCGCCCGGTCGGGTTCGAGGGACTGGTCAGAATCACGGCCGCGGTGTCGTCGGTGATTTCGGCCGCGACTCGCTCGGGGTCGAGGTCGAATCCGGAGTCGGCAGACAGGGGAACCGTCACCGGGGTCGCGCCCGCCAACTGGACCTGATTCACGTAGTTGGGCCACGCCGGAGTCGGGACGACCACCTCGTCGCCGGGTCCCGCCAGCGCCAGCATCGAGAGCGAGAGGGCTTCCATCGCGCCGTTCTTGACCGTCACCTGCTCGGGCGCGTACTCGACGCCGCTCTCGCGGGCCATCGTGTCGGCGATTGCCTCCCGGAGCGGCGGAATGCCCGCGTTCTCGGTGTAGTGGGTCGCGCCCTCGCGCGCGGCGTCGGCCGCGGAGCCGATAACGTGGTCTGGCGTGCCGAAGTCGGGTTCGCCGACTTCGAGGCGGACGAGTTCGCGGTCGGACTCGCGTCGGACCTCTTCGGCGAGTCCGAACATCACGCGAATCTTGGAGCGTTCGAGGCTCCGGGTCCGGTCGGCGAGTCGGGCGGCGGTCTCGCGCTCGCTGGCGTCGGTCATGACGGTAGGTCACGCGCCGGGCGTGAAGTAAGTTCGCTCCCCGGAAATCGAGAGACCTCAGTTCTCGATAATCGTCCCGCCAGCGCCGACCGCGATGTCGGTGCTACCGCGGACGACGCCCTTCAGGTTCGCGCCCGTCGGGGTGTCGTCTTGGGACCACGTTCCGCTGGTGAGGTCGAAGACCGCGCCGCCGTCACCGACCGCGTAGCCGTCTCCGTCGTCGGTCGTGACTTCGATGTCCCGGAGCGCGGGGTTGCCGAGACCGGTCGGGGTCCAGTTCGCGCCGTCGTAGTGGAACACCGTGCCGTTGCCGCCACAGACCCACACGTCGTCGAAGCCGTCGGAGTCCACGCCGTAGAAGGTGACGCCAGCGTCGTTGTTGCCGATAGCCTGCCACGACGCGCCGTCGGTGGTCTCGAACACCTTCTGGTTCGTGTCGATGGCGTGGCCGTCCTTCAGGTCGAAGAAGTCGATGGCCGGGAGCGCGGCACCGCTTCCGGGCGTGACCGAGTGCCACTTGCCCGCCGTCCCGTTGTCGAAGTTGTAGAAGATTTTGCCCGACTGGTCGGTTGCGAAGACGTTGGCCGACCCCGCGTTTCCGGTCACGGCGACATCGGAGAAGTTGTTACCCGAATCGAGGGGGTTCGAGCGGTCCGTGAGCGACCCGGTACTCACGTCGTACTCGCCGACTTCGCCGCTCTTGCCGACGAACCAGAGGCGTTCGCCGTCGTCGGTCACGTCCGAACCCAACAGGTCGTTGCCGCCGCCGCTGGCACCGCCGTCGAGTATCTTCTGCCATCCGTTGCTAGTTCGTTCGACCACGTCGCCGCCGCCGCCGACGGCGTACGCTCCGGTGTCGGCGTACTCCACGTCGTGGAGGGTCGTCTGGACGGGAGACGACGCGGAGGCCCATCCGCTCGCGGCGTTCACCGTGCCGGGAACGGCCGCGAGTGCAATTGTCGAACCCATCACCTTCAGCGCGGAACGGCGGGTGCGTTCTGACATGTTGCAACCGGACGTAATGGCCGGACTTCGGAAGAAAATTTATAACGTCTGATGAAAATCAATTTAAACCTATATAACGAAAGCAGATGAAATTATTATCCGCCACCAAGACCCGACGTGGACGTTACCAGTTCTCACTCTCGTCGTGCGGTCGGCGCGGAAACGAGGAACCTATTTGGGCGTCCCGGACCGACGCCGACACATGGTATCCGAGATTTTCGACCCCGAGGCGTGGGAGTCCGCGGGACCGGAGTTCGACGACATCACCTACCACCGCGCGGTCGATTCGGGCACGGTCCGCATCGCGTTCGACCGGCCGGAGGTCCGCAACGCCTTCCGACCCAAGACGGTGGACGAACTCTACGACGCGCTCGACCACGCGAAACGCCAGACCGACGTGGGGTGTGTCCTCCTGACGGGCAACGGGCCGTCGCCCAAGGACGGCGGGTGGGCGTTCTGTTCGGGCGGCGACCAGACGGTCCGCGGTGACGAGGGGTACGAATACCGGGGCGAGGACGGCCAAACGGACCAAGCCGCGAAGGGCGGCCGACTCCACATCCTCGAAGTCCAGCGCCTGATTCGCCACATTCCGAAACCCGTCCTCTGCGTCGTGCCCGGATGGGCCGTCGGCGGCGGCCACAGTCTCCACGTCGTCTGCGACATGACCATCGCCAGTGAGGAACACGCCCTGTTCAAGCAGACCGACCCCGACGTGGCGTCGTTCGACGGCGGGTTCGGGTCGGCGTACCTCGCCAAACAGGTCGGCCAGAAGAAGGCCCGCGAAGTCTTCTTCCTCGGGAAGAACTACGACGCCGAGGAAGCCGCGGAGATGGGCATGGTCAACGAGGTGGTCCCCCACGACGAGTTGGAGGACGTGGCCTTGGACTGGGCCGAGACCATGAACGAGAAGAGTCCGACGGCAATGCGGATGCTCAAGTACGCGTTCAACGCCACCGACGACGGGATGGTCGGCCAACAGGTGTTCGCGGGCGAGGCGACCCGACTCGCCTACATGACCGACGAGGCGAAGGAGGGCCGGGACGCCTTCGTGGAGGGCCGCGACCCCGACTTCCACGAGTTCGACTGGCACTACTGACGGCCGTTCGCCGGGTCTCGGCCGCCGGAGTCTCCGAAGGCCGACGACTCGAAAGAAATAGAAATACACGCTAAAACACTATTTATATTTCTCTGAGATAATTACGTATTGCTCTTTGCCGTCGAGTGTTGGCTCCGAGCGCCGTCGGTCGCCCGCGAGCGAGTCGCGCCAGCGACGAGCGAGAGCGCCTCGAACGGACGACGTTCCGGCGCTCGTGTCGCGTTCGCGGTAGAAGTCCGGGCCGCAAGATATTTGAGAGGCTTGTGGCTTCCTCGTAATATGGAAACGCGCACGGTCGAGCAGGTCGAAAGTTGGCAGACCCGTCCGTTCACGGACGGGTTCGCTGGCCTGCGCGAACTCTCCGACGGGGAGTTCTCGGGGGCAGTCAGGGCCGGTGGCGCGTGGCTATTCATGCTCAACGGCAGGATAATCGGCGTCTTCGAGGGGAGTCTCGACGACTTCGAGGACGCCGACGGCACCGCCTACGCCGCGCCTCACCCGTCGCTTCCGCTCGTGTTCAGCATGCAGGAGCGAGGCGGCCAGACGCAAGCAAAGTACTACACGAACGACACGCCGCTGTCGGAAGTCGATTCGACGCTCACCAGCGGGAAGTTCACGGGATACGTCGAACTCAGCGAGAACGTCCTGAGCGGGGACTACTACGTGGCCTACTACGGCGGACGCTCGATGAGCGTGGCGTTCGTCGGCGCGAGCGAACAGGTCGTGACCGGCGACGACGCCTTCGAACGCGCCAACGACGAGGTGGGCATCTACGAAGTTCGGGACGTGGAAATCGAAGTCACCGACGTACCCGAACCCGAGGAACCGGACGAACCCGACGAGACGGAGGGCGCGGCGTCGGGCGGGACGGACGCGGCCACCGGTGGAACGGGCGCAGGTGCGCCGTCCGGCGGCGCGTCCGGGTCGAGCGGAACCGACGCGACTCCCGGCGGCGCTGGCCCTGCCGACTCACCGCCCGAGGCGGGGAGTCCCGGCGGGCGGGCCGACCAGTCTCCCGGCGGTCAGTCCGCGGCGACCCGGCCGCCCGCGGGCGAACGACCGGACGAGACCGACCGCGGCGACGCCGCGCCGAAGTCGGAATCCGACGCGCGAACGAGCGACGCGGGCGCGAGCGAGCGCACGACTCCGAGCGCGGACGACCCCGCCCGCGCGGACGAGCGACGTAGCGGGGGCGCGAGCGCGGACTCCGGCGTTGACGCCGCGAGCGCAGGGGAGGGTGTCGAATCCACCGCGACTCCGCAGTCCGGGCCGAGCGTCGACGCGACCCCCGACTCGGCGTCCGACGGCGAGTCGGACGCCGACGGCGAGGGGTGGCCGACGAAGACGTGTTCGAGGACGAAGCGGAGTGGCGCGAAACCACGACTATCCCCTCGCTGGACCCCGACCGGAGCGAGGGACCGGCCGACGCGAACGGGACCGGAGCGTCCCAGAGCGGGAGTCCGCCGACGCCGCGGCGTCGGCGGACTCGACGGGTTCGGGTTCGGCCAGCGGGCAGTCCCGGACGGGGAGCAAGTCGCCTGCGACCGAGACGACGCCAGCGGGCGGACCTCGGTCGGACGACGGCGCGGACCGCACGTCGGCCGGGCGCACCGGGTCGTCCGGTCGGACGCCCGCCGAGTCGAAGGTCGGGTCGGGCGCGTCCGGTAGCGAACGGCAGTCGGGCGAGACCGGAGACGAAGCGCGCGAGCGCATCCAGAAACTCCGGTCGCAACTCGAACAGCGCAAACAGCAGGTCGAGCAACTCAAGAAGCGACTCTCGAACGTCGAGTCCGAGCGCAACGAGTACAAGCGCGAACGCGACGCCCTCCGCCAAGAGGTCGAACGACTCGAAGCCAAACTCGAACACACCGAGTCGCCAACCTCCGGAAGCGCGGGCCGCCAGCTCAGTCGGTCCCAAGCGTTCGACGGCACCAACCTGTTCGTGCGCTACGAGTCGAAGGGCAAAGCCACGTTAGACGAGGCCGCGGAAGGGAAAGTAGAGGCCGACGAGGTGAACGCCAACCTCCGACTCGAACATCACACTCAGTTCGAGACCGACGACGTTGAAGTCGAAGGCGCGGCGTTCGAGGAGTTTCTCACCGGGTCGTTCGAGTACCAGTTCGTCTCGTGGGTCGTGGAGGAACTCCTGTACGAAATCCGCGAGACCGGACATCGCGGGGGTCTGAAAGACCTCTACGAGTCGATTCCCAAAATCGACCGGGTGGACCTCCACGGGTCGGTCAGCGCTACCGGCACCGACGAGGACGACCGACAGGAGTCGTTCGACATCATCATGCGCGACCGGATGGGAAACCCCCTCGTCGTCGCCGACCTCAACGGGTCGCGCGACCCCACGACCGGCGATATGATGGGGTCGCTCGTGGACGCCTCGTCGGGCGTCGCCCACGCCCACGACGAACTCTCGGGGGCGTTCCAAGTCACCGAGAGCTTCTTCGAACCGGAGGCCCTCGAAACCGCCGAGTCCGCGACTTCCGGCGGGTTCCTAAGCCGTGAAAAGAGAGAGAGCTTCGTAAAACTCTCCCGAAAGCGGGGATACCACCTCTGTCTCGTGGAGTCACGGAGCGGTGGCTTCCACCTGAACGTGCCGGAACTCTAGTTCTCGGCTTCGGCGGTTTCGCTAATTTTCATCTCTTCGAGCTTTTCCGAGATTTCGTCTATCTTGTCGTCGAGTTCGGCGACGAACTCCTCGGTTCGCTCGGTCGTGATAGCTCCCTGACTCGACGGCTCGATGAGGTTCTCCTCTTCGAGGACGCGGAGGGAGTATCGAACTTTGTGGTGCGGGTAACCTGTCTCGTTCGACATCTTCACGATGCCGATGGGTTCGCTCTCGATGACCATCTTCAGAACCTGCAGATGGCGCTCCAACATATCGACTTCCTTCTCAAGTCTATCTATCATGGCATGTGTTAACTTGTCTTAGAGACTTTTAAAAGTTGCTGTCCGACGGGGGGCCGACGGAGGACCAACCCGCCGCCGTTCGGTGCGAGTAGTTAACAGATGTGGCGTCGTCGCATATAGCATTATCGGTCTGACAACGGGTACCTCATATCCTCGTTACTGTAGCTTTCCCGCTCCGAGTCGGCATATCTATTCACGTATATGCATCAAGTCGGCGAAAAGACCGTAATCGGTTTAGGGAGTGCGCGAGAACCAATCCGCGTAATGACCGTAACCATCGTCGGTTCGCAACTCGGCGACGAGGGAAAAGGTGGCGTCGTGGACCTCTGGGGCGACGCCGCCGACGTGGTCGCCCGCTATCAGGGCGGGGACAACGCAGGCCACACCGTCGTCGAGGACGGCACGGAGTACAAGTTATCGCTGGTTCCCAGCGGCGCGGTCCGCGGGAAGGTCGGCGTCCTCGGCAACGGGTGCGTCGTCAATCCCTCGACGCTGTTCGAGGAGATAGACGACTTGCGCGAGCGCGGACTCGACCCCGACGTTCGGGTCGCCCGGCGCGCGCACGTCATCTTCCCGTACCACCGCGTGCTGGACGGCATCGAGGAGGAGGCCAAGAGCGACTCCGACAGCGAAGTCGGGACCACCGGCCGAGGCATCGGGCCGACCTACGAGGACAAGATGGGCCGACGGGGTATCCGCATCGGCGACCTGCTGGACCCCGAAGGTCTCCGCGAGAAACTGGAGTACGTCGTGCCTCAGAAACAGCAACTCGCCGAGGAGGTGTTCGGCGTCGAGACCGGCGAGGAGTTCGACATCGCAAGCCTCTACGACGAGTACAAAGGCTACGGCGAGCGACTCGCGGAGAACGACATGGCCGTCGATTCCGGGGAGTTCCTCGCCGAGCGTCTGGACGACGGCGACGAAGTGATGTTCGAGGGAGCGCAGGGCACTCTCATCGACATCGACCACGGCAACTACCCCTACGTCACCTCCTCGAATCCGACCGCGGGCGGGGCCGCCACGGGAACCGGTCTCAGTCCCGGCGTCGTCGGCGGCGGCGAAATCGTCGGCATCGTGAAGGCCTACCTCACGCGCGTCGGGAGCGGCCCGCTCCCGACCGAACTCGGCGGCGTCGAAGGTGACACGCCCGGATACGACGAGCAAGGCGAGGGCGAGAACGAAGAGTTGGCGACGTACATCCGCGAGGAGGGCGGCGAGTACGGCACCGTCACGGGTCGCCCGCGCCGGGTGGGATGGCTCGACGTGCCGATGCTCCGCCACTCCGCGCGGGCAAACGGCTTCACGGGTCTGGCCGTCAACCACATCGACGTACTCGCGGGTCTCGACGAGGTGAAGGTGGGTCACAGCTACGACCTCGACGGCGAGGAACGATTCACCGTGCCCGCCACGACCGAGCGATGGGCCGACTGCGAACCCAACTACCGGACCTTCGACGGGTGGGACGACGTAGACTGGAGCACCGTCGCCGACGAGGGTTACGACGCTATCCCGGAGAACGCTCGGACCTACCTCGAATACCTCAGCGACGAACTCGACGCCGACCTCTACGCGGTCGGCGTCGGACCGGGCCGCGAGGAGACCGTCGTGCTGGAGAACCCGCTCGAATAGACGGAACGAGCGCGCTTCTTTCTACTTCTAGATAGCTCTCGCGGCGTCGGCGGTTAGGCTTAAGACCGTGAGTGCGTACACTGGTACCGAAGGGCATTCCGGGGGATGTACGGACCCGACCGGAGAACTATCTCCGTCGAACTCGCCGGTTACGCCCGTCGCGCAACCATGCGCAAAGTCGAACTCATCTACCTTCACGCACTGCTCGCACAGACCCACGAGTACCTCGCGGAGCGTCACGGCTTCCGGGAGCGGTTCGAGGCGTACGAGGCGGACGAAATCGGCCCGTACCAGATTCAGCGCCGGAAGGAAGAACACGAGGCGGCGACCCGACTGCTTGCGAAACGACTCGCCGAAGAAGTTACGGGGAACCGAACGGACGGAGAAGACCGAGAGGTCGAAGTTCCGGAGGCGTGACCGAGGAGTCGTCGGGAAGAGTCGCCGAGGTGTGCCACCGAACCCGTCACGCTTTTGCCCTACCCACCCACAGACAGTAGCATGAAGAAGTCGCTGATGGACATCATCTGTTGTCCGCTGGACAAGCAGGAACTCGAACTCGACGCGACGGAGACCGACGGCGAAGAGGTCCTCGACGGGACGCTGACCTGCACCGAGTGCGGCGAGACCTACCCCGTCGAGGACGGGATTCCGAACCTCCTGCCGCCGGACATGCGCGACGTGGAGGCGTAGTTTTTTCTACTCTCC
This sequence comes from Halorussus caseinilyticus, assembly GCF_029338395.1. Classification (NCBI taxonomy): domain Archaea; kingdom Methanobacteriati; phylum Methanobacteriota; class Halobacteria; order Halobacteriales; family Haladaptataceae; genus Halorussus; species Halorussus caseinilyticus. Next base: position 1,319,813 of record NZ_CP119809.1, read on the forward strand.
GTTGGAGGTGCCGATAGCGTGCCAGCTAGTCTCCCCGTCAATCTCAACGACGACCGACTCCACGACATCCACACGCGGGCGTCGTTCGAGGCGACGGACTCGTTTCCGATACTGCTCCACAACGGCGACGCGCCGGTCCACGTCCACCTGCATCTGGACGACGAACTCTCGCGGGTGGCGTCCATCCCCGCGAACAACCACTTCGTGGACGCCGACTCGACCCGGCAGGTCAGCGTCGAAGTCGAGGACGGTCCCCGGCCAGTCGAGGGCCAACTCAAAATCGTGACCGGCCACGGCGCAGAGACCGACTACGTGGCCGTCTCGATAGTCGAACCCGAAGACAGCGACGACGCGGTGGATGTGGACGAGATGCTCGCCGCTCCGGTGGACGACTCGTCCGCGGACTCGGAGGGCGGCGGCGTCGAACTCCCGGACCTCTCGCTCCGGGAGAACGCGCCGGTCGCCGCGCTCGGGGTCCTCGCGCTCGCAGTCGCCGCGGGGTCGGCCACGCTCTCGGACAGCGTGGCGGTCCTCGTCGGCGCGCTTGCGGTCCTCGGGAGCGTGGCGGCCGCGGGGTATCTACTGCTGGAGTAGCGCGCTCGGAACGTTCGAGAAGTCTTTGGAAAACGAAATCCGTTTCTAAACATACCTATACAGTTCTCAAAGCAACGTGAATCTATGTCCCGGTGGCGCGCTCCGACGGAGCGCGCCACCGGCCGACCGAACCGTGGGACGCGCCCGGCCGAACCAACCACCAGCGAACGCTCGGCCGACCACCCGCCGTCGGGTGGATAAGGGGCGGGGGCTTTCGAGGCGTTCTTCGCTACGACTCTTGCGGTCGCACTCACACGTCCACCGATGCGTAGCGAGTAGACGGAGGCTTTCGAGACGTTCGTAGTTACGACTGTCTAGACTCCCCGAACGCACCACATCGCTTTTGCTCGTCGCCTCCGTCGCTTCGCGCATGTCACTCGCCGAACAGACCCGTGAAGCGGCACGGCGTCGGCCCTTCCTCGTGGCCGCGCTCCGGGCGGGCGTCGTCAACTACACCGCGGCGGCGCGATTTCTCTCCGAGGAGGTCGAGGGCGACACGGAGTCGATTGCCACCGCGCTCCGGCGGTTCGCCGAGTCGCTTCCCGACCGCGAAACCGACGCGCGGGACGCGCGGGTCTCGATGCGGAGCGGACTGGGAGAAGTGGCCGATGCGGACGGCGCGGAAGACGCGAACGACGCCGACCCCCTGCTCGCGGTCGGCGGGACCGCGCTCGCGCCCGGCGCGGGGTCGCTCACGGGCGTCCTCGCGTCGGGCGACGTGGACGCGCTGACGCTCGCGCACGCGCTCGCTCGCCTGCACGCGGCGGGCGTGGAGGTCCGGGCGGCGGGGGTCGCCGACGGCGCGCTACTGGTCGCCGTAGAGCGCCGCGACGGACCGGACGCGGTTCGGGTCGTGGAGGACGCGGTAGAGCGGGTGCCCGAGACGGCCACTCCCGACGCCCGGTAATCGGCGCGTAGTGCGCCTACCGACGCTTTAAAACGGTCGCTCTGGCTACTAGTCGCCAATGACGCTCCAAGTGACGAACACTCTCACAGGTGAGCAGGAACCGTTCGAACCCCAAGACCCCGACTCCGTACTTCTCTACTACTGCGGACTGACGGTCTCGGACTTCGCGCACCTCGGGCACGCCCGGTCGTGGGTCCACGTGGACGTGATGCACCGATGGCTAGACCACCTCGGCTACGACGTGCGCCACGTCGAGAACTTCACCGACGTGAACGAGAAAATCGTCGCGCGCGTCGGCGAGGACGAACTCGGCGAGAGCGAAGACGAGGTGGCCCGCCACTTCGTCTCGGAGGTCATCGCGGACATGCGCTCGCTCAACCTCAAGCGCGCGGAGGTCTACCCCCGCGTGAGCGAACACGTCCCCGAAATCGTCGACCTCGTGGAGACGCTGGTCGAGAAGGGCTACGCCTACGAGTCCAACGGGTCGGTCTACTTCGACGTGACGGAGTTCGAGGACTACGGCAAACTCTCGAACCAGAAAGTCGAGGAGATGGAGGCCCAAGGCGAGGAAGACGAACGCTCGGAGAAGCGCAACCCCGCCGACTTCGCGCTCTGGAAGGCTGGCAAGGCCCACCCCGACGACGCCGAGTCGGGCGGCCAGACGTGGGAGTCGCCGTGGGGCGAGGGTCGTCCGGGATGGCACATCGAATGCTCGGCGATGAGCATGACCCACCTCGGCGAGACGCTGGACCTCCACGTCGGCGGGCAGGACCTCGTGTTCCCCCACCACGAGAACGAAATCGCCCAGAGCGAGGCCGCCACCGGCGAGCAGTTCGTCAACTACTGGCTCCACGTCCGCCTGCTGGAGACCGGCGGCGAGAAGATGTCGTCCAGCCTCCAGAACTACTTCACGGTCCGGAACGCGGTCTCCGAGTTCGGTTCCGACGCAATCCGGATGTTCCTGCTCTCGACGGCGTACAACAACCGCCAGACCTACAGCGAGGAGACGCTGGCCGAGGCGGTCGAACGCTGGGAGCGACTGGAACGAGGCTACGACCGAGCGGTCGAAGCCGTGGACGGCACCGAGGCCCGAACGAAGGTCGAGGACGCCGACCTCCGGGAGGCGGTGGACGCGACCCGCGAGGAGTTCGAGACAGCGATGAACGACGACTTCAACACCCGCGAGGCCATCACCGCGCTCCTCGAACTCGTCAGCGCGGTCAACAAGCACGTCGGCGACCGCGAGGAGTACGACTACCGGGCGCTCCGGGAGGCCGTCGAGACCTTCGAGGACTTGGGCGAGGGCGTCCTCGGGTTCGCGCTGGCGGGCGACGGCGAGGGCAACGTCGAACTACTGGAGGAAGTAGTCGAACTCGTCCTCGGGGTGCGCGAACAGGAACGAGAGTCCGGCAACTACGAACGCGCCGACGAACTCCGCGACGACCTCGAAGCGCTGGGCGTCGAGGTCCAAGACACCGACTCGGGAGTCGAGTTCCGACTGGAGTGAGCGCCCGCCCGACTACTCGTCGGTGGGTCGGCGGAATCGCAGGACGAACGCGGTCCCGCGCGGTTCGTTGTCCGCCACGGTCACGCTCCCGCCGTAGCGGTCCACGAGCGTCCCGACCAAGTGGAGACCCAACCCGTGGGTGCCTCGCTCGGTGGCTTCGAAGAGGTCTTCTCGCTCCTCGTCGGGGATGCCGGGTCCGTCGTCGGCGATGCGGACCCGAACCTCGCCTTCGCGGGTCTCGGCTTCGACGGTGACTTGCGGGGTCTCGGTGTCGTTGTGTTCGACGGCGTTGCTCAGCAGGTTCTCGAAGACGTTCGAGACGAGCGAGTCGGCCCGAATCCGGAGACCCTCCGGGACGGAGGCGTCGAACTCGGCGTCCGGGTGGGTCTGGCGGGCCGAGGCGAGTTCCTCTCGGAGTACCTCGGTGAGGTCCACGGGCGTCAACTCGGGTTCGGTCGTGCGGGCGTCGATGAGCAGTCCGACGTTCTCGACCAGTTCGATGATGGCTCGACTCCGGTTCTGAATCGTGTCGAGGTGTCGCGGTTCGGTCCCGTCGCCTTGGTCTTCGAGGAGTTGGGCGTAGCCGAGGATGACGTTCGCGCCGTTCAGCACGTCGTGGCGCAGGAGGTTGTTCAGAAACGAGAGGGTCTGGCGCTCTCGCTCGGCGGTCCGGGCGGCGGTCTTGGCGCGTTGGGCCTCCCGGACGTTCTCGATGAGGCGGGCGTCCCGGATGCCGAGCAACGCGCCGCCGATGCCCCCGACCGACGAGGCAAGACCGAACGAGAAGAACCGCTCGCCGATTTCGATGCCGGGGTAGAGTATCAACAGGAGCGTCAGCAAGTCGAACGCGAGGACGCCGCTGATGGTGTGGCGAGCGACCAGCGGGTAGTGGTCCGAGGCGATGTCGCCCATGAGGACCGAGTAGCCGAGGTACGCGAGGACCGCCCCCGGAACAACCAACAGCACGAACCCGGACGGCGGGAGGTCCGACTCGACCGGACCCAACGCAACGAGAAGGAGGTAGGAACTCGGAATAGCGACGAGGACGACACCGACGAGGAAGACGACCCATCGGTACCGCGACTTCCGAAGAGAGACAGCAGATACTGACGGAAGGGGCATATGCTGGATATGTAAAACCACTCGTATACCTCCACCGATTATATCAATTGATAATACTGTACGGTACTCGGCGGCACTCGCTCGGAGGACGGGACCGAGACGGAGCCACTGGGTTGATAATCTCGGACTGTCTACCCCGCCAGTACCATGACACGCAGCGCAGTCGCTGGCGTCTTGGTCGCCGCGCTGGTTCTCGCCAGCGGATGTACCGGCGTTCTCTCGGGACCGGTCACGTTCGCCGCGTCCGAGGCGACGGTCGGCGACGCCGCCCTCCAAGAGACCGGATACGAACACAACAGCACCGAGAAGATGGAAGTCTCGCGGACCTTCTCGGCGGCCGGTCAGAGCAAGGAAGTCGAAGTGACCAACTGGATTTCGGAGTACCACCAGCGAGTCGGATTGCCGGGGGTCGGCGACCAGAAGGTCGCCGTCTTCGCTACCTTCGCCAGTCCGAAGGTGGAAGTCCTCGGAAAGTCGTTCAACCCTCTCGGGAAGTACGACAACCGGCAACTCGCCGAGCAGTTCACTTCGCAGTTGAAGAGCGTCGAGGACGTTCGGAAGGTGAGCACGCAGAACCGCACGATGCTCGGGAAGACGACCGAAGTGACGAAGTTTGAGGCGACGGTGACGACGGCCACCGGCATCCAGTTCGACGCCGCCGTCCACGTCACGAAGGTCGAACACGAGGGCGACTACGTAATCGCGCTCGCGGTCTACCCCCAGAAGCTCCCCGGACAGGAAGAGAAGGTTTATCGCCTCCTCCGCGGCGTCGAACACGGCGAGTAGCGTGCTTCTAATCCGGATTTTCCGACGACGAGCATCTGACTTCGGAGACGGCGCTTGGCCGACCAACCCACCGGCGACGACTCTCGGCCGACCAACCCACCGGCGACGACCGGCCGACCAACCGACGGGTACGCCCGCTGAATCAACCGACAAGGCGGGGGATTTCGAGACGTTCGTCACAGTGGTTCCCGCAGTCGTCACGGCTCAGTAAATGGTGCAGAGCGAACGAGAAACGACTTTCTCCGACGAAATCCCCTCTCGAACACGACTTCGAACGTATCCGACAACGCTTTTCTCGGTCGGGCGTGTCACCGAATGTATGGATACGGCGCTGGTCGCCGGAGGCGCGCTCACGGCCGCGGGACTGGTCGGCTACGTCGCCGGTCTCACGTCGCCGTACCCCGGCCGGGCGTTCTCCGTGACGGGCGTGATGGTCGGCATCACCCTGCTGGCAATCGGCTACGGAGGTGAGTCGGCGTGACGGAGGCGATTCGACGTGACGATTGAAGCAGTGACCTACACTCCCGAGAGAACGACGACGTTCGAGGACCTCGGGGCGGCGCGCGGGGCGGACGGGACGACGTGGGTCCGGGTGTCGGACGCGAGCGCCGCGGAGATGGAACAGGTCGCGGCGGCGTTCGACATCCACGCGCTCTCGGTCGAGGACGTTCGCAACGGCGTCCGACCCAAGACCGAGGAGTTCGAAGACCACACGTTCGTCCTGCTGAAGACGGCCGCACTGAGCCGCGGCGAGACCACGTTTCGGGAGGAGATTCGAAAGCAGTCGGTCGGCTTCTTCGTCGGCGACGACTGGTTGGTCACGATGTCACCAGAGTCCGTCGAGGCGGTCGAACGCGTCTGGGAGATGGTCGTGCGCGAAGAGGGCCGCATCCTCCGACAGGGACCGGACTTCGCTACCTACCGAGTCACCGACGGTATCGTGGACGCCTACTTCGACGTGCTGGACCGCATCGAAGACCAGATAGAACAGGTCGAAGAGGACGTGACGACCGCCACCGACATCGAGACGCTGGAGACCATCAACAACGTCCGGCGGGAGTTGCTCTCCTTTCGGAAACTGCTGTGGCCTTCGCGGGAGGCCATCGGCTACCTCGCGCGCGGCGACCCCGACCAGATTCGGGAGACGACCGAAAAGTACTATCGGGACGTGTACGACCACCTCGTCCAACTCGTGGACCTGACCGAGACCTACCGCGATTTGGCGGGCGGCGCGCGCGACATCTACCTCAACTCGCTGTCGCTCTCGACCAACGAAGTGATGAAGAAACTGACCGTCGTGGCGACCATCGTCCTGCCGCTGACGTTCGTCGTGGGCGTCTACGGCATGAACTTCTCGGGCGGGCCGTACAACATGCCGGAACTCGGGTGGACCTACGGCTACCCGGCGGTGATGGTCGGAATGCTCGCGGTGACGGTGGTTCTCGTCGCGTACTTCCGGGAGTCGGGATACGTCTGAAGGACGAAAGCGACACGTCTCTATGTTTGTTTCAAAAACAATTTCAATTGCTTTGGTTGTATACTGGCTCCTTTAGAAAAGATATATATTTCTATCAGGAACCGAGAGAACAGCGGTGAGATGGCGACGACGGTGAACAGAGATGAACAACGACGGGAGTCCGAGTGACGGTAAAGCTAGCTACGGGCTTGAGCCAACCAGAACCGCACGGCACCGCGCCGCGACCGCGGACCACACGCCTCCCCAACCGATTCGCTCACTCGCTCCGCTCCCGACGACCTCGCGCGAATGGGCGCGACACGCAAGCGGTCGCGCCCGCACGCGCCGGGACTGAAAGTTCGGAGAAGCACCGGACCAGAAGGGTCGGCGAAGCGCCGGTCACGAACGTTTAAACCAGAAGGCGGGACCAACTCGTCGCGGGCGTTTCGCGCGGTCGCTCGCGGGCCGGAGCGGACCGCCAGCCCGACTACCCGGAAACGGCTGAGCCAAGGCGTACAGCCGAGAGTCACGACTCCGCACCGGTCTGGACCAACAGGACCCCGCCGAGGACGAGCGCACCCCCGACGACCGTCGCGGCCGTAATCGGTTCCCCCAGCACCGCCGCGCCGAGCAACAGCGTCACCACCGGTTCGACGGTACTCACGATGCTGGCCTCGCTCGCGCCGATTCGCCGGAGTCCGGCGAAGAACGCGAAGATGGGGACCGCCGTAGCGACGACGGCGATAGCGGCGACTATCCCCCACTCGTAGCCGGTCGCTGGGGTCGAGAGCCGACCCGTCGCGGTGCCGAACACGAAAAACGACACCGCGGCGGCGGGGAGAACGTGGGCCGTGAGGACCTGCGGGTCCACCGTCGCCAGCGTCATCCGACTCGCGGTGATGTAGGCGGCGTACACCACCGCGGCGGCGAGGACCACCGCGACCCCGCGCGGGTCCGCCCCGGCCGGGTCCGCGCCCGTCACGAGCGCCACGCCCGCGAGCGCGCCCCCGAGCGACGCCACCGTCCGGCGGGTCACCGGTTCGCCGAGTCGCACCGCCGCCGCGCCGACGACGAACACCGGGTAGGTGTAGAGGACGATACCGACGAGTCCCGCGGTCATGAACGTCAGGCCCCAGAAGAAGAGACCGCTCATCGCCGCGTATCCCACCGCGCCGAGCGCGATTCCGGCCGCCAACGCGCGACCCCGAAGGGGGCGAAGGTCGCCGCGCGCGCCGAGGACGAGCCACACGACCAGCGTGGCGAGCAGGAACCGGAACGCCAGCACGGTCGGAATCGACAGTCCCGCGGCCGCGGCTAACTCCCCGAGTACCCCGAGCGTTCCGAATCCGGCGGCCGACACCAACACCAGCGCGAGACCGACGCGGTCCATGCGTCGGCTTTGGAGAGCGCACGTAAAACCGGTCCGACTAAACAGTCACCGTCCGACTTCCGGCACGATGACGTGGTTGGTTACGCTCGAAGAGCGAATTCCCCCGATGGCCGCACTCATGGTCTCCGTCGTCGCCATCAGCACCAGCGCCATCCTCGTCCGGTTCAGCGACGCCCCGAGCGTCGTCAAGGCGCTGTATCGCGTGGTCTTCACCACGCTCCTGCTCGCGCCGTTCGCGGTCACGCGCTACCGCGAGGACCTCCGGATGCTGTCGGCCCGCGACGCCCTCGTCGCCGTCGTGACCGGGGTCGCGCTCGCGGCCCACTTCGCCACGTGGTTCGAGAGTCTGGAGTGGACCACCGTCGCCGCCAGCGTGACGCTCGTCCAGTCCCAACCGCTGTTCGTCGCGCTGGGCGCGGCGGTCCTGCTCGACGAGACCATCACCCGGCGGATGGTCGGCGGCATCCTCGTCGCCGTCGCGGGAATCGCGTTCATGTCGTTGGGCGGGTTCGTCTCGGGGGCCGTACTCGCCGGAGCGCGCCCGCTCTACGGGAACGCCCTCGCGCTCGTCGGCGCGGTGATGGCCGCGGGCTACGTGCTTGCCGGTCGGTCGCTCCGCCAGCGAGTCGCGCTCGTCCCCTACGTCACCGTCGTCTACTCGGTGTGCGCAGTCGTCCTGCTCGGGGTCGCACTCGCCGACGGGACTACCGTCGCGCTCACGGCCTACCCCCTCGAAGAGTGGCTACTCTTCGTCGGCATGGCGGTCGGTCCGGGAATCTTCGGTCACACGGTCATCAACTGGGCGCTGAAGTACGTCGAGTCGAGCGTCGTCAGCGTCACCTTGCTGGGCGAACCGGTCGGTTCGACCCTGCTGGCACTCGTCTTCCTCGCCGAGATACCCGACGCGTTCACCGTCGCTGGCGGCGCAGTCGTCCTCGCGGGTATCTACGTCACCGCGACGGGACGGCCGGGCGGCGCGTAGGGGCGCTTGCCGTCACAGTCTCCGGATAGACGACACGGTATTATCACGATTCGGTCCGTCGCGGCCGGTATGGGAAAAATCAACGAGGAATCACTCGATTGGTCAACCACCGAACGAGGCGAGGCGGAGTTTCGGCGAAAGCAGTTGGGGGACGCCGCGGGCGGCGAGGAACTCGGGTGCAGTCTGTACGAGATTCCGCCGGGCCGACGCTCGTGGCCGTACCACTACCACACCGGGAACGAGGAAGCGATGTACGTTCTCGCGGGCGAGGGAACGCTCCGACTCGGCGGCGAGACGACGACGCTGACCGAGGGCGACTACGTGGCGCTCCCCGCCGACGAGAGCAGTGCCCACCGCGTCGTCAACGACGGCGACGACACCCTGCGCTACCTGATGGTCTCCACGATGGACGACCCGGACGTGACCGTCTACCCCGACTCGGGGAAAGTCGGCGTGTTCGCCGGGTCGCCGCCGGGCGGACGCGGGCGTCGGAGCGTCCACGGCTACTACGACATCGACGACGACGTGGACTACTGGCGCGGAGAGGAATAGCTATCAAATTCTTAGAGAAACGTTTTCACGTCTTTCGCAACGGTCTGTAATTGTCACGTCCGCGTCGTGGTGACAGTCCGGAGCGGGGAATAGCTCGTCGTGATGGGGGTTTCCGGAACGCGAACGACTTTTCGGGGGCTTCGGTCGAGACGATACGTTACTGTGGACCGGGAAATCGAGAGAGCTAGCTTCGGGCTTGAGCCAATCAGAACCGCACCGCACCGCGACCGCAGGCCACACGCCTCCCCAACCGATTGCGCGTCTCGGTCGTCACTCCCTTCGGTCGTTCCTCTCTGCGATGCTCATCCACCGGCAGACAACCCGCGTCTGCCGAGCAGTCGGCGCACAGCGCCGACGACCTCGCGCGGGTGGGCGCGGCCACTCGCGGGCCGCGCCCGCACGCGCCGGGGTCGTTGTCCGACTCGGCGCGCGTTCACGCTGAAAACCCGGTCACTGCTCGTCGGCCAGTCGCTCCACGCGCGCCAGCGAGTCCGCGCTCTCGGGAGTTTTGTCCTCGCGGACGCCGACGAACCGCGGGAAGCGCAGGGCGTACCCCGACGAGTAGGTCGGCGACGCCTGAATTTCCTCGTAGCCAACCTCGAAGACGACTTCGGGCGCGATTTCGACGGTTTGGCCGTCCTGCTTGCGAACGTGCGGTTCCAGCAGGTCCGTCAGGTCCGCGAGTTCCTCGTCGGTGATGCCCGTCGCCACTTTGCCGAGCGTCTCGAAGGACTCGCCCGAGTCGTCGGCGCGCGCCGACAGCAGGAAGGTGCCGAGGAAACTCGCCCGGCGGCCCTCGCCCCACTCCGCGCCCGTGACCACGAGGTCCAGCGTCTCCACGTCGGGCTTGCGCTTGAGCCAGTTCTTCCCCCGGCGTCCGGGCGAGTAGGTCGAAGCGGGATTCTTGAGCATGATTCCCTCGTGGCCCGCCTCCAGCGCCTCGGTCTCCACGTCGGCGATTTCCTCGGGGTCGTCCGTGACCCACAGCGACGAGACGCCCGCGTCGAGGACCGATTCGAGGCGGTCGTGGCGCTCCGCGAGGGGTTCCCGGAGCAGGTCGTCGCCCGCCGCGTGGAGGCAGTCGAACGCGAACAGGTCCAGCGCCACCTCCTCGCGGGCGCGCTCCACGTCGTGCTTCCGGCGGAACCGCCGCAGGACCTCCTGAAACGGGAGTGGGTCGCCGTCCTCGGTGGCGACGACTTCGCCGTCCAGAATCGCGGGCGAGTCCAGATTCGCCTCGACGTGTTCGACGACTTCCGGGAGCGCGTCGGTCACGTCCTCCATGTTCCGCGAGAAGATGGCGACCGCTCTCGACTCCGCGCTTTCGCCCTCGCCCGCCCAGTCGAGACCCGCGGGGTCGTGGTGAATCTGGACGCGAGCGCCGTCGTACTTCCACTCCACCGCGGTCTCGTCCCAGTCGTCTACGGCGTCTCCGACGGTCCCGGCTTGTGCGAGCATCGCCTGCACCGGGCGGCCGAGTTCGAGGTCCATCGCCGCGAGTCCCGACTCGCCGTCCTCGCGGGCGACCCGCGCCACCTCGCCGTAGTCGTTCGAGACCTGCAAGGCGCGTTCGACGGCTTCCACGGGCACCTCGAACGCCCGCGCGGTGGCGTCCCGGACCGTGCCCTCGCCGACACCGATGCGCATCTCCGAGAGGACGAGGCGAGCGAGGTACCGGGCTTCCTCGGCGCTCGCGCGGTTGAACAGGCCGAACAGGATGTCTATCTTCTTGTCTCGGCTCCCCGACCCCTCGGCGGCGGCGAGGGCGTCCAGTTCCGCGGCGACTTCCGCGACGGTCAGGTCGTCGCCCGACCCGTCTGCTCGCCCGCCGGAGGTGAAGGCTCCGAGACCCTGCTGGCCGCCGAAGTCGTAACTCGCGGCCACCTCGCCGATGTCGCCCACGTCGGCGAGTCGCGCCTCCACGTCGTCGGCCGAGACGTTGGTCCCGGCGGCCCGCGCGACGGCCTCGTAGCAGTAGTTCGGGCCGATGTCGAGGGTTCGGGACGACCACGCCGGGAAGACCCGCCCCTGCACGAACCGGGCCAACACGGGGAGGTCGCCGTCGCTCGCGGATTCTCCTCCGGCGCTCCCGAAAAGGGCCGTCACTCGCTCGGCGATGTCGGTGTCGGCGCTCAACGCTTCGATTTCCGCGGCCGTGTCTGCGAACTCCCCGAACTCCATCGCCCGAAGCTAGTCGGCACCTCGGATTAAACGGTTCGACTCTCGGCGTCGGACGGGTTCGACGCTCCGGGCCGGGGACAACACTTTTCGCGCCTGCGTGTGCCAGTCACGGGCGATGCCCTCCACCACCGACGCCACGGGACGGTCCACCCCCGAGACCCCGCAGGGGGAACGCTAGATGCTACCAGTCCGCACGCTCCACGTCCTCGGCATGGCGTTCGCCCTCGGCGGCGCGACCCTGACGTGGTGGCTGTTCCGACGCGACGACGTATCGAGTTCGGCCGCGGCGGGAACCGCCGCGGCCTACGAACGAGGCTTCTGGGCCGCGACGGGCGTCCTCGTGATGACCGGCGTCGGCAACCTCGGGAGTCTCGCACCCTACGTCCCCTCCGCGGGGACGCGCTGGGGGACGATTTTCGCGGCGAAGCTACTGCTCCTGATAGGCGTGCTGGCGCTCTCGCTGGTCCGGACGCTCGTCGTCCGGCGGTGTCTCCCCACCGAACCGACCGCCATCCCCGCCGACGCGACCACGGCGTCGGGTCCGGAGACGGACCCGACGCGGACGCTCCGGGTCGCCTACGCCGGAACCGCGGTGTCGCTCGCCGTCCTCGTCGCGCTGGCGGAGGTGCTGGCGCATGGGTGAAGGGACCCCAGTCGGGACCGATTCGGACCCGTTCACCGACGACCCCCTCGTGGTCTGGGCGCTCGCGTCGTTCCACACCGCGGCGCTGGTCGCCGTCCTCGTCGCGGCCCTCTACCTCGCCGGACCGCTCGGCGACCTGCTCGGGGGTCTGGACACCCTCGTCGGTCTCGCGCTCTACCTCGCGCTCTGGGCGAGTACGTGGTGGACGACTCGGCGGGCCCTCCGGGAAGTGGCCGACGACACCGACGCCTCGGCGTTCACCGTCGTCGGGGTCGGCGGAAAGTGGGGCGGCGTCAACGGCGTCCTCTTCCTCTGGGCGCTGTTGGTCGTCGTCGCGGTTCCGGTGGCCGACCCGACTCTCGGAGCAGTCTTCTACTTCCTCGTCTTCGCCGGAATCGGGTCGCTTCTCGCGCTCGGCGTCGGCGGCATCGTCGGCGTGGCGTTCGTCGCCTTCGACCTCGCGCTGTTCCGGGTCGCGAGCAGTCTCTCGCCGGGTGCCGCGCCGGGACGCCGAGAGACGGACGAGACGCCCTGACGGACCGATGGCCCGTGGATTCAAGGGAACCCCGTGAGACCTATCGGGTATGCCCGAGTCCGACCTCGCGGTGCAGGTCGAAGACGTGCTTTCCGTGGACCCCGACGAGTTTCAATCGCAGGTCGAAGCAGAAGCCGACGTAATCGTCGAGGAAATCGACGACGGGACCTTCGACAACCCGCAGGCAATCATCGGTTTCGAGTACGAATTCTACGCGGTAGACGACGAGACGACGGCGTTGAAGCGCGTTCCCCGGCGACTCCTCGAACTCATCGGCTTCGAGAAGGAGTTGGGCCTGCACAACGCCGAGATGTCCACCAGTCCCCAACCGCTGAACCAGCACGGGTTGGCGGCCCAAGAAGCCGAGGTGAAAGCCCGACTCTCGGCCGCCGAGGAGCGAACCGGTGCCGAGGGGATGCGACTGGTCAGTGATGCCATGTGGACCATCCCGCCCGAAGGCGAGACCGCTCGGGAGTATCTGACCGATAGCGTGGCCGACCGCGGCATCCGAATCGCCTCGAACATGAGCGACTCGGTGCGCTACCACGCGATGGCGAACTCCGACGCGCAGGCCGGGATGAAACTGGAGGCTCCCCACATCGACCTCGAAGCCGACACCGTGATGCCCGAGAGCCTCATCACTTCGATTCAGCCTCACTATCAGGTGCCCCACGCGCGGGACCTGCCGACCTACTTCCAGTACGCGATTCGCATCGCGGGTCCCCTGCTGGCGCTCGGGGTCAACTCGCCGTTCTTCCCGCCGGACCTCTACGCCGACGACGCCGACCCCGAGGAGATTCTGGCCGACGGGTGGGACGAACACCGCATCAGCGTCTTCGAGACGGTCCTGAACCGGGACGGCGACGACGCCGACAAGGTGCGATTTCCCCGCGACGTGGCGAGCGTCGAGGAGGCCGTAGAGCGAATCGCCGCCGACCGCACCATCGTCCCGATGCCGGTCGAGACGAGCGACCGCTTCGACGACGAGTTCGCCCACTTCAGGCTCAAACACGGCACGTACTGGCGATGGGTCCGACCCGTCTTCGGCGGGGCCACCCGGTCGGACGCCAACGCGCGCATCGAGTTCCGACCCATCGCGGCCCAACCGACGGTCCGGGACTCCATCGCGTTTCAGGCCGCGTTCGCCGGACTCGTGGAGTCGATGTTCCGGCGCGAACACCCGGTCCGGCACCTCGACTGGGTGGTCGCCAAGGACAACTTCTACGACGCGATGCGCGAGGGACTCGACGCCGACCTCTACTGGATTACGAACGCGGGCGAGGAGACCACCGACCACGAGGCGGTGTACGAGGACATCTTCGCCCACGCGAAAGACGGACTCCAGTCCCGCGGTCTCAGCGACGAGCAAGCCGCCAAGTATCTCTATCCGCTCCGCCAGCGCGCCCGCCACCGGTTGACTCCCGCGAGTTGGAAGCGCGAACGCGTCCGGGACCGACTCGACGGCGGCGAGAGCTTCGAGGAGGCGGTGTACGGGATGCAACGCGAGTACGTCGAACAGCAGGCCGAGACGCTCATCGACGGCACGTTCGCCGACTGGGTGGGCCGGGGCGACACCGAGATGAAACGCGAGGAGTGAGGCTCGCCTCGTCCGGTGATTCTTCCGAAAGAGGTAATAGAGTTGATGAATACGTCCCGGACTTATATAATGAATAATTATGTTGTTCTGGGTCGTGGTTCGAGACGCACCGGCACCGAGAGGTAACTGAAGATGGCAACGAACACGACATACGCGGAAATACAGGAGGAAATCGAAGCGACGCTCGGGACGATGCCGGGGTTCTTCGAGGGGATACCGGACGAGACTCTCGTCGCCGAGTGGCCGACCTTCAAGCGGTACACCCTCGACGAGAGCGTGATTCCCGCCAAGTACCGGGAGCTAATCGGCTTGGCAGTGGCGTCGAACATCAAATGCCCGTACTGCGTCCATTTCCACCGGGCCGCGGCCAAACTCCACGGCGCGACCGACGAAGAACTCGAAGAACTCGTCGCGCTGTCGAGTATGACCTCCCGGTGGAGCGCGATGATTCACGCCCAAGAGTACGACCTCGACACGTTCAAGGCCGAGACCGAACGGATTGGCGAACACCTGCAGTCGCAGATGGAGTCCCCGACGGACTGAAATCGTCCGCTTCTTTCGACACCGAACGCGAACGACCGAGCGAATCGGCGTCGAGCGCGTATCGGAGACCGAAAACCGCTCTACAGCGGTGCGTCGTAGTCGTCGTAGCTCGAAATCTCGACGCCTTCCGTGTCGATTTCGGCGAGCCACATACCGTTACCGGAGGCCACGTCGCGTTCGACGGCGCTCTTGAGACCGCGGATGGCGATGTCGCGGGCCTCGTCCTGACTGACTCCCTCCTCGTAGTCCTGTTCGAGGACGCCGAGCGCGAACTGGGACCCAGACCCGGAGACGGCGTAGGTCTCTTCGGTCACGCCGCCGAGGGCGTCGTAGGAGTAGATGTGACCGCCATCTTCGTCCACGCCGCCGAGGACCGGGACCGTGATGAGGAATCCGCCCGAGCGCAGGAGGTTGCCCGTCAGCGTCGAGAGGGCTTCCATGCTCATGTTCTCGCCGCGGCGGGTCTCGTAGAGGTTGTTCTCGACTTCGAGCGTCCGGATGAGCGACTGGGCCGCCGAGACGGACCCGGAGATGGTGAGCGCGCCGGTCGGGTGGACTTCCTCGACCTTCTGGGCGGTCTTCGAGGAGACCATGTTCCCCATGCTCGCTCGCTTGTCCGTGACCATCACCACGCCGTCGGCAGTCGTCAGGCCGATGGTCGTGGTGCCGGTCTTCAGTTCTTTGATGTCTTCGGGGTCGACCGAGCGGTTCGGGAGGGAGCCGAGTTCCGGCTCGTACGGGTTGGTGCTGTCGGCTTCGAAACGCGCGGCGTTCTGGGAGAATTCGGAACCGTGCATTGGGCTACGCATTGCCGGTGTGTAGTTCGCCAGCACTGATAAAACCCACTCTTCGGGCGAACTGGGAGTGGCGGCGAGATTCCGGCCGGAATCTCCGGAGCCACGGCTCTTCGGCGAGTTCGGTCCCCGGAAAACTACGTTCTCACGTCGTCATGTCGTAGGCCTGTTCGAGTCGGCTCACGACCCGGTGGGCGGGAAGCGTGAAGCCGACCTGTCTGGTGGCGATTGCCAGCGGCAACAGTAGGATGCTGGCGGCGACGCTCAACTGGTACAGGGCGAACAGGGTCGCACGGTAAATCCGTGTGGGCATCGGAGTTCGTACCTCAGGCGAGGGTGGGCCAACTGAGTATATAAGAGTTACTGAAAAATGAATTATATAATGAACTATATTTTTGTTCTACCTCGCCGCCCTCTTGCGATTCAACTCAGGTTGCGTTACGTCCAACGCGACCGAGATACCGAAGCGCGCGGCCGTAGGCACCGACTTGGCGACGTTGGGAGTACGCATAACTTATGAGAATTATCCGGTTCACGTGCGCAGTCGCGCGCCTCTCGGCCCACGACGCCGCGCGAAACCGAAAGACACGAACCATCACGGAACGACCCCCAGATATGAGCAACTATCTCGTTGCGATGGAGGCGGCATGGTTGGTACGCGACGTAGAGGACATAGACGACGCTATCGGCGTCGCGGTCAGCGAGTCCGGAAAGCGACTGAACGACCAAGAGATGGACTACGTGGAAGTCGAAGTCGGCGCGACGACCTGTCCCGCGTGCGCCGAACCGTTCGACTCGGCGTTCATCGCGGCGGGTACCGCGCTCGTGGGTCTCCTGTTGGAGATGAAGGTGTTCAACGCCGACAGCGAGGAACACGCCCAGCGCATCGCCAAGAGCGAAATCGGCGGTGCGCTCCGAGACGTGCCCCTCGAAATCGTGGAGACTATCGAGTACGACGAGGACGAGGACATCGAACTCGGCACCGACGAGTAGACTACTCGGGGACCGAACGGGGGCGTCTCTTTTCGTCGTCTCGGCACGCCCGATTTCGCGCGCGTAGTTCTACGCGCGCGAAATCGGGCGGAATCGTTCGCCAGTGAACGGCTAGATGCGTCCGGGGCGATAGCTCTCGCGGGGCGTCCGAAAAGCGAACGAAAGAGAAGACGACGAGTCGCGTCCCAGAAACGAGGCCGAGTCAGGCGAAGGTCTTCGAGATTTCTTCCTCTTCGTCCTCGGCGTCGATTTTGGCCTTGGCGTCCTCGAAGTCCTGCATCCGGATTTCGGTCCGGTCGTCGCGGATGGCGAACATCCCGGCCTCGGTACAGATGGCCTTGATGTCAGCACCCGAAGCGTCCTCGGCGTTCTTGGCGAGTTTCTCGAAGTCCACGTCGTCGCTGACGTTCATGTCGCGGGTGTGGATGCGGAAAATCTTCTCGCGGCCTTCGAGGTTGGGCTTGGGCACTTCGATGAGGCGGTCGAACCGGCCGGGACGGAGGATGGCGCGGTCCAACATGTCGAAGCGGTTGGTCGCGGCGATGATGCGGATTTCGCCGCGCTCTTCGAAGCCGTCCATCTCGCTGAGCAGTTGCATCATCGTGCGCTGGACCTCGGCGTCGCCGGAGGTCTTCGAGTCGGTGCGCTTGGCCGCGATGGCGTCGATTTCGTCGATGAACAGCACGGCGGGTTCGTGCTGGCGAGCGACCTCGAAGAGGTCGCGGACGAGCTTCGCGCCCTCGCCGATGAACTTGTGGACGAGTTCCGACCCGGCCATCTTGATGAAGGTGGCGTCGGTCTGGTTGGCGACGGCCTTCGCCAGCATCGTCTTGCCGGTTCCGGGCGGGCCGTAGAGCAGGACGCCGCTCGGGGGTTCGATGCCGACCTCGCCGAACATCTCGGGGCTTTCGAGGGGCATCTCGACCGTCTCGCGCACTTCGTTCATCTGCTCTTCGAGACCCCCGATGTCCTCGTAGGTGACCTCGGGACTCTCCTCGACCTGCATGACGCGGGCGCGAACGTCGGTCTCGTTCTCCAGCGTCTTCACGATAGATAGCGAGTTGTTGACGGCCACTCGGTCGTCGGGTTCGAGGTCCTCGCGCATCTCGTCGGTGACCTCGGTGACGGCCTCCTGATTGTTGCCGTGTTGCTTGATAATCACGCCGTCGTCGGTGAGTTCCTGCACGGTGGCGACGAAAAGCGGCGACTGCTTGAGCTTCTTGTTCTCGTGAGTCAGGCGTTCGAGCTTCTGCTGGTACTTGTTGTTCTCGGCGTTTGCGTCCAGAAGCTTGTCACGCATCTCCTCGTTTTGCGACTCCAGAACCTCCAACCGCTCTTGAAGGGCCTCTATCTTGTCCTGCTGGGACGCGCTCTCCTCGTCGTAGGGGAGGTCAACGTCTTCCACAGTGTCGGTCATCACGACGCTCTAGGTCCCACCCTCATAAGAGGCTTCGGGTAGGTGTGATGTATGTCAAACAACCACATGCTTATCTGACGTGACGGCAGTCACTCCCCGGACAAGACGGATGTTTCACAGTAATATATTAGAAGGAGAAATATTATTATCCTGTATCCGAAAGTGGCGTATAGCATGAGTGCGTCAGAAACTGCTCGACCGGAGGAGAGTCGGCTGACGGGGGAGAACGCGACGGAGGAGATACGGGACCTGCCGCCGAGCGCTAAACTCGTCGCCAAGGTGCTTGAGTACAACGACACGATGACTCAGAGCCAAATCGCCGAGGAGTCGCTCCTTCCGGACCGCACGGTCCGGTACGCGCTGAGTCGGTTGGACGACGAGGGAATCGTGGACTCTCGGTTCTCCTTCTCGGACGCTCGCAAGCGTCTCTACACGCTTGACCTCGACTGAAGGTCTCGACCGGGTTCGGGAGCCTCTTTCTGCGACTCGGAAATCGGGCGCTATCGGTCGTTATCAGGCGTCTACCGGTCCTCATCGAGGTACGGCCCGTACCAGACGACGGCCCAGTCCGCGGGACTCGGGAGACCGCACCCCGTCAGCGCGACCAGCGCGACAGTCGCCACGTCGTCGTTGGCCGCGACGGGATTCGGAAGGACACCGATTGCGACCAGCGCCAGCGGGAGGGCTAACGCGAGCGGTAGGAGCGCCGCCACGCGGAGAACCCAGTCGGGCGTGGACGGCGGGGCGCGGGTGACTTCGACCCGGACGAGTCCGCCGGAGAAGGCGTGCTGGAGCGTCGCCCGAGCGGTCCGCGAAGCGAAGTCCTCGGACGGGAGGACGGTGACGGTGTACTCGGCGTCGGCGAGGCGGAGCGGGACGACGTGGAGGAGTTCGTGGACGCAGACGCCGACGACGAGGGTGACGAGCAGGACGACACCGAGCGCGAACAGGTCGAGCGCGGGAGCGAACCAGTCGGGGGCGGGATGCATCGGCGTTGACGGCGGTGTCCGTCGGAACGACTCAACTGTTACGGAATCCGTCGCGCGCATCGGCGACCCGACGCCGGTCGGTCCGACGCCGGTCGCTACTCGCACGCCCGGACCGTGCCCGAAGTTTTGAGGGGCGGCGGAACCAACTTCGAGCCACCGTGACGACCGACCAGCTTCAGCCGAACGACCTCGAAGAGGGACGACGCGTCCGCGTCGAGTGGTCGCCCCGCGGTGGGCGGGGCCGCGGCGACGACGCCGAAGGCGAAGTCACTCGCGTCTGGCGACCGGACGACGACGTGCAGGGGTTCACGGTCGAACTCGGCGACGACGCCATCAACGTCTACACCGACTACCGAAAGCCGGTGGTCGAACGCGTCGAGGGCGGACTCGACGACGGCGACGACCCCGAGACCCAGACGGTGGGTCGCCTCGACCGCATCGCAGTCCCCGAGTGACGGCGGAGCGCGACGCTCTTTTTCCGGGCGAACGACAGCGTTCGGACCACGGGATGCACTCGACCGACCAACCGACAGCGAACGCTCGACCGACCAACCGCCGGGGCGGGATAAAGGGGCCGCGCGCTCGCGGGCCGTAGGCCCGTGGTCGCCTCAGCGACCCCTATCCGAGCGAACGCAGTGAGCGAGGATATGTCGCTGAGCGACCGCGAGCGCGCGGGGGCTTTCTGGGCGTTCGTTACGACGGTTCTTGCGGTCGCATTCACCGTCCTGACGACGCATAGCGAGCGCGCGGGGGCTTTCTGGGCATTCTTCGCCACGATTCTGGCGGTTGCGGTGCGGTTGCGGAGCGAGCGGACGGGGGTTTCGAAGCGTTCATCGACGTGGTTTCGATGGCGAGAGAGTCAGCGACCGCGAGAGAGCTAGTCACCGCAATCACGGGGCATGACGGCCTTCAATCGCTTTGACCTTCAGTCGCTTTGACAGACCTCTCGCGTACGGGCGCGGCGCGTGTGCGCCGCGCCCGCCTGCCGGAGTATCTGTATCGAGTCTCGTCGCCAGTGTTGGATTGAAGTGGCGCACTGAGTTCGGGACAATTACATACAATTTTTAAAGACGTATTTTTATTTTCTTTAGCATTATCTGGAATCGTTAGAGCGACGACGCCGACGACCGACGGACCCGACACTCCCGGTAGCGGCTATCCACACGCATTTCACCGCCGGATGCGTACGCCCGTCCATGAACGCCGACGACGTA
Organism: Halorussus caseinilyticus; assembly: GCF_029338395.1. Lineage (NCBI taxonomy): Archaea > Methanobacteriati > Methanobacteriota > Halobacteria > Halobacteriales > Haladaptataceae > Halorussus > Halorussus caseinilyticus. The sequence continues at coordinate 1,340,015 of NZ_CP119809.1, forward strand.
GCCGACCTCATCGAACGTAACCTCGAAGACGCCGACGCGACGGTCACGCACCCGCGCGGTCCCGACGACGAGGACCACCTCGCGGCCACCGTCGTCTCGCCCGCGTTCGAGGGCGAGAGCCTCGTAGACCAGCACCAGATGGTGTACGACGCGCTCGGCGACCACATGACCGAGGACATCCACGCGCTGGAACTGAAGACCTACGCGCCCGACGAGTACGCCGAACACGGCGAGTAGCGCGCCGGGCACACCGGACCGGGACGGACCGGGCCGAGACGAAGCGTCCGGGCCGAGAGACGTGCGGCGACCCGAGAGACCAAGGGTCCGGGCCGACGTAACTTCGGTATGGTACTCAGAACGACCGAACCCTCCACCACTGCCCATGCCGACGTTCGTTGAAGAGATTCAGACGGTCGAGGACGGCAACGCCGCCGCGTTCGTCCGGCGACTGGCCGACCGCATCGAGACGCTGGGCGAAGCGCTGGGCTTGCTCGAACAGTGGACCGAAGCGAGCCAAGAGACCCGCGCGGAACTCTCCTCGAAGTACGACACGGCCAAGACCCTCGCCAGAAACGAGATTCGCGGCGCGAACGACGACGCGGACGGCGACAACCTCGCGGCCGAGGACCTGCTCGACCACCCCGACGTGAACGACCAGACGAAACAGCGCCTCCGGGAGTACAGCACCAAACTCTTCGTCTACTTGGAGGAAGAGCAGTCCTACGGCGAGGCCCGAACCGAACTCGCCCGGTCGCTCGACGCCGAACTCGACCTCTACAAGCACCTCCTGCCGGAACTCGAACGCGGCGAGACCACCGTCGCCGACGCCCAACAGCGGATAGCGAGATTCGCGCGCGAGGAATCGGTCGGCCCGCCGGACCGGACCGCCGCCGACGTACTGCTCGAATCGGCCGTCGAAAACGAGGAGTGAGTCGTCGCGTTCGTTCGGTCTTCCCGGTTCGAAATCGGAAGTCGTCGTGACGAACGCCCGGAAAGCCCCCGCCCCGGCGGTTGGTCGGCCGAGCGTTGGCTGTCGGTTGGTCGGCCGAGCGCCGCGACGAGAAAGAAGCGACGAAAGCAGAAAACGACGAGAAGAGTGCGTCAGAACGCACGCCGAACCGCTCAGAGATTCGGCTGTGCGACTTCGCTCCGGTCCAACTCGCGGTTGTGCAGGGCCTCGCCGGTGTCCCGGTCGAAGACGTGAATCGCTTTCTCCGGGATGCGAGCGACGACTTCCTGTCCGCTCTCGACGCTCCGCATGCCCGAGACGGTGGCGACGAACGTCTCGGCGTCGTCGCCCGACGCCTCGGCGCTCCCCGCGCCCGAGAACGTCAGGTAGACGTTGTTCTCGTCGCCCATCGGCTCCACCACGTCCACGCGCGTCCGGAAGTCGTGGGGGTCGTCGCCCTCCGCGACGAGTTCGATGTCCTCCGGCCGGATGCCGAGGACGAGTCGGTCGTGGCCCTCCACGTCGGCCAGCACGTCGTCCGAGAGCGGATACTCGAACTCGTCGGCGACGAGGGTGTCTCGCTCCAACGTCGCGTCGAAGAAGTTCATCGAGGGTTCGCCGATGAACCCCGCGACGAAGACGTTTCGCGGTTCGTGGTAGCACTCCAGCGGCGTGCCGACCTGCTGGAGTTCCCCGTCGTTCAGGATGGCGATGCGGTCGCCCATCGTCATCGCCTCGGTCTGGTCGTGGGTGACGTACATCGTCGTCACGTCCAGTTCCTCCTGCAATCGCTGGAGTTCGGTCCGCATCTGCGAGCGCAGTTTCGCGTCGAGGTTCGACAGCGGTTCGTCCATCAGGAACACCTCGGGGTCGCGCACGATGGCGCGCCCGAGGGCGACCCGCTGTTGCTGACCGCCGGACAGCTCGCCGGGTTTGCGGTCCAGCAGGTCCGCGATGCCCATCATCCCGGCGGTCTGCTCTACCTGCGCGGCGATTTCGTCGTCGGGCATGTCGGTCGATTCCTCCAACCCGAAGCTCATGTTCTCCCGCACGGTCATGTGGGGGTAGAGCGCGTACGACTGGAACACCATGGCGATGTCCCGCGTCGTCGGCGGTTCGTCGGTGATGGAGTGACCACCGAGCCGAATGTCGCCCTGCGAGACGGTTTCGAGTCCGGCGACCATCCGGAGCGTGGTGGACTTCCCGCACCCCGAGGGACCGACCAGCACGAGGAACTCGCCGTCCTCGATTTCGACGGTGGCGTCGTCTACCGCGACGATGCGGTCGCCGTCGTCGTCGAACCACTTCGTTAGCCCGTCTAGGGTCAGTTCGGCCATCGTGCTGTCCTCCGTCGTAGAGTAGTGTAAACCTTTGTCACGTACATCGTCATGCTTCTCCAGCGACTCCTTTTGCGAACTGTTCGCCGAACAGGACGTACACCAACAGGGTGGGCAGGGCCGCGACGAACGCGCCCGCCATCTGGGTGTTGAACGATTCGACGATTCCGCCAGTCAGACTGTTGAGCGCAATCGTCACCGGTGCGGCCGCACCGCCCCCGGCGGGCAGGATGACCAGCGCGAACAGCAGGTCGTTCCAGATTTGGGTGAACTGGTAGATGAGCGTCACCGCGAACATCGGTTTCGACAGCGGCAGGACGATGTTCCGGTAGATGCTGAACACGCTCGCGCCGTCGAGTCGCGCGGCCTCTATCATCTCGTCGGAGAACGACTGATAGTACGCCCGGAACAGCAGGAACGTGATGGGAATCCCGTACGCGACGTGTGTCACGACGAGATTGACGATACTCGCGTAGTGTTCGTGCATCAGCGGAAGTCCCCAGAGCGCCGACAGCAGTTCCTGCGTGTTGACGATGGCGAACAACCGCGAGAGCGGCACCAGCACCGCCTGATACGGGATGAAGATGCCCGCGACGAACAGCGCGACGATGGGCATCTGGTACTTCCAGTCGATGGTCGTCAGTCCGTAGGCCGCGATGGAACCGAGACCCGCCGACAGAATCGTGGCCGGAACCGCGAGCAGGAGGCTGTTTATCAGCGCGTTCGACATCGCGTCGAACGCGATTTGCCACGGCTCGAAGGTGAACCCGCCGCCGAACGGCGGGAGGAACGGAACCGTCTCGTTGAACGCCTCGGTCGTCTTGAACGCGGTCATCAGGCCCGCTTCGAGCGGCGCGAGATAGAAACCGACCAGACCCGCGAGAACGGCGTACAGCGCCACCCGGCGGCCGTCGGCGTCTCGGACCGCTCGTTCGATTCGCTCCCTTCGCGTGTGGTCTTCCGGCGTCGGACTAGCTGGCGGACTGCTCATAGTTCACCTCGTCGGTATTCGCTGTAGAGGTACGGTGCGACAACCGCCAGCGCCATGCCGAACAGCACGATGGCGATGGCCGACCCGTACGCCCAGTTGTTCGACCCGAACGCCTCGCGGAACATCATCGTCGCGAGGATGTCGGCGGCCGGGCCGGGGTTGTTGCCGAACATCACGTAGAGGAAGTCGAAGGCCTTCAGCGCGAACACCATCAGCACCACCGCGGCGCTCATGGTCGAGGCCCGGAGTTGGGGCAGGATGACCCGCCAGTACATCTTGATGGTACTCGCGCCGTCAACCTTCGCCGCCTCGTAGTGAGAGGTCGGAATCGCTCGGAGTCCCGCGAGGTAGACCACCATCGCGTACCCCGAGAACTGCCAGATGAGCGCGAAGATGACCGCCGCCAGTTTGGTGTCGGGGTTCGAAATCCACTGGAGCGTCAGGAAGTCCAGCCCAAACTGGCGGAGCGTGACGTTTATCATCCCGATTTGGGGGTTGTACATCCACGCCCAGAACTTCGCGGTCACGACGAACGAGAGGCTCATCGGCAGGAGGTAGACGGTTCGGAAGGTGTTCTCGAACCGAATCTCTTGGTCCACCAGAATTGCCAACAGCAGGCCAAAGAGCAGGCAGACCGCGGTGAACGCCACCAACAGGACCAGCGTGTTCTGGGCCGCCGTCCAGAACGACGGGTCCGAGAACGCCTGCCGGTACATCTCCAAGTCGAACTCGGAAATCTCGTACTCCGGCAGGATGAGTCCGCTGAAGTCGGTCAGCGAGATGACGAGGTTCCACCCGATGGCCCCGTAGACGAAAAAGCCCATCAGCAGGAACGGCGGCAACCAGAACGGCATCGACTGAACGAAGTCGCTAGACAGGAGCGACCGGCCGGTTCCGGTCTCGGATTCGGTGCGTTCGCCGGTTACGGTCGTTCCGCCGTCGGCTCGAACCTCCCCGCTGTCGTCCCCGCTATCGCCTCGTCCGGGGGTTAATCGTCGGAACGCGTCTTTGAGTGATTGCATGTGAAAAAGGAACAGTCGGAACCGTCTTCAGTTGAACGCCTGTTTCAGTTGCTTGTAGGTCTTGTCTACGTTCCAACCCGACGTGAACGTGGACATCGCCTCGCCGAAGTTGCTCTTGGCTTCCGGCGGGATGGCGAGTCCGTGCTGGATGGATTTGACCTGCGCGTCGGAGTTGGCGAAGTCGTCCATCTGTCTGCTGAGGAACGGCCCGAACTCGTCTTTGGGAACGTCGGTCCGCGGCGGGATGGACCCCTTCTTGGGGTTGAATCGCTCTTGGGCGTCCACCGAACCGCAGTACTGGAGGAACTTCTTGGCCGCCTCGGGCGAGGGGTTGTTCTTCGGCATGGGGAACGAGTCCATGTTCAGCGCGTAGATGCCACCCGTGCCGGGGAACGGCACCTGACCCCACTCGGACTCGAACTCGAAGCCGTCCTGTCCGCGGTACATGCCCGCGGCCCAGTCGCCCTGATGGAAGAAGGCGGCTTCGCCGTTGATGATTTTCTTGTTCGCCTCGGTCCACGAGATGGACCCGGCGTCGTCGTTGAAGTAGTTCTTGTACTTCTTGACGATGCTGAGCGAGTCCTTGATGGCCTCTTTGTTCGCTTCGACCTTCCCCTCGGTGAAGGCCACGTAGGTCTCCTTGCCGTACTCGCCGAGGAGGACCTGCGCCCAGAGTTGGGCCGTGGACCACGCCGACTTGGTTTGGTTCGCCATACCGACCGCGTCGGTCTCCTCTTCGACAGTCTTCATCGCCGACACGAGGTCGCTCGGTTTCGAGATGGAAGAGGGGTCAACGCCCGCGTTCTCGACGACCGTCTTGTTGTAGAAGAGGTTGTTGAGGCGGTGGATGTTGATGGGTACCGTGACGAACTTTCCGCCGGGCTTGGCGGCGTCTTTTGGACCCTGAAGGTAGGCGTCTTTCATGCCGTTTTCCGCCCACACCGAGTCACCGATGTCTTGGAGTTTGTCGGCGTTCACGAACGGTTGGAGGTGCGCGCCCGGCCACGCCTGCCACGTACTCGGCGGGTTGTTGTTCAGCACGCGCTTCTTGATGACGGTCTTGAGGTTCTGGCCCGCACCGCCCGCGACGGGGTTCTGGTTGACCTCGATGTCGGGATACTTCTCCGCGAAGCCCTCGAACAGCGCAGTCACGGCCTTGTTGCCGTCGCCGCCGGTCCACCAGTGCTGGACCTCCAGCGTCTCGTAGTCGGTCGAGGACTCGCCTTCGGTCGTCGTCTCCTCGCCGCCCGCGTTCCCGCTTTCGGTCGTCCCTTCGCTCGCGGTCGTCGTCTCCTCGTCGTCACCGCCGCCGCCCATACAACCAGCCAGTCCGGTGACGCCGATAGTGCCTGCACCGGCTACTTTGAGATAGTCGCGCCGAGAAACGTCGGTACCTTCGTTGGCATCTGTCATGACCTAAGAAAGGGAATCACACACCAGCCACTTAAACGTTGTTGAAATTAATGTAAGACCGAGTAAATTGTTAGATTGTGTCACCCGGCCCCGCTATCGGCCGCTGTCGTCGCTCTATCGGGTATCGAGTCCGAAGCCAGATAAAATTCAACAATCGAAACACCGGAAGAGTTTCGCGTCGCGTCGGCGGACCGCCGACGCGACGGCGATTCCGAGACCCTTAGGCGTTCGGTCGGTCGGGACGATTCGTATCACCCGACTCCCCGCTCGGTCCGTGCCCCGACGCCGAGTGCGCACGATATTTATCTGCGGGAAGTAGACTTTCGAACGGATGACTGACGACGAGGACTTCCGGACAGAGGAGGACAGTCTCGGAGAGATGCAGGTACCGGCCGACGCCTACTGGGGCGCACAGACCCAGCGCGCGCTCCAGAACTTCCCCGTCTCGGGTATCACGTTCGGGCGGCGGTTCGTGCGCGCACTCGGCGTCGTGAAGAAGGCCGCGGCGGAGGCCAACCGGGACCTCGAACTGATTCCCGAGGACAAGGCCGACGCCATCGTGGAGGCCGCAGACGAGGTTATCGCGGGCGAACACGACGACCAGTTCCCAGTGGACGTGTTCCAGACCGGTTCGGGCACGTCCTCGAACATGAACGCCAACGAGGTCATCGCCAACCGCGCCACGGAAATCTACGGCGGGGAACTCGGCACGCGCGAGATTCACCCCAACGACCACGTGAACTTCGGCCAGTCGAGCAACGACGTGATTCCGACCGCGATGCACGTCGCGTCGCTCGAAGCCGTCGAGAAGGACCTCCTGCCCGCGCTCGACTCGCTCCGCGAGGCGCTGGAGGCCAAGGAATCCGAGTTCGACAACGTGGTCAAGACCGGCCGCACCCACCTGCAAGACGCCACGCCCATCCGCCTCGGACAGGAGTTCGGCGGCTACCGGACGCAGGTCGAGAAGGGTCTCGCGCGCCTCGACCAAGTTCGCGACCACCTCTCGGAGTTGGCGCTCGGCGGGACCGCGGTCGGGACGGGCCTGAACACCCACCCCGAGTTCCCCGAGAAGGCGGCCGAGTACATCTCCGAGGAGACAGGCGTCGAGTTCCGCGAGGCCGACAACCACTTCGAAGCGCAGGCCGCCCACGACGCGATGTCGGAGGCCCACGGCGCGCTTCGGACCATCGCGGGGTCGCTCAACAAAATCGCCAACGACCTCCGACTGCTGGCCTCGGGTCCGCGAAACGGTCTCGGCGAACTCGAACAGCCCGAGAACCAGCCCGGTAGCTCCATCATGCCCGGCAAAATCAACCCCGTCGTCGCCGAGGCGGTCAATCAGGTCCACAAGCAGGTCGTGGGCAACGACGCCGCGGTGAGCGCGGGCGCGGCGGAGGGCCAAATCGACCTCAACCTCTACAAGCCGGTCCTCGCGCACAACTTCCTCCAGTCGGCGGAGATGCTCGCCAACGCCTCGGAAGTCTTCGGCGAGAAGTTCGTCCGGAAACTGGAGGCAAACGAGGAACACTGCGAACGGCAGGTCGAACAGAGCATGGCGCTCGCCACGGCGCTCAACCCCCACATCGGCTACGACAAGGCCAGCGACGCCGCCAAGACCGCCCTGAAGGAGGGCAAGACGGTCAAGGAAGTCGTCGTGGAGAAGGGCTACCTCAGCGAGGAGGAGGCCGAGGAAGTCATCGACCCCGAGAAGATGACCCACCGCGGAATCCTCGGCAGCGACGACTGAGGACGCCGACCCGCGGATTCCCGTTTTTCTGCCCCGAATCGTACCGGTGGCGGTCCCACCAGTTGCGCTCGGTGACACAACCGCCAGCGAACGCTCGGCCGACCAACCGACAGCGAACGCCCGACTGACCAACCGAAGGGGTGGATAAAGGGGCCGCCCGCTCGCGTCCACTTCAGTCGTCTCAGCGACCCCTATCCGAGCGAGCGAAGCGAGCGAGGATATGTCGCTGAGCGACCGCGAGCGGGCGGGGGCTTTCGAGGACTTCTTCGCTACGGTTTTCGCGGTCACAACACTGTTGCAGAGCGAGCGGGCGGGGGCTTTCTGGGCGTTCTCTCCGACTCCGACGACCGCAGAATCAACAGTGACGACTCTGACTCCGACGACCGAGACCGCAGGAACCGCGGAAACAGCAACTTCAACACCGACGACAACCACGACGACTCCGACGACCGCAAAAACGTACACTACCACAGAGACGAACCCAGCACGAAAACCCACCCGAATCGCCCACCAACAGTTTCAGACTGGCTACCGTCCGACTAGTCCATGTCCGACCGAGACACCGCCACCTTCGAGATGACGCGCAACGAGGCGCGGGTCGTCATCGCCGCGCTGTCCGGCGAGGAGATGACCGCTTCCGACGACCGGGGGATGCGCATCCAGAACGTCCAAGACCACCTCGCGGCCGAGTTCGACTTCGACGAGCATCGCGGCGTCGAGAAGGGTGAGATGGCCGCAGGCGACGACACGGGATGGCTCGACAACGACTCCATCTTCGGCGGCAACGACCCCGACGACACCGAGACCATCGAACTCTCGCGCGCCGAGGCGAACGCCGTGACCGACGCGCTCGCCAGTTTCGAGTTGGGCGAGAGCCACGAGAACGCCGGGACCGCCGAGAACGTGCGCGAGCGAATCGCCAACTCGTTCGGGAACGGGTAGAAGCCACCGGCGTTCAGACCGGAATCGCGGCGGTAATCGCACCGGCGACGGTGCCGACGATGGTCTCCCACACCGAGAACCCGGTGACGATTGCCAGCACGGTGTCGAGACCGAAAAAGAGGAACAACACCGCGCCAGCGTAGTGGGCCTTCCGCACGTCGAAGGCGTGGGAGAACTTGTGGAAGAAGAAGGCGTTAGCGATGCTGACGGGGATGATGGCCAGCATCTCGCCCGCCCAGATTGCCGGGTTCGCGCCGTACTGAACCGCGAGTCCGATAGTGACCAGTTGGGTCTTGTCGCCGAACTCACCGGCCGCCATCATAGCGAAGATGGGCAGAAAGCCCCCGAGAGCGTTCGGGACCTCGCGGCCGAACACCGACACGTCGAGTTCGCCCGCGCCCATGACGCCGCCGTCGGTTTCGGCGAGACCCTCGCCGGGGTCCGGTGCCGACCGGACGAGCAGAACCGCGAAGACGAGGAAGAGGACGGCGGTGAACGAGTCGAGGTAGACCGGCGGGAGCGCGCCCTTCAGCGCGCTTCCGAACCAGATTTCGAGCGCGGTCCACCCGGCGAACGCGCTTCCGGCGGCGGCGACGACGACCCACGGGTTGTACCGAGTCGAGAGTCCGGCGATGATGAACTGGACCTTCTCGCCGGGGAGGACGGCCAACTGCGCAGTCGCCGCGACGACGAGGATTTCGAGCCAACCAGTCATAGAGACGACACCTCCGCGGAAGGTCCGGACGGGCGTCCGCCCGAAACGACCGTGGTTTCAGATAGCATCGTTACCAGAGTTTAGACGAGTCTAAACTAAAAAAGTTGTTCTCCTAAAGTAGTGACTCGTCCCGTTCGTTATTGGAGACTGATATGTTTACGTCGCTCTCGGAGGGTCGCTACCGACGCCGAAAATCCCCGACGCGGGTCACTGATTGCGGCTACTTTCGAGGTAGAGGTGGCCGAGCGCGAGACCGAACAGCGGGAACATCGCGGTTCCGACGATGGCCGTCGCCGCGGCGCTGACCACGCTGTACGGGCCGCCGATTGCGCCCGAGACGACGCCGGACGCAACCCCGACGCCGACGTAGACCAGTCCGACGCCGAAAATCTTCGTCACGGTTCCCCCGGCAATCCGCCAACTCGTCGTCAGACTGGCGACCGGTCCGGTGCCGTCGATGACGCAGGCCGGGAATGCCACCACGAGACGGTGGAAGAGGTAGACGCCCGGCAGGACCAGCACGGCGAGTCCGGCGACGACGAGCGGAATCAGCAACAGCGCGGTGGCGACCAGCGCGGGGACGCGCTTCGCGGCGGTCACGACTCGCTCGCGGAGGGGTCGCGGACGCTCGGCCACGGCGTCGGCCGCGGTCAGGTAGAAGACGCCGCCCGCGACGACGGTGACGACCAACTGGAGGAGATACGTCGGCAGGACCCACCCGGCGAACTCCGGGGTCGCGGACGGGTCGGGCCACGAGACGCCCGACGCGGCCACGACTGCCGGGAGGTGGGCCGCGAGTGCGACACCGACGAGGTTCCGGTGTTCGCGCAGGACGTGCCACGACCACCGGAGGGTGTCCACCACGTCGAGCCGCCGGACGTGGACGCGGCCGGAGTCTGCACCGTCGTCGGTATCTGCGCTGTCGTCGGTATCTGCGCTGTCGCCGAACTCGCCACGCTCGCTGGAGTCGCCGCGGCCGGTGGGTTCGTCCCGTGCGCGGTCGGTCGGTTCACCTCCCTCGGGTCCTCCGCGCTGGCTTTCCATGCGCGGCCTTTCACAAACGGTTGATATAAATCTCGGGGAGGCGAGTCGGCCGGGAGAGCGTAGGGGTCGGGAAGCGCGACAGACCAACCAGACCACGGGGCGGGATAAAGGGGCCGCCCGCTCGCGGCTGGGGGCTTTCGAGGACCTCTTTCTGGCGATTTCGGCGGTCGCAGTGCTGTGACGTAGCGGAGGAGAACGACCTGAACTATCTACTCCGACGACTTCGGAAACGCGGAGGCCGACCGCAGAAACAGTAACCACAACCACCACGACGACCGCACGTTCGGCGACCGGTACCGTCTCCCGGCCGACCAGTCGTCCGAGTGCTACAGCGTCGAGGCCGCGATTCGTGACGGGGACCTGAACGGTCCCGTCGTCCACCGCTGGAACGACGACGCGAACGACGCTTGCGCAGACCCGTCGGCGTAGCTCAGCAAGAAATGTAACGTCTAAATATATGTATGAGTTGCTTTAAAGATGGTATTTATTGCTGAGAGCCGCCTCGGGGGCGCACGCTCGTCGCTGACGCGACTCGCTCGCCGGACGCTTGCCGGTGCGCAGTCTTCGGACGCTCGACGGGTCGCGGACTTCGCTCACGGCCACTCGTCGCCGTTCGTGAGGGGGTCGGCGACCACGCCGTCCTGTCGCACCAGCACGCGGGCGTGGCCCGCGCACACCTCGCGGTTCTCGGCCCACGGAACGTGAAGTCTGACTGTCGCCGACTCCGAACATCCCGACTCGGCGCACTCCATCGTCGGCACGTACGCCATTCAGTCACATGGTTCTGGCGCTGGTAAAAGGGTCCTCACTAATCAAGCCGATAGCTCACACCGCTACGGGCCGTAAATAATCCATGGACGACGGAGCATTCTGTCCGAACGACGCCACCGAGAAGCGTCACGTCGGCGACAGCGCCCCGAGCGAAGCGGTCGTTCGAACCGTGGCCGAGGCCCGCGACTGCGAACCCACCGACCTCCCGCCGCTGAACGGCACGATAGACCCCGACGCACTCGACGACCTGTTCGACGACACGATGTCCGGGGGTCGCCGCGAAGGGGGCCACGCCGTCTTCGACTACTGCGACTGTACGGTGGCGCTGTTGGGTCCCGACGACGTGGTAGTGGAGGTGACCCCCGACGCGGACGACTGACATCGGCGTTCGGAACGGTCCGCGGTCAGGTGCGCGTCGTCCGCCCGGAGTCGCGGTTCACTCGCCGTATCGCCGCTTCTCTTCTTCGGCCGCCTCGTCGCCGTAGCGGTCCACTAGCGGTTCGTAGGCGTCACCGAGCGCACGCATGCACTGGCCCGCCGAGTGGAAGCCGAGTTCGTCGGCCACGTCGGGCCACGGGTGACCCTGTAGGACCTTCCGGACCAGTATCCGCTCCTCGCGGGCCGAGAGCGGACCGGCGTCTTCCGGTTCGCTCCCCGGTCCCCGACCGCTCTCGGGGTCCACGAAGTGCTTGAGCGCCACCCGGCGGAAGGGTCGGGGCGCGGCGTCGTACAGGCCCGGCCCGTACGCGCTCGACACGACGGTCCGCCAGTCCCACGCCGAGAGGTCCAGCGAAACCGGGGCTTCGACCGACCGGAGGAGCGCCCGCACCACGTCGGGGTCGGCGTCCCGCAGGGGGTCGGCCAGCATCGACCCGACGCGGGAAGCGAACCACCGGGCGTGCCGGTCGTGGAGGTCCCGACCCGCCTCCGAGAGCGGGTCGAGCATGAGCGCCGAGTACTCCCCGCTGGTGTCGTTTCGCGTGGTCGAGAGTTGGACCGCGCGATAGCCGTTCTCGCGCCAGAACCGGAGGAGTTGCGGGGTCGCGCCGTATCCGACCCCGAGCCAGTCGAGTTCGCCGTCGAACTCCGCCCGCACGTCCCCGAGCAGGCGCGACCCGAGTCCGCGCGAGCGCACGGCGTGGTGGGTGGCGATGCGCATCACTCGCATCCCGACCGGGGTTCCGGCATGCTCGTCCCGGATTTGGGAGGTCAGCACGTCCGGGAGCATGTTGCCCCGCACGCGCCCGCCTTCGTACATGTGTTCGCGCACGTCCGCGGGGAGATTCCCCTCGCGGGCCAGCAGTGCGACCCCGACGACGTGGCCCTCGTGACGGAGCGCCCGAACCGTCAGGTTCGGCGCGTCCAACAGGCGCGCGAGGTCGTCGGGTTCGGTCCGGTAGTGAGCCAACACCAGCAGGCCGAACACCTCCCGGAGCAGGTTCCCGTCGGCCAGCAACTCCTCGGGGGAGAACTCGCGGTACTCGACGGACTCGGGGTCGGCGTCCCGGACCACCTCATCGACCGGCGGCCGAGCGTCCAGCAGAAGCGCGTCGAAGGCCCACACCTCCACGGGGTCGCCCGCCGCGTACCGGATTGGTTCGTCGAGTCGAGTTTCGACTACCTCGTGGTCGCCGTCGGCGAGTCGGTCGCGGAACCGGACCGAAAAGCCCCGGCCCGCGCCCTCGTAGCCGTGAATCGTCGTCGTGAACGCGACCCGCGGCGCGGCTAGCAACCGTTCGAGCAACCGGACCGAGAGCGCCGCGGCCTCGTCCACGAAGACGGCATCGGGAGCGTCGGCGGCCCCCTCGCCTACCGACTCTGCGGCCTCCGTCGGCGTCTCGAACCGAACGCTCCCCGCGCCCCGAATTCGAATCTCGCGCGGCGGGTCGCGGTCGGTCTCGAACTCCCGGCCGAGCGCCTCCAACAGCGCCGCGGCCCGGACGAACACCTCGCGGGCGCTCCGGCACTCGGGGGCCGTCACCAGCACGTCTGCGCCCTCCGCGGCCAGACTCCCGGCCGCGAGACCCGCGGCGCTGGACTTGCCCCGGCCCCGGTCGGCCTCCACGACGACGGCGGTTTCCTCCGAGCCGTCGTCGGCCCGAAGCGCCTCCAGTTGCCGGACGACCGTCATCTGGTCGGCCGTGAGACAGGCGTCGTAGGCCGCCTCGGGGAAGGTGCGCCCTTCGGGGCGGTCGGGGATTCGTCACCGGTCGAAAGCCGCGGTGCCGGGTTCGTCAGGCCGTCGCGCTCGACGCGGACGCCGATTTCGGCGTCCGCGTCGGACCGCTCGTCGGGACTTCCGTCGGACCGCTCGTCGGCGTCAACGTCGAGGACCGCGACCCCCGGATGGGCGCGCAGGGTCTCGGCGAACCGCCGCCGGAAGCGGCCCGTCACGTCGTCGGCGTCGGCGGGCGGCACCGCCAAGGTCCGGTCGAAGTCGGTCCGGCGGTCGGGCCACCCGTCGAGGTCCGGCGCCAGCAGGACGAACAGGCCGCCGCCGTCCACCGCACCCACGACTCGGCCGACCGCGTTCGGCCGGAAGTCGGCGTGGCAGTCCAACACCACGCAGTCGCGGGTCGTCCCGAGCAGTCGGTCGGCGCGCTTCGGGCCGACGCGCTCACACCCCAGTCTCCCGGTTCCGACGAGAGTGGTCGCCTCGCGGTCGATTTCGGCCGCGTCGAGCGTCCGGTCGGCGGCCGCGTAGCAGGCGTCTCGCTCGCCAGCGAGGACGAGCAGTCGGCGCTCGTTGGTCGCCTCGGCCTCCTCGCGGAGCGCAGAGACGACCTCGGCGAGTGTCATGCCCGCCCCTTGGCGGGAGTCGGACAAGGGGCTTTCCTTCGTCTTTCCGAAACGATTCGGCCCGGCGCTCCGTCGCTTCGGGCACGCCCGGACCCGTCTACCACGTCGAGTCGTGGCTCCGCGCCCGTGCGCCGGTTTCGCAAGCCGCCGTAGCATTTGAAAGCGCTTTTAAGGGGGGACGAACTACGCAAGGGTACGACCTGCGCGCGGTTGATGATGCTCCTAGCCGCACAGGATTACTCCGGCAGGGGAGCCTGAGCCGACGTGCAGGGAGGTGAACAACCTATGCCAGTGTACGTAAACTTCGACGTTCCGGCCGACCTCCAAGACCGCGCTGTCGAGGCGCTCGAGGTCGCCCGAGACACAGGTACCGTCAAGAAAGGAACCAACGAGACGACCAAAGCAGTCGAGCGCGGCAACGCCGACCTCGTCTACATCGCCGAGGACGTTCAGCCGGAAGAAATCGTCATGCACCTTCCGGAACTCGCCGACGAGAAGGGCATCCCCTTCATCTTCGTCGAGACGCAGGACGACATCGGTCACGCCGCCGGTCTGGAAGTCGGCAGTGCGGCCGCGGCCGTCACCGACTCCGGCGAGGCCGAAGACGACGTAGAGGACATCGCCGACAAGCTCGAGGAACTTCGCTGAGGTGGTTGAGTCATGAGTGCAGAGGAAACTGAAGAAGAAAGCTCCACGCCCGCCGAAGTGATAGAAATCGTCGGCAAGACGGGGATGCACGGCGAGGCCATGCAGGTCAAGTGCCGCATCCGAGAGGGCGAGAATCAGGGCCGCATCATCACGCGGAACTGCCTCGGTCCCGTCCGAGAGGGCGACGTGTTGCAACTGCGCGAGACTGCCCGCGAAGCCGACTCCATCGGAGGTCAGTAACCAATGCCCCAGTCCCGAGTCTGTGACTTCTGCGGCGACGACATCGAACCCGGCACGGGCACGATGTTCGTCCGCACCGACGGCAGTACGGTCCACTTCTGCTCGGCGAAGTGCGAGAAGAACGCCGACCTCGGCCGCGAACCCCGAGACCTCGAATGGACCGAGGACGGCAGTTCCGAGCAGGGTGAACAATGAGCGAGACCGAGCGCACGTTCGTCATGGTCAAGCCCGACGGCGTCCAGCGCGGTCTCATCGGGGAAATCGTCTCCCGCTTCGAGGAACGCGGCCTGAAGATGGTCGCCGGGAAGTTCATGCAGATAGACGAGGACCTCGCACACGAACACTACGGCGAACACGAGGGCAAGCCCTTCTTCGAGGGTCTCGTGGACTTCATCACGTCCGGTCCCGTCTTCGCTATGGTGTGGGAAGGTCAGGACGCGACCCGTCAGGTCCGCAAGATGATGGGCCAGACCGACCCCGCCGAGTCCGCGCCCGGCACCATCCGCGGCGACTTCGGTCTCGACCTCGGTCGCAACGTCATCCACGGGTCCGACCACGAGGACGAAGGCGCGAACGAGCGCGAAATCGACCTGTTCTTCGACGAGGAGGAACTGGTCGATTACGAGCGCATCGACGAGACGTGGCTCTACGAGTAACGTAGCGCCCGGCGGTTTTGCGTTTCTTTTTTGCGAACGACGGTCCGAGAGCGTCGAGGCTCGAATTCGGTATCAGATTAGAGACTCGAATTAGATAGTATTCTGTTTCGTGCGCGCTGGCGCGGCGTACGTACGCCGCGCCAGCGCGTGCCGGACCGGAAGGGTCGGAAAGTCGGTACTGGCTCCCGGTCAGTCGTCGTCTCCGGACTCGTCGGCCGGTTCGGGAGCGTCGGAACGGTCCGCGCCCGCCGGGTCGCCCGAGCGTCGCCGCCGCCAGAGGGCGACCCCGCCGACCACCGGGACGCCGAGCGCGAGGGCGTACGGGAGCGCGTAGGCCGCGCCCACCGCGAGACCACGGGCGACGACCACGACGCCGTGGGCCGACGAGACGAACGCCGCCAGCAAGCCCGTCTCGTACCACGCGCTCGGGCCGTCGTCGGTCGCGGGGTCAGGCGGTCGCTCGTGCAGGCGGACCGTCAGCGTCGAGTATGCGACCTGCCGCTTCAGCGACTTGCGCTGGGCTTCGAGTCGCTCGATTTCCGACTGGACTTCCGAGAGTCGCTCCTGTACGTCGAGTATCGTCTCGGTGTCGTTGGCCTCCTCGTAGAGGGTCCGGAGTTTCTCGCGCTGGGCCTTCAGGTTCTTCAGCCGGGCCTCTATGTCCACCAGTTTCTTCGTCACGTCCTTCGTGCCGGTGCTTGCCTCCCGTACTTCCCCGGCCCGCTTCGCGCGCGAGACCAGCGCCGAGAAGTTGCCCTTCGGAACCCGGAGGACGAGTTTTCCGGAGGTCCACGACCGATTACCCCGCGTGTGGACCTGCTCGGACGAGTCGCTGACGAACCCGCCGAATCGCCGGGTCGCCCCCGAGAGGTTGCGCCGGGCGGCGTCGTAGTCGTCCACCTCGACTTCGACCGCCCCGGTGCGAATCAGCGCGCGTTGGCGCGCCTGAAAGGTCGCGCTTCCGGAATCGGCGTTCGGCCCGCTCGCGGACGCCGTTTGCTTTCCGCCCCGCTCGGAACTCGCTCCCTCGTCGCCCGCGGTGGCGCTCAGGGCGTCGCCGCTACCGCCGCCGGAACACCCGGCCAGAACGAGGAGAACCGTGAGCGCTACGGGGACCAGCCACCGCCGTACTTCGCGTGCCATGTACCCTACACGAAACTCGACTGACGTAAAACTGCGGATGAGTGAAACCGGTGTTTGAGCCACGCCGAATCGAGAGACCCAACCTTCAGTTGAACCCGTGTTTGCGCGCGACGACGTGCCGACGTTCCGCCGAACCGTGATGGTCGGGTCCCGAAGTCGGTTGCCGACCGCGTTTGGGACCGCCCCGAAGTCGATTTCTACAGCGATTTCGAGGGGAGTTACACAAGGCTTACTTTGCCACTCTAAAAATATAGGACACTGATGATGTCATCAGTACTCACAGCAACAGCTGAGGCCGGTATCACGTTATATACTGTGCCGGTCGTCGGTATCGAACTGGGGCAAATGGAAGTTACCGTGGTCGGCATCTTCCTGATTCTGTTGCTCCTCACGGGGTCGGGGTTCTTCTCGTCGTCGGAAATTGCCATGTTCTCTCTATCTCCGCACCAGATAGACGCGATGATTGAGAAGGGCGAGCGTGGCGCGCGCGCAGTCAAATCGCTTAAAGACGACCCCCACCGCTTGCTCGTGACGATTCTCGTGGGGAACAATATGGTCAACATCACGATGTCCTCTATCTCGACTACCATCGTCGGCTTCTACTTCGACGCGGGAACGGCAGTACTCGTATCGTCGTTCGGTATCACGTCGATGGTCCTGCTGTTCGGCGAGAGCGCGCCCAAGTCCTACGCCGTCGAGAACACCGAATTGCACGCACGGCGCGTCGCCCGAGGGCTGAGGATAGTCGAGAAAGTGCTGTGGCCGCTCATCACCCTGTTCTACTATCTAACGAGCGCCATTAACAAGGTCACCGGCGGCGACTCGTCCATCGAGTCGTCGTACGTCTCTCGTGACGAGATTCGGAACATGATAAAGACGGGCGAGCGCGAGGGAATCCTCGACGAGGAGGAGCGCCAGATGCTCCAGCGTACCCTTCGATTCACCGACGCTACCGCCAAGGAGGTGATGACTCCCCGACTCGACATGGCGGCCATCTCCAAAGACGCGACCGTTGAGGAGGCCATCCAAGAATGTATGCAGGCGGGGCACGCCCGCCTGCCGGTTTACGCCGGGTCGCTGGACAACGTAATCGGCGTCTTCGACATCCGTGAACTGGAGAGTTCCGACTACGGCACCTTCGCCGACCTCGAGGTGGGGGACGTTATCAACCCGACGCTTCACGTCCCGGAGTCCAAGAACGTGGACGACCTCCTCTCGGAGATGCGCGAGAACCGGATGCACATGGTCATCGTCATCGACGAGTTCGGCGCTACCGAGGGTCTCATCACGATGGAGGACCTGCTCGAGGAAATCGTCGGCGAGATACTGGTTGGTGACGAGGAACACCCGGTTGAGTTCGTCGACGACACGGAGGTGCTGGTCCGCGGCGATGTCAACGTCGACGAGGTCAACGACACCCTCGAAATCGACCTCCCCGAGGGCGAGGAATTCGAGACCATCGCCGGGTTCCTCTTCAACCGTGCGGGTCGCCTCGTCGAGCAAGGCGAGGAATTCGTCTACGAGAACGTGATGATGCGAGCCGAACAGGTGGAAAACACCCGCATTCAGAAGGTCCGAGTGACCGTCGACCGCGACACCGCCAATCCGGTCGAAGAGCAGTCGCCGGGCGACGGGGACGAAATCCAGTAACTCGTCTCCTCTCTCGTGAGACAGGTGAAAACCATTAGAAGGCCAGCAAACGTAGTCCGTCTTATCGAGGTCATGTACGAGAACATTCTCCTCCCATTCGACGGTAGCGAGGGTGCCGCCGAGGTACTCCATCATGCCAGCGAAATCGCACATTGGGCCGACGCGACAATCCACCTGCTCTACGTTGCCGACACGACGCGCGACAGCGTTACGGTCGTTGAGGGCCAGACTGTCGATGCGCTCGTACAACAGGGTGAGGACATCGTTGAGGAAGCAACGAAAACGCTGGACACTCTGGGTGTTTCGTACGAGACCGAAATCGTTCAGGGTAATCCGGCCCAGACAATCGTCGAGTACGCCGAGAAGTACGGTCAGGATTTGGTCGTGATGCCGACCCACGGCCGCGAAGGGGTCTCACGATACCTCATCGGAAGCGTCTCCGAGAAGGTCGTCCGTCTCTCGTCGGTTCCCGTACTCACTGTCCGCATGCAACCCGACGAGTCGCTGGTATTCCCTTACGAGAACATCCTCATCCCGACCGACGGGAGTACTGCTTCGACGCACGCGGCCAGTCATCTCGTCGAGTTTGCGGCGGCGCTGGACGCGACCGTCCACGTCTTGTCTGTCGTGGACGACACCGCACTCGGGATGGATGTCAGGTCCACGACATCCGGAAAGGAGAGTGAAGGGGCCGCGACCGACGCTGTCGAGACTGTCGTCTCGGAGGCCGAGTCACGTGGGGTTACGAGTACTGTCCGCCACATCGAACACGGAACGCCCGTCGAGGAGATTCTCGACTGCATCGACTCGAACGACATCCACGTCGTCGGTATGGGAACGACGGGGAGACGTGGCACGGACCGTATCCTGCTCGGTAGTGTCGCTGAAAAGACCGTGCGCTCGGCACCAGTCCCCGTCCTGACTGTCGCGCAACCGGAGTGAGGGCGGACGGGACCTCGACCGAGGTCGCGTTCACCGGAATTCGGGCAGAATCTCGCTCTCGTAGAAGTCCAAGAAGTCGTCCTGATTCGGACCGACTTGGTGGACGTACACGTGGTCGTAGTCCGCGTCCACGAACTCTCGGATACTCTCGACGTGGGCCTGCGGGTCGGGGTCGGTCACGATGCTGTCGGTCTCGCGCACGTCTTCTTTCTCGACCATCTGGCAGGCCTGCTCGAAGAACTCGGGGATGCCGAGTTCGGTGGCGAGTTGGCCCGGCAGGAGACCGTTCGGTCAGTACTCGTGAGCAGTCTCGACTGCTTCGTCCTCGTCGTCGGCGTAGCAGACAGTCAACTGACTGAGTTTCGGTCCCTCGCCGCCCTCGTCCTCGAAGGTCTCCACTACGTCCTGCGGGCCGACCGACCAGAACCCGTCGCCGAAGTCGGCGGCGCGGGCGGCGGTCCGGTCGCCGTAGGCCGAGACGCAGACCGGCGGGTTCTCCTCGGGGTGCGTGAACAGTTTCGCGTTCTCGACGGTGTAGTGGTCGCCGTAGTGGTTGACCATCTCGCCGGTCCAGAGCTTCCGAATCACCTCGACGGCCTCTTCGAGCATGTCGAGGCGGACGTTGTGGGAGGGCCATCGCTCGCCGGTGACGTGTTCGTTCAGGTTCTCGCCGGTGCCGACGCCGAAGGAGAACTGTTGGCCCGAGTCCTCAACCATCGCGGCGACCCCGCCGAGCGTGGACTAGACGTAGGGCGCGTTCCCCTGCTGGTCAATCCACGGGTGGAAGTGGTCCGAAATCGACGCGAAGTCGAAGCCGACCTCCTCGGCGCGGACGGCGTGGTTCACGAGGTCCGACGGGCCGTGTTCCTCACTGGAGAGGGTGTAACCGAGTTCGACCATGGAGGTGGGACGGTAGTGGTCGGTAAGGTGGTTGTGGCCCGGAAGCGAAGGTAGTTCTTCAGAAGAGACCGTCGTCGCCTTTTTCGATGCGAAGCGAGTCGAGAGTGTACTTCGCACCGATTCGAGGTCCGTACGGTGGATACGGACCCTCCCGCGATTCGAGACCGAAACTGACGCACGGCGTGAAGAACACGTCGTAGGTCTCTCCTGCTCTCGCCGAAAAGGTCGCTTTGATATTACGTCCCTCTAACGGCTCTATCCAGAACTCTTTGCTACGGAGCAACTGGAGGTTCGGTTCGAAGGCGTACATCAAAAACGTAGCAATGAGTACACCGACAAACCCGAAATAGACACTGATGAGTCGTTTTGCGAGGAAACCGACGACTCGTTCGAAGGCCTCCTCCGACCGGGGGTCCAGTGCGCTTCCGAGGTGGACCTGTGTCTGTTTCCCGACGACGGATTCTTGCGAATTCACGACCGCGAGGTTGACTTCCCCGGTGCCAGCCGTGTCGATGTCGAGTTCCCAAGGGTCGCTGGCTCCCGGAAAGTACGAACCGTTACCCCAGTAGTTCGCCGTGAGTGTATACTCGCCGGACTCTGGGGCTTCCCAAGTCGTTCCAAACGTCGTCGCTCCGGCCATCCCGACCGTCCCGGTACCGTAACAGAATGCCTCCAGCTCGAACTGTGAAACACCGTTCGAGTTACCGAAAACTTCGTTCCGCTTTATTTCTCTATCTTCCCCTTCCCCGGTAAATCCGTACGATTCGACAGGAGCCTTCCGCTCTTTCACCTCTTCGATTGGAAGGTTCCACAGACGTTGCTGTCGTTTTCGTACCGACCCGAAAATCTCCGTCCCTGTCAGGATAGGAAACGCTCCCCCGGACCGCTTCAAGAACGTACGTCGTCTGACCATGCGTTCTCCCTCTCCGAAAGTTACCTCGACAAACAAGAGCAGATGACAAGTATCTCTGGACTCTGGACTGGAGTCGGAGCAATGTATTTAATTTTTTAATAAATATTTTCCATTCTATTCCGAATGTTTTTCTTGCAATCGGAACGCTGATGCGGCGAGCCAAAGAAGTTCAGACGGAGAACGCGGAACTCATCTGTCCACCGACCCCAGCACGATGTCCAGACTGCCGAGCGCCGCCACTAGGTCGGGCACGTACTCGCCCTCGGCCATCGCCCCGAGCGCGTGCAGGTTGTTGAAGCACGGACTCCGAATCTTGAACCGTGCTGGCTTCGAGGTGCCGTCGGACCGGATGTAGACGCCCATCTCGCCTTTCGCGGCCTCGACCGCTTTGTAGACTTCCGTGTCGGGGTCGGGTTTGAGCGTCCGCGGGACGTTCGACTGGATGTTGCGCTCGTCTTCGGGCCAGTCCTCCAGAATATCAACGCACTGACCGATGATTTTGGCCGACTCCTCGACTTCCTGCAGTCGGACCAACACTCGCGAGTAGTTGTCGCCGTGGGGTTCGGTGACGACGTTCCAGTCGAGTTCGTCGTAGTAGCCGTAGGGGTCGTCCCGGCGCAGGTCGTAGTCGACGCCCGACCCGCGAGCGACCGGTCCCGTACAGCCGTACTGCTTTGCGGTCTCCGCGCTGATGACCCCGGTGTCCACCGTCCGCTTCTGGAAGATTTCGTTGCCGGTCAGCATGTCGTGGTACTCGTCGACGTGGCGTGGCAGGCCGTCGAGGAAGTCCCGAATCTTCTCGAAGAACTCCTCGCGGGGTTCGGGCAGGTCCCAGACGACCCCGCCGAGTCGGAAGTAGTTGAACATCATCCGCTGGCCCGTCAGGTCTTCTAAGATGTTCTGGACGATTTCTCGGTCCCGGACCGCGTACATGAAGATGGCCGTGAAGTCGCCGTACACGTCGAGCGCGAACGTCCCGACCGCGAGCATGTGGCCCATGATGCGCCCGAGTTCCGTCGCCATCGTCCGGATGACCTGCGCGTACTCGGGCACGTCGATGTCGGCCAGCGTCTCGGCGGTGCGGGCGTACGCCCACTCGTTGGGCATGTTCGCGGTGTAGTCCCACCGGTCGGGGTACGGCATAATCTGGTAGCGGTAGTTGTCCTGCTGGCACATCTGCTCCTCGCACCGGTGGAGATAGCCGATGTCTGGTTCCACGTCGGCGACCTGCTCGCCGTCCAGCACCGTCTTGAGGTGGAGGACGCCGTGAGTCGCGGGGTGGTGTGGCCCGATGTTGAGGAACATCGTGTCAGATTCCGAGTCGGTTCCCTTCCGACTCTCCGCGATGGGATTGACGTGTTCGCGCAGGGCGACCATCTGGGGCTTGTTCTGGTCGTAGTCGAGCGCGAGCGGGTGGCCCTGCCACGTCTCGGGCAGGAGAATTCGCCGGAGGTCCGGATGGCCCCTGTACTCGATACCCACTAAGTCGTAGGCTTCGCGCTCGTGCCACTCGGCGGTCTTGTAGACCGACGCCGCCGACTCGTTCCACGGGTCGTCCGAGTCCGTCGGGACGACGACGCTGACCGCTTGGGTCGGGTCGTCGTACTTCTTGAGGTGATAGATGCTCTCGTAGCGGTCCTCGTACTGCTGGGCGGTCAACAGCGAGAGGTGGTCGAACCCCGCTTCGTGGCGGAGCGTCCGGAGGACCGACTCCACCTCGTCGGGTCGGACGACGAATCCCTCGGCGTCGAGATGCGTCTCGCGCCCGAGTACTCGGTCGCCGAGCAGTGTTTCGAGTTCGTCGTAATCGACCGCTCCCCGTTGGTCCGACGCCGCCACGTCGGGGTCGGTCTCAGGTGCGTCGCTCATCGTCTCCCCCGTGATGACGGACCGGACTGTCCGTAGCGAGTAGTGCAAACATTCCCATTCCCCCACCGAATCTCGGCACCGAACGGCAATAGTGCTAACGTCTCTCACCGTCGGCGATTTCCGGAAAAAAAGCGCGTTCGTGCGACCGACTCAGTACTGCAGGCGTCGGTGGCGTTCCTCGCTACGACTGCCGTGGCGCTCGGTCTCGCCGCTTCGACTCTGGGACGACTGGCTCTGGGACGACTGACTGCCGTACTTGCGCTGGCTCTGGCGGCCGTGGTGTTCCTGCCCGCGCATCATGGTCTGTTGGGCCGGACTGAATCCGCTCTCGGAGCTACCGCCGTACTGGTTCTGGCCCTGCTCCTGTCGGCCGTGTTGTCCGGTCTGCTGGTGGCCGCCTGTTTGCTGGTGGCCGCCGGACTGCTGTCCAGTCGGTTGGTCGTTCCCGAACTGCTGGTGCTGGCTGGTCGTCTGCCCGCCGTGCTGTTGACCCGTCTGGTGCTGGCCGGGCACGTTCTGCTGGCCGGATTGCTGGTGCTGTCCACCTTGCTGGCGACTGCTTCCATATCGCTTCTGCTGTCGACCGGACTGCTGTTGTCCTGTCTGCTGTTGTCCTGTCTGCTCTCGTTCGGCCTGCTGGTGCTGTCCACCTTGCTGGCGACTGCTCCCGTATCGCTTCTGCTGTCGGCCGGACTGCTGTTCTCGGCCCGACTGATGGCCCGGTCCGGTCTGATGCTGGCCGGGTAGGTTCTGGCGTCCGGACTGTCGGTGGCCGGACTGCTGTTCTCGGCCGCCCGAGGAGTATCGGCCGCCTCGGGTGTCACCTTCACCCTGTTCGCTACGTTGCTGACGACTCGATTCCGGTTTGTCTCTCCCCCAGCGGTTGCGGTTTTCTCGTGCCATGATGAATCCCCCGTAGAGAGAGTACGCAGGACTTTCCTTATGTATACTGGGCGGATACTGACAGAAGTGCGGCCGGGCGTCGGGACGGAGAGCCGAGACCCGCCGGAGTTTCGACCCCTTCAGGCAGTCGTCGTCCCTCCGGCGCGCCTCTCAGACGCCGACGCGCTACCGAGGTAAGCACTCTTAAGACGGGTCGCCCACACCTCTCTCACATGGAACCACGGGACCTCTCCGCGCACACGGTGTATCAGGCCGGACGGGGCATCGAAGAGGTCGCTCGCGACCTCGGGTTGGACCCCGACGACCTCGTGAAACTCGCCTCGAACGAGAACCCCTTCGGCCCGAGTCCTGCCGCGGTCGAAGCCATCCGGGAGGCGGCCGCTACCGCCAGTTCGTACCCCAAGGCCTCCCACGCCGACCTCACCGAGAAGTTGGCCGACGAGTGGGGCGTCTCGCCCGGCCAAATTTGGCTCGGCAACGGCGGCGACGGCGTACTCGATTACCTCGCGCGCGCGATGCTCGAACCCGGCGACACCGTTCTCGTCCCCGAACCGGGGTTCGCCTACTACGGGATGAGCGCCCGCTTTCACCACGGCGAGGTCGAACGCTACCACCTCTCGAAGGCCGACGACTTCGCGCTGACCGCCGAGACGGTCCTCTCGGACTACGACGACGAGCGAGTCGTCTACCTCACGAGTCCCCACAACCCGACCGGCGGGCGGTTCGACCTCGAAGCGGTCGAGACGGTCGCCGACGAGACCGGCGAGGATACGCTGGTCGTCGTTGACGAGGCCTACGGCGAGTTCGCGGAGGGGCCGAGTGCGGTCGAGCTCGTGGACTCGCGCGACGACGTGGCGGTCCTCCGGACGTTCTCGAAGGTGTACGGACTCGCGGGCGTCCGACTCGGCTACGGCGTCGTGCCCGAGACGTGGGCCGACGCCTACGCCCGCGTCAACACGCCCTTCGCCGCGAGCGAAGTCGCGTGCCGGGCCGGACTCGCCGCGCTGGACGACGACGACCACGCCGAGAAGACCGTCGAGACCGCGGCGTGGGCGCGCGAGTACGTCTACGAGCGTCTGGACGCGCCCACGTGGGAGAGCCACGCGAACTTCGTCCTCGCAGAAGTCGGCGACGCCGCTGGCGTCGCAGACGTTCTCCAGCGCCGGGGGGTCATCGTCCGGGACTGCACGAGCTTCGGCCTGCCCGAGTGCGTCCGCATCACCTGCGGGACGAAAGACGAGACCCGACGCGCGGTGTCGGAACTCAACGAGGTGCTGTCGTCGTGAGGGTCGCCGTCACCGGCACGCCCGGAACGGGCAAGACTTCGGCGGTCGAAGCCCTCGAAGACGAGACCGGATTCGGAGAATCCGGTCTCGAAGTCGTCCACCTCAACGACCTGATTCGAGACGAAGACCTCTGGGACGAACGCGACGAAGCGCGCGATAGTCTCGTCGCGGACCTCGACGCGGTGGCCGAGCGACTGGCCGACCGCGAGGAGTTGCTGGTCGAGTCTCATCTCGCTCACCACCTCGACGCCGACAGGGTGGTCGTCCTGCGGTGTCACCCCGAGGAGTTAGAGCGCCGCCTCACCGAGCGTGGGGAGTCCGACGCGAAAGCCGCCGAAAACGCCGAGAGCGAGGCTCTCGACGTTATTCTGTCCGAGACCGTGAACCGCCACGGCGTCGAGAACGTCTACGAGGTCGAGACCACCGACCGGTCGCCCGACGAGGTGGCCGCCGCAATCGCGGCAGTCGTCGCGGGCGACCGAGAACCGAGCGCCGGAACCGTCTCGTACATCGACTACCTATGACCCTCGACCAGTTCCGACACGTCGCCGACCGGATACTCGACCCGCTGGTGTCGGTCTCGACCAGACTCGGCCTGACCCCCGACGCGGTTAGCGTCGTCGCCTTCGTGCTGGCGGGCGGTGCTGGCGGCGCGTTCTACTTGGGCGAGCAGGCACCCGTCTGGTACCTCGCGGGCGCGGTCCTCGTCTTCCTGAACGGGTGGTTGGACCTGTTAGACGGCGCGCTGGCGCGGGAACTCGGCACCGACTCGAAGGCGGGCGACCTGCTGGACCACGTGCTGGACCGCTACGCCGACCTCGTGATGATTGCGGGTCTGGCGGCCGGAATCAGCAGGTACGCGCTCGGTCTCGCCGCGGTGACGGGCGTGCTGATGACATCCTACCTCGGGACGCAGGCCCAAGCGGTCGGACTCGACCGGGTGTACGGCGGACTGCTCGGGCGCGCGGACCGACTCGCGCTCATCGGCGTGACGGGTGTCCTCGCCGCCGCGGTGTCGGGGACCGTCGCCGGTCTGACAGTCGTCGGGTGGCTCTTGGTCGTGTTCGCCGTCGTGGGCCACGTCACGGCGCTTCAGCGGTTTTACTACGCGTGGCGCGCGCTGTCGTAGGTTCGACAGGTCACGACGGTTGGTCGGGAATTAGTTATCTTTTTTACCCTGCTATCCTCGAAATCAAGCGAGGTAGCGAAGTGTCATGACGGATGAAAGACCGGGTGAATCGGGTATCAACGTGGACTTAGAAGAGATACTACCGGCGAACAGCCACATCACTATGGACGAGTTTCTCGAAGTGGCCGAGGAAGTGGACTCGCTGTTCGAGTTGAGCCGCGAAACCCGGCTTTCGCGGGAGACTTGTCGGCGCGTGCTGAAGTACTTCGAGCGAAGCGAGGAAGTCAAGCAGGGGTTCGGCTACCTGCGGGACAAGCGAAACGACGACCGACTGCCGTGAGCGCGGTCCCGAACGACGCCGACCGTGGGATTCGGCGGTCGTCGCGGCGTGTAATTTAAGAGCGGCGACAGACTACCCATCAGTATGGTTCAGTGTGAGATGTGCGGTGCCGAGACGAGTTCCCCGAAGACCATCAAGGTCGAAGGGGCCGAGCTGGACGTTTGCGACAACTGCTCGGATTTCGGGACCGAAGTCAAGACCCAAGACGACTCTAGCTCCACCTCTACGAAGTACTCGACTTCCTCGTCGTCGGGAAGTTCTTCCTCCTCGTCGGCGAGTACGTCGTCGAGTTCCTCCCAGTCGCGGCGCTCGGACATGTTCGACGACATGGACGAAATCGCCCAAGACTACGACGACCGCATCCGGAACGCCCGCGAGAGCGCCGGATTGACTCAGGAGGACCTCGCCGACGAACTCAACGAGAAGGCCAGTCTCATCCGGAAACTGGAACGGGGCGACGTGCTTCCGAGCGACGAAGTTCAGCAAAAGCTCGAAAGCCAACTCGACATCACGCTCACGGCCGGTGGCTCCGCCGACGACGAGGAGTGGAGCGGCGGCAGTTCGACGGGCGAGTACACGCTCGGCGACGTAGTGAAGCGCAAGGACTAGCGACGAGCGTCTCCGAGACCACGACCGACGCTCGGCGGAATCGCGGCGTCGCCGCGATTCCGCGCGACGGCCGGGGTTCTCGGTCCGTTCCGCGAAGCGATGGATAGCGTGCGCTCCGACTTTTCGGTCCGCTCCGGCTTCTTTCGGTTCCACGAACGCTCGTTTCGAGCTTTCCACCCGGCGACGGAAGGAACGCAGTGACGGCCGAGGACCGCACCGAGCCGCGGGAGTCGAGCGCGCGGGGGGCTTTCTGGGAGTTCCCTGTAGCGATTGCCACGGTTGCGGTGGCGGTTCCTGCGGTCGCCGTCGCGTTCCCGACGGTGCGGCACGACGGGAGAGAAATCTGCACTCCCATCTAACAAATCCATACCTTGCTCGGGGAAACGAATACAATCGTTTGAGAAACTAATACCGTTCTCTACAGCGGCGCAACGAGGTCTTCCAGCGCCGCCTTCGGGTCGTCGGCCTTCGCTACGCCGCTGGCGAGCAGAACGCCCTCCGCGCCGAGGTCTTGGGCGGCGGTCAGGTCCTCGCCGGTGGAAATCCCGGCACCGCAGTAGACCGGCACGGAGTCGTCTACGCTCTCGGCGGCCGCTACCGCGTCCGTAACGATGTCGGGGTCGGCCTTGCTGACGGGCGTGCCGGTGCCGATGAGTTCCGGCGGTTCGACGGCCACCGCGTCCGGGCCGAGGGCGGCGACGGCCCCGATTTGGTCGGGGTCGTTCGCGCAGACGCAGGTTTCGAGGTCCGCGCGCTCGGCGGCGTCGAGTGCGGCGTCGATGTCCGCGAGTTTCAGTCGTCGCTCGGAGTGGTTGAGCAGGGTTCCGGTCGCACCCGCGTCGGCGGCGGCCTCGGCCAGCGTGGACCCGGTGTGACTGCCGTGTTCGACCGCGCTGACGTGCTGTGCCCACGTCTCGACGCCCGTGTCGGCGACACGCTGGAGGTGGGCGGCCTGTGGCGCGACGGCGATGGCGACGCCCGACTCGTCGCTGACTTCGCGGGCGGCGGTCGCTACTTCGACTGGGTTACAGGGGTACGCTTTCAGGTTGACGACGACTTTCATACCCGAATCGACCGGCGGACGCGACTAATAGGTTGCGAGAACGGGCAAGATTGGGGGTCGGAAGTCGGGTTTTTCCGGGCGGTTCTCGGTGATGTGCTACGCACCGGTATCGTGACGAGAACGCCCCGAAAGCCCCCGCCCGGTCGCGGTCACGCGACCGGGCGGGGCTTTCATCCATCCCGACCGGCGGTCGGCTAGCCGAGCGTTCGCCGTGGTTTGGTCGGCCTGTCTCGCCGTCGTTCGCTTCGCGTTCGGCGAGTCGGTCAACTACCGTCAGTCGTCGTTTCTACCTGTCCGGTCGTCGTCTCGCCGCCCTCCGTCGTCGTTTCTGCCTGTCCGGTCGTCGTGGCGCTGGTCGTCGTCGCCTCGCCCGCAGTCAGTCGCTCGCCCTCGCCCGGCGGGACGATGCGGAACACCTCGCCCGTCTCGCCCGTGATGACGCCGGTGTCGCTCCCGAGGACGTAGAGTTGCCCCGCGTTGTCCTGCCCGAACGCGAGAATGAACTTGTTCAGTTTCCCGTTCGGCGAGTTGGCGACCTGCAACTCCTCCAGCGACCAGAGTTCGCCCTCGCTGTCCGAACGCGTGGCGGCGAAGATTCGACCCGCGGGGTCGGCCCCCGTCCGACTGTAGTCGCCGAAGACGTACTTTCCCCCGATGTCCGAGATGGCGTCGTTGGTGTACGTGTAGCCCCCGATGACCGAGACGCCGACCCCTCGGCCTTGGAACGTGTGGGGGTACTCTATCACGGGTTCGACGAACTCCTCGCCGCCGCGCACGTCGTCGGGCGTCCGACTCGGGCACTGCTCGGGCGGTTGGTTCGGGTTCTCGGTGCTGAAGCAGTGGGTCGCCTCCTTGACGTTCCACGCGTGGTTGCCGCCGAGTTGCGCGATGTCCACCTGCTCGAAGAGGTTCTGGCCGTTCGACGCCACGAGGAAGTTGCCGTCGGGGTCGAACGACGCCCGCCACGGGTTCCGAAAGCCCCACGCGAAGTGTTCGGGCAGGCCCGCGCCGTCGCCCGCGAAGGGGTTGTCCTCGGGGATAGCGTACGGCAGGTCGCCTTGCTCGCCGTCCACGTCGATGCGCAGGATGCTCCCCATCAGGTTCTCGGTCACGTCCTGTCCGTTGCCGCCCGCGTTGCGGTCGTACCAGTCTTCGACGTGCCCGAGTCCCACGTCGTCGGCCCCGCCGCCGTCGCCGGTCGGCACGTAGAGGTAGCCGTCCGGCCCGAACGCGAGGTCCCCCGCGTTGTGGTTGAACTGCGGCGAGGGCATCTCCAGCAGTCGGCGCTCGGAGTCGGGGACGCCACGACTCAGGTCCTCGCTCGCGCGGAACTCCGAGAGAACTTCCACGTGGTCGTACTCGTCCAACCGCGGCGTCTCGCTCCAATCGGCGCTACTCACGAACGGCGGTTCGCCCATCGGCGCGCTGTACCGGACGAACAACCGCCGGTTGTTCTGGAAGTCGGGGTGGAAGGTCAGACCGAGCAGTCCCCGCTCGTCGAAGTCGCTCCCCTCGCGGCCCCCAACGTCCACGAGTCGGTCGGCGATGTCCATGAACGGCTCCTCGCGGAGTCCGTCGGCGTCGTGGACGTAAATCTGGCCCACTTGGTCCAAGATGAATCTGCGGTCCGAATCACCCGGCGGGACCTCGAACCCGACCGGCGAGACGAATCCGTCGGCGACTCGCTGGACGCCGACGCCCGCCCCGCGGGGCATGAACCGCTCCGCTTCGTCGGTCTGAGTCGTCGCCGCCCCCTCGAACCGGAGGTTCCCGCGCATCGACGCGGGGTGGACCTCGCAGACGTACTCGGCCATGTTCGTGCTGGCGGTGAACTGCAGAGTCTGGGTCGCGCCCTGTTCGGCGATGATTTCGGTGCGCTCTACGGCCTCGCCCTCCCGATTGAGGATGGCGACGTTGTGGGGTAGACCGTCCAAGTTCTCCCACGTAATCGCGTACTCTTGGCCCTCCTCCAACTGGAGCGTCGGATTAGTCTGGCCCTCGATTTCCGACGGCGCGCGGCCCTGCCACCCCGCGACTTCGCCGCCGAGTCGGAACTCCTGTCGTTCCTGTCCGGCGGTCACGACCGCCCCGACGCCGACGACTGTGCCCGTGGCCGCAGTCGCCTTCAAGAAGGTCCGGCGCGACCCGAGATACGCTCCGGTCTCGCCCTTTTGTTCGTCGCTCTCTCCTTCGTCCGTCGCGTCCGGATTCCCCGTCATCGGCAGTTCGCACGCGGGACGCCCACATAAGCCGAAAGTATCGTTCTCCCAATCTAACGCGGCGTTTCCGGGTCGAAATGCGGGTTATATCCGGGTTGTACTCGGCTTACTCGCCGCCCGGCCTCGGGGTGGCTTCACTCGGCGAGGATAATCCAGTGGTCGTCGTCCTGCTTCTCCAGCACCGACTCCTCGCGCATCCGGACGACGTAGCCGGTGACGGTGTTCTCCAGTTCGTGGTCGGCCTTCACCCGGACGAGGTTTCCCAGTACCCGCGCCGAGGGCGGTTTCTGGGCCGCGCCGCAGTCGTAGATTGTCAGCAGTTCGGTCTCCCGCTCGTCGTAGACGACCACGTAAGCGTGCTGGGGGAGTCGCCACCGGTCGTCGCCGTCTTCGGCCCGCGCCAGTGTGTTCATGTCCGGGGGTTGTCGGCGTGACGGTAAAAGGTTCCTCGCTACGGCTTCCCAGTCGGTGTGGTGGGTCGTCGGTGGCGGTGCGAGTAGGTCGTCGGTGTTGGATGGAGTCGAGGTTGCGGATGGAGTCGGTGTGAGTGAGCCGTCGGTGTTGGATGGGGTCGAGGTTGCGGATGGAGTCGGTGTGAGTGAGCCGTCGGTGTTGGATGGGGTCGAGGTTGCGGATGGAGTCGGTGTGAGTGAGCCGTCGGTGTTGGATGGGGTCGAGGGGGCGGCTAGCTTCAGGCTTGAACCAATCAGGACCGCACGGCACCGCACAGCACCGCGCCTCCTCCTCCCCAACCTCCTGTGCGTCTCGGTCGTCGCTCCCTCCGGTCGCTTCTCCTTGCGATGCTCGTCCCTCGCGCGGACGGGCGCGACACGCTTGCGCGGTCGCGCCCGCGCGCGCCGACGACTGTAGTAAATCCTGTAGTAAATCCGCTAACCTTTCCTACGCCTCTTCCACGTCGGGAAGTTCCTCGGCCACCGTCGAGAGCGCCTCTTGGCGGGTCTCGTCGTCCATCTCGCCGTCGGTCAGCGCCGCGAGCAGACTCGGCAGGGCCGCGACGTACTCCCCGCCTCCGGCGTGTTGGACGAACCCGCGCTGGCGGAGCGTCCGGTTGTGACTGTAGGCGAGTTCGCGGTCCTCGGAACCGCCCGCGGCGGCGTGGGTCTCGTCCGGACTCGCCGGTCCCTCCCGGAGGTAGTAGGCCAGCATCGCGCGCTCGACCGGTTCGAGGGCGTCGAGTTCCGCGCGGATGGCGTCGAGGGGGTCGTCGCCGCGCTCGCTATCGCCGTCTTCGCTTCCGGTCGCGCCGTCGCTCTCGGAGGCGTCCTCGCCCGCATCGAATCCGCCGAGGTCCGCTTGCTGGGCTTTCCCGCCCTGTCGGACTTCCGGCGGGGCTTGCCCTTCCTGCTCGGCCCCGTCGGTGTCGATGTAGGGGTTCGCGCGCCGATTCCGGGAGGTGTCGAGCATCGCCTTGGCGAACTTGTCGGCGACTTCCTCCATCTCGCGGGCCTCCTCCAGTCGGCGTTCGAGGTCGGCGATGCGTTCGTCTTTCTTCTGAAGTTCCCGCTTCAGTTCCTCGATTTCGTCCTCCCGGCGAGTCTCGGCCTCGCTTATCTCCCGGAGGTCGCCCACGAGGTCGTCGCTGACCGACTTGAGGTCCGGACGCTCGAAGTCGTCGAGACCCGGCGTGGCCCCCGCGTCGAACGTCCGCTTGCGGTGGAACTGGACCCGGCGGGTCTCCTCGGACCAGTCGGTCGTCAGGAACGCCTCGCCGTCGCCCATGTCCTCGATGGCGTCGGCGTACTCGCTCCCGAGGATGC
This sequence comes from Halorussus caseinilyticus, assembly GCF_029338395.1. NCBI lineage: Archaea > Methanobacteriati > Methanobacteriota > Halobacteria > Halobacteriales > Haladaptataceae > Halorussus > Halorussus caseinilyticus. The sequence continues at coordinate 1,372,033 of NZ_CP119809.1, forward strand.
GCCCGACGACCTTCGTGTCGTTGTTCCACGTCAGTCGGTGCCACACCAGCCAGTCGCACTGGGTGATGAAGTCCTTCTTCACGTCGGCGGGGCGCTGGCTGATGCCCGCGATGCCGAGTCCGTGCTTGCGCCCGCGCTTGCCGATTTTGATGAGCATCCGGCCGCACTCGCCCAACCCGGCCCCCTCTGGGATGTACTCGTGGACCTCCTCTACCACCATCAGGAACGGCTTCTTCAGCTTCTTCTCCTTGGCGAAGAGGTGGCGCGCGACTTCGGTCAGCAGTTCCTTGCCCTCGTCCTCGTTCAGGTAGCCCGACACGTCGAGGATGATGGGCACGTTGTCCTCCAGCGCGAGCGACGCGAGTCGCTCGGCGTGTTCGGGGTTGACCTGTATGTCGCACTCGTCGTCGGCCCCGGCGTGTAAAAGTTCGTACTCTTCTTTGAGACCGTAGTACTCACCATCTGTGTCAACGAGTATTACCGGATATCCACCGTCTAAGAGCTTCTCCGCGACGACTGACGCGGTATTCGACTTCCCGCTTCCGGACTTTCCGGTGATGAACGCCCGGCCGGTAAGCACCTCTACGACGGGCAGTCTCACGGGGTCGCCGGGGTCGCCAGCGGTGCCCCCTTTCCCGGCGCTCACCTCGGCCACGTCGATGGTCTCTCGGGACATTCCTTGCGGGCTACCTCTCGCCGGTTCCTCATAAACGGTCGGGGCGACGCTCCCGAACTGCTTTCCCCGACTCCGGCGTACCCCGCGACGTGTCCCGCGCCCGCGACATCGCCGCCTTCCTGCTGATGGCGCTCCTGTTCGGCGGAGCGTTCCCCGCCATCGAGGTCGGCCTGCGCTCGCTCCCGCCGCTTCTGCTCGCCGGGGTTCGGTACGGCGTCTCCGGCGCGCTACTGCTCGGTTACGCCCTCGTTCGGACCGACGACTGGCGGCCCCGCGTCCGGGCCGACTTCGCGGCGGTGCTGGCGGGCGGCGTCTTCTTCATCGGCGGGAGCGGCCTGACCTTCGTCGGCCAGCAGTACACCACTGCGGGGACCGCGGCGGTCGTCTTCAGCGCGATTCCTATTCTGACAGTCGTGGTCGGCCACGTCCTGCTCCCCGGCGAACGCGTCTCCCGGCGCGGCGCGGTGGGTCTCGTGGTCGGGGTCGTCGGAGTCGCAATCGTGGTCCGACCCGAATCGGGCGGGTCGAAGCTCGGCGCGGGTCTGGTCGGCGAGGTGCTGGTCTTCCTCGCGGCACTCAGCGTCACCCTCGGGACGGTGCTGGTCCGCCGGAGCGACCCGCCGATGCCGGTGGTGGCGCTGACCGGGTGGTCGATGGTACTCGGCGCGGTGATACAGGTCGCGCTGGGCGTGGCCGTCGGCGAATCGTTCGCGTCGGCTCGCTTCGACCCGGCGGCGGTCCTCGCGCTGGCGTACCTCGCGGTGCTGGCCAGCGGCGTCGGGTTCGTGGTCTACTTCGACCTGCTCTCGCGGGTCGGACCGCTGGAGGTGAATCTGGTGTCGTATCTCGTGCCGGTGGTCTCGGTCGTCGTCGGGTGGGTGTTGCTCGGCGAACCCGTCTCCCCCTCGACGCTCGCGGGGTTCGGCGTCATCGTCGCGGGGTTCGCCCTCCTGAAAGACCGGGAACTGGCCGCGGAGTTGGCGAAGTATCGCGGCGCGGCGCGGTGACGGGAGACGACTCCCCGCGCTATCCGAAGTCGCCGAGCGGCACCTGTCCGTCCGCGCCACCCGTCGAGTCGGGGTCCTCCGCGACGGTATCGGAGTCGTCGCCGCCCGAGTCGGAACCCCCGGACTCGGCGAAGGCGTCGAGGGTGACATCGGTCGCCGAATCGGTCTCGCCGTCCCCGTCGGCCGCCTCCGACCCGTCGGAGGCGGCCGCGTCCCACTCGGCCTCCAGCGACAACTGGCCGTCGCGGGCGGCGTCCGGCCCCGCCGCCGCGTCTCCGTCCCCCTCCCCGGACTCGCCGCGGTCGGTCTCCCACTGTTCGCCGAGCGAACGCTGGCCGTCGTCGGTTTCGGACGCCGTGGGTTCCGTTTCGACCTCGCCGGACCCCCACCTGTCGCCGAGACTCGCCTGCTCGCCGTCGGCGAACGAGAGGTTCGAGACCCTGACGCCCACCTTCCGGACCGCCTCGCCGTCGAACTCGCCGAACAACTCCAGTGCGACTTCCTCGACCAGTCTGGGGTCCTCGACGGGTCCCGGAAGCGACTTCGCGCGGGTGTTCACGTCGTAGGGCGGCGTCACGGCCTTGATGCCGATGGTCCGATACATCGCTCCCTTCCGGCGGGCGCGGTCGGCCACCGCCTCCGCGAGGGTCCGAATCCGGTCGCGCTTTTCCTCGTCGTCGTCGGTCGCTTCGGTGAACGCCGACTCCCGCGAGAGACTCTTCGGGCGGCCTCTCGGCGTGACCTCCCGGTCGTCCTCGCCGCGGGCGCGGCGGTGCATCTCCGCGCCGCGTTCGCCGAACCGGGCTTCGAGTTCTCCCCGGTCTGCCGCCGCGAGGTCCGCCGCGGTGTCGATGCCCATCCCGCGCAACTCGCGGGCCGTGACCGGGCCGACGCCGTGAATCTCGCCCGCGTCGAGCGGTGCCAAGAAGTCCCGGACCTCGCCGGGTTCCACCACGACCAAGCCGTCGGGCTTGTCGAAGTCGCTGGCGATTTTCGCCGTCGCCATGTTCGGCGCGACTCCCACGCTGGCGGTGACGCCCACCTCGCGGTCGATGCGGTGTTTGACGTGGCGGGCGAACCCCTCGGCGACCTCCCACCCGGTCCGGTCGGTCACGTCGAGGTACGCCTCGTCGATGCTGACCTCCCGGACCACCTCGGCCGACTCGTGGAGAATCTCCTTGACCTCCGCGCTCACCGCCTCGTAGTAGTCCATGTCCACCGGCCGGTAGTGGCCCGTGTCGTCGGGGTCGGCGTCCGAATCGGGGTCGTCGGCGTCCGCCTTCCGGGGCAGACGCTCCAGCGCGGTACTGATGGCTTGGGCGCTCTCGACGCCGTACTCGCGGGCCTCGTAGCTCGCGGTGGCGACCGCGCCGTGGGTCTCGCCGCCCTCGTAGCCCATCCCGACGACGACGGGTTCGCCCTCCAACTCGGGGTCCCGGCGGCGCTCGCAGGCCGCGTAGAAGCAGTCCATGTCCACGTGGAGGACGATTGGGTCGTCGCCCTCTTCGTCGGGCGTCCCCGGCAGGCGCGACCCACCTCCAGTCATGTCCGGGGATGTTCGCCGCGGTGGGTTAAAACTTCAGTTCGAGACCGGCCGGTCGCCGTGCGACCGGCCGGAGTCGCCCCGGTGTCACTCGGCGTCGGTCCGAACTCAGGCGATTTTCCCGTCCCGGAGCAGGTCGGCGACGACGTGGACGTAGAGGACCCCCGCCGTGAACAGCGCGTAGACGGGCGCGACGAGCGCCAGCGCCGCGACCAACGCCCCGCCGAGGACCATGTGACTGAGCAGGCGGTGGACCTCCAGCGACCGGGTGTCCACGCCCTCGAAGACCCGTTCCTGTTCGGTGAACGCGAACACGGGGTCGGTCACGCACCGCCGGAGGTGTGACCAGTCGCCAGCGTGGACCCGCGCGAGGACGAAGTGGTCGAGGTCGATGAAGACCGAGAGCAGGAGACCGTAGCCGACCAGCACCGCGGCTTCGAGCGGAATCGAAACCGGGAGCGCGACGACGAGAAGTAGGGAGGCTATCGCGCCGAGAGTCGCGTGTTCGGGGGACTTCATCGGCCGGGGGTTCGGAGGCTGGGCAATTAGTTCGTGGGGTACCGCGTCGGCGACGTGCGGAGACGCGACGGGCCGAACGCCGGGGCGCGCTCGACTGACCGACCGCCGGGAGACGCTCGAACCTGCAAACCGCGGAGTGTCTGCTCGGGAGGGGGCTTTCGAGGCGTTCGTCGCTGTAGCAGGTCGGAGCGCGGGCGAGGACGTTCCGGACGCTCGTCGCCGCGTGGAGAATAGTATGGAAATATTTAACAATTGTAATTGCTTCTCTAAGCAAGAAATACAAATTTGAAAGAAATCTATTTATTTCTTTTATCCGTGACCGGAATCTCCACGGTGTCGCTCTCGGTGTCGTCCGTCGCGTCGGAGAGAGCGTCTCTCGGGTCGGGCATCGCGCCCTTCGCGCCCTCCACTGCGCCACTGACGCCGGTCAGCAGTCCGGTCGGCGCGAGGTCCGGCGTGTCGCGGTCCACGGCCCGGAACCGGCGGTAGAACTCCGCGAACGTCGTCGCCTCCTCCTCGCTCCCGTCGAACGCCTCGTCCAGCGCCGCGACGTTCTCGCCGAGGTAGTCGGTCAAGGGGTGGTCGTCGCCGTAGCGTTCGGCCGATTTGTCGCGCAGGAACTCGCCGACCGTCACCCCGCCTCTGTCGGCGTACTCCACGATGGTCCCCTGATTCTCGTAGACGAGTTGGCCCGCGAACAGCGCCGCGCCGAGGTGGTTGGTCGAGACGCCGAGTTTGGTGGCGACGGGTTTCAGGACGGCCAGCGGAACGTCGCTGTGTTTGACGAGCCACGACGCGGTGTGATGGACGGTCATTGGGTATGTTGGGTAGTGGACGAGGACGGGTGACTGTTGTGGCGTGGGGTTGGAGTTTCTTGTCGGGGGGACGACGTGCGCTCTACGCATAGGATAATCATGTCCGATAAAGTCTGATTCCAGTATTACAGCATCAAACTGCGGAAATTACACATCTCGCCGACCACCGGTGTGCAAACCGAACCGCCCGCGACCGCCGCCACCTCGACTCGTCGTCACTCACCACCGTCTGGGACTTCACTTATTATCACTGCTTCCGTTATCCGAAAAACTAACCGCTCGCCGTGTTACTCGCGGTAAAATTCAGTGGGGTCGGAGGGATTGTGAACTACGGCAAGAGGTTCCTGCTCACTTCGTTGCGCGGGCATGCCTCTTGTCTAGTTCAAATCCCCCTCCGAACAGACGTTGCCGCTCACGGAGTGGCGAGCGCACGAGGCGCTCGCCGTGTTACTCGCGGTAAAATTCAGTGGGGTCGGAGGGATTTGAACCCCCGATCGACTGATATCTCCGGTGTGTGCGCCTCGGAACTCCAGAGGGTCGTCGTCGCGGACCGATGATCAGTCGGCCGCTCGGTATATCAGCTGGAGTTTCGTCCCGGGCGCGTAGCCTCTGGAGTCAGTCGCCATCCCTGACTTGGCCACGACCCCGCACGAATTCGTTGGTCCATACGCACTAAAGGAGTTTCGATTTTCTTACTCGCGGTCGGTCTCGGACCAATCGCAGTCTTGGCACTTCCACCCGGTGACGAACTCGGTCACGCTCGGCATGTAGCCCACTTCGAGAACGTCGCCGCCGCAGTCGGGGCACTCGCGGTCGGTCTCCTCGATGGCTTCTGCGTCCATCACGTCTTCGCCCTCGACGAGTTCGGCGAGGCTCTCGGGCGTCACCATGCGACCCTGCACGACGCGGTTGTCGGCCATGTCGGAACGAAGCAGGTCCGTCCGGGTAAGCTTTCCCGTCGCTGTCGGCACTGTCGGGACGAGAGGAGTCAGAAGCAGTCAGTTTCGGTTCGCGCGCGGCCTCACAGCCACGGTTCGCGCTCGTCGCCGTCTTCCTCGCCGGGGTAGCCGTAGCCCGCGTCGTCGGACTCGGACCCGCCCGAGCCATCGGTAGCGACCGCCTGCGAACCGGCGGGGTTCGAGGGGTCGGCGGGGTTCGAGATTTCGGCCGCCATCGCTTCCGCGGCGGCGGTCGTCTCGTCGTCCTCGTCGGTCTCGTCGGGTTCGGCTTCCTCGGCCGAGTTGGGGTCGAACGCGAGCAGACTGGTGACGGCGAGGACCGCCAGCGGCGCGCGTCCGGGCGCGAACCCGAGCAGACTCAGCGGCAGGACGCCCAGCGCGACGGCGCTCCCGAACCGGAAGCGGTCTATGTCCACGACACCGCGAAGCCACGGCGAGGTCAGCGCGACGGCCAGCGCGAACGCGACGCCGGACCCGGCCGCCGCAGTCGCCTTCAGGATGAGCGCGTGATCGACCGTCGCCACGGTGAATCCCGAGGGCTGGAAGCTGGCTATCATGCCCAAGCCGACGATGACCGCCGGGCGGGGCAGATACTCGCCGACCCGCGAACTCGCGGTCTTGGCGGCGATGGCCAGCATGACGAGCGCGGCGAATCGCTCGAACGTCTCGGTGTGAAGCACGCTCTCGATGGTCGGCGCGAACGCCGCTTCGACGGCGGCGACGGCGACGATGCCGACGCCGACTACCAGCACCGACGCCGCCTGTTCGCGGGGCGTGCCGTCCATCTCGGCGAGGATGACCGCGACGGTCGCGCTCCCGCCGAAGACCAGCAGGCCGACTTGAAGGACGCCCGCGAGCGTCTCGACGCCGCCCGCGAGGACGAGCGCCGGGAAGATACCGTCTACCAGCGGCAGACCCATGACGGTCGCCAGCAACTTGGTCGCGCCACCTACCTGTTGCTCTAGGCGAAGAGCGACCGGATGTTGTGAACTACTCATGGAACACTAACTGGCGTGGCCGTGTCCATCGGCCGAACGGTGGTGATAGTCGCGGTACCTGCGATGGTCGCCGTTTCCGAGAGTCCATCGCCGTCCCACGAATGTATTCTCTACCAGTGTAAGGAATGCCAGCGCAAAAATCGGTTTGCAGGAGCTACCGGAGGTAGCCATCGTCTGACCTGCAGTACGCGCGGCGGTGGGACTGGTAGAGTCCATACACGTTACAAATCGGGTTTCGAGTATAAACGTTGCGTGAGAGACAACCTCAGACAACAATTATAAATAGGAACACTACTTGCTGTAGGATTAATATCGTAGATTTACACCCGCCATAATCTACGATTCGTTCGGTGGTCTCGGCTTCCGAATCGTGAGTCACCGTTGCACGACCATGCACATGTTGGAGGTATGGGGTATCGAAACGTGCAACATCTCGCAACATTTTTCACGGGGCGAGACCTTCGCCTTACATGGAAAAAGACTCTCAGCGGAGAGGCCAGTTCACCGACAAGCTCCGCGTGCCCGAGGCACTGACCTTCGACGACGTACTTTTGCGACCGAAGGAGAGTCGCGTCGAACCCGACGAGGCCGACGTTTCGACCCGCGTCTCGACCAACGTCGAGGTCAACGTCCCGATTCTCTCGGCCGCGATGGACACCGTGACCGAGAGCGAGATGGCTATCGCCATGGCCCGACAGGGCGGACTCGGCGTCCTCCACCGTAATCTGGACGTTGACGAGGCCGCCGCCGAGGTCGAACGCGTCAAGCGCGCGGACGAACTCGTCATCCGCGACGTGGTGACGGCCGACCCCGACCAGACCGTCCGCGAGGTGGACACGATGATGGAGCGAAAGGGCGTCTCGGGCGCGCCCGTCACCGACGAGGAGGGCGACGTGTTGGGCATCATCTCGGGCACCGACATCCGACCCTACCTCGAAGTCGGCGAGAGCGACGAGGTGCGCGAGGCGATGACCGACGAAGTTGTCACCGCGGGCGAGGACGTGACCGCCCGCGAAGCCCTCGAACTCATGTACGAACACAAAATCGAGCGCGTCCCCATCGTTGACGACGACGGCCACCTGACCGGACTCGTCACGATGCAGGGCATCCTCCAGCGCAGGGAGTACGGCAACGCCGCCCGCGACGAGGGCGGCCACCTGCGCGTCGGCGTGGCCGTCGGTCCCTTCGAGACCGACCGCGCAGTCACCGTGGACGAGGCGGGTGCGGACGTACTCTTTATCGACTGTGCGCACGCGCACAACCTCAACGTCATCGACGGCGCGCGCGAGATTCAGGAGTCCGTCGAGGCCGACGTGGTGGTCGGCAACGTCGGAACCCGAGAGGCCGCCGAGGACGTGGTGGACTTCGCCGACGGCATCAAGGTCGGCATCGGACCGGGGTCCATCTGCACGACGCGAGTCGTCTCCGGCGCGGGCATGCCCCAGATTACGGCCATCGCGGAAGTCGCCGACGTTGCCGCCGACGAGGACGTGCCGGTCATCGCCGACGGCGGCATCCGATACTCGGGCGACGCCATCAAAGCAATCGCCGCGGGCGCTGACGCGGTGATGCTCGGGTCGTACTTCGCGGGCACCGACGAAGCGCCGGGCCGGGTCATCACCGTGGACGGCAAAAAGTACAAGCAGTACCGCGGCATGGGGTCGGTCGGCGCGATGCAGTCGGGCGACGGCGACCGCTACCTCAAGGACGAACCCGACGAGGACGAGGAGTACGTCCCCGAGGGCGTCGAGGCGGCCGAACCCTACAAGGGGAGCCTCGAAAGCGAACTTCACCAACTCGTCGGCGGGATGCAGTCGGGCATGGGCTACGTCGGCGCGGAAACGATTCCGGCGTTCAAGCAACGTAGCGAGTTCGTCCGGGTCTCCTCGGCGGGCCAGACCGAGGGCCACCCCCACGACGTGATGATTACCGACGAAGCGCCGAACTACAGTCCCAGCGAATAAACACCCGGAACCGAGTCAGGAGTGAGGGTTAGACGACCCTGACAAATCTGCTTCGCTCGGTGCCACAATCAACATTCCTGGTGGAATGAAAGGGCGAGCGCGGTTCGCGTTTACGTGGTCGTCTCAGCGACCCCTATCCGAGACGAACCGAGCGAAGCGAAGGTGAGTCGAGGATATGTTGCTGTGCGACCGCGAACCGCGCGAGGGCTTTCGAGGACGTTGCTGTCCCATCAATTTCTGCGGTCTCTCCGAATACGAACCGAACCCTGACAAAAAACGAAACGACGAGCCAGCCGCCGACTTCAACTGCTGGTCTGGCACTTCGGACTACAGTAGGCGTTCTCCGCGGCGTTCGCGCTCTCGTGCGCTTTGAAGTCGGTACCGCAGTTCTCGCAGGTGTAAGTCTCGAAGTCCGACATCGCGGGCGGGGATGTCGGTCGGCGGAGTCAAAAATCCCACGCTCCGGAACGCTCGGGACTTTCCGACGTTCAGTCCGCGAACGGGAGTTCCGGGTCGTCGCCGAACCCCTTCACCTGAATCCCGTCGAGTTCCACGTCCTCGACCGACTCCGACGCGCCGACGAAGTAGCCCAGTTCCACCTCCGGGGACGCCACCACGTCGGGGTCGCTGGCGACGAACTCGCTGTCGGCGTCGCGGTCGATTCGAAGGTCTTCGCCGACTTTCGCGTAACACCCGTAGGTCAGCAGTTGCTGTGCCTTTTCGCGCAAGCGACCCCTCCCGACGCTGTGTTTCACTTCGGCGAGAAACAGTTTCTCCAGCGTGGCTTGCTCGGCCGTCGTGTCGAGGCGGAGTAACGCAATGTCGGGATACTTCCGGTCGGCGTCGTAGTCGAAGGCCTCCGCGCGAATCTGTTGGGTGTAGCGCAGGAGGTACCCGCTCCGGAGCGTCGGCCGGGGGTCGTCGTCGCTCGGATACGCCTCGCCGTCGGGGTACTCCGGGAGGGTGATTTCGACGTACTCGCGCTCCTCGTCGTCGTCGGTCCACTGGTGGGTGCCCTTCCAGTCGTTGAACAGGAGATACTCCTTCCCGCCGCCCTCCCACGCGGCGACGAACTCCTCGCGGCCCTTCGCGTCTATCTGGCGCAGGCGCGAGTTCTCGAACTCGTCCACGATTCGGAAAATCCAGTACAACTCGAAGAGGTCCGGGTTCGTCACGTCGTCGTCGTCCGGTTCGAACACCTCCATCGAGAGCAGTCGCTTGGCGTCTTCCTCCCGGAGGTCGCCCCCCGTGATGCGCCGGTAGTCCTCGAGCAGGGCGGCGGCCTCCCGGTAGAGGGGGTTGCGGTCGCCGAGGACGGCGGCGAGTTCGCGGTCCGAGACCGACACCGACTCGGCGTCGAAGTTGTCGAGGTGGGCGTTCTCCAGCGCCGACCGGACGATTCTCCGGGCGCGAGCGCCGGGTGCCCACTCCGAGAACCATCCCGGCCGGTCCGACTCGTCGTCGCCCGTGAAGTTCCGGTCGAATCGCTCGTAGACCCGCTTGATGGTCGCCAACAGTTCCACGAGTACCTTGTTTCTCGACGTGACGACGCTCCGGTTCGGGACCCGACAGACGAAACTCTGACCCCGAACGTCGCCGGTCGCGCGCCGACGCTTGACCGTCCGGTTCCAATCGACGTGGCCCCGGACCTCCCCCTCGAAGGTGTCGAGGCGCTGGCGAACCGTCGGTTCGAGCGACCGGAGGCGGTGGGGCAGAAGGGCAACGAAGTCCAGCACGCCGACCGGTTCGCCCTCCCCGTCGGTGATTCCGGCGGTCTCTCGGGCGTCGAGGTCCAACTCGGCGCGGTCGGTGAGACCCTCCGACCCGAGGTTACCGGTCCGCAGGAAGCGATATTCGAGCAACTCGGTCAGGCCCTCGATGCGGACCATCGGGTCGAGACCGTCGAGGAACCGCCGGATACTCGCCACTCGGCCGACGTAACTGACGAGGTACCGCGCGGTCTCCTCGACGAGGCGGTCCCTGTCGGGTTTCTCACTCATCGCTCAGGTCGGCGTCGAGGAAGTCCTCGGCGAACCGCTCGGCGCTGGCGCGGTCGAACCCCTCCACGGTCTCCATCTCGCCGAGCAGGTCGTCTATCTCGTCGCCGCGAACGCCGTCGAGTTGCGGGAGGACGTGGGCCGCGACTGCGGGGCCGTACTCCACGACGCCGCGGGCCTCCATCGTCTGGACGGCGTGGTTCAGCACGTCCTCCACCAGCGCCGGACCGACCGGACGGACCGCTTGGACCGCCGACCAGATGTCCGCGAGGTCATCGCGGAGTCGCGTTTCGAGGTCGTCTCCGTCCGCGCCGATGGCGTCCTCGTCGGGGAGTTCGGTGTCCCAGTGGTCGAAGTACTCGCCGACGAGTTCGGGCGAAATCTCGTCGGCCTCGGTCGGGACCGGCACGGAGACGAAGGCGAACCGGCGCATGAACGCGTAACTCAGGCGATAGAGCGACGACTTGTCGTCGGTGTTCATCGTGGCCAGCAGTCGCCAGTCGTCGGGGACGTAGTAGTCGTGGTCGGTCACGGGCGGGTCGTCGTCGGGGTCGCCGTGGAGCGTGACCGACCCGCCTTCGGTGTCGAACGGGAGGGTGACGTTGTTCCCCGTCAGCGCCGAGAACAGCGACCCGAAGGCCTTGTCGATGTCGGCGCGGTTGAGTTCGTCGATTACCAGCCACTCGTTTTCGGGTTCGGGTTCGGCGTCGGCCTTCCGCAAGCCGGGGTCGAGAAAGCGCCGCAGGAAGACGCCGGGTTCGAACTCGAGTCGGCCGTCGTCGCGCTGTTGGCGGTACCCGCCGATGGTGTCGAAGGTGGTCCAGTCGTCGGTCGCGGTGGCCAACTCGTAGTCGTCGCCGACGTAGTGGTCGCAGACGACTTCGGCGAGTTCGGTCTTGCCCGACCCCGGCGGCCCCGTCAGGACGACGTGCTTGCCGCTCCGAAGTGCGTCGTGAATCTGGTGGGTGACGGGCGGTTCGTCGTCTTCGGCGGGGAAGTGTAGCCTCTCGGCGGTTGGCGGGCCTTCGACCGTCTCGAACGCGTCCCGTGGGAGGTCCCAACTTCCCCAGTCCGGTTCCGAGTCGGTTTTCGCGGCGGTGTCGTCCATACCGGAGGCGTCGGTCGCCTCAAGAGTGGCGGCGTCCGCGGTGGAAGCGTCGGCCTCGCCCGCGTCCCACCCCTGCCACGGGTCGTCGCTGGCCTCCCAGTCGCCCTCGATTGCTTCGAGGTCGGAGTCGAAGTAGTCGGGGTGATAATCGGTCCCGTCTTCGTCCCGATACAGTTTCCGGCCGCACTTGTCCTGTATAGTACTGAGATTCACGTTAAGGTCGTCGGCTACCGACTGTTGGACGAGTAACCGGCGTTCCTCGGTCGTGAGGTCTTCTCGGTCGTCTAGCAGAAATCGCAGGACGACCTCCTCTATCTGGTAGTGTTTCGACGGCGAGTCGTTCCAATCGTCGGGAAGATGCTCGTCGGCGAGCGACCGGACGTGTTCGCGGCGCGCGCGCCGGACGATGGCCTCCCGGAGCGAGTCGGGGGTCGCCGCGATTGCGACTTCCTTTTCCGGTCTCTTTTTTAAGTCCCGAATCTGCGTCTCGATTCCGTTCTCGACGGCTCCGTCGAGTGTTTTTTCCTTTATTTGCACCGTCTCGGAGTACGAGAACTCCCGCCGGAGGTCGGCGTCCCACAGCGCGAATACGTCTTTTTCCTCGTTGTATCCCGCGAGAACGACGAAGTAGTCCCCCGAGTCGTCTAACGACCCCCCATCCCCGTCCCACGAAGACACTATGACCTGAACGTTGTACTCGTTTCCCCGCGTAGAGTCCGTCAGACTGTAGAGGTAGACCCGGAGTTTCTCGGGGAGTGGCGGCGACAGTTCGAGTTCGAGCGGCTTTTCGTCCGGCCCCGAACTACGCTCGACGTGCGGGTCGAGGGCGTCCTCGAATGTTCGGTTGAGAACGTCGCGGGAAATCCGACCGTTCGACATGCTGAGAAGCGAAACAGTAGGATGGTATATATCTTCTTACTTCGCGAGAACATCGAACGCAGTCCGTCTCGGTTTCGCGCGACCCGCTACTCGAACTCGCCCAACCGCGCTTCCAGAAGCTTCCGGTAGGCGTCGTCGCCGGTGGCGTCGGCCAGTCCCTCGCACAACGCCCGCAGGTCGTCGGTGACTGACCAGCGGTCTACGTACTCCGCGAGCGACTTGTCGTGTTCCCACCGATAGCGCAGGAACTGGGCCTTGTCGAGGTCCGTGAGGTCCGCGCCGTCCCCGTCCCGGTCGCTCTCCACCCGGTCTCGGAGGTAGGCGATGCGCTTGTCGTCGTCCCACGTCCCGAGTCGGAAGTCGCCGTCCTCGGTCCGGTAGAGGCGGGCGTCTTCCAGTTGCTCGGGGGTGGCGTCGGTTCCGCGGGCGAGTTTGTTCAGGTCGTCGAAGGTGGGGTCGGGGACCTCCAGCAAGTCCAAGAAGAGGTCGATTTCGCCGATGTCGCTCCCGTGCTGGACGACGCCGTAGATTTCCTCGACGACTTCCTTGGCGGTCATGATGTCCCCCGCGCGCCGGACCTCGCCGTGGTGTTTGGAGTACTCGTGGAAACACCGGCCCATCTCCACGACGCCGATGTCGCCCTGCGCGAGGTTGCGGTCGGTTTCGAGGCGCTCGCGGGTCTCCTCGGCGGTCCGGTAGATTCGCCGTCGCAGGGAGTTCCACGAGATGGGTTCGCGTTCGTCGGCGGGACGCGCGACGATAACGATGTCGAACTCGACCGCTTCGCCCGAGATGAACTTGTTGCTGTCGGCCGAGACGGGGGCCGTCGCGGTGACTTCGAAGCCAACGTCACAGAGGGCCGCGAGGAGTTCGCCCCACGATTCCGAATCGCTGTGGTGGTACGTGAACGCCAGCACCCCGTCGTCTTTCAGCGCCCGATGGATGACCGTGAACGCCTCGTGGAGTTCCGACTCGAAGTCCTCGGTGGTCTTGTCGAGGAACGGGTTCGTGACGATGGACTCGGCACGCGGGGTTTTGTCGTACTCGAACCAGTCGTACTCGTCTTCGAGCAGGAGCTTCTGCCAGACGTAGAAGTAGTCCGACACCTCCGAGTACATCAGGTTGTCGTAGTACGGCGGGTCCGTGATGACCGCGTCGTACTCGTCTTCGGCGTCTATCGTCCGCATGTCGCCCTGATAGACGCTGGCGTCGTCGCCTATCGGCTTGGCGAACGGCGGGGTCTCGACGGTTTCGCCGTCCGAGACGTAGCGTTCGGTCGGGTTCGCGGCGTACTCGACCGCACGCCGGACCTTCTCGTAGGTGTTCGAGAACGTCCCCCTGCCCGCCCGCGTCCCCCAGACGTTGTTCTCGACGATTTCGACCTGCGGCACGAACGAGTTCAGGCGGAAGGTCCCCTCTATCTTGTTCGCGGCGAGGTTGTAGATGGTGAACGTACTCTGGAACATCAGCGAGTCCGAGAACGTCAGCAGGAGCAACTCCCGGAGGTTGCGGTCCTCGATGCGGTCTATCGAGCGCAGGAGCGACGACAGACAGAGAAGCTGTCTCGCGTTGAACATGTCCGTCCAGTCGTGGTAGCCGTGGTCGAATATCGGGTTGCGCTCGGCGGTCAGGTGGCCCTCGGGAATCGCCTCGTCGGGGACGTACTCGCGCAACTCGTCGCGTTCCTCCCACGCCTGTTCCGCGGCGTCGTAGAGGGCCTCGTCGAACGCCCCGACGGACTTGTAGCCTTTCACCTCGCTCCGGTCCAATCCGCGGTCGTCGCAGGTCTCACAGTAGTACTCGACGGCGTACTGACGCAGGTCGAATCCTCCCTGTTCCCGTATCGCGTCGGTGATGGCGTAGCGTTGCCCGCAGTCGGTGCAGGTGTACTCCCTGCCGCGGGAGACGGTGCCCCGTTCGGGGACCCACTCGTGACCGCACTCGCTACAGGTCGATTCGGACTGCCAGTCGTCTACCACCACGACCGACTCGCAGGCCGGACAGAAGACGTTGTACCGGCCGTCGTCCTCGTAACGGCCGCTGGCGACTCGGTAGTCCTTGAAGAGGGGAACGGTCGTCCCGCACGAAACGCAGTCGAGTTCCTTGACCCAGAACTCGTACATCACCTCGGCGTGGTGGTCGTGGGCCGCGAGTTCGTCGCGGGCGTCGTCACCTATCTCGTACTCGAAGTCGGCGTCCAGACCGAGGAGGTCGTCCGCGGCGGGGTCGTCGTCCGCCCTCGGGTCCTCGCGCTCGGCGTTGGGACAGGGCGTCCGGTAGTAGCGAGTTATCTCCTCGCGCACGTCGTCTTCGACACTCTCGAACGCGGCGTCCAACTCGCCGAGGTCGGTTCGGCCCGCTTCGAGTTGCTTCTTCGTGACTAGCCACGCGACCGGGTTCAGGTCGTAGCCCACCGACTCGACGCCGAACCGGGAGGCTTCCACCAGCGAGGTTCCCCCGCCCATGAAGGGGTCCAGAATCTTCTTGCCCTCGACCTGCACGTCCTTCGGGTAGAGTTCCCAGAGCGACTCGGGGTCCGAGAGGTCCACGCTCTCGACCAGTCGTTGCACGTCGCTCGTCCCGCCGACGAAACTGTCGAGCGAGGCGTTCCGACCGGGTTCGCGGACGCTCACCGTCTCTGGGTCGTCCACCAGCGCGTAGAGACAGATAGTGCGGAAGACGCATCCGAGGCGGCGCGCCCACCACTTGTGCATCGTGGCAATCGGGCGGTAGTGAATCTTCGCGCGGCCTTCCTTCGCCGCGATTTCGTTCACCCGCTCTATCGGAAACCCTCTCTCGATGGGAAGGGTATTCCGCTCGTCGTCCGCAGACCGCCCCGATTCCTGCGCCATTGACGTTCCGCTTCTCGGAGTGAGAGCGTGTATAACCTTTCGGTCCGACGCAGTGGTCGAAGAGACACCGACGAGTGCCTCACGGTGTAACTCGCGGTAAAATCACGGGCCGGAAGGGATTTGAACCACGCCGAGACGGTCCGGGCGTGTGGCGCTTCGCGCCATTCCGGGCTTTCGTCTCGTCTACTTCAAATCCTTCCGTCGAACGATTCTCGCCGCTCGCGTAATTACCGAGAACCGCAGTCGCGATTCTCGGTGTGTTGCGAGCGGCGAAAGAATACGGGCCGGAAGGGATTTGAACCCCTGACCGTCTGATTAAGAGTCAGACGCTCTCCCTAACTGAGCTACCGGCCCAACGCATCCTGAAGTTACCGGGTGGGACGTAAATACGTTTCCGTTTCGCCGGAGTGTTACTCCTTTCGATTCGGCGCGAAACTGGCCGACGGCTCCCCGGTGGAAGTCGGCGCTCCGACGGATTTTCCGCATAGAACCTCTCCGGGAACGTTAAGTACGGTCCGAAGCTACGCCACAGTATCATGAGCGCCGGGATTACCATCTCCTCGATGTCCGACTACGCTATCTTGGGCTGTGGTAGCGTCGGGCACGCGGTCGCCGAGGAACTGGTCGAGCAGGGCAAAGACGTACTTATCATCGACCGGGACGCCGACCGCGTAGAAGCCCTGCGCGACCAAGACCTCAACGCCCAGACCGCCGACATCCGGGAGGAAGACCTCCACGAGACTGTCGCCGACAACGAGGTCATCCTCATCCTCGCCTCGGACGTAGAGACCAACAAGGAAGCCGTCGAGAACATCCGGGAGAACGGCGGCGAACAGTTCATCGTCGTGCGCGCGAGCGACCCCGTTTCCGAGGACGAACTCACCGAGTTGGGCGCAGACGTGGTTATCAACCCCTCGGAAGTCATCGCCGACTCCGCCCTGCGCGCGCTCGAAACCGGGGAGCTAGAGTACAAGGCCCAACAGCTCGCGGAGGTCATCGAGGACACCGACGAGCGTCTCTCTATCGTCACCCACGACAACCCCGACCCCGACTCTATCGCCAGTGCGGTCGCGCTACAGGCCATCGCCGACACCCTCGGCGTCGAGGCCGACATCCTCTACATCGGCGACATCGGCCATCAGGAGAACCGCGCGTTCGTCAACCTACTGGGCATCGAACTGCTCCCCTACGCCGAGGCCGACCCCGACGAGTACGACACCGTGGCGCTGGTGGACCACGCGAAGGCGACCGAAGCGACGTTCGACCGGCCGGTGGACATCTTCATCGACCACTTCGAACCCGACGAGGAGTACGAGGCCGACTTCGTTGACATCCGGCCGTCCGTGAGTTCGACCTCCACCATCATGACGAAGTACATCCAAGAGTTCGACCTCAACGTCAGCGAGGAGGTCGCTACCGCGCTTCTCTACGGGATTCGAGCCGAGACGCTGGACTTCAAACGCGACACGACGCCCGCCGACCTCACCTCCGCGGCGTACCTCTATCCGTTCGCCAACCACGACACGCTCGAACAGGTCGAGTCGCCCAGCATGTCGCCCGAGACGCTGGACGTACTCGCGGAGGCCATCACCAATCGCGAGGTGCAGGGAAGCCACCTCGTCTCGAACGCGGGGTTCATCCGCGACCGGGACGCACTCACGCAGGCCGCCTCCCACCTGCTGAATCTGGAGGGCATCACGACGACGGCCGTCTTCGGCATCGCCGAGGAGACCATCTATCTGGCCGCCCGGTCGAAGGACATCCGGATGAACATCGGGAAGGTGCTTCAGGACGCCTTCGCCGAAATCGGCGAGGCCGCGGGCCACTCGACGCAGGCCAGCGTCGAGATTCCGCTCGGCATCTTCACCGGCATCGAGACCACCGACGACAACCGCGACACCCTGCTCTCGCTGACCGAGGAAGCCGTCAAGCGAAAGCTCTTCGACGCGATGGGCGTCGAGAGCGGCGAAGGGTCGAACGGAAGCTAAATCGGAGTTCCGCGTTCCGGCGCTCTTTTCCGGTGACAGTCGAACACGGACGAATGTCAGAGGTATTTTAATCTAATCCGAAATACTCGAAGCAGAACGAGACAGAATGAGTTCGGAAAGTTACGGAAAGTTATCTCGGCGGACACTTCTCGCTGGCGTCGTCACGACCGAAATCGTCTCCCTGCAATCGGGTCGGGCCAGCGCGCAGGACACCGACTGTCTGTTCTACGAGTTCACGGACGGGCAGATACGGAACATCCTCGCCGATTGGGGCGACGAACTCGCCCGAGAACGAGTCAGGGTACTGGAAGACATCGAATCGGGTCCGGCCGAGACGAACTACGTCTACTCGACGCCCGACGGCGACTTTTACGACAACGGGCGGCGCGCGGACGTTTCCGACGCGTTCACGTCGGACATTATCTACATCTACCACGAAAGCGGGAAGGACGAGAAGTACTTCACGCGCGGCGGGGAAATCGACTGCGAGAGAGTCCCGTTCGAGCGCGAAACCGCGACACCGGAAAGTACCACGACCACGGAGGCAACGCCTGCGACGACCGGGACTCCGAGGTCCGACGAGAGAGCGACGCGCACGACGGCGAGCGACGACGTTTCCGCGACCACCGTGCGGGACACTTCCGAGAGGAAAACCGCTCGAAGGGCTACCGAATCGACAGTCTCACAGTCAGAAGCTACCGAATCGACGGTCTCGAAGTCGGAGTCCTCGGACGAGTTCGTAAGCAAACTCCCGACCGGCGGTCTCCCGACGGAGGTCATCGCGGCGGGTCTCTCGGCCGTCGCGGTGTTGGTCGTCCAACGGATAACCAGCGGCGATAACTGAGCAGTCGGCGTCCGCCCGAGTCAGACCGTGACTTCCTCGTCGTCGCCCGCGGGTTGCTGGAGTCGTTCGATGGTGTCGTTGATGAGAACCACGTCGCCGACGGCGCGTACCCACCGATACGGAATCATCACGCCGTTCTCGTTGCCGACTACGTCCGAGAACAACTCGCGGTTGAGTTCTCCGAGGGCGAGTCCGGTGACGGCGCACGCGTCCACGTTCAGTCGCACGTCCTCGACTTCGCCGACGAAGACGCCGTTGTTGGAGTACACCTCCCGTCCGACGAGATTCGTAATCTCCTGCGGTGTTCCGTCCATGTGGACAACGATTGTCTCGCCGGGTCTTAACTTTTGGCAGAACCCGCCGAAAACATCCGCGGTCGTCAGCGTTCCGACCGTATCGACTCGCCGCGCGCCGGAAGTCGCCGTCAGTCGCGGTTTCGAACGTCGAGAACGCCACCGCCCAATCCCCGACGTTTCCGACGCTATTGACAGCTCGAACAGTCAGGTCGAGGACACGGTGCAGGGGAACTGGCTCACGAGGAACTTCCGGATACTGAAAGGAGTCGTCGCCGCCGGGGTTCTCGCGGGACTCGCGTTCGCCAGCCTCTCGGTCTTCGAACACGAACTGGGGAACGTGCTGTGGGCGATTTCGATGACGCTGGCGGTACTCGTCGCGGCGTTGCGAGCGCTGTTCGGCGGACCCCAAGCCGCCGAGTCAGCGTAGCCCTACGCCTCTCTTTCGGCACGAAGGAGAATCCCCATAGCAACATATAGTGTGCCTTCGGAAATCAATAGATTTCCGAAGGCACGCTATCTCTATTCGAGCGCGTCCAGCACGCCGCCCAACCGGTCGAGACCCGCCCGGACCGTCGCCGGGTCGCGGCACGCGCCGACGCGCACGGCGTCGGGGTCGTCGAAGAACCGGCCGGGGACCACCAGCACGCCCTCGTCCCACGCCGCCTCCGCGAGGGCGTCACCGCCGACCGACTCGTGGCGCAGGAAAGCGTAGGGACACCCCGGTTCGACCCGGCCGCCGAGTTCGTCGCGGGACGCGACGAACTCGGCGAGGACCTGTCGGTTGGTCCGGATGCGCTCGCGGGACTCGGCGGCGAGTCGGTCGGCCTCCGCGAGGGCGCGGCGGGCCAGTCGTCTGCTCGGTTCCGCCACGGGGACGAAGTGGTGGTTGACCGACCGGGCGCGGGCCACGAAGTCGGCGTCCGCGACCAACCACCCGATTCGCAGGTCGCCGAACCCGAGGAACTTGGTCAGCGAGTTCGTGACCACCGTGTTCGGGAGTCGCGCCGCGGTGGGACCGCCGAACGGCCCGTCTCCGGCCTCACTGTCGAACGGCGCGTACACCTCGTCTACCAGCAACTCCGCGCCCATGTCGCCGACCTGCCGGGTGATTTCCGCGAGAACGTCCCGACCCGTCCGGCGACCGCTCGGGTTGTGGCGGTTCGTCACCGTGACGAGCGCGGTGTCTTCGACCGTCGCCGCGGCGACTCGCTCGGGTTCGAGGGGGTACCCCTCTTCGGCGGGCCGACGGAACCTATCGACGGTCGCGCCTAGTCCGTCCGGAGTCGCCAGAAGGGGTTCGTAGCCCGGTTTCTCGACCAACACGCGGCGGGTCTCGTCGGTCGCGGACTCGGCGTCTTCGTCGGTCTCTGCTCTCTCTTGGGCCTTCGAGACCGCAGTCGCGGCCGCGAGAACGTTGGCGTGGGTCGCGCCCGCAGTCACGAGGACGTTCTCGGGGGCGACGCCGTAGAGTTCGGCGAGTTGTGCTTCGACAGTCGTCTCGGGCGTCGGCGCGGCGCTGAGCGCTGGCGGGACCACGGAACCGGGTTCGGGCGGCGCGCGATGGAGGTCCGACGACCCGAGGTCGAACTCGGCTTGCGCGGGTCGCCCGGTAATCCAGTCGAGGTACGCGATGTCGGGAAACACGTCTCCGAGTAGGACCAACGGAGGAATTAACGTTCGGATAGGATAGCGACCCTGACAGTGCATGCAATCTCCTTATCGGTGGACGAGTACACTCTGTTAGTACATCTCCCCTAATGTCTAAGGACTCGACCGAAACCAAATCAGAGACGACGCCCGAGACGGGGACCACGGACGCCGACCCCGGCGACACGACGCCGGACGCCGTTCCCACCGCAGACCTGCGCACGGGAGCGGAACCCTCCGAGCGACTCGACGCCGCCTTCGAACTCCTCGCCGACCCGCTCCGCCGGGAGATACTCTACCACCTCGCGGACGCCGACGAGACGAGCGTCGAACTCTCGTCGCTGGCGGAGGCAGTCGTCCGAGAGGGGACGCCGGAAGGCGAATCGGGCGCGTCCGGCGCTCGCTCGCTGGCGGTCGAACTCCACCACGCCCACCTGCCGAAACTGGAGTCCCACGGCGTCGTGGCCTACGACCCCGAGCGCCGAACCGTCCGGTATCGCCGTCGCCCGTGGCTGGACGAGTGGGTCGAACACGTCCGGCGCGCGGAGTCCGAGCGTCGGTAGGGACCTACCAGTCGCCGCGCCGACAGAACTCGCAGAAGTTCTCGACCAGTCGCTCGCCCGCGTCGGTCAGGATGCTCTCGGGGTGGAACTGGACCCCGACGTGAGGTCGCTCGCGGTGGCGCACGCCCATGACGACCCGTTCGGGGGCGTCTCGCGCTCTCTCACCGTCTCGTTCGCCGACCGTCCGGGCGGTGACTTCGAGGCTATCGGGCACCTCGCCGGGTTCGACCGCCAGCGAGTGGTAGCGCCCGACCTCGAAGGGGTCGGGCAGACCCGCGAAGACGCCCTCGCCGTCGTGGGTCACGACCGAGGGCTTGCCGTGGACCACCTCGGGTGCGTGACCGACCGTCGCGCCCTCGGCGGCACAGAGCGCCTGATGACCGAGACAGACGCCCAGAATCGGGTAGTCGGTGCGCTCGAACAGCGCGACGGAGATTCCGGCGTCGTCGGGCGTCCCCGGACCGGGCGAGACGACGATGCCGTCGGGGTCGAGGTCCCGAACGTCCGCGATGCTAACGGCGTTGTTGCGCCGGACCACCACGTCGGGGTCGAACCGGCCGACGTACTGGACGAGGTTGTAGACGAACGAATCGTAGTTGTCGATGACGAGGACGGACATCGCTTGAAGTTCGACGTTCGGTTTCCGTGAGGAACGTTGGTTCGAGATTGCTAAATCTGCTTCGGAAATCCCGGTGTTTCTTCGCTCGGACTCGGATTTGGTCCGCCCGTTTCCGACCTCGACTTCAGTCCTCGAACCGCAGTGCTGTCTCGTCGTCCAGCGCGTCGTCCATCGCCCGGACGAGCGCCCGGCCCTTCGCCAGCGTCTCGTCGTACTCGGCGTCGGGGTCCGAGTCGTGGACGATACCCGCGCCGACCCGGAGGTAGTACCGGTCGCCAGCGCGCACCAGCGTCCGGATGACCATGTTGAGGGTCGCGCGCTGGTCGAAACCGAACACGCCGATAGCGCCGGTGTAGGGACCTCGACGCGTGGATTCGAGTTCGTCGATAATCTCCATCGTCCGGGGTTTCGGCGCGCCCGTGATGGTCCCGCCGGGGAACACCGCGGCCACGGCGTCGGCGACCGAGGCGTCCGGGCGGCGTCGGCCTTCGACTTTCGAGACGGTGTGCATCACTTCGGAGTAGCGGTCGATGCGCCGGTACTCGGGGACTTCGACCGACCCGAACTCGCAGACCTTCCCGAGGTCGTTGCGCTCCAAATCGACCAGCATCGCGTGTTCGGCGCGTTCCTTCTCGCTGTCCAGCAACTCGCGTTCGAGTTCGCGGTCGGCCGCGGGCGTCTCGCCGCGGGGTCGCGTCCCGGCGATGGGTTCGGTGACGAGTCGGTCGCCCG
This sequence comes from Halorussus caseinilyticus, assembly GCF_029338395.1. Lineage (NCBI taxonomy): Archaea > Methanobacteriati > Methanobacteriota > Halobacteria > Halobacteriales > Haladaptataceae > Halorussus > Halorussus caseinilyticus. Next base: position 1,394,039 of record NZ_CP119809.1, read on the forward strand.
CGCAGTCTATCAGGAGTTCGGGACTGGCCGAGACCAAATCGACGCCGGGGAACTCCACCAGCGCGGAGTAGGGCGCGGGGTTGACCCGCCGGAGCGCCGCGAACGCCGCGACGGGGTGGACCGCCGCGGGCGCGACGAGTCGCTGGGAGACGTTGGCCTGAAACGTCTCGCCGTCCCGGACGTACGCCTTGGTCCGACGCACCCGGTCGGCGTACTCCGCGCGGCCGATTTCGTTGCGGAACGTCGCCGCCTCGCCTTCGGCGGGCGGGGTCTCGGTCGTCGGGTCGCCCTCGAGCGCGCGGCGTGCGAGGGCGCGAGCGCGTTCGACCGCGCGGTCGTACGCGCTCGCGGGGTCGGGCGCGCCCGACCCCGCGAGCGCACCCGCGCCGCCGGGTTCGACCCGCGGACAGCACGTGACGCGGAGTTCGGTCGGACCCTCGCGGGGTTCGCGCCACGCCGCCACGCGGTCGTAGACGCCCAACTGGAGGCGCGCGAGACCCCGGTCGTCGTCGGTCGCGTCGGGCAACTCCTCCAACTCGCGGGCGAGGTCGTAGGATAGCCACCCGAACGCGCCGCAGGGGTAGGGCACCGCGCAGTCGCCCCGGACGAGTCGCTCGTCGGCGAGCAGACCGTCTAAGGCGTCGAATCCGTCGGGGGTCCCGGCCGTGGCGTCGGTCGTCACCCACCGCTCGGGGTCCGTGGCAAAGTAGCCCCACCCGTCCTGCCCGCCCGTGGTTTCGAGGTAGACTCCGCCTTCTTCGTCGCGTGCCCGCCGGTAGGCGTCGTAGGGGTCGCCGACCACCGTGCGGAGTTCGACCGGGATTCGGGCCGGGGCGTCGAGTTCGCCCGCGAGTCGGGCGAACTCCACGCGGGACGTGACCGTTCGAGTCTCGCTCACGTCGGAGCGTAACGCGCCGGTGGTTATGCGTGAATCGGTTCCCGCGCTGGACGCCGTGGAGGACGCTGGCGACCACCTCGTTTCCGAACGCCAACAGCGTGTAAGCCGCCTTCGAAAACTTTTTTGAGTCTTTTAGCAATAAATAGTTGTCCCAAAAAATTGTAGAGGTTTCTATCCCGCCGCTTCGGAGTCGGGACTGTCGAGGACGGGTATCGACGCGAAAAAGCGGAAAATCGCGCGGGGGTTAGAGGTCCACTTCCGACTCGCCGATGACGGCGGTCTTGTCGCTACCTTCGGCATTCCAGATGACTTTCACCGTCTGGCCGTCGGAGATAGTCGCACTACCGCTGTCGTCGAGCGAGAGTTGGGAACCAGCAGTTAGCTTGCCGGTCCATCCGCTTCCGGCGTGGACGCTGAATCCGTTGACTGCGCCGTCGTCGGTCCCGTAGGCGTTCGTTCCGCCGACCGAGACGTTCGCCTGACTCGCCTGCACGCCGTCGCCGCCGTCGTGGGTGACGTTGACGACGTTGTTGTTCCCGACGGCAGTGTACTCGAACGCGAAGTTCGAGTTCGGACTGGCCTGACTCACTCGGTCGCCGAGACCGAGGACGAACGTTCCGATGACGGCCGCGAGGATGACCGTAATCGCCACCATCAGGATGACGCCGATGACCGGCGAGACCGCGCCGTCGTCCTCGAAGAGGGCTTTCAGATTCATCGTTAGAGCGAGACCTCGGATTCGCCGATGACGGCGGTCTTGTCGCTGCCGGAGGCCTTCCAGATGACTTTCACGGCGTCGCCGTCCTCGATGCTACTCGGATTTCCGGCGTCGTTAATCTCTACCGTGGACCCGGCAGTCAACTTGCTACTCCACGTCGCGTTCGTCCCGAAGTTACTCGTCGCACCGTCGGGACTATAGGCCGTGTTACCACCAATCGAAACGTTCACTTGAGACGATTCGACGCCGTCACCGCCGTCGTGGGTGACGTTCGCGTAGTTCGTCCCGTGGTTGTCGGTGTGGTACTCGAAGGTGAACTGCGAGTTCGGACTGGCCTGACTCACTCGGTCGCCGAGACCGAGGACGAACGTCCCGATGACGGCCGCCAGAATCACCGTAATCGCCACCATGAGGATGACGCCGATGACCGGCGAGACCGCGCCGTCGTCCTCGAAGAGGGCTTTCAGATTCATCGTTAGAGCGAGACCTCGGATTCGCCGATGACGGCGGTCTTGTCGCTGCCGGAGGCCGTCCAGATGACCTTCACTGCTTGACCGTCCTCGATTTTAGCGTCCGCGTCGTCGTAGATGGAAATCTGGGCTCCAGCAGTTAGCTTCCCGGACCAACCGGACTGTTCTGCGAAGCCGTTACTGCTCTTGATTCCGCTCTCGTCCCACGCGGTCACGCCATCGACGCTAATCTTTAGCTGGCTACTTTCCACGCCGTCACCGCCGTCGTGGGTGATGTTCACGTAGTCGGCCGTCGCGCCTGCTTGGTCGCTCGCGTTGTCTGCGTACTCGAAGGTGAACTGCGAGTTCGGACTGGCCTGACTCACTCGGTCGCCGAGACCGAGGACGAACGTTCCAATCACGGCCGCCAGAATCACCGTAATCGCCACCATGAGGATGACGCCGATGACCGGCGAGACCGCACCGTCGTCTTCGAAAAGTGCTTTGATGTTCATGTTTCGTATGTCTCCGTTTTCCCGCACGTTATCATCGGTGAGAAGTGGCCAGACCCTTTATGAGACCCGACGAGTAAGGGAAACTCGTCGGCGGGGGGCCGCCAAATTCGCCCCAGTCCGGCACTTCTCTCTCGGTGACACGTGCTTATTTGGCCCGTTCGTAGGCCCCCTATATAAATACTTCTTTACCTGAAAATACGATTATAGAATCTGATACCCTCTCGAAAGTTAAGAGGAATCATTCGTTATAAAACTGACGATTACGGGAACGCTCAAATTTAAGACAGGGCATACGTATCTAAAAATAGATGAGCCAGCAAGTCTCTCCAGAGACGCTTCGGTCCGCGCTTCAGTCGCTGGCCGCCCGACTGGGCAAGACACCCACAGTAGTTGACATGTACGAAGAGGGTCAGTACGCGCCGAAGCGCTATCAAGAAGTCTTCGGGGGCTGGAACGAGGCACTGGAGTCCGCCGGACTCGACCCCGAGGAGATGGGGAGCAAGCGCATCCCCGACCGGGAACTGCTGGCGGAACTCCAGCGACTCTACACCGAACTCGGCAAGCCCCCGACGCAACGCGATATGACCGAGCGCGGCCAGTACTCGAATCGCACCTACCAACTCCGATTCGGCAGTTGGTCGAACGCGCTACAGGAAGCGATGCTCGACACCAACGACGGCATCTCGGAGACCGAACTCCTCCGGGAAATCGAGCGCCTCGCCGACGAACTCGGACGCGCGCCGAAGGCGGCCGAGATGGACGAACGCGGCGAGTACGCGCCCGTGACCTACCACCGTCGGTTCGGGTCGTGGCGAGAGGCGCTCACGGAAGCCAACTTGGACGGCAGTCGCCAGAACGTCTCGGAAGAAGAGTTACTGGCGGACCTCCGGAACCTCGCCGACGAACTCGGCGAAGCCCCGACGACCGAAGACGTGCGCGAACGCGGCGACTACTCGCTTCGGACCTACTACGACCGCTTCGACTCTTTCTCCGCCGCGCGCGAACAGGCGCTGAGCGAGCGGTCCGACCGCTGAATCGACCACTGCCGAGTCGTCTACCGCCCGAACGGTCCGATAGCCGCTACCCGCTGGCGAACTCCTCGTAGGAAATCGTCCCTCGGTCCACGATGGCCTGACTCTCGGGCACGTCGCCGTCCGGCGGCATGCTCCCCTCCGCGGGACCGCCGGGTTCCCCGCAGACGACTCGACCCACCATCCCGAGGGCCTTGTGCGGGATGCAGAAGTAGTCGTAGGTGCCCGACACCTCGAACGTGTAGCTGAACGTCCCCCCTTGCTCGGAGATGATTTCGCTGTTCCACGGCTCTGCGTCCGACGGAATCCGGGTCACGCTCGCGCCGCCGGTCCCCTCGGCGTACGCCGTCGAGGAGTGTGCGCCCGACTCGTTGACCCACTCGACGGTGGTTCCGGGTTCCACGAACAGTCCGATGGGGTCGAAGTAGTACTCGCTCCCCTCCGTGACCATCGCAATCGACCCGCCGCCCTGCGCCCCTTGTCCGCCCGCAGTGGTCGTCCCGTCTCCGCCACCGCCTTCCGTCGTCCCGTCCTCCGTCGTCGTGTCGCCACCGGCAGTCGTCTCCGTCTCGGTACCACCGCTCGGGGCACCGCAACCTGCGAGTCCGCCCACCCCGACGGCGCTCACTGCGCTCAGGAACGTTCGCCGTCTCATGATACCGCCTACGGTATCGAGGGGGAATAAGCACACGGCCGACCGCTTTCGGCCCTGTCCCCGCCCAACGGCTTTTGCCGGTTGGTGGCCTACTGGCGTGCGTGTCCGAGCAGTCCGGTCGGGACGCCACTGCGACGACGTTAGACGCCGAGGGCGAGAGTGGACGCCGGACCGACCGAGCGACGGACTGGCTTCTCGTGGAGGGCGACCGGTTGGTCGTCGCGGGCGGCGTCCTCGCGGGAATCTCGGCGGCACTGCTCGCGCTCGTGTGGTCGTTCGGGTTCGCCGCGGTCCGGTCGGAGAGTCCGATATACTTCCTGTTCAGTTCGCTCGTCACGGGCAACCTGACGCTCGTCACCGTCGTTCTCTCCATCAACCAACTCGTCCTCTCGCGCGAACTCGGCCGAGACGGGCGTCACGCCGAAGTCGCCCGCCCGGTTCCTGCGCTTTCTCCACGAACGCGTCGAGTCGAGGGCTTACCGACTCGACGAGGCCGCGACCCTCGCGGACGACGCGTTGCGCGAGCGCCTCGGAGTCCTCGTCTCGTCGCTGTCGGACGACGTGGAACTGGTCAATCGCACGCTCGACGCCGACGACGGCGTATTCAGCGTCGTCGCGGCGACGATAGCGACCAACCACGCCAGCCAACTACAGGAGATAGCCGCGGTCCGCGACGAGTTCGGCGACTCGGTGTCGGCGGAGGTAGACGACGTACTCGACGCGCTTCAGACTCACCTGCTCCAAATCGACGTGGCGCGAAACTACTTCAAGACGGTGTACGTCCAGAAGGAACTGGCCTACCTCTCGCGGGTCCTGCTGTACGTCGGGGTCCCCGCAATCGTCGTGGACGGTCTCGCGTTGGTGTTCTACAACGCGCTCGGCGCGGTGACGGTCCCGGCGCTCGCCGTCTACGCCGTCGTCGCAGTCGGGGTCGTCGTCGGGTTCGGGCCGCTGGCAATCCTGTTCGCGTTCGTCCTCCGACTCGCGTGGGTCGCACAGCGGACCGCGACCGTCGCGCCCTTCTCGTCCGACCGGTATCGGCCCTGAACCTACCGAATCTCGATGGAGACCGACCCCCGGCCGCCCGAATCCCGGTCGCGGTCGGCGCGCGCGACCAGTCGGTCGATGCGGTCGTCCATCTCCGGATGAGTCGAGAGCAGGCGCGTCAGCGTGCCGTCCTCGTCGCCGCGGACGTAGAGCGGCGAGGTCATGCCGAAGCGTGGCTTCGTCGCGCGCTCTATCTTCCGGAGCGCACGCGCCAGCGCGAGGGGGTCACCCGTGACCGCGGCCGCGCGGTCGTCCGCGGCGTACTCACGCCTGCGCGAGTGCGCGAGCAAGACCAGCGTGAGCGCGACGAACCCGACCATCACGACCTGTCCGACGCGGCGGCGGAGCGCCGCGACCGGAGCGAAGGCGTCTTCGGGCGGGCGACCCCAAATCCAGTCGAACGCCCGGCGCAGGCCCGACCCGACGAGGACGAACGGGAGCGCAAGCGCGACGACGACCCAGACCAGCGACTGCCCGGCGCTGTAGGCCAGCGTCTGGACGAGACCGTCCCGGCTTTCGAGGTGGGCGAGTTCGTGGGCGAGCAACCCCTCGATTTCGTCGGCCGTCAGCAGGTAGAACAGCGACCTGTCGAGGACGACCACGCCGCCGCTCCCGGCCAGCGCCATCGCGTTCGGTGCGCCGATTCGACCGACCAGCAGTCGGGGTCGGCCCGCGTCCATCGCCTCGGCGAGTCGGTCGAGTCGGGCGTGAACCCCGGGCGCGCGATTCCGCGGGAGGTCGGCCGCGTCCACGCGCGCGAGCAGTTGCGCCGTGCCGAACCGGTAGCTGAGATAACCCAGCAGAATCGTGAGTCCGGTCGTCCAGACGACGACCTCCAGCAGGTCGGCACGCGCGAACCAGACGGCCACGAGCAGTCGGTAGCCGAGGTACGCGACGCCCGCGTAGACGACCAGTAGCGCGAGACCTACGAGTGCCATCAGAACGCGGAGACCGACTCTGCGCATGGCGGCAGTTCGGTCCTCGGGAGCAAGGGGATGACGGTCTAGACGGTCGGGTAGACGACTGACAGAAGGCAAAGCTATTGTATCGCGGTCGCCCGTATTTCCATATAATGACTACCAGTTCCGGAAACCAACGCGAACGAGGGTTCGACCACACCGAGGTCGAACCGAAGTGGCAACGCGAGTGGGACGACGCCGACGTGTTCCGAATCCCCGACAGCGCCGAGGACCCCGAGTACGTCCTCGCCATGTTCCCCTACACCTCCGGGAACCTCCACATGGGACACGTCCGAAACTACACGATTACCGACGCCTACGCCCGGTTCGAGCGACTCCGCGGCGAGAGCGTCCTCCACCCGATGGGGTGGGACTCGTTCGGCCTGCCCGCCGAGAACGCCGCCGAGGAGCGCGACACCAACCCCCGCGACTGGACGATGAAGTGCATCGACTCGATGAAAGAGCAACTGCAGGCGATGGGCTTTGGCTACGACTGGGAGCGCGAGGTGACGACCTGCGACCCCGACTACTACCGGTGGAACCAGTGGCTGTTCAAGCAGTTCTTGGACGAGGACCTCGTGGAACGCCAGAGCGCCGAACTCAACTGGTGTCCCTCCTGCGAGACGGTGCTGGCCGACGAGCAGGTGGAGGGCGAGGCCGAACTCTGCTGGCGATGTGACACCCCCATCGAACAGCGCGAGATGGACCAGTGGTTCTTCACCATCACCGACTACGCCGACGAACTGCTGGCGGCGCTGGACGAGTTGGAAGGATGGCCCGCCAACGTCCGGGAGATGCAACGCAACTGGATAGGGCGTCAGGAGGGCGACAGCGTGTCCTTCGAGATTCCGGGCTACGGCGACGTGGACATCTTCACGACCCGACTCGACACCATCCACGGTGCGACGTTCTTCTCGCTCGCGCCCGGCCACCCCGTCGCCCAAGAAATCGCCGAAGAGAACGACGAAGTGGCCGAGTACATCCACGAGGCCGAACACGCCGACGAGGACGACTTGGACGTGACTTCCGGCGTGTTCACCGGCGAGTACGCCGTCAACCCCGCGACCGGCGAGGAGATTCCGGTCTACGTCGCCGACTACGTGCTGACCGACGTGGGGACCGGCGCGCTGTACGCGGTGCCCGGCCACGACGACCGGGACCACGAGTTCGCAGAAGCCCACGACATCCCCATCGAGCAAGTCGTGGAACCGTCCCCGGAAGCCGAGACCGACCCCGAGGACGTGGACGTGCAGGAGGACGCCTACACGCCCGACGGGGTGCTGGTCAACAGCGGCGAGTTCGACGGCCTGACCAGCGAGGAGGCCCGCGAGCAGTTCGTCGAGGAGTTCGACGGCGAACACCGAACCGAGTACAAACTCCGGGACTGGGGCATCTCGCGCCAGCGCTACTGGGGCACCCCCATCCCGATGATTCGGTGCGACGACTGTGGCTACGTCCCGGTCCCCGACGAGGACCTGCCGGTCGAACTCCCCGAGTTCGTCCACACCACGGGTAACCCGCTGGACGCCGCCGAGGAGTGGAAGCACGTCGATTGTCCCGACTGCGGCGGCGAGGCGGTCCGCGAGACCGACACGATGGACACGTTCGTAGACTCGTCGTGGTACTTCCTGCGGTACGTCTCGCCGGACCTCGAAGACGCGCCGTTCGACGCCGACCGAGCGAGCGACTGGATGCCGGTGGACCAGTACGTCGGGGGCATCGAACACGCCGTGATGCACCTGCTGTACGCCCGGTTCTTCACGAAGGTGCTGGACGACTTCGAACTGCTGGAAGGGGTCCGCGAACCGTTCACCGACCTGACCAACCAAGGGATGGTGCTGGGCGAGGACGGCAACAAGATGTCCAAGAGTCTCGGTAACGGCGTCTCTCCCCAGCGCATCATCGACGAGTACGGTGCCGACACCGCCCGCCTGTTCATCATGGAGGCGGCCCAACCCGAGAAGGAGTTCGCGTGGAGCGCCGAGGGCGTCCACTCGGCGAACAACTTCCTCCAGAACGTCTACCGACTCGCCGACGAGTTCGCCGACGGCGAGGTCACGGCGGGCGAGTCCGGCGACGACTCGTCGGTCGGGGAGTACGTCTCGCGGGAGATAGACGCGACTATCGCCACCGCCACCACGGAGTACGAGGACTTCCGGTTCAACCACGCGCTCCAAGCGGTCCGCGAGACGATTTCGCTGTTGCGTCGCTACCGCGAGTACACCACGCCCGACGCCGACACCTTCGAGCGCGGACTGGTGACGGTCGTGAAACTCCTCGCGCCCGTCGCGCCCCACCTCGCCGAGGAGGTCTGGGAGCGACTGGGCCGCGACGGTCTGGTGGCCGAGGCCGACTGGCCCGACGCCGACGCGCCCGAGGACTACGACGCCGAGCGCCGACTCGTGGAGAACACCCGCGAGGACGTGCGCGACATCGTGGAGACGGTCGGCATCGAGAACCCCGAGACCATCACGCTCGCCGTCGCGCCCGAGTGGAAGCACCGCGCCCACGAGATTGCGATGAACGCCGACGGCAACGTCGTCGGCACCGTCATGGGCGACGACCAACTCCGAGCGCAGGGCGAGGACGCCGCCGACTTCGCCAAGGACCTCGCCGCCCAGTCGGAGGCGCTGGACGAGCAACTGCCCCCCGAGCGCGAACGCGGCGCGCTCGAACGCGCCGCGTGGTTGCTCGAACGAGAGTTCGGTGCCGACGTAGTGGTCCGGAGCGCCGAGGAAGCCGACGGCCAACTGGCGGGGAAGGCCGAACCCGGACGCCCCGCAATCGACATCGCGGAGTAGCCGAGACCGCGAGCGGGCGGGGGCTAAACCGGCCCCGAGTACCAACCTTCTTTATGGCTCGCTGAGAGTTTCGACCATGAACCAACCCACGGCCACACAGCGATGCGAGCGCGTCTTAGACGCCGTACACTCGGCCGTCGTCGCCGACCGCGAGTTTCTCGAAACCGTTCTCACCGGCATCCTCGCGCGGGGGCACGTCTTGCTCGAAGACGTGCCGGGCACCGGCAAGACCCTGACCGCCCAGTCGTTCGCCGACGCCCTCGGCCTGTCGTTCTCGCGCATCCAGTTCACGCCCGACCTCCTGCCCGCCGACATCACCGGGTCGAACGTCTACGACGAGGGCACCGGCGAGTTCGAGTTCTCGCCCGGTCCCGTCTTCGCCAACGTGGTGCTGGCCGACGAAATCAACCGCGCGCCGCCCAAGACCCAAGCCGCCCTGCTCGAAGCGATGGGCGAGGGGCAGGTCACGGTCGACGGGACGACTCACGACCTGCCGACGCCCTTCTTCGTCCTCGCAACGCAGAACCCAGTCGAACAGGAGGGCACCTTCGGACTCCCGGAGGCCCAGCGCGACCGCTTCATCGTCAAGACCACGATGGGCTACCCGGACTTCGACGGCGAGCGAGAACTCGTGGACCGGCGGGCCGACCGGACCGCGAAGGCTCCGAGCGTCGAGTCGGTGATGCAGGGTCGGGAGGTCCCGGCTATCCAGCGCGTCCTCGAAACCGTCCGCGTGGACGGGAAGATTCGGGACTACGTGGTCGCGCTCGGCCGGGCGACCAGAGCGGACGACCGCGTGGATGTCGGGGTCTCCCCGCGGGGCATCCAGCGCCTGTTCGAGGCCGCCCGCGCCCGCGCCGTCGTCGCTGGCCGGGAGTACGTCGTCCCCGACGACGTGAAGCGGGTCGCCGAACCCACCTTCGCGCACCGACTCGTCCTGACCGACGAGGCGACGGTCCGCGGGACCGACCGGAGCGAGGTCCTCGCGGACGTGCTGGACCGCATCGAGGTGCCCGCGGTGAAGTCGTCCACGCGATAGCCGAAGCAGTGCCAATCTGCGGGCCGAGCGTCCACGACGCTCGGCCGACCAACCGACAGCAGACGCTCGGCGAACCAGTCCACCGTCGGGCGGATAAAGGGGCCGCCCGCTCGCGTTTACCGTGGTCGTCTCAGTGACCCCTCTCGAAGGTGAGCGAAGCGAACCGGAGAGATGTCACTGAGCGACCGTCTCGTGAACGGACGTGAACGAGACCTCGGAAGTCGCACGCCCGCGCAACGAAGTGAGCAGGAACGTCTTCCGGCGGCGAGCGGGCGGGGGCTTTTGAAACGTTCTTCCTAGCAGTTCCGGCGGTCGCAGTAGCGGTACGTAGCGAGCGGACGGGAGATTTCTGAGACCGCTTCTCGGGCGTTATCTCATTTGCTAAAGACAACTATACAATTGCTTCAAAGTTGTATTTCTATGTTTAGTGTGCTTCTACATTGCTACTATCGCGCCAGCGAGAACCCCGCCCCGCTTTCCTCCCTCGCCCGACTCCCTCGCTCCTTCCAGTCGCTCGGTCGTCTGACGGCTACCGACACCGCGGTCAGTTGCCTCACCGAAGCGCCATCACCAGCAGGACCACGCCGCCGACGGCACCCAACAGCGCGACCGAGAGACCGCCGAGTTCGCTCGAAGTCGTCCCCGTCGGGACCACGCCGACCAGTCCCGTGGCCGCGAGCGCCGCCGCGCCGCCGACCGAGAGCGCGGTCAGACCGTGGAGCAGCTCGACCCGGCGGGTCTCGGCCCGCCGACCCACCTCGGACCCGAGCGTCGTGGCGAACGACCCGGCGTCCCACACCACCAGCGCCGCGACCACGCCGCCGAGGACGACCCACAGCGGCGTCTCCAGCGTCCCCGCGAACGCCGCCGCGAGGAACAGGCCGCCGCCCGCCAGCGACGGACCCGCCGCGCGGTCGGAGACGGCCCGGAGCGCGAACGCCACGTAGAGCGCGAAAACCGCGCCCGCGGCCAGCACCAGCACGCCCGCCGTCAGGCCGAGGACCACCGTCTCCGTGCCGTAGAACTCCGCGACTCCGGCCGCGAGGTCACGGAATCGACCCGACAGCGGCGGTTCGAGTCGCCCGGCGACGAACCCGACCAGCGCGTCGAACACCGGCCGGTGGACGACCGCCACGCCAGCGACGACCACCAGTCCCGCCGCGAACGGCGCGTACCCGGCCAGCAGGTCGCGGGTCCGGGCGCGCGACGACCGGCGGACGAGCGTGGCGACACCCGCGAGCGCACCCGAGACGAGCGTGACCCACCACAGCAGGGTCCGGAGACCCGCCGACGAGGTGAGCGCAACCAACAGGTCGTGACCCGCAGGAGGGAGGATGTTCAGGCCCACCTCCGCGGGGACGACGAACTCCACGACGACCGCAGGCGGCACCGACAGCACCGCGAGAACGACCAGCGCGCCCAGACCCTTCCGAACCACGTCGAGGGCGTCGGCGACCCGAACCCCGCCGACCGACGCCTCGCCCGCGAGTTCGCGCGTCGGCAGGTCCCGGAGCGCGAGGTAGACCCCGAGACTCGCCGCCGCCGACAGCACGCCGAACTGGAACAGGTGGACCGACCCCGGTTCGGGCGCGAGCAACCAGTCGGTCGCCGCCGCCACGAAGTCGCCGACGACCCCGAAGACGCCGGGTTCGAAGTTCGTCACCAGCGCGTGGCCCGCCAGCGCGAGAAAGAGGTTGGCCGGGAGAAGCGCGACCCGCGTCACCAGACGCAGACACCGCGACACCGACCGGGTGGTGGCGACGCCGCGGACCGACGACGCCGCGCCGAAGACGCCGACCGTACTGCCCCAGAGAACCGCCATCACGCCGACGATGTGGAGTATCTGGCCCACCACGCGGGTCTTCGAGGCCGCGGGGAACGACTCGGCGAACGCCACCAGCGACTCGTAGCCGATGCCGGTCGCCACGCCCGCGCCCGCCGGGACGAGCAGTAGACTCGCCGCGAACGCCGCGGGCACGCGCCACTGCTCGAACGTGAGCAACCAGAGCGCGACCGCGAGACAGGTCGCCCCGGCCGCCGCGACCACCGCGCCCGTCGTGACGCCCGCGGCGGCGCTCAGTGCCGCCACGCCGCCAGCAGTGCCCGCCAGCGCCACCGCGGTACTCGCGCGGGTGGGTGCCCAGTTCGTCTCCGTGTCGGTCGCGTCGTCGAGTTCGGATGCAGTCATGGTCAGAGCAGGGTCCTCAGCGAGCGTTCGAGGGCGATTCCCAACGGGTCGTCCACGTCCCAGTCCACGACGGTCGCGCCCGCCGTCCGGAGGTCCCAGAGTCGAATCGTGCGCCGGGTCCCGGCGACCGCTCGGCCGGGCGACTCGCTCCCGTCGGCCCAACCGCCGGTCACGTCGGGACTCAGGACCGCGAGTTCGTGGTCCCGGACCGACAGCGACCGGGCCAGCGACTCCGGCCAGTCGTCGGGGACGGGCGAGACAACCACGACCTGCGCGTCGGCGGGCAGTCGGGCCAGCAGTCGCCGGACCGCCGAGTTCCTCGGCGGTCCGGCGTCGGTCGGGGTCCGGAGTCCGCCGGGGTTCCGGCGTCGGCGGGCGTCCCGCCGTCCGCGCTCGCGGTGGCCGGGTCGGGACTCGCGGTCGAACCGACGCTCTCAGTCGGACTGGTCCCGTCGCCGGGAACCTCGGTCGGCGCGTCCCGGTCGGCGGCGCGCCCGACCGCCTCGAAGACGAGTCGGGCGCTCGCGCCGTCGGCGTCGGAGGCCGCCCACGGCAGACCGTCGGCCGGGAGTCCGCCCGGCAGGTCGCCGTCCCCGAGACCGACCGCGGTGACGCTGGTCGCCACGTTCGCCGCGGTCAGCGCGTCGTATAGTCGTTCGCCCGCGTACGCGCAAAGCTCCGCGCCGTTGGGATAGCCCGCGCTCGGGGTCGTCCGAGCGACCGGCCGGGCGTCCACCACGACGACGGTCCGGGCCGCCCGTTCCTCCCGGAACTCGACCGTGGTGAGGTCGCCGGTCTTGGCGAACCGCCGCCAATCGACGCGACTCACGGGGTCGCCGGGTCGGTACTCGCGGGTCGAGTGAAACTCGACGCCCTCGCCGCCCGAGTCGGTCGTGTGGGTCCCCACCCGGCGGAGAGAGGGCCGACCGAACGGCGGGTCCGAGACCGACCGCGAACACGAGAGGGTCGTCTCGCCCGCGGCCGGAATCTCGGTCGTCGCGCGGTCGGTCCCGCTGGCGGTCCGGACCCGAACCGCGGGGTCGTCGAAGTCGTAGTCGCCGCGCTTGGCGACCACCGAGTACGAGCAGGTCGCCTCCTCGCCCGGCCGGAGCGCGACCGCGGCCCGCGGCGACCCGGAGACGACGGCCAACTCGTCGGGCACGCCGTCCACGACCCGAACGTCCGCGAGCGCCGACTCGCCCTCGTTGCGGACCGTGAGCGTGACCGCGACTTCCTCGCCCGGCGGCGGACGCGCGGCGTCGAATTCGCGCCGGATGTCAGGTTCGTCCGCACCCGACAGCGACGAGAGCGCGCCGAACGCGACGTACGCCAGCGGGACGACCGCGACCGCGAACAGTCGATGTTCGGCGTAGAACAGGCCGAGTGTGGTCAGCAGGAGCGTCCCGGCGAGCGCACCCCGGAACCGGGGAACTCGCTCGCGGTTCATCGCTCGCCTCCCGTCGCCGTCGGGCGCGGACCCTCCTGTTCGTCAAGCACACGACCCACCGCCGCGACGGTTCGCCGGACGCGCCGCCGTCGCTCGGCCGCGGGGTCCAACCACGCCCGGAGGCGGGCCGAAAGCGGGAATTTCGGCCCGGACTCTTCGGCGAGGAACGCCGCGGCGGTCGGGTCGTCGGTCCACGCGCCGGTCTCGACCGCGCGGCGGGCCTCCTCGCGCGGGCGGTCGGCGGCCCGAGCGTGCGCGCTCGCGGCCGTGTCCGCGAGCGTCGCGCGGACGCGCTGGAGCGCACCCTCCTCGCCCGCGCACGCCGCCGCGACCCGGCCGTCGAACTCCTCGCCGGTCCGGGTGCGGTGGGCCGCGGTCACGCGCTCGGGTCGGTCGCCCGCGTCGGCGAACCGGAGGGAGGCGTCGTCTTCCGGGAGTCGGTCGGGCGGACTCGCGCGGGCGGTCCACGCCGCGTACGCGCCGACGGCCGACCCGAGAACGAGCAGGAGTCGCTTCGGTCCCTGCGATTCGAGGGGCGAAACCACCGCCGACAGCGAGTCGGCGAGACTCGGTGAGACGACGACTGCGGCCGCCGCGAGCGTCAGAAGCGCGCCGAGCGAACCGAAGACGCGGGCGCGCATCACTCGTCACCCCCCGATTCGGGGTCTGCGTCCCCGTCTGTGCCCCCGTCCCCCTCTGCCGTCCGGCGTCGGGTCGCGCGCTCGATGGCGTCGATGGCCTCTTCGACCTGCGGGAGTCGGTCGCCGGGCGAGCGCGCGCCGTACTCCACGTCGCGGAAGGCGTCCCGGAGCGTCACGACCGGACCGGGCGGCAGGTCGTCCTCGCGGACCGCGTGGTCCGCGAGTTCGCCGGGCGTCGAGGCCGAGGGCCGTCGGACCGAGACCGACCGGAGGAACGACTCCCACGCCTCCCGGAGCGTCCGGTAGTCGTCGGGGTCGGGCGCGTCCGACGCCGAACCGTCTGCGAGCGCACCGCCAGCGAGCGCGCCGCGGGACCGGCGTCGAACCGCCTGCTCGCGTTCGCGGAGCCACGCCCGGAGTCTGGCGAGGAGTTCGCCGACCGTGGTCTCGCCAGCCGCGAGTTCCCGGAGGGCGTCGGCGACGGTTTCGACCGCCCACGAGAGTCGGTCGGCCGCGCCGAACAGCGCCGCGACCACGAGACCCGGAATCGCCCGAATCGCGCCGCCTAAGAGTGCGAGGAGTTTCCGCGGGCCGACTCCTCGTCGGGACGCCGCGACGACGACGACGCCGAGGGCGAGCGCGATTCCTCCGAGGAGACCGGCGAGATTGACGAACAGCCCCGAGACGGTCCTCACGCGGGTCTGGCCGCGGGCCGAGACGAGGATTCGGGCGCTGTCGCGCAACGGGAGCGTGGCGGTGGCGGTGCCGTCGATGTCGGTGGTCCGGACCGCGCCCGCGACGGAGACGTTGGCGTTCGCGAGCGGGTCGCCGCCGTAGGTCGTGCGGATTTCGACCGGCGTGCCGGGGAGCGCGACCGGTAGGGCGGGGTCCGCGGTGACTTCGAGGTCCGGGATGGTGAGCGTGCGCTCGCCCGAGACCGACCCGCGGGAGACCGCGAGTGTGACGTTTCCGGGCGATTCGGGGAGTTCGACCCGGACCCGGCCGCTCCGGTCGGTGGTGCCGACCGACTCGCCGTCGAGGGTCACGTCGGCGTCCCGGACCGGCACGTCCCGGACCGTCGCGGTCACGACCACGACGCTCTCGGTGGCCACCTCGCCCGAGACGATGAGCGTGGCGTTCGTCGCCAGCGCGTACTCGGTTCCGTCGTCGTCACTGCCGTTTTCGGACTGGAGCGCGCGGGACGAAGACGTTCGGGGAGAGGACGCGCCGGAGGAAGATGCCCCGGAGAGGGACGCTCCCGACGAGAATCCGCCGGGCGGTCCCGCGGTCAGCGCCATCGGCGCGTCGAACGTGGCGGGCGCGCCCGGCGCGGCGGTCGGCGCGGGCGGTGCGACGAGTGCCGCGGTGTCGCCGGAGTCGGTTCCGAGACCGACCCTGAGTTGGGCGGTGTAGGGGACCGGCGCGACCACGGTTCCGGAATCGTCGGTGACGCCGACGCGTTCGCCGTTGAACGAGACCGGGACGCCGACGGCGGGGGTGGCGTTGTCGCGGACCGTGACTTCGACGATTGCGCCGGGAACGGGCGTCCGGTTGAGCGTGACCTCGTAGGGAGTCCGGGGTCCCCGCGACTCGCCGGGGTCGGTCGCGGTGGTCCCGTCGCTGGTGGTCGTGGTCGTCGCGGCGACAGTCGTCGCGGTGACGGTGGTCCCGCCGGGACCGCGGGTGGTCTCGCGGGTGTCGGTCGCAGTACCGGAACCCGTCGCGGTCCGGGTTCCGTTCCCGGTCGCGGTTCCGGCGGTCGTCGCGGTGCGGGCGTTCGACCCGCCGGGTGCGGAGTCGCTCGTCGCCGTCCGCGTCGTCGCGGTTCCGGTCTCGCGGGTCGTCGTCTCCTCGGGGTCACTCACCGAGAACTGCTCGCCGGGACTGCCCGACTCGTTGGGGGTGTACTCGCCGGCGTCGGCGTCGGTCCGGTTGGCGAGCGCCTGCTGTTCGGCCTGTAGGCGCTGTTCGCCGGGGGTCGGGTCGAAGCGGACCCACCCCACGTCGGGGAAGTAGACTTCGACCCACGCGTGGGCGTTCATCGCCCGGACGCGGTAGGTGTTCGCGCCGACCGACTGGCCGGTCGAGTAGCCCACGACGTAGCGGGCGGGGACGCCCTGCGACCGGAGCATCGCCACCATCGAGGTGGCGAAGTACTCGCAGTAGCCCGACTCCATCTCGAAGACGAACTGGGAAGCAACGTCCTCGTCCGCGGGTTGCGAGACGTTCAGCGAGTAGGTCTTGTTCGACTCCAGCCACGACTCGATTCGCCGGGCCGACTCGTAGGGCGAGTCGGCGTCGCTGGTGAGGCGGTCGGTGAACGGCCCGAGTCGCTGGCGGGTCTCCTCGGGGAGCGCGGTGTAGCGGCGCTCGATTTCTGCGGGGTAGTCCCGGCCCGCGGTCTTCAGGACCGCGGGGTCGCGCGGCGGGAGGTGGCTGACGCCCGCGTAGGTCGTCCCGGCGGGCAGGGGGTCGTCGGTCACGAACGCGCGCTGGTCGGTGACCGACAGCGAGTCCGCGCCGGTCCGGGAGAGGGCGTTCGCGCGCCAGACGCTCGGCAAGGCGGTGGCCGACCGCTGGAGGGTGACGCGGTAGGCGACCTTCCGGCCCTGAATCCCCTCGCCCTCGATTGGTCCGGTGTAGGGTCGGCGGTCGCCGGACTGCTCCCACCCCGACCCGGTGTAGGTGTCGTACGCGCCGGTCCGCCAGTAGGAGGCGGCCGAACTCCGGACGGTGAAGTGGGTCTCGGCGTTCCGCGACCGGAAGGCGCTCTCGTTGCTGGCGAGCGACCCGCCGAGCGAGGCCTGCTGGCCGGGGTTGAGCGCGCCCAACCCGCCGGTGGCGAGGCCGCTTCCCCCACCTCCGGCGCTACCGCCGCCGCCGTCGGCGGGTCCGTAGGGGTCGACGTTGGGCGTCGGGACGACCGACCCGAGCGGCGTCCCGCCGAGTCCGGCCCCGGAGACGGCGGGGACGACGGTACCCGCGAGCAGGACCGCGACGACGCAACACAGCACCAGCGCGGCGCGGAGTCGGTCGCGGGACTGTTCGTCGTCGGGCACGAGCGGTGACGGCTTCTCGGACATGGGATTTGGAGTGGGGGCGGTCGAGTCGCAGGGGTCGGTGCGGTCGGGTGGCGATGCGGGCGGATGTCAGTGCAGTCGGATGTCGGTGCGGTCGAACTCCGGGCGGTTCGTGCGGGCCGTCGCAACGCCCGGCGTTCGACGCGACGACCCTGCGTGCGGTATGGATGCAACGTGCGCGGAGGTACGTGAAAAGAGTAGTGGAAATTCGGCGGCTTGACAAGAACGGTTCGCGCCCGGTGGGACCAACCACGGGACGCGCACCGCGGAACTAACCACGGGACGCGCACCGCGAGCGCCGACAGGCGCGAGCGGTGCGGGAGGTCCGGGGGCGCGGTTGCGGTTGCGGTCTTCATCGGTTCAAGCCTGAAGCTAGCTCTCTCGACAAATCGCGTTCGCATTGCGGTGGCGGATGCGGTCTTCGTCGGGTCGGTCGTTCGGGTTTGCCTCGTTCACAGCGTCGGGCTCGACGGAGAACCGCGAAGACCGACGAGAAGCTAGCTACTCCTTGAACCAATGAAGACCGCAACCGCACAGCACCGCGCCTCGTCCTCCCCAACCTCGGCGGCCGCGTTCGCGGCCGCCGTCCCTCGCGCGAATTGGCGCGGCACAGGGCCGCGCCAGCGCGCACCGGTGGTGAGTTCGAGTCTGCGAGCGCCGATAGGAAACAAATAGGTCGCTCAAAAATATATTTCTAATTCTAAGAGAATTATAAAAGATGCTCAAAGACAACCAAACAGTTCCGAAATCCCCGGGCGGACCGACAGGGACCAACACCTTTCACGCGCGATTCCGAATCACACACCCATGACCGACGAGTACACCGGGGCCGACCTGTTCGTGGACGCGCTGGCGGAGTACGGCGTCTCGCGCGTCTTCGGCAACCCCGGCACCACGGAACTGCCCGTGATGCGGGCGTTGGGCGACAGCGACCTCGAATACGTCCTCGGACTCCACGAGGACGTGGCCGTCGGGATGGCCGCGGGGTACGCTAGCACCCGACGGTACCACTCCCACCGCGCCGAGCGCGAGGGCGACGACCACGTGAACCCGGTCGGCGTCGTGAACCTCCACGTCGCGCCGGGACTGGCCCACGGACTCGGCAACCTCTACGGCGCGAGCGTGGCGGGCGCGCCGCTGGTCGTCACCGCCGGGAACCACAGCACCGACTTCCGCCACGAGGAGCCGATTCTGTCGGGGGACCTCGTGAGCATGGCCGACGAGTTCGCCAAGTGGAGCGCCGAGGTGGGCGACGTGTCGGCCCTGCCCGCGATGGTCCGGCGGGCGTTCCGGGTCGCGCTGACGCCGCCGACCGGCCCGGTCTTTCTGGCGCTTCCCCTCGACGTGATGATGGCCCCGACCGACCGGTCGCCCGAACGCCTCGGCGAGATTCCCGACGCCGGGCGCGGCGACCCGACCCAAATCGAGCGCGCGGCCGACCTGCTTGCGGACCCCGACGAGGACGTGGCGCTGGTCGTCGGCGACGCAATCGCGCGCTCGGGCGTCGATGCGGTAGAGGCCGCCGTCGAGTTCGCGGAGGCGTCCGGCGCGCGCGTCCACGGCGAGATTCTGGCCTGCGAGGTGGACTTCCCGACCGACCACGGCCAGTGGGTCTCCTACGTCCCGCCGGACGAGGACCTCGCCGCGACGCTCTTGGGCGCGGACAACCTCGTCTTCGTCGGCACTTCGACCAACACGACGCTGACCCGCCACGACCGACCCCTCGTCGCCGAGGACACCACCTGCGTCCACGTCAGCGACGACGCGTGGCAGGTCGGCAAGAATCACCCGGCGGACGCCGCCGTCGTGGGCGACCCCGGCCGGGTTCTCTCGGAACTCGCCGACCGACTCCGCGAGCGAATCGACGACGCGGGCCGCGAGGCGCGACTGGAGCGCGTCGAGATGGTCAAACAGATGGTCGAGAGCCGGATGGCCGAGATTGGCGAGGACCACAGCGACGACCCCCGCGCGTCGAAGGCCGAACTCGTGGACGCGATGGAGGAAGTCGCCCCCGACGCCTACGTCGTAGACGAGGGCGTCACCGCCAAGTACGCCATGCTGACCCGGTGGGACTTCGAACCGGAGCAGTACGTCTCGAACAAGGGCGGCGGACTCGGCTACGGACTCCCGGCCGCCGTCGGCGCGGCCATCGCCGAATCGGAGACCGACGACCCCCGCGACGTGGTGGGGTTCGTCGGCGACGGGTCGTACCTCTACTACCCCCAGACGCTCTACTCGGCGGCCCGCTACGACGCCGACCTGACCGTCGTGATTCCGGACAACCGCAACTACCGCATCCTGAAGGACAACGCGCTGGACCTCTTCGGCGGCGACGAATCGGACTACGAGTTCGTCGGCATGGACTTCGACCCGCCGGTTGACATCCCGGCGAACGCCGAGAGCCACGGCGCTCGGGGCCGACTCGTGGAGGACCCCGAGGAAATCGGTCCCGCGCTGGAGGCGGCGCTGGACCGCGACGGCCCGGACGTGTTGGACGTGCTGGTTCACGACTGATTCGGCGGTCGGGTCGTTTCGGAGTTGGCCGTCGGTGTCGTCGGATTTCCGGTCGGCGAAACGGCGCGCTCTCGGTTTGCGGAATTCGGAAGTGGTCAGTTTCGGTCGCAGA
Organism: Halorussus caseinilyticus; assembly: GCF_029338395.1. Lineage (NCBI taxonomy): Archaea > Methanobacteriati > Methanobacteriota > Halobacteria > Halobacteriales > Haladaptataceae > Halorussus > Halorussus caseinilyticus. The sequence continues at coordinate 1,414,133 of NZ_CP119809.1, forward strand.
AGTCGGAGAACGTCAGGCTCGAACCTGTCGGACCGCTCCGCGACGACGGAGCATCCGAGACGCGGGCGACTGCCGACTCCCCTCAGACCGCAACCGCACCGCACAGCACCGCGACCGCGGGCCACACCCTCCCCAACCGACTGCGCTTCTCGGCCTCCACTTCGTTTCGGCCTGCGATGCTCGTCCACCGTCGGAAGCGAGTTCCGACGAGCCTGCGCTCACGTCCGTTCGCGCAGACACCGGCAGACGAACCGCGTCTGCCGAGCCGTCCGTCGCTTCGCTCCGGACGACCTCGCGCGAATGGGCGCGACACGCTCCGCGGTCGCGCCCGCACGCGCCGGTGTGTACGTGTGAGCGCGCTCGGGGACGTGCGGGTCTGCGAGCGCACCCCTGCGAGCGCGCCCGGCGCTGGCACGCACGGGCGCGAGCGAGACGAATACGTCTCACCTCGCGCAAGCGAAGAGTAGAACACTTATCACGCGAGAGCGGTCTCTTTCGGCCGATGGATTGGTCCCGTCGCAAACTCCTCGCCGCCCTCGGCACCGCTGGCGTCGGTGGCTACTGGTGGGTCAGCGATGGCCGCTGTCCCGACCGCAGAGCGCCCGACTGGACCCTCGACGGCCGGTACTGGTCGCCGCCCACCCGCGACGACGGGGACACTTTCGTCTCCGAAGGCTACGGCATCACCGGCAGGGACGCGCCCCACCGCATCGCCTCGCTGGACGCCCGCGACGGGAGTCCCAACTGGGTCTTCACCGTGGTCGGCGCGGGCGCTGGCGCTCCGCGCGTCTCCGACGGCGCGGTCTACGTGGGCACCGGGAACGACCGGGTGTACGCCTTCGACCGGCGGACCGGCCACGTCGAGTGGCGCTACGACGCCGGAGGCCACGAGACCTACGGCGGGGGAGCGTGGGGCCGACCCGCCGCAGTCGCCGGTGTCGTCGTCGCTGGCGTCTCACACTCCGAGATTGCCGACCCGCCCCCGACCGACAGCGGCGCGTACACCCACCGCGTCGTCGCCCTCGCCGCCGAGTCGGGCGAGGAAGTCTGGTCCGAGCGAGTGGACGCGATGGCGAAGACCGGTCCGGTCGCGGTCGGCGAGACGGTCGTCGCGGCGACGAAGGCCGGGAGCGTCTACGGGTTCGGAGTCGCCGACGGCACGGAACGCTGGCGGACCGTCGTCCCGACGACGGTCCGCCACTCACTGTTCGCCGACCGCGAGCGAGTCCACGCCGCCAGCGTGGACGGGCAGGTCGCGGCGCTGAATCCGGAGTCGGGGGAGAAGCGCTGGACCGCCTCGCTCGCGGCGAGCGTGCGGGCAACCGAGCGCGACTCCCGGTCGTTGCTGGTCGGCACCGAGTCCGGGGCGGTGGTCGCGCTTGCCCGCGACTCCGGGCGCGAGCGGTGGCGGTTCTCGGCCGACGCTCCGATAGGGGACCTCTCGTCCGACCGCGCGCACGCCTTCGTCCTCGACCAGCGCGGACTCGTCCACGTCCTCGACGCCGAGACTGGCGAGGCGCGCGATCGCTTCCGAGTCGCCGAGAACGCCGGAACCGACGCCTGCGGTTGGGTCCCCCGCCACCACCGCGGGACGGGACTGGACGCCGACGAGGACTCGCTGGCCGTGACCGGGCCGTGGGTGGGTCACGTCCGGCGCTACCGGGAGTAGGCCGCCGCGAGGTCGGAGAGGACCGGCCGTCGCGCCGCCCCGAGCGCCGCCAGCGTTTTCGAGGTGCGGCGCGATTGGGGAGACGAATGCCAGCCTACAGCCCCGGATTCCGGTCGCTCGACGCCGAACACGACGACCTCTCGCTCGACGTTGACGGCGAGATTCCGGCGTGGCTCTCGGGGTCGCTGGTCCGCAACGGTCCCGGCAAGTTCGAGGTCGGGGGTCGGCGCGTCGAACACTGGTTCGACGGACTGGCGATGCTCCACAAGTTCCGGTTCGACGGCGGCGACGTGGCCTACTCGAACCGCTTTCTCCGGACCGAGACCTACCGGCGGGCCGTAGAGGAGGGAACTATCGCCAGCCAGTTCGCCACCTCCGGGAGCTATCTCGACCAGTTGAAGTCGTTTCTCGGCGACCCGACGGACAACGCGAACGTCAACGTCGCCCGCGTCGGCGGCGACTACCTCGCGCTGACCGAGACCCCCCGGCGGGTGCGCTTCGACCCCGAGACGCTGGCGGTCCGGGGCGACCTGCCCGCCGACGACGTGCCGGGCCACCACGTCACCGCGCACTTCCAGCGCGACGACCGGCGCGGCGAGACGGTGGGCTACGCCACCGAGTTCGGCCGGACGAACCGGTATCGAATCTACCGGGTGCCAGACGACCCGCCCGGACCCGGCGCGGGCGCAGAGCGCGTCCCCGTGGCGTCTCTCGAAGTCGAACGCCCGGCCTACCTCCACAGTTTCGCGCTCACGCGGCGGTACGCGGTCCTCGTGGAACCGCCGTTCGTCGTGAACCCGATGCGCTTCCTTCTGCCCGGAAGCGGTGGGTTCATCGACAACTACCGGTGGAGACCCGAGCGCGGAACTCGGTTTCTGGTCTTCGACCGCGAGTCGGGCGAACTCGCCGCCGAGCGCCGGACGGCCCCGTTTTTCTTCTTCCACACGGTCAACGCCTTCGACGCGGAGGGCCACGTCGTCGTGGACCTCGTGGCCTACGAGGACGCCGACATCGTGGAGAACCTTTTCATGTCCTCCGTCGAGGGCGAGGCGGGCCGCCCCGACTCGGGGCCGGAACTCGACGCCGCCGAAGGCGAGTTGGCGCGCTTCCGGGTCCCGGTCGAAGAAGGGACCGGAACGACAGTAGAGCGCCGGGACCGCTACACGGGCACGGAACTCCCGCGGGTCGCGCCCGGCGCGCGGATGGACCGGTACCGCTTCGCCTACGGGCAGGCCACCGCACGCGAGGGCCAGAACGGACTCGTCAAGGTGAACGTCGAGACGGGCGAGGCCACCGAGTGGTGGGCCGAGGGCCACTACGCCGGGGAGCCGATTTTCGTCCCGAACCCCGACGACGCCGCGGTCCCCGAGGACCGCGGCGTCGTCCTCGCGCCCGCCCTCGACACCGAGTCCGAGCAGTCGCTGTTGGTCGTCCTCGACGGCGAGACGTTCGAGGAACTCGCGCGGGCACAGGTACCCCACCACATCCCGTTCGGGTTCCACGGCGAGTTCTTCCCCGAAGTCGTCTCGTAGGCGAGCGTCCGGCCGCGTCCGGTCGCGGCCGGACGCCGCCACCTCTGGAAGTGTTAAACAAAGATATAGAAGTAGGAGAAAAAGAGATAGGTGGTGGAGAAAAATGAGAATCTTTGGGAAAGAAAGAGGTAGGTAGTCGGGAGAATGGGGCGAGAGACCGGCGTCGGCGGTCGAAACGGTGTGCAACGGTCCGGCTAAGCCCGGACTGTATCCGGTTAAGTGCCGACGACGCCGGGCGTCCGGCCGGGGCTACCCCCCGACAGACGACGTATAACAAAGGCCGTTTCCGGGGAACGTCGTGGCAACCGCCCGCTCGCTGGCGGTCGAAGACGCGAACGCGCGACCGGCCGGGAGGTTCCCGGCCGGTCGCGGCCCTCCGAAACCCATGACACGGATACGCACGCGACTCGCTACGGTCGGTATCGCTCTCTTGCTGGTCGCCTCGGCAGTTCCGCTCGCTCCCTCCGGGGGAACTGCCGCCGCCGCGGAACACGCCTTCGTCGTGGAACAGGGCGACCGGTGTGTCGAGGTGTCGCCCCTCCGCGGCGACGACGGCGTGGTCTCGTTCTACGACTACCGGACGATTGGGAACGCCCCGCGGGGTCTCTACAGTTCCTACATGCCCGCGGGACTCCAACGGGCCGACGCGAGCAGACTCTTCCTCTACGAGGGTCCCGACGGGGTGAGCCTCGTGATGGTCCACAACGCGAACGGCGGCGACGGCGGCGACGGGAGCGCCGCCACCTTCCGGTTCCGCGGACTCCCGAGCGGCGGCGACTGGGTGGTCGAAGACGACAACTACGTCGGGCAGGACGACCGCTTCTCGCGCAACCGCATCGACTGGTCGTGGTACGGCGACCGGACCGACGGCGCGGCCTTCCGGGGTCTCGACCGCGGTAGCACCGAAGTCACGGTCGTCCCGGCGTTCGACGAGCAGGCCGCCCTCTACGACGCTCCCGTCCAGCGGTCGGGCGAGACCCGCGCGTGGCAGTTCCTCACGGGGAGCGTCGGGAATCCCGAGACCGTCGCTCTCGACATGAACGCCCCGGTGACGATTCGGACCGGCCACTGCACGCCCGACGAAACCCCGCCGAGCGCCGCGCTCTCGGGCGAAGACGGCGTGGCGGGCCGTCCGGTCTCGTTCGACGCCAGCGGGTCGTCGGACGACCGGGAAATCGCGGCGTACCGGTGGGACTTCGACGGCGACGGCGACGTAGAGCGAACCACCACCGACCCGACCGTCGCCTACGAGTACGGCGAGACGGGCACCTACGACGCCAGCGTGACCGTCGTGGACGAGGCGGGCAACGCCGACAGCGCGCAGGCTCGGATTACCGTCGAGACCGACGACCCGCCGGAGGCCGCCTTCCGGACTTCCGACGCACCGACCGAGGGGTCGCCCGTCACCTTCGACGCGAGCAACTCCACCGACGACACCGGCATCGCGGCGTACCGCTGGTCGTTCGGCGGGAACGCGACGGCGACCGGCCAGCGCGTGACCCACACCTTCGACGCCAACGGGACCTACACCGTCACGCTGGAGGTCGTAGACGAGGGCGGCAACAACGCCACGACGACGACCGAAGTCGAGGTCCTGCCCGCCGACGAGACGGCCCCGAACGCGACGGTTCGGGCGAACCGGACCAACGTCACGGCGGGCGCGCTAGTCTCGTTCGACGCGGCCAACTCATCAGACAACCGGGGCGTCTCGGAGTACCGCTGGGACTTCGGCGACGGGACCGGCGCGACCGGTCCGCGGGCGACCCACGCCTACGACTCGGCGGGGACCTACGACGCGACGGTCACCGTCGCCGACGCGGGAGGCAACGCGGCCACCGCGAACGTGACCGTGGTCGTCCGACCGCCCGACCGGACCGACCCCGCCGCGAACCTCTCGGTCGGGACCAATCGGACCGAGACGGGCACCGAAGTCGCCTTCGACGCGAGCAACTCGACCGACGATGGCGGGTCCGGTATCGCCGAGTATCGCTGGGACTTCGACGGCGACGGCGAAGTCGAGCGCACGACCGGGAACGCGACGGTCCGCCACGCCTACGACTCGAACGGCACCTACGACGCCAGCGTGACCGTCGTGGACGAGGCGGGCAACCCCGACGAGGCGGCCGTCTCCGTCCGCGTGGAACGGGACCGGCAGGCCCACCGGGGGAAGGGCGGAGACGACGGCGGGAACGCTGGCGGCGGTTCGACCAGTCTCGGCCCGCCGCCGGTCGTCACCCGCTCAGAGTCCCGCGGGCCGAACGCCGGACTCGTGGACGTGCGCAACGGCCGGGCCGACGAGACGATTCGGGCCGACCTGCCCGCGAGCGCAGTCGCCAACCGAACCGGCGTGACGTTCCGGAAAATCGCGGTGGACCTCGCAGACGACGACACCCACTTCGCGGTCCGGACCGCCCGACCCGCCGCGGGAGCGACAAACGCCTCGCTCCCGGCGGACGTGACCCTCGGGTCGCTGTCGGTCGAATCGAAGTACGTCCGGTCGCGGACCGTCGCGGGCGTCACCTACGAGGTGGCAATCGAGCGGTCCCGCCTCGCCGACGCGGGTCTCGCGCCCGCGGACCTGACCGCGTACGAGCGCACGGGCGGCGCGAGCGCCGCGGGTGACGCGGGCGAGCGTGCAGGCGGCGCGCGCGAGGCGTGGGCGCAGGCCAACGCGTCGGTCGTCTCGAGCGGCGAGACCGTCGTCCTCCGGGTCCGAACCGACGGGTTCGGACCGATTGCGCTCGGGGCCGACAGGTCGGTGACGCTCGCCGACGCCGAACTCGACGCGGCGCAGGTCGAGGCCGACGAACCGGTCTCCGTGACGGCGACACTCCGGAACGAGGCCGACCGCGCCGAGGAGTTCGCGGCGAACCTCACGGTAGACGACGAGGTGGTAGCGACCGAGACGGTCGAAGTGCCTGCGGGCGCGACCAAGCGGGTCACGGTCGAGGCGACGCTTGCACCGGGTACCCACCGAGTCGGACTCGGCGGTCGGCGAGTCGGCAACGTGTCGGTGGCCGAACCCACCGCGGACCTCGGCGTGGCCGACGTGTCGCTGAACTCGTCGGCTATCCCGGCGGGCGGGCGGGTCGCAATCGCGGCGACCGTCGAGAACACCGGGAGCGCGGCGGGCGAGCGGACGGTCGCACTGACCCTGTTCGGCGAGCAGTTGGCGACGAAGACGGTCCGGGTCCCGGCCCACGAGACCCGACGGGTGACGTTCGCCCGAACCGTGAACGCACCGGGAAGCTACACCGCGAGGGTGGGCGACGAGACGGCCGCGCTGGAGGTCGAGTCCGGGGGCGACGGCGAGGACGGACGGACTGCGCCCGCCGTGCCGGGATTCGGGGTCGGCGCGGCGGCGGTGGCGCTGGTCGCGGCCCTGCTGGTCGCGCTGTCGGCCCGCACCCGCCGATGACCGCCGTCCGTCGAGGGTCCGGGTCTACTCCGTGAGGGATTCGACGGTCCGCGCGGCGTTTATCCGGCCCGCACCGAGTTCGGGGTCGCTCGCGCCCGGCGTGAGGTCGGCGTTCCGCTCGATTGCCCGGTGGACCTGTTGGGGACTCGCGTCGGGCGCGAGTTCCCGGACGAGAGCGGCGAGACCCGCGACCTGCGGGGACGCCATCGAGGTACCCGCCAAGTACGCGTAGGACCCGCCGGGAACCGTCGAGAGGACGAGATTGGTCGGATACGGCCAGTCGGTGTCTGGCGAGAGGGTCTTCTCCAGCGTCTCGTACCCGCCGCCGGGTGCGCCCACGTCGATGGTGTTGGTGCCGTAGTTCGAGTAAAACGACCGTTCGTCGTTCGGGCCGGTCGCGCTCACGGCAAACGTACTCTGGAGGCTGGACCACATGTACCGGTAGCCGCCGTGCTGGAGGTCGGCGTCGGAGTTGCCCGCCGAGACGACGACGCTGGTCCCTCGCTGGAGGACGCTCCGACAGACTCGTTCGCAGACGACCCGACGGACGCCACGGGAAGTCTGGTTCTCCCGTGGCGGTCGGGGACTCCACCCGAGACTCATGTTGACGGCATCGGCACCGATTTCGGCGGCGTAGTCGAGCGCCAGCAGGCAGTCGCTGATTCGTTCGAGTAGCGGCCCCTCCTTCGGGAAGACCCGAATCGGGACGATTTCGGCGTCGGGCGCGGTGCCGACGACGCCCCGTTCGCCGGTGGCGGCGGCGATGCCCGCGACGTGCGTGCCGTGGTAGTGTACGGGACCACTGTCGGGACCCGACTCCCCGTCGATGAACGACCGGCCGAGGTCGGTGTTCACGTTGTCCGTGAGGTCCGGGTGGGTGGCATCGACGCCCGTGTCCACGACGGCGATTCGGGTGCCCTCGCCGGTGGCCGTCTCGTGGGCGTCGAACGCTTCGGTCACCTGTTTGTCCCACTGGCGGTCGGCGTACTCGGCGTCCTCGGTCCGGTCGGCCGCCTCGACCGGCGAGTCGCCCAACTCGTAGGCGGCGTCGGTGGCGACCCGTCGGACGCCGTTCACGCTCCGGATGTCGTCGGCCGCGTCGGTCGGGCCAGCGACCAACAGCACGTTCGCGGCGGCTATCTCGTTGCGGACCGTGTAGCCCGCTCGCTCGACGTTTCGCTTCGCTGAGTCGCTCGCGGCGGTGACGAGGTACGTCACCTGCTCGTCGGCACTCGCGGGGGCGGACGCCGCGAGACCGACGGCGGTAGTCGTGGCGAAGCCTTTCAGGAACTTTCGTCGCGGGGTGGTAACGCCTCTCATTTCCGCAGTAGGATACAAGTTGGAATATTATAATGTTTCCGACGGATGGGTATGGTTTAGTACGAGTCCGGCGAAAATTCCGAGCCGTGTCTCGCGCGCCCGAGAGCAACTAAATTCGTTTCTTTGGAATCAAATCTACTTCTTATACATGTTCATACTTGTCTTTTAGTGGTCGGAATATTGTCTAACCGACCGGGCGGGCGCGGCGCACAAGCGCCGCGCCCGCCCGCGAGAAGACGACTGAGCGACCGGCGGGAGCGAAGGAGTCGGCCGGACGCCCGCGCACGGTGGGACACTCGAAGGCGTTCGGCCCGCCGGACTCCGGTCCGGGCGGACGAAAGCCCCCGCCCGCGGGCGGGGGCTTTCGAAGCCTTCGTCTCGGAGGTTCCTGCGGTCGTCGTAACGACGCGAAGCGAGCAGACGGAAGCCCGAAACGGGGTCTATTCCGCGTACTCCGGCCGTTGCTCGTACTCGATGGGGTCCCGGACGCCGAGGTTCTGGAACGCCTGCAACCGGAACGCGCAGGCGTCACAGGTCCCGCAGGCCGGGGCTTCCGCCCGGTAGCAACTCCACGTGTGTTCGTAGGGGACGCCCAACTCGGTTCCTCGCTCGGCGATGTCGGTCTTCGACCACTCCACGAACGGCGCGCGGAGGTCGATGTCGGTGTCGTCTCTGGTCCCCGTATCGACGACCTGCTGGAAGGCGTCGAAGAACGCCGGGCGGCAGTCGGGGTATCCCGAGAAGTCCTCGCTGTGCGCGCCGATGAAGACGGCCCCGCAGTCGTTGGTCTCGGCGTAGGAGACCGCCATCGAAAGCAGGTTGGCGTTCCGGAACGGGACGTAGGAGGTCGGCACCTCCTCGGATTCGAGGTCGGCGTCCGCCACGTCCATCTCGTCGTCGGTGAGACTCGACCCGCCGACGGCGGCGAGGTGGCCAGTCTCGACGTGGAGGAAGTCCGCGGCGTCCACCTCGTCGGCGAGTCGGCGGGCGCAGTCGTACTCCTTGCCCTCGGTCTCCTGCCCGTAGGAGGTGTGGAGCAGGTAGCAGTCGTAACCCTCCTCGTCGGCGACGTAGGCCGCAGTCGCGCTGTCCATCCCGCCCGAGGCGAGGACGACCGCGCGCTTCGGTGTGCTGTCAGTCATACTTGGATACTCGCTTGGGAATACCAAGAGCCACACGGTTTCGAGACGGCCATCGACAGGAATAAACCAATTAGATTTGGTAATTCTAGTATGGGTGCAATTTCAGCCTTCTCGACCGCGGCCGGGACGCTCAAGCGGAACGGCGTCCTCGTCGTCGCGGCGTTCGTCGCCTTGTTGGTAAACGCTCTCCCCTCCGGCGTGGTGGCCCTGCTACCGGCCTCCGTCGGGCCGTTCGTCTCGCTCCCGGTGTCGGGACTCGTCTTACTCGCCGTCCCGTTCCTGCTCGGCGGACTGCTCTCGATGGCCGCCGAAGGGTTGGACGGCGTTACCCGACTCGGGACGTTCGTCGAGGGCGGGAAAGAGTACTACCTCAGCATTCTCGGCGCGCTACTGCTGTTCGCCGTCGTGATGACGGCCATCACGACAATCTTCGTCATCGGCATCGCCGTGGTCGGCGTGTTCGTCCTCGGGATGGGCACGTCCGGTCTCGGCGGGTCGGTGGCTTCGCCGGGTGCCGGTATCGCCGCCTTCGCTCTCGTCGGACTGCTCGTCGGTCTCGGGACGATGCTCCCGCTGTTCTTCCTCCAGTTCTACGCCCCGGCCATCGTCGTCTCGGACCTCGGCGTCGTCGCGTCGTTCAAGCGGAGCGCCGGACTCGTCCGCCGAAACTTCGTCTCGACGCTCGGATACACTGCTCTCACGATGCTGGTGGGTCTCGTGGCGGGCGTCGCGGGCATCTTCGTCACGATTCTCGGCGGACTCGGCGGCAGTCTCTCGGCGACCCCCTCGGAGTTCGGCGTCGGCATGGTCGCCCTCGGCGGCGTCCTGTCGCTGGTCGTCTCGGCAGTCGTCTCGGCGTTCGGCACGACGTATCAGGTCGCGTTCTACGCCGACTGCCTCGACTCGCTGGAGTGACTCGAACTACGTCTCGGGCGCGTCGTTCCAGAGGTCCACGTGGAGGCGCGGCGTGTACCGAAAGCCGTACTCTCGGGCGAGTTCGGCGGTGAGCGCGCGGGTCTCTTCGATTCGGTCTCTGGTCGCGCCCTCGGGCATCAGCAGAACGTCGGTGTCCCGTATTTCGACCGCGGAGGCGTCCCGAATCCGACCGAGCAGGTCGGTAATCTCGTCCACGTCTTCCCGGTCGCTGACGACGAACTTGAGTTGGAAGTCGTAGGCTTCGACCAGCGCGGCGAGCGCGTCGAGGTCGATGCGTCGATTCTCGTGGCGGTCGGCCCACTCGCCGTCGCCCTTCGGGTCTCGCTCCGGGGTCGGCGTGCTGGAGGCGAGTTTCGGACTGACGCTGGCGAGGTCGATGGGCGCGTCCCGGTAGACGGTACCGTTGGTCTCGACGGTGGTGTGGTAGTCCCGCGCGTCGAGCTTCCGGAGGAGCGACTTTACGGCGTCGTGTATCATTGGTTCGCCGCCCGTGACGACCACGTGGTCGGCGTCGTAGGACTCGACTTCGGCCAGAACTTCCTCGACGCTCATCGTCGCGTGGGAGGGTTCCCACGAGGTGTGATACGAGTCGCAGAACCAACACCGGAGGTTACACCCCGAAGTGCGGACGAACACGCTGGGAACGCCCGCGAGTCGGCCCTCGCCCTGCAACGACTCGAAGAGTTCGTTGACCGGGAGGGCGTCCCCCTCCCCGTCGAACTCTCCGTCCTCGGCGTCCGCGCGGTCCACGTCGCTGGAGACGGGCATCGTCAGAAGGTGGACCCGCCGCAGAGTTCGGCCGTCTCGCTCACCTGCACCGCGACTTCCGAGACGTTACTGGGCAACTTCTCGGCGAGTCGGCGCTCCAGTATCGCGCTCATGACCTCGGCGGTCGGGGGCGCGTCCAACACGACCACGCCGTCGCCGTCGCCCGACTCCTCGAACGCCTCTACGAGGGGGTCGCCCGCCTCCAGCAGGAATCGGTGGTCCCACTCGGAGATAACCGAAGTCACGTCGCCCTTGTCCACGACCCATCCCTCCTCGCGCAACTCGCCGACGACTTTCACGGTAATCTCGTAGTTGTGCCCGTGGGGGCGACTGCACTTGCCGTCGTGGTGGCGGATGCGGTGCCCGGCGCTGATTCGAATCGGCCGGTCTCGGCCGACGTAGAGGGTGCGCTCGGACTCCACAGGAGGAGACTCCAGTACTCGTTCAGCCATACTCGGAGATTATTCGGCGCGCACTTAAGTTCACGCAAACGGGCCGGTGGTCGGTGGTCGCCCCTCGCTCCCGGACGGCAGTCGAGTCACCGGCAGGTGCGACAACCGAGTCCATCCCCAGTCACGCGAACCGGGTTCGCTCCGGTCAACTGCTCGCCGCAGTTCTCGCAGGTCACTTCGTCGGTCACTCCCGCGCCGACTGCGTAGGGGACGCGGACCGACTCGGTTCGACCCCCCTCGCGCAGGCGCAGGTCGATTTCACCTCGTTCGTAGGTTACGAGCGTCACCGCGAGCGGCGTCGTGGTCACGTCGAGCGCGTGGCGGTCGTAAATCTCGCGGCGCTTCTCGGCGTATCCCCGCTCTTTCTCCCGGCAGACCTTCTCGAGTTCCGCCTCCACGTCCGCTTTCCGGTCTTTGAGTTCCCGCCGTTTCTCCAGAATCTCGACCCGTCGCTGGCGCGACTCCGCGTCGTCCGCTTCGGCGGCTATCGTCTGGAGTCGGTTCGATACGGAGTCGATTTCGTCCCGGAGTTCGTCGAGTCGCTGTTCCCGGAGTTGACGGTACTCCTCGAACTCCGAATCGGCCGCGCGGGTCGCCGACCGGCGGACTTCCTCGATTTCGCTCCGGACTGTCTCGGTCGCGGTCCGCTGTCCGGCGGCTATCGCGTCGGCGAGTCCGTCGGGCGAAATCGTCGCGTCGTCGGTCTCGGTGGTCCGGTCGGCGGCGGGTTCGGACTTCGGGGCGTAGAACTCAGTCACGAGTCGCTCGGCGATACCGGGGAGACGGGTCTCCGATTCGGCGTCCACGGCGACCGCTCGCAGGAACTGGGTCTGGTACTCGCTGACGGTTTCGACGCCGATTCGGACGAACGCACAGACCCCCGTCCGGTCGTAGTAGGGGTGAAACGTCGCGTCGGCGACTTCGGCGCTCCCGGCGGTAATCCACGCGGGGTACCGATAGTCTCCAGCGAGGTGGTCCTCGGTCAGGGCGAGTCGTCCCACCCTCGCCATCTCGGACGCTTCGGCGAGCAACTGCTGGGCGAACTCGCTGTCGGGGGTCAGCAGGTGCGACTCGTCGGTGTCGTCTCGTCGCTCGTCGCCGAGGACGACTTCGAACTCCCGGTCGTCGCTGAAGCCGACATCGACGTGGGAGGGCAAGCGAACGCGCCACCGGTTGCCGTCTTCGCGGAGCGACGCCCCGAGACCGGCGAGGTACTCGCGGGCGAACGCCCGTAGCGCCGACTGCGTTATCGGGTGGGTCGCGTCAGTCATCGTCGGCCCCCAAATCGAAGCTCTCGAAGACGCCGGTGTTGAACTGCTCGACTTTCCGGGAGAGGTCCCGCTGTTCTTCGAGGTCGATTGCCATCCCCTCGAAGTCGTTTTCGAGGTCGATTTCCGAGTCGGCGTCTACGAGTCGGTCGAAGATTTCGTCCTCAAAGCTCCGTCCGGAGTCTTCGAGGCGGGTGAGGATGGTACTCAACTCGCCGACGGTCTGCTGGAAGAGGTCGATTTTGTGGTAGAGTTTGTCGAGAACGTACTCCTCTACGGTGTCGTTCAGCGCCACGTTGAAGACGTACACCTCGCGCTTCTGGCCGATGCGGTGAATCCGGCCGATGCGCTGTTCGACCTTCATCGGGTTCCACGGCAGGTCGTAGTTGACCATCACGTTGCAGAACTGGAGGTTGCGCCCCTCGTTCATCGCGTCGGTCGAGACCAAAACGCCGCCGTCCTCGCGGAAGTCGTCCACGATTCGCTCTTTCTCGTCGCTCGAATGGCCGCCGTGGAAGGCGTGGGTCTCGTAGCCCCGTTCGTCTAAGGCGTCTAGGACCCGCCGCTGGGTCTCGCGGAACTGGGTGAACACGATGACCCGGCCCATCTCGACGCGTTCGCGGGCCTCCTCCACGATGTCGAACAGTCGGCGTTGCTTGGTGGGGGTGTCGATGGCGGCTATCTCGTCCAGAATCGTTTCGAGTTCGTCGCGGTGGGCGAGTTCTCGGTGGTCGTCGAGTTGCTCGCGGATGGTCCGCTCTAAGGCGGCCGGACTGCTGACGACTTCCTTCTGGAGGAGCATCAGGACGAGCTTCTGGCCGCCGTCCTCGCTGTACGCGGACCGAACGTAGTCCGAAACCGACTCGTAGAGGTCCATCTCGGCCTCGGTCGGGTCGAAGCGCCGGGTGTCGATAACCCGGTCGGTGAAGTCGATGTCGGTCTCGGCCCGGCGGTTTCGAATCATCACCTGACTCAGACGCCGCTGGAGTTCGTCGCGGTTCACCAGCGTCTCCTCGTCGCGTTCCACGAAGTAGCGGTGGAACGTCTCCCGACTGCCGAACAGTCCGGGCCGCAGGAGCGAGACGATGTTGTAGAGGTCGGCGAGTTCGTTCTGGATGGGGGTCGCGGTGAGGAAGAAGGCGTAGTCGTAGGTGAGACCGTCCACGAGGGCGTAGCGGTCGGTCTCCTCGTTTTTGACGTAGTGGGCCTCGTCCAACACGAGAACGTCCCAGTCGCGCGCGAGGACGGCGGCGCGGTGGCGGTCGCTCTTTGCGGTGTCGATGCTGGCGATAACGCGGTCGTGGGCGTCGAAGCCTCGAAACTCGTCGTCGTAGTTGCAGACGAACTCCAGACCGAACTTCTCGCGGAGTTCGCCCTGCCACTGCTTGGCGAGTTGGGCGGGGGTGAGAACCAGCACCGAGTCGTCGGTCTGGCGGTAGTGCATCTCCTTGAGAATCATCCCGACTTCGATGGTCTTGCCCAGTCCCACCTCGTCGGCAAGTAGCGCCTTGCCGTCCATCTCGAAGAGCGCGCGGTGGGCGGCCTCTACCTGATGTTCGAGGAGTTTGACCTGCTCGTCGTCCACGCTGGCGAGCGACCGGAGTTCGGCGTCGGGTTGCCCGGCCGAGAGGCGATTCGCGACCACGGTGTGGCGGTGAAACGAGAAGTCCGCGCTCCCGGCGGCGTAGTCGGCCACCACCTCCTCGGGGTCGTCGTGCGTGACCTCGATGTCCACGAGGTCGCTATCGTTCATACTAACGGGAAGTGGACTAGCTTGACAAATAGGTTGTGTAGCGCGGTTGGCCTACTCGTAGCCGGTCGGTAGTGCGTCAGTAGGTCTGTGGCGGTCGTTCGAGAATGTCGAATATCTCGGTCGCACGGAACTCCTTGTACCGCTCCTTTCCAGTGACTTCCTCGAGCACACCGTCGTCTCGGAGCGTCTCTATCGCTCGGTAGGCGGTCGAGCGCTCGACATCTAGCATCTCGGCGACCTCGGACGCAGTAAAATACGGGTTCTCGAACAGTCGTCTGGCCAAGCGTGCGTCGGAGCGGGTACTTCCGCCGTAATCGTCCTCGTACTGTTGTTGAAGCCGACGGAGTTCGCGCAACCGTTCGACGGATTCACGCGCTTGGTTTTTGAGTCCCGTAACGAAGAACGTGAGCCATTCCTCCCACGCCCCCGAATCTCTGACCGCTCCCATCCGGTCAACGTAGGTCTGTTTGTTCCGGTTGAGGTACTCGCTCAGATAGAGGTTCGGGTGTTCGAGGTATCCCGAGTCGTACAACTGGAGAACGACGAGGAGGCGACCGACGCGTCCGTTACCGTCGCCGTAGGGGTGAATCGTCTCGAACTGGTAGTGGGCGAGCGCAAGGTCAACGAGCGGATGGTAGCTACCGCCGGTCTGGAGGTAGGTCACGAACGCGTCCATCATCCCTTCGACCTTCCCCGGTGGCGGTGGGAGAAACGACCCGACGACGTTCGGCGTTCGCTTGAATTCGCCGATAGTGTCGGTTTCACACCGGGAATCGGGCAACCCACTCATGAGCGTCTCGTGGAGCGAATGGAGGAGGTCGGTCGTGATGGTCCCGCCCTCGTCGAGGGTCGCAATTCCGTTTTCGAGGGCGGTTTCGTAGTTCAGGATTTCTCGGGCGTTCTTGGTCGCGTCCGACTCGCCTGAGTGGGACGGAGCAGACGGGTCGTCGGTCTCGACGCGCGACTGCGTTTCGGCGCTGAAGACCGTATTGAAATCAACGTCGGCCCCCTCTATCTCGGCGGACTCCATCGCTTCCTTTCTGCGTAGCGACGTGTACAGGACCGGGGAGAAATCCACCGTCGTACTGAGTCCGTCGAGTTTCCCCAACCAGAAGGTCGCGTCGGACAACAACTCGTAGAACTCCGGACTCAACGCTAACTCGGGGGTGGGCGGCAGTGGGTCGGGTCTGTAGTACGGCCGCCGTCCGTAGGGAACGAGTTCGCCCGGAGCCGAATCCGCCAGTTCGTCGGTGTTCATCGAACGTAGAAACCGTTCGAAGTCTCTAAGTAAAAAGTTGGCGGGGTGAATCGAACTCGAAGCTAAGTTTCGGCACGTAAATTGCATTCTCTGGAGTAAATCGAATGCAGATGCTCCCGACCCCGCGCCACCTGCACTGTCGAGTTGGAGTGCAACGAGCGTCGTGCAGTCGGCCATCGAACTCCCCGCCCGTGGGTCCGCGTCGTCTGCACGCCGCCCGCGTCCGCGTCGTCTGCACGCCGCCCGCGTCCGCGTGGCCGCGGCCGTGGTCGTGCCCGTCCCGCCCGTACGCGACCCGGAAAAGAACGACAGAGGTTGCTCTCAAAATTGTATAGACACGTTAGAGAACGGAATAGAATGCCGAAGTAAATAGATAGATGGGTTAGTCCCGCGGTCGGCGAGCGTCGAAACTACTCGTCGGTGAAGTCCGCGAGCGATTCGTCCACGCCGAGCATCTTGAGGTACGTCCCGTCGCCCGTCGCCTCCGCCAGACCCTCGCAGAGTTCCTGTAACTCGTCGGCGTCCCACCGTTCGAGGTAGTCGGCGGTGGACTTGTCGTGTTCGTAGCGGTAGCGCAGGAAGTGCGCGCGGTCCAAGTCGGTCAGGTCGCCGTTGTCCTCCTCGACTTTCGTCTGGACGTAGGCCTGTCGTCGTTCGTCGCGCCAGTCGTAGCGTTCGAAGTCCCCGCCCGCGGAGACGAGTTTCATCTCCTGCATCTGCTCTTCGGAGGCGTCGGAGCGCCGCAGGAGTTTGCTCAGGTCGTCGTAGGTCGGGTCGGACGCTTCGAGCAAGTCGAGGTACACGTCCTGTTCGCCCACTTCACCGCCTTGGATGATGCCGTAGATTTCCTGTACGACCTCCTTGGCTTTCATCGAGTCGCCGCCGCGTCGGACCGCCCCGTGGTGTTTCGAATACTCTTGGAAACACTTGCCCATCTCCACGACGCCGATGTCGCCGCTGGCGAGTTCGCGGTTGTTCTCCAACGTCTCGCGGGTCTCCTTCGCCGTGCGGACGATGCGCCGCCGGAGGGAGTTCCACGAAATCGGCGTCCGGTCTTCGACCGGACGCGCGACGATTACGATGTCGAAGGCGACTGCTTCGCCGGTGATGAACTTCGTCAAATCGGAGTTTATCGGATACGTGGCCGTCACTTCGAAGCCAGTTTCGCAGAGCGATTCGAGCAGTTCGCCCCACGACTCTTCGTCGCTGTGGTGGTAGGTGAACGCCAGCATTCCGTCGTCCTTGAGGGCGCGGTTGACTACCTCCAGTGCTTGGCCCATCTCGTGTTCGAAGTCCTCGGCGGTCTTGTCGAGGTAGGGGTTCGTGACGATGGATTCGGCTCTCGGGGTCTTCTCGCGGTCGAATCCGGGGTACTCGTCTTCGAGTAGAATCTTCTGCCAGACGTAGAAGAAATCGGCAACTTCGGAGTAGATGATGTTGTCGTAGTACGGCGGGTCCGTGATTACCGCATCGTACTCGTCTTCGTCGGTGATGTTGCGCATGTCGCCTTGGTGAACTTCGGAATTCAGGCCGATTGGTTGGGCGAACTCACCGGTTTCTTTGGTTTCGCCGTCTTCGATGTGGCGGTCTGTCGGGGCGTTGGCGTACTCGACGCCCTTTTTCACCATATCGAACATGTTAGTGAAGTTGCCACGACCGAACTCCGCACCCCACGGATTCCCTTCGATTAAATCGTTCTGCGGAGGGAAAGCCTTCATCCGATGAAGAGCAGACTCAATCTTGTTTGCAGTATAGTTATACATAGTCAACAGATTATAGAAAAGGATTGAATCTGTGAGAGCCAGCAGTAGGTAGTCCCTAGCCTCTCCATCAATAGATTCGACCGAACGCATCAACTTCGCCAGACAAAGTAACTGCCGCTCGTTGAACATGTCCGTCCAATCTTCTAACCCGTGCTGGAACACGTCGTTTCCGCTCACCGACGACGCCGCGGTTATCGCACCTTCCGGAATCTCTTCGTCGGGGACGTACTCGTGGAGGTCCGTCCGCGTGTTCCACTCTCGCTTTGCTTCCTCGAAAAGCCGTTTATCCGCACCCTCCGCTCCTTTGTATCCTTTATAAGAACTCTTCTCTTGACCTCGCTGGTCGCATTCCTCACAGTAGTACTCCACCGCGTAGAGACGGGTATCAGGTTTCCCCTGTTCCGCAATCCCGTCCGTAATCGACTCCTTCTGCCCGCACTCCGGGCAGTTGTAGTATCCGCCGCGACTCACGTTCCCCTCTTTGGGCACCCACTCGTTGCCGCAGTCGTCGCACTCGCTCTCTTCCTGCCAGTCCTCGACTAGCGTGACCGCGCCGCAGTCCGGGCAGAGGCAGTTGTACTTGTCGTCGTTGTCGTAGCGTCCCGCCGCGACCCGGTAGTCCTTGAACAGGGGGACCGTGTGGCCGCAGGAAACGCAGTCGAGTTCCTTCACCCAGAAGTTGTACATCACGTCGGCGTCGTGGCCCTCGTGTCCGGCGTCGGTGTGACCCCCGTCCACGTCGTGGTTCCCGTCGGCGTCACCGTGGGTCGCGTTCGGGCAGGGCGTCCGGTAGTACTGGGTAATCTCGTCGGCCACGTCGTCGCGGACTCGCTCGAAGGCGCGTTCGAGTTCCGCCACGTCGGTCCCGCCCGCTTCGAGTTCCTTCTTG
This sequence comes from Halorussus caseinilyticus, assembly GCF_029338395.1. Lineage (NCBI taxonomy): Archaea > Methanobacteriati > Methanobacteriota > Halobacteria > Halobacteriales > Haladaptataceae > Halorussus > Halorussus caseinilyticus. The sequence goes on from NZ_CP119809.1 coordinate 1,432,301, forward strand.
GTGACGAACCACGCCACCGGGTTGAGGTCCACGCCCACCGTCTCCGCGCCGAACCGGGAGGCTTCCACCAGCGAGGTTCCCCCGCCCATGAACGGGTCGAGAATCTTCTTGTCTTTCACCCGCACGTCCTTGGGGTAGAACTCCCACAGCGACTCGGGGTCTTCCATGTCCACGTCCGCAATCTTGCGTTTCAGGTCCTCGCGGCGACTCCCCGCGCCCCCGAGGGTCTGGTTCCGGCCCGGTTCGTACACCTCGAAGTCCTCGGCGTCCATCTCCTCGTCCAGAAGCGAGTACAGCGAGATGGCCCGGAACAGACACCCCGGCCGTCGCGCCCACCACTTGTGCATCGTGTAGATTGGCCGGTAGTACTGCTTGGCCCGACTCTCCTTGGCCGCGATTTCGTTGACGCGCTCTATCGGAAACCCCTTCTCGATTGGAAGCTGTGTCCGTTCCCCGGACCGCTCGCCGGACTCGTCGTGGGACATGGTGAATGTGTGTCTACAAGATAGCTACCGCCCATAAATGTATGCGACATCGCCCCGACGCCCGCGGGCGACTCCCCGCGGTCGGTCCCCGCGATTCCCCCGATTCCCGAGACTCGCCGCCGATTCCCGAGACTCGTTGCCGACTCCCGAGAACCCCGCCGATTCCCCAGAACCCCCCGACTCCCGAGACGCCGAATCGAACGGCGTGCCCTCTCGCCGGAGACGCCCCGGACCGATGTCGGGTTCGTCGGCCGGTCGAACCCGGAGGGACTTCGACCGGACATGTTGTTTTATGATACCCCCGCAGAATCCAACAGGTAATGAACGAAGGGAAACCGAGATTCGAACGATACGACCGGGAGGAGGCCGAGGAACACAGCCACTACATCACAATCGCTCTGGAGACGGCCAAGGAGTTCATCGAGAGGACCGAGGACCCGAGCGCACTGGAGTTTCTCGTAGAGGAGCAGAACATCGACACCGACGTACCCGGTGGCGGGACGATAATCAAGAACAAACTCCTCACCTCGTCGGTCGCACCCCTCGAAGTCAAACAGACCGTCGCCCAGCGCAATCAGGACTTGGGCGACATCCTCGTCCCCGACACCGTGAAGAAGAACGCGAAGACGGCCGTGAGCGTCGGCAAGCCCATCGTCCTCTACGGACCCACCGGGACCGGAAAGACCTACTTCGCCAAGCAACTCGCGCTGGAGACCTGTATCGACTACTCCATCCACACCGCGACCCCGACGTGGACGCCCGGCGACATCACCGGGAGCATCCAACCCGAGACCGAAGACGGCGAAATCGAGTACCGACGCCGCGCGGGGTGCGTCTCACAGGGCATCGAGAAGGCCGACGAGTACGGCGACAACTGGGCGGTCATCGTGGACGAAATCACCCGCGCCGACATCTCGCAGGTGTTCGGGCCGCTCTACACCGCCATCGAGGACGAGGACCAAGTGGTCTTCCGGAACGACGACGGCGAGAGTCTCACCCTCGACGACGACGTGAAAATCATCTGCACGATGAACATGTCCGACCGGACGGTGAACGAACTCGACGACGCCATCACCCGCCGGTTCGCGATGATAGAACTCAGTCGGTACGGCGACGACGAACGCGCGTCGTTGTTCGACCGCTGGATTGGGGGTCTCGGGTCGGAAGTCGAAATCGACCGCGACGAACTCCGGAGACTCTTCGAGCGCCACCACCGGGGAATCAACGAGGGCACGACCACGAGTAGCGGGGACGCCATCATGGAGTTCGGGCCGATGCACTACGAGGACGTGACGAAGTTTCTCGCCCACGCCTGCGCGAGCGACGGTCCCTACGAGGGCGAGCAAGCCACTGCGGTCGGACAGGCGTTCGCCACCTACGTCGCCCCGCGCCTCCTGAACGCGGCCGCACTCCCCCAAATCAATCGGCTGGCGAGCCATTACGAGACCTTGGACGACCAGTTCGAGGCGTTCGACCTCGGTCCGGCGGTGGACCTCGCGACCCGGCAGGCCGAGGCCGAAGAGCGCGAGATGGGCGTCAGCGCGTATGAGTGAGACCCCCCACTACGACTACGGTACCTCCCTCTGTCCCGTCGAGGAGAGCCGGAAACTCGTCGTCGAGAACTGTCCCGAGACCGTCCGGTCGGAACTTCGCGCCGCGAACTTCGTCCGAGAGGGGAGCAAGTTCGTCAAAAAGCGCCCCAGACTGCGAACCGGGTCCGGCCGGGACGACGAACCGGACGGGCTTCAGGTCCTCACGGTCCGCGTCGTAGACGACACACTCCACGTTGAACCCGCCGACGTTGTGGGCATGGTGCGGTTGGTTCCGGGGACGAGCGTCCAAATCGAACCCAAAGTGAAGTGGGAGCACGTCGTTCAGATGTTGCTCACGGTCTACGACATCGACCGAACCCAGTCGTACTACGGCGTTCCCTTGGACGAGTTGGTCTCGGGCGGCGTCGAGTCTACCCGCATCCTCGCAATCTTGGCGATTAACTACCTCCGCGGCGTCCGGACCGTCCGCCGGAAGGGGTTCATCCGGGACCTGAACGTCCGCCGACGGGACGGGTTCGAGGGGTTCGGTTCCGTGGACGTAGAACGGACGCTGATGAACCACGCCTCCGGAAACCCCTCGCCCGCGTGGATAGAGACGAACGTCGAGTACGCCAACCCCGTGAACGCCGCGGTCCACATGGCCGGGAAACTCCTCCTCCGGTTGCTCCAACAGGACCGGGACGGCAACCGACATCCCCGACAGGACCTGCTCGTCTCGATGGTGCATCGGGAAGTCGAACGCATGGAGGAGATGGGAATCGAGAGCAGTCGGAAGCGAATCGGCGAGTACCGTCGCCTCTCGCTGGGCGACCTGCCGCGACAGCGCCGCTACTACCGGCGCGCGTTCCACACCGCCCAGTCGATTCTCGCCTCGACCTTGCTCGGCCAAATCGGAGGCGGTCCCGAGGAACTGCTCGTGGACTACGCGCTCAGCATGGAAACGCTGTTCGAGGACTACTCTCAGCGAGTCCTGAAGCAGACGGTGAACTCCGTGGGCGACATCGACTACCTGAATCAGCTTTCGTCGGTGGAGTGTAAACACGAACCGTCGCTGTACCCCTTCGGACGCGACGTGAACAGCTATCACGAACCCGACCATCTCCTCTGTGACGACGGCGAGGCGCTCGCGGTGCTGGACTCGAAGTACTACCGCGAGGGCGAGAACCCGGCGACCGATTCCGGGCCTCGGTCCCGGATGTTCGCGTACGCCTACCTGACCGACACGGACCGGATGGCGTTTCTCTGTCCCCACCACCGGCCGGACCGACTCCCGGTCCGGCAGACCGGCGGGGAAATCCGACTCGTCTCGCCGCGCGAGGACTTCACCTGCGAGGAGTACGAGAACCGCGTCTACGAGTACGTCTTCGAGACGCTGGCGCTCCGGTATCCGGAACTCCGGATATTCGAGGCCGCGACCGACGACTACCTCTGTCTCAAGGTCACGGACGAGGACCTCTCGAAGGTCCGCGACCCGAACGGGCCGTTCGGCATCAGCAATCCCGCGACGTTCGCCGACCGCATCATCTCGGCAATCACGTTCTCGTCCTACGGACCGAACAAACCCGAGTTGGACCACCAGAGCAGATGGACGAAAGACCGAATCCGGGACGCCTGCGAGAAAACCGACGACGAGGGCCGTCGGACGTATCCCCAACACGAGACGACCTGCGTCCCTATCTACGACCCCGACGGCAACGACGACCACGGGACGGTCACGCTCTACTTCCTCGAATCCGGCGACGAGGGCGCTTCGGTCAGCACGGAGGGACCGTGGGCGCTCATGTGACCGCCTACACCCGGAACGGGACGACCAGCCAACCCGACTTCCGTCTCTTGATTCGGCGACCGAAAATCGGTTCCAGCGAGTGAAACTCGCCGTCGACTTCCACGTCGAAGGTGTCACCGGCACCTTGGACATCGCCGCCGACGACGAACTGAATCGCCGGAAGCGGGCGTTGACTGTTGAGGTAGTCCATCTCCCGACGCATCGTCGAGACGAGTCGGTCCCGGCGGTCCTCCTCGCCCGTGAGGACTTCTTCGAGACCGGTCACGCAGATTTCGTCGGGGAGGTCCCGACTCTCCAACTTGGAGACGAACTCGTCTACGGGCACCCTGTAGTCGGCCGACTCCCACTCGTCGACGACGACGACGTTGTACATCCCGGCTACCGCGTCGGTGTCACTCATGTCAGTCGGGACGACTCACCGGAGGGTGAAATACGTTAGTCCCGGAAGAGGTTCCGGTACTCCTCGTCGCCGGTACGCTCGGCGAGGTCGGTCGCAACGTCGATTAGCTCCCCCGTCACCTCGATGTCGCGGCGTTCGTCTATCGGTTCGGTCCTCCGGTCGGCGTCGTAGCGCAGGAGTTGGACCAGTCCGAGCGCCGACAACTCGTCGCGGGCCTTCCCGCGGAGGTACGAGAGGCGTTCGTCGTCGTCCCACCGGGTCAGTCGAAAGCCGTCGTCGGCGTCGAACAGCGCCCGGTCGCGGAGGTCCTCGGGGTCGATTTCCGTCCCGCGACAGAGGCGGGTCACGTCCTCGCGCGTGGGGCGGTCCATCGCCGAGAGTTGGAGGTAGATGTCGTCGGGCGAGACGTTCCCGGCCACGATGTCGTACATCTCGCCGACGACTTCGCCGACGGTCATGACCGACCCGTCGCGGTGGACTTTCGCGTGGTGTTTGGAGTACTCCCGGAAGCATCGGCCGAGTTCCACGACGCCGATGTCGCCCTCCGAGAGGGTCTGGCCCTCCCGAATCTCGTCTCGCGCTCGCTTGGCGGCGAGGTGCATCCGTCGTCGAAGCGACGACCAGCTAATCGGTTCGCGGTCCGCGGCGGGTCGGGCGACGACGACGACGCTAAAGCTGAGTTCGTCGCCCATCACGAAGTCGCTGAGGTTCGCCGAAATCGGGTACGTCGCGGTCACGTCGAATCCCTCCTCGCAGAGCGACCCGAGCAGACTCGCCCACGACTCCGTTCCGGTGTGTCGGTAGGTGAACGCGAGAACGCCGTCGTCTTTCAACACGTCGCGTATCTTCGAGAACGCTTCGCCGAGTTCCGACTCGAAGTCGGCGGCGTCCTTGCCGACGGCCGGATTCTCCACGATGCTCTCCTCGCGGGGCGTCGTCTCGGACTCGAAGCAGGGGTACTCGTCGGCCAGAAGCAGTCGTTGCCAGACGTAAAAGAAGTCCGACACCTCCGAGTAGACGACGTTGTCGTAGTGGGGCGGGTCGGTGATGACCGCGTCGTACTCCGAGTCGAGGGCAACGTCCCGAACGTCGCCCTGATGGAGCGTGTACTCCCCGCCGACTGGCTTGTCGAAGGGGTCGGTCCGTGCGAGTTCCCCGTCTTCGAGGTGGCGCTCCGAGGGACTGTCGGCGAACTCGACCGCCTTGCGGATTTTCTCCCACGTGTTCTCGAAGGTGCCCCGTCCCGCGCGCGTCCCCCAGACGTTGTTCTCGGCGTACTCGACTCGGGGAGTGAACGAGTTGCGCCGGAAGATGCCCTCGATTTTCGTCCCGGTGACGTTGTAGAGCGCGAAGTCGTTCTGAAACATGAGCGAGTCGCTGAACGCGACGAGCAGGTACTCCCGAATCGTCCGGTCGTCCACGTCGTCTATCGCCGAGAGCAACGTCGAGAGACAGTAGAGTTGCCGGTCGTTGAACATGTCTCGCCACGTCTCGTACCCGTGACTGAACACGTCGTTGCCGTTTATCGAGGACGACGCGGTAATCGCTCCCTCCGGGATGTCGCCGCGGGGCGCGTACTCGTCCAAGTCGTCGGCGGAGTGCCACGCCTCGCTCGCGTCGTCGAACTGGGTACGGTCTCGCTCCGTTGCGGCCTTGTACCCCTTGAACGACGACCGGTCTCCGCCTTCGTCCTCGCAGTCGGTGCAGTAGTATTCGACGGCGTAGAGGTCCGCCGAATAGGATTGCCCGTCGGCGATGGCGTCCACGAGTGGATACTTCAGGCCGCAGGAGGGACACCCGTAGTTGCCCCCGCGCGTCACCGGGCCGTTCGCGGGGACGAACTCGTGGCCGCACTCCGAACAGGTCGAGTCGGTCCGGTAGTCGTCGGTCAGGAAGACCGACTCGCAGTCGGGACAGAAGACGTTGTACCGGTCGTCGTTCTCGTAGCGTCCCGCCGCGACCCGGTAGTCCTTGAAGAGTCGAATCGTCTCGCCACAGGAGGTGCAGTCTAGCTTCCGCACCCAGAAGGCGTACATCACGTCTGCGACGTGGCCGTCGTCGTGCGGGCAGGCCGTCTCGTACTGCGAGCGGAGTTCCTCGGCCACCGACGCTCGAACCTCCTCGAAGGCCTGTTGGAGGTCCTCAACGTCGATTCGGTGGGCTTCGAGCGCTTTCTTGGTGACGAACCACGAGACGGGATTGAGGTCGATGCCCGTCACGTCCGCGTCGAAACGGACCGCCTCCAAGAGACTCGTCCCGCCGCCTGCGAAGGGGTCGAGGACGCTCTTTCCTTCGACGCGAACGTCCTTCGCGTAGAGGTCCCAGAGGGCGTCGGGGTCTGTCAGACTCACCGAGTCGAGCAACTGGCCGATGTCGTCGCCAGCGGAGTCGGCCGAGTCGTCGCCGAAGTCCGAGAGGTCCACGTCCTCGCCGCCCGGTTCGCGGACTTCGACCGTCTCGGGGTCGTCTACCAGCGAGTAGAGCGAAATCGCCCTGAAGACGCTCCCGAGTCGTCTGGCCCACCACTTGTGGATGGTGGACAGGGGCCGGTAGTGGAGTTTCGCCCGGCCCTCGCGGTCCGCGAGGTCGTTTACCTGCTCGACGGGGAATCCCCGTTCTATCGGGAGTCGCTCCCGCGAGTCGGGGTCGGAGTCAGACATGGGTGGCAGTCGTCCCGTCCTCGTATTTGAACGTACGTATCATTCGAACTGGACCGTCGCGTCGATGTTCGTGGCCGACTCGGGGACGTTCTCCAAGATGTCGGCGACGACTTCGTGGGACTGGCCCAGTTCGAGTTGGAGGACGGTCTGGGCCTGTTGGAACTCGCCGACTCCTTGGAGTCGGCCGGGTGCCGCGCCGTCGCCGTTCGTGGTGAACGACAGCGACCCGTAGGAGACCGACCCGGACTCGTGGGACTCCTGCCACTCCTCGCGCATCTCCGAGGCGCTGTCGCCCTCGTACTCGAAGGTCCACCCCTCTTCGGGCGGGACGCGGAAGCCAGCGCCGGGGAACCAGTCGCCGGGGTCGTCGGACCCGGTGGCACCGACGACGTAGTGGGGACGCTCCTCGCCGAGGTTGGCGAGCAGGAAGTGTTCGACCGCGGCCTCGGACTGGTCGGGCGCACACTCGCGCCGAACCGACTGGACCTGAAACGTCTCTTCCTCGTCGAGTTCGCCGACGAAATTCAGGATGCTGTCGCCGACATCGCCGGGCACCATCGGCGCGACGACGACCGAGGTGGGGTCGCGGTCGCCGAGGGTGCCCACGTAGTCGCCGCCGGTCTTGAGCCTGTAGCCCTCCGAGAGGAGCGAACTTACCGCGGTGCGGAACGCGGCGGCGGTGTCGTCCTGCGGGAGATGGGTCTCGGTGTCGTTGCGAATCGTCGTGAGGACCTGACTCGTATCCGCCTCGCCCGCGGCCTCAATCGTCTCCTCGATTCGAGTGCGGACTTCGGTCGGACCAATCGTCTCGGCGTCCGAAACGTCCCGGAGGGTCGCGTCCGACCGCACCTTGTCGAGGATTTCGTTGCCGCTGACCAAGACGTAGTGGTCGTCGTTGGTCAGTCGCCCGGCGGCCATCTTCACGGCGTCCTCGGGGTCTTGGTCGTGAACCCACACGTCGGTCCGCTGGCGGAGGTCGAGTTCGAACGTCGCCAAATCGACTTCCTTGGTCCCCTCACCGAACCGCCCGCGGAGTTCGGAGACGACTTCCTCGGTAGACCACTTCTCGACTTCGCTCTCCAAGGCGAGTACCGTGTCCCGACTCAGACCGCGAAGGTCGTCGGTGAAACCGCTCCCGTCGTGTGCGAGGAGGGGTTCGTCCTCCAGTCCGTCCTCGACGGCGTTGACGACTGCGCGGGCGCTTCCGGGGATGGGGTAGGTCGGTTCCATCAGGAACTGCTCGTAGATTTCGTCTATCGTCGTCTCCGAGCGACTGTCGAGTCGGTCGCTGACGAGACCCCAGACGTGACGCTGAAGGTCGAAGGGGTCGGCCTCCACCGCGGCGGCGACGTTGCTGGCGTCCAAGACGGGTTCGGCGGCGACGAAGTTCGTCAGCGACATCTCCGCCGCGTAGTCGAACTCGTTGAGCAAGTCGTCGCCGTCGATGATTTCGCCGTAGGCGCTCTCCAAGCGTTCGAGCAGGTCGTCCTCGTAGTCGTCGTGCAACTCGTCTATCCTGTCGCGGATTTCCTCGGCCAAGTTCTCGTCTCTCCCGCGGATTTCCGCGCCGATGACCTCCTTGGCCTTCCCGAGGAACTTCTCCTGTTGGGACGACTGGGAGATGGTCTTGCCGTTCCTCGGTTGGACGAAGACGAGGGTGTTTCGCCACTGGCGGCCAGCGGGTTGGTTCTTGATGACCTCCGCGACGCTATCTTGGTCCCACGGGCCGTTTTTCACGACGGTCTTGACGTTCTGGCTGTCGGGGACGCTCTCCAGTTCGCCCTCGACGTTGAACCCGACGGCGTGTGCGCCCGCACCGAACAGTTTCTCGACGGTTTCGCCGACGAGCGCCATCGCGTCCTCGTCGGGCACGTCGCGGGCGGCGTTCTTCACGAGCGACCGGGGATTCTCGTCCTCGCGGATGACGTAGCGGTCGTCCGAGCGCCAGAGGTGATACACCTCGCCCTGCAGTCGTTCGAGGTCCACCACGATGTCGTTGATTCGGTCGCCAGCGTGGTAGGTTCCGAGTACGATGTCGGAGGTGGTCGCGCCCTCCGCGAGTCCGGGGGTCAGCGAGTAGACGAGGACGGTACTCAGGATGGGGCGACCGTAGGTGATGTCGGCGTCGGCGAGGCGTTCCCGGATGTCGTCGTAACACCGGTCGGGCCGGGAGTGTTCGACGTTGATTCGGGTGAGTTCGTCGTTGTACTCGACCGCATCGACTTCGCCGTGGGTCAGCAGGTCGGTGTCTCGGTACTTGTCCACGAGAACTTTGGCGAAGAGATAGAGCATCCCGCGAGTGGCCCCGGACTCGGTTTCGGCGAAGTAGCGGGTCTTCAGCGAGTCGATGAGGACGGGGTGGAACGGGTAGGTGTCGTACATCTCCTCTCGGAGTCCGTCGGGGAGGTCCACGTAGTCGGTGTCGGCGTAGGCCTCGACGTAGCGGTCGACCAGCGCGCGCATCGCCGACGGGTCGTCCACCGAATCGACCAATCGGTGGCGCAGTACCTCCCGAATATCGACCTGATTGGACATGTTGACCTGCACGCGTTCGGGTTCGCGCGAGAGGATGTCGTGAACGTCCGACCCCTCGCGGAGAACCGAGACGAACGCGAACAGGTCTGTGGTCGGCCGAGAAGTCGTCTCGAAAAGCGCCTGTAGGAACCCCCGGTTTGCGTCCTTGCGCCGACCGGACAGCGACCCGAACCAGTCTTCCAGTTCGTCCATGAAGAACGCGACGGTCCGGTCGCCGACCGCTTCCTGAATCACGTCGATGGAGGGATAGCCGCCGTCCTCGTCGTAGCGTTCCTCGTCGGGTTCGTAGTCCAAGCGCTCGAACAGCGGTTCCCAGAGGTACTCGTACTGCTCTTTCTGGAGGGAGACGACGATGGGGAGGGCGTCGTCGGGGAGCGCATCGCCCAGACCCTCGATACGGCCGTCTGCCCAGTCTCCGACGACGCCGGGCGACCGGAAGCAGTGGTAGAGCGCCACCATCTGGTGGGACTTCCCGGTGCCGTAGGGACCGTACATCTCGTGGAGGCGGTTGTGGTCCTCCCCCCGGAGGGTGTCCCGAAGTCGCTTCAGCGAGTCCTCCAACCCCCCGGTCAGAAGCGTGCGGCCGAAGAATCGCTCGGCGTCGGACTCCAAGGTGTCGGCGTCGCTATCGACATCGTAGAGGCGAATCTGGCCCTTGACGAGGCTATCGCCCTCGGTGAGTTCCGGACTGAGCGTCAGCACGTCGTCGATTGTAGTATCGAGAGTTCCGTCGGCACCCATGTATGACCGACACCACGAACCGGTCGCTTATGAAACTGCATATTCAACCGAGCGTCCCCGGAGAGTACTCGGAGTTTCGGACGTGAGAATTTCGCTTCGCCGAGATTAGCGGCGCGACGCGCGCGACTCCCGACGCCCCTACCAGTCGCCCTCGGCGAAGGTGGTATCGACGCCGAGCATCTTGAGGTACGTCCCGTCGCCAGTGACCGCGGCGAGGTCCTCGCAGAGTTCCCGCAGGTCGTCTTCGTCCCACCGGGCGAGGAACTCCTCGCGCGACCGGTCGTGTTCGTAGCGGTAGCGCAGGAAGTGCGCGCGGTCCAAGTCGGTCAGGTCGCCGTCGTCGCCTTCGACTCTGGTCTGGACGTAGGCTTGGCGCTTCTCGTCGTCCCAGTCGCACAGCAGGAAGTCGCCGTCTTCGACGCGGAACAACTTCATCTCCTTCATCGCTTCCTCGGAGGCGTCCGAGCGCTTGAGGTGCTTGTTCAGGTCGCTGTAGGAGGGACCGCGCTCCTCGCGCAGGTCGAGGTACACGTCCTGTTCGCCGCGTTCGCCCTGCTGGATGATGCCGTAGATTTCCTCGACGACTGCCTTGGCGGTCATGGACTCGCCCGCGCGCCGGACCGCGCCGTGGTGCTTGGAGTACTCTTGGAAGCACTTGCCCATCTCCACGACGCCGATGTCGCCGCTGGCGAGGTCCCGGTTCTCTTCGAGCGATTCGTGGGTCTTCCGGGCGGTTTTGACGATGCGCCGACGAAGCCGATTCCACGAGATGGGTTCCCGGTCGTCGGTGGGTCGCGCGACGATAACGATGTCGAACGAGACGGCTTCCCCGCCGATGAACTTGTTCAGGTCGGAACTGATGGGGTAGGTAGCCGTCACCTCGAACCCGTTCTCACAGAGCGACTGGAGGAGTTCGCCCCACGACTCCTCGTCGCTGTGGTGGTAGGTGAACGCCAGCGTCCCGTCGTCTTTCAAGGCGTCGTTGATGACCGAGAGGGCTTGGCCCATCTCGTGTTCGAAGTCCTCGGCGGTCTTGCCGAGGTAGGGATTCGTCACGATGGACTCCTCGCGGGGCGTCTTCTCGCGGTCGAATCCGGGGTACTCGCCTTCGAGCAGAATCTTCTGCCAGACGTAGAAGTAGTCGGCCACCTCCGAGTAGATGATGTTGTCGTAGTACGGCGGGTCGGTAATCACCGCGTCGTACTCGTCCTCGGCGGAGATGTTGCGCATGTCGTCTTGGTAGACCTGCGAGTTCAGACCGATTGGCTTGGCGAACTCGTCGGTTTCGACGGTCTCGCCGTCCTCGACGTGTCGCTCGGTGGGGGCGTTGGCGTACTCGACGCCTTTCTTGACCATCTCGAACATTGCAGTGAACGTTCCTCGTCCGAACCTTGTCCCCCAAACGTTGTTCTCTGCGGGGTACATTGGAGGGTCGAATGCGTTTGTTCGGAATATGTGGTCCATACCGTTTCTGGTCGGGTCATACGAGGTCATCATACAGTTCGTCCGAAGAGCATCAGAGAAAGCTGTGAGAAGATGCTCTTTTAAATCCCGGTCGGATACACGACCGATGGCCTGTAGGAGTTTACTCAGACACAGTAGCTGACGCTCGTTGAACATGTCCGTCCACTCTTCATACCCGTGGTCGTCAACTGGATTTCGTTCGACAGTCATGTGCCCCGGCGGAATTTCCTCGTCCGGGACGTACTCGTGGAGGTCTGTCCGCGTGTTCCACTCTCGCTTTGCTTCCTCGAACAGTTGCTTGTCGGCCGCCTCCGCCTTTTTGTACCCCTTATAAGAACTCTTCTCTAGACCCTGCTGGTCGCAGTCCTCGCAGTAGTACTCCACCGCGTAGAGTCGCAGGTCGTAGCCGTCCTGTTCGGCAATCCCGTCCGTGATGGCCTCCTTCTGCCCGCACTCCGGACAGTTGTAGTATCCGCCGCGACTCACGTTCCCGTCCTCCGGAACCCACTGGTTTCCGCACTCGTTGCACTCGCTGTCGTCCTGCCAGTCTTCGACCAGCGTCACCGCGCCGCAGTCCGGGCAGAGGCAGTTGTACTGGTCGTCGTTCTCGTAGCGACCTTTCGCCACCCGGTAGTCCTTGAACAGCGGAACCGTGTGCCCGCACGAGACGCAATCTAACTCCTTCACCCAGAAGTTGTACATCACGTCGGCGTCGTGGTCCTCCCGGCCGTCGTGGTCGGCGTTGGGACACGGCGTCCGGTAGTACTGGGTAATCTCGTCGGCCACGTCGTCGCGGACTCGCTCGAAGGCGCGTTCGAGTTCCGCCACGTCCGTCTCCCCGGCGTCGAGTTCCTTCTTGGTGACGAACCACGCCACCGGGTTGAGGTCCACGCCGACCGACTCCGCGCCGAAGCGCGAGGCTTCCACCAGCGAGGTGCCGCCGCCAGCGAAGGGGTCGAGAATCTTCTTGTCCGCCACGCGAACGTCCTTGGGGTAGAACTCCCACAGCGACTCCGGATTCTCCATGTCCACCTCGCCGATTGCGTCCACGAGGTCCGCCGCGTCGAGTCCGTTGGTGCCGAGTTGCTGGTTCCGACCGGGTTCGTACACCTCGACATCCTCGACGCTCGTCTCGTCGTCCAGAAGCGAGTAGAGCGAGATGGCCCGGAACAGACACCCCGGCCGTCGCGCCCACCACTTGTGCATCGTGTAGATTGGCCGGTAGTACTGCTTCGCTCGGCCCTCCTTGGCGGCGATTTCGTTGACGCGCTCTATCGGAAACCCGCGTTCGATGGGCAGTCCCGTCCGCCCCGCCGCCGACTCGTCGGCGTGTTCCTGCTCAGACATGCGTGGTCTTACCCGTCCCTTCCCGAAGGGGCTATTTAAAAAGTGCGTCCCCGCTCCGGACGACAGCGTTCGGGGGCGCAGACGGGACTGGACGACCCGTCTCGAAGGCCCGCCGTCGCCGTCGTCTCGACCCACTGCTGGACGGTCCCGCGCTCCGCGATGTAGGGAACGGAAACCCGTTCTCAAACATAACTATACGGAGCCTAAAGAATTGTATATCTATGTTATAGACTGATTTCGATGTCTCTACGCCGAGGGCGCGGACGCCGAGCGAGCGCCGAACGCCGAGTGAGCGCCGACCCGCCGAGGTGTCGGCCACCGAAGTGGAAAGATTCCAATACTCGCGTTCGTACACTCGGACGATGGACCTCCCACTCGACCCGACGGAGAACGACGCACCACCGCAGGAACTCGTCCGAAGGCTTCCCTCGCAGGCGGCGCGCCGCCGCGTCCTCCGGGCGGCCGACGTATCCATCGACGTTGACGACCGGAACTTCGCCGAGACGCTAGACGAACTCTCGCAAATCCAACTCCGGCGGGCGGCGTCCCAACTCCGCTTCGCGGGAGCGCGGACCGTCTACTACTACCGAATCGACGGCCTGCGTCGGGTCTCCCCCGACGGTGCGACCGGACCGACCGGCGACGTGGGGTCGCCCGGCGCGTACGGTCCCGAGGTCCAGACCGCCGTCAGGGACCACGACCGAATCTACGTGGTCTGCAACGTCCCCGAGACCGGAACCCAGACGCAACTGACGCTCTCGAAGGAGAACCGGCCCACGACCGTCGCTACCTTCGAACCGGGCACGGACCTGCTGGCGGTCCGCGCGCCCGACGACGGCACCGCGGACGCGACTGTCCGGGCCGTGACGCGGTATCTCGACGCCGACGGCGCGACCCGCGTCTCGTTCCTCGACGGCGGATTCCGCGGGCGCTTCGAGGACGCCTGCGTGGACGGCTATTCGACGCTCCGGCTTCGAAACACCAACGCGGGGGACAACACGCGGGAGATAGAAGTCCGCTCGGAGGAGTCCGACGACGGGCGAGTCTCGGACGTTCGCCACGACGCTATCGTCCGGACCCTGCTTCGGCGCGGCGACTGCGAAATCGACGCCGCGACGGGACTCGTCACCGTCGCCGACGACGCCGCGACGGACCGCGACGACTCCCCGCGCCGACGGGTGACGATTGGGTTCCCCGACGGCCGCGTCACCTTCGACCAGTTCGTCCCCGAGCGAGTGCTGATTCGATTCGACAACGTTGTGCGAACGTCGCTGAGACGGTGAGATACGACTCGTCTACTTCAGAAGCCCTTCGGTGCGCGTCTCTCCTCGCTCACTACGTTCGCTCAGAAGAGTGCTCCGTCAGGGATTTGAACCCTGGTCCTTGCCGTGAGAGGGCAAGATGATTGGCCGGACTACACCAACGGAGCGCGTCTGCACTCAATCGTAGTTGGACGGACTGTTTAACAGTTGCGCTTTCCCGTCGCCGTGTTTCGGTCCCGCACGTTCGCGCCGGTCCCGAATCGTTCAGCGCGCGAAACCACCGATTTACGCCGTTCGGCAGGGATACATTCCGAGTTACCAGTCAGCGTGAACGGAGGTGAACGATGCGCGTCGGCGGGTGAGGACCGCGAGTCCTACTCGCCTTCGAGGGGCGACCCGGCGGCGTCGGGTTCGTGACCTTCGAGACTGATGATGTTCTCCCGGCCGACCCGGAGTTTGCTGATGTCGCCATCCTCCTCCATCTCCGAGAGGAGCATGCTTACTTTCGACTTCGACCATCCCGTCTCTTCGACGATGTTGACCTGCTTCATCCGGCCGCCGTTCTCGTCCAAGAGTTTCTTCACGCGCGCTTCGTCGGTGAGCAGTTCCTCGTCGCTGACCGACGGTTCGGTCGTCTGGGTCCCGCCGTTTCCGGCAGTCGCGGACCCGCCGCCGCCGTCGCCGCCCGAGGTGTCGCTGTCGGCGGAGAACGACCCGAAGTCGCCCTGTCGCCACGCGAACGCGGCCGCGAGACCGAGCAAGACGACGACCGCCGCGATGAACGCCATCAGGAGCGACCAGTCGTCGCCGCCGGTGGGTGGCTGAGTCGCGTTCTTGGGTTTCTCGACAGTCGTCGCATTCCCGTCGCCGGATTCTGTCGTCGTTGTTGTCGTTCCTTTGATAGGTTCGAACTTCACGCGGGGGCGCTGGTCGGTGAAGTCACGTTCGCCCTGCCACGTCACCGATTCGCTGGCCGTCAGGGTGTCACCCGAGGGCGTCGCCGACCGCTGGGGGCCTACCGACTCGAACTTGAGACCGGGACCGCTGTGGACGACCAGCGACTGGTTCGGCCCGATGTAGAGTCCCCCCTCGAACACGTCGCCTATCATGATGTTGCCGCTGTCGTCCTCGGAGTAGCCGAATCCGGTCCACTGGAAGGACATCTTCACGATGCCACGGTTGTTGTTGACGAGTCCGCCGATGTAGGCCTTCTTCGAGAAGCTTTCGGCCTTCATCACGCGGTCGGTGGTGTTGTGCCCGGCGCTGGTCAACTGGCGTGCCTGCTCTCTGAAGTTCTCGTACAGTCGCGTGGAGTTGTTGTTGAACTCGTCGGCGAACTGCTCGAACTGCTGGCGCTCGGTGTCGTTGTTGAGGGTCCGCTGGTAGGTAAACGTCCACTCTGCGGTGCCGTTCTCGTAGACGGTGATGTGGAATTCAACGCTGTCGAAGTTCTCGGTCACGGCAAGCGTCTGCGGGGCGGCGGACACCTCGCGGGCATCGTGACTGCCCGAAGCCGTCGCTACGGGGGCCGTCCCGACGAGTATCACGACTACAAGGGCGACAGCCAGCAGCCGTCTCATGTACCTTAATCCTCCATTGCCCGGTATAAAAGACCTTTTGACGTGGGCCTGTCACCGAACCACGGTTCCACGCCTCACGACACGTGTTGGCGACTGCCACGCGGTCACGTCGTCCAGCGGGTCGTCCCCGAGGACCACGAGGTCCGCACGAGTGCCTTCGGCGACCGTTCCGACGCCCTCTACTCCGAGCAAGTCCGCGGCGTTGACCGTCGCCGCCTCCAACGCGGCTCGCTCCGAGAGACCGTGACGGACCATCAACTCCAGTTCCTCGGGGATGTCGCCGTGGTAGTTGAACGGCGTCCCGGCGTCGGTCCCCATGGCGATTTCGACGCCAGCGTCGAGCGCGTACTCGAACGCCTCGTCCCACGCTTCCTTGGCTTTTTCGGCCTTCTCGACGGCGAACTCGGGGATTCCGGCTTCGGTCCCGGCCTCCACGATGCCGTAGAGCGCCTTCCCGGTCGGCACCCAGTAAGTGCCCCGGTCGGCCATCAGTTCGGCCGCCTCACGGTCCATGAACGTGCCGTGTTCGACGCTCGAAATCCCGGCCCGGACCGCGTTCTTGATGCCCGCGGTGCCGTGGGCGTGGGCCGCCGTGGGAACCCGTTTGGCGTCGGCCACGTCCACGAGGGCGTCGAGTTCCGCCTCGTCGAGTTCGGGCGCGCCCGTCAGCGCGCCCTCGGTCAGGACGCCGCCGGTCGCCATGCACTTCACCACGTCGGCACCGCGCTTGAGTTGCTCGCGGACCGCCTTCTTCACCTCGGCCACGCCGTCGGCCTCCCGGCCGAACCAGTGGCCGTGTCCGCCGGTCATCACGACGTTCTCGCCGCAGGCGAGAACTCTCGGTCCCTCCAGTACGCCGCGCCCGACGGCGGTTCCGGCGTCGAGCGCGAGCGACCCGGGTGCGCCGAGGTCCCGGACCGTCGTCACGCCCGCGTCGAGTGCGTCCCGGAGGTTGGCCGTCGCGCGGTAGGCCAGTGTCGCCTCGCTGTCGTCGTGGACCTCGCTCGGGTCGGGCCGACCGTCCATCATGAGGTGGACGTGGGCGTCTACGAGTCCCGGCGCGACGAACTGGCCGGTCGCGTCGATTTCCTCGTCGGATTCGTCCGGTACGTCACCGACTGACACGACTTCGCCGTCTTCGACCGCCACGTCCGCCTCTCGCCGCCCGTCGGCGTCCACGACGGTCCCGCCTCGAAGTATGAGCATATTTACCACTTTGCACGCTCCACCCTAAACCTCGGGGTAGCGGCATCTCGGCGTCGTCTCCTCGGAGAGTCGGCGGTTAACTCTGGCTTAACTCGCCGCGAGAACTGGTCGGGGAGGGTCCGCAACTCGGCCCCGGCGAAAGAGCCAACCCCTTCGCCGTCGCATCGAGGGTATGGCAGACGACCCGCTCGACGGAAAGGTAGCACTGGTCACGGGCGCGAGTTCGGGTATCGGGGAGGCGACGGCCCACGCGCTTGCGCGCGACGGCGCGCGGGTCGCGCTCGCGGCCCGCCGCCAGAAGGCGCTGAACGACGTGGCGAAGAAGATAGAGCGCGAGTGGGACGCCGAGACGCTGGCGGTCCAGACCAACGTCCGCGACGAGGATTCGGTCGAAGGGACCGTCGAGTCGGTCGTCTCGGAGTTCGGCCGACTCGACGTGCTGGTGAACAACGCGGGGATGGCCTGCGGCGAGTCGGTGGCGGACCTCGGCACCGACGAGTACCGCCGGATGATGGAGACCAACGTAGACGGCGTGTTCTACGCCACGCGCGCGTCGGTTCCTCACCTCCGAGAGACCGAGGGCAACCTCGTCTTCGTCGGAAGTTTCGCCGGGCAGTACCCCCGGCCGTTCAACCCGGTCTACGCCGCCACTAAGTGGTGGGTCCGGGGGTTCGCCCACAGCATGGAGGGCAACGTCGGCGCGGACGGCGTGGCGGTCACGGTGGTCAACCCCTCGGAGGTCCGGACCGAGTTCGGCGGGGCCTACGGCGAGTCGTTCGCCGAGCGATTCGCGGAGGGCGAAGTCACCGAACCCGAGGAGGTGGCGGAGGCCATCGCGTTCGCGGCCGAACAGGAGAAATCCACGATAAGCGAACTCGACATCTACCGGCGCGACAAGTTCAGCGGGTTCTGACTCAGAGCGAGACCGACGACTTCTCGGTCAGCGACACCGGGACGGCGAGGCGGTGGAGTGTACTCGCGCCCGACGCGGTGGTGATGCGGAGCGTCACTTCCGAACCCGACGGGAGGGGTTCGGAGTACGGCGGCGTGAGCGGGTCGCGGGTGCCCGCCTCGACGAGTCCGGCGTTGACGCGTATCTCGATTTGGTCGTCTTGCTCGGTGAGGACGGTGCCGTCGCCGCCGTCGAGTGCGTGGGTGTTGAACACCTCGTGAGCGTGGCTCTGGTCGTCGGTCTGACTACCGCCACCGCCGCCACCGACGCCGAACGTCCCCGGTTCGCCGCGGTCCACGACGCCCGGCGCGTAGGACGCGACTTTCCCGTGGACGAGCGTGGTCGAGTTCTCCGGACCGACCCACGAGATGGTCGCCCGCGAGAGGTTGACCGGCCCGGACCCCGGCGAGAGTTTCACAGTCAACTCCACGGTATCGACGCTCTCGTTCGGCATGATGTCCCCGCTCGACTTCGGTGCCGAGTTCTTCACGTCGTCGGTGACGTGGCCGTACGAACTGACCACCGTCAGTCGGTTCGAAACTTGGTCGGTCGCCTCCCGACCGGTCTGTTCGGCCCGGTTCTGTAACGTTCCGGCCGTCTCCAGCAAGACGCCCGCGGCTATCGCGGCGACGAGTACCATGGCGATGAAGACGACGAGGGTGCCGATACCGACTTGGCCCCTGTCGGACTCCGCCCGCGTGTCAAATCCCATATTTTTCGCTCCGTAGCTCGACAGGTACGGAAATATTGTCGTCTCTGTTATTTAAAACAACGGGTATTTACGCCCTACCGGAGCGCGGTTTCGACCTTCTCGATTGGGTGGGGCGGTTCGCCATCGGTCCCCTCTCTGTCGCCGAGTTGCGCCCGACAGGACGCGCCCGGCGCGACCACGGCGTCGCCGTCGCTCGATTCGACCTGCTCGAACAGAATCTCACCGATTTTCCGACTCATCGAGTAGTGTTCGGCCTCGTAGCCGAAACTCCCGGCCATCCCGCAACACCCCGAGTCGAGTGCGTCCACTTCGTAGCCAGCGTCCCGGAGGACGCTGGCGGCGTAGGTGTCCTTCTTGGTCGACTTCTGGTGGCAGTGGCCGTGGTAGGTCAGCGTCTCGTCGGGCGCGTCGAACGAGAGGTCGAACTCGAAGATGTCCAGATACTCGCAGATTCCGTAGGTGTTCGCGGCGACCCGTTCGGCCGCGGTTCCGATTTCCTCCCCGGAGTCGTCCAGTCGCTCCTCCGGGTCGGCGGTCCGGGGTTCGGCGTACTGCTCGCCCGAGCGACTCGACTCGGGGCCTCGCTCGCCGAGCAAGTCGAGGTAGTCCGACTGAATCATCACGGCGTCGGAGGGTTCGACGACTACCACGTCCCACCCGTCGCGGACGCGCGCCGAGAGCGCGGACACGTTCGTCTGCGCGCGTTCGCGCGAGGCGTCGAGGAAGCCCTTCGAGTGGGCGGGGCGTCCGCTGTCGGTCACGCCGTCGGGAATCTCGACGCGGACGCCCGCCGCTTCGAGGACCCGGACCGCGGCTTTCCCGGCGTCGGGGTGGTTGTAGTTGGTGTAGGCGTCGGGGAACAGCGCGACCTTCCGGATGGCTTCCGACTCCGGAATCCGGGCACCGCCGCGCGACTCGAACCAGTCTTCGAGGGTCTCTCGGTGGAAGGTCGGGAGACTGCGCTCGCTGGCGATGCCGAGAGTGCGCTCCAGCAGGCCTCGCGCGCCGGGAACCTTGCTGGCCCAGTTCGAGAGGGGTGCCAGCGCGCTCCCGACCGAAGAGAGGGCGGCGACGTTGGCGAAGAGTCGCTCGCGCAGGTCCGACCCGTGGCGCTGGTGGTACTCGTGTTCGACTTCGGCCTTGAGTTTGGCCATGTCAACCTCGCTCGGGCAGTCGCGGGCGCACCCCTTGCACCCGATGCAGAGGTCCATCACCTCGGCCATAAACTCCACGTCGAACTGCTCGCCCTCCGGGAGTTCTCCGCTCATCGCCTGACGGAGCATGTTGGCCCGGCCTCTGGTACTCGTGACTTCCTCGTCCGCGGCCCGGTAGGTCGGACACATCACGCCGCCGGTCGTCACCTGCCCGCCGCGACATCCTCCGCACCCGTGACAGAGTTCGACCATCCCCTGAAAGCCGTTCTCGTTCTCCCACTGGAGTTCGGGCGCGAACCCGGCCGAGAACTCGTAGTCGGGGTCGAACCGCAGGTTCTCGGTCATCCCGTGGTCGCCACAGACGTTGCCCGGATTCAGCAACCAGTCGGGGTCGAAGGCCGATTTGAGGTCGCGGAACACCTGCCAGACTTCCTCGCCGTAGAGTTTCCGGTTCCACTGGGTCCGGGCGCGGCCGTCGCCGTGTTCGCCCGAGACCGACCCGCCGTACTCGACCACGAGGTCGGTGGCTCGGTCCGCGATGTTCTCCATCTGGTTGACGCCCGCGGGGGACTTGGTGTTCACGAGCGGTCGGATGTGGAGACACCCCGGCCCGGCGTGGGCGTAGAAACTGGCGAAGGTGTCGTTGTCTTCGAGGACTCGCCGGAAGTCGGCGACGTACTCGGGCAGGTTCTCGGGGGGCACCGCGGCGTCCTCGATGAACGAGATGTGCTTTTCGTCGGAGGTGCGCGAGAGCAGGATGGGAAGCCCGGACTTCCGGAGCTTCCAGAACCGGGCGCGTTCGGCCTCGTCGTGGGCCTCCATCCCGGCGAAGGCGAGTTCGCCCTCGCGGTCCTCGCGCAGGGTCGCGACCTTCTGGCGGCCTTCCTCGTCGCTCTCGGCGTAGAACTCCACGAGCAGGACCGAGTCGGTGCCCTCGGGAAGCATCCCCACCACGTCGGCGAACTCCTCGGTGTCGCGTGCGAGGTCGATAAGAACGTCGTCCAGCACTTCGACCGCCGAGGGGTCGTGGTCGAGGATGGGGGCCACGTCCTCCATCGCGTCGAGCAGGTCGTCGTAGGCGAACAGCGCCATCGACTTGGTTTCGGGGACGGGTTCGAGTCCGACCGTCGCCTCGGTCACGATTGCCAGCGTCCCCTCGCTCCCGGCGAGCAGGCGCGCGAGGTTGACCGCGCCATCCTCGCTCGCGGTTTCACCGCTCGCATTCGAGGCGCGTTGCGCCTCGCGCGTCTCGTCCACGAGCCGGTCGAGGTTGTACCCCGAGACGTTCCGCTTGAGTTGGGGATACGCCTCCGCGATGGTCTCGGTCTCCTCGTCGAGAATCCGGGCGACTTCGGCGTAGATACGGGCTTCGAGGTCCCCGTCGGAGTCGGCGCGCTCGCGGAGTTCTGCGAGTTCGACCTCGCCGAAAGTGGTGACGGTGCCGTCGGCGAGGACGACCTCGACTTCTTCGACGTAGGCGTCGGTCTTGCCGTACTTCAGCGAGTGGCTTCCGGTCGAGTTGTTGCCGATTGCGCCGCCGAGCGCCGACTTGTCGCCCCACGCGGGGTCGGGAGCGAACTTCAGACCGTGGGGCGCGAGTTCGTCGTTCAACTCCGCCAGCACCGCGCCGGGTTGAGCGCGGGCGGTCGGCGTCTCGGCGTCGGGCGAGACTTCGAGGACAGAATCCATGTGTCGCGTGAAGTCGAGAACCACCGCCTCGTTGACGGCCTGTCCCGCGAGGCTCGTCCCGCCGCCGCGGGGGAGGACCGGAATCTCCCGGTCGGCGCAGTAGTCCATCACCGCCGCCACGTCGCCGGTGTCGGTGGGGAAGACGACGCCGATTGGCGTCACCTCGTAGGCGCTGGCGTCGGTCGCGTAGAGCTGTCGAGAGTAGCTGTCGAAGCGCACGTCGCCGTCCACGAGCGACTGCAGGTCCGACACCAACCCCGTGCGTGCGACCTCGTCGGACCGGTAGTCGTAGTCCGCGCGGGGGTCGCGGGCGGGGTCTCCCGCGTCGTGCGTAGCCATACCGCGGCATACGGACGGGGGGCCGAAAAGTGGTGCGCTCGGCGCAGAATCGCCCGGCGGTGGGCCGGGAGTGGGGTGGTGGAGGGTGTCGGTCGATGGTGCGACGACGGCTCGGAAGACAAACGGCGTCTTCCGATGTCTGCGCTCACGTCAGTTCGCGCAGGCTCGTCAGAGCGTGCCACTGACGGCGGACGACTGAGCGACCGCAGGGAGCGAAGGAGTCGGTCGGGGAGGGTGTGGCCCATGGTCGTAGTGCGGGTGCGGTCCCACAGGAGTCGGGAGAGGCTAGCACCCCGGATTTCCGTCGTCGTGGTGCAGTCGTAGCACGGTCGCGGTGCAGTCGGGTTCGCTTACAGATGGCTAGCCTTTTTCACCACTGCCGACAACAGATTTACAGACTATTTAGGTGTAATCGTCGTAGTCATGACGTGGATGGCTAGTCACAACATCTATCCTCGTGGAGCAAGTACGTCAAGATACGATGGCGATGGAGAACGACAAAATCCAGTTCCGTGGAGGGGCCGAAAAGCGCGCGAGTCAGCTACTCGACCAGATGCGACTCGGCGGTATCAACGTCAGCGAACTCGCTCGTCGGGGACTCCAAGAAAAACTGCGTGAGACGCTCTCGGACGAGGAGAAAATCCAACTCCACCAACAGTACGAACGGGGCGAAATTTCCGACCCGGTTGCCGAAATCCTGCTCGGTGACGCCATCGAAGAAATCGAACGCGAGCGGACTGCCTTCGAAGACGCGGCAGAACTCGACACCGACGGAGTTTTTCAGGACTGAGACTGTGTGGACGACGAGGTTCGACATCCGATAATCGTAGATACTGACGCACTCATCGCCGTGGCCAACACGGGTCTCTGGCCGCGACTCACCGACAACCTACACGTCACGACGACGAACGTTTGCTACCACGAACTCGAACGACACGTCCGCGAGAAGTCAGCTTACGCACCGGAAGGGACACGAGAACGGTGGGTCCACGACGGAAGTGAGACCGCACTCCGACCGTTCGCCGACGAGGAGAACGGGGCGTTCACCACCGTCTCGTGTGTCCCTCGCCCGCACGGAGAGGACGCCGGAGAGAAAGCAGTAAGACGAGAAGTCGAACAGAACGCAACAACGTACACCTACGCTATCCTGATGGACAAACACGGTCGGAGAGCGATTAACCGAGTGTTCGATAGGAGAGACGAGACCGGAAAAGCCGTCGCTCCGCCGTTTCTCCTGTACCTTCTCCTCGATAGCGGTGCGTGTACGAAAGCCGAGTTCTGCCGTGCGTGCGGTGACATCCTAAAAGGAGAAGGATGGACTGGGTATCAGGCCGTCCAAGCCGCGTGGGAGGCAATTCCGATAGACTGTGGTGACTACCTCTCGGACGACCTGCTTCCGTGACGAAGGGACTTACGGTTGAAAAGTCCCTTTCGGACACGGAAAACACCAGCTTGGACAGTTCTATGGATATGTTTAGGAAATATATACGAGGCTAAAACAACGACTAAGAAGGCCAAATCAGTCGTCCGCGGGACCCGCGGACCCCGACCACGCGCTCTCGCCCGACTCCGAATCGGCGGCGTCTGGCGCGCCGCGTCCGACCGACGAGCGAACCGAGTCCGCAAACGCCGACTCCCGAACTGAATCCGCGAGCGACCGAATCGCGCCCCGATGCAGGACCGCGAACCCGGCGAAGATGGCGGCGAACCCGACTAGCGTCGAAGACGAGACCAACTCGCCCAACAGCGCCCAACTCACGAGGGTCGCCACGACCGGTTCGAGGTAGCCCACGAGGTGGAGTTTCGTCGGCCCGATTTGTTCGAGCAGTCGGAAGTACAGCAGGAACGCCACGACGCCCGACAGGAGCGTCAGGTAGGCGAACGACGCCAGCGCGGTGGGTGTCAACCGAATCGCAGACAGCGACTCGCCCCGTAGCGCACCCCCGCCGAACAGCAGGACCGCCCCGCCGAGCATCGCCCACGCCTGCAACGACGCGGCGGGCAGGTCGTGTCGGAGCGGCCGGGTCAGGACCGCGCCGAGGGCGAAGCAGACGCCGCCGAGGAAGACCAGACCCACGCCGAGGACGTTCGCCGAGAGCGCACTCGCGGGGTTCAGGCCCGCGACGACCGCCACGCCCGCGATGCCGAGGGCGAAGCCCACGCCCTTCGTGAGCGTCAGGCGTTCGTCAAGCACCACGGCCGCGAACCCGGCGGTCAGGACCGGCGAGAGACTGACTACGACCGCCGCAATCGCGCCCGAGACGTGTCGCTCGCCGAGGTAGAGCAAGGCGTGGTAGCCAGCGATGACCAGCGCGCCGACCACGCCGACGGCGAGGTACTCCCCGCGTGCGCGTGGCCGCCAGCGGTCGGTCCTGAGCGCGGCGTAGGCCAAGATGACCGCGCCCGCGACGGCGTACCGAAGCCCGGCGAACACCAACGGCGGGAAGTAGTGGAGTCCGACTTCGATGGCGACGAACGACCCGCCCCAGAAGATTGCAAGCAGTGCGAACATCAGGGCTGGAAGTGGAATTCGACTTTCAATATCTCCGTAAATCATGATTCTGTTACAACTATCGTGGGTTCGCGGCCTTAAGTCCTTCTACAAAGAATCGCTATCTAATCGAATACGAATCGAATATTGAGATAGTTCTGAGAAAAATAGTTAACGTTATCGCGCTCGGCCGACTTCTGACGACGGGGAGAAAATCGGCGTCGTCGGCAGTCGTGCCGACAAAACGGACGTTAAGTAGGCGGGGGCGCAACGTGGACGAACGATGGACGAGCGCGACGTGACCATTCTGAAGGCCATCGCCGACCTCGGGACCGGAAGTCCCGAGAAACTGAGCGAAGAGACCGACATCCCGGTCTCGACCATCCACTACCGCCTGAACAACCTGCGCGAGGAGGGCGTCATCAAAAACGACCTCTACGACATCGACTTGGAGCGGGCGGGACTCGGCGTCACGGTCCTCGTGGAAGTACTGGCCGACTACAGCGACTCCTACGAGGAGTTCGGCGAGAAACTGCTCGAAGTCGAGGGCGTGACCCAAGCCTACTTCGCCATGGGCGAGACCGACTTCATCGTCGTCGCGCGCCTCCCCGACAGCGACGCGGTTGAACGCCTCATCAGCGACTTCGAGGCCGTAGAGGGCGTCGAGCGCACCAACTCGACGTTCGTAATTTCGTCGTTGCGGGACACGGACAATCCGCTGGAGAGTTACAGTTTGGAGACGCTGGTCGAAGAGTTGGCCGACGAGTGAGACGTTAGGGCGCGAGTCGGTTCTTCCGGTTCTTCATGTTCTCCTCGTAGTAGTCGAACGTGATGGGACACCACTCCTTCGCCAAGTCGAGGACTTCTTCCGTCATGTTCCGAATCTCCCACTGACTATCGGCCGCGGCCCGTAGGTCAGCCACGTGCATCAGCATCCGAGCGTTCATCGACATGACCATGTTAACCTCTGTCCCGATAGGAAGGACGAACCGAGCGTCCTCGGGCGGCATCCCGAGGTCAAGGAGTTCCTGATAATCCTCGACCGAACGCTTGACTGATTTTTGGAAGACTGCCTCACGCTCTTCGACCGTCTCGTCGTCCACCGCTCCGCCCTCCTGATTCCGACCAATCCAATCGGGGTCGGTCGCCGACGGCGGCGTGACGACCAGTTCACCCTCGGCCACGTCTTCCGGGTCCACGTCGTCGAACGAGACGTAGCGCATGCTTCGCACGTCGAACGAGACGTGACGATGGCGCGTGATTTGGGCCATGCAGGACCGACTGATGCCCTTCACGGCGAAAGTGGCTTGAGGGTGTTCGAAGGGACCGAAGTGACCCTGTTTCAGGAGGTGTCCGATGAGGGTCTCTTTCTTCTCCTCGATGGTCTCGCCCTCTATCGTCGCCATGACCTCCTTGAACGATTTGTCCCCGACGAACTCCTCCATGTAGTCGTTGCGCGCCGCCGAACAGACGACCTCCTCCGGGTCGTCGGTGGCCTCCAGCAGTTGGACTTCCATGGGTGAGACGAGTAGCGCCCGACTACATAAATCGACTCATCGTCCAAACTGACAACGACACCCACAAACCCCCTCCATCCCTACTCCCGAGCATGATTACGAACATCGCGCGCGGCGTGCAGGCGTTCACGAGCAACGCCTTCCTCGTGGAGGGCGACCGGACCGTGTTGGTAGACACCGGGTCGAACTTCGACGCGGTGAGCAGAATCCGCGACCGGGATGCCGAACTCGACGCAATCGTCCTCACGCACACCCACCCGGACCACGTGGGGAACCTCGAAGCCGTCAAAGACGCCTTCGGCGTCGAAGCGTGGGGCTACGACACCGACCAACCGGGCGTAGACCACGCCATCGCCGACGAGGAGCGCGTCCGAATCGGCGACCACGACTACACCTCGCTCCACACGCCCGGTCACAAGAACGACCACTTGTGCTTTTACTCCGACAGCGCGAGCGTCCTGTTCGCTGGCGACCTCGTCTTCCAGAACGGGAGTTTCGGCCGCACGGACCTCGAAGAGGGCGACCGGGACCGACTCGTCGAGAGCATCGACCGGGTGAGCGAGCGAGTAGACGAACACCTCGCGGCGATGTACGTCGGCCACGGCCCGAGCGTCACCACCGACCCGTATCACGACGTGGAGTTGGCGGGGCGAGCGGCCCGGATGCGGTGACGAGTCGGCCAGTTTTATTTTCCGTCGATTCGTTGCTCGCGGCGTGACCGGGAGAACCCGACTCACGACGACCGAGACGGTCCGCGACGAGGGGTCGTGGCTGTTCACGGTCCGTGACCCATACGACGAACTGGACGAAGTGCTTCTCGTGCCCTGCGAAGACGGCGAGCGAGCGGATTCGGCGGCCGAGAACTCGGCCCCTGAATCCGGCGTCGAGGCGTGGGTCAACCGATGCACTCACGAGGCCCAGCGGTTCGACCGGGGATTCGGCGCGCCGGTTCGGAACGGCCAACTCGTCTGTCCGAAACACGGGTCGCTGTTCGACACCTGTTCGGGCCACTGCGACAACGGCGAGGCCGCGGACACGACGCTCGTCTCGGTCGAAGTCGAAGTCGAGGACGGCGCGGTCTACCTCGCCGACGAGGACTACGAGTTCGCCCACGAGGGCAGTATCGAGAACGGCGGAGACGAGTCGGGCGAGTCGAGGTCGGACGACTTGAACGACGGTGATGACGACGGCATGCCGAGTTCGACCTCACACATCGGCTTCTGACTCACTGCTCGGCGACTGCGAGCAGTTCGTCGTAGGCCTCTTCGTAGGCCCGCGCGACTGCGTTCGGGTCGCGGCGGTCGTCGTCCGGAAGCGCGGACAGCGAGGCAGTCGCCTTCGGGTCGGTGAGTTCGGTCACGTCCGGCGTGTGGACTTCGAGTCGGCCGTCGCGGGGACTCCCGCCCGCGACTTCGCAGGCCTTCAGGAAGCGGTCGCCGTCGTAGGCCCGCATTCGGCCGGGTTCGACCACGGCCGCGGCGTCGAACGAGACGCCGCGAATCGGAACCGCCACGTCGCCGTAGGACTCGACCACGGCGTCGCCGCCGGTCTCGCCCTCGATTGCTCGGAGGCGGTCGGCGAACCCCTCGAACATCGGGAGGTGCAACTGGCGGGTAATCTCGTTCAACTCCTCGACGGACTCGACGGTCGGCGCGTCTTCGAGCGGGAGATTTTCGCGGGCGGACTCGGGCACGTCGGCGCGGGCGTTCACGACGAACGACTCGCCAACCCTGTCGAGGACGAACTCGCGGTGGACCTGCCCGACGAGTCCGGTGTCGGGACCGGGCGAGGGTCGCCAGAGTCGGTGGACGGGGTTCAGGTCCTCGGGTGCGAAGTCGCCGGAACTCGCCGCCGCGAGGCGCTTGGCGTCCTTACCGTAGAGTCGGCCGTCGCCGACCGCCCGGCGGTAGTCGTCGTGGTCGAACCAGTGGTCGTTGCCCGCGCGGGGCTTGAACCCGACCGCGCCGAGTCGGTTGAGTAGGCCGGTGGTGAACGTAGTCTTCCCGGCGTCCACCCGGTCGCCGCCGGTGACGAGTAGTCTCACGCGTCTCACTCGCCGTCGGTCTTCAGACCGTAGTAACCCGGTTCGTCGTCGGCCTCGGGTTCGGCGATAACGAGGTCGGCGGCGTTGGTCATCACCCACGGGATGGCCCAGTCGAGCAGGATGTCCTCGGTCTGGGCCTCCAGTTCGGCGTCGGGGTCGAGTTCTTGGAGGAGTCGGGCGATTTCGTAGACCGTGTACATCCGGTCCGGTTCGAGCAACTCTTCGGCGGTGTAGAAGTCGCAGGGGTGCAACTGGTCGAAATCCGACTTCGGTCGGGGCATGGCCGGACGTACGACCGAGCGCGGGGTAAATCGTTCGTCTCTTCGTCGGCGACGGCGACGGAACGCGACGGGAATTGTTTTTATTTCTTTTTCGTGGGTAGACATTTCTTTCAGCAATGTATCTCGTTCCTTCAGGGTTATCGACTTCGACGGCGGCGTCCGGACGCGCTCGGTGAACCAACCGACAGGATGCGCTCGGCCAATCAGCCGACAGGATGCGCTCGGCGGACCGGCCGCCGTGGGTGGGATAAAGGGGCCGCCCGCTCGCGGGGGCTTTCGAGGACTTCTTCGCCCCGATTATGGCAATTTCTGTGTTGACACGTAGCGAGCGGGCGGGAGCTTTCGGAATCGACTCCGGGGCGACTCTTGCCGACTCTCCCCGACCGCACAGCACCGCCACCGCGCCGCGAGGACGGCGGAAGCGTCCGGGACGCTAGCTACTGCCGACTCCAGTGAGACCGCAACCGCACCGCGACCGCGGCCTCACGCCTCCCCAGCCTCGCGGCCGCCTGAACGCGGCCGCTCCCTCGCGCGGATGGGCGCGGCCACTTGCGGGCCGCGCCCGCACGCGCCGGGTCGAAGGTTCCTCTCCTACGCGCCGGGCCGGGAGTTCCACCGTTTACCGAGCGCCGACTATTCCACCGAGACGCCCACAGGACGCCCACGGAACGCACTCCGACGAGACGCTTCCCCTACGAGACGACAGCGCCCTAATTTTTATACTCTATTGAAACGAACGTTTTCTGACGATGGGAGACGACGACGGCGGTTCGACCCGAGACGCCAAGCGCGCACTCGTCGAGGCGTTCTCGGCGTTCGGGACCGACGCCCTCCGGGACGCGTGGCTGTTCGACCAACACGCCTACGAGGGCCTGTACCTCCGCGAGGACGTGGAAGAGAAGGTGGCCGACCTCGACGTGCCCCGGTTCGTGGACAACGAGCGCTACGGCTACGTCGCCAGAGACGCCTACGACGACCTCTACTACGCCTCCTACGAGTACACCGTCCGGGGGTTCGACGGCTTCGAGCAGTTCCGGACGTTTCTGGACGACGCCGACCGGAAACTCGGCGTGTTCGCCAGTTTCGACCGCCGGGACGGGGGCTACGACTTCGGCGCGTTACACGAGACAGTCGAAGGCGTCGTGGACGACCACCCCACCGACGAGTTCGCGCCCGACTGACCGCGACTCAGCGACCCAGCGACCCAACGCAGGGTTCATCCCGGCGCTCTACCTACCCTCGGTCATGGCGACGGGCGACCCGGAAGACGCGCTGACCGAATCGGACGACGAGACGCTGGTCGCGTTCGACGTGACCCCCGGCGCGGCCGACCGGCAGGTCCCGAGCGACTTCAACGAGTGGCGCGACCGCTTCGAGGCCCGACTCTCCGAACCCGCCCGCGAGGGCCGGGCGAACGCCGAACTCACCGAAGCGGTCTCGGAACTGCTCGACGCGCCCGCGCGACTCGCGCAGGGCGCGTCGTCCTCGAAGAAGACGGTGGCGGTGTCGGCCCCCTACGAGCGCGTGCTGGCGGCGCTGACGGACGAGATTAGCGACTGAAAACGGCGAAAAGTGGACGACAGATACCGCGGCGCGGCCGTCTCCGGCGGCGCGACCGACCGGCGAGGACCCGACGTTACTGCTCGGGTTCCGGCAGGTTGCTCGTCTGCTTTTTCTGGCGCTCGTCCGTGAGGGTCGCGTAGCCCTGAGTCTTCACGAAGTTCTCCTGCCCGAAGTCGCTGATAATCATCCGGAGGTACGCCGCTTCCTGCTTCGAGGTGCCGTCGTAGGTGTAGCAGTGGAGGTCACGCGAGAGGGGGTAGTTCTCGTCGGCGAGGTTCTCGCCGGGTTCGTACACCGTGCCGTCGAAGCTCAGTTTGACCGCGGGAACGTCGCCCGTGACGAACGCCAGCGCCATGTACGCGATGGCGTTGTCGGACTTCGAGACCAGCGTCTTGACCTGCTGGTTCTGGCCCTTGCGCACGTCCACGCCGGGCATCTTCGCGTCGGGACCGTCCAAGAGGTTCACGCGGAACGCGGTGTCGGTGCCCGACCCCTCGGCGCGACCGACGGCCTGAATCTCGCGGTCTTCGCCGGTGTAGGCGTCGATGTCCGACCAGTTCTCGATTTCGCCAGTGTAGATTTTCCGGACCTGTTCGGCGGTCAGTTTCTCGACGCCCGCCTCGTAGATTTCCTTGCTGACGACGATGGGTTGTGCGTCCACGCCGACCACGTGGTCGGTGTACTTCTCCAGTTCCTCCTCGCTGGCGTCGGGGAGTTCGGCCGAGACGGGTGCGCTGGCGTTGCCGAGGTCCACGAGACCGTTCTTGAGTTTCTCCAGTCCGGTCCCGGAGTGGCTCAGACCGACCGACACGTCGAACGGCGGCGCGGCGCTTCCGGTGGACTCGAACCCGTAGAGACCCGCCCAGTAGTCGGCGAGGCGGGCGTCGGTGTCGATGTCGTACTGTCCCGGTCCCCAGTACTCCTCGTCGCTGGCGGGCGGGTTCGAGGACCACACCGACCCCGCGGTACTCGTAATCGGGTACACCGTAGAGGAGCCACCGGCTTTGAGTTTGTCGCTCTGGCCGCCGCTCTTCGAACCTCCGTCCGAGTCGTCCTGTTTCCCGCCCTCGGTCGTTCCCGAACCGCCAGTACCGCCGATGCAACCCGCGAGTGCGAGTACGCTACTTGTCCCCGTAGCGGTCAAGAACTTCCGACGAGTCGATTTCCCTGTCATCGGGTAGACGATGCCCGGACGGTAAGATAAAACCACCGAATAAAATATATATTTTCTCGTTATCTATATATTCCTCTCTATTGGGACAGTTTCACCATGTTAGGGTAGAGTTTGGGAACTGTTGTCAGTCGTAGCTCTCGGAACGGGGACGTATCCGAACGGAGAGACGACTGTCGGACGCGCGGGAACTGCCGTCACCGCGAGCGGACGCGAGGCTACGCGGACGAACCGACCGAAAGAAAAGCGGTAGCTCCGGGATTACTCGTACGTGCCAGCCACGTCGTCGTAGTTCTCCGCCACGGCGTCCCAATCGACGACCTCGAAGAAGTTGTCCACGAAGTCGCCGCGGTCCGGACCGTAGTCGTAGTAGTACGAGTGTTCCCACACGTCGAGGGCCATGATGGGGTGTGCGCCCCACAGGGCACCTTGGTCGTGCTTGTCCACGGCGAGGTTACGAAGCTGTTTGGCGACCGGATCGTAGACGAGAAGCGCCCAGCCACCGGCGGCGCTCGCGGCCGTCTCGAACTCGCCCTTCCAGCCCTCGTAGGAACCGAAGTCCTCCTCGATGCGGTCGAGCAGGTCGCCTTCGGGTTCGCCGCCGCCGTTCGGGTCCATGTTCTCCCAGAACAGCGTGTGCAGGTAGTGGCCCGAGCCGTTGTGGGTCACGTCGCCGAGCGCGCCCGCGGTGCCGCCGTAGTCACCGCTCTCGCGGTTCTCGGCCAGCGTCTCCTCGGCGCTGTCGAGTCCGTTTACGTAGCCCTGATGGTGGGTGTCGTGGTGCCACGTCAGCACCTGTTCGCTGATGTGGGGTTCGAGCGCGTCGTAGTCGTACGGAAGCGGTGGCAGTTCGGGGTTTGATTGCTCGGACATAATTGAACCTCGTCTCTATATATGCCTCCTTTCACTCTTAAACTTTGAGAAGTCGATTGGTAACACGCCACGAGATGAGTCCCGAACCGTCGTTATCGGTTCTCACGCCGTCGTTTGGCCACCGGCTGGTGAAGGCCATTTAAGTAAGAAAAATTATGGTTCCGCGGTGGCGTCAGACCGGGGCGACGGTCGGTCAGTGCGACCCGGTGTGGGTCGGAATCGCGTCGGCCTGCCGTGCCTGCTGGTAGCGCTGTTCCACGTCGTCCCAGTTCACCACGTCCCAGAAGTTGTTCACGTACTCCCCGCGGTTGTTCTCGTACTGGAGGTAGTAGGCGTGTTCCCACACGTCACAGACGAGTAACGGCGTCGCACCCTGCGGATGCTGGTTCTGGTGGTTCTCGGCCGCCGCGACCATCGGCTTGTCGGCGATGTGGTCGTAGACCAGCATGCCCCACCCGGAACCTTCGACGCCCTTCGCGGCCTCCGAGAAGTCCTGTTTGAACTGGTCGTAGCCGCCGAAGTGGTCGTCCAGCGCGTCGGCCAACTCGCCGGAGGGTTCGCCGCCGCCGTCCGGGTGCATGTTCTGCCAGAAGACGGTGTGATTGACGTGGCCCGAGAGGTTGAACGCGAGGCTTCGCTTGACCGCGCGCACGTCGCCCCAGTCGCCGCTCCCGCGCATCTCCTCCAGTTTGTCGAGGGCGGCGTTCGCGCCGTCCACGTAGCCCTGATGGTGCTTGTCGTGATGGAGTTCCATGATGCGCTGGTCTATCGCCGGTTCGAGCGCGTCGTAGTCGTACGGTAGTTCCGGTAGTTCGTAAGTAGCCATCCTCTTCCCCCGTCTCTCGGGCAACGGCCACGCGGTTAAGTGTTAAGCCAGTAGTCGAATCGGCGATATGCGGGTTCGCGGACAGGCACGTCCCGCCTCGGCGGAGCGAGCGCGGTCGGCGCTCTGAGAGCGCCGACCGCGCGGAAACTCAGTCGTCGCCGCGCGCTCGCTCGAACATCGCGATGGCCTCCTCGCGGCGTTCGCCGTGGTCCACGATGGGCGCGGGGTAGTCCGGTGCGATTCGCTCGCGCTCTTCGGGACCGAGTTCGTGCCAGCCGTGAATCTCGTCGGGGTCGGCGTCCGCGAGTTCCGGCACGTACTCTCTGATAAACTCGGCGTCCGGGTCGTAGCGCTCGCCCTGCGTCGTGGGGTTGAAGATGCGGAAGTACGGTTGGGCGTCGGTGCCGGTCGAGGCGGCCCACTGCCACCCGCCGGTGTCGTTTGCGGTGTCGTGGTCGGCGAGTTTCTCGCGGAACCAGTCGTAACCCTCGCGCCAGTCGAGCAGGAGGTCCTTCGTGAGGAAGGAGGCGACGACCATCCGGAGGCGGTTGTGCATGTACGCCTCCTCGCGGAGTTGACGCATCGCCGCGTCCACGATGGGGTAGCCGGTCCGCCCGTCCTTCCACGCTCGCAGGGCCTCGCCGTCGTCACGCCAGTCGATGTTGTTCTCGTAGGACTTGTAGTTGCGACTCACCACGTCAGGTCGCGCCGAGAGGACGTGGGCGTAGAACTCCCGCCACGCGAGTTGGCTCTGGAACTCGCGGACAGACGCCGCCTCGGTGCCCTCCTCGTCGGGGTCGCCGTCGGCCTGCTCCATCGCGGCGTCGGTGGCCTGCCAGACTTCCCGAATCCCGACGGTCCCCCACTTGAGGTGGGCCGAGAGCCGCGAGGTCGCGTCTCTTCCGGGGTAGTCGCGGTCCTCGGCGTACCGGAAGATGGCGTCCTCGCAGAAGGCCGACAGTCGGTCGCGGGCGGGCGAGGTTCCGCCCGCCGGAACCTCGGCCTCGGGGGCGTCGAACCCGAGGTCCGCGAGCGTCGGCAGGTCCCCGGCGTCGTCGGGCGCGACGACTTCGCCCTCGCCGGGCGCGTCGAAGGGCGCGTCTTTCTCCCGGTCACGCCACTTCTTCCAGAAGTAGGTGAACACCGAGTAGTGTTCGCCTTTGTTCGTCCGGATACTGCCGGGTTCGTGGAGGAGTTCGTCGTGGTAGGCCGCCCGCGAGACCCCGGTGTCGTCCAGCGCGAGTCGGACCTCGCTGTCGCGTTCGCGCGCCAGTCCGGAGTAGTCGCGGTTCCAGTAGATGGCGTCCGCGCCGTGTGACTCCGCGATTCGAGGCAACTCCTCGCGCGGGTCGCCGCGGACGACCAACAGGTCGCCGCCCGACTCGCGGTAGTCGGCGCGGAGCGATTCGAGCGCGTCGAGCATGAAGGCCACCCGCGGCGGGGAGGCGTGGGCGAGGACTTCGGGGTCGAGGACGAAGACGGGCAGGACCCCGCCGTCGTCCGCCGACTCGTCGGCGGACGACTCGCCGCTCGCGGCCTCCGCGAGCGCCCGGTTGTCCGAGACCCGGAGGTCCCGGCGGTGCCAGTGGACGTTCATGCTCGGGAGTTAGGAACGCCGGACCGTCAAACGAGGGGGTCGGAGTCGAAGGCCCGACAGGTCAGTCCCGTTCGACCAGTACGCTTTCGTCCAACTTCGCCACCTCGTCGTGGCCCGAGAGCGCCAGCGTCAGGTCCACGTCCGCGAGGAAGTTCCGGACGACTTCCCGAACGCCGTCCTCGCCGTCGATAGCCAGACCGTAGACGTAGGGGCGGCCGAGAACAACCGCGTCCGCGCCGAGCGCGATTGCCTTGATTGCGTCCGCGCCGCGCCGAATCCCGCTGTCGAAGAGGACCGCGAAGTCGTCGTCGGGATTTTCCTCCGCCACGGCGTTCACGATTCGTGGGAGCGCCTCGACAGCCGAAATCGCGCCGTCTACCTGTCGGCCGCCGTGGTTCGAGACGACGAGTCCGTCCGCGCCCCGGCGCACCGCTTCGCGGGCGTCCGCCGGGTGGAGGACGCCCTTCAGGACGACCGGGAGGTCGGTCAGGTCGCGGACGCGCTCTACGGTCTCCCAGTCCATCGAGAGGTCGCCGAACTGCTCGATGAACCGCCAGAGGGCGGCCTGCTCGTCCTCCTCGGGCGGGGCGTCCAGCGAGTCGCGGAACGCGGGGTCCGAGAGGTAGTTCGCCACGCCCTCGCCGTCTAAGAACGGCAGGTAGGCGTTCGCAACGTCGCGCTCGCGCCACCCCATCGTGGGCGTGTCGAGCGTGACGACGATTGCCTCGTAGTCCGCGTCCTCGGCGCGACTCACGAAACTCTCGGTCACGTCGGGGTCCGCGCTCGGGTAGAGTTGGAACCATCCCGGCGAGTCGCCCAACTCGTCGGCCACGTCCTCCATCGTGGCCGACGCCGCGGAACTGGAGACGAACGGGACCCCGAGGTCGGCGGCGGCCCGCGCGCTGGCGAGTTCGCCGCCCTCGTGGACGATGGACTGAACGCCCACGGGCGCGAGCAGGACCGGGACGGGGAGTCTCCGGCCGAACAGTTCGACCGACAGGTCTCGCTCGGCCACGTCGCGCAACATCCGCGGGACGATGCGCCACCGGTCGAACGCCTCGCGGTTCCGGTCGGCGGTGTCCTCACCGCCCGCGCTTCCGACGACGTAGGCGTACGCTTCCTCCGAGAGAGCGTCCATCGCCTCCGCGCGGAGTTCGTCGGGCGCGATTGGGAGGTCCGGGCGCTGGTCGGCGAGCATCCCGCTGGCGTACACCTCGCGCTGGCGATTCGGGCCGTAGGGTTCCGAAGGGTCGTCCATGAAGGTTGGTGGGCGTCGTGGCGTGTTATAACTTGGCAGTGTTCGGTCGCCTCGCTCGACGGCCTCGTGAGGTTGGCGCGGCGTCGTCGGGAGTAAAGCGACCGGCGACGCCGCGCCAGCACGCACCGTTAGACAGATAAACATTTGTTTACCATAGAAAAATAGTTTTGAAGCGATTCTATATATTTCCGAATTCGACATCATATCGGAATAACGTCCGGCGCGGGACCCGAGTCGTCGCGGCGAGACGAGACTCGTCTCGCCGCGAAACAACGATTATTTGAATGTATAGTATCGTTGTGGCGAAACGTCGAACGTCTCCGGGCTTCCGGACGGCGTTTTCGGCGTGCGATACCGTCCCCGAAATCGAGTGCCTTTTTCCGGGCGTAGACCGTTTCAGACTCCACCAGAATCGCTTCTGACGAATCATAACGAAGTCCCATCTCACCG
Organism: Halorussus caseinilyticus; assembly: GCF_029338395.1. NCBI lineage: Archaea > Methanobacteriati > Methanobacteriota > Halobacteria > Halobacteriales > Haladaptataceae > Halorussus > Halorussus caseinilyticus. The sequence goes on from NZ_CP119809.1 coordinate 1,468,237, forward strand.
ATTCACCATCTGGTTGTTCAGATGATAGAAAAGAACCGTCGCACGATACTCAAACTGCTCGGAAGTACGGCCGCACTGACTGGAACCGTCGGCACGGCGAGTGCCACCCCCGACCTCGGGTCGCTTCGTCTGTTCGGACAGCAAGCCGTGGACGGCGCGATGGAGACCGTCGCACAGGGACGGTACGCGTACGTGGCGAACGGAACCGGGATGGCCGTCGTAGACTGGGAGAACCCCGGCCGACCGCAGACCGTCGCCGTGGCCGACCTGAACGACGAACTCGCCGACCCGACCCTGAGCGTCAAGGACGTGAAGGTAGACGGCGATGTCGCCGCCCTCGCCAACGACACCGAGAATCCCGGCGGCATCGCGCTGTACGACGTGAGCGACCCTACGAACCCCGAGTACCAGTCGTTCTACGAACCCACCCCGTCGGCGAACATCCACAACTGCCACCTCGTGGGCGACTACGCCTACCTCGCGCTCGGCGAACCGTGGAACATCGACACCGACGGCGACGGTCAGCGTGACCTCGCTCGTCTGTTCGGCGACGCGGGCGTCGAAATCGTGGACGTGAGCGACCCCGCGAACCCCACTCACGCGAGTACGTGGTATCTCAAGGACGAACTGCCCGCGTACGCGAAGGCGGGGGTCAATCCGTGTCACGACCTCTACGCCCAAGACGGACTCGTCTACGCCGCGTTCTGGGACGCCGGGACCGTCGTCCTCGACGCGAGCGACCCGACCGACCCCGAGTTCGTGACCCAGTTCGGCGCGGCCCCGAGAGGCGACGAAGTCATCCGACCGTGGCGCGTCGAAGAGGAGACCATCGACGAGTACTTCGCCGAGGTGTTTCCGCTGGCCCGCTACTACGCGGCCCCCGGCAACGCCCACTACGTCCAACCGTCGCCCGACGGCGACCACGTTTACGTCGGTGCCGAGACGTTCCTCGGCGGTCCCGGCGGCATCGACGTGTGGGACGTGTCGGACTTCAGCGCGCCGACGCAGGTCGGCCGCATCGACCCGCCGAACGTCAGCGGGTTCCGCACCTCCCACAACTTCGACGTGACCGAGAACCGACTCCACGCCTCGTGGTACGAGGGCGGGGTCAGAGTCTACGACGTGACCGACCCCTCGACTCCGACTGAAGTCGCCAGCTACGACCCCGACGGCGTGTCCTTCTGGACCGCAGTCGCCGAGCGCGGTTTCACCCTCGGCGGCGTGTACGGCGCGATGTCCGAACAGGGTGGTATGACCGTTCTCCACACCGACGAGGGCGTCAAAGAACCGCCCGCGTTCTCCGGTGCCGACTCGCCGAGCGGTCCCGAAGTGGACCCGAAAGACCAGTCGTAGCGTTCGACGCCGAATAGTCCGACTTTTTATCCGGGGGTCGCTTGGACCGTACATGCAAAACGTCATCGCCGCGGGACTGGGCATCGGCGACGACTACCCGCCGCGAATCATGGGCGTGTTGAACGTCAGCGAGGAGTCGCCCTACGACCCGAGCGTCTACGACGACCCCGGCGAGGCCGCCGAGTACGTCGATTCCGAACTGATTGCGGAGGGCGCGGACATCGTGGACGTGGGTCTCGAATCCGCGAACAAGCGCTTCGAGGTTCTCTCGGCAGAGGAGGAACTGGACCGCCTCGACACCGCCCTCGAAACCATCGAGAGCGTCTCGGGCGATGCCGTCTTCTCCATCGAGACGCGCTACGGCGAAGTCGCCGACGAAGCTCTCTCGCGGGGGTTCGATATGGTCAACGACATCTGCGGGTTCGCCGACCCACGGATGCCAGACGTGTGCCGGGACCACGACGCCGCGGTGGTGAAAATGGCGAGTCCGCCGGACCTCGAACGCCCCGGCGCAATCGAGAAGGTAGACGACATCTACGACGCCCTCAAGCGCGAGGGCCTGACCGACAAGACCATCGTGGACCCGGCGTTCGGCGGGTGGTCGGAGGCCAAGACGCTCGCGGACGACCGCGAGACGTTCCGCCGCCTCCGGGAGTTCCGTGGTCTCGGCCAGCCGATTCTGGTCTCCATCAACCGGAAGAACTTCCTCCGGGAACTCGCCGACCGGAGTACCGACGAGGCCCTGCCGGTCTCGCTCGCCGCGACTTCGATGGCGGTCGAACGCGGCGCGCACGTCGTCCGGACCCACGACGTGGCCGAGACCGCAGACGCCGCGAAAATCGGGGCGGCGTTCGCCCGCGAGCGACTGGGCGACGACGAACTCGGCGTCGAGGAGTTAGACGTGACCTCCGCGGCCGAGACTGCGCGGCACCTCGAACGTCTCGGGGCCGACCCCGACCGGGCCGACGACGCGACGACCCGCGTCTTCGAGCTCTCGGGTCTCGCCGCCGCCGAGCGCGAGACGCTGGCCGCGGCCGCCGCCGACGCCGGGGTCGTCTTCACCACCGGCACCGCGGGTGACTTGCTCGCGGGGTCGCCCGCCGCGCTCGCCCGCCTGCGAGACGCCGTAACCGGCGCTTCGGACCGTCTTGGGGCGATTTTCGATACCGTGACTCGGCCGAAACGGTAAGAGAAAACTTATGCCGGGGGAGAAAGAAACCGCTGTTGGGAAGCTGGAAGGGCGCTCGCGGGTAGGGGTACTTGCAAGCGAACTTCCGGCTCAGACGGTTCTTACATGAACTACGAAACGTGGAGACCAATCTACGAGCGCGTCCTGTCGGACTTCGGGTTCGGCCGCGAGGCCGACGAGCTCGCCCGCGACGTGCTGGCCGAACTGACCCGGCCGTTCGAACTCGCCGACCTCGACGTGTCGGGCCGGACTGTCGCCGTCGCGGGCGCTGGTCCGTCGCTGACCGACGCCGACCAGCTCGCGCGCGCTCGCGGGGCCGACGCCGTGTTCGCGGCTTCGACGGCCGCCGACGACCTGCGGGACGCGGGAATCGGGGTCGATTGCATGGTCACGGACCTCGACAAGAATCCCGAGACGGCCCGCGAGCTCACCGCGGAAGGCGTCCCGGTCGCGGCCCACGCCCACGGCGACAACGTTCCGGCGGTCCGCGAGTGGGTGCCCAAATTCGACGCCGGGAGCGTCCTGCCGACCACGCAGGCCCGGCCGGTCGCTCACGTCCGGAACTTCGGTGGGTTCACCGACGGCGACCGGGCGGCGTTTCTCGCCGACCACCTCGGCGCGGCCGAACTCCGATTCGTTGGATGGGACTTCGACGACCCCGCCGTCGGCGAGGCGAAAGCGAAGAAGTTGGCGTGGGCCGCGCGACTGCTCCGGTGGTTGGAGGTTCGGCGCGGCGAGGAGTTCGAGATTCTGGACGGTCGCCGCGAGGGAATCGACGTGACCGACTTTCCGGACGCGTGAACGATTTCCCGGACTAGGGTTCCAACACGACTTTGCCGGTCGTCTCGCGGTTCTCGATGGCGGCGTGGGCGTCGGCCGCGTCTTCGAGGTCGAACCGCTGGCCCACGACGACTTCCAAGTCCCCGTCGGCGAGCATCGCTTCGAGTTCGGGCACCGACTGGAGGATTCGCTGTGGGTCGCGCTGGAGCGCGTTGCCGAGGTGGAAGCCGAGTACCGACTTGTTCTCGAACAGGAGTCGCGTGGTCTCGACCTCACCGGGTTCGCCGCTGGCCGCGCCGTAGGCCACGACGCGCCCGAAGTGCGAGAGGGCGTCGAGGCTCCGCGCGAACGTCTCGCCGCCCACGCCGTCGAGGACCAAATCGACGCCTCCGCCGTCGGTAACGGCGTCGATTTCCTCCGCGAAGTCCGCCGCCTCGTAGTTGATGGGGTGGTCACAGCCGAGGCGTTCGGCGAGTTCGAGTTTCGCGTCGGTGCTGGCGGTGCCGAACACCTCCGCGCCCGCGGCGCTGGCGAGTTGGACCGCGGCAGTGCCGACCCCGCCCGCCGCGGCGTGGACGAGGACGCGCTCGCCTTCCTCCAAGCCGCCCCACTCGTGGAGGACGGCGTGGGCGGTCAGGAACTGGACCGGGAACCCGGCGGCCTCCGCGAACGACATTCCCTCGGGCACCTCGAACAGCGAGTCGGCACCTGCGAGCGCGTACTCGGCGTAGGCACCCCGGCCGGTCATCCCGACCACGCGGTCCCCGACTTCGCGCTCGACACCCTCGCCCACGGCGTCTACGGTCCCCGCGGCCTCCATCCCCGGCACGTAGACCGGTTCGGGACCGCCGACGTAGTGGCCCCGGCGTTGCATGATGTCGGCGAAGTTGACGCCCGCGGCCTCGACTTCGATGCGGACCTCGCCTGCCGCCGGTTCCGGTTTCTCGGCGTCGGTCACTGCCAGTACGTCGCTGTCGCCGAACTCCCGAACTTCGACTGTTCGCATGGATACGGGTTCGTGCCCGACGCGGATAAACTTCCATGCCGTGGTCAGTTTTTCCGGGTCTCGACGAACGCGGGCGCTCGGCCGACCAACCGACGGGGTGGGATGAAGGGACCGCCCGCTCGCGGCCGAAGGCCCGTGGTCGGCTCTGCGGGCACTATTCGAGCGAGCAAAGCGAGCGAGAATATCCCGCAGAGCGACCGCGAGCGGGCGGGGGCTTTCTGGGCGTTCATCACGACGGTTCCTGCGGTCGCGGTGAGTGTACGAAGCGAGCGGGCGGGACTTTCGAAACATCCCTCACGACAGTTTTGGATGCGACCCGACGAACGCATCACTTCCCGAGTCGTCCCCCGCCGAGGTAGAGGCGGTCGGGCGCGGGCCGACCCTCCGAGAACGACTCGCGGTACTCCATCAGTTGCCAGAGGACACCCGTCGGGTTCCCCGGCGAGACGAACGCCTCGCTCCAGTCGTCGTAGTCGGTCCGGTCCACGACGCGAATCTCCTCGGACTTCAGCACCGCGATGGCGGCGTCGATGTCGGCGACTTCCAGCGTGACGTGGTGGAGTCCGGGACCGTTCGCCGCGAGGAAGTCGGTCAGGAAGGAGTCCTCGCCCGCGACGGGTTCGATGAGTTCGACCCGCGAGGCGTCCCCGAGCAGGTAGTACGCCCACCGGAACGCGCCGGTGGGGTCCTCCTCGTGGGCGAGTTTCTCGGCCCCGAGAAGATTTAGGAGGGGTTCGGCGTCGTCTACGGAGTGGACAGCGATGCCCACGTGGTCTACGCGGATTTCCGGTGGTTCGGGACTTTCTGTGGGGTCTGTCATGGGTTCCGTGTGTGACTTCGGACGAGATAGGTGTTGGGTGAGTTTTGGTAGTATTTTGCTTTCGGATAATCTTATATTTGTTTTAGCAATATATTTCTTTGGTAGGCTAGTTTAGAGCAGTCTCTAGTGGCAAGATGATGAGTGCGAACCGCAGAATCGTCGCTGTGAACGTTTCTCGAAGCCCCCGCCCGCTCGCGGTCGCTCTGCGGGATATTCTCGCTCACTGCGTTCGCTCGAATAGGGCCCGCAGAGCCGACCACAGGCCTTCGGCCGCGAGCGGGCGGCCCCTTCATCCCACCCCGTCGGTTGCTTCGCCGAGCGCGTCCTGTCGGTTCCTTCGCCGGGCGTGTCCCGGTGGAAAGTCGCCCCGAGCGTTTGCCGTGGTAAGTCCCAGCGAGCGCACGCCGGGCGGCGGCCCGCGGGCCGCCGCCCGGCCGAACCCGCCGAAAGTTCAGTTCTCGGGTGCGAGCGCGTCGATGGTCGCTTCGAGTTCGTCCTGCTCTGCGCCGCGGGGGAACGACACCGCCACGCGGTCCACGCCGTCGATTTCCACGAACTTTTCGAGGTCCTCGCGGGCCTCCTCGGGGGTGCCGACCGCGCCGAGGTCCTTCAGGAGTTCGTCGTCGATTGCTTTGAGCGCGGCGTCTTGGTCGCCGTTGCCCCACGCCGTGGCGACTTCCTCGGCGGTGTCCTCGTAGCCCTGCCGCGAGAGGGCTTCCCGGTAGAAGGTCCCCATCGCGCCGACGTAGAACGCGAGGTGCTGGCGCGCGAGGGTCCGGGCGCGTTCGCCGTCCTCGGACACCGCGCAGGTCAGCGAGAGCGTGACTCGCACGTCGTCGGGGTCCCGGTCGCCCAACTCGGCACCGCGCCGCAGGTCTTCGAGGCGGTCCCGAATCCCGTCGGGCGTGAGCATCAGGGCGTGCCACCCGTCGGCGAAGCGCCCCGCCAACTCGACCGACTTGGGACCCATCCCGGCGGCGTCGATTGGCACCGGTGTCTCCGGCGGGTCGGACCGCAAGCGAAAGCCGCCGATAGTGAACACGTCGCCCGCGTAGTTGACCGTCTCGCCCGAAAGGACCTTCCGGACGATTTCGACGTACTCGCGGGTCCGACGGAGCGGTCGCTCGAAGCTCTGGCCGTGCCAGCCTTCGATGACCGCGGGACCGGAGGGTCCGATGCCGAGGCGCATCCGACCGCCGGAGAGTTCTTGGAGGGTGGCGGCGGTCTGGCCCACGAGCGCGGGGGACCGCGAGTAGACGTTCAGAATCGAAGGGCCGATGCCGATGTCGTCGGTTCGCTCGGCGATGGCCGAGAGGACGGTCGGAGCGTCCCGGCCCCACGTCTCGGGAAGCCACGCCCGGCGATAGCCGCGGTCTTCAGCGAGTTGGGCGAGCGATACGATGTCGGCGATGCTCGGTCGGGCCGCCACTGGCAGGTGAATCGTTCGGTCGGAACGGGTGGTTCGGTCGGTCATGGGCGTGTGAACGAACGCCGCCACCATAGTTCCCTGCCAACTATCGGGACCGGGAACGGAGTTGAATCACACGTCGGGCGACTCCATCACGTCGGGCACGCCCGCGGCCGCAATCGTCTCGCCGACGACGAACGAGGCGGCGTCGCTGGCGAGAAACCGGGCTACGTCGGCGATTTCCTCGCTGACCCCGACCCGGCGCTCGACTTCCTCGCGGTCCACGTCGTCGGCCGAGATGCCCATCTGACTGGCGAGACCCGGCGTGGCGACGAACCCCGGCGCGATGCAGTTGACCCGCACGCCGTCTCCGGCCCACTCGAACGCGAGCGTCGAAGTGAGGTTGACCACCGCGGCCTTCGCCGCGCCGTAGTGACTCATGTAGGGCGCACCCTGCTGGCCCGCGACGCTGGCGACGTTGATTACGCTCCCGCCGCCGTCCTTCAGGTGTTGTTCGGCGGCCTGCGTGCAGTTGTAGGTCCCGCCGAGGTTGATGTCCAGAATCTTCTGCCACCCGTTCGGGCTGATGTCCTCGAAGTTGGCCATGAAGCTCGCTCCGGCGTTGTTGACCAACACGTCGAGACTCCCGAACTTCTCGACGGTGGCCTCCACGAGCGCCTCGACCGCCTCGCGGTCGGTCACGTCGCACTCCACGGCGAGGGCGTCGCCGCCCCGTTCTTCGGTCTGCTCGCGGATGGTCTCGGCCACGGGGTCCACGTTCTCCTGCTCGCGCGAGCAGACCACCACGTTCGCGCCGTCGGCGGCGAACTCCTCGGCGATTGCCCGCCCGATGCCGGAACTCGCGCCCGTGACGACGGCGGTTCGCCCGCCGACCGAGAAGCGGTCGGTGTGGTCGGTCATCGGGACTCCTCCCGTCGCGTGACAGTGCGTGTCATCGTACTCGGGTACAGTCCGGTTCCTGATAAGGGTGGTCTGAACTGCGACCACGCCGTGACGAGTTGTGTCGAACACACGGACCCGTGCCGAGAGGGAGAACGCGACCGAAACGCGCGTAGAACGCGCTCTTTTTCACCACCGAACTCCAAGCTATCGACCAAATGGCCAAAGTCAGCATCGGACTCCGCGGCTGGCGGTTCGACGAGGACGAGGTGTTCACCGAGGAGGGGGATTTCCGGCCGATGGACGAGATTCCCGACGACCCGCGCAAGCGACTCATCCGCTTGCAGGCGCTGGTCAACGCGCCGTGTGACGCCTGCTGGTTGATTCACGGCGACGAGGAGATTCACGAGTGCAACGTCGCCGAAGTCGTCTACGGCGAACCCCTCAGCGAAGTCGTTCTCTGTACCGACCACGAACCCGACTTCCTGTACTGGTTCACCGAAGCGGGCGGCGACCGGTTCAAGGGCGAAGACGTGCTTCAGGACGAGTTTCACGAGTGGTTCGCCGACGGCGGCCGCGCGCCCGACGGCTACGGCGGCGTCGAACACGTCGATACCGACCCCGAGGACGTGCCGGAACCGCCCGAACCCGACCAAGACGAGTTGAACGTCGAGGTTCCCGAAGACGAACGGAAGCGCATCGACCTCCGGGAAGTCGAGACCGACGAAGGGTCCGACGAGCGCGAAGGCGAGGAAGTCGAGGACTCGGACCTCGACGACCTCGACTTGGGACAGGACTACCCGTCGTCATGAATCCGCCCGCCGTCGCCGTCGTGGAACCGAAGACGCCGGGAAACGTCGGCACCATCGCGCGGGCGATGAAGAACTTCGGCATGCACGACCTCAAACTCGTGAACCCGCCGGAGTTCGGCCGGGACAGCGAGGCCTACGGCTTCGCTGGACAGGCCCGCGAGGACATCCTGCCGAACTACGACGACGTGAGCTTCGACCACCTCGTGGAGAACTACCACACCGTCGGCCTGACCGCGACGACCAACGAGGACGCCCGCAAGCACCGCCGATTCCCGTTCACGACCGCCGACGAGTTGGCCGACGACCTTCGGGACGTGGAGGCCGACACCTGCCTCGTCTTCGGCCGGGAGGACAACGGCCTGACCAACGACGAGATGGCCCGCGTGGACCAAGTGTGTTCGATTCCCGCCAGCGCCGACTACTCGTCGCTGAACCTCGGACAGGCCGCGACCGTCACCCTCTACGAACTCCGCGAGTTGACCCTCGAAGAGACCCAACTGCCCGACGTGGAGCGCGAACGCGCCGACGAAGCCGAAATAGAGGGGTTCTACGACCACTTCGGCGAGTTCTTGGACGCCATCGACCACCCCGAAGAGAAGCGCGCGAAGACCCTCCGACTCGCCCGCCGACTCCTCGGGCGCGCGCATCCGACCGGCCGGGAGGTACGGACGCTCAGGGGCGTCCTCCGGCGGGCCATCTACCACGCCGACGACGAGCGTTAGAACTCGAAAGGCGAAGTTTCGCCCGAACGGTTTTCCCTGTCGCCCGTCATACGTTTTCGAAGAGAAGCCAGTGAGAGTTCAGTCAGTGTTACGCGGTCGCACGACCGGGCGAACTCGTCGTCGGCGGACAGATAGTCAAATCTTTTATCGGATTGGTGCGTAACTACCTACGAGTATGTTTGCCTCCCTCCCGCTCGGTACGCAGTTCACCCTCCTCGTCGCGGTCCCGAGCATCGCGGCCATGCTCGTGGGAAAGCGACTCTTCCTGCCCGACGAGCGTTTCCGGACCCTCTTCGTGGAGTTTTTGAAGACCGACTGGAAGTACCTCGGTGCCGCGTGGGTCGTCACGGAAATCGTGAACACGCTGGCGCTCCACTTCCACGTCGCCAGAACGTTCACCGGCGCGATTTACGCCGTCGAGGGCGCGACCGTCGCGGCGTTTCAGGCGGTCACGGTCGTTCCGCTCACCGTGTTAGCCACCGGCGTCTACCTCGTCGGCTTTCCGTTCGTCGTGCTGTTCACCTACTTCAAACTGAAGGCCCACGACGAGGAGGAGGCACAGCGCTACGCACTGGCGTACATCATCGTGGTCGTCTGCGCCGTGCCCTTCTTTCTCCTGTTCCCGGTGAAGGTGTCGTCGCTGTACCTCTCGACGGTCGAACCGCTGATGTACGAACTCAGTCCGGCCATCCAGTACGGCATCTTCTCGACGGATACCCTCGTGAAGGCGTTTCCGAGTCTCCACACCGGTCTGTCGGTGCTGGCGGCGCTCTACGCCCAGAAATCCGACACCCGGTACGCCTACACCGCGGCGACCCTCGCTGTCGCCATCGTCTTCTCGACGCTGTATCTGGGAGTCCACTGGGTGACGGACGCGGTGTTCGCGGTCGTACTGGTGTGGGTCGCCTACCGACTCTCCCAACGGGTCAGCGACCCTCGGTGGTCGGTGGTCTCCCGCGAATTCGTGTCGGGAATCCGGCGATACGCGTGGCCCTGAGCAGGGTCGCGGTTCTTCGGCACACTCTGCCGTGGACTTTTCACGAATGATAATTTTCAGAGGCGTTAAGTCGCGGGGATTCCCTCCAAAGGAACATGGAAACTGCAGCACCCGACGGCCGGCTGGCCGAACAAATCGACGGTGACGCTCTTCTCGCTGACCTCGACATCGACGACGACGAAGTTAGCTGGCGCAAGGAGTTCACCGGATTCGACGACGACGACGCCGAACGGCTTTCCGATATGTCGGGTCTCTTCGAGTCTATCGCCGACGAAGCGGTCGAGGAGTTCTACGACCATCTGACCGACTACGACCAGACGAGCGAAGTCCTCGAACGTTCGACCCGGAGCGTCGAACAACTCAAGGAGACGCAGGCGGAGTACCTCGTATCGCTAGGCGAGGGCGAGTACGACCGGGACTACTTCGCCGACCGCGCGCGCATCGGCAAGGTTCACGACATGCTCAACATGCCGATGAAACACTATCTGGGGGCCTACGCGCTCTATTTCAATTTCCTCGTTCCCCAAATCGGCGACCGAGTTATCGACCGCGCGGTCGAACGCGTGGACGACGAGGCGGCCGAAGTCGTCCGCGAGGAGTTCTCCCGCGGTATCGAGGAAATCCTCTCGCTGTTCCGCATCGTCAACCTCGACATGCAGGTCGTCTGTGACACCTACATCCAGTCGTACAGCGACGAGATACGCGACGCCAACGACCAACTCAAGATGCTTCAGGAGGGTATCTCGAACGACGTGGAGAGTTCGTTAGACGACCTCTCGGAGTCGGCCGAGGACGTGGCCGACAGCGCCGACGAGATGCACGAGTTGACCCGCGAACAGGCCTCGGACATAGACGAGATAGCCGAAGAGACCGAGAACATGAGCGCCACCGTCGAGGAAGTCGCGGCCAGCGCCGAACAGGTCGAACAGACCAGTCGCCACGCCAAGAAACTGGCGACCGAGGGTCAGACGACCGCCAGCGACGCGATGGAGGCGATGGAGGACATCGAGGACGCTCGGACCGACGTGACCGGCGACATGGCCGACCTCCAGAAGACCGTCGCCGAAATCGACGAGGTGGTCGAGGTAATCGACGACATCGCCGAGCAGACCAACTTACTGGCGCTCAACGCCTCCATCGAGGCCGCACGCGCGGGCGAGGCCGGAGACGGGTTCGCGGTCGTGGCCGAGGAGGTGAAAGGTCTCGCCGAGCAGTCCAAAGAGCAGGCCAGCGAAATCGAGTCGATGGTCGGCGAGATTCAGGGCAAGACCGACGAGACGGTCGAAAGCTTGGACCGGACCGAGCGCCGCATCCAGCAGGGCGTCGAGAACGTCGAGTCCTCGATGGAGACCCTACAGGACATCGTGGAGGCGGTCGAAGAGACCGTACACGGCATCGGCGAAGTCGCCGAGGCGACCGACGAGCAAGCGGTCGCGGCCGAACAGGTCTCGGCGATGGCCGACGAGGTGTCGCGCCACGCCAACGACATCGCCCAAGAGGTGGCGGCGGTCGCGTCGGCGACCGACGAACAGGTCGAGCGAATCGAGGGCATCCGCGAGTCCGTAGACCGTCTGCACGACGAGACGAAGTAGCGACGGGCGTCTCCGACTCGGGTCGCAGTTTCCACAGTCCGCGGACCCACCGGCCGACCAAACCACCGGGAACGGCCGGCGAAACTTTTCACCGGGATGCGCTCGGTGGAACGAGTCATTTGTTCAAGCAGTAGCTACTCTCCGTCTTCTGTCGGTCACGCTCGTCACCGTCTTTCTGACTCCGCCTTGCTAACCAACTATACATTTTTCTAAGCAACAAATAAAATCGTCTAAGACAGGTAAAAACACGGGAAAGAAACAGATTCGTATCTCTACGCTCGCTTCTGAATCTCCTCGCGCAACAACTCGCTCACGGTATCACCATCTGCCTTCCCGCCGAGCGCGCCCATCGCCTCGCCCATCAGTCCGGAGAACGCCTGCATGCCCTCCTCCTCGACTTGCTCGGCGTTGCGCTCCACGACTTCCACGACGGCCCCGCGAACCTCGTCCTCGTCCGCGCTCCCGAGACCCTCCTGTTCGACGGCCTCGGCCGCCGTCAGGTCGGGACTCTCCGCGAGGGCGGTCAGCACCTCGCCGACGTTGCCCTTCGCCGTCTCGCCGTCCTCGACCAGTTCGAGGGTGCCGAGGAAGTGGTCGTCGCGCAGGTTCTCGACCGGCACGTCGTCGCGCCGGAGTTCCGTGACGGTACTCTCGACGGTCCCGGCCGCGAGCGTGGCGTCCACGCCCGACTCGACCGCTTGCTCGAACAGGGACATGCGCTCGCCGTAGGCGACCTGTTCGGCCAGTCCCGCGTCGAGACCGTACTCGTCCTGATAGCGCTCTACCTTCTCGGTCAGGAGTTCGGGCGTCTCGACCTCGCTCGGGTCGGGTTCGACCGGCGGCACGTCGGTCTCGGGGTACATCCGGGCCGCGCCGGGGAGCGGACGGAGGTAGCGGGTCGTGCCGTCCTCGTTCGCGCCGCGGGTCTCCTCGGGGACGCCCTCGAGCGCCGTCTCCGCGCGCTCCGCGGCGGCCTCGATTGCGAGGTCGGCCGTCTCGGGGTCGGCGGCGACGATTGCCACCGCGTCCTCCTCGCCCGCGCCCACGGCCTCGCGCAGGGCCGCGACCTCCTCGTCGGTCACGCCGTAGGCCGGGAGTTCGTCGGTGTGGAAGATGCCGCCCGCGCCGTGGCGCTTGGCGTGGTCGGAGAGTTCGGTCCCGAGGCGGCGGTCGGGTTGAATCTCCGCGCCGACGAGTCCGTCGAAGCCGTAGAGCGGGACCGCCGTGACCTTCCCGCCGGATTCGAGCGCCGACTTGATGACGCCGCTCTCGGTGTCGGCGAAGGTGTCGGTCACGTCCACCACGTCGCCGACCGCGGCGTCGCGCTCGCGGAGTTCGTCCCGAATCTCCAGCAGGCGGACCTGCCGGTGGACCTCGTTTTCCACGAGGTCGTCGATGTCGTCGAGGCTCTGGACGCCCTTGACCTCGACGCGCGCGCCCTCCGCGATGGAGATGTTCACGTCTTGGCGGATGGTTCCCAGTCCGCGCTTGACCTTGCCGGTAGAGCGCAAGAGCATGCCGATTTGCTCGGCCGCTTCGCGGGCCTGCTCGGGCGACCGGATGTCGGGCTTGGTACCGATTTCGACCAACGGGATGCCGAGGCGGTCCAGCGAGTAGAGAACGCCCTCGTCGCGCTCTTCGACGCGCTGGGCGGACTCCTCTTCGAGCATCAGGTCCTCGATGCCGACCGCGCCCTCGCTGGTCGAAATCTCGCCGTCGGAGGCCATCAGCGTCGAGCGCTGGAAGCCGGAGGTGTTCGACCCGTCCACGACGATTTTCCGCATGACGTGGGCTTGGTCCACTACGTCCATGTCCAGCAGTTGGGCGATTTCGAGGACGACCTCTCTGGCTTCGGCGTCGAGTCTGTGGGGCGGTTCGTCGTCGTCCTCGACCAGACAGGTCGTGTCGTAGGCCAAATACTCGAACTCGCGTTCGACGCGACTCTCTTCGAGGGCCGCCTCGTCGAGTTCGCCCAGTTCGCTCTTGGTCGGGTGGAGAAAGCGCGTGAACCGGCGCTCGGCCTCCTCGGGTTCCCGGAGTTCGGTCGGACAGTTGCAGAACAGTTTCGTCTCGGTGTCGAGTTGCTGGTGAATCTCCAGTCCGGCGACGAGGCCGAGGTCCTCGTAGTCGTGTTCGGTCATTACTCGCCATTCCGAGCGCGAAGAGTAAAAAACCGTTTAGTCTGGAATCGGCGTGCGGACGCGTGACCGCGGAGCGGCCGTGCCGGTATCGGGGAACTGGAGTGCTGACGCTGTGGCCGCAGTGTCGAGTCACTCAGAGCGGTTGGACGTACTTCACCTCGTCGAGCGAGAAGTAGACATCGATGCCCTCGTCGGTCGATTCGTTGAACTTGGTCGCCTTCACCCACCCGTTGTCGAGCAGTTCGACGTTGCTGTGAGGGAGATCGCTGGCGAGGTCGTCGTCCCGAAACGCTATCGTAGCTTTATCAAATTTCACGGGGAAAAGGTAACTTTCCGTAGACGGGATGACAGTACTGGTTAAAAATTTATACCTGATGCTTCGGGCGAGTTCAGTCGGCGTTCCGACTCGCCGACTCGTCTACCCGGCGTCGCAGACTCTCCTGCAACTTCTCGGCGACGAACTCGCGCAACTCCGCGGCCGTCTCCGCGTCCACGTCCACCGCCGCGGCCACGCCGCCCGCCGAACTCGCGGTGTCCACGACGACGCTGGCCAGTCGCCTGCGGCGCTGGAAGACCGTCCCGGTCTGAATCACGGTCTGGACCCGGTAGTACGGCACTACCTTCGTCGTCTGGGTCCAGAAGCCGTTCCGTGTGAAGACGTGGTTCTCGCCCGTGGCGTACCCCCGATGTCGCCACTTGAGGTGGGCCGCGACGGGCGCGAGGACGACGAACCCGAGCGGGAGCAGCGGCGCGTACCAGACGACGGGTCGGCCCGTGGCCTGCCAGAGGACCCACAGCACGCCGACCAGCGCGCCGAGACCCAGCGCGAACCGGACGGCGTACCGAGTCCGCGCGCGCTCTGGCGGGCGCGAGAACTCCGGCAACTCGAAGTCCTCCACCTCGCGAGCGAGACGAAGCACGCGCTCGCGGGTCGCCAGCGGGACGGCCGCCTCCGACCCGCCGGAGGGGGCCTGTCCCGGCCCGTAGCCCGCGGTTTCGACCGCGAGCGTGGTGTAGCCGAACCGTCGCATCAGGACGTTGGCGTCGAGCGTGAGCGTCTGGACCTTCGCCAGCGGAATCGACCCGTCGTATCGCTGGAGCAGGCCGCGCTCGTACCGGAGTTCGTCGCCCACCCGCGTCAGTCGAAAGCCGTAGTAACGCGCGAAGGTGACGGCGGCGCTGAGCGCCCACAGCGCCGCGACGAGCAACGCCACCAGCACTATCCCGCCGAAGACGGCGAGTTCCGCCACGCCGGGTACGAACGGGAACGCCGCCGGGCCGAACGCGAGCAGAGAGAGGTACCGGAAGTCGAACTGAAGGGCGCTGAGAAGGGCGAGTTCCCCGGTCTCGAGTTCCAAGAGGAGGTCCTCGCGCTCGTCGCCCGCCTCGGTCGCTTCCGCGCCGGTCTCGGTCGCGCCGCGCTTCAGGCGCTGAATCTCGCGCTGGAGGCGCTTGGCCTCGTCGTAGCCGACGTACCGGAGACTCGCCTCGGTGCCGCCCCCGCCCGCGGTTTCGAGGTCGAGGACCGCGACGCCGAGCGCGCGCTGGACCACGTTGCGCGAGATGTCCACGTTCTGAATCCGGCGGAGCGGAATCTCGCGGTTCCGCCGGGAGACGACGCCCGACGCGATTTCGAGACCGTCGTCGGTGAGTTCGTACTCGAACCGCCGGTAGTACGCGACCTGCCAGAGCGCGGCGGCGAGGACGCCGACGGCCGCGAGCGTGACCAGTGCCGGGCCCGCGAGCGGGAACGGCAGGGCGTCGTTCCCCGAAAGCGACTGGCCGACGAAAAACAGCATGAGACCGACGCTCGCGCCCCGCGAGAGCGCCCGGTAGGGAATCGAGAGCGGGTGGAGTTTCATACTGCGTCGGACTCGCGCTCGCTCTCGATGGCGAGGCGACGGAGTTGCTCCTGCAGGTCGTCGGCCCGGTCGGGCGTCAACCCCGGAATCGTCACGTCTGCGCCGCGGGACCCGGCGGTGTAGACCACGACGCTCGCCAGTCCGAGCGCGCGCTCTACCGGCCCGCGCTGAGTATCGACGTGCTGGACGCGGACGAACGGGACCACGGTCTCGACCCGCGTCAGCACGCCGCGTTCGAGGTACACGTCGTCGTCGCGCACCTCGAACCGCCAGATTCGGTACTTGAGGGCGACGTACACCCCGCCGAGCGCGAGCGCCGCGAGCGCGACGACCCCGCCGACCCAGAGACCGACGCCGAGGGCGAACCGGTCCACCGCCGCCGCGACGACGCCGACTATCAGCGCGGTCACGACTGCGCCGACGCTCCAGACGAGACGGACGCGCGGATTCAGCACTTCCATGCGTTGACGAACTACCTCGCGGCCGATAAGTGTCCCCGTCTGCGTCTCGGAAACATCCGCGTTCCTTATAGCAATGTCTTTGATTTCTTAAGAATTATTTTATTATGTCTCTAGACCGTGCGGCCGCGGTCGTAACTGCGGTCGTTGCGGTCGCTGTGGCAGTGCGGTCGCGGTTGCAGTGCGGTCGCTGTGGCAGTGCGGTCGCGGTTGCAGTGCGGTCGCTGTGGCAGTGCGGTCTGATTGGTTCGAGCGTAGTCACGGTAGCGGTCCTCGCTGTCGTCGCTGTCGTTTCGGTCGTTAGGTCGTCGCTGTCGGCGTAGAAAACTCCGACTCGTCCCGTACCGCGACCGCAGGAACTGCGACGAAGAAGTCCTCGAAAGCCCCCACCTGTCGGTCGGTCAGTCGAGCGCACTCGGTGGTCCGGTCAGTCGTGTCCGAAAACCCGCAGAAGAAGCCGAGAGACCTACTCGTGGGCGAAGTACGCCACCGTCTCGTGGTCTTCCTCGTGGTGGTCCACGCGGGCGAACCCGACGCGCTCGAACTGGACCATCTCGCCGACTTCGGTGTCGTGGAAGCCCGGTTCGGCGTAGCCCATCACGTCGCCGCGGACGGTTCGCATCCGGGTCAGGACCGCGGTGTCGGCCGGGACCCAGTGAATCACGTCCACGCCCTCCTCGCGGACCGCCGAGATGTCGTCGCCGACGTACGCCAAGTCGTCGTCCTCGCGTCGGAAGCATCCGAAGCCTTTCAGCCAGATTCGCCCGCCGTCTTCGGGCACGTCGCCTTCCTCGATGCGGACCCGACTCCCGGCGTCGATGTCGCGGGTGCCTCGGTCCTCGTGTTCGGGGTGGACCGGCGGGTGGGCCGAGTCGGGGTGGTCGCCCGCGAGCGTGAAGTCGGCGTGGTCCTCGCGCACGAAGAAGTAGCGGTCGGCGTCGTCGTCCACGAGTTCGCGGTTGTTCGAGTAGACCGTACTCATCGCCAAATCGACGTTGGTCGTGGAGGTGCCCAGTTCGACCATCGCGTCCACGATGGCCTCGCCGCGGATGCCCCGCCGTCGGACGCTCGGAATCGTCGGCGCGCGCGGGTCGTCCCACCCGTCGAGTTCGCCCTGCTCGATGAGTTCCCGAATCGTGGACGTGGACATCTTCACGTCGTACTCGTCCACCTGCACGTGGCCCCAGTGGATGACCTCGGGGTAGTCCCAGTCGAAGTAGTCGTAGACGAACTGCTGGCGCTTGGCGGAGTCCTGTAGGTCGATGCCCCGGATGATGTGGGTGACGCCCGTGAGGTGGTCGTCCACGCCCGACTGGAAGTCCAGCATCGGCCAGCACCGGTACTCTTCGGCCTCTTCGCGGGGATGCGGAGTGTCGATGATGCGGAAGCCCACCCAGTCGCGCAGGGCCGGGTTCTTGTGTTCGATGTCGGTCTTGACACGCAGGACCATCTCGCCCGACTCGTACTCGCCGTCTATCATCGCCTCGAACTCGTCCATCGTGGTCTCGGCGTCCTTGTCGCGGTGCGGGCAGGCCTCGCCCGAGTTTTTGAGGTCCGAGAACTCCTCGCCCGAACACGAACAGGTGTAGGCCCCGCCCTTCTCGACGAGTCTGCGCGCGTGGTCGTAGTAGGTTTCGAGGCGGTCGCTAGCCCGCAGGACCTCGGCGGGGTCGAAGCCGAGATACTCGATTTCCTCCAGAATCTCGTCGTAGGCCCACAGCATGGGACGCTTGGTCTCGGGGTCGGTGTCGTCGAACCGGACGATGAACTCGCCGTCGTACTCCTCGGCGTAGGTCCCGATGACCGCGGGCATCCGGGCGTGGCCGACGTGCCACGGGCCGTTGGGGTTGGGCGCACACCGCATCCGAATCTCGTCGTACTCGTCGGCGTTGGGCAGGTCGGGGAGCGCGGTGTCGTCTTCCTCGTCTTCGCTCTCGATTTCCTCCAACCAGTCGGGCGCGAGTTCGGCGAGTCGCTCCCTGCGTTCTTCGACAGTCGAGTCGTTGACCTTCGAGACGACCGGTGCGATGACGCCCGGAATCTCGTCGCCGTGCTGTCGGAAGTCGGGGTTCTCGCCCATCAGCGGACCCATGACCGCGCCAACGTCTGCCTCGCTCTCGTGTTTGACCGCGTTGACGAGGGCGTGTTTCTCTGCCTCCGTCTCGATTCGCTCGCGGAGTTCGTCGTTCATTACCCACCGTTTGGAGCGTCTTCGGGAAAACTCGTCCGGATTCGGTTCACTCCGAACTCCTCAGTACGCTAACCAAGACCCTTACGTTCGCGGCGGCGTAGCAACGTCCAGAAGTGACCTCCGACCGACTCTCGACCGGTCGATGTCCGACCGAGCGACGCGCGACTCCGGGACGAAGACGGTTCGAGTCCTCTACGTGGACGACGAGGACCCGCCGCCCGAACTCTCGGCCGACGACGTGTCGCTCTCGGTCGTCTCGACCGCCGAGGCCGCCCGCGACAGACTCACCGCCGACGGGAGCGTCGATTGCGTCGTCAGCGAGTACGACCTCCCCGAGGGCGACGGACTGGAACTGCTCGAATCCGTCCGCCACGACCACCCGAACCTGCCGTTCGTCCTGTTCACGGACTCGGGGAGCGAGGCGGTCGCAAGCGAGGCCGTCGGGATGGGCGCGACCGACTACCTCCCCAAAGACGTGAGCGGCGAGCGACTCCGGAAGCGAATCGGCCGCGCCGTCGCCACGACAAGCGTCGAGTCCGACTCGGGTCTCACCGGCGACCGACTCCGGGAGCTGACCAACGCGTTCCCCGACGTGGCGTTCATAATCGACGAGAACGGCCGGTATCTCGAAGTGATTTCCGGACCGGGGACCGAGGACCTCCGGACCGTCGAACAGGAGCGACTCGTCGGCAGGCGACTCCACGACGCGTTCCCCGAGTCGCAGGCCGACCGGTTTCTCGAACTCATCCGGACCACCCTCGAAACCGGCGGGGTCGAGACCATCGAGTACCGGGCCGAGACCTCGGCGGGCGACCGGTGGTACGAGGGACGGACCGCGCCACTGGGTACCATCGACGGCCGCGAGGCGGTCGTTTGGGTGGCCCGCAACGTGACCGAACGCCGAGAGAACGAGCGCCGCCTCGCCGAGAGTCGGGACGCGCTGACTCGGCTCAACCGAATCAACGGTCTCATTCACAGCATCGTCCAGTCGCTGGTCGCGTCGGCGACCCGCGAGGAGATAGAGCGAATCGTCTGCGAGGAGTTGGCCAACTCGGAGTTCTACGAGTTCGCGTGGATTGGCGGGCCGTGGGTCAAAGACGAGCGGATGAGTCCGAGCGTGGTCGTCGGTATCGACCGCGAGGAGGTCGAAGAACTCGTGGAGGTCACGAGCGCACGCACCGACGACGAGAACTCGCTCGCCCGAGTCGTCGCCGAGGGAACGTCGGTCGTCGTCAGCGACGTAGACGAGTCCGAGACGCTTTCGGACGACGAGAGGGAGATAATGCGCGAGTTGGGGATGTCGTCGGCGGTTCTCGTTCCGCTGACGTACGGCGACACCAACTACGGCGTCCTCGGTATCAGCGGCGCGTGTACCGGCGCGTACCGCGACCGGGAACTCACCGCACTCGAAACGCTTGGTGAGATGGTCGCGTTCGCCATGAACTCGGTCAAAAACAGGAACCTACTCTTGTCGGACACCGCGGTCGAACTCGAGTTCCGGGTCGATAGTTCCAACTCCGGGTTCGGCCGACTCTCGACCGAACTCGACTGTCGGTTCGCGCTCGAAGGCGTCGTCCCAATCGCCGAAGACCGACTGCTCGAATACGTCGCCGTCGAGGGCGCGTCGGCCTCGACGGTCATGGACCGGTTGGAGGGGATGGAAACCGTCACGGAGGCCCGAATCGTCACCGAAGACGACGAGGAGTGTCTGCTCGAACTCGACCTCGCGTGGTCCGGCGTGGACAAACTCGTCAAGGCCGGGACCGTGGTCAAGTCGGCGGTGGCCGAGGATGGCGTCGTCCGGTACGTCGCCGAGGCGTCCTCGAACGTGGACGTTCGGAGCGTCGTGGACAGTTTTCGGACGGCCTACCCCGACGCCGAACTCGTGAGCAAGCAGGAGGTAGACCGACCGGTCGATACCTCACACGAGTTCCGACAGCGACTCGGCGAAGACCTGACCGACAAACAGCGAACCGCGCTTCAGGCCGCCTACTTCGCCGGGTACTACGAGTATCCCCGCGAAAGTACCGGTCAAGACGTTGCCGAGTCGCTCGACATCTCGTCGCCGACGCTCCACCAGCACTTGCAGGCGGCCCAGCGCAAACTCGTCGGCACGTTCTTGGACCGATAGCGGTCGGCGACCGGCCCCTCGTTTCCGCCAAACAGTTGGCTGAGTGAACGTTCGTTCGACCCCTAAGACGGTTGATATTCACCGCTTGACACTCTCTACCGGGTGTACCTCATTATTGAGGCATAGGTTTGTTGTCCCCTCTGCCTGAAGGTTCGGGCGGAGGTCAGCCGTCATGAACAACGATTCCATTCGGTCGGGTATCGAGGGCAACCACGCCTTCCAGAACGGTCGCGCAGTCAAAACGCCCTCGTTCGATACGCTCTTCGACCTCCTCGCGGAGAGTCGTCGCCGCTACACGCTGTATGCGCTCGTCGGAACCGACGACGGACTGGCCGACGTGGAGACGTTGGCCGACGAAGTGGCGATGTGGGAGGCCCGTACCGGTGACGAACCGATTACGGACTCCCTTCGACAGAACATCGCCGACGAACTCCGGGAGACCCACCTCCCGCGCCTCGCGGAGGCCGACATCGTAGAGTTCGACGAGCGAAGCGACACGGTACGCTACTGGCGACAACCGACGCTCGAAGAGTATCTCGAACACACCCACTACAAGGAATTTGCTAACGAGTGACGGAACGACGCCCGCGGCCCGTCTCCTCGTAGCGACTGCGGTTCCGTCAGTCCCCGCTGACGCTCCCTCTCCTGACTTCTCGGTCCCCTGCTGACTTCTGGCTCTGTCCCCCTCTCGAACCAGACGGCACACGCCGGTCGCCGACGCGATTTCCCGAGAAAGCGGGCGGCGTCAGTAGCCGCGTTCGATGAGGTAGTCCGCAATTCCTTCGAGCAAGTCGCGGGCCTCGTTGTCCGGCAAGACCGAGAGGTGGTCTTTTCCGCTCGTGACCAATTCGTTGGCCTTGTCCTTGGCGTAGTCGATGCTCCCGGCGTCTTCGAGGCGAGCGACCGCCTCGTCGATTTCCGCCTCGGTAACGGCGTCCACGTCGTCGGTTCCGACCAGTTCGTCCACGTCCACGCCCTGCTCGCGGGCGTGAAGCGTGATAATCGTCTGCTTGCCCTCCACGAGGTCGCTCCCGCGCTGTTTGCCCAGTTCCTCGCTCGGAACCGTCAGGTCGAGGATGTCGTCCTGAATCTGGAACGCCCGGCCCACGTCGATGCCGTACTGGTAGAGTTCTTCGACCGTCTCGTCGTCGGCACCGAACAGGATGGCGGGAATCGCCGTCGTCGCGCCGTACAACACGGCCGTCTTGTCCTCTATCATCTCGAGGTACTCGTCGGGGAGTACGTCGGTTCGCTCCTCGAAGGCCATGTCGAGCGCCTGTCCCTCGCAGATGTCGGTACACGTCGTCGCCAACACGTCCATCGCTTCGACCACGCGGTCGGCGGGTGCGTCCGCCTCGATGAGAATCTCGAACGCCTTCGAGTAGAGGGTGTCGCCCGCCAAAATCGCCGTCTCGGTGTCGTAGGCTCGGTGGACCGCGGGGACGCCACGACGCAGGTCGTCTTGGTCCATGATGTCGTCGTGGATGAGCGTGAACGTCTGGATAGCTTCGAGGCTGACCGCCGCCGACATCACGTCCAACGGTTCGCCGTGAGCGTCCGGGAAGTTGCGGTAGTCGATGTCGGTCGGGTCGGCGTCTACGTCCGCGAGCGCCTCGACGATGAGCATCAACACGGTCGGTCGCAGGCGCTTCCCGCCAGCGTCGAGTAGGTGGCGAACAGCCTCGTAGAGACGCTCCGGGTCTTCGACCGGAAGTTCCTCGCCGATGGCCGCGTTGACGATTTCCCGTCGCTGTTCGACTGCGCTCTGTACCTGAGCTTCCAGTATCTCGGCGCTCGCGTCTTTCATGTTACTCGACGAGTTGGATGAGGTTGCCGTTTCGGGTTACGTGAAGGTCACGACCCAGTTTGTATCCCTGACTCTCACAGAGGTCCACGTAGGGCGCGAACCCTTTCATGTCCTGATGGGCCGGGATGATGTTCTGCGGTTGGAGCGCGTCTATCATCTGGTAGTGACCCTCCTCGCGGAGGTGGCCCGAGACGTGGATGTCGTCGTAGATGCGCGCGCCCTGCATCTTCAGGAGGCGCTCGGACTGGTAGCGCTGGCCCTCGTTGGTGGGTTCCGGAATCACGCGCGCCGAGAACAGCACCTTGTCGCCGTCGTCCAGTTCGTAGGGCGTCTCGCCGCGACCCATCCGGGTCAGCATCGCGCGGGGTTCACCCTGATGGCCGGTGACGATGGGGAGGTAGTTCTCCTTGCCCTCCTTCATGATTCGCTTGAAGGTCCGGTCCACGGACTTGCGGTGGCCGAACATGCCCATGTCCTCCGGGAAGTCCACGAAGTCGAGTCGTTCGGCGGTGCCCGAGTACTTCTCCATCGACCGACCCAACAGGACGGGTTCGCGGCCGATGTCGTTGGCGAACTCCACGAGGCTCTTGACGCGGGCGATGTGGCTGGAGAACGTCGTCGCCACGATACCGCCGTCGTAGTCCTCGATAGAGTACATCACGTCTTTGAGGTGCTTGCGAGCGACCGACTCGCTCGGCGTCCGACCCTTCCGGCCCGCGTTGGTACAATCCTCGATGTAGGCGAGGACGCCCTCGCCCTCGCGGCCGATTTCGCGGAACCGCTCCATGTCGATGGGGTCGCCGAGGACGGGCGTGTGGTCCATCCGCTTGTCGAGACCGTAGACGACCGCGCCCTCCGGCGTGTGGAGAACCGGGTTGATGGCGTCGATGATGGAGTGAGTCACGTTGACAAACTCCAACTCGACCTGTCCGGAGTCGCCGATGGACATCGTGGACCCGGCTTCCATCTTCACGAGGTCGTTCTCGACGCCGAACTTCTCCTCGCCCTGAATCTGCTGTTTCACCAGTTCGATGGTGAACGGCGTGGCGACGACCGGCGCGTTGTACCGGTGTGCTAGCTTCGAAATCGCACCGATGTGGTCCAAGTGACCGTGGGTCGGCACGATTGCCTGCACGTCGCCTTCGAGGTCCGACATCACGCGGTCGTCCGGAATCGCGCCCATGTCGATGAGGTCCAAACTGTGCAGTTTCTCCGTCTCGACGTTGTCGTGGAGCAGTACCTTCGAGAGGTTCAGCCCCATGTCGAAGATAACAACGTCGTCGCCTGCGCGCACGGCAGTACACTGCCGTCCGACTTCTTCGTAACCGCCGATGGTTGCAATTTCGATTTCCATAGTTTCACCTTATGTACGCAAAGCCGTCGGTGGTGGCGACGCCGCGTCGCGTTCCGCGTTCCCGCGGCGAAGTCACCCCGACGGCGACCGTACGCACGTAAACCTGCTCGGGGCGACGAGACCCCTGCCGCGGCGTCTTACAGCCGTCGGTGGGACCTCGCGGTGGCGAAGCCACGTACCCCCGAGCTATCGGTCTATAGGAGCGTTACGCTCCCCGGTAATAAAAACTGCCGGGATTGGCCGAATACCCCGAACGAGTTGAAATCAAACGCGGAAAGCGTGGAATTTTTCGAGAATCGGGATTCGCCTTCGGACTTCGGTGAAACGTTCGGGTCGCTCCCGGCCGGTGGCACCCCGGGACGGGAGGCGTCGGTTCCCGTTCTCCTCGGGGAAGTCGGTCAGGGAGTTACTGTCGTCGGAGGGTCAGGGAGTTACTGTCGTTAGGAATGCGGAGTATCGAAAGAGCTAGCTTCAGGCTTGAACCAATGAAGGCCGCACAGCACCGCAACCGCGGGCCTCACCCCTCCCCAACCTCGTCGGCCGCCGGAGGCGGCCGACTCCCTCGCGCGAGTGGGCGCGGCCACTTGCGGGCCGCGCCCGCGCGCGCCGGGTCAAAAATATAATTCGGCGTACGCCGACCCTCACCCGCCGTCGATACGCTCACCCGCCGTCGATGCGCGTGCCCGGCGTCTCGCCCGCGAGGAACGCCCGGAGGTCGTCGGGACCGAAAATCGTGGCGGGCGCGCCGAGTGCGAGCAGTGCGCGGACTTTCCCGGCCATCCCGCCGGTCACGTCCGTCGAGTCGCTTCCGCCGAGGAACTCGACCACCTCGTCGTAGGACCGGATTTCGGGAATCACGGCGTCCTCGTCGTCCAACACGCCCGGTACGGTCGAGCAGAACCCCACGCGGTCGGCGTCGATTCCCTCCGCGACGGCCGTCACCACCTCGTCGCCGCTGAGGACGGTGACGCCCTTCCCCTCGTGGACCACGCCGTCGCCGTGGAGGACCGGCACGAACCCCTCGCCGAGCATCGTCTCGACCTGTTCGGTCATGAGCGTCAGGTCCGCCTCGCGGTTCCGGCAGGCCGCCGAGAAGGGGTGGACCGGCACCGCGGGCACGTCTCGCTCGTGGAGACGCGAGAGAACGAAGTCGTTGAGGGTCTTCATCGCGGCGTGGATTTCGAGTGCCGCGCCCGCGTCGTCGGTGCCCTCGGTCTTCGAGACGCCGTGTTTGCTGGCGTGGTGGTGGCCGAAGCTACCGCCGCCGTGGACGACCACGAGGTCCGAGGTGTCGCCGCTGGCGAGGGCGTCGGCCACGGCGTCCGCGGCCGCGTCGAGTGCCGGGCCGTCCAGCGCCTCGGCGCGGTCCTTGTCGGTGACGACGCTCCCGCCGAGTTTGAGTACCGTCGTCATCTCAGGTCTCCTCCACGCGCACGCCGTCGGTGTCGAGTTCCGCGCGGAAAGCGTCCTCGCACCCCGGCGTGTAGTCGAGTGCGGTCTCGGTGCTGTCGGTGGGGTCGAGCGCGACGATGCACCCGCCGCCGCCCGCGCCCGTGAGTTTGGACCCGAGCGCACCCGCGTCTCGGGCGGCCCACACCATCTGGTCGAGCGACCGCGAGGAGACCCCGAGGGCTTCGAGCAGGCCGTGGTTGAAGTTCATCAGTCTGCCGAGTTCTTCGATGTCTCCCTCCGCGAGGACTTGCTCGCCGTAGCGCACCACGTCGCCGATGCTCTCTACGGTGTCGGCCGCGAAGTCGTACTCCTCGCGGAGCGCGCGGACCCCCGCCACGAGTCGTCCGGTGTCGCCCGCGCCGCCGTCGAACCCGATGACGAACGGCAGGTCCGGGGCTTCGATGGCCCGGCAGTCGTCGCCCTCGACGCGGACCGCCCCGCCCGTCGCCGAGCAGAACGTGTCGGCGCGCGAGGCGTCGCCACCCTGTACTTCGAGTTCGGCCTGATACGCTCGCTCGGCGACTTCCTCGGTGGGGAGTTCGACGCCCAACTCGCGGGTCGCGGCGTGGATGCCAGCGGTCGTGACCGCCGCCGACGACCCGAGACCCGCGCCGAGGGGTATCTCGCTCTCGATGGTGATGTCGAATCCGGCGTCGGGCGCGTTCGCGGCGTCGCGGGCCTGTTCGACCGCGGCGTCGATGTAGCCCATCGCCGCATCGACCAGCGATTCGGACACGTCCACGTCGGGGTCGTCGTCGCTTCCGTCGCTGTACTCCACCGTGAACCCGTCGAGACTCAGGTCCTCGGCGTGAACTCGCAGGCTGTCGTCGTCGCGCGCTTCGACGGTGACTCGCGCCCGTCGCTCGATGGCGCAGGGTACCGCCGGTTCACCGTAGACGACCGCGTGTTCCCCGAACAGGTAGACCTTGCCCGGAGCGCTCGAAACGACCATGTTGGAGGCTTCCGCACCGGGGGTTAATTCGTTTGCGAAGGCGACTGGGAGAAGGCGGGGGTTCGGGTGGTGTGTCGTCGGTGTTTGCTGTTTGGGGAGTCGTCAGTGGGTTTGCTGTCTGTGGAGTCGTCAGTGGGTTTGCTGTCTGTGGAGTCGTCAGTGGGTTTGCTGTCTGTGGAGTTACCGAGGACAGCACCACCTGCAACCGCACAGCACCGCGAACGTACCGCCACCGAGACGGGAGACTCGACGGAGAAGCTAGCTTCAGGCTTGAACCCATGAAGACCGCACCGCACGGCACAGCACCGCGACCGTGAACCGCACTGATGCCGACTCCGAGGAGACCGCACCGCCCCGCTACCGCGGGCCTCACACCTCCCCAACCTCGTCGGCCGCCTCCGGCGGCCGACTCCCTCGCGCGGTTGGCGCGGCCACGAGGGCCGCGCCAGCACGCGCCAGTTGTCTAAGACAATTCTATAAGTATGTTAAATATAGAATAGAAATTCTCTAGAACATCTATAGGAGTTTCAGTACTCAAGTTTCCATCTTGCTCCCTCCCCGAAGTTTATGTACGATAGCGGAACCAACCAAGAGTATGCCCGACCCGCCCGAGACCGAACGCCGCGAAGTCGTCGAGGAGATGCACGGCGAGGAGATACGCGACCCCTACCGATGGTTGGAGGACGACACCGAGGAGGTACGGGAGTGGGTCGAGCGCCAGAACGAGTACGCCGACCGATTCCTCGAAAACGACGCCCGCGAGCGCCTCGAACCGCGGTTCGAGGCGCGCGCCGAGGTTCCCGAGTACGGCGTCGTTCACGCGCGCGGGGACAAATACTTCCAGCGCGTCGAGGACGCCGGGGACGACCGGGCGAAACTCGTCGTCCGGTCGTCCCCCGACGCCGACCCGACCGTCATCGCCGACCCCAACGAGTGGGACGACGGCGAATCCCTCGACTGGTTCCACCCCTCGCCCGACGGGTCGCTCGTCGCCTACGGCGTCGCGGAGGGCGGGCGCGAGAACTACGACGTGACCGTGCTGGACGTAGAGACCGGCGAACCCGTGGACGTGCTCCCCGACTGCGGCCGAATCGGTCCGGTGGGCATGGCGTGGACCGACTCGGGTTTCTACTACGCTACCACCGGGTCCGCCGACGAGGGCGGCCAGTTGGACCAAGAGATTCGCTACCACGAACTCGACACCGAGACCGGCGACGACCCCGTACTGGTCGAGGACGTGGGCGAGCGCGTCTGGAGCCACCTCGAAATCACCGACGACACGCTCGTCGTCGCCTTCCACGAGGGGTGGACCCGCTCTGAGGTGTTCCGGTGGGAGCGAGACGGCGAGGGTCGCGGGGACGGCGAACTCGTCCGCCTCGTGGCCGACGCCGACGCCTCCTTCCGACCGCGGGTGAGCGACGGGACGGTCTACCTCGTGACCGACTACGACGCCCCGCGCTCGCGGGTGGTCGCCTGCGACGCGGACGCGACCGGGACCGACCCCGACGACCTGCGCGAAGTCGTGCCCGAGACCGAGGCTACGCTGATGGACTGCACGCTCGCGGGCGACTCGCTGGTCGTCCACCGCCAGCGAGACGCCCACTCGTCGCTGTCGGTCTACGACCGGTCGGGCGACCACCGCCACGACGTTGCCCTGCCGGAGTACGCCGCCATCGCCCGCGAGGACTTCCGGGCGAACCCCGACGCGCCGGAGTTCTTCGTCCGCGCCCAGTCGTTCGACCGCCCGCCGTGGGTCGCGCGCGCCGACACCGAAACCGGCGAGACGACCGTCGTTACCGAACGCGAGTCCGAGACCGACCGCGCTCTCCCCGACCTCGTGGTCGAACAGCAGTTCTTCGAGTCCGCGGACGGCACCGAGGTTCCGGCGTTCGTGGTCCACCGCGAGGGCGTCGAACGCGACGGCGACAATCCGACCGTCCTCTACGGTTACGGTGGCTTCCGCAACAACCTCACGCCCCAGTACGACCGATTCCGGACGCCGTTCCTCGAAGACGGCGGCATCTACGTGCAGGCGAACCTCCGGGGCGGGCAGGAGTACGGCGAGCGGTGGCACCGCGAGGGCATGCGCGAGAACAAGCAGAACGTCTTCGACGACTTCTTTGCGGTCGCTGAGGGGCTAATCGAACGCGAGTACACCCGCCCGGAGCGACTCACCGCGATGGGCCGGTCGAACGGCGGCCTGCTGGTCGGCGCGGCAGTCTCTCAGCGCCCGGACCTGTTCGGTGCCGTCTCCTGTGCCGTCCCCCTGCTCGACATGCTCCGGTTCCACCGGTTCCTGCTCGGCGAGTCGTGGACCGTCGAGTACGGGTCGCCCGACGACCCCGAGGACTTCGCGTACCTCCGGGAGTACTCGCCGTACCACAACGTCGAACGCGGAACCGAGTACCCCGCGGTCCTGTTCGAGACGGCGGCGGGCGACACCCGCGTCCACCCCGGTCACGCCCGGAAGATGACCGCTCGGATGCAGGCCGCGAACGCGAGCGAGAACCCGATTCTGCTCCGGACCGAGACCGACGCGGGCCACAAGACCGGCAGACCTACCTCGATGGTGGTCGCCGAGGAACTCGACCGCTGGGGATTCCTCTACGACCGACTCGGCGTGTTGAAGTAGATTTTTGTACCAGCAATCTGTCGTCCATCGTATGAGTTCGCTGTTTCTCGTGCCGGTAGACGAACCGTCGTTTCGCCGCACGCTCGAATCCCCCATCGACCTGACGCCGGTCCCCGAGTCGGACCGTCCCGACGGCGGGATTCCCGACCGCGCCCGCGTCTGGGGCGTCCGAACCGACCGCGAACAGGGCGACTGGGAGCGAAACCGACGCAACTGGAACCGGATGGAGTCCGGGGATGCTCTCCTGTTCTACCGCAACAGCGAGAGTCGGTACACTGCGTCTGGCCGGGTCGGGCGGATGTTCGAGACCGAGTACGTCCGCGACGAACACTGGGAGGGCGGTCCGGCGACGAGCGTCTTCACGGTCAAGGGGTACAACGAATCGCCAGACCTCGACACGACCGAAGTCAACTCGATACTCGGCTACAAGGAGGGGTTCTATCCTCAAGGCCTCTGGCGAGTCACCGACGACCGGCCGACGGACCGTCTTCTGACTCGCATCGCCCTCGACGCCGACCTACGGCACAACGGCTAACTTGCCCGCCCCCGAATATCCGGGCATGAAGTTACGAAACGTCGTCGCTGGAGCCGCAGGTGGACTCGGAGCCGCCGCGCTCGGCAACCGACTGCTGGCGTGGAAAGCGGGCGACCTCCAACCTGCGCTGGAGGGGAGACAGCAGACCTACCGCTGGCGGGGGTTCGACGTGGCCTACACCGAGGCTGGCGACCCCGATAACCCCGACGTACTCCTCCTCCACGGGGTCCACGCCGCGGCCTCCAACAAGGAGTTCGACCAAATCTTCAAGCAACTCGCCAAGACTCACCACGTCATCGCGCCCGACCTACCCGGATTCGGACGCTCGGACCGGCCGCCGTTGACCTACTCCGCGGCGCTCTACACAGCCTTCGTCACCGACTTCGCCGAGGACCTGACCGAGGACGCGGCCTGCGTCGCAACCTCGCTGTCGGGCGCGTACGCCACGCTCGCCCAACAGCAGTCCGGCGCGTTCT
The DNA here is from genome assembly GCF_029338395.1 of Halorussus caseinilyticus. Taxonomy (NCBI): domain Archaea; kingdom Methanobacteriati; phylum Methanobacteriota; class Halobacteria; order Halobacteriales; family Haladaptataceae; genus Halorussus; species Halorussus caseinilyticus. Next base: position 1,497,807 of record NZ_CP119809.1, read on the forward strand.
CGCGGTTGCTCCTCGTCGCGCCGACCGGCGACACCGGGTCCCGGCGGACGTGGCTCCGGTCGCTGTTCCGGTCGCCCGTGGTCGGACAGGGCCTGTTCAACCTCCTGACCAGCAAGCGGTCGCTCCACGTCTTCGACAACCGGGAGGCGTACTCGACGGAAGCGTCCTACACCGAGCGAGACGTGAAGTATCAGTGGCAGACCTCCCACCAACCCGGCGCGCGCTTCGCGCCCGCCTCGTTCGTCTCGGGCTATCTCGACCCCGACGTGGACCTCGGCGAGGAGTTGGCCCGCCTCGACGTGCCCGTCACCATCGTCTGGGGTCGGGACGCGACGGTCTCGCCGCTGGAGGACGGCGAGGAGCTGGCCGAGCGAGCGGACGCGAAACTCGTCGTGTTCGACGAGGCGAAACTGCTCCCCCACGCCGAGCATCCCGGTCCCTTCCTCGACGTGCTACTGGACGAGTTGACCGAGGAAGACCGAGAGGCCGGAAGTAACGTCACGACGCAGTAGGTCCGGGAGAAACGAACTGCAGGTGGGCGTTCAGTCCGCCCGGAAGACCAGCACGCGCTCGCCCGCGGTTTCCGTCTCGCCGACGCCGGGCGCGACTTCAGTGCCGACTTCCACGTCGTCGGGGTCGATGTCGCGGACGATGCCCGTCACGCGCACGCCGCCGAAGTCCGCGACGGCCGTGACGTAGGGCGCGTCGTCCTCGAACTCGGGGGAAGCGACGTTGACAGTCGTGAACGTCTCGATTTCGCCGGTTTCGGGAAGCGGAGTCTCTTCGAGGTCGGGCGCGCCGCAGTGGGGACAGACCCGCCGCGGCGGGAGCGACCCGTGTCCTTCGGGGCATTCGAGGTAGAAGCCCTCGTCCGACTCGATGGCGTCGAGGAAGTCGTCGAAGCCCTCGTCGCGGACTCGTTGTTCTTCCGTCATTCTTCCACCTCCAAGACGTGAACCGTGGTGCTTGCGACCGTTCCACCCGCGTTGTGGGTGACGCCGACGTTTCCGGACACCGCGTCGCTGTTGGGGTGGTCCCCGCGAAGCAGGCGAGTCATCTCCACGACCTGACTCGTTCCGGTCGCGCCGACCGGGTGGCCCTTGGCCTTGAGTCCGCCCGAGAGGTTGACCGGCCGGTCGCCCTCGCGGGTGGTCTCGCCGCGGGCCGCCGCGCCGATGCCTTCGCCGGGCGCGTAGAAGTCCAGCGCTTCGAGCGCCAGTACTTCCGCGATGGTGAAACAGTCGTGGACCTCGGCGACCGACACGTCCTGCGGGCCGATTCCGGCGTCGTCGTAAGCTTCCTCGGCGGCGCGCTCGGCGGCGGGGGTGCGCGCGAGGAACTGGCGGTCTTGGAGCGCCATCTTGTCGCCGCCCTGTCCGGTGCCGGTGACCGAGACGGGCGCGTCGATGTCGTTCTCCTCGGCGTACTCGTCGCTGACGAGGACCGCGGCGCTCGCCCCGTCGGTGATGGGACAGGCGTCGTAGAGACCGAGGGGGTCGGCAATCATCGGCGCGTCGAGGGCGTCCTCGACCGAGATTGCCTTCTGGAACTGCGCGAACTCGTTTTCGAGGGCGTTGTCGTGGTTCTTGACCGCGATTGCCGCGAGGTCCTCCTTGCTCCCGCCGTACCGGTCGAAGTAGGCCCGCGCCATCAGCGCGTAGGCCGCCGGGAAGGTCATGCCCGCCCGGACCTCGTAGAGGTCGTCGGCGGCGATTGCGAGGGCTTCGGTCGTCCCCGCGGTGCCGAGGTTATTCATGCGCTCGGCTCCGCCGACCAACACCACGTCGGCCTCGCCGTTTCGCACGTCCTTGACGGCCTCGCGGACGGCCACGCCCGAGGAGGCGCACGCGCTCTCGTAGCGCGTGGCGGGCGCGTCGAGACCGGCGGCCTCGGCCATCAGCGGCCCTTGGTGGCCCTGATGCTCGGCGAGTTCGCCCATGAAGTTGCCGTAGTTCAACTGCGCTACGTCCGCGCGGTCCACGCCCGCGTCGGTGAACGCGCGCTGGCACGCCTCCGCGAAGAGGTCCCGGCCCGTCCGCTCGGGATGCTTGCCGAAGTGGGTGAGACCGACCCCTGCGACTCGTACGCCTGTCATGCATCTATCTTCGTGATGGACTGTTAAGAAAGGCATCGGTCTCGCGCTCGCCGGAGGGTCCGAAAGAAACCCGAGGGATGCCGCTGGTCGGGAGTTCGGACGCCGCTGGTCGGGGTTCGCTCGTCGGGTGATTCGGGGGTCTTCGTTTCGTCTCTGCTTTTTGTTTTTTGTTGTCACCTCCGGCGCGTGCGCGCGCGACCGCGTGAGCGTGTCGCGCCCGACCGCGCGAGGAATGAGTAGCGCAGGGAAGGAACGACCGGAGGGAGTGACGACCGAGCAACGCAATCGGTTGGGGAGGACGTGGCCCGCGGTCGCGGTGCTGTGCGGTTTGATAGGTTCAAGCCTGAAGCTAGCTCTCTTGAAACCGAGGAGTTCGCGGTGCCGTGCGGTCGCCGCCCCGTCGTTCGTGCCCGCCGCCCGCGCGGACGGAAGCCATCGCAGACGACGCGGTATAGAAATCTATACAATCTCGAAACATATCTATAGTTATTCTAAAGAAAGAAAAAGAAGTAGCTACCAAATAGCGAGTATTCTCTCGCGAAACGCCCGCCCGACACACCTTAGAATCCCGATGAGTCAGTTTTTCATTGCGGGAGCCAGAACCCACGGGCATGGGCGTGAGGCCACCACCGTCGAACTCGGACGGAGGACCCGACGTTATCGAGTTCGGTATCGCCGAAGTCGCCGCTGAACTCGACGGCGGGAACCTCTCGTTCCCGGCGACCGGCGCGGAAGTCGTTGAGTCGCTGTCGAACCCTCGCATCAAGTACGACGCAGACGGCCACACCGTACCGCTCTCGGAGGCCGTCTCGGAGGTCGAACGCGAGCGGTTCGAAGACAAACAGGAGTTTCTGAACGCGCTCCATCCGGTCTTCGAGCGGTATCGCAACTCGCGGACACCCGGTGTCATCGAACGGGTCCGGTCCGCGCTCCCGCTCTGAACTCGGGTTTTTCTGCGCTTCGCTTTCGGTTGGGTTTCGTTCGGGGCTGTCGAGGGGTTTGGGCGGATGCATCGGGACGACGATGAGGGGTGACGGAGAAGGACGAGAGGACGGTGAAGGGTGACGGAGAAGGACGAGAGGACGGTGAAGGGTGACGGAGAAGGACGAGAAGAGAAACTAGCGTCAGGCTTGAACCAATCAGACCGCGACCGCACGGCACCGCCACCGCAGGCCACACGCCTCCCCAACCGACTGCGGTCCTCGGCCGATGGCCTGCGGTCCTCATCCCTCGCGCGGAGATGGCGGACCACGAGGGTCCGCCAGCGCGCGCCGGGTAGTCGGTCGAATCCCTCGAAATCGCCGGTTCGAATTCGGTCTCCCGTTCGACTACGGCCTTCGGTCCGACTTCACTCCCGTTCGACTTCGGCCTCCTGTTCGGCGTCGTCCTGCAACTCCGTCCGGCGAATCTTCCCCGTCACCGTCTTCGGGAGTTCCTCGACGAACTCGATTTCGCGGGGGTACTCGTGGGCCGAGAGTTCCTCGCGGACGTGGGTCTTGATGTCCTCCGCGAGGTCCTCGCTGGTCTCGGCGGATTCGCTGGTGACGACGTAGGCTTTCACGATGTTGCCGCGCTCGCGGTCGGGTTTGGGCACCACCGCGGCCTCGGCGACGGCGGGGTGTTCGCCCAGTGAGCTTTCGACTTCGAAGGGACCGATGCGGTACCCCGACGAGAGAATCACGTCGTCTGCCCGGCCCTCGAACCAGAAGTAGCCGTCCTCGTCTTTCCGGGCGAGGTCCCCCGAGAGGTACCACTCGCCGTCGGGTCCGTCCACGAAGCAGTCGGCGGTCTTGTCCGGTTTCTCCCAGTACTCCGCGAAGAAGCAGGGGTAGTCGCCGCGCTCGGCGATTTCGCCCGTCTCGCCCGGCGGCATGGGTTCGCCCGTCTCGGGGTCCACCACGTCGGCTTCGATTCCCGGAAGCGGTTTGCCCATGCTTCCGGGCTTCAACTCCATCGTCGGGTAGTTGTTGATAATCATGTTGCCCGTCTCGGTCTGGCCGTAGGTGTCGTGGATGGTGACGCCCAGCGTCTCCTCGCCCCAGTCCACGACGCCCGCCGAGAGGGGTTCGCCGATGGAGAGGGCGTGGCGCAGGTCCAAATCGACGCCCTCCAGTACGTGTTCTTTCTCCCGGAGCATCCGGTAGGCGGTGGGGACGCTGAACAGCACCGAAATCGGGTACTCGTCCAGCAACTCGGCCCACGTCTCGGGGTCGAACTCGCCTTCGTAGGTGAAGAGACTCGCGCCCCAGAACCACGCCCCGAGCGTGTTGATGGGACCGGTCAGCCACCCCAAGTCGGCGGTGGACCAGTAGAGGTCGCCCGGTTGGAGGTCCACCGCGTACTTCTGGGTGGCCGCGACACCGGCGACCCACCGGTGTTTGTGGAGGACGCCCTTCGCCAGTCCGGTCGTTCCGCTGGTGTAGTAGAGAAGCGCGTCGTCCTCGCCGCCGGTCTCGGCCGCCTCGTACTCCCTGCTCGCGCCGTCGAGCGCGTCGGCGAAGGTCAGGTCGCCCTCTTCGACACCCTCGCCGCGGTCCACCGTGACGACGTGTTCGACCGAGGGTGCGTCTTCGAGCGCGTCTGCCACTGTGCCCCGGTTGTCGCTGGTCGTGACGACCACCGAGGCGTCGCAGTCGTCGAGTCGATACGAGATGCCGTCGGGTCCGAACCGCTCGTTGACGCCGCCGAAGGCGGCACCGCGCTTGAGCGTCCCGACCAACGCCATGTAGTGTTCCGGAATCCGGGGCATGTAGGAGAACACCCGGTCGCCTTCCTCGACGCCCAACTCCTCGAGGACGTTGGCGAACTGGCCCGAGCGGTCGGCGAGTTCCCGGAAGGTCGTCTCGGTGAGGTCGCCGTCGGTGCCGACCTGTCGGAGGGCGACGTTCTCCCCGTCGTCGGCGTGTCGGTCACACACCTCGTGGCCGACGTTCAACTCGTCGGGGGCGTCCCAGTCGGCTTCCGCGTAGATGTCGTCCCACGAGAACGATTCGCGCACGTCGTCGTAGTCGGGAAGGTTGTGGCTTTCTGCCATACGGCCGTCCCTACTCCGGTGGGAAGAATAACTGTACCGTCGATTTTCATCGCGCAAAAATGTCCCGCGACGAGTCGAACGCCGGGCAGGGCGGCGTGGCGGTCAGTCCAGACGCCGCATCTGCTCGCGGTGGAGCGTCACGATGAGGTCCGAGAGGACGCCGAACATCAGCAGTTGGACGCCGAACAGGATAGCGAACGCCGCGACGACCGCCAGCACCTCGTGGGAGATTCGCTGTGTCACCCACTCGACGCCGACGTACGCGCCGATGACGACGCCGACGAGCGAACTCGCCACGCCGACGCTCCCGAAGTAGAACAGCGGGTTGCTCGTCTTCGCCAGTTGGTAGAGGGTGACGAGGATGACGCCGCCGTCCCGAATCGGGTGGAGGTTGGTGTCCGACCCGTCGGGTCGGGCCTCGTACCGAATCGGGACCACCGTGGTCGCCACGCCGTGTTTGACGCACTCGACGGCCATCTCCGTCTCGACGCCGAACCCGTCGGCGTCGAGGAGGAAGTTCTCGACGGACTCGCGGGTGAACGCCCGATAGCCGCTCAGGATGTCCTCGAAGTTCTTGCCGTGGATGTGGCGGAACACCCAGTTGAACATCCCGTTGCCGAACTGGTTCAGTCCGCTCATCGCGCCCTCCTCCATGTCGGCGAACCGGTCGCCGATGACGTGTTCGTAGTCGCCGTCTACGATGGGTTCGAGCATGTCGTCGGCGTCCTCCGGGCGGTAGGTACCGTCGCCGTCGAGCATCAGGACGTACTCGGCGTCGATGTGTTCTATCGCCTCCCGAATCGCCTGCCCCTTGCCGTTCCCGGACTGTTGTATCACTCGCGCCCCGTGGTCGCGGGCCACGTCGGGCGTCCCGTCCGTCGAGTTCCCGTCGATGACGAGGACGTTCTCGAACCCGCGACTCGTGAACCCGTCGATGACCTCGCCGATGGTCTCGCCCTCGTTCAACGTCGGGATGAGTACGCACACGTCCTCGCGGTCGGCCATTGAGAGTGACTGGTCACCACGAGCGCAAAAGGCTTTCCAACCGTTCGTTGCACAACCATTCGGTGCGTGGTCGTCGTTCACGTACCGCAGTCGGGAGGCCGGTGGTCGGCCCTCCATTCGACACCTCCGCGTGCGTTCGTCGCGGACGGGCGCGCAGGGGCGAGATGCGCGAGTCGCCCCGAACTGCGGACCGAATCCGGAAAGTGGCCCCTAGCCGACACCAACTTAAACTATTCGAATCCCGTCAACTAGCGTGTCCGGGACCGAGAGGCCGTCTCCGTACGACTTCCTGCGGTCGGCGAGCTACCGATTCCCGTTCCGATTATCACGCCTGAAAACGGACGAACGTTATATATATCGTTAGTGGTACTTCTCCGTTGGGAAAGTTCCCGACTACAATACGGTCCGAATAATGATACGAAATGGTCTCTCAGCAGTAAAAGATAGAATCGAGGGCGCGGTCAACGACCGCGGTCAGGTGGGTATCGGTACGCTCATCGTGTTCATCGCGATGGTGCTGGTCGCCGCGATTGCGGCAGGCGTTCTCATCAACACGGCTGGCTTCCTCCAGACCAAGTCCGAACAGACCGGTCAGGAGTCCAGCGCGCAGGTCTCGAACCGCGTGCAGGTCGTGAGTGCGTTCGGTAACGTCGCAAACGAGCGAGTCAAAGATATTAGCCTGACGGTCATGCGCGGGTCCGGTTCCGACGACATCAACCTCTCGGCCGCCACTATCGAGTGGATTGGTCCGGACAAAGCCAAGACGCTCACCTACAAGGAAAGCGGTACTGGCGCGTCGAACTTCACGGTCAACACCATCAAGGACCCCGACAAGTCCGCACCCGTCCTCAACACGCAGGACGACCGCCTCGAAGTCAACATGAGCGCAGAGGAGATTTCGAACGCCCTCAGCGAGGGCGAAGAAGTCAAGCTCAAGCTCACCACGCAGTACGGCGCAGTGACGCTCTATCGCGCCAACGTGCCCCAGTCGCTCTCCCAAGAGAGCGCGGTCACGGTCTAAAACGCGGCAGACCTTCCTCTCATTCCGTCCTGTCCGCGTTTCATTTTTCGTCACGCCGTCACGACGAGCGACCAACAGTGTGTTATAGCCCGATTCCATACCCGGTCGTATGAACCCTCTCGTCGCCGTTGCTGGCGCACTCGTCGCTGTCACGGCTCTGCCGTACCTCGCGTACCTCGCCCTCTACGCGGCGGTCGGACCGAGCGGTTCGCCCGCCGACAAGCGCGAGTCAGAACCGACGGTCAGCATCGTCCTCCCGACGTACAACGAGTCGGGTATCATCGAGAAGAAACTCGACGACGTGGTGTCGCTGGACTACCCGATGGAGAAAGTCGAGTTGGTCGTCGTGGACTCCAGCGACGACGAGACGCCCGACCGAATCGAGGAGTACTTCGCCGACCGGGAGCATCCCGACCTGAACCTCATCCGCGAACAGGAGCGTCGTGGTCTCGCGCCCGCGCTCAACGACGCCTACGCCGCCGCGGGGAACGAGATGGTCGTCAAGACCGACTGCGACTCGTACGTCGCCGACGATGCGCTTCGGGAGGCGGCCGCGAACCTCGCGGACCCCGACGTGGCCGCGGTCACGGGCCAGAACGCGGAAGTCCTCGGCGGGAGCGAAGTCGAGGCCGGGTATCGGGGCGTGCAGGCCCACATCCAGACGCTCGAATCGCACCTCGACTCGACGCTCATCTTCCACGGTCCCTTCTCGGCGTTCGAGAACGACGCCATCGTCCCCATCGACCCCAACTCGCTGGCCGACGACACCGAACTCGCCCTGAAGATTCGTCGCGGCGGCGACCGGGTGCTGTTCGACCCCGCGGTCCGGTACAAGGAAGCGTCCCACTCTGACTTCGGCAAGCGCCGCCTCCAGAAGGACCGCAGAGGGATGGGCCTGATTCGCCTGCTCGCTCAACACCGGGACGCCCTCGGCAAGTACGGCAACTACGGGAAACTCGTCCTGCCGTTCAACTGGTGGTTCATGGTCGTCTCGCCGTGGCTGGTCGCCATCGACGTGTTGGCGCTCACGGCCGCCGGAGTCTCCGTGGCGGGAGTCGCGGGTCTCGCGGTTCCGGCCGCGCTCGGCGTCTTCGTCTGGTTGGGCCAGAAGGACCTGCTCGGTCCGCTCCAAGCCGTCTACGCCGTCTTCGACTCGCAGGTGTCGCTGTTGCACGCCGCGGTCGAACTGCTCCGCGGGAAGGGCGACGGGACGTGGGAAGTGGACGAGGAGTTGCGCGAGGCCTTCGAATGAGCAAACTTAAACCTCCGTCAGGAAAATCCCGAACCGATAGAATAGCATGAATGACCAGTCTATCGCCATCGCCCACGGGAACTACCTTGAACGCGGCGGTGCCGAAACGCTGTCGGACGAACTCGCCCGCACGTTCGACGCGCCGCTGTACTACGGGTTCGGGAGCGACGAACACGTCTCCGACGACGTGGACGCCCGAAGCCTCTACGAGGACTCCCCGTTCTCGGCGGTCAAGCGGTCGGTGTTCCTTCGGGACCTCTACTACGCGTGGAACGCCCAGCGCATCCCCGAACTCACCGACTACGACGTGGTCGTCCTCTCGAAAAACGAGTTGAGTTGGTACGTCCCCGAGGACGAACAGGTCGTGGTCCACTACACCCACAGCACCCCGCGGATTCCCTACGACCTGTTTCAACAGCGCGCGAACTCGGTGTTCTCGCGGCTGTACGCCTTCGTCGCGCGGACGATGTTCCTCCCGAACACGAAGTTCCCCGACAAGTTCGTGGCCAACAGCGAACTCGTCGCCCGTCGCCTCCGGCGCTACTGGGGCGTCCCCGACGAGAAGATAGAAGTCGTCTACCCGCCCGTGGACGTAGACCAGTACGAGCGTCGTGAGACGAAAGACTACTACCTGACCTACTCGCGGTTGATTCCCGAGAAGCGCATCGACGCCATCGTCCGGGCCTTCGAGGGTCTCGACGCGAAACTCGTCGTCGGTGGGGCGGGCGACGAGCGCGAGAACCTCGAACGACTCGCGCCCGACAACGTGGAGTTCGTGGGCTACATGTCCGAAGAGGAGAAGATTCGACGCCTCGGGGAGGCCAAAGCCGTCGTCTTCAACGCGATGAACGAGGACTTCGGCATCATCCCCATCGAGGCGTTCGCGAGCGGGACCCCCGTCCTCGGCGTGGAGGAGGGCTACACCAAGTACCAGATTCTCGACGGCGAGAACGGACTGGTCCACGACCCGGACGCCGCGAGCGTCCGCGAGTCCATCGAGGCGTTCGAGCGCGAGGGCGTCGCGTGGGACGCCGACGAAATCGCGGCGTTCGCCGAGCAGTTCGGTGCCGAGCGGTTCCGCGAGGAGATGCGGGCAGTCGTGGAGGAGGCAGTCGCCGACGCCGACCTCTCCCCGCACGAGGAAACCGACACGCAGAAAACCTCTCCGGCTTCGAATAGAGGTGTATCTAAGCGATGAGCCTCCAAGACTGGGCCGAAAACGCCAAAGACCGGTTCGACCGCGACGGACTGGCGACGGGCGTCTACGGAGCGGTTCAGGAACTCTGGCAGGGCGGTCTGGGCGTCCTCGGACGCCACGTCTACAACTACGGCACGCACGTCTACGAGGAAGACTGGGACGTGCTGTTGGTGTTGGACACCTGCCGCCCCGACGTACTCGCGGAAGTCGCCGACGAGTACGAATTTCTGGCCGACTACGACCCCGACGCCGACGTGCTGAACTCCATCGGGTCCCGCTCGCCCGAGTGGATAGGCAAGACGTTCGACCCCGAGTCGGTCGCCGGTCCCGAACTCGAAGACACCGCGTACGTCAGCGCGAACCCCCACACCCGCGACGTGCCCGACCCCGACCAGTTGGCGCTGGTGGACGAACTCTGGAAGTACGGGTGGAGCTACGACCACGGGACGGTCCGGCCCGAGACGGTCGTAGACCGGGCCATCGACGTGCATCGGTCGGGCGACCACGACAGACTCGTCGTCCACTTCATGCAACCCCACTCCCCGTATCGGTCGCTGGTCGAGGAACACCCCGACTGGTTCAGCCTCTCGGTCGGGATGGACAACCCCGAGGACACCCCGGAGTTCGTCCTCTGGGAGCGACTCCGGACCGGTCGGGTCTCCCGCGAGGAACTCTGGGAGGCCTACCGCGACAATCTCCGGTGGGTCCTCGACAGCCTCGAAATCCTGCTCGACAACATGGACGCCGATAACGTGGTCATCACCAGCGACCACGGCGAGGCGTTCGGCGAGTGGTGGTACTACGGCCACAGTAGCACGGCACCCATCCCCGTCCTGAAGCGCGTGCCGTGGGCGACCACCACCGCCACCGACAGCGGGACCTACGAACCCGAGATAACCCCCGAGAGCGACGAGAACCCGACGCCCGACGAAGTGAACGAGCGACTGCGCACACTCGGCTACATGTAACCATGACTCTGCAAGACTGGATTGACGAATCGAAGGAACGCATCGACGAACACGGCCTGCTCAACGGCGGTCAAGGCTCCGCCAAGGCGTTTTGGGAGGGCGCGCTCTGTCGCGTCGGCCACCGCTGGAACTACGGAACCCACATCTTCGAACACGACTGGGACGTGCTGTTGGTGTTGGACACCTGTCGTCCCGACGTACTCGAAGACGTGGCCCACGAGTACGAGTACGTCCCGCGAGACGTGCCCTCGGAGACTTCCATCGGGTCGGCCTCCATCGAGTGGGTCAAGAAGAACTTCACCAACGACGACTACGCCGAGGAACTCTCCGAGACGGCCTACGTCACCTCGAATCTCTTCTCCGAACACATCGACCCCGACGACCTCTACCTGCTGGACGAGGTGTGGCGCTACGGGTGGAACGACGACGACTGCACGACCCCGCCGGAAGTCGTCGCCGACCGCGCCATCGACGTGATGCGCGAACACGACCCCGAGCGGATGGTCGTCCACCTGATGCAACCCCACGCGCCGTATCGGTCGATGCTCGAAGAGTTCCCCGAGTGGCGCGTCCAACCCGGTCCGGGCGAGGACGACCCTTCCCACCCCGCCCGCGAGATGTGGGAGGACCTTCGCCACGGCGTCATCTCCCGACAGGAGATTTGGCAGGCCTATCGGGACAACCTCCGGTGGGTGCTGGACGACGGCGTTGACCTCATGTTGAACAACATGGACGCCGACGACGTGGTTATCACCGCCGACCACGGCGAGTCGTTCGGCGAGTGGGGCGTCTACGCCCACCCGCCGTACTGTCCGGTGCCGGTGCTGAAGAACGTCCCGTGGGTCCACACGTCCGCGACCGACAGCGGCGAGTACACGCCCGACATCGAACCCGACGAAACCGCGCTGGCCGAAGACGAGGTCGAAGACCGCCTCGAAGCCCTCGGCTACAAATGACGCTCGGCGACTGGGTTCGGGAATCGAAGTACAAAATCGACGCCTACGGTCTCCGGAAGGGAGCGCGCTCGGCCGCGTTCGACTTCTGGGGCGGTGCCGCGCGTCGGTTCTGTCACAACCTCGGTCTCGACACCCACGGCACGCCCATCTACGAGCGCGACTGGGACGTGCTGGTCCTGTTGGACACCTGTCGGATAGACGCGCTCGAAACCGTGAGCGACGAGTTCGACTTCCTCCCGTCGTCGGTGCCGTCGTTCACCTCGCTGGGTTCGACCTCGTGGGAGTGGATGCACGACAACTTCACCGACGAGTACCGCGACGAGATTGCCCAAACCGCGTACGTGACCGCCAACCCCCACACTCGGCGGTTCGGCGACGAGTTCCCGATGTCGCCAGACGCGTTCGGCCTGTTGGACGAGGTGTGGGAGTACGAGTGGGACGACGACCTCAGCGGTAATCCGCCCCGCCCCGTCACCGACCGGGCAATCTCGGTCGCCCGCGAACGCGACCCCGAGCGACTCATCGTCCACTACATGCAACCCCACGCGCCCTACCCCGCGTTAGAGGAGTTCGCGCCCGAGGCGGCCCGGATACTCGCCAACGACGACGACAGGGCGATTTGGGACCTGCTTCAGGCGGGCCAACTCCCCCGGTCGGCCGCGTGGAGCGCGTATCTGGAGAACCTCCGGTGGGTTCTAGAAGAGGTCGAACTCCTGCTGTCGAACATGGACGCCGACACCCTCGTCGTGTCGAGCGACCACGGCGAGGCGTTCGGCGAGTGGGGTCTCTACGGCCACTACCGACACGTCCCGATTCCGGTCCTCAAGAACGTGCCGTGGGTCGAACTCTCGGCGACCGACTCCGGCGAGTACGAACCCGCAGTCGAGGCCAAGAGCGTGGACGTGACCGACGACGACGTTGAACAGCGCTTAAGCGCGCTTGGCTACAAGTGATTTCAATGACTGACACGACACTCTTGGTGACGGTCGATTCGCTCCGGTACGACCACTACCAGTACATGACCGCGACGAGGGAGTTTCTCGGCGAGTCCCACCCGGCGACGTTCGCCACCAACACCGCCACGCCCTCCTGCTTCCAGTCTATCGTCGGCGGCATCTACCCCGGCGAAGTCGGCGTGGACGAAGATTCGAACGTCGGGGTCGCAATCGACTCGCCGTACAAGTACGGCGTCTCGACCAACCGATTCCTCTCGAATCGGTACGGTTACGACCTCGGCTTCGACCACTTCAGCGCGCCGAGTCGGGAGGACAAGGGTCTGAAAGCGAAGGTGGCCGAACACATGACGCCCCAGAGTACGCTGTTCGGCATCGCCTCGCGCGTCTGGAACGTCGTGCAGGGAGTCCAACAGCGCGTCTCGTCGGTAGACCGGGAGTACCGCCCCGCGGCCGACGTAATCGCGGAGTTCTTAGACGCGACCGAGGGCCGAGACGAGTGGTTCGGGTGGCTCCACTTCATGGAACCCCACCACCCCTACAACCCCGACGACGGGCCAGTCTCTCGCGGCGAGGCCCAGCAAATCACCCGGCGGGTGCTGAACGGCCGGGCGAGCGAGCGCGACGAGCGACTCGCCCGCGAACTCTACAAGGGCGAGGTCGAGGAGTTGGACGACCGACTCGCGCGACTCTGGGAGACGATTCCCGACGAGACGCGGGTGCTGTTCGTCGCCGACCACGGCGAACTCCTCGGTGAGTTCGGCGAGTGGGGCCACCACGCGACGATGTGCCCGGAACTGCTCAGACTGCCGCTTGCGACCCGAAACATCCCCATCGAAAGCGAGGTCCTGAGCCTCGTGGACGTGCCGACGCTCCTGCTCGGCGAGGAGTACAACCACGGGTCGTTCGAGCGCGAGACGGCCTACGCGGCCTCGAACGGCAACCACGCCGCGATGAACCGCGACCACGTTGCGACCGACGAGGGCGTCGTGACCCTCGACGGCGACCCCGCCGAGGACGACGACCTGATGGCGGCCAAAGAGGAGTACGAGAGCAGAGCCGAACGACCCGTGACGAAAGACGAACTCCCTCACGACGACTTGGAGGCACTGGGCTACCTCTGAGCGATGAGTACGGCTGACCTCGACATCGGCAGGGAGGCGCTGGTCTCGGTCGCCGCGAAGTTCACGATGTCGGCGTTCGGGTTCGTCGGCGTCATGATTTTCGCGCGAGTACTGGGGTCCAACGGCGTCGGCCGGTACTACACCGCCCTCGCCATCGCGCTGATGCTGGTCCGGGTCTCGGCGGGTCTGGGCAAGGCCATCAAGAAGCGCGTCAGCGAAGTCGATACCGACCCCGCGGAGTACCTCGGTCTCGGTCTGGCAGTTCACGTTCTCTACGTCGGGGTCGTCACCGCAATCTTCGTCGCGCTTTCGCCCGCCCTGCCGGTCAAGGGCATCACGGTGGACGACGTTCTCGGCATCGTCCTCGTGTTCAGTAGCGTCGGGTCCTTCCAGATTCTAAACCGGTTCTACGCCGGTATCGGCTTCCCCGGCCGGTCGTTCTGGCTGGACACGGTGCGCAGCGTCGTGACCCTCGTGTTCCAACTCGCGTTACTGCTCGTCGGGATGGAGGCGTTCGGCATCCTGCTCGGACTGGCCCTAGCGAGTTTCGTCACCGCGGGCGTCGTCGCCGTCGTCAGCGGCGTCCGGCCCGCGCTTCCCTCGCGCGAGACGTTCGCCTACACCGGGAAGTTCGCCCGGTGGAGCATCCCCACTTCGGTCATCAACGACCTCTACAAGCGCGCCGACCCCATCCTCATCTGGCTGTTCGTCGGCACCGGCGCGGTCGGGTTCTACGAGACGGCGCTCCGACTCGTGCTTCCGGCCTCCCAACTGACCGCCAGCATCTCCAACCCCCTGCAAGTGAAGGTCAGCGGCGCGTCGTCGCTCGGCGAGGACGTACGCGAGGACGTGTCGAACGCGATGACCTACGCCGGACTGCTCGGTATCCCGATGTTCTTCGGCGCGCTGGCGCTCCCCGACGTGTTGATGCGGACGTTCTTCGGGGCCGGGTTCGGCGAGGGCGGCGTGGCGCTGGTCGGCATCGCGCTGTTCTACGTCTTCTACATCTACCAGATTCCGCTCGAATCGGCCATCAGCGGGACCGACCGGCCGGAACTCACCTTCCGAGTGAACGCCGCCGGACTGCTGGTCCACATCCCGCTGGCAATCGTCCTCGCACGGGAGTACGGCCTGCTCGGGGTCATCGGCGCGACGCTGTTCGCCGAGGTCATGATGTTCTTCGGCTTTCAGCTTCTCTGCCGGAAGCTGTTCGGCGGCGCAATCTTCCCGGCCCCCATCGCGGCCCAGACGGTCAGCGCGCTGGCGATGTTCGGCGTCATCACCGAGGCCCGCGACGCGATGGCGCTCAACTACTGGCTCCCGGTCGTCGCGCTCGTCGCCTTCGGCGCGGCGGTCTACTTCGCGGTCCTCGCGGTCACGAGTTCCCACTTCCGCCTCACGCTGGCGAACGTGCTGGGACCGGTCTACCAGCAAGTTCTCGGGCGAGGCCAGCAGTCCGACGGCTAGCTTCGAGTCCGCTCCGTCGGGAATTTCCCCCGCGCGTACCCGAGGGCTGTCATCAGAATCCCGAGGCGTACCGGGGGTAGATGACAAGGCTTATGCGCGTTTTGGCACTTCATCAACTCAATGAGCCAGCAGACTGAGCAGGTCGAGGACTCCGCCGATTCGGTGGATTCAGTCCTCGACTCGTTCGAAGACTGGTATCACGTCCCCGTGCTCGCCGCGGCCATCGCGTTCATGCTGTGGGTGCGGCTCCAGTCGTACGGACAGTTCATCAGAAACGGTGAAGTGTTCTTCAAAGGTAACGACGCGTGGTATCACCTCCGGCAGGTGCAGTACACGGTGAACAACTGGCCGTCCACGATGCCGTACGACCCGTGGACGTACTTCCCGTTCGGCACGAGCGTCGGCCAGTTCGGGACGCTCTACGACCAACTCGTCGCTACCGCGGCGCTCGTCGTCGGACTCGGCGACCCCTCCAGCACGCTGGTAGCCAAGACCCTGTTGGTCGCGCCCGCGGTGTTCGGCGCGCTCGTCGCCATCCCGACGTATCTGGTCGGCAAGCGCCTCGGCGGGCGTCCCGGCGGCCTGTTCGCCGTCGTCGTCCTCGCGCTGTTCCCCGGCACGTTCCTCCGGCGCGGACTGGTCGGATTCGCCGACCACAACATCGCCGAGCCGCTCTTCCAGACGTTCGCCGTCTTTGCGATGATGGTCGCGCTGACCGTCGCAGAGCGCGAGAAACCCGTCTACGAACTGCTCGCGGACCGCGACTTCGAGGCGCTCCGCGCGCCGCTGGTCTACAGCGCGCTGGCCGGAATCGCCACCGCGTTCTACCTCTGGACGTGGCCGCCGGGCGTGCTTCTGGTCGGCATCTTCGGCATCTTCTTCGGTATCAAGCTGACCGCCGACTACGTTCGGGGCGTCAGTCCGGACCACCTCGCGTTCGTCGGCGCGGTCAGCATGACCGTCGCGGGCCTGCTTCTGCTGGTTCCGCTCGGCACGCTCGACATGAGTCCGACCCGGTTCTCGCCGCTCCAGCCGCTACTGGCGTTCGCGGTGGCCGGTGGCTCCGTCTTCATGGCGTGGCTCGCCCGCGAGTGGGACGCTCGTGACCTCGGGACCGCGCTCTACCCCGCGACGGTCGGCGGTATCATCCTCGCGCTCGTCGGGTTCGTCTACGTCGCGCTCCCGTCGCTTTTCAACCTCGTGCGCCGGAACCTCGTCCGCATCGTCGGCTTCAGCGCGGGCGCACAGACCCGGACCATCGGCGAGGCCCAACCGTTCCTCTCGCGGACCCAACCCCGGTTCGGCATCGAGTGGTACGACGTGATTCTCCAAGAGTACGGCCTGATGTTCTTCACGGCCGTCGCCGCCGCCGTCTGGATGGTGTGGCGGACCTACCGGACCGACGACCACCGCGCCGAACACCTGCTGGTCCTCGTGTGGGCCGCGTTCATCACCGCGGCGGCGTTCACGCAGGTCCGGTTCAACTACTACCTCGCGGTGCCGGTCGCGGTACTGAACGCCTTCCTCGTCAAGCAGGTCCTCTCGATGGCGAACGTCACCGACCGCAAGTCGCTGACGGATGTCGAGGGGTATCAGGTACTCGCAATCGTGTTCGTCGTCCTGCTGGTGGTTCCCGTGCTGGTCGCGCCCGCCAGCATCGGGTCGTCGGGCTACCCCTCCATCGACGAGACCAACACCGCGATGGCGGCCGGTGAAACCGCGCCGCGCGCCGTCACCAAGTGGGACGGGTCGCTCGACTGGATGGCGAACAACACGCCCGCCGAGGGCGACTACGGCGACGCCAACAACGCCGAGCAACTCGACTACTACGGCACCTACGAACAGCACGACAACGACTACCCCTACCCCGAAGGCGCGTACGGCGTCATGTCGTGGTGGGACTACGGTCACTGGATTACGGTCCAAGGCGAGCGCATCCCGAACGCCAACCCGTTCCAAGAGGGTGCGACCACCGCCGCGCGGTACCTGCTCGCGCCGAGCGAACAGCGTGCCAACAACATCCTCCAGAACCTCGGCAACGACAGCGAGGAGACCCGCTACGTGATGGTGGACTGGAAGATGGCCGAACCGAGTTCCAAGTTCTCCGCGCCGACGGTGTTCGACGACAACGTGTCGGCCCGCGACTTCTACAGTCCGGTCTACCAGCAGACCCAGAACGGGCCGCAGTTCGCCTTCCGGATGAAGAACCAGCGCTACTACGACAGTCAGGTCGCGCGCCTCTACCTCTACCACGGCAGTCGGGCCGAACCCCGGCCCATCGTCGTGGACTGGCGCGCCCAGACCTACCAGACGCCCGAGGGCGAGACCGCCTCGTACAAGATTAGCGAGTCGGGACCGAACGCCACCCTCGTCCGGCGGTTCTCCACGATGCAACAGGCCCGCCAGTTCGTCGCCAACGACACGACGGCCCGCGTCGGCGGCATCGGGCCGTTCCCGAGCGAACCGGTTCCGGCGCTCGAACACTACCGCGTCGTCAAGCAGAGCGAGGCGTCGGGCGCGAACTCCTCGCAGTACGCCCAGACGCTCCGGGGCGAGATGGGACTGCTCCAGCAGGCGGGCGTCAACCCCCAGAGCATGTTCAAGACCGCGCCGTCGTGGGTCAAGACGTTCGAGCGCGTGCCCGGCGCGACGGTGACGGGTACCGCCCCGGCCAACACGACGGTCACGGCGCAGGTCCAACTCTCGGCGACCGGCCAAGGCAACGCGTTCACCTACCGCCAGCAGGCCGAGACCGGACCCGACGGGGAGTTCACCATGACCCTGCCCTACTCCACGACGGGATACGACGAGTGGGGAACCGAGAAGGGCTACACCAACGTCAGCGTGCGGGCGACTGGTCCATACCAGTTCTACACGCCCCAGAGCGTCGAGGACGGCAACCTGACGTTCCACAACGCCTCCACGCAGGTCACGGAGGCCCAAGTCGTCGGCGAGAGCGACCAGACCGCCACGGTCGAGTTGACCGAGGAGTCGGTCTCGATTCAGCGGACCCAGAACGAGACGACTGCGCCCGGCAACGAGTCCGCGCCGGGTGAGGAGACGACTGCGCCGACGAACGAGTCCGCGCCCGGCAACGAGACTGGCGGTGCCGCGAACACCTCGGCGCTCGCAGGGCCGACTTCGACGCAGGCAGGGCCGACTTCGGTCCGCGCCGGTCTCGTCGCGGCGTCCGCGGGTGCGCTCGCGGTCGGCAGTCGGGACTGAATCGCTTCGGGACCGAAGCGCGGCTTTCGGGACGCTGTTTCTGCGGTTTTCGGTGTCGGACTGACTACGCGGCGAGTCGGCGGTTCGTGGGTGGGGGCGTTCGGGGACGTGAGTCTTTGAGAACGGGGACGCTAGCTTCAGGCTTGAACCCATGAAGACCGCACAGTACCGCGACAGCAACAAACTTGACAGGAGACGCTAGCTTCAGGCTTGAACCCATGAAGACCGCAACCGCCCCGCACCGCAACCGCCTCGTCCTCCCCAACCTCCTCCGGTCCTCGCTCGCTTCGCTCGCTACGGTCCTCGTCCCTCGCGCGAAGATGGCGCGACACGAGGTCGCGCCAGCGCGCGCCGGAAAGACGAGGTACCGACGTGGACCGACCCGCCAGAGCAACGAAAAGTTGTCTTTAACAATTTTAAATATTGTTAAAAGACTCCTAAAGGCACGCCGAACCCCTGTCACTGCCTCGCGCGAAAGCAAACCGTTTTCCGGCCGGTCGTAGTACCAAACTCCCAATGCGAGGCTGGCTCTCCATCTACCTCAAGGGCGTGTTCATGGGTGCCGCCGACGCCGTGCCCGGCGTCTCCGGCGGGACCATCGCGCTGATAACCGGCATCTACGAGCGACTCGTCGGCGCTATCGCGGCCTTCGACCCGCACGTACTGGCCGACCTGCCGCGGGCCTACGACCCGGAGGCCCGCGGGCGAATCGCCGACCTGCTCCGCGAGATGGACGTGGCGTTCCTCGCGGTTCTGGGCGCAGGCGTCGTCACCGCCGTCGTCGCGGTGACGGGCGTCATCCTGCAGGTCAAGGAGTCGAACCCCGCGATGCTGTACGCGTTCTTCTTCGGTCTCATCGCGGCGTCGGCCGTCGCGCTCTGGGGCGAAGTCAGACTCGACGCCCGCGAAGAGGTAATCGCCGCCGTCGTCGGCTTCATCGTGGCGTTCCTCGTCTCGGGCATCTCGGCCTCCGCGAGCGTCCCCCACACGCCCGTCGTGCTGTTTCTGGCGGGCGCGCTGGCAATCAGCGCGATGGTCCTGCCGGGCGTCTCGGGGTCGTTTCTGCTCATCCTGCTGGGCCAGTACGTCTTCATGTCCGAGTCGCTCCACGGGTTCATCGACGCGGGCGTCGAGTTCGTCCGCGGCGGCCCGTTCTCGGCCGTGACCGACCCGTTCGTCAGCGTCGTCTCGTTCGTCGCGGGCGCGGCGGTGGGCATCCTCACCTTCGCCCGCGTGGTCGAGTGGGCGCTGTCCGAACACCATCAGGTCACGCTGACGTTCCTCGTCGCGCTGATGGTGGGCGCGCTCAGACTCCCCGCCGAAGAAGTCCTCGGCGCTGGCGGCGCGTGGACGCCCGCCCGAGTCGCCGCGGTCCTGACCGCCGGTCTGGTCGGCGGTTTCGCGGTGCTGTTGGTGGACTACTACACCGACGACTTGGAGTACGGCGGCGACCCGCCGACCGAACCCACGCCCGCGCCGAGAAACGATTGACGGCGGCGGACTACTCCACCGACGTTCGCCCGTCGAACCGCAGGAACGGGAGCGTCGGAAACCGGGGTTCGGGGCGACTGGGACGGCGACCGCTCCCGTCGGTCGAACCGGTCTGAATCCGTTCGAGGACGCCGCGCTCGGCGAGTTCGTAGAGGAATCGCTTGACCGTCGCCGCCGACAGGTCCGACCGCTCGGCGATGGCGCTGGCCGCCTCGTCTATCGGCGGCGTCGGGTCGAGCGCCAGCAGTTCCGAGAGTACCTTCCGTCGGTTCTCCGGCAGGACGAACACCCGCCCGACGTGGATGCCGTCCTCGGGCACGTCCGCGATACCGGCGTCCACGTCACTTGCGCGGATTCGGTCGGCACCCTCGGCGTCCGCGATGTCGGCCGCGCCGAACGCGGCGGCGAGTGCGTCGTGGGCGTCTCCGCTCGCCCACTCCGCGACGTGCCGGGCCTGTCCGTGTCTGAGCGCACCGCTCGTCAGCGCACGGGACGCCCGTTCGGTCAGGATGTCCACGAGCGCGTGCTGGCGGTACTCCGGCACGTGGACGGTCACGGAATTCCATCCGTCGGGAACCGCGCGGCCGACGACGACGAGCGCTACGTCGTCGCCGACCGGTTCGAGCCACTCCCGGAGTTCGGACCCGGACGGCGAGTTCTCGCCAGCGTGGTCGATTGCGACGACGGCGCGTCGAGTCGGCGACGAGAAGTGTTCGACCAATCGCTCGCGGAGTCGCTGGGTCCCGACGCCCCGCCGCGGGACCGACTCGTCTACGATGGCGTCGAGTAGCGTGTGATAGAACTGGAACTCGCTGGTCGTGCGGTAGGCATCGACGTGGGCGAACTCCACGGTGTCGGTGGCGGTCCCGGCGCGGGTGGTCGTGCCGATGCGCTGGTTGCGCCGTCCGAACTGGTCGCTCAGGTGGGCGAACAGCGCGCTCACGAGCGCGGACTTGCCAGCGCCTTTCGGCCCGTACACAGCGGCGTCGGGCGGGAGTCGCTGGTCGAACACCGGGTCGAACACGTCCAGCAGACGTTCGAGGACGGGACCGCGGCCCACCGGGTCCGCGAGGTGGACCGCGGGGTTCAGCGGACTCCGGTCCACGATGAGGTCGTCGTCCCGCGTGGCCTGCCGCCGGGCGATTCGCTCTTCGAGATCCATCGTCGCTCAGTTGCTCCCCTCGCCGACGAGCGCCTCCTCCAGCACTTCGAGCGGATGGCGAATCTCGTAGCCCGTTCCGTGTTCCATCTGCATCGCGCAGGTCGGACACTCCGTCATACCCGTCTCTGCGTCGGTTTCCTCCATGTGTTCGAACATCTCTTCGCCGATTTTCATGGACGTTTCGTACTTCTCCTCCTTCCACCCGTAGGTGCCAGAGATGCCCGAACACGACTCGCCAACGTCCTCGGCGTTCGCGCCCGAGAGACCGTCGAGGAGTTCGACCGCTTGCCCGGCGAGTCCCTGATTTCGGGCGTGACACGGCGCGTGGTAGGCGAACTCGCCCGCGTCTACCTCGGCCGATTCGAGCGCACCCTCCAAGTCCTCGTGGAGTCGCAAGTATTCGAGGGCCTCGTAGGTGTGGGCCGCCACGCTCGCGGTCCCGTCGTAGCTGAACAGTTCCGGGTACTCTTGGCGCAGCGACATCGAACACGAGGTACACGACGCAATCACGTCGTAGCCCTCTTCGACGAGTCCCGAGAAGTTCTCGACGTTGACTCCGGCGGCGCGCTTGGCGTCGTCCAACATCCCGTTGGCGAACATCGGCGTGCCCGAACACCGCTGTACGGGGACGACCACCTCGTAGCCGAAGTGTTCGAAGAGGCGGACCATCGCCTTGCCGACTTCCGGGGTGTTGTAATTCGAGTAACATCCGTGGAAGTAGGCGACTCGCTTGTCCTCGGAGCGAACCTGCGGGCCGCCTCGCTCGTCCCACCACTCGCGGAACGTCTCCTCGGCGAACTCGGGGAACTCGCGTTCGGCGGTGATGCCGAGCAGTTTCTCGTTGGCGGCCTGCACGAGCGAGTTGCCCATCAGGAAGTTGGTGAGTCGGGGCACCTTGCTCCCCAGTTCGGCCATCGTCCGGTAGTTCGCCAGAATCCGGTTGCGGACGTACTCGCGCGAGAACTTCTCCATCTGGTCTTCGACGTACTCGCCGCGGGCGGTGTTGTGCATCTGACTGAGGGGCACGTCGGAGGGACACGCCGAGTCACACCGCATGCAGTTCGAACACGACATCACCGAGTCGTCTACGTCGTGGTCTTCCTTGCGCTTGAGTCGCCACTGCTCGGGACCTTGGAACTTCGGACCGGGGAAGTCGTCGTCCACCTCCGCGACCGGGCAGTTGGTATCGCAGGTCGAACACTTGTAGCAGTCGTCGCTCCCCGGACGGAGGTCCATCTCCTCGCTCTCGGGGAACACCTGCACCGGTTCGAACTCGTCGTCCGAGACTGTCTCTTCCTCGCGCACGTCGGTCACGTCACTCGCGTCGGTTGGCTGTTCTGCGTCACTCATAAGTAGTCACCTCGCTGGCCGCGCTCCGTCCGGCAGTCCGCCCGGTAGCGAGCGAGACGCCGCTTCCGGACTTCTCGGCGGCGAAGTCGTAACCGCCCAGCACTGCTCCGGCGGCGCGCACGTTCTCGAACTCCGGTTCTCCGCCCGCGTCGAGAGGTCGCAACTCGTCGTCGGTCTCCACGCCGAACCGGGCGAAGGGGTGGTCGCCGAAGGCGTCGTCGGCGAACCAGTCGTACCGGTCGCCCGAGTGGGGGACGTGGCAGTCGAAAATCGGTTCCTCGACCCCCTCGCGGTCCGAGTCGATGCCCTTCCCGACGAGTCCGCCGGTCGCCAGCACGAACTGGTCGGCGTGGAACGGAATCGTCGCGCCGTTTCGCTCGACGCGGACCGCCGCGACAGCGCCCGAGTCGTCTTCCTCGTAGCCCACGACCGGGTTGCCGGTGGTGAACCGGACCCCGGCGTCCCGGCAGGCCGCGAGGAACGCCCCTTCCAGTCGCATCCCCGGCAGACTCGGCGGACCCATCGGCACCTCGAACACCGCCGCGCCGAGTTCGGATTCGAGGTCGGCCCGGACCGCCTCGGTCTCGTGCTGGCCCAGAATCGCGGGAAAGCCCACGCGCGCCTCGCCGCGGAGGTGGGGTTTCACGGTCTCCGCGAGGGCTTTCCGGGCCGGGAGTTCGGTGGTGTAGCCGTCGCCCTCTATCGAGACTCGTTCGTCGGCGTCGAGGGCATCGGCCAAGCGCGTAATCTTGGCGTCCACCCGGAAGTCGCCGGGGAACGAGACGGTCGCGCCGCGCGCGACGAACGGGACGCCCGCCGATTCGAGGTGGGCGGCCGCCAACGGCGCGTCGAAGTCCGTAACCGTCTCAAACCCGACGAGAAGCGCGTTCCGGTCGTCGCTGGCGAGTCCTTCCGCCGCGCTCGCGGGATAGCGCGCGGTGGGTTTGACCGCCCCGCCGTGGGTCGGCACGAGGGCGTTCCTGTCGGTGTGGCCGCCGCGGTACCGGTCGCCGACCACCTCGTCGAAGAGGGTGAGGGCCTCTCGGACGCCCTCGACGCCCACGGTCCGGTAAGGGTGCGATTCCGGCAACGCCGGAATCGCGTCGAAGGGGTCGGCGAGGGGACCGTCGGGCGTCGTCTCGGACTCTTCCGATGCAGACCCCTCGCCGCGTTCGTCGTCCGACGAACGCGGCGGATAGCCCAGTACGTCCACCAGTCCGCTCGCGCTCCGGAGGGTCGAGTCCTTGTGCGAGAGGACCCGAACTGCCGCGCCCTCGCGGGCGGCGGCGAGCGCGGCGGTCATCCCGGCGATGCCGCCGCCGATTACCGTCACGTCGTCTTCAATCGCCATCTTTCCCTCCGTCGGCCGCGGGTTTCGCAGTCCGCGACTCTCCGGCGTCGAACGCGCCGAAGTCGAGCGATTCGGCGTCCCCGTCGGTCCGGCCGTCCGCCACCGGGTCGCGGTCCCGGTTCATCGTCGTCGCGTGGAGCGCGTAGTTCAGCGCGGCCTGCGAGAGCTGTTCGCCCCAGAGGGCGTGGCGCTCGCCCTTCCAGCGTTCCTCGAACAGTTCGTCCAGCGCGGCGTAGGCCTGCGGCTCGTCGTACTCGGGGTGGAGTTCGCCCGCCATCCGGTGACAGCAGAACCCGCCCTGACAGTTGCCCATCGAGGCGCGGGTCCGGATGCGGACCGCGTTGAGGTCGGTGCCCGACTGGTCGATGGCGTCCTGCACTTCGGCGCGGGTGACGGCCTCGCAGTCGCAGAGGACGGGGTTCGGCTCTACCGACGAGAGAACGTCGTCCGCCCTGCTTCCGAGTCGCTGGGCGCTCCGGCGCGCGACCGGCGAGCGCAGGCCGAAGCGGTCCATCCCGGCGTCCAAGACCGACTCGTCCTCGCTCCCCGGCAGGGGGACCTCGGCGGTCCGGCAGGTCGCGCTGACCCCGAGTTGGTCGCAAACGTGGTCGCTGATTTCCTCGGCCATCATCCGGTAGGTGGTGAACTTGCCGCCGACGATGGAGGTCAGGCCGTGCAGGTCGTCGCGTTCCTCGTGGTCCAACAGGAAGTAGTCGCGGGTGATGTCGGTCGGGTCCGCACTCCCGACTTCCGGCGGTTCGTACAGCGGCCGGACCCCCCAGAACGACCGGACCGTCCGGGCCTCTTCGAGGATGGGGACGAGTCGCTTCAACTCGTCTATCATCAAATCGACCTCCCAGCGCTCCTCGGGGTAGTCCTCGGGGTCCGAGACTTCTTCGTCGGTGGTCCCGAGGATGGCCGTCGTCTCGTGGGGCACCACGATGTCGGCGTCCCCCTTCGGCCGACAGCGATTGATAACCGTATCCACTTGTCGGCAGTTCATCACGACCATCACGCCCTTCGAGGGCCGGACCTCGATGTCTACTCCGGCCATCTCCCCGATTCGTCCGGCCCACGCGCCCGTCGCGTTGACGACGTACTCCGCGCGAATCTCCTCGATTTCGCCGGACTTTCCGTGCGAGCGCTTGCCGGGGCCGCTCTCGTGGCGGACCTTCACGCCGGTGACGCGTTCGTCGTCGCCCAACAGGTCCACGACTTCGGCGTGGGTCTCGATGCGGGCACCGTGGTTCTCCGCGCTGATGGCGTTGGCGACGCAGAGCCGAAACGGGTCGATAGCGCCGTCCGGAACCCGAATCGCGCGCTTCACGTCCTTCGTGAGATAGGGTTCCTCCTCGCGGGCTTGCTCGGCGCTGAGAACCTCCGCGGGAATGTCGCACTCCCGACACCCCTCCAACTTCTCCTCGAAGTACTCGTCGGGGTCGCCCTCCAACTGGACGAACTGGCCGCCGGTCTCCTCGACGCAGTGACTGGCGATGTCCCGGAGGACGCGGTTCTCCTCGATGCACTCTTTCGCACTGGCTTGGTCGGAGACGGCGTAACGCCCGCCGCTGTGGAGCAGACCGTGCATCCGCCCCGTCGTCCCGTGAGTCAAGTTCCCTTTCTCGACGAGAGTGGTTTCGACCCCGCGCATCGCCAAGTCCCGAGCGATGCCGGTACCGGTGGACCCCCCTCCGATGACGAGAACGTCTGTAGTATCGGTCATCCGTTTTTTCCAAGATAGTACCCGCGATACTTTACTTTACCGCCATTGCTACCTTCAGAGTAAACAGGGTGTGGTACGCTGGTAATCTCTTCGGTACTGGAAGAAATAAACCCGACTGAGCGCGTCTCGGCGAAAGTTTTATAATGAAAGTCAATATTGTTTACTGATAGAGCGTCACCGAGCGTAAAGTACGCACGGTGTCGTGAATCCGGAAAGTGGCCGGGGCGAACCCACTGGTGACTAACACATGAGCAAGGAAACATATGTCGGAGCAATCGACCAAGGGACGACCGGTACTCGCTTCATGGTCTTCGACCACGGCGGCCAAGTCGTCGCCAACTCGTACGAGACACACGAACAGATTTACCCGGAACCCGGTTGGGTCGAACACGACCCGGTAGAAATCTGGGAGAACACCAAGTCGGTCGCGGAGAGTGCGCTCGCGGACGCGGGCATCGAAGCCGACCAACTCGCCGCACTCGGCGTGACCAACCAGCGCGAGACGACGCTTCTCTGGGACCGCGACACCGGCAAGCCGGTCCACAACGCCATCGTCTGGCAGGACCGCCGGACGACCGACCGCGTGGAACAACTCGAAGCGGAGGGCAAGGTCGAAGACGTGCGAGCAAAGACCGGTCTCGAAGCCGACGCCTACTTCTCGGCCACCAAAGCCGAGTGGTTGCTCAACAACGCCGACCCCATCAAGACCCAACGCGCCCGACCCGCCGACCTGAAAGAGCGCGCGGCCGAGGGCGAAATCCTGTTCGGGACCATCGACTCGTGGCTCATCTACAACCTCACCGGCAATCACGTCACCGACGTGACCAACGCCTCGCGGACGATGCTGTTCGACATCCACGAGATGGACTGGGACGCCGAACTCTTGGACGAGTTCGGCGTCCCGGAGGCGTGTCTCCCGGAAGTACGCCCCTCCAGCGACGAAGCCTACTACGGGACGACCGACTCCGAGGGCTTCCTCGGCGCGGAGGTTCCGGTCGCTGGCGCACTCGGCGACCAACAGGCCGCGCTGTTCGGCCAGACCTGCTTCGACGCGGGCGACGCCAAGAACACCTACGGCACGGGGAGTTTCTTCCTGATGAACACGGGCAACGAGGCGGTGGACAGCGACCACGGCCTGCTCACCACGGTCGGGTTCCAGCGGTCGGGCGAACCCGTCCAGTACGCGCTGGAAGGCTCGATTTTCGTCACGGGCGCGGCCATCGAGTGGCTCGAAGACATGACGCTCATCGAGGACGCCGCAGAGTCCGAGACGCTCGCCCGAAGCGTCGATTCGACCGACGGCGTCTACGTCGTCCCGGCGTTCACCGGTCTCGGGGCACCTCACTGGGACCAGCGCGCTCGGGGGACCATCGTGGGGATGACCCGCGGGACGCGCCGCGAACACGTGGTCCGGGCCACGCTCGAATCCATCGCCTACCAGACCCGCGACGTGGCCGAGGCGATGGTCGCCGACAGCGGCATCGAACTCTCCAACCTCAAAGTGGACGGCGGCGCGGTCAAGAACAACTTCCTCTGTCAGTTGCAGGCCGACATCATCGGCACCGAAATCGCCCGCCCCGAAGTTGACGAGACCACCGCGCTCGGGTCGGCCTACGCCGCGGGTCTCGCGGTCGGCTACTGGGACGACCCCGATGAACTCCGGAACAACTGGCAGGTGGACCGCGAGTTCGAGCCGGACATGAACGACGCCGAGGCCGACGAGATGTACGACCGATGGGCCGAGGCCGTCGAACGCTCCCGCGACTGGGCGCGCGACGGAGGTGACGACTGAATGGCGTGGAGCGACCTCTGGGCGCTGGAGATGCTCGTGGCGGCGTTCGCGGGCGGCGCGTTCGGCGCGGCGCTCGGGGCGCTCCCGGCGTTCATCTTCACCGGATTCATGGTCATCGCGGGCGAAGCGGCCAACGTCATCGGCAAGACCGTCGCGGGCGCGTCCGACGCGGGCACGGCGAACGAACTCGCGGCGGTCGGCATCACCGGGTCCATCGCGTTCGGACCCGTCTTCTCACCGGCCATCAGTTTCGCTGGCGGCGCGGCCGCGGCCGCATACGCCGCCAAGAAAGGCTACATGGAGTCCGGATTCGACTACCACAACGCCAAGGACATCGCGTTCGCACAGGGCACCAAACCCGACGTGCTGGCGGTCGGCGGCGCGTTCGGTATTCTCGGCTACTGGCTGACGGTCGCGTCCTCGACGGCCGGGATGCCCTACGACCCGATTGCGATGGGCGTCGTGCTGTCGGCGGTCGTCCACCGCATCGTCTTCGGCTACGACCTCATCGGCGACACCAGCGGCGGCATCCTCAACATGAAGCCGTTCGAGGACGGCGACCGGCGCATCATCGGCGAGGCGGCGACTGCCGACGGCGACGGGAGCGACCAACCCGCCGCCGACGGCGGGACCGCCGAGGGCCGATTCGTGGTCGAACCGTGGCTCCCCCACCAGTACAAGTGGGCGAACGTGACGATGCTCGGACTGGTCGTGGGGATTCTGGCGGCGTTCACGGCGTACACGACCGGGAGTCCGTTTCTCGCGTTCGGCATCAGCGCGGCGAGCCTCGTGTTCCTCAACTGCGGCGTCGAGAAGATTCCCGTGACCCACCACATCAGTCTCCCGGCGAGTACGGCGGCGCTGGCGCTCGCTCCGGCGGGAATGGCGGTATCGTCGGCCCCGCCGTCGGAAGTCGCGGCCGCGATTCCGCTCCTGTCCGCGCTCGTGGTCGGCGCTATCTTCGGCGCGGTGTGTGCGCTCGCTGGCGAAGTCGTCCAGCGAATCTTCTACGCCCACGCCGACACCCACTTCGACCCGCCCGCCGCGGCCATCGTGGTCGGCACCTTCCTCATCGCGGTGCTGACCATCGTCGGCGTCTTCCCCCAGAGCGTCTGGGTGCCGACGCTCGGTCTCTGAAGTGGGACCGCTTCCGAACGACCGCTTTTTGTGGCTGACGCCCCGACGCTACTGCATGGTTCCGCCGCTCGTCCTCGACATCGACGGCACGATGACCCGACCCGACGACTCCGTAGACCCGCGGTTCTTCGACGTGCTTCCCGACTGGGACGCGCCGGTCGTCCTCGCCACCGGGAAGGCCTTCCCCTACCCGGTCGCGCTCTGTCACTTCATGTACGTCGAGCAGAACGTCATCGCCGAGAACGGCGGGGTCGTCCTCTCGGGCGAGCAGGTGACGACGAACGGCGACGGCGAGGCCGCGCGCCGAGTCGCCGAGGAGTACGTCGCGGCGGGGTACGACCTCGGGTGGGGACCCACCGACCTCACGAACCGCTGGCGCGAGACCGAAATCGCGGTCGCTCGGGACCGACCGCTCGGTCCGCTGGAGGAGTTGGCGGCCGAACACGGACTGGAAGTCGTAGACACCGGGTTCGCCTACCACGTCAAGTCGCCGAGCATCGAGAAGGGCATCGGCCTGAAGTCGGTCGCACAACTCTTGGACCGCAGTCCCGAGGAGTTCGTCGCCGTCGGCGACTCGGAGAACGACGTGTCCACGTTCGGAGTCGCGGGGGAGTCCTACGCCGTGGCGAACGCCGACGAGAAGGCCAAGCGCGCCGCCGACGTGGTGCTGGACGAGTCGTACTCGGCGGCGACGCTGAGCGTGCTGGAGGACCTCCGAGCGCGGGCGTGAGTCCGCGGGTGTGAGTCCGCGGGTAGGAGTCAGTCGCCCGCTTTATGGCCGACGACACCGGAGTCACGGGTATGCCGACTGCCTACGTCACCGCGCCTGCGGAGGACGCGCCGGAAATCGCCGAAACGCTCGTCGAGGAACGCCTCGCGGCCTGCGTCAACCGATTCCCCTGCACCTCGGTCTACCGGTGGGAGGGCGAGGTCCACCGCGACGACGAGGTGATTCTGCTGGCGAAGACCACCGACGACGCCTACGACCGCCTCGAAGCGCGCGTCGAGGAACTCCACCCCTACGACGTGCCCTGCGTCGAGCGATTCGAGGAGGACGACCTGCTGGCGTCGTTCGCGGCGTGGCGCGACGAGGAAGTCGCGTGAGGAGTCGGTGAGGCGAGAGGGCAGTGAAGCGACGGGAGAAACGAAGAAACGTTCTCCCCGGTGATACCTGCCGTCGCGGTAGGTCCGGAGCAAGCGAACACCGGCCCCTCAACCTATCGACTCCAAATCAACCGAACAGCATCGACGTAGCCGAAGAAGTATCCTTAAGCCGTTCCCGGCCACATCTCGCCCGTATGAACGTCGAGAACTTCTTCGAGGAGATGCCGTTCGCCGACCTGCTCGGGGTCGAAGTGACCGAAGTCGAGGACGGCCACGCCGAGGGCCGACTGGAGATGCGCGAGGAACTCTCGTGGAACGCCGACCACATGATGGCTCACGGCGGCGTCACGTTCACGCTGGCCGACACGGTGGGCGGCGCGGCGCTGGTCTCGCTGGTGGACCAGCCAGTCCCGACTATCGACATGCGCATCGACTACCTCGAAGCGGGGACCGGCGACCTGCGCGCGGAGGCCGACGTGGTGCGCTGTGGAAGCGACGTGGGCGTCGTGGACGTGGAAGTCTACGCGGTAGACGACGACGCGCAGGTAGCCGACGCGCGCGGTGTTTACAAGACGGGGTGACTGTTCAACCGAACAGTTGCGCGAACAGGGTCGCCTGCCCGCGGCGTAGACGCTCCAGAAACGCCGACTTGCTGATTCCCAACTCGTCGCCCACCTCCGCGGCCGTCACCTCGCGCGGGACCGCAAAGTAGCCCATCTTCAGCGCGGTTCGGAGCGCGACTTCTTGGGCGGGCGTCACGTCCCACCGCTGAGCGACCGCCTCGTCGTCCTCGCTCCCGAGGGGGAAGACCCGTTCGAGCGAGACGCCGACCGTCTCGGCGGCCGCCGCGAGGACGCCCTGTAGCACGTCGTGGCCGACGACCGCGCCGGTGTAGCGTTCGGTTCCCTCCCGGTACTGGAGCGTCTCGGCCATGAATCCGGCGTCGGTCAACTCGTGGACCGCGCAGGGGTGTTTCGAGAGACACCGGAAGTTGGTCCGACTGTCGGTCCGCGAGACGTGGAGGTACCGAATCCGGTCGTCGTCGTCGAGAATTTCGGCGAGGTCGTCGGCCCCCTCTCCCGCCGAGAACCGCAGGAGGGCGTTGTCGTCCGACCGGAGTTGAGGCGGCCGGGCGTCGATGGTAGTGCCGGTCGTCCGGGACGCCTCCGCAAGCGGACAGTCGTCGCCGGTCACGCTGAACTCCACGACGAGACACTCGTCTATCACGAGTCGATACCTCCGGTAGTTCGATTCGTGTCGTTGCTGTCGTGGGGGGTTCCGAAACGGTTGGGTAGAAAGCCCCCGCCGGGTCGCGGCCGCTCCGCCGGATATTCCGCGCGCAGAACTGCGCGCGGAATAGGGCCGCCGGAGACGACCGAGCGTTGCGCGACCCGGCGGCCCCTTTCAGTCCCACCCACGGCGGTTGACTGGCGGAGCGTTCGCGGTAGTTCGGTCGGCCGTCGCGCGACTGGGCGACGGTCGGCGTCGCTTCCCCGTGGACTGTCGGCGACGATTTCGGGTGGACTGTCGGCATCCCTCGCCGGTGGACGGTCGGCCGGGCGTCGGCGGCCGACCGTCGGCCCGTCGTTCATGTCGGAAGCTTGCCCGGCGTAGTATTTAAACCCTTTCCATGGACGGGTTAATCTGTTTGGTGGTCGGGAGCTAGTATCGGGACATGGACATCGACCAACTCAAAGAGCGCGCCGGGCCGCGCGAGTTCAGTCCGAAAGACGACCTTCCGGAGAAGTACCGGAAGGCCGCGACTCGGATGATTCAGTTCCACGCCAACAGCGAAATCATGGGGGCGTACCTCGAACGACCCTTCATCCGAGAAGCGCCGAGTCTCGACCGGAAACTGGCGTTCTCCGCGAAGGTGCAGGACGAAATCGGCCACGGCCAACTGCTCTACCGGGCCGCCGAATCGCTCGGCATCAAGACCCGCGACGAGATGCTGGACGAGTTGGCCAACGGCGAAGGCAAGTTCCTCAACTGCTTCCACTACCCGCTGGAGTCGTGGGTCGAGACGCCGATGATTGCGTTCTTCGTGGACGGCGCGGCGATGCGCCGACAGGCCACGCTCAAGCAGTCGAGTTGGGAACCCTACGCCCACGCGATGGACAAGGTGTGCTTCGAAGAGGGATTCCACGTCAAGCACGGCGAGGCCATCCTCTACGAACTCATGACCGGTTCGAAGGCCGAACAGGAAAAGACCCAAGAGGCCTTCGAGACGTGGTGGCCCCGAATCATCCAGTTCTTCGGGCCGACCGACGACAAGTCCACCCACCACGACTTCTCGGCCGACGTTGGCCTGAAGACGATGACCAACGACGAGTTGCGAAACGCCTTCCTCAACGCCTACGTCCCGAAGGCAAAGAAGTACGGTCTCGAAATCCCCGACGAACCCCGCATCCGCGAGAACGGCGACGGCACCTACGAAGTCGTGGAAGACGACCTGAACTGGGACGAGTTCTTCACCATCGCCAAGAACGACTACGAGGGGAGCCACGAGCAAATCGGCAAGCGGAGGCGCACCCAAGAGGCGGTTGAGTGGGTTCGCAACAGCATGGACGACTGGGAAGCCAAGAGCGCGGGCGCGAGTCCGCAGGCGGCAGACTAACCATGATTTGGGAAGTATTCCGACAGGACCAAGCCGGGGAGTATCACACCCACTGCGGAAACGTCCACGCGCCGGACCGCGACATGGCGCTCATGTTCGCCGAGATTCAGCACGGGCGGCGCAAGCCCACCAACAGCCTCTGGGTCGTCCCCCAGAAGGAAATCGGCGAGGTGGACACCGAGGACGCCAAGTTCGGCGGGACGACCGACAAGTCCTACCGGTGGGCACAGTCGTACAGTTTCGAGGCGGCGGCCGAGGAAGTCGCCGAGTCCGAGAGCGAGCAAGTGCAGGCAGAGGCCGAACGCCAGCGAGGTGACGACTGATGGCGAGTGCCGAACAACTGCCGGGTCCCGAGGACCTCTCGGACGACGAACGTGAAGCGGTCGAGACCCTGCTGTTCCGCCTCGCGGACGACGAGTTCGTGATTGCTGAGCGATACACCGAGTGGCAGGTCCGCGCGCCGACGCTCGAATCCGACCTCGCGCTGGCGAACATCGCGCAGGACGAACTCGGCCACGCCCGCCTCTGGTACGACCTGCTTCAGGACTTCGGACCGGACGAACCCGACCTGATTTGGGAGCGACCCGCGGGCGAGTGGCGTCACAGCACGCTGACCGAACTCCCCTTCGAGGAGGGCGACTGGGCCGACCCCATCCTGCGGTCGTACCTCTACGACGTGGCCGAGGAGATTCGCCTCGAAGCCCTCGTGGACTCGTCGTACGCCCGCATCCGTGACCGGGTGGGCAAGATTCAGGGCGAAGAGGACTACCACCGCGAACACGCCGAGAACTGGCTCGAACGACTCACCGAGGACGACGAGGGCGAGCGGCGCGTCCAACAGGCGCTCGACCGCCTCCTGCCCTACGCGCTGACGATTTTCGCGCCGACCGACGAGGACATCGAGGCCCGCATCGACGAGTTGGGCCTGCGCACCGAGTCGCTGGCCGACATGCGCGAGGAGTGGCTGGACACCGTGGTCCCGTACCTCGAAGGACTCGGACTCTCGGTGGACGAGGCCGAACTGCCCGAGCAGTACGACACCCACCACGAGGGTCTCGAACTCCCCGACGAAATCGGGCGCGACCAGTCCCACACCGACGACTGGGACGACCTCTGGGACGAGTTCACCAACACCTACCGCGAACTCGACCGGACCGAGGCGACCCGCATCATGAAAGACCCCGACGAGGTGGCCTAAATCGTGTCGAGCGACCTGCCCTACGACCCCGAGATTCCGGACCTCCGGGAGAACGACCCCGAGGACCTCGACGCCGACGAGGTTCCCGGCACCGGCGGGATTCCCGGTCTGGACGACTGCGGGGACCCCGCGCTCTGTGCGTACACCGAGTACGTCGAGGGCGAGGAAGTCGAGGAACTGCCAGCGACCGGCGAGGGAGCGGAGGGCGTCGAAGCCGACGTGTGGGACGCCCTCTACGGCGTCGAGGACCCCGAGATGCCCGTCTCCATCGTGGACCTCGGTCTCATCTACGGCGTGGAGGTCACGGAACGAGTGGACAGCGAGGCTCCGGAGGAGTCTCGTAGAGGCGGTGAAACCGCCGGAAGCTACCACGCCGAGGTCCTGATGACGCTGACCTACTCGGGGTGTCCCGCCCGCGACATGCTGACCGACGAGGTGGAGCGTTCCGTCGCGGGCGTCTCCGGCGTCGAGTCGGTGGACCTGCGACTCGTCTGGAGTCCCGAGTGGTCCATCGAGATGGTGACCGAACAGGGCAGAGACGACCTGAACGACTTCGGCCTGAGCATCTGACCATGAACCGACGACCAGACCCCAGCGTCGAGACTTCGGGCGAGGACCGCGGGGCCGAGTGCCCCTACTGCGGTTCGACCGAAACCGAACGCGAACATCCCAAAGGCCCGTCGCTCTGCCGGTCGATGCACTACTGCAACGACTGCGAGCAACCCTTCGAGAAGTTCGAGTAACCGGGAGACTCGGCGTCGCGCCGTCCGCGGACGGCGCGACGCCGAGAAATATTTTCTGCCGTTTTGGAATCGTATATATTGTTTTTAGAAACAAAATTCACCCTGTCAGATAGAGATAATTGTCTTTCGGACGCCCGCGCCGGGCGTAGAGATATAAAACATACGTATAGTATATAAATATAATTTTATAAGTCTTCGTTCGTAATATACTCTCGATTCGCGACGATTCATGACACGAGCGAACACGCAGAACTGGCTCAGAGCCGTCGCTACCCTCGCAGTCGTCGTTCTGACGCTGACGGGTAGCACGCTCGCGCCGGTCGCCACTGCGACGGTACCGGCATCGACAGACCAACGCGCGACCGCAGGGGTCGCGTCCGCGACGACTACCGGAAGTACGGTGACGGTCTCAGGAACCGTCACGAACCCCGACGGAACGACCGCCGGGAACGTCACGCTCCGGTGGTTGACCGAGGACGGCGGCGAGACCGACTTCGTGCAGGTCGTGACCGACCCCGACGGGTCGTACACCGCAACGCTCGAAGCGAACCGTAGCTACCACGCCAAACTCTGGCAGGCCGACCTCTCGGACGTGAACGCGAGCGAGGCGACCAACGTCGCCTACCCGCGCGACGGCGTGGCCGACTTCACCGCGCTGGGATGGCTCAACACCTCCACCAGCGACGTGACGCGGGACTACGCCTTCCCGGTCGGCCACGTTCTCGACGTGACCGTCGAGAACGAGTCGGGCGCGGGCGTCGAGGACGCCTCGGTCGGACTGACCGACCGCGAGGGCACCACCTACTCGTCGGTCTACAGTTACCTCCACCTAGACGGCCTGCCGACCGACGGCGAGGGCCGGATGTCCCATCCCGCGAACGGCTACTCCGGTCTCGAAGTCAACGGCACGACCGACGTGTCGGTCCGCGCGCCCGACGGCACGTCCTACGACGACGAGTACCTCGACCGGACCGTCACGAGCGACCGCAACGTCAACGTGACGCTGACTGCTCAGCAGACGGCCACCGTCTCGGGCACGGTGACGAACCCCGACGGCACGCCCGCCTCGAACGTCACTCTTCGATGGGAGGGCATCGGTGGCACCTCCGGGTTCGCCGAAGTTCTCACCGACGCCGACGGTAGCTTCTCGGCGCAGGTCGACGCGACCGGCGACTACCACGTCACCTACTGGCAGGGCGATACCCAAGCCGGAAACGTCACCTTCCCGCGCGACGGCGTGGCCGACTTCGGCAACCTCGGTCGGGTCGGTGTCCCCGGCGACACCACGGCCGACTTCACGCTCCTGTCCGGTCGGTCGCTGAACGTCACCGTCGAAAACGAGTCCGGCGTCGGTCTCGCCGACGCCTCGGTCGCAGTGTCCGACGAGGACCCGACCACCGAGGAGCGAAGCTACGTCTACGGCTACCGCGACGGCGGCGTCCCGACCGACGCGCAGGGTCGGATGGCCCACCCCGACAACCCCGCTCCGGGTATCGAGGTCAACGGGACCACGCCCGTCTACGTCCGACCGCCCGCCGGGACCGACTACGGTGACAACTACACCGAGTACGACGTGCAGGCACCCCGCGACGAGACGGTCGTCCTCCACGAGACGGCGACCGTCTCGGGCACGGTGACGAACCCCGACGGAACCCCCGCCGCGAACGTCACCCTCGACTGGGAGGACGTGAACGACGCGGCCGACGACCGGCGAGCGCTGACCGACGCCGAGGGTCGCTTCTCGGTCCAACTCCGGGACGCGACCGACTACCGCGTCTCCTACTGGCAGGGCGACATCCGAGCCGGGAACGTCACCTACCCCCGCGACGGCGTGGCCGACTTCGGCAACCTCGGCCCGGTCTCGGTCTCGGGCGACGCCACGACCAACTACACGCTACTGGCGGGTAGCGCGCTGAACGTCACCGTCGAGAACGCGACGGGCGAACCCGTCACCGCCGCCGAAGTCGAAGTCTCTGACACTCACCCCGAGACCGACGAGAAGACCAGTTTCTACGGCTATCGGAGCGGGGACGTTCCGGTGGACGAACGGGGTCGGATGGCCCACCCCGACAACCACGCACCCGGCGTCGAGGTCAACGGCACGACGACGGTCTACGTCGAGGAACCGGCGGGCACCGACTACGGTAGCAACTACACCGAGTTCGACGTGCAGGCACCCCGCGACGAGACCCTGCACCTCTACCGGACGACCACCGTCTCGGGCACCGTCACGAACCCCGACGGCACTCCGGCCGAGAACGTCACCCTCCGGTGGTGGACCGACCAGAACGGTCACGACTTCGAGGAAGTCGTGACCGACGCCGACGGCACCTACACCGCCCAAGTCCGCGAGAACCACGACTACGAAGTGACGACGTGGCAGGCCGACCTCTCGGACGTGGACGCGAGCGAACCCGCCAACGTCGCCTATCCGCGCGACGGCGTGGCCGACTTCGCCGCCCTCGGGTGGCACAACACCACGACGACCGCCGACACGCGGGACTTCACGCTCCCGGTGGGTCACGCGCTGAACGTCACCGTCGAGAACGCGACGGGCGCACCCGTCGAGAACGCCTCGGTCCAACTCGTGGACCGCGGTGGCGGCATCTGGACCTCCGCGTACCACTACCTCCACGAGGACGGACTGCCGACCGACGCGCAGGGTCGGATGTACCACCCGCCCAACTCCGAGGTCGGCTTGGAGGTCAACGACAGCATCGACGTGACTGCCCGACCGCCGTCGGCCAGTCCCTACGAACCCGAGGCGACCGAAGTCACCCTCACCGCCGACCGGGACGTGACGCTCACGGTCGATAGACCCACCCGACTCGACGGCCAGTGGGTCGCCCCCGACGGAAGTCCCGTGGACGACGCGACGGTCCACGTCATCAACTTCTCGACCGGCGTCTTCGAGACCATCGAGACCACCGCCACCGGGAACTTCTCGACGGCGGTCCCCGACGGCACCTACGGCGTCTGGGTCACCGAAGAGACGCCCGGTAACGGCGTCGCCGACGCGTGGATGCGCGAGTCGGTGGCCGTGGACGGACCCACCGACCTCGGCACGCTGACGGTCCCGCGCGGCTATCAGACCACCCTCTACGTCGAGGACCGCGACGGCGGCTCGGTGGACGCCTACGCCGACGTTCGCGGCGGTAACGGCGGGTGGATTTACACCTACGGTCACGGCCGCGCGCTCGACCGACCCTCGGGGTACGACGCCCGAAGCCCCGACCTGACGAACGGAAGCCACGAGACCACCGTGTACGACTCGTGGACCCACGACGTGCTGGACGCCGGGTTCGTCACCGTCGCCGGGTCCGACCGAACCGTCACCCGCACGGTGGACCGATTCAACGGCACGCGCGTCTCCGGTGCGGTCGGCACGGCGGTCGTCCGGGACCTCCAGACCCCGACCGACGACCAGACGGTCCAAGACGTGCTGGACGAGGGAGTCAACGCCAGACTGTTCGTGCTGAACGCGACGACGGACACCGACCTGCACGTCACCGAGCAGTTGCCCGCAGGCTACGAGGCAGACGTGGCGAACCTCACGGCCGACGGGCCGGGTAGCGTCGAGAACGTCACGTTCGCCGACGGCACGCTGTCGTTCGACGTGCGCGGCGAAGTCACCGAGATTCGGTATCGGGCCGTCCCCTCCGGGACGCCCGCCTCGGAAGTCCGATTCGGCGGCGAGTTCGGGACCACGCCGATTGTCGGTGAGACCGCGCTCCCGGCCGAACCGAACGTCGCGGTGTTCGCGCCCGCGGACGGCGGCGTCGTCGGGACCCCGAACCCGACGCTCCGGTTCGTCACGCGACACCCCGACGCCGCGAACGCGACCGACCTCGAATACCGAGTCGATGGCGGCGCGTGGCAGGGACTCGGCGGGACGCCCGCAATCGGCGGCGCGCAGGTCGCCAACCTCGCCGACGGCCAGCACACCGTCACGGTGCGACTCGTCAACGAGAACGGAACGGTCGTCACCGACGCGACGACCTTCACCGTGGACGCGGCGTGACGACGGACTGACGGTCTACTTTTTTCGGTAGTTCACAGAACGAGTCGAGTCGGTGGTACGAAAGGCGGAGCGCGGAGGGCTGGAACTCGATGGCACCGGAACCGCGTCAGATGGCAGGAGCGCGGCTATCGGATGACAGGCGGGTCCGGGCGGCACGGTCATGGACCAGAGTCGCGGCGCAACCGGACGCAACCGCATCTTAGCCATTTTGGACGACCAGCTTAATCGTTATGGCCGTAGTCCGAAAAATATCTAGCGTTGGAACGTCACCGGCGTTGTCGAGTTACGAATCCGTTTCGGTCGGGTGTCCCGCTTCGAGTTCGAGCAGTCGGCGTTTCAGCGCGAGTCCGTCGCCCGCCGAGTACCCGCCGAGCGAGTCCGCCCCGACGACGCGGTGGCAGGGCACGACCAGCGGAACCGGGTTCCGCCCGCAGGCCTGCCCCACCGCGACGGGCGCGGTGTCGAGTGCGTCGGCGAGTTGGCCGTAGGTCCGGGTCTCGCCGTAGGGAATCGCGCGCATCTCGGCCATCACGTCGCCCGCGAAGTCGTCGGGCAGGCGAACCGAGAGTTCGAAGTTTCGGCGGTCGCCCGCGGCGAACTCCGCGAGTTGCTCGCGGAGTTCGCCCTCCGGGGCCGCGACGTAGCGTTCGTCGAGTTCGACGGTCCGACCGAACAGTTCGACGTTCATCGGTCCGACGAGGGCGGGCGTGACCTTCGGGTTTTCGGTCACTCCACCTCGACCGAACGGCGGCGCTGGCGCTTGCGGAGCGTGATTCGGAGCTGGCCGTTTAAATACTCCGCGTCGGTCCGCTTCTCGTCGACTCGCTCGGGCAGGCGGACGATTCTGGTGATTGGGCCGTGTTCTCTGGCCCGGCGCGCGAACGCGCCTCCGGTTTCGCTCTCGCCTTCCGGGTCCACGAGTATCTGGACTCGGCTCTTCTTGACGCGCACGTCAACGTCCTGCTTGCGAATCCCCGGCAGGTCGGCGGTCACGACGTAGTCGTCGCCCCGGTCGGCCACGTCCACGTCGATGGTCGGTCTCGGTCGCGTGTCGCTCGGTCGTCGCTTGCGTGACATTCGTTCCCCCGGTCTCTGGGCGACGCCCTCGTGCTTAAACGCTCGGCCGGTCGAGTTCTCGCCGGACCTCGGTCGGAGTGAGGTATCCTTATCGTGGTGGGCCGGGACGGTGAAACATGGACATCTCAGACGACGACGGTATCCGAACCGTCACGTTCGACCGCCCCGAGGTGATGAACGCGTTCACGCCCGAAATCGCCGCGGAGTTGGCAGACGTGTTCGCCGAGACCGACGCCGACGACCACGACGCCATCGTCCTGACCGGCGAGGGTCCGGCGTTCAGCGCGGGCGGAGACATCGAGTCGATGGCCGACCGAGAGGAGTCGCCCGACGAGGCCTACGACCGCGTCACCGAGACGTTCGGCCGACTCGTGGAGGAGGCCCTCGCCGCCGACGTGCCCATCGTCGCCAAGGTCAACGGGGACGCCGTGGGCGCGGGACTCGCAGTCACCGCGGTCAGCGACTTCGCCTACGCCGTCGAGGACGCGACGTTCAGTTGCGCGTTCGTCCGCGTCGGACTCATCCCCGACACCGGCGGGAGCTTCCTGCTCCCCCGAATCGTCGGACTCCGGACTGCCAAGCGACTCGCCTTCACCGGGGAGTTCTTCGGGGCGGCCGAGGCCGCCGAGATGGGACTGGTCAACGAAGTCGTGGCCGCCGACGAACTCGACGCCACCGTCGAAGACCTGCTGGAGACCCTCCGGAAGCGACCGACGAAGACCATCGGTCTCACCAAGCGCGCCATCCACGAGAACATGGGTCGCGGTTGGCGGGAGGCCCAAGACTACGAGAACGTCGTCCAGTCGCAGGCCTACGCCACCGACGAACACGCCGAAGGCGTCTCGGCGTTCTTGGAGGGCCGAGACCCCGAGTTCGAGTAGCTGGCCGGGAGTGATACACTCAAGGGGCCGGGCGAACTACCGGGCGACGTGTCCGACCGAAACGACGACTGGGACCCCTCCGGCGACCCGACCCGCGGCGACTCGGCCGACGACTTCGACGCGCCGACCGTCTCCTGTGAGCGGTGCGACCGGACGTGGGACCTCTCGACGGAGTTCGACGAGTTGGGCGTCGGCAACCACGCCGTCGAACAGTTCGCTCTCGACCACAAGCGTCACACCGGCCACTTCCCCGACGACATCCGGACGTGGCGCGCGACGTGCCGGAACTGCCCGGAGGCTGCCGAGCGACTCGCCAACGACGCCGCGACTCGGTGGGCCGAGACTCACGCGCGACACACCCGCCACGAAGTCGAGATTCGACACGCGAGAAGCGACGAGACGACTGTCGTCACCGACGACGAGTCGTCCTCGTAGTCCGACTGCGCTCTTCCCGAACGTCTCGTACCGGGACGCGCGCTACGGACAAAAATCGCGGTTTCCAGTGGTCTGTCGCTTTCGGGAAGTAACCTGACTGGAAGTTGCTTGAATTTACCCCCTAACAGGTATATATTTCTATTGGCAGAATTCTTATTTATGAATACGATAGAAAGTTACTTGCGTGCGAGCCAATCGCACGCGTGACTTACCATGAATGGAACGACGCGACTCCTCGTCGTCGGAATCATGCTCGTCTCGGCGCTCGGGTTCGCGGCTTCGCCCGCAGCAGCTAGTAGTGACGCCGGTCCGATTACGGCCGACGCTCCCACCACGGCCAAGGCCCCCATCACGGGTCACGGTCCCATCACAGGGAACGCGCCCATCACGGGTAACGCGCCCATCACCGCTAAGGCCCCCATCACGGGTCACGGTCCCATCACAGGGAACGCGCCCATCACGGGTAACGCGCCCATCACGGCCAAGGCCCCCATCACGGGTCACGGGCCTATCACGGGTAGCGGACCTATCACGGCCGACGGTCCGATTACGAACAGTCCCATCACGGCCTAACGAGGCCGAACGAGACGTTCGGCCGGACCGGTACTCGGATTCGAACTTTTTTGACCGACGACTGCGGCGTCAGTCGGTCACAGTCCGAGGAAGGATTCGGCGTTCTCCCAGAGAATCTTCCGCTGGACTTCCTCGGGGAAGTCGAGTTCCTCGAACTGGTCTAGCCACGGCGCGGGTTCTATCATCGGGTAGTCGGTACCGAACATCACCTTGTCCTTCAGAAGACTCTTCGCGTAGTGGAGAACTTGGTCGTCGATGTACCGGGGCATCCACCCCGAGAGGTCCATGTAGACGTTGCCCTTCTGCTGGCAGATGGCGAGTTGCTCTTTCTCCCACGGGAAGGCGGGATGGGCGATGAGAATCTGGAGGTCGGGGTGTTCGGCGGCCACGTCGTCTATCAGCATCGGGTTGCCGTGCTTGATTTTGAGTCCGCGCCCGCCCGGTGCGCCCGCCCCGAGCGTGGAGTTGCCGCCGTGGAAGACGACGGGGACGCCGAGGTCCTCGATGGTCGCAAATAGCTCCTCGTGTTCGGGGTCGCTCGGGTCGAAGCCCTGCGCGATTTGCTGGAACTTGAACCCCGAGAGGTCGAGGTCCTTCACGGCGCGTTCGGCCTCCTGCACGCAGTCGTCCTTGAGGGGGTCCACGCTGGCGAACCCGACGAAGAAGTCGTCGTACTCGTCGCGGACCTCCGCCACGTAGTCGTTGGGCACCGGCGGGTTGCCGGTGTTGGTCTCGGCGTCCCACCCCAAGAGAACGGTCTTCCCGATACCGACCTCGTGGTACTCCTCGATGAGCGAGTCGTAAGTGTCGGTCTCGATAGAGGTGCCGAACTTCTCGGCGGCGTCCTCCATCATGAGTCCGCCCGCGTCGTGGAGGAACTCCTCGGTGGGTTGGTGGCAGTGAGTGTCGATGATGGGGTTGTCGTCGGGATGGTCGGCTACTACGTCGAGTTTGGGCATGGAGTGGTGTTCGTGGAGTGTGGTGAAAAATCGTGCGAAGGATGTCTGTGAACCCCGTAAAACGGCGTATAATTACATTTTAAATAATATAATAACTATTATATAAAAGAGAAAATTTTATTTGAATATGAAAGAAGCAGATGTTCACTTCGAATTTTATCGACATCTTCAAAACGCAATTGAAGAGAAACCCAGTAGAGGGAACATCACGTATTCTAAAGTTAGTCCTGAACACGCTCGTAACATCAATGGACGTGCAGACATCGTGGTATTTAACCACGATGATGACCCCATTTTCGTAATTGAAGCAAAACGACCCGGTGGTGGTCGAGACATCGACCCATTCGCACCAACGGTCATCCGCCAAGCATTCGCTTACGCAGGTAGCCTCGGGGCACCCTTCTTTTGCACTTACAACGGTAATCGACTCGTCATCTTCGACGCTTTCACGCAGGGCGTTCCTCTTCTCCAGCGAAGCACTAAATCGTATGAAATTAGCGACCCGAAAGAGTTCGCCAACACCCTTCTTGACGAAATTAGCCGATTGCATAGCGGTGACGAAAACTGGGACTCGCTGGACGCCTTCTTTATTGAACGGATTCGGGCCTTACATGGATTCATCGCGCCTGAACTCGAGAAAACTGTCAAGAGCGAACTCAAGAACGATGATGCATTCCGCGAATCGTTCTTCGAGTGGACTGATAAACAAAACATAGATTGGGAAGAATCTTCGACTTCCCTCAAAGAAGAAATCATCGCCGAATTTAGCGAACAATCCGCTTACCTTCTTATCAACAAAATTCTCTTTTACAAGATGTTAGAACAAAGCACGGCATATCATAGTGAAATTAACCCGCTTGACGTTCGTCGTTCGTATCTCCGTGAAGACCTAAACGAACACTTCGAGACCGTTGTTGACAATATCGACTTCGAAGCAGTCTACGAACACGATGACGTTTATAGCGAAATCCCACTTGGCCGTGTCGAAGAGCGAGTCCGAGATTTCATTCTCGAGCTCGAAGAAC
The DNA here is from genome assembly GCF_029338395.1 of Halorussus caseinilyticus. Taxonomy (NCBI): domain Archaea; kingdom Methanobacteriati; phylum Methanobacteriota; class Halobacteria; order Halobacteriales; family Haladaptataceae; genus Halorussus; species Halorussus caseinilyticus. The sequence continues at coordinate 1,540,744 of NZ_CP119809.1, forward strand.
GGGACCTCACAGGGTTCAATTCCGACGTAATCGGTCGTATCTACGAACAGGTGATTCCGATTGACCGTCGTCGAGAATACGGCGAGTATTATACACCACCTGCAGTCACTGACCTCATTACTCGCCTCACTATCAATTCTGGCTCGGATGACATACTCGACCCAGCATGTGGGTCCGGTGGATTCCTTATCTCTGCCTACGACCGACTTAAGTCCCAACTCGCCGAACCAGCGGGAAGCCACGAACGCATCCTCAATCAAATCTACGGCGTAGAAACCAACCGCTTTCCCGCCCATCTCTCTGCTATCAATCTTGCAATTCAAGACCTCGATTCCTACACTGAAGACGTTAACATCAAGATACGGAACTTCTTCGACGTGAAAGGTTACACCGAGTTTGGTGGGGAATCAGCAGGAACGAGTGGTACCGAAAAGGAGGATGCGTACACCGACGACCAACTCGGAGGATTTGACGCGATTATCGGCAACCCGCCATACATAAGACAGGAGATGATTTCTGACAAAGATACGGTCAGAGAGCATCTCGAAAACGGTGATGTTGATGCGGGATACCTTTCGAAGCGTTCCGACATTTACTCTTACTTCGTCACACACGCAACTGAGTTCCTCGCAGATGGTGGGAAGCTGAGTTATATTACGTCTGACCGTTGGCTTGACACCAACTACGGAGCGGACCTACAACAGTTCATGCTTGAACAGTACTGTATAGATGCCGTCATCCGATTTGACCGGCAAGCGTTTGACGATGCACTCGTTGGTTCTACGATTTTCGTTCTTACTAAGGAACCCAATTCGGAACTCCGTGACGAGAACGTTACCAAGTTCCTTCGTGTTCGGCGTGGGATGGATGTCGAAGAAATTGCAGGTCTCGTAGAAGAAGAGTGGGACGCGAATCAGTTGGTAAAGAACGAACAGTATCGCTTAGTGACACAGCCACAACACGCACTTAAAAACCAAGATAAGTGGAACCGGTATTTCATCGCCCCCACACTTTACTTCGAACTGGAAAAGACTCCCAATACAACCCGACTCGGGGAAGTCGCAGACCTCAGTTACGGTATCAAAAGCGGTGCTAACAAGTTCTTTATCGGCCGGACCGAAGAGATGAACGACCTCGGTCTCGAACCGTACACCCGCCCACTACTGAAAGCGAGCGGACAGGTTCGACAAGTTTCGTTCGAAGGTGAACAGGCCAAAGAGTGGGTGATTCTCGACATTCACGACCTCGTTGAGAAAGCCCGGAAGGAGTCGGACAACTTTATGAACGACGACCCGGCAGAGCGAGTAAAGAACTGGTTCGAAGAAAACGGCTATGAGTTACTTCACGAGTACATCGTGTGGGGTGAGCAACAAGGGTACGATACGAACGCAACTTGCGAACGACGAGACATTTGGTACGACCTCGGTGAGATGGATGTCGCGCCGATGCTCATCCCTCGATTTGCGTGGCGAGAAAACGTCGTTCTCTGGAACACTGAAGATGGTGTCGGTACGACCCAGTTCTACAATATCGAACCGAACAGCACAGCAGATTATCGCTTGCTATGTGCGTGCTTGAATTCCCGTCTTGCGTGGCTCTCACGGGAAATCGAAGGAAGGCAAGCAGGTGGGCAAGGAATGACTCGCTCAGAAGTCAAAGTATACGAGGCCAACTCGATTCTACTCCCAAAAATATCTGAAATTAGTCAAAGTAAGCGAGACGCAATTCTCGATGCCTTCGAGGAACTACTAAAGGCCGAGAAAGAACTCGGCGGAGAGACTGATTCAGAAAAGCTCGAAGCAGAACGGGATGTACTAGATAAAGCGGTCATGACCGCAATTGGGTTCGAAGGACGAGTCAAGGAATTAAAAAGAGCAGTCGAGGCGTTAGTCGAACTGCGTGAGCGCGAGGCAGGTGACGAAACAGAGGTTCTCGTCGAGGACACTACTAGCGAAACCGAAGTTATCGACCTTGCAGGTGTCTCCGAAATGCATGAGAGTACGACGTTAGAGGATTTCTGAATTAAAATACCGGCGGCTACGTATGGCCAACTACGCGTCGTCCGCCTCTTCTTTCTTAATCAGGAACTTCATGTCACCCTCGAACACGACGGTATCCTCCTGATTCGTCATCACGGTATCAATCACGACGAGTCCGGCGTCGTCCCGACTGGAAATGTCCTTCGTCTCCACGACTTCCATGTCGAGGCTGATGGTGTCGTCCATGTGGACCGGGTTCGGGATGTCCATGTAGTTCATCCCGAGGAACGCCAGCACCGTGCGCTCTAGAATGCCGGTGCGGTAGACGAATCCGGTCGCCAGCACGAACGTCATCGGGCCGTGGGCCACGCGCTCGCCGAAGTACTCCTCTTCGGCGTACTCCTTGTTGGTGTGGAGTTCGGTCCAGTCGCCCGCGAACGCCGAGTGCATCACGAAGTCGTACTCGGTGACGGTCCGACCGACGCTCTCGAAGGTCTGGCCCTCCTCGAAGTCCTCGAAGTGGTGGGGCGTGTAGCTGTAGGGCATATTTCGGGGTTCGCCCGGTGGCGATAAAATTCTATGGTATTTCGGGTGCAGGCGACTAGTTGCTCTGGGGTTGTGGGTTTCGGGAACGGGTGAGTGCTTGGCGTCACGGAAGACGACGCTACGCTGGAGACTGACGTGAGACGCTAGTTCTAGACTTGAGCCAATCATACCGCAACCGCACCGCCACCGCGGGCCACACGCCTCCCCAACCGATTGAGCTACTCGGCCTCCGGCCTGCGTTGCTCATCCACCGTCGGAAGCGAGTTCCGACGAGCCTGCACTCACGTCCGTTCGCGCAGACCACGCGCGGATGGGCGCGACCCGGAGTCGGATACATCGGTCGGCGCGCTTTCGGAACGAGCGTTCCGGTCCGAATAACTATATATGTCTTAAACATGAAGAGACAATTTCCTCAGCATTATTATCATTGCTACGACCAAACTATAAGTATTCGTCGCGTCAATTACGGCCATGACCGATATTCCGGACGACCGCCGCGAGCGAATCGCCGCCGACCCCTTCTGCGAGAAACTGGGCGTCGAGTTGGCCGAACTCGGTCCCGGCACCGCCACGACCGAGTTGACAGTCACCGACGACCTGCTCAACTTCCACGGCACGCCCCACGGCGGCGCGATTTACTCGCTCGCGGACGCCGCGTTCGCGGCCGCGTCCAACAGCGAGGGCGACGCCGCCCTCGCGATGGAGACCAACATCTCCTACTACGAGACCGTCGAAGTCGGCGGGACGCTGACCGCCGACGCCGAGCGAATCCACCGGCGGGGTCGAACCGCCTCCTACCGCGTCGCCGTCACCGACGAACGTGGCGACGAAATCGCCACCTTCCGCGGCCGGGTGTACCTCCCCGGCGAATGAACGGCGGGCGAGCGACTGCCGGACGTGAGTGTCGGGCGAGCGACCGTGGGCGGTCGCTCGCCCGACGGCGCGACACCAGTTTTCTACTTCAATTCATGCATATTTTTGAACCCCGAGTGTCATCAACCGGTATGAAACGCCGCCCGTTCCTCCACCTCGCGGTCGGCGCGGCCGCGGCGACCGCCGGTTGCTTGGGCCGGTTCGACACCGACGCGAGACCGGCCGACGCGACGGTCTCGCCCACTGCCACGACTCGGATGGCGGCCGCCGACGAGTCGGGCGACGACGCCGCCCTCTCGGTCGCTGGCGTCGAGACGTTCGACTACGTGGTTCGCCTGAACGACCTCGGCGACGACCCCGGCGGCGGCGTCACCGCGTTCTCGGACTTGACCGACCGCCAGCGCGAAGTCGTCGCTACCGCCATCGACGGGACCTACCGGACCCGAGACCCGGCGATGTGGCTTCGCAAATTCGCCAGCGGGACTCCGTTCGTGGAACGCGACGCGACCTACTACCGACTCGAAGACACCTTCCCGACCTACCGCGTCACCGCGAAGTCCGCCGCCGAGTCCGACGTGTCCGGCGAAGTCGCCAGTTACGACGAGTACGAACGGGCCGTCACCCACGACGGCTACGTCACCAGCGGTCTCTTGGGAATCGCTCGCCGGGAGGGAATCGAGTTGAGTTACGTCTGGCCGTCGCTCCGGGAGTTCTTCGAGACCTACGACGCCGTACGCTACCACGGCGAAGTCGTCTCATTCTCGGTCGAAGTCACCGACTCCGGCCCGCCCTACGAGATGTCGGCGACCGAGGTGCCGGTCTCGAAGGCGGTCGGCGGGTCGGTGTGGAACGCCAGCGCGGAGTCCGAGCGGACTCGCCGACTCGTCCGGCGCGCGGGTCGCGCCCGCGGCGCGTACGGGTTCGACCGCGCACCCGCGGGCCTGCTCGCGGCCCTCCGGTCCCACGAGTACGTCCGCCTCGACGACACCTTCTACACGACCTACGTCGAGAAGCGCGACCCGGTTCCGGTCTCGGTGTCGGCCGAGGTCCGCGACGGCCGTCTCCGCCTCGCGCTCCGCAACGACGGAGACGCCGACGTTCGCCTCTCCAGCGGCGTACCCCGACCGTTCGGCGTCGTCCGCTGTCGCCCGGCGGACGCGCCAGACTCCTCGGCGCACCGCCTGCTCTGGACCGACGCCTACGCCGACAGCGACCACGTTCGGACCGACGGCCGCCGAATCGCGTCGGTCAACGACCTCGCCCTCGTCTCGACGCTCGGTCCCGGCGAGTCGGTCGCCGAGACCTACGCGGTCCCGGCCGACCTCCCGCCCGGCGAGTACGCCGTCGAGAGTTCGCTCGGCGTGCGGAGCGACGGCGGCGATGGCGAGAGCGACGGAGAAAGCGACGGCAGTTCGACGGTCCGGTATCGCGTCACGTTCTCGGTCGCGTGACGCTCACTGGCACGGTTCTCGCCCGACGAGAATCCGCGAGTAGGGTTATATCTCTCTTGGTCGTACTACAAGTATGGCTACAGAAACCAAATCCCGAAACCTCGGTCGCAGACCCGCAAGCCAGACCATCTTCGGCGCGCTCGTCGTTCTCATCGGCGTCTTGCTCCTGTTGGACACGACCGGCGTGTTCGACACCGGCGCTCTGCTGACCTACGTCCCGTCGCTGTTCGTTCTCGTCGCGCTGTACGCGATGGTCGCCAGCGAGTTCCGGAACGTCGCCGGACCGCTCGTCGTCGCCCTGCTCGCGGGCGGGTCCCAACTCGTCGCGCTCGGCGTCGTCGAGTTCGCGGACCTCGCCCCGCTCTGGCCGGTGTTCGTCATCGCGTTCGGTCTCTCGGTCGTGCTGGCGCGCTACCGCGCTCGCGCCCACACGGTCCCCGACGACTACGTGTCGGCGCTGGCGCTCTTCGGCGGGAGCGAGAAGCGTTCGACCTCGAAATCCTTCGCGGGGGCCGACCTCACCGCCCTCTTCGGCGGCGCGGAACTCGACCTGCGTGACACCGAACTCACCGACAGACCGGCGCAGGTGTCGGCGACGGCCCTCTTCGGCGGCATCGACGTGGTGGTGCCCCGCGACTGGAACGTCCGGGTGGACGTGCTTCCGGTCTTCGGCGCGGCCGAGGACGACCGACCCCGCCGCGAGGAGGAGAGCGAGGACGTGGACCTCGTGGTGACGGGGTTCGTCGCCTTCGGCGGAATCAGCGTGACGGACTGATTCCCCGCGAAGTCCGAGGGAAAGTCTACGTTTTACCCGTGTCAACTCATTTATAACTGTTCCTTAGGGGCTATCACCATCTCGTTGGTCCCACTCGTCGTCTTTTTCGCTGTTAATTCGGGGCAAATCTCGTGGCTGGATGGAGTCACGATTCTGCGTCAAAGCGCGTTTCCGTGCGGTGCTAACCATACCAATAACTTCTTCATTTAGTTCAGCAACAAACTCGTCTGTCGTTGCTACATCCTCAAGTAAGTCTTCTAAAGCACTTGTATCAATCACTTGTTGGTCCACTCTGTTTTCGTCTACTTGATTGCCCACCCCGATTTCACCATTTCCGTCATCTTGCTCGTCATCTACGATATCTTCGTCAAGTTGGTCCCAGTCATCGTCATCCCCATTATTATTCATCAATGTTTGTCTTATAGGTCGGGATACTTGCTCGTTTTTGCTGTTTGACTATATTTTGGGAGCAGACGTGATATCTAGAAACACTAAAAGAATTTTTTGTCCCTCCGACTTTCTTGCAAAAATTTGGTTCTTTCACGGCCGTAGTATGATAAGACGGGTATAATAATGATACTCACTATATCGAGAATAGGATACGTATCAATTTTCGTAATGGCTGGAAATGCCGAGGTAGCAAAGAATAACAGCCCGGCGAAGGCTGCCCATATAGATCTATTTAAGTTCTTAGTCATATCTTTCTTTACTTTATTATTCCGGTCAATCCACTTTTCATATTTCAACGCTAGTTTATTGTAGTACGCTTTAGATCCCATCTCCAATGCTTCTTTCGCACCTTTTGGATTTAGGCCAATATATCTGTCATTAGATGTTAATGTCTGCGCGCAGTAATAAATCGAGACGATAATGGAGATAATTCCACTAAATATTAACAACGTAGCTTGCTGTGAGCCTGCGAGTCCGGTTACTAACCCTGTAAGCACGAGATCTGCGGAAAGAATTGTTGCCGCCCGGTCGCGAATATGATTCCGACTATTTAGATTATGGGTAAACGTATTGTTAAGTTCGTTTCTTATCGATTCTGCTTTCTCCGGGTTATGGCCTTCATCCTCCCTCATTGAGCCTTGAAATACCAGACCTATCCACAAAGGTTGTTCGCTTTACAGCTCTATTTGCCAGAATCTATAAACTTCTCTAACACAGGATCGGAATGAAGAGTTATTTAAATGTTTTTTTTTGATATTGAATTTCTTAGAATTAGGTGATTTAAAGGCCAGCTGAGACCTAAGATATCGTCGATTACTCCTCGTCGCGGTGGTCGAACACGCGCTTGACCTTCCCCGTCTCGGTCCGGTCCACGACGCCGGGACCGACGACTTCGATTTCGTCGGGTTTGACTTCCAGCGTCTCCTCCAGTTCGTTCCGGATGTCACGCTCCAGTTCCTCGTGAGTGCCCTCGTAATCCTCGGTGTACTCGACGGTGAGTTCCATCGTGTCGAGGTTGCCCTTCCGGTAGAGGTCGATGCGGTAGTGGGGCGCGACGTGTTCGATGTCCACCATGACCTCCTCGATTTGGCTCGGGTAGACGTTGACCCCGCGGACGATGATGAGGTCGTCGGTCCGGCCGGTCACGTTGTCCATCCGGACGACGGTCCGCCCGCAGTCGCACTCGTCGTAGGTCAGCGAAGTCATGTCGCCGGTCCGGTACCGGAGGACCGGCAGGGCCTGCTTGGTCAGCGAGGTGACGACGAGTTCGCCCTCCTCGCCCTCGGGAAGGGGTTCGCCGGTCTGGGGGTCCACGACTTCGGGGTAGAAGTGGTCCTCCCAGACGTGGAGTCCGTTCTGGACCTCCTCGCACTCGATGGAGACGCCCGGCCCGATGATTTCCGAGAGACCGTACACGTCCACGGCGGTCACGTCGAGTGCTTCCTCGATTTCCTCGCGCATGGGGTCGGTGAACGGTTCCGCGCCGATGACGACCGTCGAGAGCGGGAGTTCCTTCGGGTCGATACCGCGCTCCTCGGCGGCCTCCGCGAGGTAGAGGCAGTAGGAGGGCGTACACGACAGCACGTCGCTTTCGAGGTCCTGTAGCATGTCCAACTGCCGGGCGGTGTTGCCCCCGCCGGTCGGGATGACGCAGGCCCCCAACTCCTCGACGCCGTCGTGGAATCCGAGACCCCCGGTGAACAGGCCGTAGCCGTATGCGTTCTGGACGACGTGTTCGGGCCGAACGCCCGCGGCGTACAGCGACCGGGCCATGACTTCGCGCCACACGCCGAGGTCCTCGTCGGTGTAGCTCACGATTTTGGGCTTGCCCGTCGTCCCCGAGGAAGCGTGAATCCGGCACACCTCGTCGTGTTCGACCGCGAACAGGCCGTCCGGGTACTCGTCGCGGAAGTCCTCCTTCGTCGTGAACGGAAGCTTCGACACGTCCTCGACCGATTCGATGTCCTCTGGCGCGACCCCCGCCTCGTCCAGTGCGTCGCGGTAGAAATCGACGTTCTCGTAGGCGTACTCGACGGTCTCGGCGAGTCGCTCGTCCTGCAACTCGCGGAGTTCCTCACGCGGGGCGGTCTCGATGTCGCTGTAGACCATATCGAATAATAATTCGCAAGAAGGGGTCTAAACTGTTTGGTCGTCGTCTCGTCGTGGGGTGGTTACGGCCACCGCGGAATGGTGACGGGAAAGCCTCGGAAGGTTTCTGTTCGCTTCGCATCGCTACCGCCAGAGCTACGGAGAAGAACGTCCAGAAAGCTCCCTCCCGGTCGCGGTCGCTCTGCGGGATATTCTCGCTCGCTCACTCCGTTCGCTCGCTCGAATAGTAGCCCGCAGAAGCGACTGAAGTGAACGCGACTGGGCGGCCCCTTTATCCCCCGTCGATTGGTGAGTCGAGCGTTCGCTGTCGATTGGTGAGTCGAGCGTGTGCCGGTGGACCGTCCGGCCGGTCGCCGAGTCGCGGGCCGTCGGCCCGCGACTCTCCCGCCGTGGGACTCATAAATGCTTCTTTAACAATGATATTTAATACTAAAAGATTCTTTTGCGATTTCTATAGCTCACTATAGTTTGGTCGTCGCGTTGGCCCACGTCCGGTCCGGGCGCTCGTCCTCGCGGAACTGTCCGCACCCGCCGCGGAGCGAACTCGTGTAGCTTCCCGAACATCCGGCCTCCTCGCCGTTCTCGAACCACCGGACGCGGACGCCGTGGGCGTCCGGCAGGACTCCGGCAGGGCTTCCGCCGCTGGTGGTCGCCTCGATGCGGTACTGGACGCCCGTCTCGCAGTCGTCGGTCGTCGCGCTTGCGACTTCACTTGCTTCGCTCGCGTGGGACTCGACGTAGACGCGGAACGTACTCAGGTCCGCGCCCGGCGGCGAGGTGCGTTCGACCCACGCCGAGAGGTCGGCGTCCGGGTCGTCGGTCTCGATAAACGTGACCCGCGTGTACGTGCCGCCGCTGACCGACCCGCGGGCGTAGTTCGCCACCGAGTCCCGACACCCCGCGTCGAGGCGTTCGAGCGACGTGACGCGCATCTCGGAGGGTCCGGTGTGGTCCGAGAAGCCGGGGAGGGCGTTCACCGCGCCGGGTTCGAGGGCGGTGACGGCGAGGGAGACGACGAGTACCGCGAGGAGGGCGTCCTTCGGGTTCGGGGAGTTCACGCGGTGGAACTCGCACGCTCCGGAAATAAACGACGGTGGTGCGTGCCGACCGACGGCGGTCACGACTGCCGAACCGACCGACAACAGCAACTATTTCCTCCGAGACATCCACGCCCTAGCTATGCGCGACGCCTATCTCGTCGGCGCGGCCCAGACCGACTTCGGGTCGTTCCCCGACGAAAGCTACCGGTCGCTGTTCCGCACCGCGTTCGAGGCGGCCCGCGACTCCGTGCCCGCGGGTATGGACTCCGACGACGTGGACGAGGCCGTCGTCGGCACCCTCGGCGTGGGCGGCCGCCAACTGGGTCTGTCCGGACCGGCCGCAACCGAACACGTCGGACTCCACGGCATCCCGACCACGCGAGTCGAGAACGCCTGCGCCGCCTCCGGGTACGCGGTCCGGCAGGCGGTGCAGGCCGTCAGGTCCGGGATGGCCGACGTGGTGCTTGCGGGCGGGGTCGAAATCATGACCGACATGTCCGGCGACGCCACCAAGTACTGGCTGGGCGTCTCGGGCGAGACCGAGTGGGAGCGACTCTCCGGGACCACCTTCGCCGGAGTCTACGCGCAGATGGCCGACGCGCACATGGCCGAGTACGGCACCACGACCGAACAGATGTCCCACGTCGCGGTCAAGAACCACCGCAACGGCGCGAAGAACCCCCACGCCCAACTCGGCTTCGAGTGTTCGCTGGAGGACGCCGAGAACGCCCAGACCGTCGCCGACCCCCTCACGCTCTACCACTGCTGTCCGACCACCGACGGGGCCGCAGTCGCCCTGATTGCCAGCGAAGACGTGGTAGACGAGTACACCGACGACCCCATCCGCGTCGCTGGCGTCGGCGCGGCCAGCGACGCCGTGGGCCTGTTCCAGCGCGATAGCTACACCGGTATCGAGGCCTCCCAGCGCGCCGCCGAGACCGCCTACCGGCGCGCCGGAGTCACGCCCGACGACATCGACTTCGCGGAGGTTCACGACTGTTTCTCCATCGCCGAGATTCTGGCCTACGAGGACTTGGGCTTCTGCGAACCCGGCGAGGGCGGCGAACTCGCCGAGTCCGGAACGACCGCGCTCGACGGCGACCTGCCGGTCAACACCTCCGGCGGTCTCAAGTCGAAGGGCCACCCCATCGGGGCGACGGGGGCCGGACAGGTCGCGGAGGCCTTCAAGCAACTCTCGGGCGACGCCGGGAACCGACAGGTCGAGGACGCGACCCGCGGCCTGACCCACAACGTCGGCGGGAGCGGCGGCGCGGCAGTCGTCCACGTCTTCGAGCGCGAGGCGCGAAGCGCCTCGAACAGTCGAGCGGCGAAGCCGCGAGAGAAGGAGCGGGAGGTGGCGAAATGAATCCCAAAATCGAGGCCGTCGGAGCCTACGCGCCGCGGTTCCGGGTCTCCGCGGAAGCCTTCGAGGAGGCGTGGGGACAGTTCCACGCCGCCGGAGTGAACTCGAAGGCAGTCCCCGACGCCGACGAGGACGCCGTGACGATGGCGTACGAGGCGGCTTCGCGTGCGCTCGACGCGGCCGACCGCGCGGGAGCGGACGTGTCGTTCCTCGCGTTCGCGTCCACGACGCCGCCGCTGGCCGAGGAGGACCTGACCGCCCGACTCGGCGGGATGCTGTCGGTACCCCAATCCGCGACTCGTCACGTCTTCACGGGAAGCACGCGGGCCGGGACGCGGGCGCTCGACGCCGCGCTGTCGGCCGGGCCGTGGGAGCAGGAGGCCGACGACTCGCCGCCCTCCGGCGAGTCGGTCGGCCTCGTCGTCGCCGCCGACTGCCCGCGCGGGCGACCCGACAGCGACGAGGACCACGCCGCCGGAGCGGGCGCGGCCGCGTTCGTCCTCTCGGAGTCCGGCGGGAGTGCGGGCGGGGCAGAGGTCCGCGAACGCGCCGAGTACGCCAGCGAGTACCCCGGCACGCGCTTCCGGCGCGCAGGGTCGGAGGCAGTCGAAGGGCTCGGCGCGACCGGATACGAGCGCCGAGCGTTCACCGAGACGCTGGCCGGGGCAGTCGAGCAGTTAGACCTCGCCGACGCGAGCGAGGTTGACGCCGCGGCGGTCCAAGCCCCGAACGGCAAACTCCCCTACCGCGCGGCGGATGCGCTCGGCGTCGATACCGACCGGATTGGGGCGTGTGCGACCGTCCACGAGTTGGGCGACACCGCCGCGGCGAGCGTTCCGCTCGCGCTCGCTCGCGCGCTCGCGGACGGCGCGGAGACCGTTCTCGCGGCCTCGTTCGGCAGTGGCGCTGGCGCGGACGCTCTGCTGGTCGAGAACGCTGGCGGGGGGAGCGACGCCGACGGAATCCCTTCGTCGCTCGCGCTTGACGACGGCGAATCCGTCAGTTACGCCGAGTACCTCCGTAAGCGCGGCGAGTTGACCTCGGGACCGCCCGACGGCGGCGGCGCGTACGTCAGCGTCCCGTCGTGGCGACGGACCTTGGACCAGCGCCACCGCCTGCTGGCGGGCCGGTGTCCGGAGTGTGGCGGTCTCAACTTCCCGCCCGAAGGTGCCTGCAACGACTGCAAGGCGCTCGTGGACGGCTACGACGAGGTTCGACTCACCGGCGAGGGCACGGTGGAGGCGGCCACGGTCATCTCGCAGGGCGGCGCGCCGCCGGAGTTCGCCGAACAGCAGGCCCAGTCCGGCGACTTCGCCGTCGCGGTGGTCGCACTGGACGGTCCCGACGGCGACTCGGCGAGCGTCCCGGCGCAGGTTGTGGCCGCGGACCCCTCGGACGTGGCAATCGGCGACCCCGTGGAGACGACGATGCGCCGGGTCTACACCCAAGAGGGCGTGACGCGGTACGGGTTCAAGATTCGCCCGCGCGGGCCGGAAGGCGAGTAGGAGCGCCCGGCGCGTAGTCCGAAGGTTTATCTATTACCGGCAGTTATCCGGCCACATGGAGTTACCGACGCCCCAAGACATTCGGGAGCGCCGGACCGAACTCGGCCTGACCCAGAGCGAGTTGGCCGACCGTGCAGGGGTCTCTCAGCCACTCATCGCGCGAATCGAGGGCGGGGACGTTGACCCGCGACTCTCGACGCTCCGGCACATCGTGGACGCACTCGAAGAGTCGGAAGGCGACATCGTTCGCGCGGGCGACCTGATGCACGAGGACGTAGTTAGCGTCGGTCCCGACGACTCGGTGAGCCACGCCGTCTCGAAGATGCAGGAGGAGGGTTTCTCCCAGATGCCCGTCATCGAAAACGGCGTTCCGGTCGGCTCTATCAGCTTCGAGGACCTGATGAGCGTCGGCGAGGACGCCCGCGACCAACCGGTCAGCGAGTTCATGGGCGAGAGCTTCCCCACCAAGTCCCGGACCGCCACGCTCGACGAACTCAGCACCGACCTCGGCCACCACAAGGCCGTCGTCGTCACCGAACGCGGCAACACGGTCGGCATCATCACCGAGGCGGACATCGCGGCGCGGTTGTCGTAGGATTTTCGAGAGGCGGCGTCTGGCGAAATCTGCGGGAACCGAAGAGTATCAAGAATTATCGTACCGGAGCGTCCATTCGCAACCATGACCGAGTTCTCCGACAGAGTAGAGCAGGTGTCGATTAGCGGTATCCGCGAAGTGTTCGAGGCGGCGGGCGAGGACGCCATCAACCTCGGACTGGGCCAACCCGACTTCCCGACGCCCGAACACGCGCGACGGGCCGCAGTCGAGGCCATCGAAGCGGGGAAGGCCGACGCCTACACCTCCAACAAGGGGATACCCGAACTCCGAGAGGCGATTAGCGCGAAGCACGACCGAGACAACGGCTTCTCGGTGCCGCCGGAGAACCTGATAGCGACGGCTGGCGGGAGCGAGGCGCTTCACCTCGCTATCGAGGCCCACGTAGACGGCGGCGAGGAAGTCATCTTCCCCGACCCCGGATTCGTCTCCTACGACGCGCTGACCCGAATCGCCGACGGCGAACCCAAACCGGTCGCGGTCCGCGACGACCTGACTCTGGACCCCGCGGCGGTCGAAGAGGCCATCACCGACGACACCGCGGCGTTCATCGTCAACAGTCCCGCCAACCCGACCGGGGCGGTCCAGACCGAGGAAGACATGCGGGAGTTCGCCCGCATCGCCGACGAACACGACGTGCTTTGCATCTCCGACGAGGTGTACGAACACATCGTCTTCGACGGCGAACACCACTCGCCGATGGCCTACGCCGACTCGGACAACGTGGTCGTGGTCAACGCCTGTTCGAAGACCTACTCGATGACCGGATGGCGACTCGGGTGGGTCGCCGCCAGCGAGCGCCGAATCGAGCGCATGCTCCGGGTCCACGGCTACGTGCAGGCCTGCGCCAGCGCCCCGGCCCAGTACGCGGCGGAGGCGGCGCTCTCCGGCCCGCAGGAACCGGTCGAGGAGATGGTGTCGGCGTTCGAGGAGCGCCGGGACGTGTTGCTCGACGGGTTCGCAGAGATGGGTCTGGACTGCCCGACGCCGCGCGGGGCGTTCTACGCCATGCCGAAGGTTCCCGACGGGTGGGCCGACGAAGTGGTGGACCGCGGCGTCGTGGTCGTGCCCGGCGAGGCCTTCGGCGACCACGGCGAGGGCTACGCCCGCATCTCCTACGCCACCGACATGGAGTCGCTGAAGGAAGCCATCGAAATCATGCGCGAGGCGACGAACGCGGTTCGGTAGGCCGACCAGACATAGATTTTCATTTGCTTAGGAATCGTTTTTAGGTTTTTGACCACGACACAAATTTTTTAAAGACTACTCTATCGTTCTCTACGACGATAGAGAGTATCCCGGTCGCGGTTGCGGTGCGGTCTTCATCGGTTCAAGCCAACTCGCGCTGTCGTCGGAGTTCGCCGGAGTCGCACCGCCGTCAGGGTCCACAAAACACTCAAATGTAGACGCGGACGTACACGAGTCTGCACGTGGAGGGGAAGATTCGCATCAGCGACGAAACCGACGAGCGACTCGAAGCGCGAAAGGGCGACGACGAGAGTGTCACCGACCTCCTCGAACGACTGACCGACGACGAACGAGACATCTACGCCGGATTCGGCGTGTGGTCGGACTCCGACGCCACCGAAGCGATGCGGAAGGCGCACGAACACATCAACGAAGACGCGGAGACGTACCGATAGCCGACACCGACCGCCCTGAGATTTTATGCGTCTCGCTCCCGTCCGATGGTACCATGCCCATCTCGCGCCGGGAGTCCGGCGTCGTCCCCGCGGCCCGCGCACTGGCCTCGCAGGTCCACCCCGTGTTCATGCTCCCGCCGGTCGCCTGCTCGCTGTTCGGCGGCGTGCTGGCGGGCACGTTCGCGCCGCTGGCGGGTCTGGCCCACCTGACGGCCATCTTCGCGGCGGTGTACACCGCCCACGTCAAGGATGGCTACGTCGATTTCTACGTCCGCAACGAGGACGACGACCACCCCCTCTCCGAACGGGGGTGCAAGGCCGCGCTCGCGGGTTCGACCGCGCTGTTTTCGGTCTGCCTGCTCGCGCTCTGGGCGCTCGCAGGCGTCGGCGCGGCCCTGCTGACCCTCCCGACGTGGCTGGTCGCCTACCACCACGCCCCGCAACTCGACACCAACCCCGTTACCGCCACCACGGGCTATCCGCTCGGCATCGCGCTGGCGCTCCTCGGGGGCTACTACGTGCAGGCAGGGACGCTGACTGCCGTGCCCGTCGCGTTCGCGGCGGTGTTCCTCGTCCTGCTCTCGGGCGTGAAGGTAATCGACGACGCGCAGGACTTCGACTACGACCGGTCCATCCGCAAGCGCACCGTCGCGGTGGCGGTCGGCCCGGCGCGCGCCCGAACCGCGGCCTACGCGCTGATGGCGACGGCGCTCCTGCTGGTGGTCGCGCTCGCCGCCCTCGCCGTCTTCCCGCCGAGTAGCGTCGCCGCCGTCGCCGGATTCGGGGCCGTCGCCGCCGTCGCTCGCCGGGCCGACCCGGAGGTGGCGACGATGTTGTTGGTCCGGGGGTCGTACGTCTTCCTCGCCCTGTTGCTCGTGGCGGTGTGGTTCCGGCCGCTTGGGTGACGCGCGAACCAAATCCCTGATTACGCGAGTTCAGTCCCGACCTAGCTCCGAGTATCCCGGCGTTCGACCGATGAACGATTGACACGCTCTTGCCCCCGATTGCCGTAACTTCGGCGGAGACACATGACACGAAAGACGATAGTACTGGCGGTAGTCGCGCTACTCCTCGCCGGAACGTCGGCGGCGCTGGCCGCGGGCACCGGTCCGACGGAGACGAGTGCGACCGACGGCGTACCGATGGCACAGGAGACGACCACGGCGGGCGGAAACCAGACGACCCAGACCACGACGGCGGAGACAACGGCCGAAGGGACCGCACAGACGACGCAGACGCCGACCGGCCAAGCCACCGCGAGCGTCATCTTCCTGAACCAGTCCGCCGGATTCAGCTTCACCGACGGGGCACCGAACACGACGACGGTGACGCTGGAGCGCGTCGTCGTCCCCGAGGGCGGATTCCTCGTGATTCACGAGGCCCGGAACGTCAGCGGTGACTACGCGTCGGCCGAGAACGTCTCGGTGGGTCCGGTCGTGGGCAACTCGACGTATCTCGAACCCGGCGTCCACAGCAACGTCGTGGTCGAACTCGACGGGAGTATCAACGATAGCCAGACCCTCGTCGCCATGCCCCATCTGGACACCAACGACAACCAGCGGTACGACTTCCCGGAGGCCGACGACCCCTACGTGATGGACGGGTCGCCGGTCGTCGAGACGGCGTACGTCATCGTGGAGTACGACGTTATCGACGCCACCTTCGGCGAGCAGACGACGGCGAACGAGACCACCACGGCCTGACGACAGCTCCGGGCGGCCAACATTTTAATCGTTTTCCCGCCAATTGCGGGGCATGGAGAGACAGGTCTCCGCCGACTCCGAGCGAGGACGCGGCGCAGATGGCCCGTGGACCCACGGCCACGCCGTCGTCGACGACGTGCGTCTGCACTACGTCGCGGCGGGCGACGAGGACGACCCCCTCGTGGTCCTCCTCCACGGCTTCCCGGACTTCTGGAACTCGTGGCGCGACCAGATTCCCGCGCTCGCCGACGCCGGATACCGAGTCGTTGCACCGGACATGCGCGGGTACAACCGGTCGGAGAAGCCTCACGGAGTCGAAGCCTACCGAGTCGAGCGACTGGTCGGCGATGTCGCCGGACTCGTGGAGTACTTCGGCCGGGAGCAAGCCCACGTCGTCGGCCACGACTGGGGTGGCATCGTCGCGTGGGAGACGGCGAGTCGTCGCCCGGAAGTGGTCGAGAAACTCGCGGTGCTGAACGCGCCTCACTTCGGGCGGTATCGGGAGGTACTCCGCGATTCACCCGAACAGCGCCGCCGGTCGTGGTACGCCGCGGCGTTCCAGATACCGTGGCTTCCCGAGACGCTACTGGGCGCGTTCGAGTGTGCGGGAATCGGGGCGTTGCTACGGGCCACTGCGGACCCCGACACCTTCAGCGAGGCGGACCTGCGGCGCTACCGCGAGGCCATCTGTCGTCCCGGCGCGTTGACCGCGGCGCTGAACTACTACCGGGCGCTCGCCCGCGACGGACTCCGAGAGGAGATTGGGGCGCTCTTGGGCCGCGAACGCCCACCGCGAGAGGTTCCGGTCCCGACCCAGATTATCTGGGGCGAAGCGGACTCCGCGCTCGTGGTCGAACAGACCGAGAACTTAGAGCGGTGGGTACCGGACCTGCGCGTCGAGCGACTGCCCGGCGTGACCCACTGGGTCCAGAAGGAGGCACCCGAGGAAGTGACCGAACTGCTCGCGGCGTTCTTCGCGGAGTGACTCACACGTCGGTCGCCGTCTCTTCTGGGAGGCGGACGATTTCTTCGGGGTTCTGGAAGGCGTAGAGGACCAGCGACCCCTCCAGACGCTGGTTCTTCAGGAGTCGACGGGAGTCACTTCGGTCCATCTCGCCGACGATTTCGACCGCGGTCAACAGGTCGTCTTGGGTAACTCCGAGGCTCCCGCGGTCGATTTCGACGCCTTCGGGCGCTCTGACGCTCTCGAGCATCACTTCCACGTAGTCGGCGAGGTCCGTGGTGTCGGCGAGTCGTTCGTGCCACGAGGCCGGGTAGATACTCACGTTGTCGCCGATTCGGTAGATTCGGTCGCCGGGTTGCCACGACCGGGCGTCGGTGAGTCGGTCCTCCAGCGAGGTGTCGAACCGCTCGCTGTCGTAGTCCAACTCCTCGGCGTAGGCTTCCACGAGGTCGCGGGGGACGCCGGGACCCTCGACGGCGTGGTGGCGTTCGAGGTACTGGACGAGTTCCCGGGCGGTGAAATACTCGTCGTGGTGGGACAACTCGTTTGCGAGGTCCGTATCGACGGATGCCATAGGTAGTGTGCGACAGCGACGAGGAAAAACGCGATGTAAGATTTCCGGGGACTGGTCGGTGGGAGAGAACGGACCGAGACGCACGAGCGACTACTTCGCCGTACTCACGATTTTCACCACGTCGCCCTCTTCTAACTCGTAGTCGTCGCTGATGTCGCGGTTGGTCTTGCCGTTGACCGCGTGGAGGTAGCCGTCGCCGATGTCTGAGTGGACCGCGTAAGCGAGGTCCTTGGGCGTCGAACCGCGGGGCAGGAGGAAGGCGTCGGGTAGGACGTTACCCTTCGCGTCGGTCCACTTGGTCTCGTTCTGGACCGGGTAGGCCGTAATCCGGTCGAGCAGGTCGTAGACCGCGGTGTTTAGCGCCTGCTGGACGCCGGTGCCGCCCCACTCGGCCATGACCTCCCGAATCTGGTCGAGTCCGGCCCGCTGGTCGTCGCTCAGGTCGCCGACCGCCTCGAAGTCGTCGTCGCCGGGGTCGTAATCGACGGCCCCGGCCTGCTCTGCCTGTCGCAGGGCCAACTCGCCTTCCGCGGTGGCGGGGATGACTGGCTTGCCGGTCTCGCGGAGTCGCTCGACGTTCTCCGGCGGGGCAACGTCGGCCTTGTTCGCCACGAGGATGATGGGTTTGGTCCGGGCGCGCACGTCGCGCGCGAGGGCTTCGCGGTGGTCGTCGGTCCACTGGATGGGGTCCTCGGGGTAGTCGAGTTCGCGGAGGCTGGCGGCTACGTCCGCCTCCGTCGCGCCGAACCCGGTCAACATGTCCGCCAGCGCGTCGTCGATGTCGAAGTCGGGCGACCGGGACTTGCGCTCGACGCTCTCCCAGTTTCGCTCGACGATGCTCGCCAGCCACTGGTCCATCTCCTCCTCGATGAAGTCCACTTCCTCTACGGGGTCGTAGGACCCGATTTCGACGGGTTCGCCCTCCTCGTTGGTGCCGCCGGAGGCGTCCACGACGTTGACGATTGCGTCGGCGTTCGTCAACTCGTCCAGAAACTGGTTGCCGAGTCCGCGGCCCTCGTGGGCACCGGGGACGAGTCCGGCCACGTCCAAGAGTTCGATGGGGACGTAGCGCTTCCCGTCGTGGCAGTTCTCGTCGCCACAGCGCTCGTCGCGTTCGAGACAGGGACACTCCGTCCGGACGTGGCTCACGCCGCGGTTGGCGTCGATGGTCGTGAACGGGTAGTTGGCCACGTCCACGTCGGCCATCGTCGCGGCCTTGTAGAAGGTGGACTTGCCCGCGTTGGGCTTGCCCGCCAGCGCGATGGAAATCATGCTAGGTGCTACCGGCGTCGAAGAAAAGCCCCTTTCGGTTCTGCAGGTTCGGGATTTCGTCGGCGGCGTCGATTCCGTCCGGCACTTCCCGCCGGACGGTCCACCGGGCGCGCGCTGACCGAACAGACGGCAGGAGCGCGGTGAAGAATTGTATACAAATATCTAGACAATATATACATTTCTATAACAATTCTAAACGCGTCTTTCTGCTCGGCGCGTGCGGGCGCGACGCCGTGGGCGTCGCGCCGCGCGCGAGGGACGGCGGCCGCGTCCGCGGCCGCCGAGGGTGGGGAGGCGTGAGGCCTGCGGTCGCGGTGCGGGGCGGTGCTGTGCGGTAACTCAGTGGTTCAAGCCTGAAGCTAGCCCCGCCGAATCAGTCCCGTCGGTGTCGCAAGTCCCCGTACGAATCGGACGGGCCACCAGCGACCGCCGCCTCGAAACGGCCACAAGACGCTACACGAATCCCGTCGTACCGTCGCTGGCCATGACGGCAGTAAAAATCATCAAGGTCCTCGGCACCTCCGAGGAGGGGTGGGAGCAGGCCGCGCAGGAAGCGGTGGACCAAGCCAGCAAGACCATCGACGACATCCACGGCGTCGAGGTCGAGGACTGGACCGCCGACGTAGAGAACGGCCAGATACAGGAGTACAAGACCACCGTCGAAGTCGCGTTCCCGGTCCACGAACAGCAGGGGTGACGTAGCGCGACCGAGTAGGACCGAGCGACGCCAGCGCGACCGAGTAACGGCCGCTCTTTTCGCTCCCGAAAACGTACCACCCGCGAACCGCCACGTCCGTTATGGACAAGCGTCTGATAGCTCGGTGGGGGTACGGTATTCGGTCCTCGCCGCCGGATTCACGGTCGGCGTGCCCTACGCCACGTTTCGGACCGGACTCGTTCCGCTGGTACTCGCGTGGGTCGGCGTCGCGCTACTCGTGCGGTCGGTGATGCGCGGGAGCGCCACCGACGGTCCGACCGCAGAGGGCCCCGCGGCCGCGTCGCTGGCGCTGTCGAGAGACGGCCCCAGAGAGGGCGAGGCGTCGGTCTCGCGCCCCCGCGACTCGCCTACTTCTTCTACGGCGTCGGCCTGCCGGTCGTCTCCGCGGGTCTGCTGGCGTGACTCTGGTGACTCAGAGGTCGACCGCCATCATCACTTCGTCCACGTAGTCGCCGCCGATTTTGTAGTGGTCCTCGCGGACCGCCTCGGTCTCCCACCCGTGGTCTTTCAGGAACTCGATGGCGTACTCGTTGGTCGAGGGCGCGCTCTGGTAGACCTTCTCGTAGCCGTTCGAGGCCGCCCACTCCAGACCGCGCTCCAGCAGGTGACTCCCGATGCCGTGGCCCTGATACTCGTCCAGTACACCGACGGTCAACTCCGCGGTGTGGGCCAGTTTGTCGAGTTCCGGCGCGTAGAGGTGGACCCACCCCACTACGTCGTCACCGACGGTGGCGACGAAGAACATCCGCGACTCGATTTCGTTGTGCCGGAGCAGAGCCTCGTCGTGGTCGATTTCGTCGGCTACGCTCTCGGCGACGATGTAACTTCCCTGCTCGGCGACCCGCCGAATCGCGCCGACGATACCCGAGAGATCCTCCTGTCGCGCCGGTCGGACCGTGAACTCGATGCCATCGACCTCGTACTCCTCGGCCGCACCCTCCTCGAACGACGCCCGGAGCATCCCCTCGCGCTCTTCGAGGTAGCCGTCGCGCTTCAGGATGGCGACGTGGTGGCGGAACCCGCCGTGGTCCACGTGCAACACGTCGCGGGCCTCCTCCGCGTCCACCTCGCCGTGGCTCTCTACGTACTCGTAGATGCGCTTGCGGTCCTCGTGGCCGAACTCCAGCGTTTCGGAGAACTTCATGTTCAATGATAACACACTCCGCGATTACTTAATCTTTTCTCGCACTCGGACGGGGTTGGTTACGACGTTCCGGCTCTCGTCTCGGGTCGTCGTGAG
This sequence comes from Halorussus caseinilyticus, assembly GCF_029338395.1. Classification (NCBI taxonomy): domain Archaea; kingdom Methanobacteriati; phylum Methanobacteriota; class Halobacteria; order Halobacteriales; family Haladaptataceae; genus Halorussus; species Halorussus caseinilyticus. Next base: position 1,561,562 of record NZ_CP119809.1, read on the forward strand.
ACGTGTTCTGACGAGCGCGGTCTACTCGCTCCGCAACGACACGGCCAAGACGACCGGGAAGACCGAAACGGAGAAGGCCCAGAAAGCCCCGCCCGCGGTCACGCGAGCGGACGGCCCCTTTATCCCGCCCCGTGGTCTGCTCGGCCGAGCGCGTCCGTGGCGGCTGATAGGCCGAGCGTTCGCCTACCGAACGCGAGGCCGCCACGCGACCCCGGACTCCCGGTCGGGCACGCCCGTCAGCAGTTGGGCCGTCGTCACCACGTCGCGGGTCTCGACGACCGCCTCGGCGACTTCCCGGACCGTGAAGTCGGGCGCTATCTCGCGGCCGTGACATCGGGCGTACAGCGCCAACCAGTCGTTGGTCGCTCGCTCCAGTCCGTCCATCTCCGCGCGGTCCAGCGGCGCGTACTCGCCGGTTCGGGCCTCGACGTACACCGCGACGACTTCGCCGACGCCCTCGCGCAGGAATTTCACGGCGCGCTCCTCGTCCGGCGGGTCCTCGGGCGGGTCGAAGCCCCGGCGGTCCTCGCGGGCGCGGTCGGCCAGCGCCTCGATTCGGTCGTGGTAGTCGCTCACGCGTCTGTCTCACCCCTCCCTGAACTCGACGCCCTTGCCGCCGCGGGGGTGTTCCCAGTCGGTGTCGGCGACCACCGCGCAGGTGCCACACTCGACGCAGGGTTGGGTGTCGAGGCTGACCCGTTTCTCCTCGTTCCCGTTGGTCTTGACCGTCTCCTCGCGGTAGCATCCGCCGCCGAAGTCCCGCGCGCTGACCGGACAGGCGTAGACCGCCGCGCCGCTGGCTTCGACCGAGGCGTCCCGCAGTTCGATGTGGGGGTTGCCAACGTCGGTGTCGTAGGTCAGGTCGCCGATGCGCTCCACGAGGGGTTTGGGTTCGTAGTCGGCCTCGCCGGTGACGCGCTCGCCCAACTCCTCGGCGATGACGGTCGGCAGGGTGACGTAGGGCGTCTGCGTGTCGGGCACGATTTGGGAGAGACGCGGCGACGAGTAGAGGTCTTCGAGCAGGCCGCCGGTCAGTCGTACCCCGAGTCGACCGACCGACGAGGTGAGAACCGAGTCCAGCAGGTCCGTCACGGCGTCGTGTTCGCCGAGCGCGCTGGCGACCCGATACCCCTTCGGCCGGAGTTTGCCCATGACACCCTCCTCGCGGAGTTTCCGCTCGTAGAGTTCGCCCGCCTTCTCGGGCTTGCCGCGCAGTTTCGCCTCGGCGAACGCCTCGCCCGCAAGCGCGCCTGCGCTCACGGCGTGGTTCATCCCCTTGATGATGGGACCCTGTGCCTGCATCTGTCCGGCGGCGTCTCCGACCACGAGGAGGCGACCCTCGTGGGGCGAGCGAATCGCGGCCTTCTTCGAGTCGGGCACGAGTTTCGCGCTGTACTCCACCTCGTCGTAGTGGCCCTCCAACCAGTCGGCCAGCAGGGGATGGGTCAGCAGGTTGTCGAGCAACTGGTGGGGTTCGGCCTCCTGTTCCACGATGCTGTCGAGGTGGAACACCGACCCGATGGACAGCGAGTCCTCGTTCGTGTAGACGAACCCGCCGCCGCGCACGTCCTCGAACAGGTCGCCCGAGAACAGGTGGGCCTCTCCCTCGTCGTCTGCCACACCGAACCGGTCAGCGATGACTTCGGGGGGCACGTCCACGACGGCTTTCACGCCTTGGAACCACTCGTCGGGGTCCTCCCAGTCCATCAGGCCAGCGTCTCGGGCCAACTCGGAGTTCACGCCGTCGGCGGCGACCACGAGGTCGGCCCGGATGGGGTCGAGTTCGTCGCAGGTCACGCCGACGATTTCGCCGCGTTCGCGCAGGAGACCGTTGACCCGGACGTTCGTCAGCAGTCCGCCGCCGGTCTCGCTGGCCATCTCGTGAACCCGGTTGGCCATCCACGAGTCCATCTTCCGGCGAAGCACCGCGTCGGACCACGCGGTGTCGTGTTCGTGGAGGTCGGTGATGTCGAAGGTCTCGACTCTCTCGCCCGCGACGTTGTGGAGGTAGTAGTCCGTGACCGGGCGCTCGGTGGCTTCCTCGCGGAAGTCGGGGAACAGCGCGTCCACCGTGTAGGGCGCGGACTCCTCGGCGTAGATGAGACCGCCGGTCACGTTCTTCGCCCCGGCTTCGACCCCGCGTTCGAGGACGAGGGTCTCCACGCCGTTTCGCGCCAGTACCGCGGCGGCGGCGGCACCGCCGGGTCCGGCCCCGACGACGACCGCCTCGTAGTGTTCGTGTTCGTCAGTCATCGCTCGCCTCCGCTTTCGCCTTCAGTTCGCCCGCCTTCACGGATTCGGTGAGGCGGGGAAGCACCTCGAACAGGTCGCCCTCCACGAAGTAGTCGCTGAAGTCCCGGATGCGGGCATCGGGGTCGGTGTTGACCGCGACGATGGTGTCCGACTCGTCCATCCCGACCTTGTGCTGGACCGCGCCCGAGATGCCCGCGGCGACGTACAGCGTGGGTGCGACCTCTTGGCCGGTCTCGCCGATTTGTCGCTCCTCGGCCACGTAGTCGGCGACGTGGCCGTCCACGTCGTAGGACGCCGTGACGACGCCGCGCGAGAGTCCGAGCGCGGCGTCGTCGAAGGCGTCCACCAAGTCGAGACCCAACTCGATGCCTCTCGTGGGGTCGTCGCCGATGCCCCGGCCGAGGGCGACGACCACCTCGTGGCCGGTCAAATCGACGCCCTCGTCCAAGCGGTCGAACTCGGTCACGTCCACCCGGAACCAGTCGTCGGGCAGAGTGAGGTCGTGTTCGATGCGCTCGCCCTCCTTCTCGTAGTCGGGGTCGATGGGGTCGAAACTGCCGGGGATGACCGAGCATCCCTGCGGGTGGAACTCCCGGCCGGGGTTGTCGAGACAGAGGATGGTCGAGTACTCGAACCCGGAGAAGTCCGGGCGCTTCATGTGGAGGACGCGCTCGAACTCCACCTTCTCGCCGGGTTCGCCGGTCTTGACCGGGTTGGAGATGAGTTCCTCTTCGATGAACAGGCCCGAGCAGTCGCTGGCGAGACCCGAGTCGAGTTCGCCCTGCACCTGCGCCGAGAGGTCCCGGCCGTTGTTGGTCGCCGGGAAGAGGAAGTAGCGGGGCTTGTCGTAGTCGCGCCACTCGGCGGTGGGTTCGGTACCGGGATTTCCTGTCGCCCAGTTCGGTGGTTCCGCGCCGCCGCGGGCCATGTCCGAGACGATTTCGGTGTAGGGCTTGTGGCGGAACCGCTCCAGTCGGTCGTCCTCGTGGTAGAGCGCCACGTCCGCGCCGTAGGCGAGTACCTCGTCGGCGAGGTCGGTCATCTCGTCGCCGACGAGGACGCCGACGACTCGCTCTGACTCGTCGTACTCGCGGTTGTACGTGTCCATCAGCTCGCGAGCCTTCCCGAGCATCTCCTTGGACACGTCGAGCAGTTCGCCGCCTTGGGTCTCGCAGTAGACCCACATGTCGCGGTACTCGCCGCCCTTCAGCGCCCGGACGTGCTTCTTGTCCCGGGTGTGGTTCTCGACTTCGTAACTGACCTCGCCCTCGTCGGCGTCCTCTTCCTCGTGGTCGGTGTCGGCCGGTTCCCCGCCCTCGGTCTCTTCGTCCAGTGCCTCGATTCGGGTCTGAATCGCTTCTCTGGCGGTCTTGCGGTCGTCGCCCTCGCGTTCGGCGGCGAGGGCGGCGTCGAGTGTTTCGGGGTCGTCTACCGCGGCGAGTTTCTCCTTCAGTTGGTCTACGGTGTACTCGGTCGGGTCGAGGTTCACGTCGTCGGCCACGGTCAGTCACCTCCCGCGAGGGGTCGCATCTCGCCGAGGACCTGTTCCATCCCGTCCGCGTCGTCGGGCGCGACCATCGTGGCCTCGCGCTCGGAGGGAGCCTTCGGAATCGGGTCCACGCCCGAGACGATGGTGGGCGACCCGTCGAGTCCGATGAAGTCGGGGTCCAAGTCGAGGTCCTCGGCGCTCCACGTCGTGAGGTGGTCCTCGTAGCTCTCGACGCGTTCCTCGGTCTCGGCCTTGAGTCGCTTGTGCCGGAGTCGATGCTCGGCCCGCCGGTAGGAAGGTTCGAACTCGGGGTCGGTGACGACGAACGCGGGCAGGGGAGCCTCGACGGTCTCTATCTCGTCCGCGTCGCCCTCCACGAGTCGCTTGGCGCGGAGTCGGCCCTCGTCTTCCTCGACTTCCATCGAGATGACGTGGGTCACGACGGGCCGGTCGAGACACCAACTGGTCTGTGGCCCGGTCTGGCCCGTCTCGCCGTCGGCGGTCTTGAACCCCGCGAAGATGATGTCGGGGTCCTCACCGAACTCCTCGTCTACGTTCTCGACGCCACCCGAGAGGGTAATCGCGGTGGACCACGTATCGGCCGCCGCCATCTCGCGGTCCGACAGCAGGTAGAGGTCGTCGGCGTAGACGCCCATCGCCTCCTCCAGCACGCTCTCGTAACCCGGCGGTCCCATGCTCATCACGCTGACCCGGCCGCCGCACTTGACCTTCGTCTGGAGGGCGGCCTGTAGCGCGAACTCGTCGTTGGGGTTCATCACCGTGGGGGTCGCGCCGCGTTCGAGGTGGCCGTCCTCGTCGAACGACACCTGTCCCTCCCGGAAGTCGGGGACGCCCTTCGTCAGCACTACCGAGTGCATCGATACCACCTCTCGTGAGTAAGCCTCTCTCCCATGTCCGTAGGTATTTCATCGCCAACGTTTATTACATTATCCCCGAGACCGACACCGGCCGCCCGAGCGCGGGGGGAGCGAGACCGACGAGCAGTTCTTTGAAAAATAAATATATTTCCTAAGAAATCAAATATCATTCTCTTAGAAATATTTTTCTTGCCGAAAGCGAACGGGTCGGCGACGACGCCATCGGTCGATGGCGTCGTCGCCGACGCTGGCCGACCCACTCCCTCGAAACGTGCCGACCTATCGCCGGAATTCGACGGACTCGTCCGTCGAATTCCGAAATACGCGCTGGAAAAGTACCCGCCGTCGAACGCCGATTCCGACCGACTACTCGCCGGTCCGGAACTCGAATCCGGTCTCTCCCCCGTCGCCGGTCTCTCCCCCGTCGCTCTCGCCGGACTCGTCGGCGTGGAACCGCTTTCGGCCGCCGTCGCCGTCGGCCGCGATGTGTTCGTGGGCACCGGCTTTCACCATCGACATCTCCCCGCTGGCGCGCATCGTCCCGTCCACGACCGCGCCGTCGTGGAAGTGGAGGTCCTCGCACGACACGTCGCCGCGGACCTCCACGTCGTCGGCGAGTTCGACCGTCCCGTTTCGGGTGGTCACGTCGCCGTGGATGACGGTGCTCTCGCCGACCGAGATGTCGCCGCGGGCGCGGAGACTGCCGAACACGTCGTTTCGCTTCCCGACCTCGATGGACTCGGCCCGGATGTTGCCGTGGAGTCTACAGTCGTCGCCGATGGTCGCGGGGGTCGAGACCCGCCACGAGTCGTCGGAGACGTGGCCGTTGCGCGGGACCACCACGGGGTCGGCCTCGACTTCCTCGTTCTCCAGCAACTCGGAGACGACTTCCTCGGCGGCCTCCTCCTCGCCGATGCGCAACAGTTGCTGGAGGTAGACGAAGACGAAGACGATAGTCGGCATCGGGTTCCGGATGACTATCCACCCGTTGGCCTCGAACCCGTCTTCGATGTCCACGTCGTCGCCGATGTCCAAGTCGCCACTCACCATCAGGCGACCGCCGACGTGGACGCGTTCGCCGAGGTAGGCGTCCCGGCCGACCAGCACGTTGTCCTCCACGTCCGACCACATGTCGAGGCGGCAGTCGGCCTCGGCCTCGATGTGGCCGCCGAACTGGACGCGTTCCCCGGCGATGACGTTGTGACCGCGGACGCCGAACTCGACCGTACTCTGCCCGCCGACGATAACGTCGCCGTCGGTCACGAGGTCGTGTTCTTCGACGGTCGTACCGTCCGGAATCGCTAACTCGTCCAACGGGTCCGAACCAAGCGGCACACCGGAACGTTCCGGTTCGACGCTAATAAACTTCCGTCAGACAACTACCGGAAAACGGACACTCCTCGGCGACGTTCTGATGGGTTTTTAAATGGGGCGGCCAAACGCGGGGGTATGACGACGCTCGCGTTCGACGAGGACGGCGTGGACGTGGTGTACGAGGGGACGGAGTTCCGACTCTCGAAGGACCTCATCGAAGGGGCGACCGGCAAGTCCTACTTCGACGTGACCGACCACGAGGTCCTGAGAATCGTCGAGGAGGACCCCGACCTCTCGGGCCAAGCGCGGCGAATCGGCGACATCCTTCGGTAGGTCGCCCCCGCCTCGAAACCGGGGGAGTCGCCTTCAGATAGGACTAAGGACCACCGTCGCCTCGCTTCGGACATGAACCTGCCTGCCGACTTCGACCACCCCTCGTGGCTGACCGCGTTCGGAACGTTCGCCGGGTACGGCGCGATTCTGCTGGCGATGTTCGTCGCGTTGTTCCTCCTGCCGTACGCGGTGTTCGTGGCTCTCGGGTGACGGTCGCCGTCGTCTCACCCCGGCGATAGGTCCGAATAGCTAAGCGGTCGTAGGTCGCTTCTCTGCCCGGGGGAACGGGAATGACCGACCAGAAACCGTGGACGACCAGAATCACGACCGACCGCGAGGAGATTCGGGCGTGGGCCGAATCGAGAGACGCCGACCCCGCCCACGTCGTCGCCACCGGCGAGGGCGATGACCTCGGCATCCTGCGACTCGACTTTCCGGAGGCGGACGCGAACCTCGAACACGTCTCGTGGGACGACTTCTTCGGGAAGTTCGACGCCGCGGACCTCGCGTTCCGGTATCAGGACGAGAAGCAGAACGGCGAGCGGAGCTACTTCCACCGGTTCGTGAGTCGGGACGCGATGCCCGGCCGGACGAAGACCACGACCGACCGCGAGACCATCCGGAAGTGGGCGGAAGCCAGAGACGCCGACCCCGCCCACGTCGTCGCCACCGGCGAGGGCGACGACGTTGGCATCCTGCGACTCGACTTCCCCGAGGAGGACCCCGACCCGCGACTCGAGGCGATTTCGTGGGACGACTTCTTCGGGAAGTTCGAGACCGAGGACCTCGCGTTCCGGTATCAGGAGACCAAAAAGAGCGGGGAAGAGAGCTACTTCTACCGGTTCGTGAACCGCGCGGAGACGGGCGTGACCGAGGTGCCGGAGGCGGACGTGACCGCCGTCGCAGTCGAGACGACGCCGGTGGGGACCGAATCCGGCGGTGAGGCGGACGCCGGACCGGAGTCACGCCCAGACACCGACCCGGCGCGGGGTTCGACTGCCGAAGGCGTCCCCGACGAGGTGCTGGGCCGACGGCGCGAGGGGGCGCGACTCACCGCGGGTCTCGTCGTGGACGAGATTCACGAGGACGCCCTCGGGTACGACCACTGGAACAAGAACGACGAGTACCTCGTGTTCCGCTACGAGGGCGACGAACCGCTGGACCTGACGGGGTGGACCGTCGAGAACGCCGACGGGAAGACCTACGAGTTCCCCGACGAGTTCGCCCTCGACCCGAACCGGTCGGTGACGCTCCACTCGGGGTCCGGCGAGGACACCGACGAACACCTCTACTGGGGGGCCTCGCGCGCCGTCTGGAAGAACACCGGCGACGTGGTGACGGTCCGGGACGACGACGACCGGCGCGTGATTCGGGTGTCGTACTGAAATACCATCGAAATCCTACTTTCTGGATAAAATTGCCGACGACTGTTCGACCGATAGAAATAAAATCTAAAACTGGAAGGCTACAACGAGATGTTACGACAAGTCGTATCACGGTCGCGGAGGAGTTCGTCGTGAGTGCGCTCGGCGTCGTTCGGCGGGTCAGCGACGTTGCGAACCGGTATTTCGTCGTCTGGGTGCTGGCGTTCTCGGCGGTGGCGCTCGCGGTCCCGTCGGCGTTCACGTGGATTGCGCCCTACATCACGCCGTTGCTCGGCATCATCATGCTCGGGATGGGGTTGACGCTCCAACCCGACGACTTCCGGCGGTTGGTCGAACAACCGCGGGACGTGGCAATCGGCGCGGTCACGCAGTGGGTCGTCATGCCCGTGGCGGCGTACGCGCTCACCGTCGCCCTGTCGCTCCCGACCGAACTCGCCGTCGGCGTCGTCCTCGTGGGTGCCGCGCCCGGCGGCACCGCCTCGAACGTGATGACCTACCTCGGGAAGGGCGACGTGGCGCTCTCGGTGGCTATCACCACGGTCACGACGCTGGCCGCGCCGGTCGTCATGCCCGCGTGGGTCGTCTTCCTCGCGGGCGAACAGTTGAACGTCACCTTCGCTCAGATGTTCTCCAGCATCGTGCAGGTGGTGTTCGTCCCGGTCGTCGCCGGGTTCGCGCTCCGGTACGCTTTGGACCGGAAGGCCCCGAACGTCGCGGAGGCCGGACTCGACGTGTTCCCGGCGGTCAGCGTGGTCGCCATCGTCGCCATCGTCGCGGCGGTCGTGGGACTCAGCAAGGGGACCATCCTGACCGCGGGTGCGGCGGCCGCGATAGCGGTCGTCGCGCACAACGGTATCGGTCTCACCACCGGGTACGGCGTCGGCCGACTCACCGGCATGTCCGAGGACCGCGCCCGGACCTGCGCGTTCGAGGTCGGACTCCAGAACAGCGGACTCGCCGTGGCGCTCGCTACCGCCTTCTTCTCGCCCGCCGCGGCGCTCCCGCCCGCGCTGTTCAGCGTCTGGCACAACGTGAGCGGTCCCGCGCTGGCCTCGTACTTCTCGCGCAAGGAGTCGTCCGCGCCCGACGCGGACGCCGCGGCGGTCCCGGCCGACGACTGACCGACGGGACCCGCGGGCGAAACGGGGTCTCGGTCTCGTCGCTCCGACCCGACCAGAGAGGTGACGAGCGCCCGAGAGATAAACGCTTAACCGCGCTCCGGTCGCTCCCTCCGACATGCAAGTCACCGTACTCGGAGCAGGGACGATGGGTCACGGCATCGCGCAGGTCTCCGCGATGGCGGGCAACAGCGTGACGATTCGGGACATAGAGCAGGACCTCGTGGACGACGGCATCGCGTCCATCGAGGCGAACCTCCAAGGTGGCGTCGAGCGAGACAAAGTGACCGAAGACGAGAAGGCCGCCGCCCTAGAGCGCATCTCGGGCACGACCGACCTCGCAGCGGCCGTCTCGGACGCCGACCTCGTGGTCGAGGCGGTCCCCGAGGACGTGGACCTCAAGAAGCAGACCTTCGAGGACGTGGAGGCGGCGGCCCCCGAAGACGCGATTATCGCCTCCAACACCTCGTCGCTCCCCGTCACCGAAATCGTCTCGGCACTGGACGACCCCGGCCGGGGAATCGGGCTTCACTTCTTCAACCCGGTCCACATCATGCAGTTGGTCGAAGTCGTCGTCGGCGAGCAGACCGACCCCGAGACGGTCGAATCCGCCACCGACTTCGTGGAGGACATCGGCAAGACTGCCATCGAAGTCCGAGACACCGCGGGGTTCGCCTCCTCTCGCCTCGGCGTCGCCCTCGGCGTCGAAGCCATGCGGATGGTAGAGGAGGGCGTCGCAAGCCCGCGGGACATCGACCAGTCGATGGAACTGGGCTACAACCACCCGATGGGTCCGGTCGAACTCGGCGACGTGGTGGGACTCGACGTGCGCCTCGACATCCTCGAACACCTCCGCGAGGAGTTGGGCGAGCGGTTCCGCCCGCCCCAAATCCTCCGCCGGAAGGTCCGGGCCGGGAAACTCGGCAAGAAGACCGGCGAGGGGTTCTACGTCTGGGAGGACGGCGAAATCGTGGGCACCTCCGGCGACTGGGGTGACGACGAATGAGCGACGAGAGCGAAAGTGACGACGAGACCGCGACCGCCGACCGCGGCGACGCCGCGGTCGGCACGCCCGAACAGGTCGCCGCCGAGTGCGAGACCGTGAACGTCGAAGTCGGCGAGCGCGTCGAGAACGTCGCCACCGTCACGCTCTCGCGGCCGGACGCCCGCAACGCCCTGAACGCCCAACTCCGCGCCGAGTTGAAGGACGTGCTGGACGCCATCGAAGCCAGCGACGTGCGCGTGGTCGTCCTCACGGGGTCGTCCGAGTCGGGCGCGTTCGTCGCGGGCGCGGACGTGACCGAACTCCGCGAGCGCGGTCCCCTCGAACAGCGCGAGGCCAGCAAGCGCCCGCGGGTCTACGAGTACGTTGACGACCTCGAACAGCCGGTTATCGGCGCAATCAACGGTCACGCGCTCGGCGGCGGGTGCGAACTCGCGCAGGCCTGCGACACGCGCATCGCCCGCGAGGGGGCCAAACTCGGCCAACCCGAAATCAGCCTCGGCATCATGCCCGGCGGCGGCGGCACCCAGCGCCTCCCCCGACTCGTCGGCGAGGGTCAAGCGATGAAACTCATCCTCTCCGGAGAACTCGTAGACGCCGAGCAAGCCCGCGAAATCGGACTCGTGGACGAAGTTCACGCCGAAGACGACTTCGAAGACAGGGTGTACGACCTCGCCGGGTCGATGGCCGAGAAGAGTCCGCTCGCGCTGGAGTTCGCCAAGAAAGCCGTGAAAGCCTCCAGTCGGATGGAACTGGAGCAGGGCATCGAGTACGAGGCCGAACTGTTCGCGCACCTGTTCGCTTCCGAGGACAAAAACGAGGGCATCGACGCCTTCTTCGAGGACCGCGAACCGGAGTGGGAAGGGAAGTAGTTACAGCACCTCGTCGGCCTCGTCCCAGTAGTTCCGGAACACGCGTTCGCCCCAGTCGAGTGCCGCGGGGGTGTCGTTGCGGATGATGCCCCGGAGTTCGCCGCCCCCCTCGTAGCCGATGAGGATGATACCGTCGCCTTCGGCGGCGATGAGGCCGAACGGGAGCGTCTCGTCGGTTCGTCGAATCGAAAGCCGTCCGGTAGCGAGCGCTTCTCCGAAGCGCTCGCCGTGTTCGTCGCTCAGGTACTCCACCACCGGGTCCTCTAACACGAGGTCGGCGGTCAGGTCGTCGGTGACGAGTTCCCCGTGGAAGAGGTCCACGTACTGGGGGAGGACGACCGGAACGACGCCGGACACGCTGTCGGCGTTCCGGACGAGTGCTTCGATGTACGTCACCGGGCGGGTGGGGGCGTGTCGCTCCGCGAGAACGGTGTCGGCCCCGAGTAAGAGGTCGGTCGTCACGGGGGCGTCGTCCGGAAGCACCGACAGGAGCGACTCGTTGTCGTAGACTCCCGCGGCGCGAGCCTCGAACTCCCGGTACTGGTCGGCCAACAGGCGTCCGACCAGCGTGAGTTCCACGCCCTCGTCGGATTCGGTCACGAGTCCGTGCGTTTCGAGTTCCCGAACCGCCTTGTACACCGTCGAGCGAGAGAGATTCAGCTCGTCGCGCAGGTCGCGCTTGCTGGTCGGTCCGTCGGTCAACCGGTCGAGAAACGACGCGCGCTTGACGACGGTCGAGATTACGTCGTGGAGGTCGGTGTCGTCAGTCATACAGTGTTTCGCAGTCGTGGCACTTCTCTGTATTTCAGTTCGAGGGACGTATTCGTTTTGGAACCTATCGCGGGTCCAAACCGTCTACCTTCGGTCCGCCGACCGAGACGCGTTTCGAGGTTCGAAACGCATCTCGGACTCCCGAATGCGGTCCGGCCGCCGAAACGGGTCCGGTCGATTACAATCAAATATCCCGGCCGTCTTCTATCAGGTAAATCGCCGCCGAGGTGACACCGATGATAGGAAACCGAGACGACACGAGACCCCCGCGGGCGTCTCCCGAGTCGAACGAGACGAGCATCACCCCACAGGAGTTGTGGAGCGTTCTCAGCGATTCGCGTCGGCGAGAGGTCCTTCGGACGCTCGGCCCCGAGGTGGGTCGAGTCGCGCTCTCGGACCTCGCCGAGCAACTGGCAGAGGAGACGCCCGCCGAGCGAGTCGCCATCCAACTCCACCACAACCACCTCCCCAAGTTGGCGGAGTACGGACTCGTGAATTACGACCACGAGCAGAGAGTCGTCGAGGCGGGGACCACGCCGGATTGGGTCGAACCGTATGAACTGTAGCTACCGCATCAGTTCTCCGCCGTTGACGTTCAGCGTCTCGCCGGTGACGAATCCGGCGTCGCGCAGGAACGCCGCGGCCTCGGCGATGTCCTCCGGTCGGCCGAATCGGTCGAGCGGAATCTTCGCCATCTCCTCGCGCTTCTCCGCCTCGGTCCGGTCGGCGGTCATGTCGGTCTCGACGTGGCCGGGCGCGACGGCGTTGACCCGGACCTCGGGCGCGAAGTCTCCAGCGTGACTCTTCGTGAGACCGAGGAGTCCGGCCTTCGACGCCGCGTAGTGGCACTCTACCGGCGCGCCGGTGTAGGCCAGAATCGACGAGACGTTCGTGACCGAGGGCGTCGGGGAGTCCTCGGACTCCTTCAGGCGGGGCAGGGCCGCCTTCGTCACGTTGAACGCGCCGTTGACGTTGGTGTTCATCACCCGGTCGAAGTCCTCCGGCGAGAGGTCCTCGGTGTAGACGTGTTGGTCGATGCCCGCGTTGTTGACGACGTGCGAGAGGTCGCCGAAGGCTTCGACCGTCGCGTCCACGAGGTCGGCCGCGTCGTCGGGGTCGCTCACGTCGGCCCGGACCGCGACGGCCTCGCTGTCGGTCCCGCGCTGGATGGACTCGGCGACCGTTCTGGCCTTCTGTGCGCTCGACGCGTAGTTGACGGCAACGTCGTAGCCGTCGCGCGCGAATCGCTCGGCGATTGCTCGGCCGATACCCCGAGAGGACCCGGTGACGAGTGTCGCTGGCATACCCCGACGACGAGCGTCCGCGACCTTGGCGTTTATGACTGCCGGGCGTGATTCCGGACCCATGAGCGACCCCCGAACCGACGCCGCCGCGGGCGAGTCGAATCCGGGGCCGGACCCCGAACTCGACGACCTGTTGGACGAACTCGAAACGCTGGAGAGGACAGTAGACGACCCCGAGGAAGTCGAACAGGTCCGCGAGACGATACGGGTCGCCCGGCGGGTCTCGACCCCGAGCGCGTTCGGCCGGGTCATCCGTGGGTTCGACCGGCACGACGCCGCCGAATCGCTGGTCGGGAGCATCGTCGTCGGCGTGCCGATGCTGGTCGAGGGCGGGACGCTCGAAATCGGGGCGCACCTCGCCACCCATCCGGTTGCCTTCCTCGCCACGCTGGTCGGGACCGTCGGGGTCGTCGTCGGCGTGCTGTACGTCGCCGAAATCCAGCAGGTCGAAATCTACCGACCCTTCTTCGGCGTGGTCCCGCGCCGACTCGTGGGCGTCCTCGCCATCTCGTTCGCCACGGCGCTCGCGCTGATGACCGGGTGGGGGCGCGTCGAGTGGACCGACCCGTGGCTCGCGGTGTGTCAGACCACGGTGACGTTCGCTCCGATGGCTCTCGGCGGCGCTCTCGGCGACATTCTGCCGGGGTCGTGAAAATTTCGTTCACGCCTCTCGTGAAAATGTCAATGTTCAAACTCTATAACACAAAGTATATCAACGTAGTGCGGGTATTGGTAGCTGTTCCCACGCGGAACCCGGTGAGACGTATGATAGAATGTCCACACTGCGGTTCGGACCTGAATCGGCAAACGAAGAGTCAAACGCGACGCAACGGCGAACCTCTCGGCGGTAAATCGACCGGTTCAGAACTCGTAAACTGTCCGGACTGCGACGGGATGATAGACGGGTTCTCGGCGCATTAGGCGGTAACTACTCTCTTTTCGGGCGCGTCAGGCGGCAGGATGACGACTACAGCGCCGTCAGTGCTTCGCGGGCGTTCTCGACGGCGGCGTCTTTCTTGGCGGGGTAGGCTTCGACCTTCGCGCGGAACGTGATTCCCTCGCCGAGTTCGGCCTCGCCGCGGTAGGCCGCCTGCTTGTCGAGACGGAGGAACAGCGAGCAGTTGTCGTCCACTCGCTGGTCGAGTTCGTCCAGCAGGCCGTCGGCGTCGGGGAGTTCGGCCACCCTCGAGAGGACGCGGCGCATCTCGTCGGCGTTCTCGACGCGCGCCGAGAGGACGAGGATTCGGTCGCCGTGGTGACCCTCGCTGGTCGCTCGCTCGATTTCGAACTCGTCGGGAAGGTAGGTCCGCAGGGCTTGCTCGACGCGCTTGTCGTCCTCGGTCGCGTAGCAGAACGCCCGCAGGTCGATGTAGTGGAACGGAACTTCGGCCATCGAGCGGTGGTAGGACCCCCGAACGGAAAAAGGCGTTTCGTTCGGTGCAGAACTTCTCGGGTGGCTCTGGGCGGCGACTGCTCGACTCTGGGGCGGTTCTGACTGTTTTCTAACTGCGCGTTGTTTTCATTCCGGCGCGCGCGGGCGCGGCCTCTCGTGGCCGCGCCCATCCGCGCGAGGGACGAGTAGCGCAGGCCGCAGGCCGAGCAACACAGTCGGTTGGGGAGGACGTGGCCCGCGGTTGTGGTGCGGGGCGGTGCGGTTGCGGTCTGATTGGTTCAAGCCTGAAGCTAGCTTCTCTCGTCATGTCCCGGTTGTCTAGTCTTCTCCCGACCCCTCTCGTCTCACAACTCCCATCCACCTTTCAGAAGAGACCAAAGGCTACCCACGCAAGTAGAATCACCCCAACCGCGGAAAACGAACGGAAGTCGCAGTCGCTACTCTTCGTCTTCGACCGCTTCCAGCGAGTCCTCGGGGATGCCGGTCTCCTGACCGTCCTCGAAACTGACGGTGTAGGTGCTGTCGCCGAACATCGTGTCCATCACTTGGGTCACTTCGCCCTCTTCGCCGTCGTAGTCGCTGTGTTCGTCGTGGAGAATCACGCGGTCTTCTTTCTCGAAGCTCATGGGTCGTGATAGCTTCGCGGCCGGTAAAAACGACCCGGTTCGGGTCGCGGGCGAGACCGGCCGAGACGGGCGGAGGCCCCACAGAGCAGTCCGCTCGCGGCGAGCGTTCCGACCGAAGGCTTATTCGGCAGGCCCGACAATTTTCGGGGTATGATTTCGCGCTCTCCGCTCCCCAGTCCGTCGCCGTACCGGTCGTCGATTCGCAGGCCGTCGATTCGCAGGCCGCAAGCCGTCGCCTCGTCGTCGCCGCGATGACTGCGGTGGACGACCTCTGGTATCTCACCACGCGGGCCGAACAGCGCGCCGAACAGGTCCACCATCGCCTGACCGACGCTCACGAGAAGTTCCTCGAACGCCGTCACGCCCGGCGGGTCTCCCGGCCGCGGTTCCGGACGCTCGCCGAGCGAATCGCCGAGTTTGGCGCGCCCTACGGCACACACTCGGTCGTCTACCGGCCGTCGGGGGAACTCCTGCTCGTCCGGCACGCGGGCGTCGGGATGTGGGTCGTCCCCGGCGGCGAACCCGACCCCGGCGAGTCGTTCCGGGAGGCCGCCGAGCGCGAACTGGCGGAGGAGGCGGGCGTCGAAGCGACCTACGACGGACTGGCGATGAACGTCCGGGTCGAGATTCGGTGCGGCGAGTACTCGACGTGGGGCGTCCTACCCCTGTTCGAAGCCCGCGTCGAGGGCGAGGCGACGCCCGACCCCGACGACCCCGACGGCGAAATCACCGACGCGCGGTGGTTCGCCGACCTTCCGGAGGACACGCGGGACCGCGAGGACCTGCTGGCGTGGCGCGAGTTCGCGCTGAAGTGACCCGAGTGGTAATTTCGAGGGTAGGGACTTATTTACGTGGAGTACTTTCCGTGTATTCGACGCTCGACTTCCTCGAATCGTAGACGGTTTCGGTACGAAACCGAGGGACCGAGAGCGAGATGGGACCAAGTATGACGAACGATACGACAGTACTTCCGAGCGGCGTAGAAATCGAACGCGACGAGTCGGACGGGTGCTATCGCGCGCGGTACGATTCGACCGAACACCCGACGAGTACGGTCGTCGTGACCGCCGTCGCCGCAGTCACGGAGACGGACCCGCTGGACCTCGAACCGCTTCGGGAGTCGCTCGACCCGGACGCCCTAGACGACATCTTCCGGCGGACGCCCGGCGGACACGTCCGCGAAGAGGGATGCGTCGAGTTTTCGCTCGCCGCTCACGAGGTAGTGGTCGGGGCCGAGGGCGACGTGGAAATCTACCCGCCCGCGTGACTGACAGTGGCGTGACCGGTTGGTCGTGACCGGTCGCGGTGCGACCGGTCACGCTCCCGCGCCTCCACCCGTGTCTCGCGCCCTCACCCGTGGGACACGCCGTCGCGCGACTCGGCTCTCATCCGGCGGAGCGCCGCCCGCGCGTTGCTGGCGTCGTAGCCGAACACGACGTTCTCGGCGTACGCCTCGGCGACTTCGGCGGCGTGAATCAGGTTGTCCACGTCCACGTCCACCGCGTAGAGTTCGACGCTGAACGGGGCGTCCAAGGCGTCCTCAAAGCCGCTGGCGATGGTTTCGAGCCAGTAGGTCGTCGTGTAGGCCATGTCGTAGAGGGGGACGACGAACTCGTCCACGTACGAAGCGAGGGCGTCGAGGTCCAGACCCGCCCGGTCGTAGAGGTGTCCGGGATACGGGTCGGGGTAGAGCGTGAAGTAGGTCGTGCCGGGAATCCGGTCGGTCGCCTCGGCGACGAACTCGGTGATTACGTCGGCGCGCCACGCCGCGCGGTCCTCGAAGTCGCTCGCCTCGAACTGGCGGTTACACCGGTCGCAGTGACAGTACTCCGCGCGGGGAAAGCCCACGTCGTCCAAGCGCACGTCGGGAGTGACCTCGGCGCAGTCCGAGACGATTTCGAGGACGCCCTCGCGGTAGTCCTCGCGCGTCGGACAGACGTAGGCCCAGTCGAAGTAGGGTCGCTCGCGGGTCGCTCGCTCGCCCTCGTCGCTGACGGGCGCGAGGTCCGGGCTCGCCTCGACTGCGGCGTTGTCCCCGAAGCACGACACCATGTTTACCGCCTCGGCGACCGGTTGTGCCGACCGGCCGGTCACGTCCTTGACCTCGTAGAATCCCACGTCGAACTCCGACCAGTCGAGTTCTTCCTCGTTGCGCGTGACGACGCCGAACATACAAGCGGTTGGCTCGCGGTCGGGGTAAGTGGTTCGCTCTCGGGTCGTCCGGCCTCGCTACCCGCGACCGCATCCGTCCGGCAGACTCGAACTGGTCGGGTCGGGTTGCTGGACCGACTCGACCGACCACCCGGTGGCCTCGCCGCGGATGACGAGCGCCTCTCCGACCGTGCCGTTCTCGACGGTGATTGCTGGCTTGTCGTCGCTCGCCGTCGGGTCGAACGCGGTGGGATTGCTCGCTCGCTGGCCGAGCGTGGCGTTCTCACAGAGGACGGCGGCGTCCACGGCCATCCGGTCGATGACGACGCCCGAGACCGTCGTGTTCCTCGTCCAGTGGCGTTCGAGCGTCCGATTCTCGACGTTCGGGTCGATGAAGCCGCCGCCGGGGATGTCGAGGACCGACTTGTTCCGGACGACGAGCTTCCGGGCGGTGACGTTCTTGAGGCGGGCGCGTTCGAGGGCGAACCGGCCGACCGTCACGTTCGAGAGAGTGACGTTCGTCCGACTCCCGTTTTCGGTGGTCGCGTTGCGGACCACGACGCTCTCGATGGTCGCGTTCACCACCTTCGAGTCGCGCAGGAGCCACGTCTCGATGGTGACGTTGTTCAGCGACACCTTGTACTGGAAGGCGTCCGCGCTCCGGCGAATCGGCGCGGCGGCGCGTTCGACCGGCACGGCGGCGCGGTCGGCAGTCGCGTCCGTGCGGTCGATTGACGCGTCGGCTCGGTCCGTCGGCACGTTCGCGGCGACGGCCGCGGACGTGCCGTCTTCTCCGACCGGTCCGGTCTCGCCGACCGGTCCGACTCCGGCCAGCAGGACCAACGTCGCGAGCGCGACTACGGGGAGTGGTCGTGGACTCATGTCTCGGTCGTACTCCGACGCGAAAGATAAACGAAAACGACCGTTCCGACCGTTTTCCAGCGTAACGGGACGTTTCGTGGCGAGTAGCCGCCACTTATCCGCCAGCGCGGGACGCGCTGGCGGACCTCTAGAGGGCGGCGATGGGCGCAGTGTCGGGCGCGGCGTCGGCACGCCGCGCGCTACTCGACGGCGATGTGGGCCGCGATGTCCTCGCGGACGATGGTCTCGCAGTACTCGCACCGAACGCCGTCGTCCAGCACCTCGAACTTCGTCTCGACGGGTTCGTCGGCGTTGGTGATGCAGTTGTGGTTCGGACACGAGAGGACCCCGACCACGCGCTCGGGGCGTTCGAGGTACTGCTTCTCGACGACTTCGTACTCGCGGATGATGTTGATGGTCGCCTCGGGCGCGATGAGCGACAGCACGTCCACCTCGTCTTGGCTGAGTTCGCGGCCCTCGACTTTCACGATGTCCTTGTGACCCATCCGGTCGCTCGGGACGTTCATCCCGATACTGACCGTCTCGCCGCCGAGTCCGTCGATGCCGAGGATGGCGAGGACGTTCAGGGCCTGTCCGGCGCGGATGTGGTCGATGACGGTGCCTCTCGGAATCTTGCTGACGCGGAGTTGGTGGTCGCTCATCGGTCTGCCTCCAGCATCTGGTCGAGCAGTGCCATCCGGACCGGCACGCCGTTGTGGGCCTGCTCGAAGTAGGTCGCGTAGTCGGTGTCGTCCACCTCGGGCGCGATTTCGTCCACTCGCGGCAGGGGGTGCATGACGGTCAGGTCCTCCTTGGCGGGTTCGAGGGTTTCGAGGTCGATGCCGTACTCGCCCGCTATCTCCTGATACTCGTTCTCGTCGGGGAATCGCTCGCGCTGGATGCGGGTGACGTACAACACGTCGAGGGCGGGCAGAATCTCGTCCAACTCGGTGTGTTCCCGGACGTTCGCGCCCTCCTCGTGGAGGTCGTAGCGCACGCTCCGGGGGAGTTTGAGGCTCTCGGGGCTGATGAAGTGCTGGTCGGCGTCGAAGTTGGTCAGCGCGTGGGCCAGCGAGTGGACCGTCCGGCCGTACTTCAGGTCGCCCATGATGCCGATGGTGATGTCGTCCAAGCCCGCGTTCTCTCGGATGGTGTAGAGGTCGAGCAGGGTCTGGGTCGGGTGGTGGCCCGCGCCGTCGCCCGCGTTCAGGAGCGGCACGTCCACGAATTCGCCGACCATCTTGGCCGCGCCCTGACTCGGGTGGCGAAGCACCAGCGCGTCGGCGTAGCCAGCGATGACCCGCGCGGTGTCGGCGAGGCTCTCGCCCTTCTTGACCGACGACGACTCGACGGTACCCATGTCCACCGAGTCGCCGCCGAGACGCTTGATTGCGGTCTCGAAGCTCATCTTGGTGCGGGTACTCGGCTCGAAAAAGCAGAGTCCGAGTATCGCGTCTTCGTGGCGGTCCCCGAACGCCGAGGGGTCGGCGTCGAACTCGGCCGCCCGGTCCAAGACCTCCTCTACGTCCTCTCGGGAGAGTTGTTTTGCAGTTAGTAAGTGGTCGTCCCGCATTGGTACTGTATCGGTGCCGGACGCTCCTTGAATCTCTCGAAACGGGAATCCGAACGTGGGAGACGGTGACAGAACGCAAGGTGTGGGGTCTGCGTTCCGACGGCCGAGACCCGGCCGAATTTCTGGGGTCGAGACCCGGCCGAATTTCCGGGACCGAGACCCGGCAGGACTCCCCGCGGCCGACCGCCGACGTGTCGGCGGTCGGCCGCGAACGCCGGGACGGTCCGAGCGCCCCAGACACGTTTCGATGTCTCTAAGCAAGTTATATCTTTTTCTAAGACGTATTTAGATTGCTTTCGCGCGCCGACGGCGTGCCGTCGGCGCGCGTCGGACGGTCGCGCACGACCGTCCGGCGCGCTACTCGTCGCCGTCGCTCGCGTTCAGGGTCGCCACTCGGACGGTCCGAGAACTCCCGTCTTCCGAGCGCGCCAGCGTGACTTTCACGGGCGCGTCGGTCCCGGAATCGGCCACCTCCACCTCGACCAGCGACACCTGCGACTTCGACCACCCGACGCCGAGACCCGTGCCAGCGGCCACGATAGCGACGAACGCGACGAGCCACAGAGCCGGGCGGTCCACGTCCATCGGGAGCGGGTTGAAGCTTATCTAACAGTTTCGGGTGTCTCGGCGTCCGGAGTAAGCTTTCGGGTTCGGCGTGCGTCTCGTCTCGAACGCTCTCTTCCGGTCGCTCCGTGACAGCACCCCGACCGCCGGAATCGTCGTGACGAACGCCCGGAAAGCCCCGCCCGTTCGCGTGACCGTGAGCGGGCGGTCCCTTCATCCCCTGTTGACTGTCACACTGGGCGCGTCCCGGCGGTTGATTGGCCGAGCGACAGCGAGACGAGTCGCGTAGGTTTAAACGCGACGGCGCGCAATCCTCGGGCATGACCGACGACGGAACCCACCCCGACGCCGAGCGCGCCGGGTGGTTCGAGGGCGTCTCGCCCGACGACGCGGAAGCAGGCGCGGCCGCCATCCGCGACGGGCGGGCCGACGCGCCCGACGACTGGCCCCGCCGGGCAGTCGAAGCGGAGTTCGCCGACGACGAGGACGACTACTACGCGAGACTCCACGACGCCGCCGTGCGCGCGGCACGCGAGAGCGCGGCGGAGCGCGAGCGCGCGGACGACCAGCAACTCGTCCACGCGGTCCGGGCGATGGACGACGCCGCGTCGGAGGCCAACGAACTCGCCGAGCGAGTCGCGGAGTGGGCCGGAAGCCGCTACCCCGACGCCGGAACCGGCGTCGGGTACGCCCGCGAACTCGCCGCCCGCGAACCCGAGTCGCCCGTCGAGGAGCGTCTCGTCTCGCTGGCCCGCCGGACCGCGGACCTCGCCGACGAGTCCGACGCGCTCCGGGCGTTCATCGAACGCGAGACGCCCGAAGTCGCGCCGAACCTCGCGGCGCTGGCCGGGCCGACTCTGGCGGCGCGGCTAATCTCGCTCGCCGGGGGTCTCGAACCGCTCGCCAAGAAGCCCTCCGGGACCGTGCAGGTCCTCGGCGCGGAGGACTCGCTGTTCGCGCACCTCCGGGGTCGCGCGCCCTCGCCCAAGCACGGCGTCATCTTCACCCACGAGTTCGTCCGCGGAACCCGACCCGAGAAACGCGGGTCGGCGGCGCGGGCGCTCGCCGGGAAGTTGACCATCGCCGCGCGCGTGGACTACTATTCGGGAGAGCGCAGGCCGGAGTTGGACGACGAGTTGGAGCGCCGGATGGCCCAAATCCGCGGGGAGAACGCCGACGAGCAGGCGGGTGGTGAGGCGTGACCGACCTCCCCGAGGGCGTCGAACGCCGCGCGTTCGACGGCCGACAGCGACTGGCGACCCGCGGCCCGCCGGTCTACGGCGAACCCACCGACGAGGAGTGGCGGCTCTGGGACGCCGGGCGGTCGAAACTCGCGGCGATGATAGAGTCCGGACTCGACACCGGTCTCGACGGCGGCGAGACGGTTCTCTATCTGGGCGCGGCCAGCGGAACGACCGTCAGCCACGTCGCCGACTTCGCCGGACCCACCTACGCCGTCGAGTTCGCGCCCCGTCCCGTCAGGGACCTCGTTGGGGTCGCCGAGGACCGACCGAACCTCTTCCCCCTGCTGAAGGACGCCCGCAAGCCCGAGACCTACGCCCACGTCGTGGAGGCAGACGTGGACGCCATCGTACAGGACGTAGCCACGCGCGGACAGGCGCGCGTGGCGGTCGAGAACCGCCGGTTCCTCCGGGAGGACGGCCGCCTACTGGCGGCTATCAAGGCCCGGAGCGAGGACGTGACCCGCGACCCGGACGACGTGTTCGAGGACGCGCTGGCCGACCTCCGGGAGGGTTACGAGGTGCTGGAGACGGCGCGACTCGAACCGTACCACGACGACCACCTCGGCGTGGTCGCTCGCCCCGAGTAGGTGCGTCTCGGGCGCGGACCCTCTCGCGCCCGTTCGTGCCGTCTCCGGAACTATTTATAGGTCGGGTTGCGAAATTCCGGAAAATGGACTCGGGTTCGGCTGAGAGCTTCGCGGAGATGGGCACGTTGGGCATCGAAGAGGAGTTCTACGTCGTGGACCGACGGGGCCGCCCGACGGCCGGGACCGACGAACTCGTCTACGAGACCGACCCGCCCGACATACTCGACGAGCGACTCGACCACGAACTGTTCAAGTGCGTCATCGAGACCCAGACGCCGAAAATCGAGCGCCTCGCGGACGCCCGCGAGAACCTGCTGGCGGTCCGGAACGCGCTGGTGGACCACGCCGAGAGCGAGGGGTTCCGAATCGCGGCGGCGGGACTCCACCCCGGAGCGCTGTGGCGCGAACTCGAACACGCCGAGAAGCCCCGGTATCGCAAGCAACTCGACCGGATTCAGTACCCCCAGCACCGAAACACCACGACCGGTCTCCACGTCCACGTCGGCGTGGACGACGCCGACAAAGCCGTCTGGATAGCCAACGAGATTCGGTGGTACCTTCCGGTGATGCTCGCGCTGTCGGCCAACTCGCCGTACTGGAACGGCTTCGACACCGGTCTCCAGTCGGCGCGGGCCAAGATTTTCGAGGCCCTGCCCAACACCGGGATGCCGACCTGCTTCGACTCCTACGACGACTTCGCGGCGTTCGAGGAGACGATGCTCCGCTCGGAGTCCATCGCCGACCGGGGCGAACTCTGGTACGACGTGCGACCCCACACGGGTCTCGGCACCGTCGAAGTCCGGACCCCCGACGGGCAGGTCAATCCCGACCGCGTGATGGCGTTCGTGGAGTACACCCACGCGCTGGTCCGGGACTTGGCGGCGCGCTACGAGGACGGAGAGTCGGGATACCGCCACCGCCGGGAACTGCTGGACGAGAACAAGTGGCGCGCGATGCGCTACGGCCACGACGCCGCCTTCATTCGGCGGGACCGCGAGGGCGAAATCGACCTCGGCGAAGTCGTGGACCGGGAGTGCGACCGACTCGGCGTCTCGGGCATCCGAGACATCTACGACGGCGAGAGCGGCGCGACCCGCCAGCGACGGATTCGGGACGAGGAGGGCGTCGAAGCCCTCTACGAGTCGCTGGTCCTGACCCGGCAGTAGCCGCCCGAATCGGAGTCGAGACGGCCCAGTACCCGTAAGCAAGGTTTTTACTCGCCCGTGGCTTTTGTCCTCGTAGAGAGGACATGTCCGGGGAAAACACAGACGACGAGAACGTGAACGTCGAGGACGACACCGTAGAAGAGGCGGAAATCGAGGACGTGGACGACGGCGTGACAGTCGAGGAAGAACTCGAAGCGGACGACGAGGGCGACCTCACCGAAGAAGTGAACGTCGAGGTGGCCGGTGAAGAGGAGTTGTCGGTCGAACAGGACGTGCCGGTCGAAGGCGAGGGTGAACGCGACCGAATCTCGAAGGGCCGCGAGCGCCTCGAAGAGGAGGCCGACCGAGCGGTAGACCAGTTCGACCAGAGTATCGTGGACCTGCTGTCGTGGGTACTCGACACCGAGACGCGGGCGCGAATCTACGTCTACCTCCGCCAACAGCCCTACAGCACCAGCGAGGAAATCGCCGAGGGAACCGGCTTGTATCCCTCGACGGTCCGGGAGTCGCTCGCCGAACTCCACGACGAAGAGAAGGTAGAGCGCCGCAAACGCGAGAGCGAGGGCGCGGGCAACAACCCCTACGAGTACACCGCCATCGCGCCCAGCGACCTCGTGGGCGGCATCGTCGGCCAGATTCAGGACGAACTCAACACGGTGTTCAACTTGGACGACCACCTCGAACCCGAAGAGACTGCCGAGACCAGCGAACCGGTCAGCATCCGCGTCGAGGAGCAAGACGACCCCGCCGAGGAAGAAGAAGGCGACGAGTAAAATTCGGGACGCCGGACGCTATTCCGAAGGCACTAAGCCGCGGGGTACCCTTCGCGGGGGTATGAGGGTTGCCCTGGGCGGGACCTTCGACCCGGTCCACGACGGCCACCGCGCGCTGTTCGAGCGCGCGTTCGAACTCGGCGACGTGACGGTCGGTCTGACCAGCGACGAACTCGCGCCGAAGACGCGCCACGAGGACCGATACGTCCGCCCGTTCGACGAGCGCGAGGCCGACTTGGAGGCCGTACTCGCGGAGTTCGCCGACGAGTACGACCGGGAGTTCGAGGTCCGCGAGTTGACCGAACCGACGGGTATCGCCACCGAATCGCAGTTCGACGCGCTGGTCGTCTCCCCGGAGACGACCGACGGTGCCGAGCGCATCAACGATATTCGACGCGAGCGCGGGTTCGACCCGCTGGAAGTCGAGGTGGTCGCCCACGTCCACGCCGAGGACGGCGACATCATCTCCAGCACCCGCATCGTCAAGGGCGAAATCGACCAGTACGGGAATCTGACACCCGAACGAGAGGGTCGGCAGGCCGAGCGCGAGTGAGTTCCCGACCTCTGGTTTTCACGACTCCGGGACTTCTCACGACTTTGAGTTTTGGTCGATACCGGCGCGAGAGGCGTCTGTGAGGCCCTCCTCGGCGTGCCCTCGACCGTACCCGGACCAAACCACCTCGCCTCCGGCGCGCTACCACGACGGCGGTTGAAGTCCCGCCTCTTCGAGCAAGTCCTTCCACCGTTGCTGAATCGTGAGTCGCGCGACCCCCACCGCGTCGGCGACGTTGCTTTGAGAGCGCTGGTCGCCCTCGATGAGCGACCCGGCGTAGAGGCTGGCCGCGACGACTGCCCGCCGGGAGTCGGCGTCTCGCTCCTCGGTGGATTCCCAGTCGGAGACCGTCGAGAGAAAGAGGTCCGTCGCCCGCGAGCGCGCGGCGGTGCCGAGTTCCAGTCGGTCCGCGGCCTGCTCGATTTCGGCGAGCCATCGCTCGTTTTCCACGTAGTCGCGTGCCCGATACACGCCGAGTCCTTGCGACCCGATTCACATAAGGGTCTCGGGTGGTTCGACGCCGAAATCGCGCTCGCTTCGGATTGGCGGTCGCGGTTCGTTCGCTGAATACCGTATCGTGACCGCAGGAGCCACGACGAAGCCGGTTCGAAAGCCCCGCCCGGCGGTTGGTGAGTCCGGCGTTCGCTGGCGGTTGGTCGGCCGAGCGCGTCCCGACGGTCCGGTCGGACCGTCGGGATACCCCTAGAAATTTTTATATTTCTTAAAGAATTATATAAATTGCTTAGACAATTGTATAGGTTTCTTTCCGTCGGTCCCCCGTCCGCGAAACGCGGTCCGGTCGGTCGAACCCGCGGCCCGAAGAACGACAGTTTCTTGTCGCCCTCGGCGGAAGTGGAGAGTGCGCGCGGGTTGCCAAGCCAGGCCAACGGCGTAGCGCTTAGGACGCTATCCCGTAGGGGTCCGCCGGTTCAAATCCGGTCCCGCGCATGACGAATTTTGAGCGAAGCGAAAAATGCGGAAGAGCAGGAGCGATTTGAACCCTGCAAGTCGCACGCCCGGAACGGCCGCAGGCCGCATGCCCGGACCGTCTTGCACTCGGTTCAAATCCGGTCCCGCGCATTTTCGGCGCGAACGACTCGGCGAGCGCCACGTAGCGTGTCTGTCTCCGGGGACCTGCAACGTCGGTCGAAGTCGAATCTGCGGATAAGGATTGTGGTAATTACTATCAATCGACCTTCGAGATGGTAGCCGTTTTCCCCCCACCGAGACGAGAGTATCAGCGATGATACCGTCCGGTATGCTTTTCCGTCACCCAGACATATCAGGGAGTATATGTCTGAGCTGGAGGGAATCTACGCCGAGAGGGTTAGCTGGCGGGCAGTAGCACGGGCCGTACTCCTACTCGGTGGCAGCCTCGTGGCCGTGGTCGGAGTCGTCGCCTCTACCGCGAGTCTGGTGGCCGGATTCGGCTTGGGGAAGGCCGGTGCGCTCAAAGTCGCGGCCCTGTTCGGCGGCGTCTTGTTGGTAGTCGCGTTTCTGCTTCTGTTCGCGCGGACAGCGACGACCAGTCGGTCCCGGAGACTCGCGGGCGGCGGAACCGCAGTCGCGGCCGTCGGTCTCGTGACGTTCTGGACGATGCTCCCCGGAGGGTGGACGGGCCACCTCGCCGACCTGCCGCCGACGGCCGTCGGCGCGTACGCGGTCGGACTGCTCGCGGTGTTCGGCGCGGGATTCGTCGCCGACTCCGCCGACTCAGGGCCGGACTCGGAGCGAGACCGACGACAGGGCGACACGTTCGGGAGCATCGAATCCGTGGTCGTGTCGGCCAACGGCGACAGGGACGACGCCGGGGCGTCGGCCGCCCGTAGCGAGACCGACAGCGACCACGGACTGTTCGACCGCGAACCGTAACCGGTCCGACCGTTGGCATAGACTCGCTCGTCGTCGGAGCGACTCCGGTAGCGGCGTCGAATCGACACGCCCAAAATAGGAAATATCGTGACATATACACCCACAAACCTTTTCTCCGGTCGCTGAGTCGTTTCGGGTAATGGCTGACCTGAGCGAACTCTTGGGGGACATTACCGAGGACGCCGACGCCGCCTTTCTGTTCTCGCCCAGCGGGTCTTACTACGACCGCTACGCGGACCTCGACGCCGACTTGGACCTCGTGGTCGTCGGTCCGGAGAACTCGGTCGGTGCCGACTCGTTCGTCGAGTTGCCGCTGGAGTTCGAAAGCGTCCACGAGCGGATTCGATTCGGCATCGAGGGTGCGATGGAGCAGGGTCTCGTCGAGGACGGCGACGTCGTCGTCTGCGCAGTCAGCATGTTCGACGGAAGCATCGACACCGTGACGCGGGCGCGGGCCAGCGACTCGATGCACTCGGGCGTCTACGACCTGTTCGCCAACTCGCGGGCCGACCCCGGCGTCATCCGGGACGTGTTCGAAGTCGCCATCGAACTCGGCAAGAAGGGTCAGAAGGGCGAACCGGTCGGCGCGCTGTTCGTCGTCGGCGACGCCGGGAAGGTGATGAACAAGTCCCGGCCCCTCTCGTACAACCCCTTCGAGAAGTCCCACGTCCACGTCGGCGACCCTATCGTGAACGTGATGCTCAAGGAGTTTTCGCGTCTGGACGGCGCGTTCGTCATCAGCGACGCGGGCAAAATCGTCTCGGCGTACCGCTACCTCGAACCCTCCGCAGAGGGCGTGGACATCCCGAAGGGACTCGGTGCGCGACACATGGCGGCCGGGGCCATCACCCGCGAGACCAACGCCACGGCAATCGTCCTCTCGGAGAGCGACGGACTCGTCCGGGCGTTCAAGGGCGGTGAGCTGGTCCTCGAACTCGACCCGGAGGAGTACTGATGCAGGGGGAGTTCGACGTACTCCTCCGCGACCAGTTCCAGTTCGTCCTCGCGTTTCTCATCCTCGTCGTCGGCCTGATTACTGGCTACGTCGTCGGCCGACTCAACCGACGACTCCTGACCGCCGCGGGCGTCCCCGAGGCGGTAGAGCGTACCCCCTTCGAGCGCACGGCCCAGAGCCTCGGCACAGACACCGTCTCGCTGGTCTCCCGACTGAGTTCGTGGTTCATCTACGGCGTGGGCGTCCTCATCGCGCTGAACGTCGCGGAACTCCTGAACGCCCGCCTGTTCTGGAACGGCGTGCTGACGTTCATCCCCGACCTGTTCATCGCCATCCTCGTGTTCATCGTCGGGTTCGTGGTGGCCGACAAAGCCGAACTCGTCGTGGGCGAGCGCCTCCGGTCGGTCAAACTCCCGGAGGTCGGCGTCATCCCGCGACTCGTCAAGTACACCATCGTCTACCTCGCGGTGCTGGTCGCGCTGGGACAGGTCAACGTCGCTATCGAGGCCCTGCTCATCCTACTCGGGGCCTACGTCCTCGCGGTCATCCTCTTTGGCGCGGTGGCGCTGTGGGACCTCCTGCGCTCGTCGGCGGCGGGCGTCTACCTCCTGTTGAACCAACCCTACGGCATCGGCGACGAGGTTCGGGTCGGCGACGACAGGGGCATCGTCCAAGAGGTGGACGTGTTCGTCACCCGCATCGAAAACGACGGCGAGGAGTACATCATCCCCAACAGCAGGGTGTTCCAGCAGGGCGTCGTCCGGATTCGGGACTGATTCGACCGGAGGACGACTTCGATGCCCGGCACACCCGACCCAGTGTTAGGAAGTGACGCGCTGACGCTCGCAGTCGCCTCGGCCGTCGGCGCACTCGTCGCGACGCTCCCCTACGGCTTTCGGGAGTCGCTCCCCCGGCCCGCGGTCCTCGCAATCGGCGGCGGCGCGGCCTACGCTACCTTCTGTCTCGCGGTCTGGGCCGGTGCGCGACTCGCCACGGTGGGCCTGCCGTCCGCGGCGCTCGACCAACCCGGTACCTTCGCGGTCGTACTGACGCTGAACTTCCTCGTCGTCGGCCTGCAGGTGGCGATTCCGTACTACTGTTACGCCGGCTGGCGCTTCGTCGCACCGCTCGCCGGAGCGTTCGCGGGGACAGTGGTCGTCCTCTTCCTGTTCCTCGGCGTCAACGGCGAAACCGACCCAATCGCGCTCTACCCCCTCGTCTTCGGACCGCCGGTGGTCGTCGCTATCTGCATCCTCGCGCTCGCGGAGTTCGGCGTCAGACGGTTCCTGCTGGGGTAGTCAGTCGGTCGACTCCTCGGACCCCATCGGCGTGGCGGGCACCCCGGCCACCGTCTCGCCGGGCGGCACGTCTTGAGTCACCAGCGAGTTGGCGGCCACGCTCGCGCCCTCGCCGATTTCGACGCCCGGCAGGATTACGGCCCCCGCGCCTATCATCGCGCGTTCGCCGACGACCACCTCGCCGGTCCGGTACTCGTCCTGCAGGAACTCGTGGCAGAGAATCGTCGCGTCGTAGCCCACGATGGCGTGGTCCTCGACGGTGACGAGTTCGGGCCAGAACACGTCGGGCGTCGATTCGAGTCCCCACGAGACGCCCTCGCCGACCGTCACGCCGATGGAGCGCAGGAGCAGATTCTTGAGCGTGAGACTCGGCGAGATGCGCGCGAGGACGACGACGACGTAGTTCAGCGCGACGCGGAGGGGATGCTTGGCGCGGGTCCACGACTGGAGGGAGTTGCCCGGTCCCGGGGTGGCGTGGCGCGCGATTCGGTCGTGGCGGCGCGTGGGGTCGGTGTCGTCGCTCTCGTCGGTCACACGATGTCGTTAGTCGGGTCGGTCTTTAGTTCGTACGATGGCGGACGGTCCTTTCGACCGTATCCTCCCACACTCTAATTTCATATGGCGGAATACAGGGGTTCTAGATGTCTAGCCACAATCCATTATAAAATCCGGGTCGACCGTGTTGGATAAACATGGCTGGGCAATGTGGAGTCTGTAGCAATGAAATGGTTTTCTCCAGAGAGTAATATAGGAGGATTTAAAATGATTTCAAAATATTTAAAAGAATCTGCCCACTCAAGGCTTCAAAATTTCAGCCAATCACATTTAGCACAGTTCTTAGGTAACAAATTATTTGAATGTGCCTCCGGCTATGGTGAAAAACCCCTCCGCGTTATCCGCACCTCTTTTATTATTACTGTTATATTTGCAATTATATTCCTGATGGGGATTAAGTACCTTAATTGGGGGAATATTGATGGAGAACAGTCAATTTTAGTACATAGTGTTGTCTCAAGTATGGAATCGTTCACAACGCTTGTTCACGCGAGTCCGGGTGAGTTTGAGAAACTATCAGCACGGCTCGTAGCGACAACTGAAGCTTTCTTCGGTGCGTTGTTAATCGCGTTGTTCCTCTTTACTCTTACGCGCTCCATCCACCGATAGCACCGAACTGTCTACCTCCCTTCCACCACCTCGAAGTACGGGTCCAACTCCTCGACCACTTCGGTCAACTCGACCTCTCCCGCCATCGGGTCGTACTCCGCGACCCCGGCGTCGTCGAGTCGCGGCAGGTGGACGTGGTGCAACCGCGTCGCAACTCGCTCGCGCCGGTCGGTCGTCACCTCCGAGGGGTCGGGACCGGAGTCGGTTTCGTCGCCCCGAGCGACCGTCTCGGCGGCGAGTTCGCCGAGCGTCATCGGACCGTCGGACTCCCGGAGGACCGCGACTGCGCGCCGTCGCTGGCCGTCGCCGAGAAGGTCGAGGGCTTGGTCGGGCGTCAACGACTCGGCGGCGAGGTCGTCGGGCTTGGACATGTCCGGGCCAACGACCAGAAGGGGGTTTGTTATGGGTCGCCTTCGGCGTCTCAGGTGGCCGCTGAAAACGCGAAACGACGGTCTACTCGCCCCGAAGTTCGTTCACGTGGTCGATGCGCTTCTGCACGAGGTCGGGCTTGCCGATGTCGTGGCGCACGTCGAGACCCTCTTCGCCAGCGACTGCGAGGGCGTCCTCGGCGATTTCCTCGGCCTCGGTGATGGTGTCGGCCACCCCGACCACGGCGAACGCGCGGGAGGTGGTGGTGTAGATGCCGTCGTCGCGTTCGTCCACGCTGGCGTAGAAGAGCAGGGCGTCTCCGGCGCTCGACGACTCCGTGGCGCTCCGTGCCACGCTCTCCTCGTCTACTTCGACTTTCGCGCCCGCCTTCGGGTCGGTGGGGTAGCCCTCGGGGACGGCGTACTTGCAGACCGTCGCCTTCGGCGCGAACGAGAGTTCGGGCAGTGATTCGCCCTCGCGGGCGGCGGTGAGTACGTCGAGGAAGTCGGTGTTGAGGACGGGCAGGGTGTTCATCGCCTCGGGGTCGCCGAACCGGGCGTTGAACTCCACGACCTTCACGCCCTCGGCGGTCAGCATGAACTGGCCGTAGAGGACGCCCTTGTAGCCGTCGAGGGCCTCGACGGTGGCCTTGAGGACATCGACCGCCTCGTGGTAGTCGTCCTCGGTCATGAACGGCAGGGCGAGTCCCGAATCGCTGTAGCTTCCCATCCCGCCCGTGTTCGGTCCCTCGTCGCCCTCGTAGGCGCGCTTGTGGTCCTGCACCGCCGGGGTGACGCGCAGGTCGCCGTTGGCGACGAACGCTTGAACGGTGAACTCCTCGCCGACCAGTCGCTCTTCGAGGACCACGCGGTCGTAGTCCGAATCGCGGAGGTACTCCTTGGCCTCTTCTTTCGTGATTTGGTCGCCGGTGACCCGGACGCCCTTGCCGCCGGTGAGACCCGCCGGTTTCACCGCGAGGTCGCCGTCGTAGTCGTCGATGTAATCGCAGGCGGCGTCCATGCTGTCGAACGTCTCGAAGTCGGGACACCCCGGAACGTCGTGCTGGCGCATGAACCGGCGCTGGTAAGCCTTGTCGGTCTCGATGCGGGCCTCGGCCTCGTTCGGGCCGAAGGCGTATATTCCCGCGTCGTCGAGCGCGTCGGCGACTCCGGCCGCGAGGGGACCCTCCGGGCCGACGACTGCGAGGGTCGCGCCCACGTCCTCGGCGTAGGAGACGACCGCCTTCGGGTTGGTCGTCTCCAGCGTCTCGAACTCTTCGGCGAGCGCCGCGATGCCGGGGTTGCGGTTGCCAGCACAGGCGTAGAGGTCCGCCTCGCTGTCTCCGAGCGCGCGGGCAATCGCGTGTTCGCGGCCGCCGCCACCGACCAGCA
Source organism: Halorussus caseinilyticus (assembly GCF_029338395.1). Taxonomy (NCBI): domain Archaea; kingdom Methanobacteriati; phylum Methanobacteriota; class Halobacteria; order Halobacteriales; family Haladaptataceae; genus Halorussus; species Halorussus caseinilyticus. The sequence goes on from NZ_CP119809.1 coordinate 1,592,822, forward strand.
GGACTGTTTCGCTCATGCTCGGAAGGTGTAGGCAAGGGAGTGTAAAGGTTGCTCTTATCGCCGCCGAAAGTGTGCAAGAATGTGGATTTCACTGGCGGTCGCGGTTCCCTACGACGACTCGTCGGCCAGTAGTTTCCGGAGCGAAATCGCCAACTCCTCGAAACTCTTGATGTCCATGCTGTCGGTGGTCAACAGAACGCCGTGGTCGCCGACGATGACGCGACTCACGAACCCGTCGGAGAACACCCGGATGGTAAACTCGTACTCGCCGATGTCCGGTTCGGCGTCGGAGTCCTCGTGGAGACGCCGGTAAGTCTCTTGGGAGTCGAAGCCGAGTCGCTCGTTGTCCACGAACCGGCTTTTCACGTCGCGGACGCGCTTCGGGTCGCCCGCGTAGAGGTCCGACCGGAGGTACAGCACGTCGAACGCCTCTGGCGTGAAGTAGACCACGGTCCGGAGCGTGTCGCCGAGCGCGGTCCGGCAGGTACTCACGAGGCTGTCGCCGAACGCTTCAGATACGTCTGTTTCGGTCATAATCGAGTCTACTACGTCGGGAGCGAGCATCAATGTATCTGGGCGAAACCCGGACACATCCTTCGTTCTCTAAGCAATATTTCTATTTCTTAAGAATCGGGTATTCGTTCTCTTCGCTCGGGCGAAAGCGACCGGAGAGTTATCTACCGCCGCGTGGTACCACGACTCATGACCTCCTTCAGGGGTGCGTGGACGGCCGAGGAAGTCGAAAACTACCTCGACGAGGCGGCGGTCCCGATTCGGGTCGCCTGCCACCGGCCCGACGAGTCGCTCTGGATGGTCGCGCTCTGGTACCGCTACCGCGACGGCACCTTCGAGTGTTCGACGTGGGCGGAGGCCGACGTGGTGACGTACCTCCGCAACGACTCGGAAGTCGCCTTCGAGGTGTCGGCGAACGACCCGCCGTACCGCGGCGTCCGGGGCAACGGCAGTGCCACTCTCTCGCGCGACGAGGACAAGGCGGTCCTCCGGGACCTGCTGGAGCGGTATCTGGGCGGGACGGACTCGGAACTGGCGCGATGGTTGCTCTCGCCGGACCGCGACGAGGTGCGGATTCGGATACGGCCGCGGCGGGTGTACAGTTGGGACTACACCGAGCGGATGGAAGGGATTCGGGAGTGAGAGGTGTGGAGTGAGAGGTGTGGAGTGAGAGGTGTGGAGTGAGAGAGAGTTGTGGAATGAGAATGTCGTCGGTGGTGGACATGGCGACGAGAACGACGAACCCCGAGAGAAGCTAGCTACTCCCGACTCCCGCCGGATTTCTACTCTCGGCGTGACGGCCGAAAGTCATGGGAGCTAGCTACTCCCGACTCCGATGAAGACCGCACAGCACCGCCCCGCACCGCCAACCGCGGGCCACACCCTCCCCAACCGACTGCGCGTCTCGCTCCCTCCGGTCGCTCCGATGCTCGTCCCTCGCGCGCCGTGGGCGCGACACGCTACGCGGTCGCGCCAGCACGCGCCGGGGTCGAGAGTTAGGGGCGGCGCGCGCCGGGGGAAGGGTCGAAGACGGCGTGTCCGGGGGTCCGGAAGTCCGTCCCCGAAGCCCCGACTTTACGTCGCTCAAGCCCCTCGGTGTAGCCATGACCGACACCGACGCCGGACCCGCCGAGCGCAATCGCTTGGACGAGGAGGAGAGTCCCTACCTCCGCCAGCACGCCGACAACCCCGTCAACTGGCAACCGTGGGACCAACAGGCCCTCGACGCCGCCGAGGACCGCGACGTACCCATCTTCCTCTCGGTCGGCTACTCGGCCTGCCACTGGTGTCACGTCATGGAAGACGAGAGCTTCGAGGACGAGGGCATCGCCCGGATTCTCAACGAGAACTTCGTCCCAATCAAAGTTGACCGCGAGGAGCGCCCGGACCTCGACAGCATCTACCAGACCATCTCGCAGGCCGTCACCGGCAGGGGCGGGTGGCCCCTCTCGGTGTGGCTTACCCCCGACGGCAGACCCTTCTACGTCGGCACCTACTTCCCGAAGGAAGGCAAGCGCGGGCGACCCGGCTTCCGGAACCTGCTGACCGGCATCGCCGACTCGTGGGCCGACGACGAGGACCGCCGAGAGATGGAGAACCGGGCCGACCAGTGGACCGACGCCATCGAGGGCGAACTCGAATCGGTCCCCGACCCCGGCGAGGCACCCGGCAAGGACCTGCTCGAATCGGCCGCCGACGCCGCGGTCCGGTCCGCCGACCGCGAACACGGCGGGTTCGGGACCGGCCAGAAGTTCCCTCAAACCGGACGCGTCCACCTCCTCCTGCGGGCCGCCGACCGCGCGGACGACCGGGGCGACGACGAGACCGCGGACGAGTACCGCGAAGTCGCCACCGAAGCACTCTCGGCGATGGCAGAAGGCGGCATCTTCGACCACGCGGGCGGCGGCTTCCACCGCTACACCGTGGACCGGGAGTGGGTCGTCCCCCACTTCGAGAAGATGCTCTACGACAACGCCGAGATTCCCCGCGCGATGCTCGCGGGCTATCAGGTCGCGGGCGACGACCGGTACGCCGAGGCCGCGCGCCGGACCTTCGAGTTCGTCGAGCGCGAGATGACCCACCCCGAGGGCGGATTCTACAGCACGCTCGACGCCCAGAGCGAGGGCGAGGAAGGCAAGTTCTACGTCTGGACGCCCCAAGAAATCCGCGACGCGGTGGCCGACGACACCGCCGCGGACCTCTTCTGTGACCGCTTCGGCGTCACCGAGTCTGGCAACTTCGAGGGGAAGACCGTTCTCACCGTCAGCGAGTCCATCCCCGCCCTCGCCGACGAGTACGAGATGAGCGAGTCCGAAGTCGAGGAGACCGTCGAGAGCGCCCGCCAGCAGGTCTTCGAAACCCGCGCCGAGCGCGTCCGACCCCGGCGCGACGAGAAGGTGCTGGCTGGCTGGAACGGCCTGCTGATTTCGGCGCTCGCGGAGGGCGCGCTGGTGCTGGACGACAGCGCGCGATGGACCGACCTCGCCGCGGACGCCCTCGGATTCGTCCGCGAGACGCTCTGGGACGAGGCGGACGGCACGCTGTCCCGGCGGTTCAAGGACGGCGACGTGGCGATAGAGGGCTACCTCGAAGACTACGCCTTCCTCGCTCGCGGGGCGCTGAACCTCTACGAGACCACCGGCGACCCCGACCACCTCGGCTTCGCGCTGGACCTCGCCGACGCCGTCCGGACCGAGTTCTGGGACCCGGACGCCGGGACCATCTACTTCACGCCCGAGAGCGGCGAGGAGTTGGTCGCCCGCCCGCAGGAACCACACGACCAGTCCACCCCGTCGAGCCTCGGCGTCGCGGCCGACACCTTGCTCGCGCTCTCGCACTTCCGGGCAGACGACGACTTCGCCGACATCGCCGAGCGAGTCCTCGAAACTCGCGGCCAGCAGGTTCGCTCGAATCCGCTCCAGCACGCCTCGCTCGCGCTCGCGGCCGACCGGCACGCGCGCGGGTCGCTGGAGGTGACGGTGGTCGCCGACCGGGTGCCCGCGCCGTGGCGCGAGGAACTCGCCGCGCGGTACCTGCCGACTCGCCTGCTGTCGCGTCGCCCGCCGGAGGACGACGAGCTATCGACGTGGCTCGACCGCCTCGGTCTCGGCGAGGTCCCGCCGATTTGGGCCGACCGGAACCAGCGCGGGGGCGAACCCACCGCCTACGTCTGTCGGAACTTCACCTGCTCGCCGCCGACCACCGACCTCGCCGAGGCGCTCGACTGGGCGGACGGCGAGTGACGACGGCCGCAGGCCGGGTCCGCGGGAACCGAGGGCGGCGCGCTGAGGGCCGTTCGCCGTCAGATTTCCGTCACCCGTGTGCGAAAGTTTATTAAACATACATCTTCAACTATTTGGCGAATGAGTGCAGGGAGTTCGGGCTACCGCGGCGACGGCTCCGAAAGTGACCTCACAGAGTCGGACGGCTCGGCGCGGTTTCTCGACGTGCTGCGGGAGTTGAAAGCCGACGGCTGTAACCTCTTGGTCGTCGGCGACGCGCCCCGTCGCCTGTTTACGGAAGCCAGCGGCGGTCTGCTCGGCGGGACCGACGAGCCTCGATACCGCCTGCTCGCGGTCACCGACGCGAGCGCCCAGAGTGTGGTCGAGCGCCTGCCCGACCCCGAGGAGATGGCCGGAACGTTCACCGAGATGACCGAAATCATCAATCACGCCTCGCCGCCGCGGTCGGTCGTGGACGCGGGCGGCCAGTCGGAAGCGCCATCGCTCGACGCCCTCTCCGAGCGGCGAGTCGTGGACCCGCAACTCGCGGGTCTACAGGCCGAAATCGCCGAGTCGATGGCGGCGTTCAACCGCCACGCCGGGACGCTCAGTCCCGCCCAGTTGCGCGTCGGCGTGGACTCGCTCGGTGCCCTGTTCGAACACTACGACGAGAACGTGGTCCGTCGCTGTCTGCAAGTCGTCACTGGCTACGTCCGGGACTACGACGCGATGGGCCACTACGTCCTGACCGAACCGTACGACAGCACCCGCGTCGAGCGACTCGCGGGCGAGTTCGACGCCGTCGTGGAGGTTCGGGCTGTGGACTCCGAGAAACACAACCATCACGCCGAAGAGCGCTGGCACGTTCCGAGCCACGACCTGACGACCAACTGGCTCCCGCTTTGAGACCCCGCCTCGGTCGCCCTCCGACGATTCGACGGTAGGACGGTCAACCAGTATGCGCCCACGATTCGACCCACTCGGTGACTCGACGGGGGTAGAGATTCTCGACCCCATCGAAAGCAACCGCTACGTTCTCTACACGCCCGAAGAGGTGTCGCTGACCCCTGCCGACACCGAGGCGTTCGCCTACCCGGTGTCGGTCGCCCGTCGCATCACCACCTCGGCGGTCACGCTCCCGTACAACGTCCCCGTCGCGGTCCGCGACGCCAGCGACGGGTCACACATCCTCGACGCCGGTCACGACGGGAGTTTCGACTTGGCCGACGACGACTATCTGCTCGAAGTGAGCGCGCCCGTCAAACTCTACGTCCGGGTCTCGTCGTCGCTGTCGGTCGAAGCGACCACCGAAGCGGTCGAGTTCGAGTTCGGCGGCCCGACCCCAATCGAACTCGGCGCGCGGTCCTCGCACAACTCGCCCGCCGCGACAATCACCGTCTCCGACGACCCCGAGGACGCGATGGCGGCCGTCTCGACGTTCGGGTCGGCGCTGAAGACGACGGCGTGCGAGCGGTCGTGGCCGAATCTTCGGGGCCATCCGCCGCGGGTCGAACGCGGCGACGAGCTGGCGATACCCGACGACTTGGACGCGCCCGGCACGGGGGTCACGCTCCACGTCCCGGCCGACTACGAACACGTCTGTACGGTCGCGCCGCTGGCGTACTACCTCGGCGCGGACGTGGTTCCCGGCGAGACGCCGCGACTGACCGCCGGGAACGGATTCGTCCACCGCCTCGACACCGAGCGTGGCTTCGAAGACGAGGTGGTTCGAGTCCTGAGACAGGTGTTCCTCCTCGACTGCGTGACCCGGACCGAGGGGATTCACCCGATGGACACGGCCGAACGCCGCGCGGTCGAACCCGTCGTTGACCTCGACTTCGCCGACCTGTACGGCGCACCCCTCGGCGAGCAACTCGCGGCGTACCTCTCGGTACCCCGGTCGGTGCTGGCCGACGCGATGCCGTCGTGGAGTCGCGTCACTCACGTCCGTCCCGTCGCCGAGAGCGTCGAACTCCTCCCGTTCGTCGTCAACGACCTCTCGCTGGTCCGCGTGAAGTCCGGCGCGGAGTCGTCGCCGTCGCCCGACGCGCGGCGCGCCCGAGAGCGCGAGGCGCTGAGTTCGTTTAAGCGCAGTCCCCGATTCGACGAGGGTCTCGACCTGCCGACAGACGCCGAGGAACGAGCGACCGGCGTGCCCGACTCCAGCGAGTACGTACCCCTGCCCGAGACAGACGCCATGGAGCGAGCGTGGGTCGGCGACGGCACGCCGGTCCACGGCGCGAAACTCCTCGCCGAGGCGTTCGACCACGACCGGTCGGAACCCACTGACGGCGTTATCGACGTGACGGTGGTGTGCAACGACGACGGGATGCGCGAGGAGTGGGACACCGTCTCGCAGGTGTACGGCACGCGCGAGATGATTCCGTTCGACGTGGACTGCCGGTTCGACGTTTCGACCGACGAACTCCGGACGCTGTTGGCCGAGGACCACGACCTGTTCCACTTCATCGGCCACATCGACGGCCGCGGGTTCGCCTGCCGGGACGGGATTCTGGACGCCGCAACGCTCGCGGAGACCGGCGCGACCACCATCCTGTTGAACGCCTGTCGGTCCCACGACCAAGGAGTCTCCTTGGTTGAGGCGGGCGCGCGGGCGGCCATCGTGAGTTGGGGCGACGTGGACAACCTCGGGGCGGTCGAGGTGGGCGAGACGTTCGCGCGCCTGCTCAACTACGGGTTCGGCGTCGGTAGTGCGCTCGAAATCGTCGAGGAGTTCACCGCCATCGGCCGCCACTACGTCGTCGTCGGCGACCCGAGCGTGACCATCGCCCAGTGCGAGAACGGCAACCCGCTTCTGTTCGAGTTAGACTGCGACTCGATGGCGGCGCTCACTTCCGAGGAGACCGTCTCGAACACCGTCGTCAGTTACGCCACGACCAAGTTCCCAATCGGGTCGGCGGCCCAACCTCACTTCCAGAGCGACGACGACCCCGACTTCTACGTCGTCCCCGGTCCGCTGGAGACGTTCACCAACTCGTGGGCGGAACTCGAAGCGAGTCTCAGAGACTACTCGGCACCGGTCGTCGTCGGCGAGGAACTGCTCTGGACGGACGAGTGGTTCCCCGAGGCGGACGCGAGCGAATAGGTCGGAAGCGGAGAAAGAGCGCGGCGCGTCTCAGACCATCGCGTCGCTGTCCACCAACTGGTCGGCGAGGTATTGGGCGGCGGGGCGGTCCTCGCTCTCTTCGAAGCGGGCAACCTCCTCGCCGTCGCGTTCGACCACGATGGTCGGGATGAGCGACACGTCGTACTCATCGACCTTCTCGCCGTCCTTGTTCTGGTCTACCTCGTAGACCTCCACCTCGTCGTTCGGGACGCCCGCGGACTCCAGCGCCGCGAAGAAGTCGGGGAGCGCGGCGCGACAGTCTCCACACCAGTCGGCACCCCAGACTCGGATGGTGACTTCGGCGACAGCGGATTCGAGAACGTCTACGGTCTCGCTGTGTGCTTTGGCGTCCCACGTCGGGTTCGGTTCGGTCGTCTCCATGTCCGGGGCTTGTCGCTCGATGGCTTTAGTCGCACGGGTCCCGGCGGAGACTGCACGGGAGTCAGACGATTGTCTTTATTGCTTTTGTAGCTATTTTTGTTCGTGAAGGAATGGTGTAGTTGGTTGAGCTGACGTTGCAAGACGACGAGAGAGCGACGGGACGGCGACGAGACGACGACGAGGAAACTAGCTAACGACAGGCGTGAGCCGATCAGAACCGGCCCGCAACCGCGGGCCACGCCCTCTCCAACCGACTGCGTTGCCTGCGACCGTCGGTCGCAGGTCGGCGGGACGCTTCGCGTCGCACAAGCCTCGGCCTTGCGGCCTGCGGTCCTCGGCCACCGTCGGAAACGAGTTCCGACGAGCCTGCGCTCACGTCCGTTCGCGCAGACACCGGCAGAGCAAGCTCTGCCGAGCCATCGGTCGCTTCGCTTCCGATGACACCGGAAGACGAACCGCGTCTGCCGAGCCTTGCTTCGCTTCGCTCAGCAAGACCGCGCCCGCACGCGCCGGGAGTGGAAGACGTTACGAGCGCACGCCACGAGAACCGGCAAGTTTGGCACTTCCGGCACGTAGTGTCACCAGTCGTCATTCGTTTATACCGCGCGTTCCTACTCGCAGGTAATGAAAGACTCAATCCTCGACGCAGTGGGGTCCCCGCTCGTCAGCGTCTCAGCCCCCGAGGGCGCGACGATAGCGGCCAAAGTCGAGGGGTTCAACCCCGGCGGGTCCGCGAAGGACCGGCCAGCGCGCGAGATGATAGCCGCCGCCGAGCGCGCGGGCGAAATCTCGCCGGGCGACCACCTCGTCGAACCCACCAGCGGCAACACCGGCATCGGTCTGGCAGTCGCGGCCGCCGCCCGCGGCTACGACCTCACCATCGTCATGCCCGCCTCGAAGTCGCCCGAGCGCCGAAAGCTCCTGAAAGCCTACGGCGCGAACCTCGAACTGGTCGAGGGCGAGATGGACTCGGCCCGCCAGCGCGCCGACCGCCTCGCCGAGGAGGAGGGCGTCGTCCAGATGGGCCAGTTCGAGAACCCTGCGAACGCCCAAGCCCACTACCGAACCACCGCCGAGGAGATTCTCGAACAGGTCGAGGGCCGGGAAATCGACGCCTTCGTCGCGGGCGTGGGCACCGGCGGCACCATCACCGGCACCGCCTCGCGCCTGCTGGAGGAGTTCCCCGACATGGAAGTCGTCGCTGTCGAACCCGAGCAGAACGCGGTCCTCTCGACCGGCGAGTCCGGCGAGGACGACTATCAGGGGATGGGTCCGGGGTTCGTCAGCGACCTGCTCGACACCGACCTCATCGACTCGGTGGAGACCGTCGCGCTGGACGACGCCGAGGCGGAGGCCCGCCGACTCGCCCGCGAAGAGGGCATCCTCGTCGGCCAGTCGTCGGGCGCGGCCTCGGTCGCGGCCAACCGGGTCGCCGAGCGCATCGCTCAACCCGACCTGAACTGCCCCGAGACCCCCGACGAAATCGAGGAACTGATAGCCTCCGACGGCGGCAAGCAGTCCGCCGAGTCGTCGGGCCTCCGCTCGGACGGCGGCGGACTCGACGGCTACGACGACTGCCCGCTCGTGGTGACGGTGTTCCCCGACAGCGGCGAGCGGTACCTCTCGACCGGGATGTTCGAGTAGAAAATCGGCCGGACCTCACGACCGCTTTCCTTCGCCCGTAAAACACCGAAAGCTATTTTCCCTACCCCGATACGACGTAGCCAGAGCGATACCCCCGATGATACTCTGGCAGACTGCGAAGCGATGGACGTACAAGGGTCGAAACTGCGAGATTCAGCGGACGAGCGTGGCCGACGCCATCCAGTACCGCGGACTCGTGGAGGTCGAGACGGGACTCTCCGACCGGGCGCTCGACGCCGCGCCGGTCGCGGACCCCCAGCGCAAGAACCGGCCGAAGCGCCACGAGGACGAGGAGTACCGCGAGTGGGTGTACTTCGGGTGGCCGGACGAGGAGCTACCGGACCTCCGCGAAGCGGTCAACGGACTCGCCGAGTACGTCCGCGACCGGGAACTCTGAGCGACGGCGGGACGGGAACGTCCGATTTTTGTCCGGTTGGCGAGAGGTTTCGCGCATGGACGAGAAACTGACGCGCCGACTGCTCGCACGTCGGCGACTGTATCTCTGGTCGGTCGCCAGCGGTCTCGTCGCGGCGCTGTTCGTCGTCTCGACCGGGTTCGACCCCGGCACGCTCACGCCGACGACCCGCGAAGCGGTCCGGACCACGGCGTCGGCGTACTACTCCGGTCTCGCGTGGCCTCACGCCGCGACACTGGTCATGCTGGTCTATCACGGACCGTATCTGGTGGGCCTGTTCGGAAGCATCGTCGGGTTCACCTTCGCGTCGGTCCTGCTCCACGGCTGGCAGTTCGGAAGCATCACGACCGCGACCGAACTCGAACACGACGCCTCGACGGAGACCGTCGCGTCGATTCTGGCGCTCGTCGCGGTCCACGGCGTCGTGTTGACCGCGGCGGCGTACCTCCCCGCAGTTCTGTACGTCGCGGTCGAGAAAGAACTCGTCAACCCGTTCGGGGCGTGGGTCGCGCTCGGGCCGGTGCTGGTCGTGGGGTTCACGCTCGCCGGTGGTCTCGCAATCGCCCTCGCGGGCGTCCTCGACGGCGCGGCGAGTCGCGGCGGGGTCGCGCTCTTCGCGTTCGCGCCGCCGCTCGCGGGTCTCCAGTTCGCCCACGCCGCGCCGACGCGACACCCGCAGATTGGACTCCTCGGCACGAGCGCGCTTCTCGTGGCCTTCAGCGTCGTCGGGTGGCGCGCGCTTCGTCGGCGCACCGAGTAGCGGCGCGGGGCTTCTCAGCGGCCGAACTCCGATTCGGCGACCCGGACGACCACGGTGTCGTCCACGTCCCGGAGGTCGTAGCCCGGAATCTCGCCGTCGTCGCGTCGGGCGACGAACATCGGTTCGACGAGTTCGTCGTCGTCGGTCACGCCGTACACCTTCAGATACTGGTCGGTCGTCTCGGGTTCGACTTCGCCGTCGCGGACCGCCGCCGCGAGGTCACGGGAGAGCCACTCGGTCTCGCTGACGCTCGGTTCGAGGATTAACGCGTCGTCGGCGAACCGGACGAGATACCAGTTCAGGTCGTTCAGGAGGGCGACGGCCGACCCGAGACTGATGGTCTCGACCGTCAGCGAGTTGCGGAACTCCTCGCGGGGGTCGTAGGTAGCCAGCGCCTCGCGCGCGGTCTCGCGCGAGACCAGTTCGGTGCGGAGGTCCACGCCCTCGGAACCGACGAGACAGACCTGAGTCACACGCTACGGATGGACCCTGCGCCGTAAAGCGATTTCGTTCCGTGGCGAGGTCTCAGCCGCGGAGCGGGCGAATCTGCCCCCGAATCTCGCCCGCGGGATGGGCGGTGGTGTGGACGTTGACGTAGACGTTCGCGGCGCGCATCTGCTCGACCATCCCGGCCACGTCGGTCAGGGGCCAAATCATCGCGTCGTCGGTCAGTCGCCCCGACGCGAGCGGGCCGGTCGTCGTCACGGGCTTTTGCGCGGGACCGAACAGGTACGCGACGACGTTCCCGTTCAGGTCGGGCGGTCCCTTGTGAATGTGCGATTCCGCGACGTTCTCTACGTCGGCGACGACCAGCCAGTAGTCGATTGCTCGCTCGCCGGGCGCGACGGCGAAGACGGCGAACCCGAAGGCGTCGGTTGCGACCGGCGGGCGCTCGTTCGCGCCGGTGAGCCACGCGCCGAAAGTCGCGGATTCGTCGGCGAGCGAATCCGTGGCGACGGATTCGGCGTCGTCCACGAGCGCGCGGAAGGTTTCAGAATCCTCGGCGAGCGCGTCGGCGTCCCGCCGACGCGCGAACCCGAACGCGCCGGTTCCGAGCGCCGCGAGGACGCGCCGCCTCGATACGGGTTGCATCGTTCTCTCTCTCCGAACGGAGGCGCGACCGGCGGGGTGAAAAACGGTTCCGTCGGCTTATAGCATTGTAAATATTGCTTTTAGATACGCTCGTATTGTTTTACCATATGAATATGTTGTTACAACCGACGGCGTTCGAGACGGAAATCGAGCGGACGAGTTCGTCGGGAGGATTGACGACGGAGAGCTAGCTACAGGCTCGAGCCTATCAAAATCGCAACCGCACCGCCGCCTCGTCCCTCCAACCTCCTCGTTCGCTCCCTGCGGTCGTTCACTCGTCCCTCGCGCGTTGCTCGCGCACGCCGGACCGATTCCGAGAAAACTGAAGCACGCCGCCGACCGATTTCCCCACGCCCTCAGATGTCCACGAGCGTCGCGTTCGCGGCCGCTCGCTCCGCTCGCTCGTAGATGTCGTCGGGTTGGGCGTTCGTCACGATTTCCGGCGTGGCGTTGGTCTCGGGGTAGTCGGGCGCGATGCGGTTACACCCTGCCGGAATCGTCGAGTCGCGGAACGTCCCGATTCGGCGGGCGCGCTCGGTAATCGCGGACTTGTCCATCGTCAGGAGCGGGCGGTGAATCGGCAGGTGGGTAGCCCGACTCGTCGCCCCGAGGTTCCGGGCGGTCTGGGAGGACTTCTGGCCGATGGCCTCGCCGGTCACGATGCCCGTCGCGTCCGTCTCGCGGGCGACGTGTTCGGCCACGCGGTACATGAACCGCCGGTAGACCAGCATTCTGGCCGGGCCGACTTCCTCGGCGAGCAGGTCCATCACGTCGCCCGCGGGTACCTTCCGGACGCCCATCTCGTAGTTGGGCGCGTAGTCGGCGAGTCGCCGGACCGTCTCCATCGCACGGGCCTCGTGGTCGGGGCCGCCGTAGTCGCCGAGTTCGAGGTAGACCGGCACGATTGGTGCCCCGCGCTTCATCACCTCCCACGCCGCGACGGGCGAGTCGATGCCGCCGCTGACCAGCGCGACGACCTTCGCCTGCGAACCGAGGGGCAGACCGCCCGGCCCGTCGCGCTTGCCGGTGAAGACGAACGCCTCGTCTTTCCGGCACTCGACGGAGAAGGTGGTGTCCGGGTCGTTCAGGTCCACCTCGGGGTCCGAAAGCTCCTCGAAGACCGCCGCGCCGCCCTCCCGCTCCAAGTCCTCGCTGGTGAACGGATGGGCGTCCGTGGTGCCCGCGCGCCGGGCACGCACGGCGAAGGTGTCGCCGACCGAATCCCGATGCTCGCGGGCGGTCCGCGCCAGCGCGTCCACGATGGCGTCTCGCTCCGGTGGAACCACCACCGCGGCGCTGGCCGACCGGACGCCGAACGTGTCGGCGGCGGCGTCGGTGGCGGCGTCCACCGAGTCGGCGTCGGCGTGGAGCAGGATGCGCGACCACCGCCGCTCGACTTCGGCGTCGATGCCCCTGTCGCGGACGATGGCTTCGATGTTGTCCCGGAGCCGTCGCTCCATCTCGGCTTGAACTTTCCCGCTTTTGACGCCCACGTCGGCGTGACGCACGAGGACGGTGTCGGCTCCGGGCGGTCGCATTGTGGTCGGGGGTAGACACGAGGGGGATAAACGGCCTTCGATTGCGAGGTAGGTAAACCGCCGAGCGCGGCGAGGCGGGGAAACTACCTCGGGCTTGAACCAATCGAGACCGCACAGCACCGCGACCGCGGACCACACGCCTCCCCAACCGATTCGCTCACTCGCTCCGCTCATCGACCGTCAGAGGCACGCTCTGCCGAGCCATCGGTCGCTTCGCTCCGGAAGACCTCTCGCGGGCGGACGCGACCGCTCGCGGGTCGCGCCCGCCCGTACGCGCCGGATAGAAAGTTCGACCGCGCGACAGCTACGGAAACCTCGTCCGAGCGAACCTTCAAGTACGAAAACGGGACGAATCCGGCCCGTGACCTGAATCCGGCCGGGGCGCGTCAGCGATTGCGCGGCGCGCGGCGTCCCGGAGCGACCGTAGCGCGCCGCCTGTCAGCCATCAGCCACCGGGAGAGCCGTCGGTAGCCGTCGCGGTTAGTCGTCCGCGGTCACGGCCGACCGCTCGACTTCGATTTCCCCGGCGTCGAGTTCCTGTTCGACCTCTCGGGCGGCGCGCACGAGGTTCACCATCTTCTCGTAGGCCACCTCGCGCGGGAGCAACTTCACCCCGCAGTCCGGACTCACCGTCAACTGCTCGGGCGGGACGACTTCCAGCCCCTTCTGGATGTTCTCCTTGATTTCGGGCACCGACTCCACCTCGGCGACGTGGGCGTCCACCACGCCGAGCGCGAGGTCCGCGGTGAACTCCGGTTCCTTGAACACGTCCAACTGGTCGTAGTCGCCGTTGGCGAGTTCGAGGTCGAACTCGTCCACCGGGAAGTCAAGAATCTCCGGGTAGATGCGCGAGTAGTCGCCGTAGCAGACGTGGAGACCGATGCGCACGTCCTCGGGAATCCCGTCCACGATGCGTTCGAGGCAGTCGCCGACGATGGCGTGGTCGTCGGGCGTCGTCGCCAGCGCGGGTTCGTCTATCTGGACGTAGCGAGCGCCCGCTTCGACCAGCCGCTCTACTTCCTCGTTCACGAGGTCCGCGAGGTCGTTCGCCAACGCCTCGGTGTCGTCGTAGGCCTCGTTGAAGCTCCAGTTCGCCAGCGTGTACGGCCCTGTGATGGGGACCTTGACCGGCCGGTCCGTGACGCTCGCGGTGAACTCGTACTCCTCGACCAGCCACGTCTCGTCGTACTCCACGTCCGAGACGACGGAGGGCTTGTCGAAGGTGTTGTGACCCCACACCTTCACCGGGCCGTTGAACTCGTAGCCCTCGATGCGGTGGGCGAAGAACTCCACCATCTCGTTGCGCCGCATCTCGCCGTCTACGAGTACGTCGAGTCCGGCGCGCTCGTGTTCGCCGGTGATGAGTCGCGCGGCGTCGTCTTTGGCCTCCTGCCACTCTTCCTCGCCGAAGTCGGCGTCCTCGTCCTCGTAGAGGTCACGCGCGCGGTCCACCCACTTGGGCTTGGGGTACGAACCGACGACGGTCGTCAGCAGGAAGTGGTCGTTCGGGTGGTTCGCGGGTCGGAACTGGTCGCGGTTCTGGCTCATGCTTTCACCTCTGCGATGTCGGTTGCTTCGCCGAGCGCGGCGAGTTTCTCCTCGAACGTCGAGTACGGCAGGTAGAACAGTTCGGTGTTCGGCGTCAGGTAGATGGTCTCGAAGTCGGCGGCGGGCGTGTTCTCTTCGAGCCAATCGGCGCGTTCGGCGATTTGCTCGGGGTCCTCGACCAGCGTGTTCTGGCCGTCCACGACGCCTGCGGCGATGGAGTCCTTCGTGCCGTACTCGTTGATGTTGTAGAGGTTGTCCTCGTGGTTCGCCACGAAGTCGTATCCGAGGGCGTCGAAGTCGGCGTCCAAGAGGTGAGCGTGGACCTTCTCGTCCAGCGCGCCCCAGTACGTGTGGACCACTACGTCGGTGTCGTCCGGGGCCGCGGTCGTCACGGCGTCGATGGCTTCGCTGGCGCGTTCGTCCTCGCCCTCGCTGGGCGCGTTCTCGACCAGCGACGGTTCGAGGACGAACAGCGTCTCCACCTCGGGGAACGCCTCGACTTCGCCCGCGAGGAAGTCGGCGATGGCGTCCAAGAAGTCGGCGTCGTCGCCGTAGAACTCGTCGGTGGCGAGGTCGGCCAGCGAGTAGGGACCGGGTACGACCGCTTGGAGCGACTCGGCGTCCGCGAACTCGCTCGCGGCCTCCAACTCTCCGGCGATGTCGCCGTCGAAAGTCAACTCGTCGGTCACTACCGGGTCTCGGTAGAAGTTGTTGTTGTCGTAGTACCGGACGATGCCGCGGGTCTCCACCGCGTCGTGGACCGCGAGCGGGTGGGCGAGCATGTCGTCCCAGCGGAGTTGCCCTTCGACCACGCGGTCGAGTCCGGCCGTCTGCTGTCGGCCGACGACCTCCTCTCGGGCCTGCTCGTAGACGGCGGTTATCTCTTCGCCCTCGTCACCGTCTACGAGGTCGTGTTTCTGGTGTCCTTTCAGGTCGGCCAAGTCCTCTTTCGCCCAATCCGGAAGCGGGTATACCCCCGGTGTCGTAGCGACGCGTTCTGTCATGTACAACGGCCTACGGAATGCCGATGCTTAATATTTTCCTCTCAGGAAATTACCATCGGGCATAGGGCGGTGGTAGCACGGCCCACGACTCGTTCGCAGGTCACTCACGAGTCGATGGGAAGCTACTTCGGTTTCGTCGTCGAGTGGAAACGATGAAGAAACTTCCTACTGCGGTCCTCGCCGCGTTCGCGGTCGGACTCGTCGTCGGTGCGACGGCGTGGGCCGGGTTCGGTGGAGCAGTCGCCCCCACCGACTCGGGTCCCGACCCCGAGTCGCCGCCGTACTCGCTGAGTACGGCGGGCGGAAACTGCCTCGACGTTCGAGCGCACGCCGGGTGGGTCCACGAAGTCGCAGTCGGCGACTCGTTCGCGGTCACGCTGAACGCGACTGTGGTCCACGAACGGGGCCAGACCGTCGAGGCGGAGGTGAACCGCGGTGTTGCGGGACGGTATCGAATCGACCTCCGGACCGTCGCCGACGGCCGCGAGTCGGCGAACGGGACCGCGAAGAAGTCGCCGCTGGAGGGATGTCGCGTGGCGACCGACCTACGCCTCGCCGCGAGTCTGCCGACCGACTACAGCGACTTCGAGATTGCGGTGAACGGCCGGACGCTCCTGACCGTCGAGAACGAGGACACCGCCGCCGACCTCTACCAGTTTCCCAACCCCGTGAACGCGACGAACTCACCGAACTAGCTTCAGCACCGTCAGCGTCTCGAAGGGGAACGACTCGTCGCGGAGCGCCACCGCCGAGAAGCCTTCCGTTGCGGCCAACTCGACAACCTCGTCTACGCCCGTGAGACTGCTGACCAGCAGGTAGACCGCGCCGTCGGGCGCGAGGACGCGCCCGACGGTTTCGAGGAACGGTTCGACGACCGCGCGGCCGTCCTCGCCGCCCGAGAGCGCGACTTCCATCCAGTCGTCGCGCGCGTCGTCGGGGTCGGTCGGCAGGTAGGGCGCGTTGAAGAGAACGGCGTCGAAGACGCCCGAACGGAAGGGTTCGAGCAGGTCGCCCCGGACCGCTTCGACTCCGCGCTCGCGGGCCTGCGCGCAGGCGTGAGGATTCACGTCCGACCCGAGGACGCGAACCCCGGTCTCGTCGGCGACTCGTTCGGCGACGTATCCCGACCCGGTTCCGACCTCTAATGCCAGCGGGGTGTCGTCCGCAGGGCGGGAACCGAGGTCCGCGACGGCGGCGTCGGCGAGCAGATGGGAGTCCTCGGCGGGTTGGTACACCTCGGTCTCGGCGTCCCGGCGGTCGGCGAGGTCGGTCACTCCTCGCTCACCTCGTCGGAATCGGCCGTCTCGTCGGCGGTCACGCCGCCGTCGGCGGTGGCCTCCGGCGCGTCGGTCTCGCCGCGGAGTCGGAAACCGCCGGACTCCTCGCGGCCGGTGAGTTCGCGCTGGGGGAACGGAATCTTGACGCCCTCGCGGTCGAAGGTCTTCTTCACCGACTCGATGACCGCGGTGCGGGCGCGCCACTGCCTGCGGGCGCTCGGTTTGTCTATCCAGAAGCGCAGGACGAGCGTGACCGCCGAGTCGCCGAACTCCTTGAGGACGACTTTCGGGGTCGGCACGGTCAGCACCTCGTCCAACTCCTTCATCGTCTCCTCGGCGAGGTCGGCCGCCCGTTCCACGTCGGCCTCGTAATCGACGCCGACTTCGACTTCGATGCGGAGTCGGCCCTTCCGACTCTTGTTGACGATTTTGGTCCCGCTCACGATGTCGTTGGGTATCATGACGTACTCGCCCGCGAACGTCTGGATGCGGGTGTTGACGATTGAGATGTCGGTCACGATGCCCTCCTCGTCGTCCACCTCCACCCAGTCGCCGATTTCGAAGGGCCGGGAGAACATCAGCACGAACCCCGCGAGCAGGGCACCGAGCGTCTGGCGGGCGGCCATACCGACGACGATACCGAGGAACCCGGCACCGACCAGCAGACCGCTGAGGTTCACGTCCCACATCCCGAGGATGATGGCGACGGCCGAGACGTACACCGTGAGTTGCGAGACGCGGTAGACGATTTCGCTCTGGTGCTGGGTGATGGTCTCGTGGCCGTCGGTGAACCGGTCGATGGCCTTCTTGACGAACCCGGTGACGATGTACGCGCCCGCCAGCACGACCAGTGCGACGAGGACTTTCACGCCCTGTCCGGCGGTGTTGTTGATTTGGTCGAGCGCGTTGGCGGTGGTCGTTCCCTGCTCCCAGAGGACGAGCAGACTGACCGTCGCCACGAGCAGGATTCCGGCGAGTGCGGCGAACAGAAACACGTCGCCGACGTGCCGGGGGAATCGGCGGCGGAGTTTCGGACGGACGTACCGGGCGGCCCACGCCGCGGCGACGACGCCGACGAAGATGACGACGGTGGCCGCGACCTGTTGGGTCTCGGTGAAGTTCGCCAACTGGTCGATGGTAGAGAGAATTCCGGCGAGGGGGCCGGTCACGCCGCGTCACCACCTCTCCCGTACTCGTCGGCCACCGTCGCCAGCGCCGCGAACGTCTCGGGTGGTATCTTGCCCGCGCGTTTGCTCAGCACGTCGGGGTCCAACTCCGTCTTCCCCTCCGAGATGGCCGCGACCGGTGCGTCGGCGTCGTCCAATCCGGAGATGTGGCCGGTGTTCCGGATGGCGTTTCGGAGGGTCTTGCGGCGCTGAGTGAACACGGCCTTCACGAACCGCAGGAAGAAGTCCTCGTCGCCGACTTCGTAGTCGGGGTCCCGCGGCGTGGTCCGGACGACGGCGCTCTCCACGTCCGGCGGCGGCGAGAAGGCTTCCTTCGGGACGGGTTCGACCACTTCCACGTCGGCGTAGTGCTGAGCCGAAACCGAGAGGCGACCGTAGTCGTCGGTCCCCACGTCGGCGGCCATGCGCTCGGCGAACTCCTTCTGGAACATGAGAACCGTGGGCTTGCCGCGGGGGAGCAGGCGGAACGTAATCTCGCTGGAGACGCCGTAGGGGAGGTTCGAGACCGATGCGGTGAACTCGGGGAGTTCGACCGATAGCGCGTCGCCCTCCACGACGGTCAGGCGACCCGCGGCGATTTCGTCGGCGAACTCCTCGCGCAGGAACGCCGCGAGGTTCGAGTCGCGTTCCACGACGGTCACTTCGTCGGCGACGGCGAGCAGTCGGTCGGTCAGCGCGCCGGTCCCGGGACCGATTTCGAGGACGTGCGAGAGGTCGAACTCGGCGTCGATACCGTAGTCGGGCAGACGGTCGAGAACCCGGTCGTCTACGAGAAAGTGCTGGTCTCTGTCGGGGTTGCCCCGGACGCCCGCCCGCCGGAGCAGGGCGTCGGGGTCTCGGAGGGCCGTTCCCGTGTCGCGTGCGTCGGTCATGTTACCTCGGGGTAGAAACCGAACGTGGGTAAACCCACCGAGTCCGCCGGAAGATGTCAAAGTTCAAGGCCGTACGACTCGTCAGGTGATGGACGTATTTAGATATGTAAAAGATTCTTTTTCGTTTCTCTAGCAATCAATATTGTTTTCGAGGAGCGAACGGTCCACCGTCGGCGTGTGCTGGCGCGGCCGCGGAGCGTGCCGCGCCGACGGCGTGCGAGGTCGTCCGGAGCGAAGCGACGGACGGCTCGTCGGAACTCGTTTCCGACGGTGGCCGAGTAGCGCAACGAAGGAGCGACCAGAGGGAGCGACGACCGAGGCTTGTGCGACGCGAAGCGTCCCGCCGACCTGCGACCGACGGTCGCAGGCAACGCAGTCGGTTGGAGAGGGCGTGGCCCGCGGTTGCGGGCCGGTTCTGATCGGCTCAAGCCCGTCGTTAGCTTTCTTCGCTCTTCCACGTTCACACGTCTTGCACTTTCACCCTCGTACTACCCCATCAACGGACTCCCTCGAAGAAGAAAATCGCCTACTGCTGTTGTTCCTCGACGCGCACGAACGTCCGGTACTTCAGGTCTTCCTCCCGAATCTCCTCCAGAATCCGCTCGACCAGCACCTCCTTGGGGTTGTGAAGCCCCGACACCCGACCCTCCAAGTCCTCGAAGCTCTCGAAGGGCTTGCGCTTTCGCTTCTCCAAGATGTTGTTCCGGAGTTTCTTCCCGATTCCCGGAAGGAGGTTCAACTGGTGGAGACGGAGGGTAATCGGCTGAGCGTCGTTGTAGAAGTCCACGAACCGCCGTTCGTTGCTCTCCACCACGTCCCGGATGGCGTGTTCGAGTTCCGACTGGGCCGCTCCCGAGAGGTCCTCGTACTCGATTTCCCGCAGACTCGCCACGAGGTCGTTCGACCGGTCGGCGTCGAATCGGTCGGTGATAGTGAGGCTCACGTCCTCCTCTAGGGTGACCTCGAACAGCCGGAACTCCTCGATACCGAGCGCGTACGCCAGCGCGGACTTCTGGTGCTGTGGCCTGTCGTCGTCGGCGCGACCGTGTGGCAGATAGTCCAGCACGACTGCTGGCATCTGCTTCTCGTCGTCGTTCTGTTCGCTCATTGTCATGGATTACGGCGACGAGCTACTTAAAGAGTTGGTGGGAATCAGACGTACTTGGCGACGACGTTCAGGATGTCGTCGAGTTCCTCGCCCGAGAGCGTGTACCGTTCTTGGGCGTACACCGCGCGGAGTTCGTCGCGG
Organism: Halorussus caseinilyticus; assembly: GCF_029338395.1. Lineage (NCBI taxonomy): Archaea > Methanobacteriati > Methanobacteriota > Halobacteria > Halobacteriales > Haladaptataceae > Halorussus > Halorussus caseinilyticus. Next base: position 1,612,650 of record NZ_CP119809.1, read on the forward strand.
TCCTGCGGTAGTACGTCGGCGATTTTGTACGCCGTCGGCTCGTCCACCTTGTCGAGTTCGAGCAGTTGCTCCACGAGTTCACGCGACTCCTCGGCTTCGAGCGTGGCGAACCGGTTGACGTGTTCGATGGCGCGAGCCAACTCGTAGCGCATCTCCCGGTCCTCGTCGAGCGCGCGCTCTTGCTCGACATCCGCGAGAAGCTCCTTGGCCTCCGCCGTGGTCAGGTACTCCTCCTCGACTTTCTCCTTGAATATCGTCATGCTATTCCTGCGCTTTCAGGTGCGCGGGGGTGACGATGAGGGTCTTTTCCTTGCCGCGGTCGTTGACGCTTACCTTGTAGGCCGCGCCCTGCTCGCCGACGATTTCGCCGGTCTGACCGCCAAACCGCGGGTGGAAACGACCCTTCTCGACGCTCGGGTCGATTTTGAGGTGGACCTTCTGGCCCTCCTCGTACTGCTGGACTGCGCGCTGAGGCGGGGAGGTACCGCGCTCTCGGGGGTCGTTCGAGAGTTTGTCACGAGTGCTGTGGTAGGGTCCGTTCGAACTCGGCATAGTCGTACCCCACTGTTGTTCTGTCTCCGTTATAAATGGCACGTTCCGCGTTCTTCGGGAGTCCGCCGGTCCGCCAGTCCCGGACTCCGGCGGTCCGACCGAGCGTGTCGAAAGGGCAAGAGTAACCTGCCGTCCGTTCCTCGCTTCCCACATGACCGACGACTCCGACGAGTTCCGATTCGAGACGCGCTCGATTCACGCCGGACAGGAACCCGACGAAGAGACCGGGGCGCTGATGACCCCGATTTACGCCAACTCGACCTACGAACAGGACGCGCCGGGCGACCACCGCGGCTACGAGTACTCCCGGACGGGCAATCCCACGCGCACGGACCTCGAAGCCAACGTCGCCAGCCTCGAAGGCGGCGAGTACGGCCGGGCGTTCTCCAGCGGGATGGGCGCGATAAACACGGTTCTGAACCTGCTCGAATCGGGCGACCACGTGGTCGCCAGCGAGGACGTGTACGGCGGCACCCACCGCATCTTCACGCAAGTCTACGAGCAGTACGACCTCGAATTCGACTTCGTGGACATGACCGACCTCAACGAGACGGAGGCCGCGATGCAGGACGACACCGAACTCGTCTGGGTCGAGACTCCCACGAATCCCCTGCTCAACGTCGTGGACATCGAAGGCACCGCCGACATCGCCGACGAGTACGACGCGCTCTGCGCGGTGGACAACACCTTCGCCACGCCGTACCTCCAGCGTCCGCTCGAACTCGGCGCGGACGTGGTGACCCACTCGCTCACGAAGTACATGGGCGGCCACTCCGACGTGGTGGGCGGCGCGCTCGTGACCGACGACGAGGAGTTGGACGAGCAGTTCGGCTTCTACCAGAACAGCGTCGGCGCGACCCCCGGCCCGCACGACTGCTTCCTCGTCCTCCGCGGGACCAAGACCCTCCCGGTCCGGATGGACCGCCACTGCGACAACGCCCGCGAGTTGGCCGAGTGGCTGGAGAGCCACGACGACGTAGCGCGCGTCTACTACCCCGGTCTCGACTCGCACCCCGACCACGAACTCGCGGCCGAACAGATGGACGACTTCGGCGGGATGGTCAGCTTCGAGATGGACGCCTCCCTCGAAGAGACCGCCGACGTGGTGAGCGAGACGGAGGTGTTCACCCTCGCGGAGAGTCTCGGCGGCGTCGAGAGCCTCATCGAGCAACCCGCGACGATGACCCACGCCGCGATTCCGAAGGAGGAGCGCGTTGCGGCTGGTTTGCGGGATGGGCTGATTCGCGCGAGTATCGGGATTGAAAATGTGGAAGACCTGAAGGCGGACCTTCAGCAGGCGTTCGAGAAGTCGCTGGAATAACCCTCCACGTTCTCGCTTCCGGAAGGTATCGCCGTCTCGCGGTGACACCAGTGTTACCTGAAGTCTATACCCACTGGCCGCCTACCCGGAGGTATGCCCAACGACCGCCGACCAGCAGACGACTTCGAAGTCTCGGCCGACCTGCCGGACAGTCCGATGCACACCACCGGAACCGACCATATCACGCTCGTCGGGAGCAACGCCGAGGACACCATCGCGTTCTACCGCGATTTGCTCGGGATGCCTCTCGTCCTGCGACAACCCAATCTGGACGACCCCGACTCGACCCACCTCTTCTTCGACACGGGCGACGGGCGCGTCCTCACGTTCTTCGTGAACGACGACCGGGACTCGGACCCCCGGCCCCGGCGCACGCCCGTCGGCGGGGTCCACCACCTCTCGTTCGGTATCGACCCCGAGCGATTCGTGGCGGTCCGCGAGGCCCTCGAAGACGCCGGACGGGGCTACAACGAGTTCGACCGGGGTATCTTCCACTCGCTGTACACGCGGGACCACAACGGTCTCACCATCGAACTCTCGACCGACAAGTGGGCGATTCCCGACGACCGGCGCGGCGAAGTCCTCGCCACGGCCCAGCGCATCCGCGAGGAGGACGGCGCGGACTTCGCGGAGGAGCGCCACCTCGAACAGGCGCTGGACGAGTTAGGTATCGACGCCGAGAAGTTCGACCTGCCCGACGCGCCGACCGGCGCGGGCGTCTGAGACGGGAGTCCTGAGAATTTTCCACCCCGGCGCGTGCGGGCGCGGCCCGCAAGTGGCCGCGCCCACCGCGCGAGGGACGACTGAGCGACCGGAGGGAGCGAAGGAGTCGGTTGGGGAGGACGTGGCCCGCGGTGGCAGTGGCGGTGCTGTGCAGTCTGACAGGAGTCGGCAGTAGCTAGCTCCGCTAGCTACAACCATATCTTCCGTTTCCTCAGCTATCTGTAGCTGTCTCTTCACCACCTATTTATTGTCCCCAACCCCCAGAACCCACCTATCGACGGAACGCCGAAGCTACGCACCGAAGCCACGCGCGAAAACCGCACCGAACCGCAGAAGTCGCTTATATTCGGCCGACGTTCTCGACTTCGACGCTCTCGACGCCTTCGACGTTCGAGAAGCCTTCTTCGACCGCTTCGGTCCCGCCCGTGTCGTCGGGGACGATGACGGTCGGGAGCAGAGCGACGAGACCGAACGCAACGTCGTCGCGTTCGAAGCCGTTGATTTTGGCTCCCTCGGGGAGCGAGTCCTCGAGTTTCTCCTGAAGCTCGTCGAGGTCGATTTCCGGGCTCTGCGGCATGACCTTGATTTTAGCGGCTACCTTTCCCATGGTTACGGTCCCATGAACCCGCAGTCGGGGCACTCGTAGAGGTTGCTCTGCTTGCGACACTTGGCACAGCGGTAAATCTGCTGGCCGCAGTCCGGGCACTTGAACGACGCCGCGTTCGTCCCGGAGATGTTAATCCCACAGGAGACGCATCGTCGCGCCTGCGTCTGTTTCGATTGACTCATACCTCTCCTTACCCGACCGCGACTTTAAATCGTTTCGATAGAGCCGTCGGTTCTCCCGGCGCTCGCGGCGAATCAACGGTGAGCGTCCCCAACGAGTAGATTGGGGCGTTTCGACGCTCTCTAAACTCCCGGCGGCCGAGCGCGGTCCGAAACGTGATTCTTAAGGGGGGAACGAGCGACGTTTCGGGTATGAGTGAAGAACAAGAGGCCGAAGTGGCCGACGACGAAGAACAAACGGAAGCAGAAGACGAGGCCAACGAGGGACTCCAGACGGGCGACTTCATCCGCCTCGACTACACCGCGCGCACCGTAGAGGACGGCAACGTCGTGGACACGACCGACCCCGAGGTAGCCGAAGAAGAGGGTCTCGACGAGGAAGAACGCGAGTTCGAACCGCGCACTATCGTCCTCGGCGAAGGCCACATCTTCGAGAGCGTCGAAGAGGCCATCATCGGCGAGGAAGTCGGACACTCCGGAAGCACGACCATCCCCGCCGCGGAAGCGTTCGGCGAGTACGACCCCGACCAAGTCAAGACCGTCAGCGCCGACAAGATTCCGGAAGACGAGCGCTACCCCGGCGCACACGTCAACGTGGACGGCGAACACGGCCACGTCGAGACCATCATCGGCGGCCGCGCCCGCGTGGACTTCAACCACCCGCTGGCCGGTGAAGATGTCGAGTACGACTACGAAGTCGTCGGCGAAGTTGAGGACCGCGTCGAACAGGCGCAGGGTCTCATCTCGATGTACATCGACGCCGACCTCGACATGTGGATAGAGACCGAGGAAGTCGAAGAGGAGACGGTCGTCGAATCCGACGAGGACGAAGAAGGAGAACCCGAGACGGAAACCGAGACCGTCGAAAAGGAGACGCTCTACATCGAGAGTACGCCGCAACTGGCGATGAACCAGCAGTGGATGTTCCAGAAACAGCAAATCGCCCAGAGCGTCATGGACCAGTTGGGTCTCGACCGCGTTATCATCCAAGAGACCATCGACGGCGGCGGCATGGGTCCGATGGGCGGCATGATGGGCGGCGGCATGGGCGGCGCTGACCTCGAAGAAGCACTCGAAGACGCCGACGTTGACGAGGACGAAATCGTCGAGGAACTCGAAGACGCCGAAGGCGACGAAGAGTAATCCCGACTCGTTCCTGCTTTCTTTTTCGCCGATAGCGGAGCGTCAGCCGGACGTGACTATCGAGTCGTCGTATCGGGAATCGGGGTCTCGACCGTCTACGCGATGTCCCGACTCGTGTCGATGCGGACCGTCTCCGCGAGTTCGAGTTTGATGGTCTCCGAGAGCGCACGGCCGCCGCGGAACTTCGGCACGGCGAGTCGGGTCTCGACCGTGTCGGTGGAGTACTCCGTGTGGAGTTGAAACACTACGTCGGCGACGTGTTCGGTCACGTCGCGGGCGTCGGGAACCGACCGGCCGTCGAGACAGTGCAGAATTGCGACGCCCTCGGTGTTGTGGAGGTGGTTCTGGAGGTCGTTGAGGAAGTTCCGATAGCGGTCTTCGTCCTGCTTTTCGAGCAGGTCAACCGGGTCTACGACGAGATTCGAGTCCTCGGGGAGTCGCCGGAAGAGGCGCTGAGAGTGGTCCAGCGGTGCGTCTCCGGGGACCCGGCGCACGTCGGGCGGGGGTCCCGTCTGGCCGGGCGCGCGCTCCAGCGCCTTCGTCACGGCGGCCTCGTCGCGGTCCGTCGAGAGGTAGAGCGTCTGTCGGGCCGAAGTGAACTCGTAGAGCAACAACTCCGCCTGACTCGCGGGCGGGGCCGAGAGCGAGACGATGCTCCCTTTCGGTAGCCCGCCGTCTAGTTTGCGGTCTAACACTTCGATGCCCGTCGAGAGACGCCGTGCCACGTATTTGCACGCTTAGGTAACGTTGTTTCATAAATATTTGGGCTGAAGGGCTGACAAGAGGTCGTCGTGTGCGGCCCGCACCTCCTCGCTTGCTAGCGGTTCTCTGGCCCGCGGAGCGTCGGCGGCGGAACCGTCGGCTCTAGCCTCGGGGACGACGCCGAGGACCGGACAGTCGAGGAGACGGCCGACGCCCTCCGGGGGTCGGCGGCCCTCGAGACGACCGCGCCCGCGACCGGCGTGTCGAGTTCGCGGGCCATCGCCGCGGTCTTGGACGCGTCGCGCAGGCACGCGGGGTCGGCGGTGGTCACGACGACGGCGGCGTCCGCGGCCCGGAGCGGCGCAACGGCGTCCGGTCCCGCACCGGCCGGGCAATCTACGAGAACGGCGTCGGCGCATCCCCGGACGCGAGCGAGTGACGTTTGGGTGGCGTGTGGGGGTCGCCCGGTTCGCGCGGCGGAGCGCGCGCTATCGCCGCCACCGCCGGTCGCGGGTCCGCTGGCGGCCGGTACCGCCGGTCCGCTCGCGGCGGGTAGCACCCCGACGCCGGGCGTCGGCTCGTCTGCGGTCCCGGCGACCATCCGCGGGGGCCACCCGGCGGCCACGGCGTCGAGTCCGGGGTCGCGCGCCACGCCTGCCATCGCGTGCAGGTCGGGCATCTCCCTGTCGGCGTCCGCCGCGACGACGGTCCTGCGCTGGCGCGCGAGCGCCCCCGCGAGTCCGAGCGCCGTGGTCGTCTTCCCCGCTCCGCCCTTTCCTCCGGCGACGGCTAACATACCCCCGGTTCGTCGCCCTCTCGGATTTGAACCTTCGGGTGACGATTTCGGTCGCACCGCTCGCGCAGGAATGACGAAGAATTGTCTAAGAAACCGTTACAATGCCGAAACAAATGCAGAAGTTGTCTCGTCGCGGACCGGGTTCGGTCCGGTCGGTGTGACGCCGTTTCCGACTGCGGTTCGTCTACTCCCGGACTGGCTGGTACGACCCCGTGATGTCCCACTCGTGGATGCAGAAGGGGTCGCCCGCGTTTGCGTCGTTCTGAATCCGCCAGTTCCGTTCCTCGTCGTCCCACACGTCGCGTCGGCCGCACCGCTGGCACTCTCGTTTTTTCGGTGGGTCCAGTTCCGTCATCGGATGAGAAAAAGACGCACGGGTTGATAAACTACGCTGCTACCTCAGGGTTTGCCGGATTTTCAATAATCTCGTTCTCCAGTCGGATATTAGACGCGATTCGGCCGAATCGACTTGCAGTCTCGGAATTCTGCCCGCTACGAATTGCTACAGCTCTTCCGGAATCGCCGTGACGAACGCTCAGAAAGCCCCCGTTCGCTCGACTCCCGCGGCTCGGTGCGGTCCTCGGTCGTCGCTCCGCTCCTCCCGGCGTCCTTCCGTCGCTGGGGTTCGCCGAGTGCGCGGCCCCTTTATCCCGCCTACGGTGGTTTGGTCAGTCGAGCGTCCGCGGATGGTTGGTCGCGGCAGGCACGTTCCCGTGGACCGATTCGCCGAGCGCAATCCGGCGGTTGGTCGGCCGAGCGCACCCTCTCGTGGATTGTTTCACCGGGCGTCACCGCGCCCGAACTTGTGGGTGGAGTAACTATTTCTGCCACGGCGTGGAAGCACCGTCGCATGCGCAGACGCACGCTTCTGCGCTCGGCCGCGGCGACTTCGACGATTGGGGGGACCGCGCTGGTTGCGAGTGGGAACCGCGACGGGCAGGAGACGACCGACGCACAGGACACGACCACCGGAGAGCAGACGGAAGAGGGTGAGACGACGACGGCGGGTGGCGGGGAGTTCACTATCGCCACCGACGCGTGGGAGAACGGCGGCACCATCCCCACGCAGTACACCTGCGAGGGCGAGAACGTCTCGCCGCCGTTCACCGTCTCGAACCCGCCGGAGGGGACCGAAGCGTTCGCGCTGGTGATGGACGACCCCGACGCGCCGAACCCGCCGTTCGTCCACTGGTTGCTGTGGAACCTCCCGGCCGACGCGCGCGAGATACCCGAGAGCGTCCCGACCAGCGAGACGATAGACGCCCTCGGCGGCGCGGTGCAGGGTGCGAACGGCACCGGCGAACTCGGCTACATCGGCCCGTGCCCGCCGGAGGGCGACCCGCGCCACACCTACCTGTTCAGCCTCTACGCGCTCGAAGCGCCGCTGGACCTCGAACCGGGCGCGGAGTACCCCGCCGTGGTCGAGGCGGTGATGCGGAACGCTCTCGACCGGGCGCGCTACGTCGGCCAGTACGCCCGGAGCGGGGAGACGACGACCGAGTAACGCGAAGCGGACCCGCGCCACCCGAACGCTTTTTTCGGCGAGAACCGACGGTACGGTCGATTATGGGGGAAGACGGGGAGACGACCGCGACCGGAGAGGCTCGAACCGACCGCGAGAACGACTCGCGACACCTGCGACCGACCACCTGCGGAGAATCGACCGCTAGCGGAGGCCCGACCACCCGCCGAGGCGTCCTGCGCGCGCTCGGCGGCGCGACTGCGCTCGCGGCCGCGCCGACGGTCGCGGAGCGCGGCGCGGCCCAAGACGACCGGACGACCATCGTCCTCGGCGCGCGCCGGGACTACTGGCTCGGACTCCAACCGAGAGCCATCGAGGGCCAGCGGAACCCGACGCTCCGGTTGCGCGAGGGCGACCGGTACCGAATCGTGTGGGTCGACCTCGACGGCGCGCGACACCGCTTCCGACTGCTCGACGCCGACGGGAACGTCGTGAACCGAACCCGGCCGTCCGACCAGCGGGGAGCGACCCGCGCGACCCGATTTCGCGGACGCCCGGAACTCGCAGGCTACGACTGCGAGTTCCACCCCGAGCAGATGAACGGGTCGGTCGAACTCGGCGAGGGGTTTCCGACGACGCGGGCGGCCGGTGAGACCACCGAAGCGAACCAGACCGCGGAGGCGAACGAGACGACCGCTGGCGGCGGGTCGGGCGGCGTGGCCGAAGTCGCGGTCGGACCCGAGGGCGACTACTTCCGGTTCGTCCCCGAACGCGTCGAGATTCCGGTCGGCGGGACCGTCCGCTGGCGGTTCGAGAGCGCCGGTCACAACGTCTCGGCCCGACCGGAAGCCGCGAGACAGGTGAGTCTGCCGGAGGGCGCGCAACCGTTCTCGTCGTACCCCGAGGGTGAGTCGTTTCGCGTCGTATCGGAGGGCGAAACCTACGAACACGCGTTCTCGGTGCCCGGCGAGTACACGTACGTCTGCGTCCCGCACGTCGGCGAGGGGATGATAGGCACGGTGGTCGTGACCGAATAGTTCGCCCGAAAAAGGAATTCGATTTATCACGACTGGCGTGTCACCTCAGACGGAGGGTTAAGCCGCGATGGGCCGAACCAGTTGCCCGTATGTCAGGGGGAGACGAGGGGAACGACAGCGACACCGAGAATCGACCCGCCCGACGCGAACGGTATCTGAACCGGCGGCGGTTCATGATGGCGTCGGGGATGCTCGCGGGCGTCGGCGTCCTCGCGGGCAACGTCGGCGGGCAGGAGACCACGACCGAGGGACAGGACGGCGGACAGGAACCGTCGCTGGCCGAGCAGTACCCCGGCCTGCGAATCATCTCCGCGGACCCGCAGAACGCCGAGGCCGAGTCCCGAAGCACCTACGAGAGTTTCGTCACGCCGCGCGAGGAGCATTACATCCGGAACCACTACGCGACGCCGGAAATCGACGAAGACGAGTGGACCGTCTCGCTGACCGGGATGGTCGAGGAGGAAGTCGAGTTGTCGATGGACGAAATCAAGCGCGAATACTCCACCGAGACAGTCACCCACACCATGCAGTGTTCGGGCAACGGCCGAGCCTACTTCGAACCGCAGGTCGGTGGCAACCCGTGGACGTTCGGCGCGGTCGGAAACACGGTGTGGACCGGCACGCCCGTCGCCGAGATTTTAGACGAGTACGGCGCGAACACGAGCGACGACATGTGGCTCTCGGTCATGGGCGGCGAGGCCCCGGAGGGAGAGGACATCTTCACGCGGTCGATTCCGATGTCGAAGGTGAAGCGAGACTGCCTGCTGGCCTACGAGATGAACGGCGCGCCGATGAACGACGACCACGGCTTCCCGGTCCGCCTGCTCGTCCCCGGATGGTTCGGCAACAACAACGTCAAGTGGGTAGACCGGATGCACGTCATGGACCGGATGGTGTACGGCGAGGAGTGGGAACGGGGCGACCAGCAACTGTACACCCACTGGCAACAGTACTCCTACCGCATCATCCCGGCGGGCGAGGAGGCCAACACCCGGCCCCGAATCGGCGTCTTCGACACCCAGCGCCAGATGAACAGCGGCAACATCCAGCAACCGTTCATCTACGACCAAATCGTCAAGTCGCTCATCGGCTACCCCGGCGAGGACGCCACGATTTCACCCGGACCCGACGGGCAGGTCGAAGTCCTCGGCGTGGCGTGGGCGGGCGACGACCGGGTCCGGCAGGTCGAAGTCTCGACCGACGGCGGCGAGTCGTGGAACGAAGCCGAGTTCTTCGGTCCGCGGCAGGGTCCGTACTCGTGGCGGCAGTTCCGGTACATGTGGGACGCCAGCCCCGGCGAACACACCCTCTACTCGCGGGCCACCGACGGAAAGGGTCGGACCCAACCGGCGACCGTCTCGGCCCCCGACGAGGGCCTGCGCCAGATTCGGGACGACAAGTTCCCGTGGAACGTGGACGGCTACGCCAACACCGCCTACGAACCCCACGGCGTGACCGTGACGGTCCAGTCCGACGAGGGCGGCGACGGCGAGACGACGACTGCCCAGACGACCACATCGTCGTAGCTTCCTCGGCCCACGTCGCTCTCCGGTGTCAGCCTCACCCGTCGTCGTAGGCGTCGAGCAGTTTCACGTCGAACTCGACGGCGACCCCCGCGAGTTCGTGGTTGAAGTCCACCGTCACCGTCTCGTCGTCCACCTCGGTAATCCACCCGGTCTCGCCGGTCTCTGACCGGACGAGTTCGCCCGGTTCGGCGGCCGCGTCGCTTCTCGCTTCGAGGTCGGCCCGCGGCATCTCGACTACCTTCCCCTCGTTTCGCTCGCCGAACGCCCGGTTCGGTTCGACTCGGACGGTTCGCTCGTCGCCGACTTCCATCGACTCGACCGCTTCGTCCAGTCCCGGAACGACCTTCCCCTCGCCGACGCGGAACTCCAGCGGTTTGTAGTCGCGGTGCCCGTGGTAGATGCCCGACTCCATCGCCACGTCCACGTCGGTCGTGTCGAAGACCTCCCCCGCGTCCTCGCCCTCGGCGACCCGCCCCGTGTAGTGTACGACCGCGATTTCCCCCTCAGAGGCCATAGGCTACTACTCTACGCTGACCCTCTTGAATCCGGGGGAGCGTTCAGTCGGTCGGCGGCGGCGTAACGGACTTTGCGTTTGCCTGTTCGGGGTTTTCGGTATCGGCGACGGCGGGAGAGTCGGCCGTCTGTTCGCTCTGAATCGTTACAGCACCTGCGGAAGTCCTCGTGACAAAGGCCTCGAATAGGGCCGCGCTGAGACGACCACGGTAAACGCGACCGGGCGGCCCCTTTCAGTCCACCCACCGTGGTTAGTGACACCGAGCGCACCCGACCGACTACACGTCCACGTCGCCGACCTCGACTCGTCGGCCGGTCTCGGCCGACTCGTAGACGGCCTCTACCGCCTCCATGTCGGCAACGCTGTCCCGGCCGTCCGGTTCCGGAGTCGCGTCGGTCAGCGCGCAGTGGGCGAAGTAGTCGAACTCCTCGCGGACCTCGTTGACGTACGGGCCGGTGTACTCGACTCGCTCGTCGCCGCGTTCGACCGCGAGCGTCGGGTGAATCTCGGAGTTGAACGCCGGTTCGAGGGTGGCTTGGCCCTCGGTGCCGACGAGTCGGAGTCGGTCGTCGGCCTGCGCGCGGTAACTCGCGGTGCAGGAGGCGGTCGCTCCCTCCGGAAACTCCAACTGGAAGGCGACGTGTTCGTCCACGCCCTCGAAGGTCTCGTCGGGCGTGCTGGTCGTCGCTCGGACGGCGACCGGGTTCGCGTCGAGCAGGAACCGAACCGCGTTCAGGGGGTAGACGCCCACGTCCATCAGCGCGCCGCCACCGGCCATCTCCGGGTCGAGTCGCCACTGGTCGGGTCCGCCCTGCCGGAGGATGTGGCCCGAGAACCAGCCGTGAAACTGCACCGGGTCGCCCAACACTCCGTCGCGGACCATCTCGCGGAGGCGGCGCATCGCGGGTTCGACCTGCGGCCGGTAGGCCACCATCAGGGTCACGCCCGCCTCCTCGCAGGCCCGGGCCATCTCGCGCGCTCGGTCGGCGCTCACCTCGATGGGTTTCTCGCAGAGGACGTGCTTGCCGTGGTCGGCGGCGGTCCGGGCGTAGTCGAGGTGGAGCGCGTTCGGTCCGGCGACGTACACCGCGTCGAAGTCCTCCGTCCCCTCGCCCGCCTCGAACTCGTCGTAGTCGAGGACCGACTCGACGCCGTACTCGTCGGCGACCCGGCGGGCTTTCTCGGGCGACCCGCTGACGAGCGCCGTGACCTCGCAGAAATCGGTTCTCTCGCGGTCCCCTCCCGCGCCCCCCGCCAGCGCGGGTAGGACGTGTTCGCGCGCGAACCCGCCGAGACCGAGCAGAGCCACTCGAAGAGTGCCCTCGTCTGCGGTCTGCCAGTCGCGCGCGGCGAAGTCGTCGAGGTACGTATCGAGGTTCACGTCCGGCACCTCGGCCCGGACGCCGGAAAGGGTGGTGGTACCCCGGCACGCCTCGGCCGGACGTTTCTTCCCGGCCGACCGAGAAGGCCGCGACGTGGTAGAACTGGGCATCTGGTACGCGACGATTTCGGCGCTTCTCTGGGGAGGCTATCTCTTCGGCCTGAAGCGGTACTTCTCGGGGTACCCGCCCGCGGTGGTCATCGTGGCCGCCAACGTCGCCGGGGTCGCGTGGTACCTCCCGGTGGTCCTGCTCCGACCCGCGGACGGGCCGGTCGCGGGCGAACTGACCCCCTCCGCGCTCGCACTGGTCGCCTTCGTGTTGCTCGCCAGCGCCGCGGCGTACCTCGCGCTCCTGTACGCCCTTTCCGCCGGAGACGTGTCCTACGTCGCGCCGCTGGGCAAACTGGTTCCGGCGTTCACCCTGCCGCTGGAAGTGGTGCTGGTCGGCGAGCGACTCGCGCCCTCGCAGGTCGTCGGCGTCGGGTTCGCCACGCTCGCGGTCTACCTCGCAAACTACCAACGCACGGGCCTGCTCGCGCCGATTCGTCGCGCCGCGACGAATCGGCCCGCACAGTTGGCGCTCGGGAGCGCCGCGCTCTACGGCGCGGTGGACGTGGGGACTCGCGTGCTGTTGCAGGGCGTCGGAGTCCGGTCGGACGTGTGGGTCCTCGTCTACACCGGCGGGGTCGCGGCCGTCCTCCTGCCAATCGCAGTCCGCCAGTGGCCCGACGAGTTCGCCTCGGCCGCGCCGAAGTTCGCGGTCTTGGGCGCTGTCGTCGCAGTGGCGACCCACACCATGACTCAGGCGTTCGCGGTCCTGCCCGCGAGCGTGGTCTCGCCGATTCTCAACACGCAGGCCATCGTCGCGGTGGTCCTCGGAGGTCTCTTGCTCGGCGAGGACCGCTTCGCGCTCCGACTCGTCGCCGGTGCGGTCGCAATCGTCGGCATCTCGCTCATCGCGCTCGGGTGAGGGTCCTCGGCAAGATTCGGTCGAATCCAAAGGGAAAACTGTTTGAAATCGCTGGCCGGACTCCACTGTATGAAAGTCCGCGTCAGCGACGGTGCGACCGACGAAGAGGCCTCCGCCATCGCGGAGGCGCTGGCCCAACACGTCCGCGACGAGGTAGAAGTGTTCGTGGGCGAGGCCGACTCGCCCGCGGTGGTCCGCGAGGCACCCGCCGGGGCCGCGGGAGTGGCCGCCGAAGCGACCGCCGAGGCCATCGCCGAGTCCGACGACCTCGGGCCGACGGAGCGCGAGAACGCGCTCTGGGACGAAATCGAGGACATCGAGTTGGGCGGTCCCGAGAAGTACAAAGACCGCCTCGAAGAGCAGGGCAAACTCTTCGTCCGCGACCGACTCGACCTCTGGTTCGGCGAGGACGGCATGCTGTTCGAGGACGGCAAGTTCGCCAACTTCGACGCGTGGCACCCCGACAGCCCCGAAGTCGGCGAGGACAACGACGACCGACTGCCGGGCGACGGACTGCTCACCGGCGCGGCCGAGTTCGAGGGCCGCGAGTTGCACTTCATGGCCAACGACTTCACCGTCAAAGCTGGCTCGATGGCCGAGAAGGGCGTCGAGAAGTTCCTCCGGATGCAACAGCGCGCGCTCAAGAACGGCAAGCCGGTCCTCTACCTGATGGACTCCTCGGGGGGTCGCATCGACCAGCAGACCGGCTTCTTCGCCAACCGCGAGGGCATCGGCAAGTACTACTACAACCACTCGATGCTCTCGGGTGCCGTGCCCCAAATTTGCGTCCTCTACGGTCCCTGCATCGCGGGGGCGGCCTACACCCCGGTCTTCGCCGACTTCACCATCATGGTCCGGGACATGTCCGCGATGGCCATCGCCTCGCCGCGGATGGTCCAGATGGTCACGGGCGAGGACATCGAACTCGAAGAGTTGGGCGGCCCTGACGTTCACGCCCAGAAGTCGGGGAGCGCGGACCTCGTGGCCGACGACGAGGAACACGCCCGGCAACTCGTCGCCGACTTGGTGTCGTACCTGCCCGACAGCGCCGACGAGAAGCCCCCGCAGACCGAGGGCAAACCGCCCCTGAAGTCGCCAGAGGGAATCGACTCGGTGGTCCCCCAAGAACCCAACAAGGGCTACGACATGACCGACGTAATCGACCGGGTGGTGGACGAAGACTCCTACTTCGAACTCAAACCCGAGTACGGAAAGGAGATTATCACCGCGTTCGCCCGCATCGACGGCCGACCGGTCGGCATCGTGGCGAACCAACCGGCACAGCGTGCGGGGGCCATCTTCCCCGACGCCGCCGAGAAAGCCGCGGAGTTCATCTGGACCTGCGACGCCTACGAGATTCCCCTGCTGTACCTGTGTGACACGCCCGGATTCATGGCCGGGTCGCAGGTCGAAGAGGACGCAATCTTGGAGAAGGGCAAGAAGTTCATCTACGCCACGTCGTCCGCCACTGTCCCGAAACAGACCGTCGTCGTCCGGAAGGCCTACGGCGCGGGCATCTACGCGATGGGTGGCCCGGCCTACGACCCCGAGAGCGTCATCGGACTTCCCTCCGGCGAGATTGCGATTATGGGTCCGGAGGCCGCAATCAACGCGGTCTACGCCCGAAAGCTCTCGGAAATCGAGGACGACGACGAGCGAGCGCAGAAAGAGCAGGAACTCCGCGAGGAGTACCGCGAGGACATCGACGTGCATCGGATGGCGAGCGAAGTCGTCATCGACGACATCGTGCCGCCGAGTACGCTCCGGACCGAACTGGACAATCGGTTCTCGTTCTACGAGGGCATCGAGAAGGACCTGCCGGACAAGAAGCACGGCACGATTCTGTAGTCGGCACTCCGCCGACTACAGTCGCGGGAGCGTTCGGAACGTCGCTGTCGCCCGCGTCGGGAGTGCGGTCAGCACTCTCGCATCCAGTCGCAACAGCCGTAGTCGCAATAGGCGCAATCGACCCGACACTCCTTCAGACAGCATTCGTTCGGCGTGACGAGTTCCTCGTCGGTGTCCATTTCGGCGTGGAGGCGGCGGACCTTCGACCGCGATGGGTTTTCGAGCGTTGCGACGACCTCTTCGCCGCGTTCGACGTGAACTGCGTCGAGGTCGGTGACGCTGACCCCGCCCGACTGTTTCGCGGCCGCGTTTCCGACGCCGAGAGTCACGAGACCGCCCGCACCGACGCGCTTGAGGACCTGTCTTCGGTTCATGTCCGGCGGGAACGTCGATTTCGTCTCGTATAAATTTGTAGTCTAGATATTATAAATTCGGCGGGAGATTGCGGGTTCTCGGGCTTACGCCGTCTCAGCACCCCTCACAGCACGTCACCTCGTCCGGGTTGTCGAACTCGCTACAGCAGTCGCAGATGCTCTCGTCGGGGTTACAGCAGTCGAAACAGCCGACCGCACAGGGTTCGCAGGGGCAGTTGCTCGCACAGAACGCCGTACACTCGTCGTCGGGGGTGACGAGAGTCTGGTCGTCGTCCAAGGTGGCTTCGACTTCCCGGACCTTCTCCCACGTCGGACTCTCGACGGTGCCGACCGTCTCACCGTCGCTGACGATGCGGAGTCTGTCGTACTGGTCGATGGCCTTCACCTGTACACCGGGTTCGAGGGCCGCGCTGGTTACGCCGGTACCGAGGACGCTACTCGCCGCGATGCCTTTCAGGAGGTTTCTACGCTTCATGGCGCGACAACTACTACGTAATAGTTGGAAATAAATTATTTTCTAGCTAAGGGGAAAGGTCGCGGCGGGGATTCGACCGACGAATCGCGAGCGATACGGTCCCGACGAGTCGGACGTACCGCCGCGATACCGTCGGCCTAACAACCGTCGGGACAGGAGCAATCGCTACACACTTTCGACCCGTCGTCGCAGGTCTTGCACTCACATCGGTAGCCACAGCAGGTGTACCCACAGTCGACTCTGCACTTGACCGTACACTCGGGACTCACCACCTGCTCGTCCGGACCGATTTCCGTGCGGAGTCGTCGGAGGTCGGTCTCGCTCGGGTCTTCGACGGTCCGGACGACCCTTCCGTCGGCACCCGCGACGTGTACCTCGTCGAGGTTCTCGGCCGATTTCACGGTGGTTTCCGTCCGTCCGTCCGGACGCGGCCACACTGCCGATTCCGAGCGTCAGGACGCTTCCGGTCGCAACGCCTTCGAGGACTTGTCTTCGTTTCATGGCGCAAACGCACCAACGGATTGGTCAACCATAAAACTCTAGTTATCTAACTATTAGTCGTCGCTCGCGCTATCCGCGAACACCGCGAGCGCCAGCGCCGCCAGTCCCACGTCTCGCGCGATAACGTCGCCGAACAGTCCGGTCGTGACCCAGACGACCAGCAGGTAGAGAATCGTCGCCGACAGCGAGACGGCGGCGACTGCGGCGGCGAACGCGGTGTAACGGTCCGCGAGCAACGCGAGTCCGAACCCGATTTCGAGCCACCCGTTTATCAGCATGAAGGCGACGGGCGAGACGACGAGGAAGGGCGCGAACCAATCGGTGACGTAGACGGCCCACGCCGCCGGGTCGAGCAGTTTGTGGACGCCCGCCGCGACCAGCATCGCGCCGAGACCCGCGCGCGTCAGCGTGGCCGACGGGGGAAGCGACGAGGCGACTCTACCGAACGCCGATTCGACGGTGCGGCGCGGACCGCTTCGGGACATATCCGGGGGTAGGTACTCGGACGCGGAAAACCCTCCCGTCCGCGCCGAGAGCCGCTTCGGCAACGCATCGCTGTCGGGACGTATCGACCACGTAATCGCAGATTTCGCCACGTAGAGGCGCTAAGAACGTCGTCTCTCGGGCGTCGGTCGTCGGCCGGTAGGTCACGTCGCAGTCCGATTAATCCCGCGTATCAGCGGCTAAGGAGGCGTATAACAATGGTCGGTCTCGTCGTCGGTCAGTCCGTCACGAGGCGCACGCCGCGCCGGGTTTTCACTATGAGTTCTGACGGACGCCACTGGCCGACGCTGACCCGCACGGGCCGCCGACGAGTGACCACCGCGCTGGCGAGCATCAGCGCCCGAGAGCGGGCGCTCTGGGCGCTCGTCGGAGTCGCGCTCGTCGGGGACCTGCTCACGACCTACTACGGTCTCCGAATCGGTCTCACGGAGTCGAACCCGGTCGCACAGGCCGCGCTCGACCAGTTCGGCTTCTCGGCGATGGTGGTCCTGAAACTGTTCGCTCTGGGCGTCGGCGTGGCATGTCGCCAACTGCTCCCGGACCGACACGGCGCGCTGGTTCCGGCCGGGTTAGCGGTGCCGTGGAGCGCCGCCGTCGTCGTCAACCTCTCTCTGTACGCCGTCGTGCTGTAGCACCGTTTTGTTCGTCGGCCAGCGGCGCTACCGGCACTCATGGGCACGATTCCACTTAAAAGAGACCGCCGGACGGGAAGCGTGTTTTACTAGTTCTCTGACACGCTACAACACACTTTGCAGTCGGAGCAGGTACACTCGTAGCTACAGTGGTCGTAATCGTCCTCGCAATTGGCGCGACAGTTCTCCTTGCAGTAGGACGCGCAGTATTCCGCGTCGTTGGCCTTGAGTCCTTCATCGTTCCCGAGCGACAACTCGAGTTCGAGGAACTGCTTGTGGGTCGGGTTCTCGACAGTCTCGACTTTCTCACCGTCCCGAACGACGTGGAGCGTGTCGATGCCCTCGACCTGCCCTTTCGGGACAGTTCGTCCTTGGACCGAACCGATGCTAATTGCCGCCATACCACTCGCAGCGAGTGATTTGAGTAGTTTTCGTCGTTGCATCGCAATTTAACATTATGTTAATGTATAATTAATGTTTTGACTAGATAGTCACTTTAGCTTATAAGGTATATTACCCTATCAGTAGCTATCCCGTCGTCACGATAGCCCGGTCGTCAAACCGATAGACCACCACGGCCGGGCAACTTAGTGCGAGCAACCTTTACGCCTACTAAACAATCAAAAAAGTTCTTTAACAATTGAAAAAGTTGCTGTGACGACGAGGGAGGACTGCGGGCGTGGGCGTCGCGCTCGCTCGGTCACTGCGTTCCCTCGCTCGCCGACTGGCGACCCGGCGGCAGGACGGGTCGGCGCTACTGGTTCGCTTTCTTCAGTGACAGGACGGTTCGGTCGAACTCGCAGACCAGCAACTCCTCGCCGTCGTCGTCCTTGCGGTTGACCGCGAACGCCTCGACGTGCATCGTCACGACGCCGCGTTCGCCGTCGGAAGTCTCGCGCTTGTCGGT
The DNA here is from genome assembly GCF_029338395.1 of Halorussus caseinilyticus. NCBI lineage: Archaea > Methanobacteriati > Methanobacteriota > Halobacteria > Halobacteriales > Haladaptataceae > Halorussus > Halorussus caseinilyticus. The sequence continues at coordinate 1,630,804 of NZ_CP119809.1, forward strand.
CACGGTCGATTGGGCGCGGATGGTGTCGCCGTGGAACACCGGGTTGGGATGCTCCACCTCGTCGTAACTGAGGTTGGCGACGATGGTGCCGTCGGTGGTGTCCGGAATCGAGACGCCCACGGCGAGACTCATGGTGTAGAGTCCGTTGACCAACCGCTCGCCGAACTGGGTGTCCTCGGCGAAGTCGGCGTCGAGGTGGAGCGGTTGCTGGTTCATCGTCATGTCGCAGAACTGCTGGTTGTCGCTCTCGCTTATCGTTCGGCGCTTGTCGTGTTCGATTGTCTGGCCGACCTCGAACTCCTCGTAGTAAAGACCACTCATGAGCGAACCGTCGGCGCGTCGGGCCAAAAATCCCGCCGATTTCGGGTGAGACCCCGCCGTCGTCGGGTTTCAGGCCGCGCCTGAGACTCGGTAAGGAGCACATAACAAAGGGTAACACGCGAGTAACACTGTTTGCAGTCAGTCACAGTCGAGGCTTACGATGTCCGAAGACCGAAGTCGGTTCGAGTGGGCGCGACCGCAGACAGGGGAAGAGCGGGTCTGCTCTGGCACTGGCCGGAACGCGGCGCGAGGGACGCCGCAGGGCTTGACGCCCTCGGCCGGTGGGTCGGACGCACGCGAGGCGACGGGCCGACGGCGTACGCGTCCGACGAGGGCAGACGCGCGTGACAGGCGTGTGACCGCCGCGGACGGCCGACTTGCGACTTCGGAGCGGCCGCGGGTTCGATTCCGGTTTCGGTGCGCTGGTTCGGCCGAAACCGCGCCCGCGGTCCGCGACGGGACGGTGTTTCTCGACTGTGCGAGCGACTGCACGCACGCGTTCGACGGTGGGACTGGGACGGTCCTCGCATTCGACGCCGCGACCGGCGACCACCGGTGGGAGTTCGGGACCGACGCAGGGAACGTCGACGCGATAGACAGGGAAGAGGGAACGGTACTGTGGTGGTGCCGGGCGGACGACGCCGCGGTCGCACCCGTGACCGCCTCGGGTGGGACGCGCACGTGACCGACTGCGGCGCGGCCGTCACTGCGCTTTCGTTTTCGGAATAGTTGAACCGTCGGAGCGCGTCGTCTCGAACATGCCACGACGAAGCGTGATGTTCACGCCGGGCGACCGCCCGGAGATGATGCGCAAAGCGCCGAGTGCCGGGGCCGACGTAATCGTCTTCGACTTGGAAGACGCGGTGGCTCCCCCGAACAAGGACGAGGCCCGCGCCGCGGTGCGGGAGGTTCTCGCCGACCCCGACTTCTCGCCGGACTGCGAGGTCTGTGTCCGGGTGAACCCGGCCGGAATCGCCGCGGACGACGACCTTCACGGCGTCTTCGGAAACGGGAAAGCGGCCCGCAACGCCGCCGAGACCCTCGACGCGGTGATGCTCCCGAAGACCGAAGACGCCGAGGACGCCGAGACGCTGGCCGACCTGCTGGCCGAACGAGACGCCGAGGTGCCGATTCTCGCGCTGGTCGAGACGGCCGCCGGGATTCTGGCCGCCGAGGAGATTGCGGCGGTCCCCGACGTGGACGCCCTCGTCTTCGGCGCGGAGGACCTCGCGGCCGACATCGGCGCGACCCGGACCGACGAGGGCACCGAAGTCCTCCACGCGCGCGAGCAGGTGGTCCTCGCGGCCAGCGCCGCCGACGTGGACGCCATCGACACGGTGTACACCGACATCGAGGACGCCGAGGGCCTGCACGAGGAGACCGAGTTCGCAATCCAACTGGGCTACGACGGCAAGATGGCGATTCACCCAGCGCAGGTCGCTCCAATCAACGAGTCGTTCACGCCCGACCCCGAACGCGTCGAGTGGGCCGAGCGAGTGCTGGAAGCGAAACGCGACGCCGACGCCGAGGGCCGCGGCGTCTTCCGGGTGGACGGCGAGATGATAGATGCGCCCCTGATTTCGCAGGCAGAACGAGTGCTGGCGTACGCCGAGGCGTCCGACGAGAAGTAGGACGAACCGAGCGTCAGCGACGAATTTTCAGGGCCAGAGACCGCGGGTCTCTTTCGCCTCGGCGATGCGCGAGAGCGCGACGACGTAGGCGGCGTCTCGCCAACTCACGTCGCGGGCCTCGACTTCCGAGCGCACCTCGTCCCACGCCGAGAGCATGTGCTTCTCGAGTTCGTCGTTGACGCGTTCGAGCGACCACTGGCGGCGGTTGATGTCCTGCAACCACTCGAAGTACGAGACGGTGACGCCGCCCGCGTTGGCGAGGATGTCCGGGATGACTTCGACGCCGTTCTCTTCGAGGATTTCGTCGGCCGCGAACGTGGTCGGGCCGTTCGCGCCCTCGACGACGACATCGGCCTGCACGTCGTCGGCGTTCTCGGCGGTGACGACGTTGCCGATAGCGGCCGGAATCAGCACGTCCACGTCGAGTTCGAGAATCTTCTCGTTCGAGAGCTTCTCGGGCGCGTCGTGGGTCATCACGGCCTCGGGTTCCTCTTCGTGAGAGGGGACCGCGTGGGTGTCCAGACCGTCGGGGTCGTAGATGGCCCCGTTCACGTCGCTGACCGCGACGACGTTCGCGCCCCAGTCGTCGAGCAGACGGGCGGCGTTCGCACCGACCGAACCGAATCCCTGCACGGCGACGGTGGTGTCTTCGAGGTCGTAGTCGTAGTAGTCGGCCGCCTCGCGTGCGACGATTGCGACCGAGCGACCGGGTGCCTCCTCGCGGCCCTCGCTCCCGCCGACGACGGGCGGTTTACCCGTGACGACGCCGGGGATGGTCTCGCCCTCCTGCATCGAGTAGGCGTCCATGAACCACGCCATCGTCTGGGCGTCGGTCCCCATGTCGGGCGCGGGGATGTCTTTTTTCGGACCGACGAACTTGCGGAGTTCCTCGGCGAACCGCCGGGTCAGACGCTCCTTCTCGTCGCCGCTCAGGTCCTTCGGGTCCACCACGATGCCGCCCTTCCCGCCGCCGAACGGCAGGTCCATCACCGCGCACTTCCACGTCATCCACATCGAGAGACCGACACACTCCTCCTCGTTGACGTGCGGGTGGAAGCGCAGGCCGCCCTTGTAGGGACCGCGCACGTCGTCGTGTTGGGAACGATAGCCCGTGTACACCTCGACGGACCCGTCGTCGCGTTCGAGCGGAACCGCGACTCGGTGGACCTTCGTCGGGTGCTTGAGTCGCTCGATGACGCCCTCGTCCACGTCGAGGTGGGCCGCGGCGTGTTCGAGTTGCCGACGGGCCGTTTCGAGTGCGGACTCGGGTTGGTCGGTCTCTTCGTCGTTACCCTGCTTTTCCGTGGTTTCGACAGTTCCTGAAGGCATGGTGTATCGTCACGTCGGCGGCGACTCGCACGTCGCGTCTCCGCTCTCCCGCACCGGCGAGAGAGTCCCCCGAGACCGACGCGAGTCGTCACGGCGACGCATCGTAGGCGTAGATTCCCGTAGTCGCATAAAATATTAATGTTATAGACTCATCTTAGGTCCTTATACACATACTTACACATCTCCGAGGATGGGGGATAGGTTAGACAAAATCGGCCGTCTGCGGCCGAACGACGCCGCGAACGACCGTTCCAGTTTCGGAAACTGTATGAGTGGCTACGGCAAATCTGTAACGCGACGAGAGAATTTACCACCCATGTCCGAGCAAGCAAATCCCTTCGAGAGCCTCCAAGAACAGATAGACGACGCGTCGGAATACATGAGCGTCTCCGACGACGTTATCGAGCGACTCAAACATCCCGAGCGCGTTCTGGAGACGAACCTCTCGGTCGAGATGGACGACGGCGACGTAGAAGTGTTCAAGGCGTTCCGGTCGGAGTTCAACGGCGACCGCGGCCCGTACAAAGGCGGCATCCGCTACCACCCCGGCGTCAACCGCGACGAGGTGAAAGCCCTCTCGGGGTGGATGGTCTACAAGTGCGCCGTCGTGGACATCCCCTACGGCGGCGGGAAAGGCGGCATCGTCATCGAACCCGACGACTACAGCGAGGGCGAACTCGAACGCATCACTCGGTCGTTCGCCAAGGAACTGCGTCCGTTCATCGGCGTGGACAAGGACATCCCCGCGCCCGACGTGAACACGGGCCAGCGCGAGATGAACTGGATTAAGGACACCTACGAGACGCTGGAGAACACGACCGAACCCGGCGTCATCACGGGCAAGTCCCCCGACAGCGGCGGGAGCGCGGGCCGCGTCGAAGCGACCGGTCGCTCGACCATGCTCACCGCCCGCGAAGCGTTCGACTACCTCGACCGTGACATGGAAGGCGCGTCCGTCGCGGTGCAGGGCTACGGAAACGCCGGGTGGATTGCCGCGAAACTCATCCACGAACTCGGCGCGAACGTCGTCGCTGTGTCGGACTCCAGCGGTGCCGTCTACAACGAGGACGGTTTCGACCCCGTGGACGTGAAGAGCCACAAGAACGAGACCGGAAGCGTCACCGGCTACCACGGTGCCGACGAGGAGTTCTCGAACGACGACCTGCTCACCCTCGACGTGGACCTGCTGGTGCCCGCGGCCCTCGAAAACGCCATCGACGGTGACCTCGCCGAGGACGTGCGGGCCGATGTCGTCGTCGAGGCCGCGAACGGGCCGCTCACGCCCGAGGCCGACGACGTACTGCGCGACACCGACACCTACGTCTTCCCGGACATCCTCGCCAACGCGGGCGGCGTGACGGTCTCGTACTTCGAGTGGGTCCAGAACCGCCAGCGGTTCTCGTGGACCGAAGAGCGCGTCAACGAGGAACTCGAACGCATCATCACCGACGCCTTCGACAATCTGGTCGAGACCTACGAGGAGACGGGTGCGCCCAACATGCGCACCGCCGCTTACGTGGTCGCCATCCAGCGCGTCGTAGACGCCTACGACGAGAGCGGCAACTGGCCCTGACGCGGCGTCCGAACCGTCAACAGGTTCGAGCGCGTTTTCTTCCGAAGTAACGTACTTCCCGCCCTCTGACAGTCGTTTCGAGGGATTGCCGTAGAATCCAGCATGAGACCGTTTCGCTCGGATTTAGTCTTATTTTCATTTCTGATAATGGTATCGGGGTTTTATGTCCTACGTCCGAGAAAAGTTGTTCAGAAGAGAACCATGTTCGACATCGAAGACGGGCGGGCCGACCGCGCACAGGTCGGCATCGGCACCCTCATTGTGTTTATCGCCATGGTGCTGGTTGCCGCTATCGCGGCGGGCGTCCTCATCAACACTGCGGGCTTCCTCCAAACGAAGTCCGAGCAAACAGGAGAAGAGTCCACTGCGCAAGTGACCAACCGCGTAACCGTGGTCAGTACGGTCGGAACCGTCGGTAATGACGACTCCGTTCACGGCGTGAACATGACCGTCATGAAGAGTTCGGGGTCCGGTGACGTGAACCTCTCGACGGCCACCGTCGAGTGGCTTGGACCCGACGGCGCGGAAATTCTGACGGAAGGTGACTCGGCCACCGCCGACAACTTCACGGTCTCGGCCATCAAGGACATCGACAACACCCTTCCGGTCCTCGTGAAACAAGGCGACCGATTCCGCGTCACCCTCGACGCGACGGTCCTGACCGACGGTACGCACGGCCTGCGCGAGAGCGAGGACTTCACGGTCAAAATCGTCACGTCCGCAGGCGCGGTGACGTACCACCACAGCGTTCCGCAGACGCTGACCAACAAGCAGGCCGTCCAGTTGTAACCCACGTCGCATCTGCGACGGTTCTTTTCTCCTCGACTCCGCCGACGGTTCTTTTCTCTCTCTTCTCGGGCCGAACAGCGCCGTCCGGCGACGGCGCTGTTCGGCCATTTTCGGTGGCCTTTTGGAAATAAAAATATTTCTTAGAGAATGGATATTCGTTCCTAGCGTCGGTTCCTCGGACTCGAACGCGCGGGCGGCGACGCCGCCCGCGCGCCCGGACGTTTGCGTCTCGCGCCCGGCGTCGCGCGTCTTCAGAGACCCAACTCGCGCCCGATGACGAGGTGCTGAATCTCGCTGGTCCCCTCGCCGATTTCCATCAGCTTCGCGTCGCGGAAGAACCGCTGGGGCGCGAAGTCCTCGGTGTAGCCGTAGCCGCCGAGGGTCTGAATCGCGTCCTCGGAGACTTCACGGGCCGCCTCGCTTGCGTCGAGTTTCGCCAGCGCGCTCTCGTGGCTGACCGACTCGCCTTGGTCGTACTTCCACGCCGCCTTGTGGGTCAGCAGGCGGGCGCGCTCGATTTTGCGGTCCATCGAGACCACCTTGTTCCGGATGGCGTCGAACTTCGAGATGGGTTGGCCGAACTGCTCGCGTTCCTTGCTGTACTCCTTGGCCGCCTCGTACGCGCCCTGCGCGAGACCCGTCGAGAGCGCCGCGATGGAGATTCGGCCGCCGTCCAGCGTCTTCTTGGTCTGGTCCCAACCGTCGCCCTCCTCGCCGAGCAGTCGGTTCTCGGGCAGGCGCACATCCGAGAGCTTGATTTCGCAGGTCGGCGAGGCGTTCAGCCCCATCTTGTCCCACACCGTCGTCACCTCGAAGCCGTCGTCCTCCTCGGGGTCCACGATGAACGTCGAGATGCCGTCGTAGCCCGCGTCGGGGTCCGTGACCGCCTTCACGAGGACCGACCCGGCGACGTTGGCGTTGGTGATGAACTGCTTGGTGCCGTTCAGAACCCACTCGTCACCCTCCTTCTCGGCCATTGTGTCCATGTCGCTGGCGTCGGAGCCACTGCTCGGTTCGGTCAGCGCCCACGACCCGAGGTACTCGCCCTCCGCGAGCGGTTCGAGCCACCGCTCTTTCTGTTCCTCGGTGCCGAACAGTTCGAGGGGCTTCGAGGCCAGCGAGACGTGCGCGGCGTACGAGAGACCGATGGACCCCGACACCCGGCCGAGTTCCTCGGTCACGAGGGCGTACATCAACTGGTCGCCGCCGAGTCCGCCGTACTCCTCTCCGACGGGGACGCCCATCATGTCGAGGTCGGCGAGTTGGTCGAAGATTTCCTCGGGGAAGCGGTGTTCGTCCTCTACGTCCTGCGCGATGGGTTCTATCTCCTCGTCACAGAACTCGCGGACGGTGTCCCGAATCATCCGATGCTCGTCGGGAAGGCTGAAATCCATACGCAAATTTTGCGGCAGTAGCAGTATAAAATCTCCGAAGCGAGCGACGACGCCGACCGGCGCGAAGCGACGACAATCGGACCCGTCGAACTATCGAACGGTCATCGAAACGCTGTTATTACAACCGGGCGTAGCCGCGAAACGTGAATCGTCGCACGTCGTCCAGAGCCGTCCTCGCCGTCGTCGTCTTGGGGTTGGTCCTCTCGCTCGCCGCCGGATTCGTGACCGCTGGCCAGTCGCCCAACCAACGATACGACCGGTCGGCGGGAGTCGCTCCCACCGCACAGGAACAGGTCGTGGAACCGAGAAGCGGCGTCACCGTCATCACGGCCCAGCGCGGCGACATGCGCGACCTCTCGGGCGAAATCGTCGCGTTCCGACCCGACGGAACGGTCCTCTACCAGTCCGAGCGCTACAGCACCTACTGGGACGTGGACCCGAGTCCCCGCGGTGACCGGACCGTCACCTACGTCGCCACGGAGTGGTTGAACAAATCTGTGTGCGGCGGCGGTCCGATGCTGGCCGACCGGGGGAACTGCCGCCGAAACGTGGTCGAGCGTCTGAACCTGACCACCGGCGAGCGGACCCGACTCTACAGCTATCGGATGGAGGGGGGCCGGTGGCACGACGTTGACGTTATCAACGACACCCACATCCTCGTCGGGGACATCGCCAACGAAGCGGTGTTCGTCGTCAACACCTCGTCGGGCATCCGTGAGTGGACGTGGGCCGCCGAGAGCGAACTGCCGATAACCGGCGGCGGCGACTACAGGAAAGACTGGGTCCACCTCAACGACGTGGAGTACCTTCACGACGGCCGAATCATGGTAGACCTCCGGAATCAGGACAAGGTGGCCTTCCTGAACCGGACGGGCATCGTGGAGAACTGGACGCTCGGAACCGACGACGACTACGACGTGCTTCGGGAACAGCACAACCCCGACTACATCCCCGCCTCGGAGGGCGGTCCTGCCGTCGTCGTCGCCGACTCCGAGAACGACCGGGTGGTGGAGTACCAGCGTGAAGGCGGCGAGTGGACTCGGACGTGGGTGTGGTCCGACGACGAGATGCAGTGGTCGCGGGACGCCGACCGCCTGCCCGACGGTAACACCCTCGTCACCGACACCATCGGCGACCGAGTGTTCGAGGTGAACCGCGAGGGCGAAATCGTCTGGGAGGTTCCAGTAGACCGGGCGTACGAGGCCGAACGCCTCGGCACGGGCGACGAGAGCGCGGGCGGTCCCTCGGCGGCGTCGGCAGACCTCGAATCGCGGCGGGCCGAACCGCCGTCGGGTCCGGCCGAGCAGTTCGAGGAGGCGGTCCGCGACGCGGTGCCAATCGAGGTCCAAAACGGACTGCTCGGCTACTTCTTCCCGTGGTGGATGGGCTTGTACGACGTGTTGGCGACGTTCGCGCTGGTCGTCGCGGTGGCCGTCTGGGGCGGTCTGGAACTCCGGTGGTCGTCGCTCTCGCTCCCGACGCGAGAGTCGCTCGACACCGACTCGCTCGTCTCGCTCCGGTCGATTCTCGTCCTGACCCTCGTCGCCGCACTGGGCTACGCCGCGGCGGGCGTCACCGCACTGCTCTGAGTCGGGCAAGTGGCTTTTTGAGGGCCGGACGCTTAGTCGCCTCCGATGAGCATCCGGCGGCTGGTACGCGGCACTATCGAGTGGGAGCGTCTCGAAGCGGTCTTCGAAGAGATGGCTCGTCGGTACGACCAGTCGGGACTCCGGGTGGAGTTTCTGGACGCCGACAATTGGCTCTCGACGCCCTGCGTCGTGGACGACCAGTGGTTCGTGAAAATCGTCACCGACCAGAACTCGCTGGTCCACGCCGTCTTCACCGGCGCGCGAAACCTCGGGGCGTTCTCGTCGGGCACCGAGGGATTTTTCGAACACTTCGCCGACCCGATGGAGATGTGCGAACACGAACTGGAGGCGACCCGCCGGATGCGCGAAATCGGTCTGAACGTCCCCGCGCCGGTCGAGTCGTTCGAGGTGGACGGCATGGGCGTCCTCGTGATGGAGTACCTACCGGAGTTTCGGATTCTCGACGACCTGACCGCCGAGGAGGTAGAACGCTTCGCGCCCGACGTGTTCGCGGCGCTGTCGGTGATGCACGACAACCGACTCGCCCACGGCGACCTGCGGGGCGAGAACGTCTTGGTGCAGGACGGCGAGGTGTACTTCATCGACGCGACCAGCGTCCGTGAGGACGCCATCGAGGAGGCCCGGTCGTACGACCTCGCGTGCGCGCTCGCGGCGCTCGAACCCCTCATCGGCGCGCGAACCGCGGTGGCGGCCGCCGCCGAACACTACTCGCCCGACCAACTGCTCGCGGCCCGCGAGTTCCTGGACTTCGTGAACATCCGGCCCGACCACGACTTCGACGCGGTGCAGGTGAAGGGCGAAATCGAGAAGATAGCGGCATAAGTGGTATACCGATGACATCGGTAGCTTTTTTTAATATAGGTGGGGGAGGATAAATTGCAGATGCAAAGAGATTTGTTCAAGATGGGTCGGCGGCGATTCCTAAGCACACTTGCAGGACTCGGGATTTCTGGTGAAGCTTTGCAACACATGAGTAAAGATGTCCTGGCTCAGGTGACAGACAACCCTAAAAAGGAGGTGCCACGCCTAAAGGCACTAGTGCATACGAACCACGAAGAGGTGGAGAATGGGAAACCTCCCAAGCGAGAACCGATTTACTACACAATTCCCCGCGACAAATGGGTTCAAGTGGAAAGTGCACACGATGCAGCGAACCGGATAAAACAAAAAGTTCGTAAAATAACGAATTCTTCGCTTGTGCGTGTCGGAGTAACAGAAAAGACGACAGGTCATCGTTCGAAGCCTGTTGTAGTTGTTCGACGCGACAAGCTACCAAACCGTTCTCAGCAAGCAAATATCTCGATAGAGGAACTCTCAGAGCGGCTTCCAGCCGCGATTGACGGCAACGCAGGCAATAAAAACGTTTCGGAGGTTGTATCAGATATCGAAGTGACGTTTGACGAAAGAGAGTTGGCGACTTCCGCTACCTGTAGCTGGGACACACCCTACTATGATCAAGACTTTAGCGATAATGTTCCCGGGGGGTGCCAAATTTCCAGCGGTGGAATAGGAACAGTATGCACACCCGCACAAAACGATGGCACAGGTGCACAACAACTACTAACTTGTGCTCATCTCTTCGGAGAAAACGGTGAAGGAGATGCGGTAAACCAGTCTGGAACTAAAATCGGAAACTGTGCCGCTTCTGTTTGGAGGTGGAATGACAAAGACTCTGGTGATCAGGACGCTGACGCCAGTAGAGCATTCGACTGTGCCACAATCACACCAGATAGTGGTGTGGACGTAAGCTATACTTTCGCAGAGGACGACGGAACATATTCAATAGAAAGTATCGTTGGGCGAACCGGCTGGGATCTAATAAAAGATGGATTTACTATAAAAAGACAAGGGCGAACGTCGGGGCGACAATCTGGAGAAGTCACAACTGCATTTACTAATCAGACATTCGAAACTTCGGCCGTATCCAACGATGGGGATTCTGGAGGCCCCCATTACGACGAAGTGTATGGGGACAACCGCGAGAAGAATTTCTCCATCGCAGGGATACACAGCTACGGTGAAAATTCGGGTTGTTCGTATAGTGGCGCGATTTGGGTTGGTAAAGCTGAAAACGAATTCAACGTAACTATTTAAATTACTAATCCCCTATTTTTTCACAGTAAATTTTGTTGCTAACACGCTGTGTTTTTCTGTGTTTGTGAGCCCCCAATAGAGAAAACGATACGTTCCAGTTCGGATTTCTGAGCAAACATAATACGACGGGTCATATTTGTGTTCTGATGATAGTCCGGTCTTGGAAAAATTCTGTTTCCAGACAAATCCTTCATTTGGTGGGTGAGAGAATGCTTGACTACTCCATCCTCTGTGTTTCAATTTAAAAATCGATTTCCAGCCATCTTTTGAATGGTATTGTAGATCGTATTTTTGTTTGTTTCCTGTCTCACGATTCTCTTGAGTAGTATTTTCGAGTTCGAATATAATTTTCTCCCCAATTCTAACTACTTTTGGGGTTGCTTTGAGTTCAAAGCCATTTAACGAATCATACGTGATTTCGTTCTCGTTAAAAGAGAAATCTGGTTCTCGGAGTTCGTTACAGGATGGAACCACGGTCGTCGTGTCGTTTGTAGTCTTTCTGTCTTCTCTAGTTTTTGTAGTTCTACTTGTTGTTTGTTTGGATGTATATTTTGTTTCTGTCTGGTATACGCGTGTGCTAGTAGACCCCTTTACGGAGGTGTTTCTCTCACCGGTTTCCGCACCACCGCTATCATCTTTAGCACCGATACAGCCAGTAAGGAAGCTGGTTATAGTTCCACTGCATAAACTCTTGAGGACTGTACGACGTTGCATACTAAAAAAGTAGCACAGAAATAACAAGTGTCTTCTGGTGAGTTGGAGCGACAAGAGAGAGGGTTTTTAGTTTGCCCCACGCAATTCTCACCTGAGTATGAGCCAGCAAGCCAGCGAGGAGACGTACGAGCACTACATCGGCGGCGAGTGGACGGAAGGCCACGGTGACGAGACCTTCGAGAGCGTAGACCCCTCGAATCAGGAAGTACTCGGGGAGTTCCACCGCGGGACCGAGCAAGACGTAGACGAGGCGCTCGCGGCCGCGAAGGAGGCCGAGGACGAGTGGGCCAGCCTCTCGTACATCGACCGCGCGGAGTACCTCTGGGACGTGTACCACGAACTCCGCGAGCGTACCGACGAACTCGGCGAAGTCGTCACCAAGGAGTGCGGCAAGGAGATTTCCGAGGGGAAGGCCGACGTGGTGGAGGCCGCGCACATGGTCGAGTGGGCCGCGGGCAACGCCCGCCACCCCCACGGCGACGTGGTGCCCTCCGAAATCGGGAGCAAGGACGCCTACATGCGCCGCAAGCCCCGCGGCGTCATCGGGTGTATCACGCCGTGGAACTTCCCGGTCGCCATCCCGTTCTGGCACATGGCCTTGGCGCTGGTCGAGGGCAACACCGTCGTCTGGAAACCCGCCGAGCAGACGCCGTGGTGCGGCCAGATTATCGCCGAGATGCTCGAAGACGCGGGCGTCCCCGAGGGCGTCTTCAACATGGTCCAAGGCTTCGGCGACGCCGGAAACGCCATCGTGGAAGACGACCGCGTGGACACCGTGCTGTTCACGGGCAGTAGCGAGGTCGGCCACAAAATCGCGGGCAAGGTCGGCGGCGAACCCGGCAAACTCGCGGCCTGCGAGATGGGCGGCAAGAACGGCATCGTCGTGACCGAGAACGCGGACCTCGACATCGCGGTCCACTCGGCCATCATGTCCTCGTTCAAGACGACGGGCCAGCGCTGTGTCTCCAGCGAGCGACTCATCGTCCACGAGGACGTGTACGACGAGTTCAAGGAGCGCTACGTTGAGTTGGCGAAGAACGTCTCGGTCGGCGACCCCCTCGACGAGGACACCTTCATGGGTCCGATGGTCAACGAAGAACAGGTCGAGAAGTTCGGCAAGTACAACGAACTCGCCCGCGAGGAGGGCGCGAACGTCCTCGTGGACCGCGAGGAGTTGGACGACGACGAGATTCCCGAGGGCCACGACGACGGCTACTGGGTCGGCCCGTTCGTCTACGAAGTCGATTACGACGAGGACCTGCGGTGCATCCAAGAGGAAGTCTTCGGCCCGCACGTCGCGCTCATCGAGTACTCCGGCGACATGGACCGCGCGATGGAGATTCACAACAACACGCCCTACGGACTCGCCGGGGCGGTCATCTCCGAGGACTACCGCCAAGTCAACCAGTTCCGCGACGAGGCGGAACTCGGTCTGGCCTACGGTAACCTCCCGTGCATCGGCGCGGAGGTCCAACTGCCGTTCGGCGGCGTCAAGAAGTCCGGCAACGGCTACCCGAGCGCCCGCGAAGCCATCGAAGCCGTCACCGAGCGCACGGCGTGGACGCTGAACAACAGTAAGGACATCGAGATGGCGCAGGGTCTGAGCGCGGACATCAAGACGGAAAGCGACGACTAAGACGAGCGCGACGACCGAGACGCGAACGACGAGATTTTCTTTTTCAACTTCGGCGCGTACGGGCGCGACCGCGACGCGTGTCGCGGTCCCCCGTCGTCTGCCCCCGTCGCTGACGAGACTCGCGCCGCTCGGAGGCGGGAAACGCGGCTACCGACGGGCCAACTGAAACACTTCCGAAGTAAACAATTACCCACCGAAGACAAACAAAAAGAATGTCGAAAGAACGAAGGAGTTAGTCCACCAGACGGAGTATCTTGGGTCCCTCGACGGCCATCACGAACGAGACACTGAGCATCATGAACACCACCGTCAGGAGACCGTAGAGGCTCTCGGTGCCGAGGTGAGTCGCCGGGGTCGTCCCGAGCCAGTTGCCCGCGATGGCGGCGCTCCCGACCACGGCGGTCCAGAAGAAGTACCGACTCCACTGGTGGGAGAACCCGCTACACGGCGCTTCCTCCACGTCGAGGAATCGGTGGAGTCGCTCGGGGTCGCCGGTCAGTCGGACGCGCCGGTCCTCGGAGTCGTACGCCACGATGTCGTGTTCGCTCAGTCGTGGGATGTGAGTCTGGTAGAGCGAGGAGTACACTTGCTTTCGCTGGCGCGAGGAGAGGTCGGCGACGGTGGTGTCGTTCTCCCACGCCGCGATGCGCGCGCTCAGGTTGGTCAGGGTGATTTCGCGCTCGTCCAGCAGGTGACGGAGGACTCGGCGGCGGCGCGAGTTCCCGAGAAGGTCGAACATCACCTCCCGCGAGGGACCCTGCTCGGCCTCCCCACCCACGTTCGAAGCGGAGGACACAGTTTTCGCTTCAGCCATCTGTCTATTATTGTCTAGACGTTGCTACTCCGTAATTAATATTCGGGTTTTGAGTCTTGTGGCCGTCTGACTCGCGTCAGACTCGCCGGTCGTCCCACGCCGGGAACTCGTCGCGGACCCGTTCGACTCGGCCGAGGTCCACGTCGGTCACGACGAGGGCCGGGTCGTCGCCCGTACTCGCCAGCGTCGTCCCCCACGGGTCGTAGACCGTCGAGCGCCCGAGCAGGGTGGCGTCGTCGTACTCGCCCGACCCGTTGATGGTCGCAACGAACAGTTGGTTCTCGACCGCGCGAGCGCGCGGCAGGAGTTTCCAGTGTTCGACGCGGGGGTAGGGCCACGCGCTCGGAACCAGAATCAAGTCCGCGCCCTCCGCGGCGATGTCGCGGTAGAGTTCCGGAAACCGGAGGTCGTAACAGGTCGTCATCCCGACGGTCGCACCCTCGAACTCGGCGACCCCGAGTGTCTCGCCGGGGACGAGCATCCGGGCCTCCGCCGACTCGTAGCCGAACAGGTGGTGTTTGCGGTAGACCGCGAGTCGCTTTCCCTCCCGGTCGAACAGGACGGAGGTGTTGGCGAGTCCCTCGTCGGCGGGCGTCTCGACGCTCTCGGTTTCGGCGAGGTCCTCCACGATGCTCCCCGCGAGGACGCCCACGTCGTACTCGCGCGCGGCGTCCGCGATGCGCGCGAGCGTGGGACCCTCGATGGGTTCGGCACCGCGCTGGTAGGTGTCGAACGCGAAGTAGCCGACGTTGAAAATCTCGGGGAGCGCAACGAGGTCCGCGCCGCGGTCCGCGGCCTCGGCGATAGCCGCCTCCGCGCGTTCGCGGTTGGCCTCGACCGCACCGCCCTCCACGTCGAGTTGTGCGAGTGCGAGTCTCACGCCGCGGCTTCCTCCCTGAGCGCCGCTTCGAGGTTGTCGAGTTCGTCGTCCAGATTCTTCTTGAAGTAGCGTTCGACGCCCGGGACTCTGCCCTCGACGGTGAACCGGTTGACCAACCGAGACCCGTTCTCGGCCTCCCGAACCTCGTGTTCGCCCGTGACCCGGAGCGCCGACGACCGGCCGACGAACTTCACGTAGCGCGGCGGGTCCGACTCCACGTCCTCGGTTTCGACCGGTACCGTCGTGTCGAGAAACGGAATCGGGAGTCGGATGTGCCAGATGTAGGTGTTCTCGCCGGTCTCTTCGAAATCGGCGACGACGCTGATGACGCTCGCCCGCTTCTCCGGGTCCGCGATGAAATTCCAGACGTTCTCCGGCGAAACCCCGAGGTCGAACGTTCGCTCCACCCGGACAGTCATATCGGGGTTTCGGGCCGCGGTGTCAAAAACCCGCCGGACCTCTCGGCGGGTTATCCCGGCGTGACCTTCCACGTCGTGGACTTCGCGCGACCCCACTTCTCGATGTCCACTTCCTCGCTCTTCTCGGCGAGTTCCGGAAGTCTGACACCGACCTGCTTCGAAGAGAGACCGAGTTGTTCGGCGATGTTCTTCGAGCGGAAGTAACGCTCGCCTTTAGAGACGCTCTCGCGGAGATACGCGATGATACGCCGTTCCTCGTCGGTGTAATCAGTCATCCTCACTACTACGTAGGGCGTTGTGACCCTTAACGATTTCCCGCGGGAAATCGCTCACTTCGTAGACCTGTACCGCGCCCGTGAGTAGGTTGGGATTTACCAGAAGAGGTGGACGGCGGCGACGGCGAGGACACCGGCGGTCACGGCGGCGGCGAATCCCCACGCGGCGAGTTCGGTGCCCGGCGCGACGAACATCGCAACCGTGGCCCCGGCCGCCAGTAGCGTGAACAGCGTAGCGAGTCCGATGCCCTTGTCGCTCCCAACAGTCTCGTGTTCGGCCATGCGTGGCGGTTCTGTCGGCCGGGACTTAGTTCATTCTACTCGTCGGTCAGCGAGGCGAGACGTTCCGGCGGGCGCGTTCGTCGCGGGGCCGAACGGAAGGGGAAAGTCGGCGTTACCGGGGAGTAAGTTCCGGCTATCGCTGGCAGTGACTCCTCGGTTGGACGGCCGATTCGGTCGAGACGCTTCTCTCGCGGATGTGAGTTCTCGAAGAAAGGCGCAGAAATTCGTATCCGTCGGTAGAGCTTTATACTTAGCGACGGGACGTAGAAACACATGACACGGAGTGTAGACGCTCCTGATCGAGTTCTTCTCGGGCGATGAGAACGACGTTTCGGTCCGACGAGACGGCGAGTCGATAGTTCTGGCGGTCGATGGCCGCGACTACGAACTGAGTAGGGACGAGGCTACCGACCTGCAGGAGGCGGTCGGTGACGCCCTGACCCAACGCCGGGAGTTCTTCCGGACCGCGGGCGTCCACCGCGAGGACGGCACCTACGAGGTCACGCGCCGAGGTGCGGACTCGGCGGGCAACTCGAAAGTGTTCGAGAGTTTCGAGGCCCTGCGCCGGATGTTCGACCGACTGCCCGTCG
The DNA here is from genome assembly GCF_029338395.1 of Halorussus caseinilyticus. NCBI lineage: Archaea > Methanobacteriati > Methanobacteriota > Halobacteria > Halobacteriales > Haladaptataceae > Halorussus > Halorussus caseinilyticus. The sequence continues at coordinate 1,647,155 of NZ_CP119809.1, forward strand.
AGTTCACCGCCGACGACGTGGGACGGACGGGCATCACGGGGTCGCGCCGCCACATGCTGGTGCGCCACTTCGCCGAACACCCGGCGTTCGACTGCGACATCACCCGTCGGAACCCGCTGACCGCCGAGAAGACGAACGAGGCACAGGCCCGCGAGAAGACGATGACCGGCGACGAGAGCGAGGTGGCGAGCGCGGACTGAGCGCGTCACACCCCGGTTTCGGCGTCGTGCAGTATCATCGACAAACTTCTAGCAGGTGAAAAGCCGCGTAGCGCATCGTCTGCGCAACTAAATTATTGCTTTCGGAACGATTGAGAATTGTTTCGGACAGCGAAACGGTTCTCGGTCGCCGGAGCGTCGGCCGACGCTCCGGCGACCGAGTTTTTCCCGAGAAGCGAGGTCACGGCGCGGCGAATTCTCCGAGAGCCGAGTTCGCCGAGACGCGGCGCGATGCGCCGCGTCTCGGCGACCGAATCGGGGTCGGCGCTCGGTCCGGTGACGCGGCGTCTCGGCGACGTTTCCCCCGGAGTCAGTTGATGGTCGTGTGTTCGCTCTCCTCGTTCAGCGCGAGGTTGGCCGCGATTTCGGCGTTTCGCATGGCGTACTGGGCGGTCTGCTGGAGGCTGACCAGCACCTCCCGGACTGCGAGCAGGGCGTCGTTGTCCATCTCTGGCAGGTCCGACAGGATGTCGCTCTCCCTGTCGCCGATTTCGTGGAACAGCGCCCGGACTTCCAGCGTCTTGTCGTAGTCGCGTTCGACGGCGGCTTGGACCGCCTTCGCGGTGATTTCGTCCACTTGGTCGGTGAACTCCCGGATGCGACGCATCGTCTGGCCGTCCACGTCCAAGGTGTGACCCTCCGCTTCGAGCGCGATTTCGGCGATGTCCTCGGCGTTGTCCGCGATGAGTTCGAGGTTCTTGGCGATAGACCGGTAGCCGATGAGGGGGAACCCGCTGTCCAAGTCCACCGCTCGCGCCAGCGTCGGGTTCTGGTAGGCCGTGAAGATGAGACGCAGGAGAAGGACGAAAATCTTGTTCGCCTGTCGCTCGCGGTTGAGCGCGCGCTGAGCGAGGTCCGGGTTGCCGTGCGCGAGGGCTTTGACCGCCTCGCCGCGCATGGTCGAACCCGTGTTTTCGAGGCGTTCGAGCAGGTTGTCGAGGCTGAAGTCCTCGGGGTCCACCGAGCACCGGATGGCGATGCTGTTGGGCGTCTCTTCGACCACGCCCAGACCCATCAGTTGGGTCTCGGCCTTGTACACCGCGTTGATGTGGGCGCTGTCGAGGGTCTCCTCGCTTTCGAGGTGGATGACCCGCCGCCCGAGGACGTACTGGGCGACGATCGCTCGCTCCACCGCGTCGGCGTCCAGATTCTCGGCGTGGATGACCGCCTCGGACTCCTCGGTGTGTGCCGACTCCGGAAGCACCGTCAACGTCCCCTTTCCGCCCATGCGAAGCGACACTTCGTCGCCTTTCTCGACGTTGTTCTCCGACGCCCACTCCGCGGGGAGGGTCATCGCCAGCGTAGAGGGACCCAACCGTTGCACCTTTCGCGTTTCCATGTATTTCCACTCTGCCCCCGAAGACCTTAAACTTCACTAGTAGACAATTATTGTGCCTTAAACGACCTTCATCATCCGGCGCTCGAACCGGCCGACCCGAACTTTCCGCCACCCGCGGAGGGAGTCGTCCACCCCGTCGTCGCCGGTATCGACCCGGAGGACGCCCACGCCGTCGAGTTTCGACTTCGAGGCGACGACTTCCACTTCCGACCGGCGAATCACCTCGGGCGAAATCTGGTCGTTGCCCCGACCGAAGACGAACCCCTGCCCGCCGATTGGCGACACCACGACGACGTTCCGGTCGCCGAGGTGGTCGAGAATCTCGTCGGCAGTGGCGTCCGCCACCAGAACCTCGCCGTCGCGCCACACGTCCACGCCGAGGGGCGACCCCTCGAAGCCGAGTTCGGACTTTATCGCGCCGACGGTGCTTCCGGGACCGAGGACGTACGTCGCGCCCTCGTCTGCCTTCGCGTCGTCGGCCACGCCCGCGGCCAGACTCTCGACGGTGCCGCCGCCGACCTGCTTGCTTGATTGGAGGTCCTCGGCGACGGGCACCTCGGCCAGCGCTTTCAGGTCGGCCCGGACCTCCCCCTCGCGGTAGGCGTCCTCGTCGATGTCGTTGACCTCGCGGGTCTCGGTCCGGTCGAAATCCGCGGCGACCCGGCCCGCCGCCTCGGGCGTGACCGCGAACACCGCGGAGTAAACTTTCACGCCCGCCGGGACTCCGAGAGTCGGAGTCTCGACGCCTTCTTCCTTTAGGGTCTCGGCCACGTCTACCGCGGTTCCGTCGCCGCCGACGAACAGTATCAGGTCCACCCCTTCGGCCGCGAATCGGCGGACCGCCTCGCGCGTGTCGGCGGCAGTCGTGGTCGCCTCGCTCTCGGGACCCCCGACGACTTCCGGGCCGAACCCCGCGTCTCGGGCCTCTCGCTCGCCCATCTCGCCGCCGTAGGTCACGATTTCGGTCTCGGGCGCGCGCTCGGCCACCGCGCGCAGGGCCGCGAGCGCTCGGTCGGGTGCCCGCGCCTCCGCGCCGCGTTCGCGGGCCTCCACGACCTTTCCGTCGGTCCCTTTCAGGCCGACCCGACCGCCCATCCCGGCGATTGGATTGACGACGACGCCGATGGTTCGCATGGCCGTGGCTACGCGAGTCGGGAGCAAAAACGGCCCGATGCGGCGCTCCGTCGAAAGAAAGAAGACGCTACCGGCGCAGTAGTCGCAGGCGGTTCAGTAGTTCTGCGTGCCGCCGAACTGTCCGCCCTGCGGTTGCTGGAACGACTGGCCCTGCGGTTGCTGGAACGACTGGCCCTGCGGTTGCTGGAACGACTGGCCCTGCGGTTGCTGGCCCATCGACTGCTGGCCCTGCTGTTGAACCTGCTCGCGGATGCCCGTCGTCCGACTCTGTTGGCCTCCACCGATGGAGTTCAGCAGTTTGTTCGTCGCGTCGAGGGCCTGCTGGACCGCCTGATACGTCTCTTGGACGTGTGGCGACTGCTGGTGTTGCTGGAGAATCGGCAGGCCCTGCTGGGCCACCTTCAGGAACGCCTCGGCGACCTCCGGACCGTTGATGGAGTCGCGTGCGATGAGTTTCTCGTTCAGCGACGCGAGGTCCGCGAGGTCCTCGCAGAGTCGGGCGCACTCGGCCATCTGCGGACCGCTCTCGATACACTTGTCGGCACACCACTCGGAGATTTCGACCACGCGGTCGAAGGATTCGAGTGCCTGATTCAGTTCGTTGGTCATCTCCGATTCGAACTGCTGGCCGACGCGTTCGTGAGTCATCTTGTGGCTCTGGCCGGACTGCTGCGTACCCATCTGGCCGCCTACCTGTGAACCCTGCATCGGTTGTCCTGTCTGTCGTCCGCCGGTCTGTCCGTACGTCTGCTGTCCCATGCTACCCGTCGGTTGCTGGTATTGCTCTGACATTATTACTCACTCCCCCGCATAGGCGTCTCCTACACTCGAAGACGCCCTCAGCGGGCAAACTCCGGTTCGCCGGAAATACAGATAAACCGGGCCGACCGTTGGCAATTGTTCAATCGAGCAACGGTGTGTTTCCGGTCGTTCGGGGTCGAAAAAACCGATTTCCGGGGGGAAACAAACGTCAGGTTACGCGGACGTTTCCGAATCGTTCGCGGCGTCAACGACGGGTTTCGACGGCCGAAGCCGGGGGACCCGGCCGGGGTTGGCAAGCGTTAAGGGAACTGGCCCGGAACCGTCGGGCATGTTCGTACTCGCAGAATCGGCGAGCGTTCCGGCTAACGCCGCAGGTATCGTCACTGGCGTCCTCGGACTCCTGATTACGGTCGCGTGGCTGGCGTATCTCTACCGATAGGTTTCCGGCGGGCGTTCTGCTCCCGCGCCGTCATCCGCGAGGTCGAAGAACCGGAGCGACGACGGTTCGACGCCCGTCAGCAGAATCGTGACCCGACACTCCTCGCCCAGCCCAGTCGTCGCGTTTCCGGCGTGGACCCATCGGTCGGGTTCGACCGCCGTCCCGAAGCGGTCGGCGGCGGTCCCGAACAAGTCCTGATACTCACGCAGAGTGAACGCTTCACCGAACCGACAGACGCCGAGTCCGCCATCGGCCGTCGAACGGTCGCCGTCGCAGAGTCGGTGAGCGACCGCGTGGTCGAGGAGTTCCGCGGCCACGTCGTCTCGGGTTCCCACCCCTCGATACGCCAGCGCGATTCCGCCGGTGTCGAGCAGGTCGTAGAGACGGACGACGTTCACGGGGGCGGAAAGCGGTGCCTGAATCACCTCGAAACAGTCGGTCGTCAACTCGCGGACGAGACCGTCGGCGAGCGAACGGACCGGCGGGTCGTCGGCGTCGGTCGAGTCCTCGAACGCGGCGTCGAACCCCGACCGGAGGTGAGCGAAGTCGAGAGGAACCACGGTGTCCGCGGCCCCGGCGACTCGCTCGAATCCCGCCGAAAACCGGTCGGTGGCGGGAACCGACTCCGGAACCGAGACGGCGGCGACGACGGTGGCGTCCGACGGGAGGCAGTCGGCGGCCGCCGCGGTCAACTCGGCCGTCTCCGGGGCGGACAGGTGGGCCGTCACGACGGCGACATCGACGGTTTCGAGTCGGGATTCGAGCGCCGCGTCGTCGGCCGAGAGGTCGCTCGACTCGACTGCGCTCCGGTCGTCTGTTTCGACCGGCACGCACACGTCCGCGCGGTCGGAGTCCAACGAGGAGGGCGCGCCGACCGCCACGGTCGTCACGTCGAATTCGAACGAGTACCGGTCTCTCGACGGCGACTGGACGCCGACGTTCGCTCTGTCGATACCCGCCTCGCCGCACCCGACCAGCGCGAACTGCGGAGGTCCGAACGCCTCGGGGTCCCGGTCGTCGTCCGCGTCTTCGGCATCCTCCCGGGTCTCGGCCGCGCTTTCGAGGGCTTGGGCTACGATGTCGCGCATACGACCGTCGAAACTCCCCCGCGATACAAGTCAGTTACTCGTCGGTTCGACGCGCTCGCTGAGCCACGAGACCGCGCGTTCGAGTTCGTCCTCGTCGGTACTCTGGACCTTGATGCGAACGTGGTCGCCGGGGTAGCTTCCGACGGTCACGTCGAACCGGTCGCGGACCTCCGCGAGTCGGTCCACCAGCGCACTCTCGGGTTCGTCGGCCTCTACGGTCCGGACGTGGCGGTACGCGCCCGAGAACTCGTCTGCGACCGACTCGAACATCGCCTCCATCTCGTCGGGGACGCCCGGCAGGACGTAGATGCCTTCGACGACGCACCCCGGCGCGACCCCTTCCGGGTTGGGAAGCATCCGGGACCCCTTCGGGAGGTGGGTCGTCCCCTCCACGAGGTCGGCGTGTTCGTAGTCGGTGTGGTCGGTTATCCACGCCACGGCGTCGTCGTGTTCCTCGACCGGAACGCCGACGGCGGCGGCGACGCCCTCCATCGTCAGGTCGTCGTGGGTCGGCCCGAGACCGCCGGTGACGAGAACGGCGTCGTAGTCGGCGCGCAACTCGTTGACGACGCGGGCGATGTCGGCCTCCCGGTCGGGAACGACGACCACGCGCTCGACGCTCGCGCCGCGGTCGGCGAGTCGCTGGCCCAACCACGCGGCGTTCGTGTTCACGGTGTCGCCCGCCAGCAGTTCGTCGCCGACGGTGACGAGGGCTACCTGCATGGGTTCTGGTTGGGGGCGAGCGACCAAAAAGAGGGCGTTCCGCCTCTCTCTTCTCCCCTTCTCGGCGGCACGTCCGACTTCTCGGATGGCGGCGCTTCCGGCGGTCGCCGGAAGCGCCGCGACCGACAGCGTGCGCTCAGTGTGATTTCCACCAGTAGCGCGACGACTATCACGGCGATTCGAGACCGCGAAACGAATCAGAAACTGCGAGCCGAAACCGCTAGCCCATCCCCGGCGGCGGCCCTTGGTCGAACTCGTCGTCACCGGTATCGACGTTCAGGCCCATCTCCTCGCGCTCCTGTTCGAGTTGCCGAATCTGGAGGCGGAAGTAAGCCAACCCGACCAGAGCGACGAGGATACCGGCGGCGATGATGCCGCCGAAGATGGTCAGGTCGCGGGCGAGGTAGTAGCGCACCACCACGTTGTCGGCCGTCACCTCGGCCCACGAGAGGTGGACCCGACCGTCGATTTGGGCCTTGTCGTCGGCGTTCGGCCGGACCTGACTCAGAATCGGCATCCCGACGCGCATCCCCGACGGGAGGACGACTTCGTAGGAGCCTTCGACGTAGGTCGGCGTGCTGAACGACTTGCCGCGGTGGGGCGCGGTGTATGCGAGTTTCCCGTCCGAGACCGGGAGCAGGAACACCGTCTTGGAGTCTTTCTTCAGCACGCGCTCCTGTCCGAGGGTGACGACGGTCCCGTTGGGGTACTGGAACCTGACCGTCCCCACCTCGACGGGCGTCTTCTCGCCGAGCGACTCGCGTTCGAAGATGGCGAGTTGCGACCGGTTGTCGAAGTCGTAGACCGCCTGATACTGGCCGCCGGTGACGTTCAGCGTCACGGCGGCGGAGTTGTTCCACTCGTAGGTCGCGTTGCCGTCGCCCTCCAGACGCTTCTCGCTTATCTGGTCGCCGCCGAAGATACCCGCGCATCCGGCGGTGAGAGCGAGCAGTGCGACCGACGCGAACGCGAGTAAGAGTCGCCGATTCATGCTGTGGTTACGGAATCACGCACCGAATCTCCGCGGGCAGGTAGTCGCCGATAGCCGCGAGCAGGCCCGGCGGGTCAGTCTCGTCCTTGCAGACGATGCTCTGTTCGAGGAGTCCGAGGCGTTCGACCGTCACGATGTCCCGGGCGTGGCCCGCGCGGTTGACCGTCGCGCGCACCTCGCCGCGGGTCGCGCTGTTGACGTTGACTCGGCCCGCGCCGCGGGTCCAGTCGTAGAGTCGGTCGCGTTCGGCGTCGGCGAGGCGGTGGCTCTCGGCGTCGGGGTCCGAGTAGACGAACGTCAGCGGCATGTGTTGGACCAACCCGAACCGCTCGACGATTTGGACCGGCGTCCCCTGTCCGAGACCGAGTTCGCTCGCGGGGATGCGAATCTCCTCGCCCGCGTCGAGGACGAAGCCCTCGTCGTCCCACGCTTCGAGCGTGCCGACGTAGGTCTCGCCCGACTCGAAGTCGGGGGTTACTTCGCCGAACTCCTCGCGCAGGACGTTTCGGGCGACTACTTCGTCGTCGCCCTCGATGGTCACGACCGCGAACTCGTCGCGGCGGACGCCGACGGTGTACTCCACGTCGAGGTCCTCGATTTCGTTACCGACGAGCGACCGGAGTGCGTCGAGTGCGCGTTCGCGGGCGTCGCCCTGCACGTACACCTTCGTGGCGAGTACGACCATCTATGCCTCGGCCTCTTCACGGTGTTCGACGTTGAGTTCGCCTCGGAGGTTCTCGATTCGTCGCTCCATCGCGTCGATGAGCCTGCTGTTCTCCATGGATTCGAGCGGCGACCCGCACTCGGGGCACTCGAAGCCGAAGTCCATCGCCTCGCCGAACTCGAAGCGAATCGAACACACCTCACACAGGTAGAACTCGTGTTGGTACTCGTACTCTTGGCGCGCTTCGAGGGCGTCTAGCAGGCGGTACATCTCCTCTTCGAGGTTGTCCGGGATGTTCTCGTACTGGAACGTCCAGAGGTACGTCAGCCACCCCGAGTCCTCGTCGCGCAGGCGGCGGTACGTGGCGAGGTCGTTCTCGTAGAGGATGAACAGCGCGCGTCGAACGTCGTTGAGTTCGAGGTCCAACTCCTCGGCGAGTTCCTCGTCGGTGACTTCGCCGTCCGGCGGGGCCGCGGCGACCGGCATCCCCTTCGGACCGACCAACTCGTGAAGATATTTCTGAATTACTGGGTCCTCCAGTAAGTCCTCAAAAGCCATTATCGTGTAGTGGGGCGTTGGAGCGTTTAAAACCATCGGAGAAGCCATCTCGTCGGCCGGTCGGCGAACCGAAGCGCCCTTGCCCGCTCCCCGAGAAATCCCGCCGATGACCCCCCGCATCCTCCAGTATTCGGACATCGAGAACGCCTACGACGACCCCGAGCGCGTGGGTCGTCTCGCCGGAACCATCGAGTCGCTCCGGGACGACCGGACCGTCGTCGTCGGGACCGGAGACGACACCGCGCCGGGCGTCCTCGCGCTCCGGACCGACGGCAGACAGTCGCTGGACTTCTTCCGGGCGGTCGAACCCGACGTGGAGACGTTCGGCAACCACGACTTCGACTTCGACACCGACCAACTGAGAGGCATTATCGCCGACTCGCCCCAGACGTGGCTGAGCGCCAACGTCTACGGGACCGACGGCGGCCGATTCGCCGACGTGGACCCGACCGCCGTGGTCGAACGCGGCGGCGAGCGAATCGGACTCGTCGGCGTGACCGACCCGGAGACGCCCGACATCTCGGTCGGTGCGAACGAACTCACCGTCACCGACCCGGTGGACGAGGTGCGCGAGGCGCTACCCGCGCTCCGCGAGCGGACCGACTACGTGGTCGTCCTCGCGCACCTCCGAGATTCGACAGAGCGCACCATCGCGGAGTTCGACGGCGTAGACGCCGTCCTCGGCGGGCACGTCCACAGCGAGCGCCACGACCGAGTGGAAGACACCCTCCTCCTGCGACCGGGCGCGAACGGCCGGGTCGTCTGGGAGGTCGAACTGGGCGAGCGAGCGACGGCGACCCGACACGCCGTGGCCGACGGCCCGCGCGACGAGACGGTAGCGAGCGCGCTCCGCGACCGGATGGAGGCGACGGGTCTTACCGAAGTCGTCGGGCGCGTCGAGGACCCAATCGTCCGGGAGGCCGAACGGCACTACGGCGGGGAGTGTCGCCTCGCCAACCTCGTCACCGACGCCTACCGGTGGGCGACCGGCGCGGACGTGGGGTTCACACAGACCGGTGGTCTCCGCGACGGTCCCGCGCTCTCGGGCGAGGTGACGGTGGCCGACCTCGTGGGCGTCTCGCCGTTCGACGGCGAGTTACACACCGTTTCGCTCACGGGCGAGCGAGTGCGCGAACTCGTCGCCGAGTCCTACGCCCCCGACGACCCGGAGGGCCGAACGTGGCGGGGCCACTTCGCCGGTCTCGAAATCGTCCACGACCCCGAGGACGGGCGCATCCGTGAAGTCCGACACGACGGCGACTCGCTGGACCCCGAGGCGGAGCTATCGGTCGCCACGAACGCCTACGTGGTCGAGTACGCGGTTGAGACGCTGACGACCGACGACGTGGTGGAGTCGTTCGGCGTCCAGTACGACGCCATCGTCGAGTACGTCCGTGAGGACGGACTCGACGCGAAGATAGAGGGTCGCCTCCGGGAGGCGTGAGCCGTGCAGAGGATAAATTTAGGTTTTGATTAGCAATATGTAGATACTTTCCAGATAAATTTTGGATTGTTATATATAAGTAGAGATTGCTCCGTGACCGCCTCACTCCTCGTCGGCCGGGACGACCTTCTTGCCGGTCGCCCGCGGCACGACGGTCTGGTCGGCGTCGGTCCACTCGCGGTCCAACTCCCGGCCTTCGAAGAGGCGGTCCAGAAACACCGCCAACCCCGCGACTTCGGAGTGGGGTTGGTTGGTCACGCCGACGTTCCAGTCTGCGGCCTCGTACACGTCGAACGAGACTTTCTGTGACCCGACGACGACCAAGATTGGTTCGCCGTCGGCGTGGCACTCGCGGACGGTCGTTTCCACGTCCTGAATCCGTTCGCCGTACATCGTCAGGTGGACGACCCGGCCCGCCCAGTCGCGGATGACGGCCTTCGGACTGTCGGTCAGTTCCACCTCGAACGGGCCGCCGAAGCGGTCGGTGATGTCCGCGACGGTGCCCTCGGACTTGCTCGCGTCGCCCGCCAGAATCGCGCGGTCGGCCCCCAGCGCCCGCGCGGTCAGGCCGACGTGGGTCGTCATTCGCTCGTCGCGGCCCGGCCGATGGCCCAGTCGGAGGACCGCAACCTCGGGTTCGCCTTGCATGCCCGTGCATCGGTGGTCGGCGGGTTAGGGGGTTTCGGAACGGGGCGCACCCAAAAAAGCACAAAAATTATAAATCAAGAGAAGAACAGAATATTCGTTGATGTGTCATACGTCAACGATAATCTGATGAGACGAACGCTACTCACTCTCGTCGTCGCGGTCGTATTGCTCGGAACCGTCGTTGCGGGAAGCGCGTCCGGTCAAACGTCTCCAGCGCCCTCAGCCAGTGAGAACGTAGAGAGAATTTCCGTCGGACCGATGGACGACGACCCGCGCCCCGGTATCGGCGGTGGTAGTGGTGGTAGTGGCGGTGGCGGTGGCGGTGGTGGGGGTACTGGTGTCTTCATTCCCGGTCCCTGCGACCGATTAGACTTGATTCCGTGGCTGTGTTAGCGACTAGCGAACGGCCGTACCGACCTCACACCGGACTACTCGTCTTTCCAGTCAAGTTAATGTCACTAAGAGGGCCAGTCGTCACTCCGTAATCGTCACGTCCACCCGTACCGCAGGCCGAACTCCGACTCCAGCAGGTCGGACCACTCGGCTTCGGTCACTTCGCGCTCGGTCCGGTCGCCGCGCTCGGTTCGAGTGAACTTCTCGGGCGAGAGCTTCTGATACCCCCGCTCGGTCGCAATCGAGACGGTCGGGTCGCCCGTGAACGCCGACTCGGGCGCGGTGGCGAGGTGGTCGCAGGTCGCCTCGAAGTAGCCGAGTTTCCGCGGCGTCGTGTCGAACAGATACCGGTCGGACCACTCGCCGCCCGGCGTCCGGTACTGGGTCAGGTACTCGGCGTCGGACCGGTCGCTCTCGACCACGCGCCACGCGACCCCCGCCGCGTCCTCGCTGACGCTTCCGTCGAGGGGAAGCGGTCGGCGGAGCGGCGGCGTCCCGCATCCCACGTCCACGACGTACCGACGGTCCAGCGAGACGAGGTGACTGTGGTGGTTCGCGGGCGGCCGGGGGTCGCCGTCGTCGCTCAGCATCCGGGCGGCGATTCGGTCGGCGTCGAAGCCGAGTTCCGCGAGCAACCACCCGAACAGGCCGTTCAACTCGAAGCAGAACCCGCCGCGCTCTCGCTCCACCACCTTCTCGTAGAGGTGGGGCAGGGTCAGGGTCACGCCCTCGCCGTCGGCCGGTCCGAAGGGGTCGCCGGTCACCGCCAGCGTCTCGAAGGGAACCGCGGCGACGTGGGCCTGCTGGAGGCGTTCGAGCGTCCCGCGGTCGGCGGTTTCGACCCGCGCCGGGTCGAGGTCGATGCGCGAGAGGTAGGCGTCGGTGTTCGGAGACATGGCGTTTCTCGTCTCGTGGTTCGGAGACGAGCGACTTGAAAGCTCGCTGAAACGAGATTTGGTAAAGCAGAGTATAATTTCGGCCGGGCGACCTACACCGAGAAGTCGGTCCGGGCCTCGGCCGTGTCGCCGGTCGCGTTCAGTTCCGCGACCACGGTGTAGTCGCCGGGTTCGGGGTCGTCCCACTCGCCGGGGAACGTCTCGCCGTCCCCGGCGTCGATGGTCTCGGTCTGCATCATCTGGGCGAACATCTGGCCGTCGCTGGCCCGCCAGACTTCCTCGCCGTCTTCGAGGACGGCGAAGTCGGCGGTCAGCGCGCTCCGGAGCTGAACGTCCTCCGGGGAGTCGCCGACGTTCTCGACGGTGTACTCGAAGACCACGCGGTCGGACTCGACGGATGCGGTGACGGAGCTTTGAAGCGTCATGGTTTCTACTGCATCGCGTGTCCCTGAAAACTTTTCGTGCGAGCGACTTCAGCAGTCGACCGCGGCCTGCACGTCCACCAGACCGCAACCGGTCGCGTCGTCCGAGAGACCGATGTCTTCCGCCGTCTCGCAGAGGATGTTCCACGTCTTGAAGCGCGTGTAGTTGAACGGGTCGCCCATCAGCAACGCCGCCGCACCGCTGACGAACGGTGCCGCCATCGAGGTGCCCGAGAGCGTCTTGTAACCGCCGCCGACGTACGTCGAGTAGATGTCGGAACCGGGCGCGGCGATGTTGATTTCCGGACCGGTCGAGGAGAATCCCGAGAGGTTGTCGCTGGAGTCGATTGAACTCACGGCGAGGGTCTCGGGATAGGCGGCGGGGTAGCCCACGCAGTCGGTACACGGCCCGGAGTTGCCCGCCGCCGCGACCATCAGGACGCCCTTGCTGTCGGCGTACTTCACCGCGTCTTTGACCGCGCTGGACGCGCTTCCGCCGAGACTCAGGTTGGCGATGTCCCAACCTTGGTCGGCGACGTACTCGATGCCCGCCGCGATGTCCGAGTACGACCCGCCGCCGTTGCTGTCCAGCACCTTCACGGCGTGGATGGTCGCCTCGGGCGCGACCCCGAGGACGCCTTGGCTGTTATCGACGGCCCCGACGATTCCGGCGCAGTGGGTGCCGTGGCCGTTGTCGTCGCCCCACGAGTAGGTACACTCGGCGGACCACGAGCTACACGAGACGGCGTACGCGCCAGTGCCGAGGTTGGCTTCGAGGTCGGGGTGGTTGCCGTCGATGCCCGTGTCGATGATGGCTACGTCGGTTCCCTTCCCCTTCGCGCAGGGGTGGGCCTCCGGTGCGTCGATGCGGTCGATACCCCACGAGATGTTCTGGGCGAGCGCGTGCATCCGGCCGTTCTGCTCGACGTAGCGCACGTCGGGACGCTTGCCGAGTTCGCTCGCGGCCCGTCTCGGGACTCGGACCGTCACGACGGGGAGCGAGTCGAAGTCGCGTACCACCTCGCCCGCGGCGTCGAGAGCGGCCTTTCGGCCGCTCTCGGCGGCGACCCCGACGTTGACTACGACGGGGGTGGAGTCGGCCGAGACGAGACCGGTCGCTCCGAGTCCGGCGAGTGCGCCGCCGGTCGCTTGCAGGACGCTTCGTCGGTCGATGGGGGTGTGTCGTGTCATGGTTCTTCCGTCGATGTCGTTCGGTCGGTCGATTCACGCCGCGGCCGCCACGTCGAGCAGACCGTAACCCTGTTCGTTGCTCGACAGGCCGAGGTCCTCGGCGGTGTCCCGGAGGCGGGTGCGAGCGCCGTCGCTCGTGTACCCCTGCGCGCGGAGGATGCCAGCGCCGCCCGAGACGTGCGCGGCGGCGTAGGAAGTCCCCGAGAGCGACTGGTAGCCGTCGCTCGCGTCGCAGGACTCGAAGTAGATGTCGGTGCCGGGCGCGGCGAGTTCGACTTCCGGTCCGGTCGCCGAGAAGTACGCGAGCGAGTCGTTCCGGTTGGTCGCGCTGACGGCTATCACTTCGCCGAACTTGGCGGGATAGCTCACGCAGTCGGTGCAAGAGCCGCTGTTTCCGACCGCACCGACGAGGGTGACGCCCTCGTCGTCGGCGTACCTGATTGCGTCGTACAGCGTGCTGGAGTAACTGCCGCCGAAACTCATGTTCGCCACGTCCCAACCCTTGTCCGCGACCGTTTCGAGACCCGCCGCGATGTCCGAGTACGACCCCGACCCGTCAGCGCCGAAGACTTTGACCGCGTGGAGGGTCGCGCCGGGTGCCACGCCGACGGTCCCCTCGTAGTTATCCACCGCCCCGACGAGAGTCGCTAGCTGCGTCCCGTGACCGCTGTCGTCGTCCCACGGTACCTTACAGCCGTTGCAGTAGCTCTCGTCCGAACAGGGGACGACGGCGACTCCCTCGCCGAGGTTCTGCTCGAGGTCCGACCGGTCGCTGTCGATGCCGGTGTCCACGATTGCGATGTCCGCGCCGGTGCCGTCGGCAGAGGTCCGGTCGGCGTCTACCCGGTCTACGCTCCACTGTAGGGTCTGGGCGAACGTTTCCATCCGGCCGTTCTCCTCGACGTAGCGCACGTCGGCGCGCTTGCCGAGTGTGGTCGCGGCCCGCTTGGGCGCGCGCATCGTCAGTGCGTCGAGGGAATCGAACTCGCGGACGACTTCGCCCGCGGCGTCGAGCGCGGCCCTCCGCCCGCTCTCGGCGGCGAACCCGACGTTGACTTCGACCGACCGGCCGGGGGTCGCCGCCGCGAGACCGGTCGCGGTAGCCCCGACGAGCGAACCGCCGGTCGCACGGAGGACGGCACGTCTGGAGAGGTTGGTTTCGAACTGCATGTGGCGAAGTTACCGAATTGCCGCTATTAAAATTGTAAGCTAGCTATCTTAAATTCGAGAGGAAGACGGCGGAGAGCGACGACCTTAGTCGTCGCTCGAATCGAGTCCCAGCGCCGCGGCCGCATCGACCAGTCCGTAGCCCTGTTCGTCGCTCGGCAGGCCGAGGTCCTCAGCGGTGTCGCGCAGGCGGGTGCGAGCGCCGGTGTTGGTGTATCCCGCGCCCATCAGGAGGGCGAGGACGCCCGAGGCGTGGGCCGTCGCCATCGACGTGCCCGAGAGAGTGATGCACGAGCCGTCGGGGTCCACCGTGGTGATGTTGGTGCCGGGCGCGACGACTTCGACTTCAGGACCCTGACTGGAGAACGACGCGAGACCGTCGTTCTCGTTGGTTGCGCCCACGGCGACGACTTCGGAGTAAGCGGCGGGGTAACCCACGCAGTCGGTGCAGGGACCGCTTCCGCCCGCCGCGCCCACGAGGACGACGCCGTTGTTCTGGGCGTACTGGCAAGCGTCCCGCAGGACCGACGACCCGGAACTGCCGCCGAGACTCATGTTCGCCACGTCCCACCCCTGATTCGCGGTGTACTCGACGCCCGCGGCGATGTCGGAGTACGACCCCGCGCCGTAGTCGTCCAGCACCTTCACGGCGTGGAGGGTCGCGTCGGGCGCGATGCCGGTGGTGCAGTCGCAGGTCTCGCTCGCGCCGATGACCGCCGCGACGTTCGCCCCGTGGCCGTTGTCGTCGTCCCACGGCGCACAGCAACTCGAAGTGCAGTCTACGAACGCCTTGCCGGCACCGACGTTCGGCAGACAAGAACTGTTACACGGCAGGCCGGTGTCGATGATAGCCACGTCCACGCCGTCGCCGGTGTACCCGTTGATGTTGGTCACGTCGGCGTCGATGCGGTCGTAGCCCCACGTCGTCGAGAGGGCGTGTGCGGTGCCGTCGTGTTCGACGTAGCGCACGCCACCGCGGTCGGCCAGCGCAGTCGCGGCGCGTTTCGGGAGTCGGAGGGTCGCGGCGTCGAAGTCGAACTCGCGGACGACTTCGCTTGCGGCCTCGCGCGCGGCGGCGCGACCCGCCTCGGAGTCGAACCCGACGTTGACTCGTACCACGTCGTCGGGGTCGGCCGAGGCGAGACCACCTGCGCCGACAGCGAGGAGCGAACCGCCGGTCGTCTTCAGCACGGTGCGTCGGGAGACAGCCTGTTCGGGGAGCATCAGTATACTGCAAAGTGTTCTTAGGATAAAATAATTTTGTACTTAATATAAATGAAACAATATTCTGAAGGTTCAACGCTGTCGCTATCCGACTGGCGCGAGAAAAGCGGGGTCGGGCGGACTTACGCCAGCGAGCGACCCACGCCGGGTCTCTCGCCGACTGGTAAGATGGCAGTTGTCGCCGTTACAGCGCGCCCACGTCGAGCAGGCCAGCGCCGGACTCGTTGTCCGCGAGACCGATGTTCTCGGCGGTGCTCAGGAGGCGGTTCTTCGTCTGGGAGTTGGAGTAGCCCTGCGCACGGAGGATGCCAGCGGCACCGGCGACGTGCGGACAGGCCATCGAGGTACCCGAGAGCGTCTCGTAACCGCCACCGACGTACGTCGAGTAGATGTCGGAACCGGGCGCGGCGATGTCCACTTCCGGACCGGTCGAGGAGAAACTCGACAGGTCGTCGTTGGAGTTGGTCGAGGAGACGGCGATGGTCTCGGGGTAGGCGGCGGGGTAGCCCACGCAGTCGGTACAGGGACCGGAGTTCCCGGCGGCCGCGACGAGCGTGACGCCTCGGCTGTCGGCGTACTGCACCGCGTCTCGGACCGAGCTGGACGCACTGCCACCGAGCGAGAGCGAACCAACGTCCCAGCCCTGGTCGGCGACGTACTCGATACCCGCCGCGATGTCGGAGTACGACCCACCGCCTCTGCTACCGAGGACCTTCACGGCGTGGAGCGTGATTTCCGACCCGACGCCGACGACGCCCTCGTAGTTGTCGACTGCGCCAGCGATGCCAGCACAGTGAGTACCGTGGCCGTTGTCGTCTCCCCAGCCGTAGGTACACTCGGCGGAGTAGGAGCTACACTGGGTAGCGTACGCGCCAGCGCCGAGGTTGGCTTCGAGGTCGGGGTGGTTGCCGTCGATACCCGTGTCGATGATTGCTACGTCTGCACCGTTACCCTCGGCGGACTGAACGTCGGCGTCCACACGGTCGACGCCCCACGGCAGGGTCTGGGCGAGGGCCTGCATCTGGCCGTTCTCTTCGACGTAGCGGACGTTCGGACTCTGTTCGAGACCCGTGACCGCCTTCTTGGGCGCACGGATGGTGACGATGTCGAGCGAGTTGAACTTCCGGACCACGTCGCTCGCGGCGTCGAGCGCCTTCTGTCGTCCCTTCTCGGACTTGAACCCGACGTTGACCTCTACCGTGTCGTCGGGCTTGGCCGCCGCGAGACTGGTCGCGCTCAGGGCGGCGAGCGAACCACCGGCGGTTTGCAGAACTTTACGACGGGAAACGCCGTTGTTTTCTTCGAGCATGGCAGTTGAACGAAGATGTTGGCCAACAATAAAGTTTTATTCTAGAACTAGATGTTAGGAACAATATCTATATATGGGATACGAAATATGTTTTCGTTGCTTCAGAGAATGTGTATCATAACGATGCAATTAATTTGGTTGCTTAAAGAATTATTTGGCAGTGTTTATTCGCAAATATTGACAGCTATTTTCGTGGAGGGGATTGGTAACGTAAAACACTGCCGCTGGTCGGAGTCTCGATGCGGGCGTCGAAAGAAAGAGTCGGTTCCGAAGGGGGACGGATTACGTGCTGTCGCTAGAGTCGTAACCGAGCGCGGCCGCGGCGTCCAATAGGCCAGCGCCGGACTCGTTGCTGGCGAGACCGATGTTCTCGGCGGAGTTCGCCAGCGTCGAACGGATGTTACTGCCGGTCGTACCGTTCGAGGCGAGTTGGCCCGCGACACCGGCGACGTGCGGGGTCGCCATCGAGGTCCCCGAGTAGGTGTCGTAGCCGCCGTTCGCGACCGACGAGTAGATGTCGGTACCGGGCGCGGCGATGTCCACTTCCGGCCCCGTACTGGAGAAGTCCGAGAGGCTGTCGTCGCTGGCGGTCGAACTCACGGCCATGACCTCGCTGTAGGCGGCGGGGTAGCCCACACAGTCGGTACACGGTCCGGAGTTACCCGCGGCCGCGACGAGGAACACGCCGTTGTTCGTCGCGTACTGCACCGCGTCCTTGAGCGCCGAGGAGCCAGAGCTACCGCCGAGGCTCATCGACCCAACGTCCCAGCCTTGGTCGGCGACGTACTCGACACCCGCCGCGATGTCCGAGAACGAACCGCTCCCACAGCCGTCGAGGACCTTCACCGCGTGGAGGGTCACGTCGGGCGCGGCACCGACGACTCCCTGACTGTTGTTGTCACCTGCGGCGATACCGGCACAGTGGGTGCCGTGGTTGTTGTCGTCGGTCCACGAGTAGTTACACGTGTTGTTGGCCTTCTTCGCGCCGAAACGACAGCCACCCTTGGTCTTACACGTGGCGAACGCCTTCCCTGCGCCGAGTTTGTCGGTCAGGTCGGGGTGGTCGTCGTCGATACCCGTGTCGAGGATTGCCACGTCCGCGCCGCTTCCGAGTTCGCCGTTGGCGTGGAGAACGTCGGAGTCCACGCGTTCCTGACCCCACGGCAGACTCTCGGCGAGCGCGTGCATCGTGCCGTTCTGCTCGACGTAGCGCACGTTCGGGTTGTTCTCCAGACCCTTGGCCGCCTGCTTCGAGGCGCGCATCGTCACGACATCGATGGAGTTGAAGTCACGGACCACTTCGTCGGCCGCGCTGAGCGCCTTCTGACGCCCGCTCTCGGACTTGAACCCGACGTTGACCTCCACCGTGTCGCCGGGCTTTGCCGCCGCGAGACCGCTCGCGGCCGCAGTCGCCACCGACGCACCGGCCGCTTTCAGAACACTCCGCCTCGACATACCATTGTCATTACCTAACATTGCACTCGATAGCAACCACCACGTGCATAAAATACTTTCTTTTTTATCGTTAAAATAATAAACATCCAACAATTGCTATGTAGAAATAGTTAGGAAAAATAATTGTAGCGGCCGGAGCGTCCCGAAACGAGACCTGACCTGACTGGTTTAGACGAACGCGAACCGGGACGCCGACCGAAGGGAAAGAGTGACAGACACTGACACCGAAAAAACCGGGAAAGGGTTTACGTGCTGTCGCTGGAGTCGTAGCCGAGTGCGGCCGCGGCGTCGAGCAGACCGGCACCGGACTCGTTGCTGGCGAGACCGATGTTCTCGGCGGAGTTCGCCAGCGTCGAACGGATGTTACTGCCGGTCGTACCGTTCGAGGCGAGTTGGCCCGCGACACCGGCGACGTGCGGGGTCGCCATCGAGGTCCCCGAGTAGGTGTCGTAGCCGCCGTTCGCGACCGACGAGTAGATGTCGGTACCGGGCGCGGCGATGTCGACCTCGGGACCTTGCGACGAGAAGTCCGAGAGGCTGTCGTCGCTGGCGGTCGAACTCACGGCCATGACCTCGCTGTAGGCGGCGGGGTAGCCCACACAGTCGGTACACGGTCCGGAGTTACCCGCGGCCGCGACGAGGAACACGCCGTTGTTCGTCGCGTACTGCACCGCGTCCTTGAGCGCCGAGGAGCCGGAGCTGGCACCGAGCGACATCGACCCAACGTCCCAGCCTTGGTCGGCGACGTACTCGACACCCGCCGCGATGTCCGAGAACGAACCGCTCCCACACTTGTCGAGGACCTTCACCGCGTGGAGGGTCACGTCGGGCGCGGCACCGACGACTCCCTGACTGTTGTTGTCGCCTGCGGCGATACCGGCACAGTGTGTGCCGTGGTTGTTGTCGTCGGTCCACGAGTAGTTACACGTGTTGTTCGCGGGTTTCGCACCGTAGCGACAGCCACCGCTCGTGTTGCAGGAGACGAACGCCTTCCCTGCGCCGAGTTTGTCGGTCAGGTCGGGGTGGTCGTCGTCGATACCCGTGTCGAGGATGGCCACGTCCGCACCCGCGCCGAGTTCGCCGTTGGCGTGGAGAACGTCGGAGTCCACGCGCTCCTGACCCCACGGCAGACTCTCGGCGAGCGCGTGCATCGTGCCGTTCTGCTCGACGTAGCGCACGTTCGGGTTGTTCTCCAATCCGGAGACGGCTTTCTTGGCCGCGCGCATCGTCACGACATCGATGGAGTTGAAGTCACGGACCACTTCGTCGGCCGCGCTGAGCGCCTTCTGACGCCCGCTTTCGGACTTGAACCCGACGTTGACCTCCACCGTGTCGTCGGGTTTCGCCGCCGCGAGACCACTGCCTGCCGCCGCAGTCGCCACCGACGCACCGGCCATCTTGAGAACGTTCCGCCTCGAAACACCATTGTCGTTATCTAGCATGGCAATTAATCCATAATGCCGGTTACTAATAAGTTTTTCTTATTTTGCTGTGAAAATAACTCTCTGAGGCCGTATTTTCTTACGATTCCGATTTCATCTGACGAAGTATTAAAAAGAGGTGGAGTAGTACGAGCCGCCTCGGTCGGAATCGGCGACGGCGCGCGAGACGAGCGCCGACTTCCTCGAAGTCGGCGCTCGGTGACGGGACTCGGCAGTCGCTTCGAGGCGACTGGTCGAGAAGCGACGGAAACAGAAACGCGGCGAAGCGAAAGCGCAACGAAACGGGAACGCGGCGAAAACGAGGCAGGGATGGTAGGTGATGACGGAGGCGAACCCTCGTTACGCGCTTAGTTGTCGCTGGAGTCGTAGTTGAGTGCGGCGGCCACGTCGAGGAGACCAGCGCCGGACTCGTTGTCCGCGAGACCGATGTTCTCCGCGGAACTCTTGATGGTGTCGCGGGCCTTCGTGTTGCTGGCACCGTTGGCCATCAGTTGACCGCCAGCACCGGCGACGTGCGGGGTCGCCATCGAGGTACCCGAGAAGGTGTCGTAGCCACCGACGACAGTCGAGTAGATGCTGGAACCGGGTGCGGCGATTTCGACCTGCGGACCCGTCGAGGAGAACCCGGAGAGATTGTCGCTAGAGTCGGTCGAACTCACGGCCATGACCTCGCTGTAGGCGGCGGGGTAGCCCACGCAGTCGGTACAGGGACCCGAATTTCCGGCCGCGCCGACGAGGAACACGCCGTTGTTGTAGGCGTAGGTACACGCGCTCTTCAGCGTCTGACCGCCCGAGGACGCGCCGAGAGACATCGAACCAACGTCCCAGCCCTGATTGGCGACGTACTCGATACCGGCCGCCACGTCCGAGAGCGTCCCGCTACCGCTGTTGTCCAGCACCTTCACGGCGTGGAGGGTCGCGTCGGTGGAGACGCCGACGACGCCCCGACTGTTGTCCACCGCGTCGGCGATACCGGCGCAGTGGGTCCCGTGGTCGTTGTCGTCCGACCAGTTGTAGTTACAACCCTTGCCGCGGCACTTGACGAACGCCTTGCCCGACCCGACGTTGGCCTGTAGGTCGGGGTGGTCGCCGTCGATTCCCGTGTCGATGATGGCGATGTCCGCACCAGCGCCGGTGTCGCCGTTGGCGTGAGCGACTTCGGCGTCCACGCGGTCGATACCCCACGGCAGGGTCTGGGCCAGCGCGTGAACTTCGCTGTTCTCCTCGACGAATCGCACGTCTGCGCGGTTCTCCAGACCCGAGACGGCCTGTTTCGCGGCGCGAATCGTCACGATGTCCAGCGAGTCGAACTTTCGAACCACGTCGCTCGCGGCGTCGAGCGCCGCCTTCTGACCGCTGGTGGATTTGAACCCGACGTTGACCTCCACCGTGTCGCCGGGCTTTGCCGCCGCCAGTCCGCTTCCCGCGGCGGTTGCCACGGATGCACCGGCCATCTTGAGAACGTTCCGCCTCGACACACCATTGTCGTTACCTAACATGGCAAATTAAATAAGTTGTTGGAGAATAATAAATTTTTCTTCAGATATATTACTATAAAATTACAAGTGCATTTTGGTGGAAAATTTCGCTGGTCGGAGGGTTGCGACGCTACGTGCTGTCCGACGAGTCGAGTCCGAGGGCGGCGGCCGTATCGACCAGTCCGTACCCCTGTTCGTCGTCCGAGAGACCGATGTCCTCCGCGGTGGCGTGGAGGCGGTCGCGGGCCTCGGTGTTGGTGTAACCGTTCGCCATCAACTGCCCGCCGGTCCCCGAGACGTGCGGACAGGCCATCGACGTGCCGCCGTAGTAGGCGTACCCGCCGTAGACCGTCGAGTAGATGTCGGTACCGGGCGCGGCGAGTTCGACTTCGGGACCCTGCGACGAGAAGTTCGCCAACTGGTCGTTCTCCGTGGTCGCGCTGACCGCGACGACCTCGGGTTCGGCCGCGGGATAGCTAACGCAGTCGGTGCAGGGACCGTCGTTCCCGGCCGCCGCGACCAACAGGACGCCCTTCCCGTAGGCGTACTCTACGGCGTCCTCGACGGCTTGGGACTTGCCGCCGCCGAGACTCAGCGACCCAACGTCCCACCCTTGGTCGGCGGTGTACTCGATGCCCGCCGCGACATCCGAGAACGTCCCACTCCCGCAGTAGTCCAGTACCTTCACGGCGTGGAGGGTGGCCTCCGTCGAGACGCCGACGACCCCCTGCGTGTTGTCCACGGCGTCGGCGATACCGGCGCAGTGGGTCCCGTGGTTGTTGTCGTCCGACCACGCGTAGTTACAGGGGTTGTCGTTCGTTCTGCTTCCGTACCGACACCCGTTCGGCCGACCTTGCAGTGGTCGGCAGTCCACGAAGGCTTTGCCCGCCCCGACGTTGGCCTGTAGGTCGGGGTGGTCGCCGTCGATTCCGGTGTCGATGACGGCGATGTCCGCGCCAGCGCCCGTCTCGCCGTTCGCGTGGGCTACCTCGGCGTCGATGCGGTCGATACCCCACGGCAGGGTCTGACTCAGGGCCTCCATGGTCCCGTTCTCCTCGACGTACCGAATCCCGGCGCTCCGTTCGAGTCCGGCGACGGCCCGTTTGGGAAGGCGGATGGTCAGAGCGTCGAACGCGAAGGTCCGAACCACCTCGGTCGCGGCGTCGAACGCCACTTTCCGGCCGCTCTCGGACTCGAACCCGACGTTGACTTCGACCGTATCGTCGGGTTTCGCGGCCGCGAGACCCCCTGCCCCGATAGTTGCGACGGACGCGCCCGCCGTTTTGAGTACGTTCCTCCTTGAGACACCGTTGTCATTATAGGACATGACGTTCGAATGAGCAATGGAACTAATAATCAAATTTCTACCTATTTACTTAAAATCTACGCGCGCGAGACTCGTACCGGTTCGTCGTGAGACAGTCGAACGACGCCGAGAGCGCGGCCGAAAAAAGCTACTTCGGAGTCGTTACGTGCTGTCGCTGGAGTCGAGTCCGAGCGCCGCCGCCACGTCGAGCAGACCAGCGCCGGACTCGTTGTCCGAGAGGTCGATGTTCTCGGCCGTGGACTTCAGTTGGTCGCGGGCCTCGCCGTTGGTGTAACCGTTCGCCATGAGTTGACCGCCCGCGCCCGCGACGTGCGGGCAAGCCATCGACGTACCCGAGAAGGTGTCGTACCCGCCGGGCACCGTCGAGTAGATGTCGGTGCCGGGCGCGGCGATTTCGACCTCGGGACCTTGCGACGAGAAGTCCGAGAGGTCGTCGTTCGAGTCGGTCGAACTCACGGCCATGACCTCGCTGTAGGCGGCGGGGTAGCCCACACAGTCGGTGCAGGAACCGGAGTTACCGGCCGCGGCGACCAGCAGGACGCCGTTGCTCTGGGCGTACTCGACGGCGCTCTTGAGCGTGGACGACCCGGAACTGCCGCCGAGGGACATCGACGCGACATCCCAGCCCTGATTGGCGACGTACTCGATACCCGCCGCGATGTCCGAGAACGACCCACTGCCCGAACAGTCCAGCACCTTCACGGCGTGGAGGGTCGCTTCGGTCGAAACACCGACGACGCCCCGACTGTTGTCCACCGCGTCGGCGATGCCAGCGCAGTGGGTGCCGTGGTCGTTGTCGTCCGACCACGTGTAGTTACACGCGTTGCTGTTGCCCGAGTACGAGCAGTCGCCGAAGTACCCGCCGTTGCCACAGTTGACGAACGCCTCGCCCGACCCCAAGTTGCCCTGTAAGTCGGGGTGGTCGTCGTCGATTCCGGTGTCGATGATGGCGATGTCCGCGCCAGCGCCCGTCTCTCCGTTCGCGTGGGCGACTTCGGCGTCCACGCGGTCGATACCCCACGGCAGGGTCTGGGCCAGCGCGTGCATCGTCCCGTTCTCCTCGACGAACTCGACGTTCGGATTGTTTTCGAGACCGCTCGCCGCCTTCTTGGGCATCTTGGCGGTCACGATGTCGAGCGAGTCGAACTCGCGGACGACTTCGGTCGCGGCGTCGAGCGTCTGCTTGCGACCCTTCTCGGACTTGAACCCGACGTTGACTTCGACCGTATCGTCGGGTTTCGCGGCCGCGAGACCACTCCCCGCCGCGGCAGTCGCCACGGACGCACCGACGCCTTTCAGAACGTTTCGCCTCGACACACCACTGCTATTTTGGAACATAGCAATTTAACTATTATCGAATAACAGATTAAAATTATGACCTAATTGTTTAAACCCATAATTTTAATTTTAAAAGACTTTGGGAAAGAAGGGTGATTGCTCGAAAAGAAACCGGGAACCGGTGAGTCGGGACGCGCTCAGTTGTCGCTTGAGTCGAGTCCGAGCGCCGCCGCCACGTCGAGCAGACCGTTGCCCTGTTCGTTGCTCGACAGACCGATGTCCTCGGCCGTGCTTTCGAGCGCGTTTCGAGCCTCGGAGTTGGACTTGCCGCTGGCCATGAGTTGGCCGCCCGCGCCCGCGACGTGCGGGCAGGCCATCGACGTACCGTCGAAGTTGGCGTATCCGCTCGGCACCGTCGAGTAGACGCCCTTTCCGGGCGCGGCGATGTCCACCTCGGGACCCTGCGCGGAGAAGTCCGCAAGCGAGTCGCTCTCGGTCGTCGCGGAGACCGCGACGACCTCTTCGTACTTCGCGGGGTACTTCACACAGTCGGTACATGGACCGGGATTACCCGCCGCGACCACCACGAGGACGCCGCTGTCGTTGGCGTACTGCACCGCGTCCTTGAGCGTCTGAGAACTCGAGTCGCCGCCGAGCGAGAGGCTAGCCACGTCCCAGCCTTGGTCGGCGACGTACTCGACGCCCGCCGCGATGTCCGAGAACGACCCGCTCCCGGCACAGTCCAGTACTTTGACCGCGTGGAGGGTCGCTTCGGTCGAGACGCCGACGACGCCTTCGCCGTTGTTGACCGCGTTGGCAGTCCCGGCGCAGTGGGTGCCGTGGTCGTTGTCGTCCGACCACGACCGGTTACAGGAGTTGCTGTTACCCGACCACGCGCAGTTGCCGAAGTACCCGCCGTTACCGCAGGAGACGAACGACTCGCCCGCACCGAGGTTGCCCTGTAGGTCGGGGTGGTCGTCGTCGATTCCCGTGTCTACGATAGCGATGTCCGCGCCAGCGCCCGTCTCGCCGTTCGCGTGAGCGACTTCGGCGTCCACGCGGTCGATACCCCACGGTAGGGTCTGGGCGAGCGCTTCCATCGTCCCGTTCTGTTCGACGTAGCGGATGTTGGGACTCTTCTCGAGTGCCGTCGCCGCCTTCTTCGGCAAGCGGAGCGTAACCGCGTCGATGGAGTTGAACTCCCGAACCGTCTCGCTGGCCTTGTCCAGTGCCGCTTTTCGCCCGCGTTCGGACGCGAATCCGACGTTGACTTCCACCGTGTCGTCGGGTTTCGCCGCCGCGAGACCGCTTCCGACGCTTGCGGTCGCCACGGACGCACCGACGCCTTTCAGAACGTTTCGCCTCGACACACCTTTGTCATTATGTGCCATGACATTTGTACATTATACCCATTCATAATAAAATTTTTTCTAGATGGCATTACTAAATTAACGACTCTGATTTTTGCCATTCTATCCCTAAATTCTCTTTCTCTTGTCAAATTCCGTCTGATTTCGACCGAACGGCACGCCTTTAGGACCCGAGCGCGTAGCCGCGGGCGTGCAAATCGTCGGGTACGAGACGGAACGTGACGACGGACGACCGGCGCTGTTCGTGGCGGACGGCCGAGAGGTACGCCGCGAACCGCTGGCGCAGGGCGGGAGTCTCGGCTACTCGCTCGGCGAGCGCCGGTGTGCGGGCGCGTTAGACGGGACGACCCACTACGACTGTGAGAACGAGACCGCGCCCTACTGCGGCCAGCACGCGAGTACGTGGGTGTGCGCCCGGTGTACCGGCACGTGTCTCAAAGACGAGATGGACTGCTACGACGACCACGCTCTCTACCTCGCGGCGTTCGCGCCCGCGACGTTCAAGGTCGGCGTGACCAAAGAGTGGCGACTCCGCACGCGCCTGCGCGAGCAAGGCGCGGACCGCGCCGCCCACCTCCGGACGGTCGAGAACGGCCGAGTCGCCCGCGAAATCGAGTCGCAACTGGCCGAGGAGTACACCGACCGCGTGCGTGTGCCCGCGAAGGTTTCGGGGTTGCACCGCGATGTGGACGCCGAAGACTGGAAATCAACGCTGGCGGCGTTCGACCCCATCGAGACGTTCGACTTCGACTA
Source organism: Halorussus caseinilyticus (assembly GCF_029338395.1). Classification (NCBI taxonomy): domain Archaea; kingdom Methanobacteriati; phylum Methanobacteriota; class Halobacteria; order Halobacteriales; family Haladaptataceae; genus Halorussus; species Halorussus caseinilyticus. The sequence continues at coordinate 1,672,868 of NZ_CP119809.1, forward strand.
CGGGTTGGAGTTGGACGCCGCGCCGGTCGCCGAAACCGTGCTGACCGGCGAGATTCTCGGCGTGCAGGGCCGCGTGCTGGTGCTGGAGCGCGGCGGCACGACCTACGCCGTGGACCTGCGGGACGTGGTTGGCTACGAGATTTCCGAAGAGGCGACCGACCGAGAGTTGCAGTCGAGTCTCGCGGCGTTTTGAGGCGTGGGTTTCGGGTGGGTTCTAGCGTGGGTGGTTGCTCTTCGTCTCCTCGACGTTTTCTCTCGTTCTAACGTGTCCGCGCCGTTCTCCGAGAACGACGAGAGCTAGCGTCAGGCTGGAACCGATGAAGGCCCCACGGCTCGTGGGAGCGTCGCTCCCACGAGCCGTGACTCACTGCGTTCGTCACGACACCGCTCCGCACCGCGACCACGGGCCACGCCCTCCCCAACCGACCCCCTCACTCCCTCCGGTCGTTCGGTCGTCTCTCGCGCGGATGGGCGCGACACGCTACGCGGTCGCTCCCGCGCGCTGGATGAAAAGTGAATAGTTCGAGACGACCCGACCCCCGAGCGCAAACGGTGGAACTTTACTCGCGCGTCGCGGCGGTTCGACCATGAGCGACGACGAGGAACTCACCTACGCGGAGGCAGGGGTGGACATCGAGGCGAGCGAGGCCGCTACCTCGGCGCTGGTCGGCGCGGTGGGCGACATAGACGAGAGCGAGTACGCCGGTCTGCTCGACATCGGCGACCGCTACCTCGCGCTGGCGACCGACGGCGTGGGCACGAAACTGCTGGTCGCGGAGGCCCTCGGCGACTACTCCACGGTGGGCATCGACTGCATCGCCATGAACGCCAACGACCTCGTGGCGTCGGGGGTCGAACCCGTCGCGTTCGTGGATTACCTCGCGGTGGACGAACCCAGCGAGGAGTTCTCCGAACAGGTCGGCGACGGACTCGCGACCGGGGCAGAGGAGGCAGGCGTGGCGCTGGTCGGCGGCGAGACGGCGGTCATGCCCGAGGTCATCAAGGGCTTGGACCTCGCGGGCGCGTGCGTGGGACTGGCACCGAAAGACGCCGTGTTCCCCGGCGAAGCGGAGGTCGGAGACGCGCTGGTCGGGTTCCCGTCCAGCGGCATCCACTCGAACGGCCTGACGCTGGCGCGGGAGGCCGCGACCCGCGAATACGACTACGACGACACCTTCCCGCTCGGCGTAGCGGACGACGGCGACGGAAAGCCCTCGGTCGGCGAGGTCCTGCTCGAACCCACGCGCATCTACACGTACCTGTTGGACCACCTCCGAGAGCGCGAGGTCCACGCCGCGGCCCACGTCACCGGCGGCGGGTGGACCAACCTCGCGCGGATGGGCGACCACCGGTACGAGATTACCGACCCGTTCGACGCCCAGTCGGTCTTCGAGTTCGTCCAGCGCGAGGGCAACGTGGGAGACGAGGAGATGCACCGGACGTTCAACATGGGCACCGGATTCGTGGTCGCGCTTCCGGAGGACGACGCCGAGTCGCTCGCGGACGAGACCGACGGCCGAGTCGTCGGCGAGGTCCGAGAGGGCGACTCAGTGGCGATTCGCGGTCTGGAACTCGACTGAGCGGTCGGGTTCGGCACGCGACGAGTTCACCCCGTCCTCGGATTTAAATCCTCGGGCGTTCCGTCGAGGACGGGAATATCGTTCTCTGAGGTTTCTTTATCAACCCTAGAAAATTATTTTTCTTTCTTTGGGAACGGGATAGATGTCTCGTTCCACGTCGCGGTCGGAGCGCGCGGGCCGCGGTCGCGGTGCGGAGCGGTGTCGTGACGAACGCAGTGAGTCACGGCTCGTGGGAGCGTCGCTCCCACGAGCCGTGGGGCCTTCATCGGTTCCAGCCTGACGCTACTCTTCTAACTCGACTTGAGCAGGAGCTAGCTCCTTCGACTCGAACACGACCAGTCGCTCTTCCAACTCGACTACCGGAGAGAAACCGCCGAACAGAGCGACTTCCGACCCCACGATAATCACCAACCCCCCGCGACCCGACGAACGAACCCCTAACGTTTTGCCAACCGCGGGAAAGGTTGCTTCCATGGTCGGTGTCGCGGACGTACTCGACGGAGCAATCGAGACCTTCTGGAGTCTGCCGGGCGCGAGATACGTCGTGGTCACGCTGATACTCGTCGTCGCGTGGTACGGCAGTCGGTTTCTCATCCGGTTTCTCGGCCGTCCGGTCGCCCGGCGGTTCCAGCGGCCGAGTCTGACCAAGACCGTCCTCGGCGGGATTCGGGCCATCGTGATGGTGTTCGCGGCGTCGGTGGCCGCCAGTCAACTCGGGTTCAAGCCGGGAGACATCCTGCTGTCGGTGACGGTGTTCTCCGCGGTCCTCGGTCTGGTCCTCGCGCCCATCATCGGGAGCGTCATCAACGGCCTGTTCCTGCTGGCCGACCAGCCCTACGAAATCGGCGACATGATAGAACTCGTGGACCGCGACACGCGGGGGTACGTAGAGGACATCACGCTCCGGTACACCAAGATATTCACGCTCGAAAACACCTTCCTCGTGATTCCGAACTCCAACATGCGCGACCGGGACGTTATCAACTACTCCGCCGAGGACACCCGGTCGAGACTCTCGCTGGAACTGCTCGTGACCTACGAGGGGGACCTCGACGCGGCCCGCGCCATCATGGAGCGTGCGGCTCGCGAGACCCAAGAAGTCGTGGAGGGCGGCCCGGACATCCGCATTGGGAGCGCGCGCTATCCCTCCGCGCCCGTCTCCTACATCAAGGAGTACGCCGACCACGGCGTCCTGTTGGACCTGCGCTACTGGGTGAAAGACCCCTACTACGTGCCCCGCGTCCGGTCGAAGATTAACGAGCGCATCTGGAGCGAACTCGACGACGCCGACGTGGACATCGCCTACCCCCACCAGCACCTCGTGTTCGACGAGACCAGCGGCACCGCCCGCGTCGAAGTCGAAGAGAGCCAGCGCCAGCCACGACCCGAGGAGTTCGACCCGCCGGGCTGACCCCGACGGGACGGTCCCGTCCGGCAGACTGACCCGGCCGGAGTCGTCCGACCGGACGACTCCGGCCTACTTTTTCCCCACCGTGAGAACTTCGGCGTCGAGTTTCCCGCGGAGGTAGCCCTCGATGTCGGGGTCGGAGGTGAGTTTCCGGAGCATGCGCCGCCAGCGCCCGGCCTGTTTGTGGCCGATGACAACCACGTCGGCACCCTCGGCCGCGACTTCTTCGAGGATGGTCTCCTCGACCAGAAACCCCTCCCGGACGACGTACCGGGCGTTCGACACCCGGCCGAACTCGGCTTCGACCGCGCGCTTGAGTTCCGCACGCGACACCTCTCGCCCCATGTGGTAGAGGTTGACGTGCAGGACGGTCAGCGCCGCGTCGCGTTCCTCGGCGACGCGAATCGCCTCCGCGAGCGTCCGTTTGGAGTGGTCGGTCAGCGGGTAGCGTACCGGGACGACGACGCGAGTCACGTCTCGGCCGACGCCGCCCGGACCCTTTTACCTCTCGGTCGCTCGGGGGTCGACCCCGGTCTCGGCGACTCGCCCCTCGATTTCGGGGTCGACCCCGGTCTCTCGGGCGTACTCGACCAGCACCTCGTACTGGACTCCGGCCGTAGCGACTCGATGGGACTCCCGGAGGGAGGGAAACTCGTCGTCCGTGTGCAGGACGTAATCTGAAAGCGCGACCGAGTAGGTTCGGTCCGATTCGATGGGGTCGCCGCCGACCCGGACCGACTCGACGGCGTGGGTCTCGGGGTCCCACGCGATTTCTGCACCGCTGACCTGCGCGTGCCACCAGTCGGACTCCGCGAACCCGAGGTCCGGCCCGGCGGCCCACTCGAAGGCGTCCCGGAGGGCCACCCCCGGAACCTCCGCGACCACGATACGCTCTTCGAAGGGCGTGACGCTCACGAGGTCCGCGGCGGTAATCTCGCCCGCCAAGTCGTCGCCGGTCCGGACGCCGCCGCTGTTCTGGAGTCCCACGTCCGCGCCGGTCGTCCACCGGTATGCGTCGGCCACGAGGTTGCCGAGGCGACACTCGCCGCCGAAGAGGGTCTCCTCCCCGCGGTCGATGGGAGTTTCGACGGTCGCCACCACGTCGTTCAGACCCGTCTCGGCGAGTCGTTCGCGCATGGCCGCGGCCACGCCCTCGTGGACGGGCGCGTCCGCGACCCGGTGTCGCGTCACGTCGCCAGCGAGGTCCACCTCCAGCACCACCGACCCGCCGTCGCCCGGTCGGGTGAGCAAAGTGCCGTCGATTCGGTCCCGGCGCTCGGTCGGGACGTGTCCGCCGAGGATGGCGTCGGCCTCGACTTCGCGGGCGAGTTCCTCGTCGCCGCGTCCGAGGTGCGAGAGGACGACCGAGTAGTCGGCGTCGAGGGCCGCCAGCGCGTCCCGCGCGGCGGCGATGGGGTCCGTGAAGCCGAGCGCGGTCGCGTCGGGGTTGATGGAGGCGGTTCGCTCGGTCGTGACGCCGACGAACCCGACCGACCCCTCGTCGGTCTCCACGACGGTCGAAGGAACCACGCCCGAATCTCCGGCGAATCGCGCGCCGGTCTCGGCGTCCGCCCAGACGTTGGCGCTGACCCACGTCTGGGGCGAGTCGGCGACGAGTCGCCGGAGCGAGTCGATGCCGTGGTCGAACTCGTGGTTGCCGAACGTCTCCACGTCGGGTTCGACCGCCTCGAAGAAGTCCAGCGCCTGCGCGCCGTCCTCAACCAGCGAGAGGACGCCCGGCGAGGTGTTGTCGCCCGACCCGGCGAGAATAGCGTTTCCGTCGGCCTTCTCGCGCAACTCCCGGAGGAGTCCGGCGAGGCGACCGACGCGCTCGGGGGTGTCGTAGACGTTCTCCACGTCGGAGTAGTGGACGAGACGGGGAGCCATTTGTTCGGAGTTGCGAGGCGTCGGCTATGACTCCTTCGGCACGGACCGGGAGTCAGCACGCCTAAACCCCTCGGGAGTCTACTCGGAGGTGATGGACGCGACCACGACGACCGAGGGACGGACGGTGTACGTCTCGCGCGACGAGGGCGACCGCGGTTCGAAGGGTCCCTTCTTCGTCGTCTACGGCGACGAGGGCCGCCAGAACCGCTACGGCTACCTCTGTGGAAACTGCGAGCGCATCGACAACGCGATGGACCCGATGGGCCGCATCGAATGCAACGTCTGCGGGAACGTCCGAAAGCCGACCGAGTGGGACGCGGCCCACGAGTAGGTCGGCCACTCGACTTTTCCACGCGATTCCCGAAGGACTCCCATGACCGACGTACGGGAACACGTGGTCGAGGAACTCGACAGTCACAGCGAGACGCTCACGCTCGAAGAGTTCGTCCAGACGATAGAGACCCACCACCGCGACGAGGGGAGGGGCATCGACCGGGAGTTGCTCGCGGAATACGCCGACGCCGTGTACTTCGACGTGGACCTCGACGCGGTGGACGAGCGACTGACAGACAGCGACGAGTGGGAGGCGGGCGGGCGGTTCTACGACCTCGGCGACCGAATCAGCGCCTATCCGCTCGACTGGCACGAGACCGTCTCGGACACCCACGACATCCGCGACGTTATCGAGGTAATTCAGGCCGAAGTCACCGAACCCGAGGGCGACCGGCAGGAAGCGGTCACGGAGGAACGGGGCGTGCCCCAACCGAAAGTGATTCGCGTGGCCGAGACCGTCGCGGGCATCGAGAAGTCCGACACCGAGAAGCGGATAAAGGAGCTACGGAAAAACGGCGAAATCGAAGCGTTCGCAACTCAACATCGAGACCCGACGCTCAGAGTTCCGTAATCGCAGGAAAGTTTATTACCTCTTGCGTGGTACCCTCACTCGGATGGCCACTGTTAGCACACCGCCCATCGACCACGCCAAGACGATTTTTGCCGACTTGGGATACAACGTCTCCGGCGACGGCGAGGAGTTCCGGGCCGAACGAAAGTGGCGAGTCGTCCGCGTCACCGCCGTAACCGATTCCGACGACACGCCAGACGACGGCGACCTTCGATGTTTCGTCACGTGGGACGACGACGCGTCGGAACTCCGGAATCGACTCCGACGGACCGACCCCGAGTACGAGTGGGCGATAATCGGCGTTCGAGACGGCGGCGACTACGAGGTCTTTCGCGCGCCACCGAGCGTACGGACTGCGGTCTAACTTCGTTTCCACGCAGAATCGTCGGCGCGCCGGTTCCCGGCGCGCCGCTTCGCTCGACTTCCGATTTTTCGACTCTCTGTCCTACTGTTCGCCTAGGTTCCGAGCAGTCGCGGCGAGACCCGCCTCCACGTCCACGTCGGCACCTTGTTCGGAGAGTGCGTCACCGAGTGCGGCCATCAGGTACGAGACGGTCTCGGCGCGGGCCGAGTAGCCCATGCAACCGATGCGGAAGATTTCGCCGTCCAAGTCGCCCAGACCAGTGGCGATTTCGAGGTCGTACTGGTCTAAGAGGTAGTCGGTCACGTCGGTATCGGTCACGCCGTCGGGGACGCGGACGGCGTTGAGACTCGGCAACCAGTAGTCGTCGGGCGCGTTCATCTCGACGCCCATCGCCTCGACGCCCGCCTTCAGCGCGCCCGCTACCTCGCGGTGGCGCTCCCACCGGTTCTCGATGCCCTCCTCGGCGACGAGGCGGAGGGCCTCCCGGAGCGCGTAGACGTTCGTGATGGGCGCGGTGTGGTGGTACGACCGGTCGTCGCCCCAGTAGCCTTCGAGCAGCGAGAGGTCGAGGTACCACGACCGGGCGTCCTCCTCGCGCGAGAGAACTTTCTCCATCGCGCGGTCGTTGAGCGTCAGCGGTGCCGCGCCGGGCGGACACGACAGGCACTTCTGCGGTCCGGCGTAGGCCACGTCAATGGCCCAGTCGTCCACCTTCAACTCGACACCGCCGAGCGACGTGACGGTATCGGCAATCACGAGGGCGTCGTGGTCGTGGGCCGCGTCGGTGAGTTCGGCCACGTCGGGTTGGAGGACGCCGGTACTGGTCTCGGCGTGGACGAACCCGAACACGTCGGGTTGGTGTTCGGCCATCGCGTCGGCAACGTCGGCGGGGTCTAAGGGTTCGCCCCACGGCGCATCGACGTGGACGACTTCGCCGCCCGCGCGGGTCGCCATCTCCGCCATCCGGCCGCCGAAGTAGCCGTTGGTCGGGACCAGCATCGTGTCGCCCGGTTCCACGACGTTGCCGATTGCGGCCTCCATCGCGGCCGACCCGGTTCCGGAGACCGGAATCGTCCACTGGTTGTCGGTCCGGAACGTGTACCGCAGGAGGTCTTGGACCTCGTTCATGATTTCGATGAACGAGGGGTCGAGGTGGCCGACCAGCGGCGTACTCATCGCGCGAAGCACTCGCGGGTGGACCTCGCTCGGTCCGGGCCCCATGAGCGTTCTGTCCGGCGGTGTCAACTCGCCAACGTCCGGTTTCTCCACCATGTCGCGTGGTATCGGTCCCGGACGACTTAAAAAGTTCCACCCGATACCCGGCGTTATCACCGCGTTGTCGGGACGTGCCGCCGGACGTAACGCGGCGTTGACCTGCTCGGAGTCTCTGGGCGTCGGGGAAACACGTCGTTGGACGGACTGAACGGACGAAACGGTCGCACCGGTTTATTCGGCTGTCCGGCCTACGAGATAACGCCCCGACGGACGCGACGGGGGCGCGTTCGGCGGGCGAGAATTTCGAAAACGGCACGACCGGACCTGCGGGGGACCGCTACGCGGGGGGACCGACGAACGGCCACGAGCGCGCGCACGAGGGTCGGACTAAACGGGGGAGGTTGGTTCGACCCCGTGCGGGCACGACTGGAGGACGGCCGATTCGCGGCCCACACCCGCTCGCGCGGCGACCCGAGCCGTCTTTGGAGTGTTTCCGACCGACCCCGGCAGACGACGACACCACTGCCGGGGGCCGATTTTCACCGCTTTCGACGGCGACCGTTAGACAATCGTAGAGGATTCTTTCACATACATCTCGAAACGTCTAAGAACTATTATTGTTTGTCTAGGACTATCGAACGTTGCTCGAACGGGCGACGGTCCACCGACTCCGAGACCGTGGTCTCGCCGGAAGGAAACCGTTTTTCGCCCGCGTTCCGAACCCTCTCCCATGAACGTTCGAAAGGTGGCGGACCTCCGGCCCGACGACCGGCGGGCGCTGTTCGACCGCGACGCGGGCATCGAGGCGGTACGCGACGACGTGCGCGACATCATCGGTCGCGTCCGCGAGGAGGGCGACGTGGCCGTCCGGGAGTTCTGCGAGGAGTTCGACGGCGTGTCGGTCGGCAACCTCGACGTGACCGACGAGGCCGAACGCGCCTACGACGAGATAGACGACGACGTGCGCGAGTCGATAGAGTCCGCGGCCGAGAACGTCCGGGAGTTCCACGAGGCCCAACTCCCCGACGACTGGCGACGGGAGTTCTCCGAGGGCCGCGAGTTGGGGCGGCGCTTCCGACCCCTCGAACGCGTCGGCGTCTACGTCCCCGGCGGGGCCGCGGCCTACCCCTCCAGCGCGCTGATGGGCGTGATTCCCGCGAAGGTCGCTGGCGTCGAACAGGTCGCGGTGGCGACCCCGCCCGCCGAGGAGATGAACCCCGTGACGCTGGCCGCGATTCACGTCGCGGGCGCGGACCGCGTGTTCAACGTCGGCGGCGCGCAGGCCGTCGCCGCCCTCGCCTACGGTACCGAGCAAATCGACTGCGTGCAGAAAATCGTCGGTCCCGGAAACAAGTGGGTCACGGCCGCGAAAGCCGAGGTGCGTGGCGACGTGACTATCGACTTCCTCGCAGGACCGAGCGAAGTCCTCGTTCTCGCCGACGAGACGGCCAACCCCGCGTTCGTCGCTTCCGACCTCGTGGCGCAGGCCGAACACGACTCCGACGCCTCGGTGGTCGCCGTGACTCACCACGAAGAGACCGCCGAGGAAATCGCCGAGGAAGTCGAGACGCAGGTCGAGAACCGCGAACGCGCCGACATCGCACGCGAGGCGCTCGAAAGCGACGCCAGCGGCGTCCTGCTGGCCCGGTCGCCGAGCGAGGCGGTCCTGTTCGCCGAGGAGTACGCCGCCGAACACCTCTCGATTCAGGCCGACGACGACGAGGCGATTTTAGACCGCATCGACAGCGCCGGGAGCGTCTTCCTCGGCCCGTACACTCCGGTCGCGGCGGGCGACTACGCCAGCGGAACGAACCACGTCCTGCCGACCACCGGACTGGCGAAGCTCACCGGCGGCCTGTCGGTCGATACCTTCCTGCGGGAGACCACGGTCCAGCGACTTGACCGGGAGGCCCTCTCGGACCTCGGCGACACCGTCACCACCCTCGCGGAGGCCGAGGGCTTGGAGGCCCACGCCGAGAGCGTCCGCAAGCGCTTCGAGGACTGAGGGCCGAACCGCCCTAGCCCCACCAGTCGTCGTCCCAGTCGTCCTCGTCACCGGTGTCCCAGTCGTCCTCGTCACCGGTGTCCCAGTCGTCCTCGTCGTCGCCCCACCAGTCGTCGGTCTCGTTTTCGTCTCCGTCGTCCCAGTCGTCGTCCCAATCGTCGTCGTCCCACCAGTCGTGCCAGTCGTCCTCGTCGTCGGACCCACGGGCCTCGCACTCGCCGTCGCCGGGGACCACGAACACGGTCCCGGCCGTCTCGTCGGGGGTCGCACCCTCGCAGTCGCCTTCGGTGAACACGCTGAACGCGGTCGAGATTCGCTCGCTGTCGGAGACGTGCATCCAGCGGTCGTCGTCGGCCGGGTGGACCTGTAACTCGGCACCGTAGGTCGCGTTTCGGTCGAAAATCGGGTCGGGCGACCACTCGTACTCCCGGCGGACCGTCCCGTTCGCGGGGACGACTTCCTCACGGCCGCTTACGTCGCCGTTCCACCACGCGACCGGTTCGAAATCGACTTCGCCCGACTCGTCGGTCTCCCTCCGGAACGGCGTGAACGACGGGAAAATCGTCCGGTCGGAGTCGGCGGGGTTCCGGTAGGTCACGGAGACGGTCGCCGTCTCGTCGTCGGTCACGTCGATTCGGCCACTCTCGAACTCGAACTTCGCGATTTCGACACCTTCGTCCGCCGTCGCACTGGCGGCCGGGGCCGCCAGTGCGACGCTACCGAGCGCCGCGAGGAATCCGCGGCGCGTTCGCTTTCGTTTCATACCGACACATACCAAATCCAATACCAAAAATATTACTCACGTTTCGGGGAATGCGAGCGTTCGTCGGCGTCTCGGCCGGGTCACGTCCGGAAACTCTCGCCACACCCGCACTCGCTGACGACGTTCGGGTTGTCCACGTGGAACCCCGCGCCCTGCAAGCCGTCTTCGTAGTCCACGACGCTCCCCTCGATGTAGTTCATGCTCGCGGGGTCCACGAACACCCGGAGGTCGTGGTGTTCGTACACCGTGTCGTCGTCTTCCGGTTCCTCGTCGAAGCGCATCCCGTACGAGAGACCCGCACACCCGCCCTGCTGGACGAACAGGCGAAGACCGGCGATGTCGGTGTCCAACTCCTCGCCTTCGAGTAGCGCGAGGGCTTCGGCGGCGGCGTCTTCCGACACCTCGATTTTCGGCGTCGGGTTCCCGTCGGGTGCGGTATCGGTACTCATATACAGGGAGATTAGGTGTCGGGGGTGTTAATCTTGACGCCGGTTCGGACGCGTCTCCGAGCGAAGGTTTATCCGCGAAGACGGGACGAACTCCCCTCGGACGCCTCGCGCGGTTCCGGGCGCGGGCGGCGCGCGGGCACTGCCCGCGCGCCGCGGGACCGCCAGTCCGACTACCCCGAGAGGGCTGAGCCTCCGGAAACCGGTCGGCGGCGTTAGCTTCGCGGTTCTTCCAACTCGAAGGCCACCGTGACTTCGGCCTGATACTCGCGGTCCGGTGCGCTCGCTATCTCGACGCCCAACTCGTCCACCTCTATCCACTTGACGTTCTCCAGCGTCCGTTCGGCCCGGTCGATGGCGTCGTCCGCGGCGGCGTCGAAACTCTCGTCGCTCGTCCCGATGAGCGTGATTTTCTTGAAAACCATGGTGCGTCTCGGGTACCACGTAGAGACGTATAAAGCTACGCGGCCAGCGACCCCGGCGCGAGGGCCGGGACTGTCGAAGTGGTCGGCAGACAGTCAGTCCGCTCGCTGTCCGGGACTGTCGAAGTGGTCGGTGAGCGCACCCACCACGTCCGAGAGGTAGGCGGTGCCCCACGCCGCGACGAGGAGACCACCTACCGTGTCGAACAGGAGGTCTTTCATGGTGTCTTCGAGTCCGAACTGGGTGAGTATCTTGTCGCTCCCCAGTAAGGTGGCGAATCCGCCGACGCCGAACTCGATGACCTCCCAGACCACGCCGAACGCAATCACGAACAGGAGGATGAACACGAACATGAACCGCGGCGGAAAGTGAACGTCGTCGGTGTGTTCGTCCAGCGCGCGGGTGGTCGCGTAGCCGATGGCCGCGACCAGCGACGACGACAGGGCGTGGGTCACGTGGTCCCACCACCAGAGCGTCGGGTCACGGTAGGGTCCGATGGTTCCCAGCGCGTGGAGGAACACCGCGGTCGTAATCCAGAGCGTGAGTCCGGCGTCCATCGGGATGTCGTAGTCGCGTTCGAGCATCGCCGGGAGGAACGTGACCGCGAGCGCGATGCCCGAGTTGACCACGATACCGACGTTTCCGCGGTCGAGACCGATGGCGAGGATGCCGACGAGTCCCAACTCCATCGCTCGGGTGAGTTGCTTCTGTCGTCGCTCGGTGATGCCGAGTCGGTCGCGGACTCTCACAGATTCTCACCGAGTTCGTCGGGCAGGCGCGTTTCGACACGTGCGAACCGGCGGAAGTACCATTCGAAGACGACCCCGGCCACTCCGCCGACGACGGTGGCGGCCACGAAGTCCCACATCAGTCGGTGTTCGCTCTGGAGGAACGCCGTCCCGAGATAGAGGTCCGAGAGCCACTGGACCACGGCCCAGACGCCAGCGGTCGCTATCGTAGCGACCACGACGAACAGCACCGCGAACCAGTGGGTCATCTCGACGGGCGTGAAGACGTGCAACTCGACGGCGACGATGAGCGCCAGCGCCGCCACCGAGAGGTAGGTCGTCACCCGCGAGGTGTACGAGAGTGTCGCCAGCGCCCGGCCGAGTATCGGGAGCGCCGCGAGGACCAACACCTCCCACGGGAGCATGACGGTCCAGTCACGGTGGACGGCGGACGGAATCAGCGCCAGTGTCGCAACGAACGCCGTGAACCCGGCCCAGAGCAAGTGTTCGTCGAGTACCTCCTCGGCCGCGACGAGTGCGAGGAACGCGACGAGTGCCCACCCGAGTCCGGCGTTCACGCGCTCGTCTTCTACAACCCGGTCGAGCGTGCCCGCGCGACGTGCCATGTCGTGGCGTAGACAACCGGGGATAAGAAAGGTTCGGGTGTCGAGACGAACTCTCTGCAGGTAGCGCCGGAGTCGTCGGCGTTTCGCGGATGGTCACCGACCCGAAACTCACGGGAGCGGATACACCACGTAGACCAGCGTGTAGGTCAGCGCGGCCACGCTGACGGCTGTGAGACCGGTTATCACCCACGTCACGGCCTCGTGAAAATCCGCCGACATCATCGGCCGCGAGGGAAGCAGGTTCGGTGCGACCCCGACCGCACCGACCGCCAAAATCGAGAACACGAAGTGGTAGGACACCTCCATCGTCGGCGCGGGCATCGCCACCGCCGCGATAGCGTAGGCGACTCCGAACGCCGCGCGCGTGTCCACGTGCGAGAGGACCCGGCGGTCGGTCGCGCGGAGGTAGACGTACCCCGCGAGCCAAATCGTCCCCAGTTCGACGCCGAACACCGCCAGCAGGTTGAGCGTCGGGTCCGACAGGAGGACGACGCGTTCGGTCAGGAGTCGGAAGTCCAGCGGGTAGAGGAACCGCGGCGGCGCGCCGGTGAACACGTCGCCGAACGGGTGAGTGAGCAGGCCGACCAGCGCCGCGGCGAACACCGCCCGCGGTCCGAAGTCGGTCGCGCGCGAGGCGACGGCGGCGACGGCGAGACCCGCGACGAGGAACGCGAGCATGACCGCGCCACCGAGCAGGCCGCTCTCGACGTACGCGACGGCGGCGAGTCCGGTCACGAGCGAGACGGCGACGAGTCGTGACCAGTTGCCCGCCGTGGCGTCGGCGAGGCGGGGGTCGTCGGTCACGTTGCCGCCGTCGGTGGCGTAGGTACGATTACCGCCGCGGCCGACGACGCTCGCGGCGAAGGCTACCGCCGCGATGACACCGACGACGAGCGAGTGGGTCACGGCCCGGTGGACGACGTGGGAACTCGACCAGAACGCGTCGGTCATGGTCCAGACGCTCGCGAGACCCACCTGCGCCAGTCCGAACACCGCGTAGAGCATGTCTACGTCGGGGACCGCCGCGAACGCGCCCGCGACCAGACCGAACGCCAGCGCGCGCTCTCGGGACCACCACCGCGCCGTCACCGCGGTAGCGACGGCGAACGCCAGCATCGCGTGGCCGACCATCATGGATACGACCGTTGACGCTCGGGAGATATAAGCCTCTCCCCCCGTGAGAGTGATTCTCAGTGACGACGGGCGAGTGGGACAGCGTTTTCGTCTGGGTTGCGACGAGAGGCTGGGATAGGAATCCTCGAAAAATCTCGTTCCGTTCAAAGGAAATCAGAATATTGCTCGAAGTCCGAAGACGGTACCGTGCCGAGGACGGCCGCGGCACACGCCGCGGCCGTCTTCGACAGCGACCTACCGTCCGGCGCGCTTCAGCAACTGTCCACGATTTCGTAGTAGCCCTCCGAGGTCTCTTTCAGCGTCGTGGTCTCGAAGGTGTTGTACAGGCCCATGTTCTGGTCGGAGCCTTCGGCGTAGGCGTAGCTTCCGTCGGTCCACGCCCGACCGTTCTGGACGTGCGAGTAGTTGTCGTCGGTGCCGCAGTAGCCCTCGAAGCTCCCGCCGCCGACCGAAACCGTCACCGAGTCGGTGTCGGTCGCGCCCGCGTCGTCGGTCACGGTCAGCGTGACGGTGTAGTCTCCCGAGGAACTGTAACTGTGGCTGGCGGTCTGCCCGGTCGCGGTCGCATCGTCGCCGAAGTCCCACTCGTAGGAGGCGATGGACCCGTCGGAGTCCGACGAGTTCGACCCGTCGAACGAGACCGTCTCGTCCACCGCGGGGTCGGTCGGGTTGGCGCTCGCGGAAGCGGTCGGGGCCGCGTTGTCGTCGTCGCCGCCGCCCGAACTGCCGTCGAGGGTGAACCGACTGAAGAAGTCCCAGATGATTTGGCTGGCGTCGGGACCGCCCGGCGCGGTGTAGGACCCGCCGGAGGCACCGCCGGACCACGCGTGGCCCATGCCATCGACCTTGTACTTCTCGACCCAGACGGTTCCGGCGTCGTCGGCGTACTTCTTCCGGGTGTAACTCAAACTGTCGCCCGACCCGTTTATCGTCTCGTCGGCGGTGTAGTCCAGATTGTCGTCGTCGGTGCCGTCGAGTGCGAGGTCGTTGGTGACGGTCGCTCGCTCGGTCTCCTCGTCGCCGTTACAGGGGTAGACCGTGTAGTCGTCGGTGCCGTGGAACACGATGGTCGGCACCGGCCGGGTGATACCGTGCTGTTCCATCCGGTCGTAGGCGTGTTGACCCTCCTCGGACGGGGACGGACCCGAACTACAACTGGACATGTACATCGACCCGTCCGATTGGGTCTCGGCCACGTCGTACATCAGACCGGAGTGGACCCCGCCCGCGGCGAACACGTCGGCGTACTCCACGACGAGGTTCGGGACGAACGCCGCGCCCGCCGAGAATCCGGCGGCGTAGACCCGCGAATCGTCGATAGCGTGGTCGCCTTTCACTTGGTCCACCATGCCCTTGATGAGCGCGAGTTCGCCGTTGCCCCGCGTCGTGTTGGCGTCGTTGAACCACTGCCAGCACTCGTTGAAGTTGGCGCTGGTGGTCTGGTCGGGGTAGATGACTACGAAGCCCTCTTGCTCGGCGACCTGATTCATCTGGGTCTCGTCTTTGAACCCGTCGGGACTCTGGGTACACCCGTGGAGCATCACCACCAGCGGAAGTTGCGTCGAACCGTCGGCCACGGTCGGGACGTACTTGGTGTAGGTCCGACCGCTGTAGGTCTCGGAAGTGTAACTTCCGGCCGCGCCCGCGGCGACTCCGGCGAACGCCGCCGCGCCCGCCGCGCTTCCGAGCGACTTCAGCAGGGTGCGTCGTTGCATCTCCATCGTCACTCACTCCGCGTCCAGCCTTTGAAGAAGTCCCACATGATTTGGCTGGCGTTGGGACCGCCCGGCGCGGTGTACTCGCCGCCCGAGGCACCGCCGGACCATGCGTGGCCCATGCCGTCGACCATCCACTTCTCGACCATCGACCGGCCGTTCTCGTCGTGATACTCGTAGGAGGTGTAACTGTAGGAGTCCGAGTAGCCGTCGTTCACCGCGTCGGCGTCGTAGTCCATCCCGTCGTCGTCGGTGTCGTCGGTGGCGAGGTCGTTGGTCTGGGTCGCCTGTTCCGTGGCCTGATGGCCGTTGATAGGGTAGACCGTGGTGTCGTCGGTGCCGTGGAACACGATGGTCGGGAGGTTGCTCGTGATGCCGTAGTCCTCCATCGCTTCGTAGGCTTGCGTCCCTTGGTCCTGCGGGTCGGGACCGCCGTAGGTCATCGCCATCGTGCCGCCGTAGGAGGTTTCGGCCGCGTCGTACTCCAGTCCGGAGTGGATGCCGCCCGCGGCGTAGATGTCTGCGTACTCCGCGAGCATGTTGGGGACCATCGCCGCACCCGCCGAGAGACCCGCGATGTAGACCCGCTCGGGGTCCAACCCTTCGGCCTCGACGGTCTCTTGGGTCATCCCGGCGATGACCGCGGCCTCGCCGTCGCCGCGGGTGGTGTTCGCGTCGTAGTACCAGTTCCAGCACTGGTAGGTGTTTCTGGCGTTGTACTGGTCGGGGTAGATGACGGCGAAGCCCTCGCGGTCGGCCACCGCGTTCATCTGGGTCTCCTCGCGGAACTGGTCTGCGGTCTGGGAACACCCGTGGAGCATCACCACGAGGGGGTCGCCAGCGCCGACCCCATCCGGAACGTACTTCCAGTAGTCGAAACCGCTGTAGTAGTGGTTCGTGTACGACCCAGAGGCCGCGGCAGTGCCAGCACTGCCGAGGACGGTTGCCGCACCGACTGCGCTTCCGGCCGATTTGAGGAACGTTCGTCTATCGTAGTTCATGACGTGACACGAGGTACCACGTATCGAACGATAATCTAACCATAGGTTAATATGTAAATACAAACCAAATACCTAAAACAAATAATACGCTCGGCGCGATGCCGCGGAAACGGTCGCCCGACACCAGCGGATTTATCCACCAGTTGGGGCAAGTGCGCCCGTGGCTTCCGATTCGAACCGGGCCGACGACCCCGCGGAGGCGCGCCTCGAAGACGCCCTAGAGCGAGTCGCCCACGGCGCGACCGTCTCGGTACCGGCCATTCTGGTCCAGCGAGGGTTGACGCTGGCGTTCACCGCCATCCTGACCAACGGATTCGCGGCGAGTTCCTACGGGGCGTTCGCGCTGGCGCGACGACTCCAGCGGTTCCTCCTCCGACTCACGCTCGGATTCCGGAGCGGTTTGAGCCGATTTCTGCCCAACGCGGCGTCGGACGACGAGCGTGACGCCCTCGCCACGTTTGCGAGTCTGCTGTTGGTCGGGGTCGCCACCGCGTTCGGGGTCGCGCTGTTCGCGGCCGCACCGCTCGTGACCGAGGCGGCCAACGAGGGACCGACGTTTCGACTCCTCCTGCGCGTGTTCGCGGTCGGACTCCCCGCGGGAGTGTGGCTGTTCACCGTCACCGAGGTTCTCCGAGGCATCGAAGCGGTCGGCCCGCTGAACCTCGCGCTCCGGGTCGGCTTTCCGACCGCGCAACTGGTCGTCGGTGCAATCGCTACCTACGTGTTCGAGGACCTCGCGGTGGCCGCGGTTGGCGTCTTGGCCGCCATGGGACTGGTCGGGGTCGCGGCCGCGATTTGGCTGGTCCGCGAACGCGGGTTCCGACCGCGACTCCGCGGGGCCGAGGCACGCCGACTCCGCCGGAAGTACCTGCGGTTCACGCTCCCGCTTTTCCTCGGCGGGTTCGCCACGACGACCCAGCGACTCGGCTTCTACCCGCTCATCGCGGTGTTCCTGTCGAGCGTCGCCGGCGGGGTGTTCGCGGTCGGAGTCCTGTTGGGCACGCTGGTCCGACTGCCCCTGATGGGCATCAACCAGTTCATCCCGCCGGTCGCGGCGGCGCTCAACGAGGAGGACCACCGCGAGGCGCTGAAACGACTCTACCACGTCACGAGCAGACTCGTGCTAATCGGTGTCACCGCGCTCTCGATTCCGGTCGTGGTCTACCGGGAAGCGGTGATGGGACTGTTCGGCCCGACGTTCGTCAAGTACGCGCCGCTCCTGCCGGGGTTCATCGTCGCGCAGTACGCGGCCTGCGCCGCTGGAAGCGTCGGTATCCTGCTGACGATGACCGACAACCAGCGGGCGCTACTCGTGGTCAACGTCGTGATTACCGCGTTTCTAGCCGTGACCGCGATTCCGCTCACGAGGCGATTCGGGTTGGCGGGGTTGGTCGCGGGTTACGTCCTGATGCTCACGGTGAACAACGGGCTAGAGGTGGCGGTGCTGTACTATCTCGAAGGACTTCAACCGTTCACGCGACTCCACGCCAAACCCCTCGTCGCGGCGATACCGCTGGCGGCGGTCGCTCTCGGCGTCAAAGCCGCGGTTTCGGGGGCCGCCGCTCCGGTCGTCGGGAGCGTAGCGGGACTAGTCGCGTACGCCAAGTCGCTCCAACTGCTCGGGTTCACGCAAGTCGAGCGACGACTCGGCGCGACGCTGGTCAGTCGGTATCGAGAGGCGTTGGCCGACGCCCGAGGGTGAGACTACGACTCGTCCAGAATCTGGTCCGCGAGCGTCGGGACGAACGTTCCCACGTCCGTCACCATCCCAATCGCTTGGGCGCTCCCGCGGTCCAGCAGTTGGGTCACCGTCGCGGGGTTGATGTCCACGCAGACGACGCGGGTGGTCGAGGGCAAGCAGTTACCGACCGCGACCGAGTGCAGGAGCGTCGAGAGCATCACCACGAGGTCGGCCTCATGTGCTTGTTCGCGGATGGCGTTCTGGGCCTCCACCGAGTCGGTGATGGTGTCGGGGAGCGGACCGTCGTCCCGAATCGACCCCGCGAGGATGTAGGGCACGTCGTTCTCGACGCACTCGTACATCACGCCCTCCTCGACGAGTCCCTGCTCGACCGCCTCCTCGATGCCGCCCGCACGGATTATCTCGCTGATTGTGTAGATGTGGTGTTTGTGGCCCTTTCGAGGGCTTTCGAGCGTTTCCACGTCCATACCGAGCGAGGTGCCGTACTGACCGCGTTCGAGGTCGTGGACCGCGAAGCCGTTGCCCGCAGAGAGCATGTCTACGTAGCCCTCACGGACGAGGCGCGCCAAGGCGTCGCCCGCGCCCGAGTGAACGACCGCAGGCCCGGCGACTGCCAGCACCGACCCGCCGTCGGCTTTGGTCTCCTCGATAGCGTCGGCGATTTCCCTGATGAGTGACTCGGAAGGTCGCTCGGCCGAGACGCCGCCCTGCATGAATCCGAACGGACTGTTCGAGTCCCGCGGTCGCTCGGGCGGGTCCACGCGGACGCCCGCCTCGTCGGTCACCACGAGGTCGCCTCCGTCGATAGCGTTCAGAACTTTCGTGTACGCCCGTGCGCCACCGTCGGCGTCGGGGTCCACGACGATTGCGCAGTCCATCTCGACGTTCTCGACGGGAAGCCACTCGCCGTCGTATCTGACCTGCGTCGGATGGTTCGTCGTGGAGTAGAAGCCGTGAGGGACGACTTGGTTCGCGGGCGCGGGTTCGAGCGTCGCGTCGGGTGGGTCCGGGAGGTGGGCACCGCTCTGGTGGAGTTCGTGAAGGATTTCCCGAAGCGACTCCTCGTCGTCGGCCGTCACCAACATCCGACAGTACGACTCCTCGTCTTTGTGCTTGCCCACGTCGAAGACTTCCACGTCGAAGTTGCCGCCGAGGTCCATCACCACGCCGAAACACCGCTGCATCATCCCCGAGTCGATGATGTGACCCTCGAGTTCGACTGTGCGTGCGACTGTCATCGTCTGGTGGACGGAAGGACGAGTCATGAACGTTGCGTTGGTCGGTGGCCGTCGCAGACGGCCACCGACCGGCCGACGATAGCCGTCGCTACGCGGGCGTGGTTCAGAATGAACAAACCCCGCGACGGCGGGATGCCGTCGCGGGGTCTGATATGAATGGGAGGCGGCGAATCGGGGTTTCCAGAGGCTCGCGCACTCCAGTACTTGCCGAAACGCAGGCGGGCTTAACTTCCGTGTTCGGGATGGGTACGGGTGTCGCCCCGCCGCTCTGGCCGCCTTAACGCCGACTCGCGGAATCGAACCGCGAACCATGTGTCCAACGTCGGTAGTTCGATGGTGTGACCGTATGTACGTGCAATCCAGATAGCGCCTGGACCCGACTTTCCGGGTGCAGTGCGGCAATATGAGTGTGTGGCGTTGACCTGTTAGTGCTCGCGGACTGAACGTCTCGTTGCCTCGACGCGTACATCCCGAGTCTATCGAACTCGTCTTCTACGAGTGGTCTCGGTTGGTATCTCTTTTCCAGGTGGGTTTCGAGCTTAGATGCGTTCAGCTCTTACCCCGTGTCACGTGGCTGCCCGGCACGCGCTCTCTCGAACGACCGGTAAACCAGTGGTGACCAATCGGAGTTCCTCTCGTACTATACGATCGTTCCCGTCAGATACCGTAACACCCCCAATAGATAGCAGCCGACCTGTCTCACGACGGTCTAAACCCAGCTCACGACCTCCTTTAATAGGCGAACAACCTCACCCTTGCCCGCTTCTGCACGGGCAGGATGGAGGGAACCGACATCGAGGTAGCAAGCCACTCGGTCGATATGTGCTCTTGCGAGTGACGACTCTGTTATCCCTAAGGTAGCTTTTCTGTCATCTATCGCCCGCATCAAGCAGGCTGATAGGTTCGCTAGACCACGCTTTCGCGTCAGCGTCCCTTGTTGTGCAGGACACTGTCAGACTTCCTTTTGCTCTTGCGCTCTGTTCCGCGTTTCCGACGCGGATGAGGAAATCTTGGGGCACGCTCGATATCTTTTCGAGCGTGTACCGCCCCAGTCAAACTGCCCGGCTACCGGTGTCCTCCTCCCGGAGTGAGAGTCACAGTCACTAACGGGTAGTATTTCAATGTTGCCTCGGTGGCCCGCTGGCGCGGGTACCTGTGTACTGGCTCCTACCTATGCTGCACATTAGCGACCGTGTCTCAGCGACAGCCTGCAGTAAAGCTCTATAGGGTCTTCGCTTCCCCTTGGGGGTCTCCAGACTCCGCACTGGAACGTACAGTTCACCGGGCCCAACGTTGGGACAGTGACGCTCTCGTTGATCCATTCATGCAAGCCGCTACTGAAGCGGCAAGGTACTACGCTACCTTAAGAGGGTCATAGTTACCCCCGCCGTTAACGGGTCCTTCGCCCCATTGTACTGGGTGTTCAGATACCCGCACTGGGCAGGATTCAGTGACCGTACGAGTCCTTGCGGATTTGCGGTCACCTATGTTGTTACTAGACAGTCGGAGCGTCCGAGTCACTGCGACCTGCCTCTATGTGAGGCAGGCATCCCTTATCGCGAACTTACGGGACTAACTTGCCGAATTCCCTAACGTCGGTTGTTCCCGACAGACCTTGGCTTTCGCCGCCAGAGTACCTGTGTCGGATCTCGGTACGGACGCTATGCTCCCTTTTCACGGGCCCTAGGTAGCATCAACTTGCGCTATTTCCGGATTCGTTCGCTTCGTGCCGTTACGGCTTCCACGAAGTTCTCGGATTTGACCGGGCGAAAGCCCGGCTTGATGGTTCCCAAGGCGTTGGTTTTGTTGCATAGCGGCACAGGAATATTAACCTGTTTCCCTGTTGTCTCAGTCGAGTTGCGGTGAGACTTAGGACCGGCTAACCCTCGGCTGTTCAGCATTGCCGAGGAACCCTTACTCGTAAGGTCGTCGGGGTTCTAACCCGACTAACGCTGCTACTATGACCAGGATTTTCGTCCCTATTCGGTCCACACGAACTCTCGTCCGCGCTTCCGTCCGAACAGAGTGCCAACCTACTCGATCACCGTGTTACGGGTGCGGCTAGGTCTCGGTGGTAGACTTGAGCCCCGATCATTTTGGGCGCCTCAAACCTCGGCCGGTAAGCTGTTACGCTTTTCTTAGAGGGTAGCTGCTTCTAAGCTCACCTCCCGGCTGTCTAGGGCTTGAGACCACCTTCAGATTGCACTTAGTCTACACTTTGGGACCTTAACCCAGCTCTGGGTTGTTCCCCTCCTGGTGCACAGGCTTACCCCGCACACCGGATTCCCCGCGTCGACGGCGTTCGTAAGTTTGGAGTTTGACAAGGGGGCCGACTTCTCTCGAAGTCGGCGCCCCTAATCGGTCGCTCTACCTCACGAACTACCTCGGCGGAGGTCATGCTTCGACATGTTTCGGTTGGAACCAGCTGTTGCCAGATTCGATGGGCCTTTCACCCCTACACGTAGGTCACGGGAGGGTATTGTAGGACACCATCCCTAACAGGCCTCCACGTGGCTTTCGCCACGCTTCACCTTGCCCACGCGTAGATCATCTGGTTTCGGGTCGCATCCGAATGACTCCCCGCCCTTGAAGACGGCGGCCCTCGCCTGTGAAGGCTGCGGCCATGTTGGTTTCCCTGTGCCTGCCCGGATACACCGGTTAGGCTCGCCAGTCAGATGCACTCCCTGGTTCGTTTTTCAAAACGTACGACAGAACACCGGCTTCCTACGATTCTTACTGTGGGTTTGCACCCGTGTCATTTTTCGCAGGACCTTGTGTGCCCTGTCGCTCCATCGCCAACTGATTTCAGGCTCTGTTGCACCTCCCGTTGTGGGGTGCTTTTCAGCGTTCGCTCACGCTACTTGTTCGCTATCGGTCTCGAGACGTGTTTAGTCTTCGCGGTCGATGCCCGCGATATTCACGAGGAATTTCCAATCCCCGCTACTCTGGAGCTGACGCACGCCGTACTGAGTCTCGTTACGGGGCTTTCACCCTGTATCGCGCTCCGTTTCAGGAGACTTCACGAGACTGGTCGAGCGATGAGTGTCAGTCCGAACACCACATTGCCCGTGAGGGCTTCGGTTTGGACTGGGTCGTTTTCACGCGCGGTTACTCACGACATCTCTTGCGGTTTCTTTTCCTGCCGGTACTGAGATGTTTCAGTTTCCGGCGTTCCCCATTGCGCGAAGCAATTGCGGTGGGGATTCCCATTCGGAAATCCTAGGTTCTTTGCCTCCGTGCGGCTCCCCTAGGCTTATCGCAGCTTGGCACGTCCGTCGTCGGCGCTCGAGCCGAGCCATCCACCAGCTGGCACAGTAGCCACGCTGTTGGAATTGTTGGTCGCACTGTGACCCGGTCGGTCGGATCCAGTGGACGCCTGGATTGCACGTACATACGGTCGTCATTGCCACGTCCTATAGGTGGTATAGGAGCGTGCATCGAACCCTTCCCACCCGCGCTTTCACGGGGTGGTGCATCGGTCTTCCGGACCTGAACGTTACGCCGTCTCCCACTTAAGGGACACGGTTTCACTCCAGTCCGGGGTATGGACCCACTAGGAGTCGAACCTAGGGCTTCCTCCTTGCAAAGGAGGCGCTCTGCCACTGAGCTATGGGCCCGTTCCCCTCGTCGGGGAAGGTGTGCGTCAGCCTTGGTAGTTCTAAGGTGCTCGGTTGGTCTCACAACAGTGTTGTCGAGGAACCCTCGTGTGTCCGTCGTAGTGACGGACGGGTGGTGGGCCAAGCGTGTCGCTTGGTCCCGTGCGTTAGGAGGTGATCCAGCCGCAGATTCCCCTACGGCTACCTTGTTACGACTTAAGCCCCCTTGCGAAGCCCAGATTCGACCACCGTGGGTGGCCTCATCCGGACCTCACTCGGGTGCTTTGACGGGCGGTGTGTGCAAGGAGCAGGGACGTATTCACCGCGCTCTTCTGAAGCGCGATTACTACCGAATCCAGCTTCATGAGGGTGAGTTTCAACCCTCAATCCGAACTACGACCGAGTTTAAGAGATTACCGTCCCCTTTCGGGGTGGGAACCCGTTGTCTCGGCCATTGTAGCCCGCGTGTAGCCCAGCTCATTCGGGGCATGCTGACCTACCGTTGCCCGTTCCTTCCTCCACGTTAGCCGTGGCGGTCTCCCTAATGTACCCAGCTACCACGAGGGTACTGCTGGCAATTAGAGATGCGGGTCTCGCTCGTTGCCTGACTTAACAGGATGCCTCACGGTACGAGCTGACGGCGGCCATGCACCTCCTCTCAGTAGGTCTAGTAAGCTCATCACACTGACTGTCACTCCTACTGTCGGAGCTGGTGAGATGTCCGGCGTTGAGTCCAATTAAACCGCAGGCTCCTCCGGTTGTAGTGCTCCCCCGCCAATTCCTTTAAGTTTCATCCTTGCGGACGTACTTCCCAGGCGGCTCGCTTCTCGTCTTCACTACAGCACAGCACATACTCGTAGTGTGTGCCATACTTAGCGAGCATCGTTTACAGCTAGGACTACCCGGGTATCTAATCCGGTTCGTGACCCTAGCTTTCGTCCCTCACCGTCGGGTCCGTCTTCTTGAGGCGCTTTCGCCACCGGCGGTCCGTCCAGGATTACGGGATTTCACTCCTACCCCGGACGTACCCCTCAAGTCTTCCGGCCCCAAGCCAGCTGGTTTCCGCCGGACGCCCACTCGTTGAGCGAGTGGATTTCCCGACGGACCTGTCTGGCTGGCTACGGACGCTTTAGGCCCAATAATAGCGGCCATCACTTGGACTGCCGGTATTACCGCGGCGGCTGGCACCGGTCTTGCCCAGTCCTTATTCCTACACCGCCCTACGGTGTAGAAAAGCGAGGACTATATGCCCTCGCACTCGGAGTCCCCTTATCGCACTGTCGTGCAGTGTAAAGTTTTCGCGCCTGCTGCGCCCCGTAGGGCCCGGAATCTTGTCTCAGATTCCGTCTCCGGGCTCTTGCTCTCACAACCCGTACCGATTATCGGCACGGTGGGCCGTTACCCCACCGTCTACCTAATCGGCCGCAGCCACATCCTATAGCGCCGGAGCGTTTCTGAGTTCCGTCATTCCAGAGTGGAACTCGTATCCAGCATTAGCCTCAGTTTCCCGAGGTTATGGTGGTCTATAGGGTAGTTTGGCCACGTGTTACTGAGCTATCTGCCACGGGTCTAAACCCGTGCGACTAGCATGGCTAAATCGGACTCCGATAGCAATGGCCTCCGGCAGGATCAACCGGAATGGTTGCCGAGCGCAGAGGCTCGGTGGGTTTCTGGCGGAGACACATGTATCGTGTCTATCTTCTATGGTCCGTTAGTTCGACGACACCGGTCGTGTGACCAACCGAGTATCACCGAACTACCAAGGCTAACATCAGATTCCATCGTGTACGGCGGACCGCAGGGGTGGAATCCTCATCGGTGTGAGCGTCGGACGAATCGAACGTCCGACCATCACGTTGAGTCTTTCTTCGGATTCAGTAGTAGGGGACTACCCCACTTAAGCGTTCTGAATCTCGGGCGTCCCGTTTGCGTCGAACCACGGGACGCCGCCTACATCATTACGAATGCCCCGGACTAATTTAAGGCCATCGAATCGAACGTCCATTGAGGGACCTTTACATAGAGGTACGTTCCCGTACGACTCAACGAGTAGTTACTGGTAGAATTTCGATACGAACCGGCGGCGGACGTTCATCCTCTAGCGATTGTTGTTCGCGCTCGCGTACGCGAGCGCGCACGACCAAAGCAAAAATATATTTCCAGCGATAGCCGTGACCACCGTTGCGAGAATCGTCCGCCCCGTGGATAGATAGCCGTCCGGAAGTCCTCTGTCGGCGACGTTCGCACCGTCTCGTCGCCGGAGGACGGACGCAAGCGACGTGTCACGTCGCTCGCGGAGCGCGTACCCCACTCGTCAGTAGTCGCCGAGGACGCCGAGTCGCCGAGCGCGCCGGGTGGCGTAAGCGAACACGGCGTACCCGAACGCGACGTAGCCGACTGCGGTCCCGACGAGAATCGCCACGTCTCCGGGCGGAAACTCCCAAAGGTGGGTCCCATCAACCATCGCGCGCTGGAGCAGGGCGCTCCCGAGCGCGAGCGGAAGGAACTTCGTCCACCCGAGACCGAACGCTGGCGCGGAGATGAGGACGACGAACCCGAACTGGAGCAGACCGAGCCAACTCCCGATGCGCTTGTAGAGAACCGTGACGCCGCCCGCCGCGAACCCCAACCCCAACACCGAGGCGACGCTGAGAACGGCGACCGGAACGACCGTCAGCACGTCGATTTGGAGGCTCGTCCCGGTCACGACCAGCATCGCGGCGAGGATGACCGCCGAGGTGACGAACGTCCGGACCAGTTTCGCCATCCCCTTCAGGAAGGCGACGGGCGCGAACCCGAACGGCGTCGTGACGTGGCGTTCGAGCGTTCCCCACTGCACTTCGGCCCCGATGTCGTTCGAGATGGCCGAGTACGCGCCCACCGAGAGCGTCCAGAGGAAGTACCCGACGACCAGACCCTCGATGGAGTCGTCTAACGCCTGCCCCGCAATCATCCGACCGCCGTAAAACAGCAGTCCGAAGAAGAAAAGCGAGACGACGATGCCCCCGATTGCGTTCGCTGGGTAGCGCACGAAGACGAGGTACTCCCGGTAGAGAACCGCGCGCGCGAGGTGTCGATAGCCCGCAGGTCGCGGGTCGCTGGAGTTAGGAGGTGAGTCGCTCATCGTGACTCACCGCCCGTCATCTCCACGAATACGTCCTCCAAGTCCGGTTCGACCGTGTTGACCGAATCGAGCGTCACATCGTTTGCGTGGAGGTACGCCGTCAGCGCGTAGAACCCGTCGCTGTCGGTCGCTACTTCGACGCGGGTCCGGTCGCCCAACTGCTCGACCGCGGTGACCTCGAACCGGTCGCGGAGACCCCCGAGTACCGCCGCGCCGAAGTCGGGACTGGTGATTCGGTAGCCTCGCGTGTCGAAGTCGTGCAGAAGGTTCGCCACGGTGTCGTCGGCGACGACTCGCCCGTCGTTGACGATGACCACCCGGTCACAGATGTCCTCGATAACGTCCATGTCGTGGCTACTCACCACCACTGTCAGGTCCCGTTCCGCGACGATTCGGCGGAGTTCCCGGCGGAGCGTCAGCGAACTCTCCACGTCGAGACCGAGCGTCGGTTCGTCGAGGAACACCACGTCCGACTCGCTGGCGAGGACGCTCGCCAGCGAGACTTTCTGTTTCATACCGCGCGAGAGGGTCCGGACCGGTTCGTCGGCCTTCTCCGCGAGGTCGAGTTTCTCCAGCAGTCGGTCGTGGCGGTCGGCTATCGAGTCGGGGTCGATACCGCTGATGGTGGTGAAATATCGGAGGTTCTCCCGGACGGTCAACCGCCAGTAGTCGTTGCGGGCACCTTCGAGCATCGCGTCTACGTGGGCGTAGGCCGCCCGCGGGTCGTCGTACACGTCGATGCCGTGAATCCGGACGTTTCCCGCGTCGGGCAGGACCATCCCCAGAATCGACTTGATGATGGTCGTCTTGCCCGCGCCGTTTGGTCCCAGCAGACCGACGACCGAGCCCTGTTCGACCGAGAACGACACTCCATCGACCGCAGTCACCGCCTCGTCGCCGCTCCCGAACCGCTTGCGGAGTCCCTCGACCGCGATTGCGGTCTGGGACTCGCTCGTCTCGGCGCGCGCCGTCTCCGCGGACTGGCCGCGGTGTTTCCAGTTCTGCTGGACCATCAACCACGGTAGGGGCCTGAAGAGTAAAAGCCCAGTCCTCGTTCGGGGAGGAGACGAAGTTCCTTTCTGCATCGCCCGGCCCAGTTCGGTTATGAGCAACCGAATCCTCATTTACGGGTCGTACGGTTACACCGGCCGACTCGTGACCGAGCAGGCAGTCGCGGACGGACTCGACCCAATCGTCGCGGGTCGGACCGCCGCGAAGGTCGAACGGCAGGCCGTCGAGTACGGACTCGACCACAGGGTGTTCAGTCTCACTTCGCCGCAGGTCGTCGCGGAGGCGCTCGAAGACGTGAGCGTCGTCCTCAACTGTGCGGGACCGTTCGCGGAGACGAGCGGACCGCTCGTGGACGCCTGTCTCGAAACCGGAACCCACTACCTCGACATCACCGGGGAAATCGAGGTGTTCGAGACCATCGCCGCACGCGACGAGGAGGCCGAGAACGCGGGCGTGACACTCCTGCCGGGCGTCGGATTCGACGTGGTGCCGACCGACAGCCTCGCGGCCCACCTCGCCGACCGACTCCCCGACGCGACCCACCTCTCGCTTGGCTTTCAGGGACTCGACGAGATGTCGCCGGGCACCGCCCACACCGCCGTCGATTCGCTCGGCGAGGGCGGGTCGGTCAGGCGCGACGGGACGATTCGGCAGGTTCCGGTGGCCCACGACGTGCGGACCATCGACTTCGGCGACGGTCCGACGACGGCCGCGGCGATTCCGTGGGGCGACGTTTCGACCGCGTACTACACGACCGGTATTCCGAACGTCACCGTCTACATCGCCCAACCGGAGCGGGCGGTCCAGTTTATGCGACTATCGAACGAACTCGGTTGGCTTCTCGGAACCCGGCCCGTCAAATCCGTCCTCCACGGTCTCGTAGACCGGTTCGTGGACGGCCCGGACAAGACGGCGCGCGCGGAAGCCACGACGTACGTCTGGGGAAGCGCGTCGAACGGCGACGAGACCGTCGTCTCGCGGATGCGGACGCCCGAGTCCTACGAGTTCACCGCCCAGAGCGCGCTCCATCTGGTCGAACGGGTCCGGGACGGGGACGCTCCGACCGGCTTTCAGACGCCCGCCGGAGCGTTCGGGAAGGACGTAGCACTCGCGGTCGATGGCGTCGAGAGAACCGACGAGTGACGGAGAAGGCTCTGTCGTGCGTGAGTGTCGCCCGGAACACTAACCTCCAGCATCATCCGTGGCGGCGTGCCGAGTCTGCTGGCAAACCCTCGTGCCGGGCGTGCGTGGCGAGAGACGCCACGACTTGGAAACCGGTATCGTCCGGCGAACGGGCGCTGTCACCAGCGCCGGGCGTCGTCCCGGCGAAACCGGTAGACGGTCACGTTCGGGTGTGACGAACCACTGTGTCGCGTACCCGGGTTCTCCGCGCTGTCATCGCTCCCGAGTGGGATTGCTCGGGCGGGGACTTGAGGTACGCACGCACCGATTGGCGCTCGCGGCGGTTAAGCATTTCCGACGGTCCCCGGAGATGCTGGTCCGACGCCGAGACGACGCCGCGAGTAACGGCGAATTTCCGCGAATTAGTACCGCGTTCCCCGGAGAAAGTTTAGATTCTCTGATAATCTTCGACAGGACCTAATCGTTTAGGTACCGTGCTTTTTGTGCCGGAGTGTTCACTACTCATCGTATGATGAATACGGATACTCCGGACGTGACCGACGGCCACGCGGGAGAGAACCGCGGCGTCTCCCCGACGCTCGACGCCACGCTGGACCTCCTCTCGAACCGCCGCCGACGGTACGTCCTCTACTACCTCCGAGAACAGGGTGGCGCGGTCACGCTTGACGAACTCGCCGAACAGGTGGCTACGTGGGAACGCGAAGTAGACGACCACGCCTCGCCGAGCAGTCCGCCGTCAGTGAACGACGCGCCCGACTTCGAACGGGTCCTCGCCGACCTCTACCACAGCCAACTCCCCCGACTCGAAGACGCCGACGCCGTCACGTTCGACGCCGAGGACGAGTACGTGTCGCTCGCCAGTAGCGAGGACACGCCGCTCGTGGAGTACCTCGACCTCGCCGCCAGCGAGGAGAGCGTGGTCTGAGGCGGAGACCGTCGCCCGTCCCCCGCGACCCTTCGGCCCCGAGGTCCCCCGACGCTACGGACTCTCCGACCGCGCTCTGGCGGTTCGCCCTTCCCCGCTCGTTTCGATTCGCCGTCCTCGCGTACTGGTCCCCGCTTTCCCCCTCGCTCTCCGCTCTGGCGGCCTCCCTCTTGGCTCACTATTCTCCCCTTCGCTCTTTTCACTCTTCTTGTTTTTCGCTCTTCTTGCTCTTTTCACACTTTTCAGCCCTGTTCCGTCCCCGGCCGGTTGTGCCGGAGTCCTCCGGCGTTCCTACAGCGTCGTCACTTCGCCGACGCTCTCGGTCACGTCTTCGTCTACCCGCCAGAGGTAGAGGCTGGCGTAACTCCGGTGGGGTGACCACCGCTCGGCGCGTTCGACCATCTCCGAGCGCGTCAGGTCGGCGTCGAACAGCGCGTCCATCCCCTTCCGGATGCCGAGGTCACCCACCGGGAACACGTCGGGGCGGCCCAGCGAGAACATGAGTTGCATCTTCGCGGTCCACGTCCCGACGCCCGTGATGGAGGTGAGTTCGGCCAGCACCTCCTCGTCGGGCGCGTCGGCGAAGTACGCCCGCGAGTAGCCTTCCTCCACGAACGCTTCGGCGACGTTCCGGACGTACTCGGTCTTCTGGCGCGAGAGTCCGGCGTCCCGGAGCGTCTGGGGGTCGGCGGCGAGGACGCCCTCGGGCGTCACCTCCACGGCGTCGAAGAGTCGCTCGCGGGTCGCCGCCGCCGACGCCATCGACACCTGTTGGCGCAGGATGGAGGTGACGAACCGCGAGTAGAAGTTCTCGGCGGGGTCGATGGTGAGCGGGCCGTACTCGGCGACCAGCGGACCGATGTACCGGTCGTCTCGGAGCGCCGCGATTGCGTCGTCGGTCATTCGGCCGGGCGTAGGGTCCGGAGGTAGATGAGCGTGTGGCTTACGTGAAGAGAGATGCGCGCGGCACCGCGCCCTGCGTCTCGACGCCGGTGCCCGGCGTCGAGACGCCACAGGTCGGCAGACGCTCGGCCGACCAACCGCCGGTAGCGCGAAAGCGGACCAACTGCCGGAACGCGCTCGGCACGACCAACCACGGTGTGGGTGGACGAAAGGGGCCGTCCGCTCGCGCAACGCTTGGTCGTCTCCGCGGGCCACTATTCGACGCGCCGAGCGAAGCGAGGCGCGAGAATATCCCGCGGAGCGACCGCGAGCGGGCGGGGGCTTTCGAGGACTTCTTTCTAGCGGTTCCTGCGGTAGCGGTCGTCGTGGCGACTCCGACGGCGCGCGCCACGGCCGCGACGAGAGGTGACGCTGGACACAACTCCACTATTCTGAAGGTCGTTTATACACACCTAAGACAAACAAAAACATTTCTAAAGGACAACTAAAGAAATTTCACTTCCCCACGACGCCGTAGAACGATTCGGCGACTCGCGGGAACAGCGCCACCGAGAGCGCGCCCGCGAGGAGCGCGAACGCACCGCCCGCGAGCGGCGACCCCGACCGTCCGAGCGCACGCCCGCCGTAGGCCGCGAGCGCCAGCGTCCCGTTGTAGTAGCCGAGTCGAAGCGCGACCAGCAACGGCGTCATCGCCACCCATCCGGGGGCGTCGGTGGCGGGCGGCGTGACCCACCCGCCCCGAATCAGCGCCGCACAGACGACCATCGTCGCCCACGCGACCAGCGCGAACGCCTTCAGGCCGAACCACTCGCTCGTCTCGGCCATCAGCAGGACGGACAGAACCGGGAGACTCAGGACGGAGATGTCGGCGAAGGCGTATGTCACGTCGTCTAAGAACACGCCCACGCCGTCCTTCTCGGTGACTCGGCCCTCGCCCCACCCGGACCACGATTGGCGACGGCGACTTTCGGCCGCGCGAGTCTGTCTGGCAGGGTGGGACTGGTCCCGGTCGGCGGAGTGAGTCGGTTCGACCCGACGGTCGGCCATCGTCCGGTAGAACACGGCTACCGGCAAAAAGATGGGGTGTCGGGGTTTCGGACAATCGGGAGGCGACGACGGTGGACGTGGAACGCGACGACGGTGGACGGAGAAGGGAGAGCGGCCGTGAGCGGAGAAGAACGGAGTCAGCTACAGGCTTGAGCCGCTGAAAACCGAACCGCCACCGCACTGCCCCGCTACCGCACCGCCACTGCACTGCCACCGCGACGGCCTCACCCCGCCCCAACCGACTGGGCGTCTCGGTCGTCGCTCCCTCCGGTCGCTTCTGGCTTCGACGTTTGGGAATGACGGTCGCAAATCAGCGAGACGCGAAGAGCGAGGCGCGAGGTCAGCGTCCGTGACTCCCGAAACCGACGCCGAACCGCCGGTTTATTCGTTGGTCTCTTCTTCTTCCTCTTCGGCCTCTTCCTCGGCGTCCACGCGCTTCTGGACGTTCACCTGATAGTGCTTCAGGATGTCCCGGCCGAGCAGGACCGGGTAGTCCATGTGACCGCGGTCCTCGATGCTCGCCGTGACCGTGTGTCGGTTGCCGCCGACGCCGACCACCACGTCCACGACCGGCCGCGAGCGACTCGACTTACTGCTCCCGGACTTGACGCGAGCGATGCTCTTGATGGGACCGGCACCGATTTGGGCGGCGAGTTTGGTGTCGATGCTGGTCCGGGTCGCGCCCGTGTCGGACTTGGCGACCACGGTTTCTGAGCCACTCGTCCCGCTCAGGATGACCTCCTCGGTGTAGCCGATGACGATAGGTTCGCCCGACCCCGTTTCTTTCGGTCGGGGCTTGCACGCGGGCACCGAGTCGTCCAGCGTGGCGGTCAACTCCTTGACTCTCTGCTCGTCCACCGTGCCGCCCGCGCGTTCGATGGCGAGTTGGGCGATGTACGGCGCGGCGCTCTTGCCGGTCGCTTTGAACAGGCCCTTGAAGCCAGCGGTCGGGTTGACTTCGAGGACGTACCACCCGTCGTGACCCTCGATGAGGTCCACGCCTGCACAGTCGAGACCGATGGTGTCGGCCGCGTCTCGGGCGATGTCGGCCACTTCCCGCGGCAGGTTGTCGGTCGCGTCCTCCACGTCGCCGCCCAACGCGACGTTGGTCCGCCAGTCGTTTTCGGGCGCGTAGCGGTTCATCGCGCCGACGATGCGGTCGCCGACGACGTACACCCGGAGGTCCCGGTGACGGGTGTCGTCGCGTTCGATGAGTTCCTGCAGGAAGGCCTGACGGTCGCCTACCCGCGGGTTGACGAGTTCGTCCGGGCCGACCTTCCACGTCCCGCCGCCGTGGGTCCCGATTGCCGTCTTGTAGACGGCTTCCTCGCCGAACTCTCCCCGGCCGTCGTTGAGTCGGTCGTTCGACAGCGCCAGCAGTGCGTCGGGAACCGGCAGGCCCTCGTTGGCCATCGCGGTGGCGGCCGAGAACTTGTGGATGGCCGTCATGACCGAACTCGGGTCGTTGAGGACCGGAAGAACCGAGTCGTAAATCTTGGCGAGACCGAGCGCCTCCGAGGGTTGCTCGGTGTTCGACAGCAACAGTCGATTCGTCACGATGTCAACGTCGGGTTCGAGGTGGACCTCTCCGTCCGCCACCCGAACCGCCGTGTTCTCCTCCCGAAGCCAGAAGGGTTCGTGACCGAGGTCGTCGATTGCGTTGAGAATCGCCTTAGTTTCTTTACTGTTGTGGAGACTGAGTACACCGACCCGCACACCTGAACCGTCTGCAGTCATTGGTGGTTATCTATTCTACGGCCTCCCTTAAAAAGGGAAAACATCGAACAACCCTCCGGTAATTGATACCGCGGCGACTGCCACGCCTTTATATATGCCGGGGTCCGAGTGAGTGGTATGACCGGTTCGGACGCAGACCCGGAGGCGTTTACTTACAACGGCGGAATCGTCGAACCGGGCGAGACCCAGAACATCCGATACGGCAT
Organism: Halorussus caseinilyticus; assembly: GCF_029338395.1. Classification (NCBI taxonomy): domain Archaea; kingdom Methanobacteriati; phylum Methanobacteriota; class Halobacteria; order Halobacteriales; family Haladaptataceae; genus Halorussus; species Halorussus caseinilyticus. The sequence continues at coordinate 1,705,699 of NZ_CP119809.1, forward strand.
CAGCGAGACGTATCTGGGTGACCCGGTTCGCATCCCCGTCACTATCGTCAACGGGACCGAACCCGGACCGACGGTGTTCCTCTCGGCGGCGGCCCACGGCGACGAACTCAACGGCATCGAGGTGGTCCGCGAGGTGGCCCACGAGTGGAACCACGACGACCTCCGCGGAACGCTGGTTTGTCTCCCCGTACTCAACGTCCCCGGCTTTCTCGCCCAAGAGCGCTACCTCCCCATCTACGACCGGGACCTGAACCGGTCGTTCCCCGGCCGGGAGGGTTCGACCAGCGCCAAGCGGATGGCCTACCAGATATTCCGGAACTTCCTCGCGCCCTGCGACGTTGGTCTGGACTTCCACACCTCCACGCGCGGGCGAACAAACATGTTACACGTCCGGGGAGACGTGAACAACCCCGACGTGGCCCGCCTCGCCAAGGCGTTCGGGTCGAACGTCATCATCTCCTCGGAGGGACCCACGGGGTCGCTCCGCCGGGAGGCCACCGACTACGGCATCCCGACCATCACCATCGAGATGGGCGAGGCCCACCGCTTCCAGCGAGAATTCATCGACCGGGGTCTCGAAGGGGTAGAGAGCGTCCTCTCGGAGTACGGCGTCCACCGCACCGAGGCGGTGAAGTGGCCGGGATGGCGCACGGTAATCGACGACGCCAAGGAGAAGACGTGGATTCGGGCCGACGCGGGCGGACTCGTAGACATGCACCACGACCGCGGGTCGCTGGTCTACGAGGGCGACACCATCTGTACCATCACCAACCCATTCAAGACCGACAGCGAACCCGTCGAAGCGCCGTTCACCGGTCTGCTCGTCGGGGTGCTTGAGAACCCCGTCGTCTACCCCGGCAACCCGTTGTGTCACATGGTCGAACTCTCGGCCAAGACCCGGAAGGCGCTCAAGCGCGACCGCGCCCGGAGCGAGACCAGAGAGACGCCGACCCCACCGCCCACGACTCCGAACGGCCTGTAGCAGTTTCGTATCTATTCCGGGTCTTCTCCGACTATCGCTCGCCGAGAGAGCGGAGATAGAAAAAATCCTCTGCCGAAAAGGACAGAACGAACCGGACTGATTAGTTCCGAAGAGAAACGCGGTGTTCGGGTCCAATACGTATATTTCCGACGCTAGTGACGACTAGTTTTGGGGTGGAACTCGTGTGTTCACAGTATCGGCAAACGGCACTACGGGACGTTGTGGAGCGACGTATCGACGTTCTCGACCGGCTTTTGGACGACGGACGAGACAAGCGCGAACTCGTCGGGAGTCTCGACTGTTCGCGTTCGACGGTCGATAGGGCGGTTCGGGAACTGGAGTCGTACGACCTCGTGGAGTACGCCGAGGGGGAGTACCGACCGACGACGTTCGGGCGACTCGCGGTCGAGGAGTACCGACGGTTCGAGCGGCGCGTCGAAACGCTGGAGCGACTCAAGCCCGCGCTGGAGTGGCTTCCGGTCGAGGAGTTCGACCTCGACTTCGGAACGCTCACCGACTCGAAACTGGTGGTCTCGACGCCCGACGACCCCTACGCACCGGCCAACCACCACGCGGACGTGGCGTCGCAGGCCGAGAACTTTCGGGCGCTTCTCCCGGCGGTGGGCCTGAACCAACTGGAGGCCGGGCGGGAGGCCGCAGTCGAGGGCGACCAGCGCCAGCGCATCGTGGTCGAGCGAGACGTGGCGGAACGCCTCCGAGAACGACCGCACTACGCCGACCGAATCGCCGAGATGTTGCGGTCCGGGCGGGTCGAGATGTGGGTGTACGACGGGTCGATTCCGTACTTTCTGGGTCTCTACGACGAGTTGGTCCACGTCGGCGTCGAGGACGAAGACGGGATGCCCCGCGCGCTCATCGAGACCGACGCCGAGGCGGTGCGCGAGTGGGCCGAGTCGGTGTACGACGAGTATCGACGGGCCGCCCGGAAGTTCGAGAGCGAGCGACTCGCCTGAGCGTCTTTCGGGACGTGGCGTCGAAATCCGAACGTCGGTAGGGAGTTCGACTCCGGCAGTAGGTAGAAACTTCTATTTGCCCACAGTCCAACCTCCCGAACGGACAAGTATGAGTCAATCGTACAATCGAGGCCTCGTCGAAGACTTCGGCCGGTGGCGGGAGTTCACGGCCGGGATGTGGGCCTGGATACTCCACAAGTTCACCGGGTGGGTACTCGTCGGCTACCTGTTCACCCACATCGCCGTGCTGAGTACCGCTATCTCCGGTGCGAACGCGTACACCGACACGATTCAGGGGCTCGAAAGCCTGCTTCTCGTTCGGGTCATGGAGGTCGGACTGCTGGCAGTCGCCGTCTTCCACATTCTGAACGGCGTCCGCCTGCTGTTCGTGGACCTCGGACTCGGACTGGAGTCGCAGGACAAGAGCTTCTACGCGTCGTTGGTCGTTACGGGCGTCATCGTGCTGGCAAGTATCCCGACGTTCCTCGAGGGGGCGTTCTAAGATGGCCGAGCGCTACTCCTCGTTCCAGAGCGGAAGCCTTTCGTGGCTTCTCCAGCGTGTCACGGCGGCGTTTCTCGTCGTGGTGCTGGCGTTCCACTTCTTCCTGCTCCACTTCGTGAACCACGCCTCCGAGGTGACGTTCGCCGGGACCACTGCCCGCATGGAGCAGTGGGGCTATCTCGCCACCATGGTTCTGTTCCTCCTGACCGCGACGTTCCACGGCGTCAACGGCGTCTACGCCGCGCTACTGAATCAGGGACTGACGGGAACGAAGAAGACCGCCGTGAAAGGTGTCCTCGCTATCGCCGGTCTCGCACTGGCGGCACAGGGCGTCTACCTCGCACTCGTCATGTCCGGAGTGATGTAACATGAGTACACAAGTACCAGAAGAGCAAGACCAAGAGCAACCCGAGAGCGTAGAACAAGAGGCCGAGACCGCTGTCGAAGAGGAACCGGCGTCCCACGGCGACCGGCGGCGTGCCGAACGCGACGCCAAGCGCCAGCAGTCGGTGTCGGGCGCGCCCGCCGAAATCGAGGGCGACACCTTCCAGTTGAAGGTGTTCCGCTACGACCCCGAAGTCGAGGGGAAGATGGAACCGCGCTTCGACGACTTCGCCATTCCCCGAGAGAAGGGGATGACGGTCCTCGACGCTCTCATCTACGCCCGCGACCGCTACGACACCACGCTGACGTTCCGCCACTCGTGCCGACAGGCCGTGTGCGGTTCCGACGCCCTGTTCATCAACGGCCGACAGCGACTCGGCTGTCAGACCCAGATTTCGGACCTCGAAGGTCCCGTCCGGGTCGAACCGTTACCTCATCAGGACGTGGTGAAAGACCTCGTGGTGGACATGGAACACTTCTACGACCAGATGCACGCGGTCGAGCCGTTCTTCCAACCCGAAGAGGAGTCGGACGGCGACTTAGAAGAGTACCGACAGACCCGCGAGAACCGCGAGAAAATCAAGATGTCCACGCGGTGCATCTGGTGCGGTGCCTGTATGTCCTCGTGTAACGTCGCGGCCGGGGACAACCAGTACCTCGGCCCGGCGGCCATCAACAAGGCCTACCGGTTCGCCATGGACAAGCGCGAGGGCGAGAACATGAAGGAACACCGCCTGAACGTCATGGACCAAGAACACGGCGTCTGGCGGTGCCAGACCCAGTTCTCGTGTACGAACGTCTGTCCGAAGGACATCCCGCTGACCGAACACATTCAGGAACTCAAGCGCGAAGCGGTCAAGCAAAACCTGAAATTCTGGTAAAACTATGCACGAACACGACGTTTTGGTAATCGGCGGCGGCGGTGCCGGACTCCGTGCGGCTATCGCGGCCCACGAGGAGGGCGCGGACGTAGCCATCGTCACGAAACTCCATCCGGTTCGGAGTCACACCGGCGCGGCCGAAGGCGGTATCAACGCGGCGCTCCGCGAGGGAGACGACTGGGAACTCCACGCCTACGACACGATGAAGGGGTCGGACTACCTCGGTGACGCCCCCGCAATCGAGACCCTCGCACAGGACAGTCCCGAAGAGACCATCCAACTCGAAAACTGGGGGATGCCGTTCTCCCGCGAGGACGACGGCCGAGTCTCCCAGCGACCGTTCGGCGGACTATCCTTCGCCCGGACGACCTACGCCGGGGCCGAGACCGGCCACCACATGCTCCACACGATGTACGAGCAGGTGGTCAAGCGAGGGATTCAGGTGTACGACGAGTGGTACGTCTCGAACCTCGCGGTCACCGACCACGACGACCCCGCCGACCGCGAGTGTCACGGCGTCGTCGCCTACGACATCAAGACCGGTGCGGTCGAGGGATTCAAGGCCCGCAACGGGGTCATCCTCGCTACGGGTGGCACCGGGCAGGTGTACGACCACACGACCAACGCGGTGGCTAACACCGGCGACGGTGCGGCGATGGCCTACCGTGCGGGCGTCCCGCTCGAAGACATGGAGTTCGTCCAGTTCCACCCGACCACGCTCCCCTCGACGGGGGTCCTCATCTCCGAGGGCGTCCGGGGTGAGGGCGGCATCCTCTACAACGCCGAGGGCGAACGGTTCATGTTCGAGTACGGATACGCCAACAACGCCGGGGAACTGGCCTCCCGCGACGTGGTGTCGCGCGCCGAACTCACGGAGGTCAACGAGGGGCGGGGCGTCAACGACGAGTACGTCTACCTCGACATGCGTCACCTCGGCGAGGAGCGCATCACCGACCGACTGGAGAACATCCTCCACCTCGCGCGGGACTTCGAGGGTGTGGACGGTCTCGAAGAACCGATGCCGGTCAAGCCCGGCCAGCACTACGAGATGGGCGGCATCGAGACCGACGAGAACGGCGAGACCCTCATCGACGGACTCTACGCCGCGGGCGAGTGCGCCTGCGTCTCGGTCCACGGGTCGAACCGACTCGGCGGCAACGCCCTGCCGGAACTCATCGTCTTCGGCGCTCGCGCGGGCCGACACGCCGCGGGCGCGGACCTCGGCGAGGCAGAGATTACGAAGGGCAAGACGCCCGAAATCGAGCAGGAGGACGGTCTCGACACGCCCGTCGAACCCGGCGCGGTCGGCGCGAGCGACGAGGACGCCGTCGCCGACGGCGGGGCCGCAGTCGTCGAACCCGACGAGACGGTCCGGACTGCGGTCGAACGCGAGCGCACCCGCATCGAGGAACTGATGGAGAAAGACGACGGCATCCAGCACGCCGAACTCCGCGAGGACCTCCAGAAGTCGATGACGGCGAACGTCAACGTCTTCCGGAACGAGGAGGGCCTGAAGCAGGCCCTCGAAGACATCCGGGAGGTCCGCGAGGCGTATCAGGACGTGTACGTCAACGACCCGTCGCGCACGTTCAACACCGACCTCATCCACACTATCGAAACGCGGAACCTCATCGACCTCGCGGAAGCCATCACGCTCGGTGCGTTGGCCCGCGACGAGTTCCGCGGTGCCCACTGGCGACAAGCCCACCAAGAGCGCAAGGACGACGAGTGGCTCAAGCACACGATGCTCTCGTGGAACGACGGCAGTCCGGAACTCTGGTACAAGCCGGTCATCCTCGAAGGCGAAGCGAAGACCTACGAACCGAAAGAGCGTAGCTACTGACGGCCTCTCTCGTCTGTTTTCGGCCGTCGCGGTGCGGCGCTGTGGGGTCTTCCTCGATGCAAACCCGTAGTTTCCGCTCCCGCCGTCTGCGTGACTCGAACCGAGCGAGCGCTACCGTTTTCGGTCTGGCTACGCCCGTACTCGTTCGGGTCACGTGTCTTCGCACAACCGCTGGCGACGCGACTCGCTCACCGCCAGCAGTCGCTACCGGTGTTCCCGCGGTGGAATGCGGAGCGACAGCGATGCCGCTCGCTCGACGGTCGCTCGCGGTACTGCTACCGATGCGCCCGAAGTCGTTCTGGCTCAGCCCTCTCGGGGTAGTCGGACTGGCGGTCCCGCGGCGCGCCCGGAACCGCGCGAGGCGTCCGGGCCGAGTTCGTCCCCTTCTCGTACTTGAACGTTCGGGCGTCTCGGGAACATTTTCACGTTGTAGGGACATGTATGGGCGTCTTTAAGAATGGAAATTGTTGCTTTCAGGGCGAAGACGGCCGACTCGTCGGTGCGGGAGAATCGCCCGCGGAGAGACGCGGGTCGTTCACCCGGCGAGTCCGAGCATCGACAGGATGTCCACGCCCACGTCGAAGTGTTCGACGGCCTTGTACCCGAGATAGACGCCGAAGATGCCGACCACGCCGGGGAGTTCCGGTGGCGCGGGCATGGGAATCCCGAGGAGGGTGAACAGCGCGCCCGTGAGGAACCCCGTCAGGAGTGCCAGCAGAGTGAGTGTGACGTTCATACTGTCGGCGTTGCGCTCGGACTCAAAAGCCGTTTCTGGTTCGGTGGAGTCGGGGACGACGCTCGACGCGCGCGAGTCGGACGAGCCGAGCCACGCACCAGTTCTCATCACCGCAAAACAATAACTTATTTAACTATTTAGCGAGGACGAGAGGTTACACGAAGTCGGAAGACCGGAACTATGGACGAGGAAGTTCGTCGTGACGAGTTCGACAGTACGATACGACGTGTCGTCGTGATAGCACTCGTTTTCAGTGCCACGACCGGCGGCGTACTCGTCGGCACGGGCGTTCTCCAGCAGTCCCCCGAACGGGACTTCGGGAGGGACGGCGACCACGCGGGGGTGGCCCACGCGAAAATCGTCGGCGGTTCCGCGAACGTCACGGCCAACGGGACGGTCGATTACGTGAACCTGACAGTCGCGCACGGGACCACGGACGTAGACTTCTCCGCAGTCACGATTACGTGGCTCGGTCCCGACAGGAGAGTGACGCTCGTTTACCGGGACGCGCCGACGGCAGACGCGGACGCCCCGAAGAGGGTGGACCGATTCACCGTCGTCCCGATTCGAGACCCGGACACGTCCGCCCCGCTTCTCACCGAGAGCGACAGGTTCGAACTCGTGATGGACGTGACTTCGATTCGGAAACGGCCACTCACGAGCGACCAAAGCGTAGAGTTACGCCTGCTGACCGGAGACGGAATCGTCCGCGTGTATCGACTCACCATCCCGTCTTCGCTCGGTGAACGAGGCGCTGTAGCGGTCTAACGCGTCGAGAATCGATTCGTCCGACAGCGCCGGTTCGCGCGGACGCTGATACCGACAGCGGAGACCGAAGCGACGAACCGGTCGCCGCGTTATCGCCACTGCGAGAGCGTGTTCGACTTCTCGAAGGGCATCGCTAGATACGCCTCGTCGTTCGACACGTCGGCGATGACAGTCGTGCGCTCGTCGTCGCTGTCGTCGACAGCGAACATGACTTCTCCCTCTTCGAACGATTCGTCGAGGTCCGTGGTGGGGATGGTCCAACTCAGGGTAAATCACCGTCGTTCGGTTCGACGTACTACCCACTGGTCGCGGTACGCCCTTTAGTATACACCACCGTTCCGACCGTAACGGGAGGTTACGGCGTTCGTACCGTCGACAAAACGGTTCGAAACGAACCTTCCGGGGCCGTTTCACCCCCAGAGTCGGCCAGCGAGGAGTGCGGCCCCGACGAGTGAGACCAGTACCGCGCCGACGCCGAATCCGGGGACGCCGCCGTCGGCGTCCGTCTGCGTACCGGTCGTCGGTCCGTCGCCCTGCGCGCGCACTTCAACCTGCACGTCCTTGCTCACCGACGCGCCGTACTCGTCTTCGACGACCACCGTCACCGTCTTCGTCCCGGCCGACCCGAAACTGTGTTCGACCGACTGGCCCGTCACGCTCGCGTCACCGAACGTCCACGTCACGGTGACGTTGCCCACGTCGTCGCTCACGTCGGCCGAGAACTGCTCTGCTTTCCCGACCGTCGCGGTGTCGGGCGTCCGAACGCCGACTTCCGGCCGGTCGTTGACCACGAGGGTCGCCGTCGCGGTGTCGCGCAGTCCCGACTCGTCGGTGACTGTCAGGTTCACCGTGCGCTCGCCGGGACTCTCGAAGCTGAACCTCGCGCGCTCGCCGGTCGCCGACCGGTCGCCGACCGACCACTCGTAACTCGCTAGCGTCGCGTTCCCGGCCAGCGACCCGTCCGCCGACAGTTCGACCGACTCCCCGACCGGCACCGACTCGGCGGCGTCGATGCTCGCGGTCGGTGCGGGCACGTCAGTCACGGCCAGCGTCCCCGCGCCGTCGGTCTCCGCCGCGAGAACCGCGGTCCCGTTCGTCTCCGAGACGACCGTCGTTCGGCGCACCGACCAGTTGTCGCCCTCGCCCGTCCGCTGGGCGACTCGCACGTCCGAGAGGTCGGCCTCGACCGCTTCGGTCCGAACCGTGAACTCAACGCGCGCCGACCCCTCGGGCGCGCCGGTGCCGTTCATCGTCACCGCGTAGAGGGGGTCGCCGGGCGGCGAGAGCGCCGAGAGGTCGGTCCGCTCGGCCACCGCGAGGACGCCCGAGACGTTCGCATCCGAGAGCGTGACCGCCCGGACCGGCGACCCGTCGAATCGCACTGTCGTCCCGGACTCGTCAGCGTCGGCGTCTTCGATGGCCGCGACTGCGGGGCCACCGACCCGGACGACCCACCCGTCGCGGTTGTCGCCGTAACTCGTGGACTCGCCGACCGCGAGGTAGCCTCCGCCGTGACCCTCCACGACCGGCCAGAGTTTGTCCCAGTAGTTCTCGCCGAAGGTTCGTTGCCAGTCGCGCTTACCTGCGGCGTCGGTCTTCATGACCCATCCGTCCGCGCCCGCGTCACCGAGGACGTGTTTCGTGCCCGAGGCGACGTATCCGCCGTCGGGGTCGTCGTGAATCCCGAAGAAGGCGTCGGACTTGTCGGTGCCGTAGGTGCGCTCCCATCGCTTCTCGCCGTCGCCGCCAATCTTCAGCAACCAACCGTCTTCCCCGCCGTTGCCCCGACTCGCGGTCCGCCCGGCGAGGACGAACCCGCCGTCGGACGCCGCCGTCGCGTCGTGAACCCTGTCGAGTTCGGCCCCGCCGTAGGTCTCGCTCCACTCCACGTCGCCGTCGCCGTCGGCCCGAAGCACCCACGCGTCGGCCGGGTCCGCGGAACTCCCCTCGGTGGTTCCGGTCAGGAGTAGTTCGTCGTCGACCGTCACGAACACCGAGTTGACGTACTCGTCGGCACCCGAGCGACCAGTCTCGTAGGTCTCGCTCCACTGCTCGTTCCCGCTGGCGTCCACTTCCATCAGCCAACCTTCGGCGGACCCGCCGTCGTCCTGCCACCCGCCGACGTAGGTCTTGCCCTCGGAGCTCGCGACCGACCAGAACGCTCCGGCCTCGCGTTCGCCGTAGGTCCGTTCCCAGCGCTTCTCGCCGTCGGAACCGAGTTTCATCAGCCACCCTCGCCACGGTTCCCCGGACTCTTCGGTCGCCATCCCGACGACGAGATAGCCGTCTTCGACGCGTTCTACGTCGTAGATTCGGTCGGTTCCCGGCCCGCCGTAGGTGTTCTCCCACGTGGTTCGTCCGGCCCGGTCGAGCATGGCGACGTAGCCGTCGTCGTGGCCGTCGTCCGCCGAACTGTTCGACCACCCGACCACGAGGTAGCCGTCGTCCACTTTCAGACCGGTCGCCAGTTTGTCGTCGTCGCCGCCGCCGAGCGTCCGCGTCCATCGCTCGGACGGGGCGGACGACTCGCCGGGCGAGTCGTCCGCGGAGTTGCCCGCGTCGTCGGGTGCGCTCGCGGCCACGGCCGGTCCGGTAATCGGGGCCGCGACGACGAGCAAGGCGAACACGGTCGCCCAAACCGCTCGTTTCACGCTTCCGTCCTCCGTTCGGGAGTCGCTCTATCGTCGTTCGAGAACATGGTATTGGATGGTTTCGGGGTTTTATTCCCCCGTTGTAGTCGCTCTCTCCGGTCAGAGAACGCCGGAGCGAACGTTAGTTCGTATGTGTCGCCGTCCGAGCCTTTGTTATACGTGCGTTGAAAGCGAGTAATCGCCACCTGACCGTCGTTTCGTCGGGTCTCGAACCCCCGAAGGCGGCGACGTTGAGAGCGTCGCAACTGTCTCCAAACGTCGGTAGCCCGGAGCTATACCCCCACAGTCGCCAGATAACAAAGTGGCAACCTCGCGTTTGCCGACGTAATGAGCCGTCGAACCGCCTTCGGTCGGTCTCGAACGAACGTCGTCGCCTCGCCGAACCACTCATGAGTCACGAAACGCCCGACGGGACGCTGGTCGAGCGACTCGCGCGTCCGGCGCTCCCGGTAGACTTGCTGGCGGTCGTCGGTTACGCCGCAGTCGCGGTGGTCGTTCTGTCCCAACCCGGCGTGTACGGGTCTCCGCTGGCAGTTGCTGTCGGCCTGCCGTTGCTGTTGTTCGCGCCGGGGTACGCGCTCGTCTCGTTGCTATTCCCCGGCGCGGTCCCCGACGACGCCGCGAGCGGTCGGACCCTCACCGAGGTCCGCCAGCACGGACTGGTCGAGAGCGAACGCGCCGCGCTCGGGTTCGGTCTCAGCGTGGCGCTCCTGCCGCTCGTCGGGGTCGCACTCGCGCTCTCGCCGTGGACAATCGCGCCCGCGACTGTCCTGCTGTCGGTGGCGGGACTGGCGGCCGGACTCTCGGTCGCCGCGGCGGTTCGGCGACTCCGGCGTCCGGCCGACCGGCGATTCTCGCTTCCGATTCGAGCGTGGTCCGCGAGCGGTCGCCGGGCCGTCTCCACCGGGTCGCTGGCCGACCGCGCCGTCAACGTCGGACTCGCGGCGGCCGTCCTCGTCTCGTTCGCCGCGATGGGCTACGCCGTCGCCGCGCCGGGGGGCGGACAGGAGTTTACCGGCGTCTCCCTGCTCTCGCAGAACGAGACCGGCGAACTCGTCGCCGACGACTACCCGAAGGAATTCCAGCGAGGCGAGAGCAGGCCACTGGTAGTCGAACTGAACAACCGCGAGGGCGAGCGCACAGACTACTCGGTCGTGGTCGAACTTCAGCGAGTCAGGCAGTCGGGCGACGGGAGCGCGAAGGTGCTACAGGAGCGAACGCTGGCGACGTTCACGCCGACGGTCGGCGCGGGCCAGCAGTGGCGGACCACCCACGAGGTGACGCCGACGATGACCGGCCGGAACCTCCGGTTGGTCTACCTCGTCTACGAGGGCGAACCCCCGGCGGAACCGACCACCGACAACGCCTACCGACGCGTCCACGTCTGGGTGAACGTGACCGCGTAGCTCTCTCATGTGGCCGTGGGAACACCTCGCAGTCGGCTATCTCTGCTACTCGCTTTCGGTCCGCGCGCTCGGACGCACCGCGCCGCGCGCGTGGCCGGTCGTCGCAGTAGCCCTCGGCACGCAGTTCCCCGACCTCGTGGACAAGCCGCTGGCGTGGACGTTCGGCGTCCTGCCGTCGGGTCACTCGCTGGCCCACTCGCTGTTCGCGGCACTCCCGGCCGCGGCGCTCGCGGTCACGCTCGCGTGGGCGCTCGGGCGGCCGAGGGTCGGCGCGGCGTTCGCATTCGGCTATCTCAGCCACCTGCCGGGCGACGTGTTCTATCCGGTTCTCGTCGGCGGCGTCCCGAACTACGACTTCCTGTTCTGGCCGGTGGTTCCGGCGTCGGCGTCCGAGACGAGCGTCGGGTTCGCCGAGATGGTCCGGACGCTGTTCGCCCGATACGTCTCGGAGTTGGCGGGCGGGGAGGTGTCGGCGTACGTCGCGGTCGAACTCGGCCTGCTGGCGTCGGTCGTCCTGCTGTGGGTGGCCGACGGCGCACCGCCGTTCGGGTCGCTGTGGTCGTGGCTCCGTCGCCGAGGCAGGCCGACCGAGACCGAAGCCTCCCCGTAGCGGGCCACAGGCCGACCATAACAAAGGTATCGACTATCGGAGAGGAAGGCGTGAACGGTGACGAGCGTTCGGCGACGAGGCGCGCGTATCTCCGCGCCGTCGGAGCGACGGCGACGGCCGGATTGCTGGCGGGGTGCGGCGAGTTCGGGACCGAGACCACGCGGGAGACGACCGAGACGACGGCGCGCGAGACGCCGCGTGAAGTCGGGACCGCGGAGACGACTTCCCGCGGCGACCCCGAGCGACGGGAGACGACCACCGCCGAACTGGTCGAGGCCGCGGACTACGGAACCGTAGTGAACGTCGCCGACGCGGGCGCGGACCCGACGGGCGGGAAGCCAATCGACTCGATTCTCGACGGGCGAACCGGCGACGACACCCTGCTGTACTTCCCGCCGGGACGGTACCGACTCACCGAGTGGCGAGCGACCGGCTATCGGAACCTCGGCGTCGTGGGCGAGGACGCCGCGCTCGTTCCCCCCGAGGGCGAGCAGAACTACTGGCTGATGTGGGGCGACCTCCGGGACTTTCTGTTCGCGGGGTTCACCATCGACTGTCGCGGCGAGAACGTCGCGCCCATCACCCACCTATCGGTGTCGGGCGGCACCAACGTCGTCCGGGACGTGACGGTCCGGGGCCACCGTCCCGCGGCGACGACGGCCCTCGAAGTCGAGGCGGTGGCCCCGGACGCGACCCTCCGGTTCGAGAACCTCTCGATGCCCGACGGGTCGGCGAACGGCCACGCGATTTACGTCTACCCCGAGAGCGTCGGCCGGTTGACCTTCCGGAACTGCCGGGTCGAACACTGGAAGGAGGGCCTGTACGCCGCGTACCACTCCGGACCGCTCCGGGTGATTGGAGGCTACTACGCCAACAACGGCATCGAGCAAGTCCGCGTCGGCGGCGGGACGGCGGGCGCACTCGTCCGGGGCGTGACCGTGCGCGTGGACAACCCGAGACGGCCCCGGAACAAGCCGAACATGCGTGGTATCTGGGCCGAAGAGGGCGGATTCGTCCGCGTCGAGAACTGCGACATCGCCGTCACCGACCTCACGGGCACCTACAGTTCGGGTGGCATCGTCGTGGGACGGCAGTTCGGCGAGGCGGTGGTGGAGAACACCCGGATTCGGACCGACACCGACGCCTACGCCCTCCACGTCCGGAACCCCATCGAGAGCATGCGCGGCCAGCGCATCCCGAGCATGGAGTCGCTCCCGTCGCGGACGCGCTTCACGGCCCGAAACGTCCGGATAGTCGGCACTGCGAGCGACGGCACCGCGGTCCGGGCCAACCGCCGGGACGACTGTCGCTTCGAGAACGTCTGCGTCCGCCACCCCCGCGGGTCGCGCCACGGCGTCTCGGTGGCCCACTCTGAGGGGTGTTCGGTCCGGAACTCGACCATCGACGTGACCGGCGAGGCGATTCGGAGCGAGGACGCGACGGTGACGACCAGCGGCGTCCGAACCGACGGGTCGTGCTAGCCGAGGTAGAGGACTATTTTTTCGTTGCGAAAGAAATCATTTTGTTTCTCAAAGCACGCCAGAAGTTTCTCTATAGCGTACGCTTTTGTCCCTGCACACAGACGAACGGGTATGCCCCGAGTCGCACTCATCGCGCACGACGACGAAAAACCGGTCGTGGTCTCGCTGGCCCGCGAGTACGAGTCGGTCCTCTCGACGTTCGACCTCGTGGGAACCGGCACGACCGGCGAGCGAATCACCGAGGAGACCGGTCTCGCGGTCGAACGCAAGGAGTCGGGACCAATCGGCGGCGACACCCAAATCGGCGCGGAGGTCGTGGAGGGCGACATCGACGGCATCGTCTTCCTGCGCGACCCGCTGACCGCCCAACCCCACGAACCGGACATCACCGCGCTGTTGCGCCTCTGTGACGTTCACGACGTGCCGATGGCGACGACCCGCACCTCGGCAGAGTACCTGTTAGACGGACTGGCCGACGACGCCGGGCACGAGGGGTAGGGACTAGAGCATAGCTTCGGACTCGAATATGGCGGTGGGAACCGGTTCGGAGAACAGTACGAGAACTCCGACGAGAGAACTAGCGTCGGGCTTGAACCAATCAAAACCGCCCAGCACCGCACCGCAACCGCGGGCCACGCCCTCCCCAACCGATTCCTTCACTCGCTTCGCTCGTTCAGTCATCCCTCGCACGAGTTGGCGGACCACGAGGGTCCGCCAGCGCGCGCCGGTGAAAACGGGAAAATCCGCCCTCGGCGGACCCCTCAGATGTAGCCGAGGTCGCTGAGTCGCTCCTCGACCGACCCGTCGTCGGTCGGGTCCTCGGCCGCGTCGGTTCCGAACGGGACTTCGCCGTAGTCGGCCCGCGAGACCGACGCCGAGAGCAGGCCAGCGGGCACCTCGCCGGTCATCCGGGCGGGCACGTCGAGACCCGCGGACGCCATCGCAATCGGGGCTACGTCGGTCAGCGAGAAGCGGTCGGGGACGGCGGCGGGGTCGGCGTCCTCGAACGCCGGACCCGCGGCGACGAACACCCCGTCTCGCTGGTGGTCGTGGTCGTCTACCGGCACGAACCGCTGGCCGATGAGGTTCGTGCTGAGGACGTGGTTCATCTCCGCGGGCATGAACAGCACGTCGCAGGCGTACTCGGCGTACGGCCCGTCGTACACGTCTTCGCGCCGCCGGACCCACTCGAAAACCGGGTCGTCGTCGGGCGTCCGAAGGTTCGAGAGCGTCCGAATCAACTCGTCGCGGACCCCCTCGTACTCCTCGGGCGTGACGACGCCCGCGGGTTCCCGGCCCGCCAGATTCACCCGGACGCCGAGTTCGACGCTCCGGCAGTAGGCCGTCGAGTTCGCCCAATCGACGCCCTCGCTGGCGGCCGACACCGCCTCGTAGGGCAGGACCTCCGAGAGGAAGTCGCCGACGCCGAGGCGCGTCGCCAGCGCGTAGGCGTCGCCCGGCGAAATCCCGACCCGGCCGAGGGTGGCCGTCGCCGCCGAGACGACCTGTCCGGTGACGGAGCGAGTGCCGGTCGCGCCGCCCCCGGCAACGTCGTCCGCCGCTTTTCCGGTCAGCGTGGCCTTCTCGGTCATCAGACTCGGCCCCGACGAGTCGGTCGTGGTCTCGACGAACCCGGCGTCACGCAGAATCTCGTTGATGTAGACGGTGTAGCCATCGACCCGGCCCATGCCGTGGTCCGAACAGACCACGACGTTGGCCTCGCTCGCGGCCTCGCGCACGCGCCCGAGTACGTCGTCCGCACGCTCGTACGCCCGCCTGAACGTCGCGCGGTCGTCGAACTCGTGGAACACCGTGTCGGTCTTCTGGACCTGTACGATTGCGACCCGCCAGTCGTACTCGGTCAGCAGGTACTCGGCGGCCGCCCCGCGCATCCGAATCAGGTCGAGCGAACTCCCGCGCTCGTCCTCGCACTCCTCGCTGGTCTCGGCCGCCGAGTAGATGCGGTACTCCTCGCCGAGAGCGTTCGACAACTCGTCGCGGACGCCCTCCGGGTATCCGGCGTCCTCTTCGTGAGCGAGATACCCCGGCACGAGGACGCCTTCGACCGGTTCGGCGGGGTGCGTGACCGGGACGTTCAACACGACCACTGGCTCTTCGAGCGCGGTCAGGTAGTTCCAGACGGCGGGTTTCCGAACGTGGTCGCGCGTGACCAACACGTCTTCGTCGGGGTAGTCGTCGGTGTGGTGGAAGAAGCCGTAGACCCCGTGGTGACTCGGGTCGGTGCCGGTGTACATCGACGGCCACGCGCTCCCGGTCCACGGCGGAAACGTAGACTCGAGCGGTGCCTCGACGCCGGACTCCCGAAGCGCCGCGAAGTTGGGGAGCGACGACTCGAAGCGGTCGAGGTAGTCGAAATCTAATGCGTCGAATCCGAGAACGACCGTGTTGTGTTCGTTCGACATCGGTGTCTCGCGGCCGGTGTTTTCGCGACCGCTGTCGGAGACGACTACGACGCCGCGCGGTATTGTTGTCGGGCGCTTAGCCCCCACACATTGGACGTTTAACAACTTCTGTTGCAGTTGATTGCGGCGGCTGGTCGGGCCGAACGGACGCGCGACCCGCGCCGACCGCAGACCGACGAGCGAAGTGGCTGACGCCACCTGCGGCCGATTACGGCCGACCTGAACGCGCCGACAGTCCGGGATTACCACGGCACCGGAACGATTCCGAAGTACGCGAGAGCGAGGACGAACAGGACGACGAGTACCACCTTGGCGAGGCGGCCGCCGGAGTTGGTCTCGACGACGAGTTTGACGCCTTCGAGTTCGCCCAGCGTCGGAACGCTCGCGCGTTCGACGCGCAGACGCAGTTTCGCCCACACGAGGCTGGTCGGGTCGGTCTCGGGTTTCGAGTCGGAGTCTTTGGAGGTCATTGGTTCGGGGACCGGAGTCGTTTCCCTCTCGGTACCCACCCCGTCACGGCGAGACGCCGCGAGAGCAACGAACCAATCGAGGACGGAGCGGTCGCTTCCGTCGATAGTTAACATACCTCGTGGAAGAAAATAAAACCTTCGTCGGTTGCGGACAGTTCAACGAATCTTCTTGTAGACGCTCGACAGGGCGTTAGTGACCCGAGAGCCGTTCTCCATGCTGTAGTACGACCGGAGTTCGGGACCGAACTTGGCCTTGTAGCCACAGAGTCGCTCCTCGTTCGCGCCCACGAGGTCGTAGTTCTCGACGCCGCGGTCCATCGCGTCGGTCATGATGGCCCAGTCCACGAGGTCGTTGACCGGCAGGTCGTGGTCGTGTTTCGCGCCGCCCTGCCACCGATACACGGTGTCGCCGAACTCCAGCCCAATCATCCCGCCCGCGACTTCGCCGTCGATTTCGCAGGCGTAAGGCCGGACCGCGCCCTCGGGCAGTCGCTCGTAGAGGTCGGTGACGAACGCGGACGTGACGCCGTAGCTCTCGTCCTGTTCGTCGTGGCGCGCCCGGACCTGCGAGACGATAGCCTCGATTTCGTCGGGACCGCCCTCGTAGATGCGGTAGTCGCCCTCGGTCCGGATGTTGTTCCGGGCGTCACTCGAGAACGACATCAGCACGTCGTCTTCGCCCGGCGTGAGGTCAACCGAGTAGGTGTGACGCACGTCGATGTCGAAGTCGGCCCACTCGAAGGGTCGCACGTCACGATAGTCCGGACCGGGCCGAACCAGCGTGAACTTGGGGTTCAGTCGCTGGTCTATCCAGTCGAGACACCCCTGCACGAACCGCTTGTTCCGGCGCTCGCGCTTGCGGCGCTTGAGTTTCCGGTGGTTCAACAGCGCCGGTCCCGCGTACGTGACCCAGAGACCCGGCGCGGGCGAGAACGCCATCGTCATCCCGCCCTTTCGAGTCTCGAAGACGGGAAACACCCCCACGGGTTCCTGTCCCTTGTAGCCGACGAGCGGGTGGACCCGAGCGTTCGCGTGGTCGGCCTGCACCGCGAGCGACTCCCGATAATGGAAGACGCTGGCCTGTGGCGACCGGTCCACGAGGTCGTTCCAATCGTGGTGTTCGAATTCCGTTACACGTCCGATAGTGATACCCTTCTGCTCTACTGTCACACTCATGTTATTCGAGATAACCGAGGTCCGCGAGTCGCGCTTCGACGTTTCCGTCGTCGGTCGCTTCCTGTTCGCCCGCGTCGAACGCGGGGTACGATTCCGTGCCGACCGCCTCCACCGCCGGGAGAACCGACCCGTCCATCCGGTCGGCCGCCGGAACCCCCATCGTCGCCAGCACCGTCGGGGCCACGTCGAAGAGGTGGGCCTCCGAGAGGTCCGCGCTCGTCGTTACACCCTCGCCCGAGAGCGCCACGATGCCCTCACGCTTGTGGTTGTACGGTTCGCTCGGCGGCGCGAACCGGCCGTCGCCCACGCGCGTCGAGAGGAACTCGTCGTACTCGCGCGGGACGGTAATCACGTCGGGGGCCTCCTCGACGTACGGCCCGGAGAACACCTCCTCGCGGTGGGCGACTCGTTCGAACACCGGCTTTCCGTCGGGCGTCTCGACGCCCGACAGCAGGTCCACGAGGTCCGCACAGAGTCGGTCGTACTCGCTCTCGGGCACGACCCCCTCGGGTTCCCGGCCCGCAAGGTTCACCCGGACGCCGAGTTCGATTCGGTCGCGCATGTACGCGCGCGAGGCCGGGAAGTCCACCTGCTCGGACCCGGCGCGGGCCACCTCGGTCGGGACGCGCGCGGCCACGAAGTCCGCGAGACCCACCGCGTCGAGGGCCGCCCGGATGCGTTGACTCGTCACGCCGACGCTAGCGAGGGCCGCTACGCCGCGTTCGAGGAGCGCCGGGTCGTCGTCGGACTCGACTTTCCCCTCCTCGCCGTCCTGCAACTGGTTGTCGGCGATGGTGGACCACGTTGGCATCCCCTCGCCCTCGGTGGTCGTCTCGACCAGTCCGCGCTCGCGGAGGAACTCGTTGGGTCGGAACTCGCGGCCGGTGTACTCGCCCATGCCGTGGTCGCTGGCAACGACCACGGTATCGGGATTGCACTCGTCGAGGATGGTGCCGACCTGCCGGTCCACCGCCTCGTAGACGGTCCGGACCTTCCGGTGGTCGCCGGGGAACTCGTGGAAGACGGTATCGGTCTGCTGGAACTGGACGAAACCGAACTCGGGGTCGAAGCGGTCGGCGAGATACCGGAACGCCCGGCCCCGCATCTCGACCAGTCGCTCGTACCACTCGACTTTCTCGCGGCCGTCGGCGTCCCGCGGGGCGTACACCCGATAGTCGCCGACTTCCTCCCGAATCTCGTCCAACAGTCCCGGCGGGTGGCAGTCGGGGTCCTCGGGCGCGGTGTAGCCCGGAACGACCGCGCCGTCGATTTCCCGCGGCGGGTGGGTCACCGGCGCGTTGACCACGACGCTGGATTTGCCGTGGTGGTCGAGGTGTTCCCAGAGAGTTCGCTCCCGGACGTGGGTCGCGTTCACCACGTCCCAGTCGTAGCCGTCGAACGTGAGGAAGCCGAATACGCCGTGCTTACCGGGGTTGACCCCGGTGTAGAGAGAGGGCCACGCGCTCGGAGTCCACGGCGGAATCTGGGACTCCAGCGCATCGGACGCCCCCGTCTCGACTACCGACTCCAGATTCGGGACCGCATCGGCCTCGAACAGCGGACCAAGCACGGACCGACACCCGGCGTCCAACCCGACCAACAGCGTCTGCATGCTCGTCTGCGGGTAGTCAGCCATGTACCGTCTACCACCGTTCGTTCGGTCTTTGTTATGGGCCGTCTGTCACCCGACAAACAAGACCTATCGGTGGAACGGTGGATTAAGTCCGTGTTACCCGTGGGAAAGCAACAGTTTCCGACGCTTCGTTACGACCGTTTCACAGACGGCCGTTACACTTAAATCAGTAATGTAGCATTGAACGGAAGTCGGAACCTTTAAGAATAGATAGGCTCGCATTGAAAATCACATGGCACGCGACGAGACGGCACGCGAACGCAGTTCGGAAGAATCGCTCCTCAACCGACGCTCGTACCTCAAGCTTGCGGGTGCGGCGGCCGCGTCGGTCGCCGCGGCAGGCGCATCGAGCAGTTCCGCGAAGGCGGCGTCCTACGACACCATCAAGGTGCCCGCCAACTCGAAGAAGACCATCAAGGTCGGTCCCGGCGAGACGTTCGAGAACAAACTCATCGACATCACGGCCGACGGCGCGCACGTGAAGCTTCTGACCGAAGGAAGCGGCTGGACGGTCCGAAACGTCGGCGTGAAGGGCCAGAACAACAACATGAGCGGGACGTACGGCACGTTCTACCTCCGATGCACCGAGGAGGGCGAAGGGTTGGCCGAGAACATCTACCTTGGCGACGGCGCGGTGGACCGATGCGGTCACGCCGCGATGTCCGACTGGGACAACCACGGGACGGTCACGATTCGCAACATTCACGTTCAGGGCTGGGCGGCCGACGGGATGTACATGTCCCACGCGGGCGTCTCGAAGAGTCACGGCATGGGCGAAACTCACGTCGAGAACGCCTTCCTCAAGAACAACAACATCGAGAACTGTCGGCTCGGCACGCCCGGCAGTTACATCAAAGACAGCGTAATCCACGTCGAGAGCCAAGACGCCGTCTCCTCGAACCAGTCCGGACAGGTCAACGCCCGCGGTCTCTGGTTCAAAGAGCAGTCGGGCATGAAGGCCATCAACTGCGACATCTCGGTTACAGGCTCCCACGCGGTGTTCGCCAGCGACAGCGGGTCGGGCACGCTGGAGAACTGCCGCGTGGAGGGTCCCGTCACCGGGCCGGTCGAACAGGTGAACGTTTCGGGCAGTCCCGACACCTCGCCGCCCGCCAGCGTCCCGATGTCGGCCGAGGAAGCCGCCTCCGGCAAAATCGACTCGTCGGACGGCACGACTTCGCCCTCCTCGGGCGACGGCCAGCAGTCCGGCGACCAGCAGTCCGGCGACTCGACCGACGGACAGGGCGACCTGCTCGAACTCGTCGCCGCCGACGACGCCTCGAAGGTCAAGTATGAGTTCACGGTCGAGGGAAGCGCCCGGAAGAAGACTTCCGGCGACCCCACCGCGGAGGCGGGCGACAGCGTGACCGACAACGGCGACGGCACGGTGACAGTCTCCGGCGTCGCGGGCAACGGCTACGGCGACGCCTTCTTTGTGGACGGGGCCATCACGTCGATGAATCTGGACGAGAGCGTCTGGACCCTCCGCTACGCCGGTAGCGAGGTCAACGCGGACGACCTGACCCTCCCGAACAAACTGGTCGTAGACGGCGGCAACCGGCCCCGGCAGGCCTGTGACTACTCCTTCGAGGTCAGCGGCGCGGTCCGCAAGAGTACCGACCTCGGGTCGGTCCAGAAGAGCGACACCGTTTCGGACGGCACGGTTACCGGTACCGTGTTCGGCGGTAAGGACGGCTACCGGTTCTCCGGCGAAGTCACCGGTTTCGACCTCGACGGTCCCGCCAACATCAGCGTCGAAGACGGGTCCTAACCCGCGTTCGGCGCGTCCCCCGACTGACGCTCGGCGTCCTCCCTCGTTCGGCACTCCCCCACGCGACTCCCGTTCGACACGCCTGCGACACCCCGCTTCGCGCCCGCCCTCCGCGACTCCCCCTCGCTTGCGACGACGGGTCTCGGTGCCCTTCTTCCGAGACCTGACCCTTCGAAATTCGTTTCTTGAGATACTTTTACAGTTCTTTGAGACATATTTCTATTTTCTAGAGAACGGTAGAGACGTGTCTATCGAAGTTCCACCGCGCGCCGTCCGCGACGAATCGACCGATTCGTCGCGGACGACCGACCCCGGTCGGTCGCGTCGGTTCGCGTATACCAACTGGACCCGTCGCGCACCGCCGCCGACCGACTAGCGGTTAGCGCGCCGAACAGAGGACGAACCTGTCACTTCAGTCACCGTTGCGCGACGTTTCACGCGGACCGGCGGCCGGAAATGAGGGCTTACCGCCGAGCGTCGGCAGGGGAGAACTTACCTCGGAGCGGTCCGTCGGGACGAACGGACGGGAACGAGAACCGGTCGGTCCTCCCACCGGGGAAATTGGAACTTAAATCAGTAAGCTAGCATTGAATGGAAGTCGGTACCTTTTTCAACCGGTAATGATGCATTGAAGACTGCATGGCACGCGACGAGACGGCACGCGACTCCGAATCCGAAACGGCCCCCCTCGACCGGCGTTCGTACCTCAAGCTGGCGGGCGCGGCCGCGGCGACAGTCGTCGGGGCCAGAACCGCGGCGGCCGCCAGTGGGTCGTCCTACGACACGATTACGGTTTCCGCTGGCGAGACCCGACGCATCTCCGTCGGTGACGGCGAGGCGTTCGAGAACGAACTCGTCGACATCACCGCCGACGGCGCGAGCGTCGTCCTCACGGCGTTCGCCGACGACTTCACCGTCCGCAACGTCGGCATCGAGGGCGTCCACCCCGGCGAAGAGAACTTCCTGAAGGTGTGCGTCCCGAGCGCGGGAGCGACCGGTCTCGTGGAGAACGTCTACCTCGGCGACGGCGCAGTGGCAGGTTCGAAAGGCGGTATCTACGTCCACTACGACCCCGGACACGAGGGCGAACTCACGTTCCGGCGGGTCAACGTGGCTCACTCCTCGAACAACGGACTCTACGGGTCGGCCCCCGGCCACCGCGGTCAGTCCGGACTCGTCCACGTTGAGGACTCGTACTTCAACTCCAACAACATCGCGAACGTCCGACTCGGCTCCTCCGCTGGCACGAGCCACGTCCGGAACACGACCATCCACGTGGACGATTCGGTCAACGGTTGCGAGACGAACTGCTCGTCGCCCGGCGCGGTCAACGCCCGCGGCGTCTGGGCGTGGGACGGACCGGTCGAACTCCACGACTGGGACGTGAAGACCGGGAGTTACGGCTCCGCGCTCGCCACCCGCGACGGCGGTTCCATCGAGCAAAACGACTCGCGCATCGGGAGCGCCGCCGACACCTCCCCGCCCGAGGGCGTCCCCACCTCCGCCGAGGAAGCCGCCAGCGCGTCCTCGACTTCCTCCAGCGACTCCGGTGGCGACGGGTCGTCTTCCTCCGGTGACTCGTCTTCCTCCGGCACACTCCTCGAATTCGTCTCGGCCGACGACGCCGCCGACCTCCGGTACGAGTTCACCGTCGAGGGCAACGTCCGCAAGCGCACCTCGGGCACGGACTCGGGCTACGTCGCCGAGAGCGGCGACAGCGTGACCGACAACGGCGACGGCACGGTGACAGTCTCCGGCGACGCGGCCAAGAGCGCCGACCTCGGGTCGGTGCAGGGCGGGGACGCCGCGGACGGAGGCGACGCATCCGGCGAGGTGTGGAACGGTCGGGACGGCTTCCGGTTCTCGGGCGAAATCACGCAGTTCAGTCTCGAAGGCTCGACCGTCGTGGAGGTGCAGGATGGCTCCTAAGAACGCCCAAGACGCGACCGAGGGCTGGCAGGAGGTCCCCCGCGACCCGGAACCGTCGGACCTCGGCTACGAGATGGACGACTGGGAGGTCATCCGCGCCCGGAAGAACGACCGGGGCCACCTGATGTTTCTCCCCGAACAAGAGGACATGCTCCGCGAGGAGGCGTTCATCGTCGCCGACGCCTGTTCGGTGTGCGACGTGATAGACCGCATCTGAGAGTCAGCGACCCCCGCCGACGCTACCGACTCGCGTCTTCTACCAGCGCCCGGGCTTCCGCGAACAGTTCGTCGGTCCGCGCTTCGCTTCTGGCCTCCGCCGTCACCCTGACCAGCGGTTGGGTCCCGCTGGCGCGCACGAGGAACCACCCGTCGTCGGTCCCGACGCGCACGCCGTCCATCGTGGCCACGTCGTCGTAGGCCGCCGTAACCTGCTCGCGGACGCGCTCTACGACCGCCTCTTTCTGCCCGGTCTCGACGCTCCCGCGCCGGAGCGGGTAGCTCTCGACTTCCCCGACCAGCGCGTCGAGCGACCCCTGACGGGAGACCAGTCCCGCGAGCCGACACGCCGCCAGCGGACCGTCGGGACAGAGCGTCTCGTCGGGCCAAATCCACGCGCCGCTGGGTTCGCCGCCGAAGGCGACCCCGGCGTCGGTCGCGCGCTCGGCCACGTACACGTCGCCGACGCGCGTTCGCGAGACCGAGACGCCCTGCGATTCGAGCAGGTCCGCGACGGTCAGACTCGTGTCCACCGGGACCGCTACCTCGTCGCCCGGACTCGCGGCTTCGCGGGCGAACAGCGCGAGCAGGAGGTCGCCCGAGACGAACTCGCCGCGACCCGTTACCGCCCGCATCCGGTCGGCGTCCCCGTCGTGGGCGATGCCGAGGTCCGCGTCCGTCGCTCCGACGAACTCCGAGAGCGCCCGGCAGTTCTCGGCGGTGGGTTCGCTCGGTCGGGCGGGAAACGACCCGTCGGGCCGGTCGTCGAGCGTCCGGACCTCGTGGCCGAGTCGCCGGAGCGCCTCGGCGGTGACGCCGCCCACGCCGTTTCCCACGTCCACGGCGATAGAGAGGTCGCCGGGCGCGGCCCCGCGAACAAGCGCCCTCGCGTGGCGCTCGGTCGCCTCGTTCCACTCGCCGACCTCGCCGAGTTCGTTCCACGCTCGTAATTCAAAGTTCTCTGCGCGCACGCGCGAGGCGATTGCCTCGCGCTGGCGCTCGCCGAACGCCTGTCCCGAGGGGTTCCAGAGCTTCAGGCCGTTGTCCGGGGCCGGGTTGTGGCTCGCAGTCACCATCAGTCCGGCGTCCGCGTCCACCCACCCGACGCTCCGGGACACCGTCGGGGTCGCCACCTCGCCGAGGCGAACCGCGTCCGCGCCGCACTCCCGGAGACCCGAAACCGCGGCGTCGGCCAGCATCTCGCCGCTCTCGCGGGCGTCTCGTCCCACGACCACCCGGTCGTAGCCCTCGCTGGCCACGGCCCGGCCGACCGACAGCGAGAGGTCGCAGGTCACTTCGTCGCCGATTCGTCCGCGGATGCCACTGGTTCCGAACATCTTAATTTTCCTGTCCGTTCGCGCGATGGAGTTCAGGCGGCGTCCCCACGTCGCCGCCGCGTCTGTACGCCACGTAGTGGACGACCGCCGAGACGCCGAACACCACGAGGATGAGAGTCGCCAGTATCAGCCCCGGAATCAGACTGAAGGGGTAGACGTTCAGCCACACCGCCGCCACCAGCACCGAACTGGCCCCCACCAGTCCGAGGTAGTACCGGTCCCACGGGAACTCCTCGCGGGACACGTCGCCCAGATAGATGTCGAGGTCAGACGCCCGGTCGCCGAGGCGCACGATGCCCTCGTCGCGGTCGTACTCCACGATGTTCGCCTCGTCGAGTTTCGGCAGGTGGGTCTGGTAGAGCGAGATGTAGACTCGCTTTCGCTGTTCGGTAGAGAGCGCGGTGGGCGTGGTCTCGTTCTCCCACGCCGCCACCTGTTCGGTCAAGTCCGAGAGTTCGGTCTCGCCGCCCTCCCGTCGGAGGTAGTACAGGGCGTATCGCCGTCGTGGACTCTTCAGGACCTCGAACACCTCGTCCTGAGAGAGTTCGTCAGCGCGAGACATGCTCCCGTGGTATTCGGCAGGTCGTCGGAGGCGATGCACGTTCGGAGCCACCGGAGTGGGAGGATGTCCGCAGGTGAGACCGCCGCATACCCTCGAAATTGGCGTGTTGTCACTTTGTTACCCAGTTGCTGTTCGGGGGTAACGGCACGGTACGGCCGCTTCGCCACACGGTACCCGCCAGTTACCCGAGTCGGCCGGAGGACGCGGGACGCCCGCCGTTCCCGGTCTCCGACCCCGACCCGTACGACCGTATTCGCCCGGCTATGCCCCGATAGGCGGCCTGTACCCTCGACCCAAGCGGCGTATAACAAAGAGGTGCGCAAGGCATTGAGACGATAACGCCCGGCCCGCGGTCCGGCGATTGGCCGGGCAAATCGACTGACCTACTATGATTCCGTTATCGACTGCAATCGCTCGACCGGTCCCCCGTTCCGACGCGGAGGTGCGTCCGCGTGGCTAAAGCCGATACCCGGTCGGACACCGACGACCGAATCGACCCCCGACTCGGCGACGACTGCGAGGTCTCCCCCGGTGCAACGGTCGGCCACCGCCACCGCGACGACGCTTCGCCGCCGGTTCTGGGCGACAACGCCACGATTCGCTCCGGGAGCATCGTTTACGCCGACGTTGAAATCGGTGACGACTTCACGACCGGCCACCGCGTTCTCGTGCGCGAGAACACCACCATCGGCGACGACGTGGTAGTCGGCACCGACACCGTAATCGACGGGACGACCACCATCGGGTCGCACGTCAGCCTCCAGACGGGCGTCTACGTCCCGACCGACACCACCATCGGGAGCGAGGTGTTCGTCGGACCCCGCGCGGTCCTGACCAACGACCCCTACCCGATTCGGAAGGACGTGGAACTCGAAGGTCCGACGCTCGAAAATCACGTCTCGGTCGGTGCGAACGCGACCATCCTGCCCGGCGTGACCGTCGGCGAGGGGTCGTTCGTCGCGGCCGGGGCAGTCGTGACCGACGACGTACCGCCGGAGACGCTGGCGCTGGGTGCGCCCGCCGAGCATCGGCCGCTTCCCGACGTGCTGGAAGGGGGGAACGACATCGCATGACCGACGTTCCCATCGCCGACCCCGAACTGGGCGAGCGCGAAGTCGAGCGCGTCCGGGAGGTCATCGAGTCGGGCCGAATCGCCGACGGTCCCCGAGTCCGGGAGTTCGAGTCGGAGTTCGCCGCGTTCTGCGAGGCCGACCACGGCGTCGCTACGAGTAACGGGACGACGGCGCTCCACGCCGCCTTCGAAGCGCTCGGAATCGGACCGGGCGACAAGGTGGTGACGACGCCGTTCTCGTTCATCGCCAGTGCAAACGCCATTCGACTCGCGGGCGCAGAGCCGGTGTTCGCGGACATCGACCCGGACACCTTCAACCTCGACCCGACGGCAGTCGAGGAAGTCGCCCGGCGCGAGGACGGCGTGGCCGCCGTCCTGCCGGTCCACCTCTACGGTCTCCCCGCGGAGATGGACCACCTCCTCGACGTGGCCGACGACTACGGACTCGCCGTGGTCGAGGACGCCGCCCAAGCCCACGGCGCGGAGTACCGAGGTCGGCGCGTCGGGTCGTTCGGCGACGCCGCCTGCTTCTCGATGTACCCGACCAAGAACATGACCACGGGCGAGGGCGGGATGATAACGACCGACCGCGACGACGTGGCCGAGCGAGCGAGTAGCTTCGTCAACCACGGGCGACCGCCCGAGGGTGGCTACGAACACGTCCGGGTCGGCCACAACTTCCGGATGACCTCGATAGCCGCGGCCATCGGTCGGGTCCAACTCGACCGACTACCCGACTACAACGAGACCCGCCGGTCGAACGCGGCGTATCTGACCGACTCGCTGGCAGACGCCGACGTGGTGACGCCGACCGTCCCCGACGACTGCGAACACGTCTACCACCAGTACACGGTCCGGACCGACGACAGGGACGGACTCGCGGCGTACCTCGACGAGGCGGGCGTGGGCACGGGCGTCTACTACCCGACGCCAATCCACGACCAACCTGCCTACGACGGCGTGGCCCACGCCGCACCGGTCGCCGAGCGAACCGCCGAACAGGTACTCTCGCTTCCGGTCCACCCGAACGTCTCCGAACAGGACCTCCGAACCATCGCCTCCGCCATCCAAGAGTATGAACGCTGATTCCCCGGACGCGACGAACGCCGCCGTCGTCGGCGTCGGCAACATGGGTCGTCACCACGCGCGAGTGTACAGCGAACTCCCGAACGTGAACCTCGTCGGCGTCTTCGACGTGGACGACCAACAGGCCCGCGAGGTCGCCGCCGACCACGGGACTCGCGCGATGAACATGGAAGCGCTCGTCCGCGCCGCGGACGTGGCGTCCATCGCGGTCCCCAACCAGTTCCACGCCGAGATAGCGTCCCAGTGCATCGAACACGGGGTTGACGTGCTGGTCGAGAAGCCCTTCGTGGACGACCCCGAGACCGGCAGGGAACTGCTCGACCGGGCCGAAAAAGCGGGGGTGACGGTTCAGGTCGGCCACGTCGAGCGGTTCAATCCGGCGATTCGGACGCTCGCGGACATCGTGGCCGACCTCGACGTAATCGCCGTGGACGCCCAGCGACTCGGCCCGCCGCCGGGCGACCGACAGGTGGACGAGAGCGCGGTACTCGACCTGATGATTCACGACATCGACGTGGTGTTGGCGATTCTCGACGGCGAACCCGACGAGGTGAACGCCCGCGGCGTCAGGAACAACCAGTACGCCACGGCGAGCCTCGAATTTCCGGACGCGGTGGCGACGCTGACCGCGAGTCGGGTAACTCAGCAACGAATCCGAAAGCTCTCGATTACCGCCGAGGAGTGTCGGGTCAACGTGGACTACATCGACCGCTCGGTCGAGATTCACCGCCACTCGCTCCCCGAGTACATCGAGGACAACGGCGACGTGCGCTACCGTCACGAGAGCATCGTGGAGCGACCCACCGTCGAGACGGGCGAACCGCTCAAAAACCAGTTGCAGTCGTTCGTCGCCGCCGCCACCTCGGAGGCCGACCCGGTGGTCTCGGGCGAGGACGGCCTGCGCGTCCTCGAAGTCGCGCGCGAAATCGACGGCATCGCGGCCGACGAGAGACCGGAGGCGGAGGTGAGCGTCCGGTGAGTCTACAGGAGGTCGTCCACCTGTACGGCAGTGACGCGCCCGAGTCCGACCAGCGAGAGGCGTTCCGGTCGGGCCGGGTCCCGGTCGGGGTGTACGGTCTCGGCAAGATGGGGCTTCCGCTCGCGGCGGTGTACGCCGACGTGTCGGGCAACGTCGTGGGCGCGGACGTGGACCGCGAGGTGGTCGCGTCGGTCAACGACGGCGAGTGCCACGTCGAGCGCGAACCCGGTCTGCCGGAGTTGGTCGCCGAAACCGTCGCGGACGGCGCGTTCGAGGCGACCGACGACCCGGCGGCGGCCGCGAGTCGGGCCGCGATTCACGTCGTCATCGTGCCCACGCCCATCACCGACGACCGGGAGGCCGACCTCTCCATCCTCCGGTCTGTCGCAGAGGACATCGGGTCGGGCTTGGACCCCGGCGACCTCGTAATCGTGGAGTGTACGGTGCCGCCCCGGACCTGCGAGGACCTGCTGGAACCGATGCTCGCGGACGCGGCCGGACACGACGAGTTCGGACTCGCGTTCTGCCCCGAGCGAACCGCCAGCGGGCGGGCGCTCGAAGACATCCGCGGGGCGTACCCGAAAGTCGTCGGCGGCGCGGACGACGAGAGTACGCGGGTCGCCGAGTTGGTCTACGGCGAACTCACCGACAACGACGTGCTGGCGGTTTCGGACGCCACCACCGCGGAGGCGGTGAAGGTGTTCGAGGGTCTCTATCGGGACGTGAACATCGCGCTGGCGAACGAACTCGCCACGCTGACCGACGAGTTGGGCATCGACGTGAACGAGGCCATCGAGACGGCCAACACCCAACCGTTCTGCGAGATTCACTCTCCGGGTCCCGGCGTCGGGGGCCACTGCATCCCCTACTACCCCTACTTCGTCATCAACGGCTTCGACGCCGACTCGCCGCTACTCGAAACCGCCCGCGAGGTCAACGACTCGATGCCCCGGTTCACCGTCGAGACGCTGACCCGCGAACTCGACGCCGAAGGGAAGTCGCCGGAGGACGCCACGATTGCGGTTCTCGGGTTGACCTACCGGCCGGGCGTAGAGGAGACCCGCGCCACGCCCGCCGAACCAATCGCAGAGCGACTCTCGGACCTCGGCGCGGAAGTCCTCGCGGTGGACCCCATGCTGGACGACGCCGAGGGGTTCGCCGCCGAAAAGGTATCGCAGGATAGGCTTTACGAACGGGACTTGGACGCGGTGGTGCTGGTGACGCCCCACGAGGAGTTCGAGAGCGTCTCGTGGGACCGATTCGACCCGCTGGTGGTCGTGGACGGCCGCCAGAGCCTCGCGCTCGACGACACCGACCACCGCGTCTACACCATCGGGAGCGGCTAACGGATGTACCGGGAGAAGACCGTCACCGTCGTCGTCCCCGCGCACGACGAAGCGGGGTTCGTCGGCGAGGTAATCGACACGATTCCGGCGTTCGTGGACCGAGTGTACCCGGTAGACGACGCCTCGACGGACGCGACGTGGGCCGCGATTCGGTCCGCGGCGCGGCGGACGAACGGGCGCGGCGACAGAGTGGCCGACGGCGCGGGGAGTTCCGCGCGTCCGGTCCGGACGAGTCCGGACCGGACGCCGCCGGGGGCGGTTCGGGCGCGAGCGCGACGGAGACGAGCAATTCCGGCGCGAGAGCGGACGAGACCGTCGATTCGGTGTTCGACGACTACGGGTTCGCCAACGCGATGCTGGTCCACCTCAACGTGGCCGACGCGCGGGTCGCCGACGTGCCGATGCCCGCCGAGTACGGCGACGAAGAGAGCGGCATCCGGTACTCGACGTTCGTCCCGCAGTTGTCGGCGCTGTTGGCCAAGGGGTTCGGGTGGCGACTCGCCGAGAAGCACGTCCGACGGGAGTCCCACCCGCTCGTCGCCTTCTACGGACTCGGCGTCGTCGGGACGCTGGCCGGAACCTACGCGACGGTTCGGGACGCCCTCGACGGAAGCGAGCCGAGCGACAGAGTGAGACGATGCTATTAGAAACCAAAACAATGCTAAAGAAAATGAAAATCATGCTAAGAGACGGACGGACGATTGTCAAAGCGAAGCGACGAACGGAGGGAGCCTCGTGACGACGCTGGCGGGTCTCGCCGCGATTGGCGTCGGGATGGCGTTCGACGCCGCCGAGAACGAGGACCTGCACGTCACCGTGGACGCCGACGAGGACGAATTCCGGCCGGATGGCGCGGACCGACCCGACGACGGGGAGGGCCAGCGATGAAGGTCCTGACCGTCGTCGGCGCGCGCCCGCAGTTCGTCAAGGCCGCCGCGGTGTCCCGGGAACTCCGGCGACGCCACGACGAGGTGCTGGTCCACACCGGCCAGCACTACGACGAGGAGATGTCGGACGTGTTCTTCGAGGAGTTAGGGATGCCGGAACCCGACGACAATCTCGGCGTCGGGTCGGACAGCCACGGCGCTCAGACCGCCGAGATGATAGCCGGACTCGAAGCGCGCATCGACTCGGAGGACCCCGACGCGGTGCTGGTCTACGGCGACACCAACTCGACGCTGGCGGCGGCGGTGGCCGCCTCGAAGATGGACACCCGCCTCGCCCACGTCGAGGCCGGACTCCGGAGTTACAACCGCCAGATGCCAGAGGAGGTCAACCGAGTGTTGACCGACCACGCCGCGGACCTGCTGTTTGCACCCTCCCGGCGCGCGGTCGAAAATCTCCGCGAGGAGTCGGTCCCCGGCGCGGTCCACGACACCGGCGACGTGATGCACGACGCGGTGCTGTGGGCGCGCGAACGGGCCGAGGAACACTCCGAGATACTCGACGAGTTCGGCGTCGAACCCGACGAGTACGTGCTAGCGACGGTCCACCGCGCGGCCAACACCGACGACCCCGAGAGCCTCGCGGCCATCCTCGACGCGCTGGCGGGCGACTCGCGGGAAGTCGTCCTGCCCGCACACCCCCGGACGATAAACCGTATGCGGGAATACGGAATGTACGAGGACGCCCGCGAGCGACTGACGCTGACCGACCCCGCGGGCTACCTCGACTTCGTGCGCTTGCAGGACTGCGCCGACGTGGTGGCGACCGACTCGGGCGGCGTCCAGAAGGAGGCGTTCTTCCTCGACACCCCCTGCGTGACGATGCGCGAGGAGACCGAGTGGCGCGAGACGGTCGAAGCGGGGTGGAACACGCTCGTCGGCGCGAACGAGAAAGCAATCCGGCGCGCGCTGGCAAACGCCGAACCGCCCGCCGACAAGCCCCGGCCCTACGGCGACGGAGATGCCGCGGCGACGATTACCAACTTGCTAGACGATGCCTGAGATTTCCGACCCCCGAATCGCCGGGTCACCCTCGGCAGTCGCGGACGCCGAGTTCGCGCTGTTGCTGACCCACGACGTGGACCGGCCCTACAAGACGGTCCAGTCGCTCTACCACGCAATCGAGCGCCGCGACCCCCGCCAACTGAGGGCGCTGTTGCCCGGCGAGAACCCGTGGTGGCAGTTCGAGACCATCGCAAGTCTCGAAGCGTCGCTGGGCGTCCGGTCGGCGTTCTACTTCCTGCGCGAGCGACATCTGCTCGAACGCCCGCCGAGCGACTGGTTCGACCCCTTCTACTGGATAGAACACTTCGGTCGCTACGACCCCGAGACCCCCGAGATAGCCGACCTGCTCGAACGACTCCACGAAGGCGGATGGGAAGTCGGTCTCCACGGGTCCTACGACGCCTACGACGACCGGAACCGCCTCCGGGTCGAGAAGGAGACGCTGGAGTCGGCCCTCGGCGACGAGGTGAGAGGCGGCCGACAGCACCACCTCAACCGCGGTCCCCGGACGTGGGAACACCACCGCTCGATTGGTCTCCGGTACGACGCCAGTCCGGGGTCGAGCGAGACGTTCGGCTTCGACCACGGCCACCTCCCGCTTCGACCCTTCGACGACGAGTTCGTCGTCTTCCCGCTGACCGTGATGGAGGCGGCGCTGACCGACCCCGGCGAGGACTTCGAGACGGCGTGGGCCGAGTGCGAGGGGTTGCTGGACGAGGCGGCGGCCAACGACGCGGTGATGTCGGCGCTGTGGCACCCCCGGTTGTTCACCGAGACCGACTTTCCGGGGTATCGGCGACTCTACCGGCGGCTAATCGAACGCGCGCTAGAGATGGGTGCGTGGGTCGGCTCGCCCGGCGACTACTACGACCTCATGGACCACCCCGGCGGCGAGACGGAGGCGAGCGAGGCGACCGAAACCGAAGGAACCGCCGACGAGGCGCGAGCGAACAGAACCGCGGCCGAGAGCGACTACAGGAGTCGCCTACGCTCGCCGCAGGTGGAGGATAACAAAGTGAAAACCGGCGCGAACACCGAGTCAACAGGATGAGAGTCGAGCAACTCGAACTGTCGGAGTGGGAGTCTGCACTGCCGAGCGACGGCTTCGAAGTGTTTCACCGGCCGGGGGCGCTGGAGGTGGTCGCGAACCACGCCGACGCCGAGATGAAACTGTTCGGCGGGTTCAAGGGTCAACAACCCATCGCGCTTCTGCCGGTGTTCGTCCAGCAGAAGTCGGTCGGGACCGCGGTCACGTCGCCGCCGCCGAGCATGGGTATTCCGCGTCTCGGCCCGATACTGATGCCGACGAGTCCCAAGCGCCGCAAACAGGAGAAGGTCAACAACGAGTTCACCGAGAAGGTCCTCCAGCAGGTCGGCACTGACTTGGAGTTGGACCAGCGACTCGCCGCGGCCGGGGTCGAGTCGCCGATGGCCGAGCGAATGCTGGACACCTTAGACGTTGACTCGCGGTTGACCCTCTTCCGGATGGAGTGCAACGCGGCCTACGGCGACCCCCGGCCCTACGCGTGGGGGAACCTGCAGGTCGAACCCAACTTCACCTACTTCCTCGACGTGGCCGACCGGAGCGCCGAGGAGGTCCGAAAGTCGTTCTCCAAGAGCCTTCGCCGGGACATCAGGGACGCCGAGGACCTCGACGTGACCGTCGAGACGGAGGGACTGGAGGGTGCCCGCGACGTGTTCCGGGCGACCAGAGAGCGCTACGCCGAACAGGACGAACCCTTCCCGCTGACGTGGCCCTACGTCCGGGACCTCTTCGAGGCGCTCGCCGACGACGACCGGGCGCGGGCCTACGTCGCCCGCGATTCCTCGGGCGAGTACCTCTCGGGCATCACGGCGCTGTACTCCAACGACCACGCCTACTTCTGGCAGGGCGGCGCGAAGGCCATCTACGAGGGCACCGCGGTCAACAGCCTCATCCACTGGCGACTCATCGAGGACCTCGTTTCGGACCCGCCGGTCGAGTCGGTCACGAACTACGACCTGATGGGCGCGAACACCGAGCGACTCTGCCGGTACAAGGCCAAGTTCGGCGCGGACCTCGTGCCCTACTACGTCGTGGAGTCGTCGGGCGCGGCGATGAACGTCGCCAAGCGAGCGTACAAGTTGGTACAGTGAGCTTCCCGGCGGGGTGAGTAGTCGCGGAGCCGAACTGTTTCTCCGAGTGGAGCGGCTTACCGAATCGGCCGTCGAGCCGTTTCGTCCCACTGCTCCGTTTCGCCGGTTCAACGAGCGAATTACAAAGGTCGAACCTCGCTAACGTCGCGGGCAGAGAGGTCCGAGCGGACCACCGAGACCAATGAGAGTGCTGAGCGTGACCGCGAACGTGCCGGGGTTCTACCGGCGGGAGAGTGACGCATTGTCGGAGTTAGGTGTCGAGCGGACCACGCTCGAAGTGCCCGGAGACGCCGAGACCGGCCGGTCGGTCGTGGACTACCTCCGGTTCGTCCCGGAGGTGCTGGCCGAGTCCACGCGCGACTACGACCTCGTTCACGCGAACTACGGACTGACGGCCCCGGCCGCACTCGCGCAGATTCGGCTTCCGGTCGTCGTCTCGCTGTGGGGGTCGGACCTGCTCGGGGAGTTCGGGTGGCTTTCGCGGGCCTGCGCCCGGCGCGCCGACGAGGTGGTCGTGATGTCGGAGGGGATGGCGGCCGAACTCGACCGGGAGACCCACGTCGTGCCCCACGGCGTGAACGCAGAGCAGTTCCGGCCCGCGCCGAAAGCCGAGGCCCGCGCCGCCGTCGGGTGGACCGACGACGCCCGCCACGTCCTGTTTCCCTACGACCCCGGCCGGGCGGTCAAGGACTTCCCGCGGGCCGGGCGCGTGGTGAAGGCGGCCCGCCAGCGAGTCGGCGACCCCGTGGAACTCCATCCGCTGGGCGACGTGGACCACGGCGAGATGCCGACCTACGTGAACGCCGCGGACGCGCTCTTGTTGACATCCGAACACGAGGGGCTTCCGAACTCGGTCAAGGAGGCGCTCTGCTGTAACCTCCCGGTGGTCTCGACCGACGTGGGCGACGTGCGCGAGCGACTGCGCGGGGTCTCGCCGTCTGCGGTCGCCGACGACGACGAGGAACTCGCCGCGGCGCTGGCCGACGTTCTCACCGACCCGCGCCGGTCGAACGGCCGGGAGTCGGTCGCGGACCTGCGCGTCGAGCGAGTGGCCGCGCGTCTCGCGGGCGTCTACGAGCGTGCGGTCGCGGCCGACCGCGCGGTCGGCCGCGGTCCCGCGGGCGGCCGCGACCCGGACGTGAGCGCGCTCGACTCGCCGGACGGACGGCCGAAGACGCTCGATTAGGACTGCGCTCCGCTACGCCATCTCGCCGACTTCGACTGCCGCGTCGGATTTGAGCCACGCGGCGGTGTTCTCGGTGTCGTAGACGCCGATTTCGCCCGCGCCGTCGCTGACGGCGGCGTAGCGGTCGGTCTCGAACTCGTCTTCGTCCCTGTTGTTCTCGTTGTCGTATTTCTCGGTCATTGGGATGTCTCTCACTTGTATCTGGTAAGCGGGTTTCTATCGGTAACTTACCGCCGTACCCTGATAAGGCTTCGCTAACCGTTCGGTAAGTCGGCGAGTGCGAGATTCCGCGCGAGGCGTCGAGGAGTACCGCGACGCCAATTCGACCGTCTTCGGGGTCGGCGTCCGGCCGCTTTCAGACACCTCCAGATTTTCTTTAGAAACTTCTAGAATTGTTTAAGCAATATAAAAGAGTCTTTGGCGGGTCGGGCGGCCGCTCACGGCCGCCCGACCCGCCGACGGTTCTGAAGCCCCCGCAAATCGTTCTGAAGCCCGGTCGTCGTTTCGGGGGACTCGAAACGGCGTTTTCGTCGCCTACGCCGGGACAGGAGGCCCATAACAAAGCCCCGACGCGGGGAGTCTGGGAAGTAACTCCGCGTCCGGTCGGACGCGATTTGATTACCATGGCTACGGACACACGTACCTCCCAGCGATGGGAGAAAGGCGCACTCATCGTCGGTTTCGTCTCGCTCGCCGCGGCGATACTGGTCGCCCACGGGTCGCCGCCGGAGGCGTACGAACTCTCGATTTACGCCGGGACGCCGGTGGCGTTTTGGGTCGGAGCGAGCGTCGCGCTACTGGTCGGAATCTTCGTCGGTCTCCGCGACGGCGGCGTCGGGCGCAGACTCGCGCTCGTCCTCTCGGGGTTGGCGATGCTCGCGGTGGCTTCGCTCCCCGTCCTGCGGTCGTACTACTTCTTCGGTGCCGGGGACTCGCTGACTCACCTCGCGTGGGCGAAAGACATCTCGGCCGAGAAGATGTCGGTTCTGGGCTTTCTCTACCCCGGCACGCACACCGTCGCGGTCCTGCTGGCCGACGCGACGGGGATGGCGCTCCATCGCTCGATGCTGGTGATGGTGACGGCGTTCACCGCAATCTTCCTGCTTTTCGTCCCGCTGACGACGTGGACCATCACCCGCGACCGGACCGCGACGGCGCTGGCGGCGCTGTCGGGACTGCTCTTTCTCCCCGTCAACAACATCAGCGTCTACGACATGCCCCACCCGACGACGCAGGCCATCCTGTTCCTGCCGCTGGTCCTCTATCTGACCGCGCGATACCTCACGCGGACCGACCGGGACGGCCGGTTCGTCGGCACGCCGACGGGCGCGTTGCTGGCGCTGACCTCGGTCGCAATCGTGCTGGTCCACCCCCAACAGGCCGCGAACGTCCTCGTCGTCTTCGGGTCGATACTCGCGCTCCAACTGCTCGCCCGGTTCGTCGGGAGTTTCGAGACCCGACACCGGACGCTCGCGCTCCAGACGATATTCCTCGCCGGGGTGTTCGCGGTGTGGGCACCCCGCCACGAGCGAGCGTCGGGGGCCACCTCCGCGCTCGTCAACATGCTGGCCAACGGGTTCCGAGTCGGGTCCGAGACCACCCAGCGCGCCGGGTCGGTGGCGTCGGTCGGCGGGTCCATCGAAGTGCTGTTCGCAAAGCTCTTCGCCGTGAGTCTGGTGTTCTGCGCGCTCGCGGGTCTGCTGGTCCTCGGCGGGTTCCTCGGCCGGTTCGACGACCGGAACGTGGCGGCGTTCTCGCGCTATCTCGGGTTCGCGCTGGTCCCGCTCGGCGTCCTGTTCGCCGCGTTCTTCGTCGTGAGCTACGAGCAACTCCACTTTCGGCAACTGGGCTTCGTGATGGTTCCGGTGACGATACTCGGCGCGGTCGCGCTGGCCCGCGGCGTTGACGCCCTCTCGACCCGCTTGTCGCCGCGGAGCGCCCGAACCGCGGTCGGAGTCGCCATCGTCGCCATGCTCGCGCTGTCCACCCTCTCGCTCTACCAGTCGCCGTACATGTACCAGAGTTCGAGCCACGTCTCCGAGGCCCAGATACAGGGGTACGAGACGGCGGTCGGACACGGCGCGGGACCGCTGGTCGGTGTCCGCGGAAACGGCGAGCGGTGGACCGACGCGGTTCTGGGCTACGAACGGAGCCGCGAGCGCAGTCTGTCTGCCGGTAGCCTCTACGCCGACGAGACACACCCCGCGGTCGGCGAGAACTTCACCGGGGGCTACGTCGCCCGCCACTACGGGGGGCAGTACCTCGCGTTCACGGACCGCGCGCGCCAGCAGGACTTACGGGTGTACGACGGCTTCCGGTTCGACAGGCGGGGGTTCCGGTCGCTCGACTCCGCGCCCGGACTGAACCGCGTGCAGGCCAACGGCGGCTTCCAGATGTACCGAATCAACGGAACGAGCTAACATGGACCTGAAACGCGTCTCGCGCGGACTGAA
The DNA here is from genome assembly GCF_029338395.1 of Halorussus caseinilyticus. Lineage (NCBI taxonomy): Archaea > Methanobacteriati > Methanobacteriota > Halobacteria > Halobacteriales > Haladaptataceae > Halorussus > Halorussus caseinilyticus. The sequence goes on from NZ_CP119809.1 coordinate 1,742,641, forward strand.
GGCGACGTTCGGCGCGCGCCTGCTCCACATGGTCGCCAGCGGCCTGCTGATGGTCGTCCTCGTGCGCTACCTGCTGTCGAGCAAGCAGTACGGTCTGCTCGGGTCGGCGCTGGCGGTTCTCGGAGTCGCCCAACTGCTCGGGGACCTCGGCATCGGGAAAGCGGCCGCGCGCTACGTCACGGAGTACCGCGAGACCCAACCCGACCAAGTTCCCCACGTCCTCCGGGCCGCGTTCGCCTACCGAATCGCGGCGGTCGCGGTGGTAGCTGGCGGATTCCTGCTGTTCGGCGGTCTCGTCGCCGACCTCATCGGTCAACCCGAAATCGGGCCACTGCTCGTCCTCGGCGCTGGCTACGTCGCGGTCCACTCGCTTTTCACGTTCTCCCAAGTCCTGTTTCAGGGGTTCAACCGGGTGACCTACAGCAGTGCCATCCGCGCGGTCGGCACCGTCTCGCGCCTCGGACTCGCGGTCCTCTTCGTCGCGGTCTTCGGCGGCGCGATGGGTGCGCTGACCGGCTACATCGTCGGCTACGGCGTCGGTGCCGTCCTCGGTCTCAGTCTGCTGTACGTCGTGGGCTACCGGGACGCCGAACGCGCCGAGACCCCCGAGGACGGACTGGCGCGCAAGGTCCTGCGGTACAGCGTCCCGCTGACCGTGACCCGCGGCGCGAACGTCATCGACAAGCGCGTGGACACCATCCTCGTGGGCTACTTCATCGGCCCGGTCGCGGTCGGCTACTACTACCTCGCCAAGCAAATCGTCGGGTTCGTCCAGACACCCGCGGCGTCGCTCGGGTTCACCCTCTCGCCGACCTACGGCGAACACAAGGCCGACGGCGACTCCGAGCGCGCGGCCCGAATCTACGAGACGACGTTGAAGTACACCCTCCTGCTCTACGTGCCCGCGGCGGCCGGAATCGTCCTCGTCGCCGAACCCACGATTACCCTGATTTTCGGCTCCGACATGGGTCCGGCCGCGCCCGTCTTGCAGGTGTTCTCGGGCTACGTCGTCCTGCAAGCCGTCGCCTTCGTGACCAGCGACGCCCTCGACTACCTCGGCCGGGCGCGTTCTCGGGCCTACGCCAAGGGAGCGACTTCGATAGGCAACTTCCTGCTCAACCTCGTCATGATTCCCCAGTTCGGCGTCGTCGGTGCCGCCGCCGCCACCGTCGTCACCTTCGGGGGCTACACCGCGGTCAACGTCGCGGTCATCCACTCGGAACTCTCGCTGTCGGTCCGGCGACTCGCACGCCACCTCGCGGCGGTGGCCGGTGTCACGGTCGCCATGTCGGTCGCGGTCTACTTCGTGATGACCGCGACCTCCGGCGCGCTCGCGGTCGCCGCCGCAATCCCGCTCGGGATTGCGGTGTGGGCCGGACTCTCGGTCGCCGGGGTCTGCTCGACCCCAACCGGGTCGTCTCGGTTCTCTCCTGACGGCGCAAGGTCGCCGGGCGGTCGGACACCGACCGCCCGACAGCAGGTTTCGCGGCCGAACGAACCGCCTACGCGCGCACAGACGACTCGTAATCTTCGGCAGACGGGGTATAACAAAGGTCGCTGGCGGCCTGCGAACGTTCAAGCGGCGGGGAATCTCCCGCCCGACAAACTATGTCGATGAAACCAACAGACCCGAACAAGGCGGTCGTTCTCGGACTCGACGGGGTACCGTGGTATCTCCTCGAAGACTTGGTTGCGGACGGCGAACTGCCGAACTTCGCGCGCCTCGTCGAGGAGGGGTCGGCCGGGCGACTGGAGAGCACGACGCCGCCGACCACGGCGCTGGCGTGGCCGACCATCGCTACCGGGGTCTGGCCCGACAAGCACGGCGTCTACTCCTTCCAAGAAGTCCAGTCGGACTACACCAACCAGATGAACACCAGCAACGACCTCGACCGCCCGGAACTCTGGGACGTACTCTCGCCCGCAGTCGTCGGCAACGTCCCGATGACCTACCCCGCCGACGACATCGACGGCCGGATGGTCACGGGCATGATGACGCCCGGATTCGGCGAGGGGTTCACCCACCCGCCGGAGTTGGCCGACGAGGTGCTGGACCGGATTCCGGAGTATCAGGTGGGTCTCCCGTGGGAGCAGTACCACGACGACCGGGAGGCGTTCCTCGACGACTTCGAGACGCTGGTCGCCACCCAGACGAAACTTCTCCGGATGCAGATGGAAGTCGAGGACTGGCGACTGTTCTTCTTCGTCCTCACCACGCCCGACCGACTCCAGCATCTGGTGTGGGACGAGGAGGTGCTACGCGACCACTACCGGGAGTTAGACGACGTACTCGGCGAGGTGCTGGAGTACGTCGAGGAACGCGGTGCCAACCTCTTCGTGGTCTCGGACCACGGGTTCGGTCCCATCGACACCTACGTCCACACCAACACCTTCCTCGAACGCGAGGGCTACCTGAGTCGGAAAACCGGCTCTGGTCGCGGTGCGCTCGAACGACTCGGCCTGACGAAAGACCGGGTGGAGAACCTGCTCGGGACCGCGGGCATCACCGTCGAGGACCTCTACGACCACCTGCCCGAGACGGTCATCGAGTCGGTGGCCTCCCAAGTCCCCGGAAGCCACGAACTGTTCGACGTGGACTTCTCGGAGACGGTGGCGTTCACCCACGGCGAGGGGAACCTCTACGTCAACGACACCGAACGATTCGAGCAGGGTGTCGTCGCGCCCGACCAGCGACCCGCGGTCAAGGCCGAACTCCGGACCGCGCTCGAAGGACTTCAAGACCCCGAGACCGGCGAGCGCGTCCTGCGGGTGTTCGACGGCGACGAGGTGTTCGAGACCGACGACCAGTCGCCGGACCTCGTGGTCCGGGGTCGGACCGACGAGGGGTATCTGAACGGAAATTCGCTCGCGGACTCGGTGTTCACCGAGAGCAAAATGAACGCCACCCACCGGCCCGAAGGGGTGTTTCTCGCGTGGGGTCCGTCGGTCGAACCCGGAAGCGAACCCGACGAGGCGACGGTGGCCGACGTTGCGCCGACGCTCCTCCACAGCGTCGGCGAACCCGTCCCGGCCGACGCCGACGGCCGGGTCCTCTCGGAGGTGTTCGCGCCCGACTCGGCCGCCGCGAGGCGCGGCGTCGAGGAACGCGCCTACGTCGAACGCGGCACCGACGAGTCCCACGACGCCGACTTCGACGAGGTGGAGTCGCGCCTCAAGGGACTGGGCTACATGGACTGATGTCGGACTCCGACCCGCGGGTCCCCCGGAGTGCGCCGAAAGACTTCAAAAACTTCGTTCAATTTATAAATAAGCGCGTAGCGAGGCTAGCGAGATGACTCACGAAACCGACGCTCACGCCGAACCCACGCCTGCCGCGTCGGACGCGCTACTCGCGTCCGACGCGAGCGCCGACCTGTCGGACCGGACCGTGCTGATAACCGGCGGCGCTGGCTTCGTCGGGAGTCACCTCGCGGAGGCGCTGGTCGCGGACAACGAGGTACGCGTGTTAGACGACCTCTCGGGCGGCGTGCGCGAACACGTCCCCGCGGGCGCGGACCTCGTGGAGGGCGACGTGTGCGACTCCGAGACGGTGGCCGAGGCGATGGACGGCGCGGACCTCGTGTTCCACGAGGCCGCACTGGTGTCCGTCGAGAAGTCGGTCGAAAGTCCGCCCGAGAGCAACCGAATCAACGCCGCGGCGACGGTGAACCTGCTCGAACAGGCCCGCGACGAGGACGCCCGCGTGGTGCTGGCGTCGTCGGCCGCCGTCTACGGCCACCCCGAGTCGGTGCCGGTCTCGGAGGGCGACTCGAAAGACCCCACTTCGCCGTACGGCATCGACAAATTGGCGCTCGACCACTACGCGCGGCGGTATCACGACCTCTACGGACTGGAGACGGTCCCCCTGCGATACTTCAACGTCTACGGCCCGCGCCAGAATCCGGAGTACAGCGCGGTGGTGAACGTCTTCTTCCGGCAGGCCGCCGACGGAGGTCCCGTCACCGTCGAGGGCGACGGCGAACAGACCCGCGACTTCGTTCACGTCCGGGACGTGGTGCGGGCGAACCTGCTCGCGGCGACCACCGACCGCGTGGGCGAACCGTTCAACGTCGGGACGGGCCACAGCGTCACGGTTCGGGACCTCGCCGAGACGGTAGTCGAGGTGACGGACTCCGACGCCGAAATCACCCACGTTGACCCGCGACCCGGCGACATCCGGCACAGCGAGGCCGACATCTCGAAGGCGCGGTCGGAACTCGGCTACGAACCGGCGGTGTCGCTGGAGACGGGACTCCGGGAGTTGGCCGAGGAGAAGGGACTCCGGTAGTCGGAAGTCCGGCGTCGGTCCGGGACTCGACGCTCTAGCTCGGCTAGACGTTCCGAAACCAATCACCCTTCCATCATTTACGATATGGGCGATACAGCGAGAATAAACCAACATCTCCACCGGAACCAGTTTATATTTCAAATATAAACATTTATAAGAAATGTGGGTGAAGTGTGGGATGTAATGTCAGACCAAAGCAGGCGGACGTTCCTCAAAGCGGCGGGGAGCGCAGTCGGTAGCGCGGCACTGGTGAGCGGAACGGTCAGCGCAGGCGGAAGCGAGACCCCGAACACGCGGTTCCTCGTAGACCTGCGGGAAGTTTCCCGAAGCGAAGTGCCCGAGGACGTGGAAGTCGTCCACGACATCGCGGAACTCGACCTGCTGGCGGCCCGCGGCGACCCCGAGGCGGTCCCCGGCACGGCGTCCACGACGCCGGACGTGACGGTCTACCGGGACAGCACCTACGAGGGCGGTCCGGTGAAAGAACGCGACGCGAAAGCGCGCGGCGGCAACGGCCCCGCGTGGGACAGCGGCGCACCCACCGCGACGGAGCTCCAGTGGGACAAGCGCGAACAGCGCGTGGGCGACCTGACCGAGAACCCCGGCGACGGGAAGACGGTCCAAGACACGACGAAGGGCGAAGGCAGTCGGGTCGCCGTCGTGGACACGGGCGTCTACGACGGACACCCGGACCTCGCCGACGTGGTGAACGCCGAACTGTCGGAGAACTTCACGACCGACCAGTACGACTTCCGACCCAACGGCGCGGGCGACCACGGGACTCACGTCGCGGGCACCATCGCCGGGACGAACGCCGACGGCGAGGGCATCCTCGGCACCGCGCCCGAGACCGAAATCGTCGCCCACCGCGTCTTCTCTGGCGTCCCCGGCGAGGGCGCATCGACCGGCGACACGGTTGCGGCGCTTGCGGCGGCGGCGACCAAAGGCTGTGACGCCGCGAACTTCAGCGTGGGCTACCCGCCCGCCAACCCCGAGACCGACGAGTGGGTGTCCGGCGTCAAGATGGCCTACCGGCGACTCGCCGAGTACGCCCGCTCGCAGGACATGCTCATCGTCAACTCGGCGGGCAACGCGGGCATCGACATGACCCCCGACGACGTTATCAGCCTCCCGACGGAAGTCGAGGGCATCTTCGGCGTCTCGGCGACCGGACCCATCGGCTACCTCTGGGACGACAAGCAGGCGAGCCGCGAGGACAAGGCGCTCGTGAAACTCGAAGACGGCACCGACTCGCCAGCCTTCTACACCAACTACGGCGAGGGGACCGACGTGAGCGCGGCGGGCGGGGACGCCGACCTCGAAGCCGCGGCCAACGACGTGCCGGGTTGGTACTACGACCTCGTGTTCTCCACCGTCGTCGAACAGACCGAGAACGGACCCGTGGCTGGCTACGGGTGGAAGGCGGGCACCTCGATGGCGGCACCGCAGGTGACGGGCGCGGTTGCGCTCGTGCGCTCGCTCCGACCCGACGCCAGCGTCGAGGAAGTCGAGGCGATGATTCAGGAGACCGCTCGTGACGCCCCCGGCGGCGAACTCTACCACGGCGCGGGCCACCTCGACCTCCGCCGACTCGTCAAGCGCGCCCGATAACGGCGCGACTCTCGATTTTCACGTCCTTCCGAGTCCGTCTCGCTTCCGGAGAGGGTTCTCCGAGGGGTCCGAGTGCCGTTTTCCGGACTGCACCCGCGTCGTTCGAGACTACAGAAACCGGAGACTAGGACGGTCAGAACCGCAAGCGTACAGCACCGTGACCGCACCGCAACTGCACGCATGGCACCGCAGAGACGGCAGGAACGAGACGACTACGACTTGAACCAATCAAAACCCAACCGCACAGCACCGCACGCGGACGGTCAAGGATAGCGACGCCCCAGTTCGACGGACCCGCGCCGAGATAGTGAGACGCGGTTGCGGTACCGTGCGATTGCAGTGCAGTTGCGGTACCGTGCGGTCGGCACGCGCTGGCGTCGTCGGGAGCGAAGCGACCGACTGCTCGTCGGAACTCGCTTCCGACGGTGGATGAGTAGCGCAGCGAAGCGAGCAACGCAGTCGGTTGGGGAGGGTGTGGTCCGCGGTGGCGGTGCTGTGCGGTCTGATTGGCTCAAGCCTGTCGTCGGCTTTTTTCGTCCTTCTACACCGTCGCGTTCCTCGGTCGCCCGATACGCCGTCGAACCCCCCGAAACGGCCCAGACATAACTAAACATTGCTTTAGCAATTGTAAATAGACTTCATGAAATCCAGTGCAAGCCCTAAAGACAGCTATTTCTCGTTGATGGACTCGCTTGCGATGTTCCGGCCGCGGGTCTTCAGACTCACCTCGCGGCGTTTGCGAACCTCCTCCAGCACGTCCACCTCGATGAGGCGCTCGAAGATGCTCTCGACTTCCTCGACATCCATGCCGAGGAAGTCCGGAATCTCGAACGACGAGACGCCCGAGTAGAGCGCCATCAGGACCTCCTTCTCGGTCTCGTCGAGTTCGACGCCGCCCTCGTTCTTGCGCTCGCCCTTCTCGAAGAGGGTTTCGAGGAGCGCACACCGCCGGGTCTGGCCCGAGACGTACGTCTGGACGCTGGTGTCGCCCTGCGTGTGTTCGACTTCGAGGACCGTCCGCTGTTCGCCCTTGACCGTCCGAGTCGCGCGCTCTACGGACCCGATGTCGTCGAGTTCGATGCCGACGAACGTCCCGCTGGCGATGGCGACGTTGACCATCCCCTCGGTAATCTTGATGCGGGCCTTCTCCCAGTCGGTGTCCTGCACCACGCCCCCCTCGACGGCGGGGTGCTTGGTCAGAATCATCTTCTGGTTCAGCAGGGCACCGTAGAGGTCGGTCTCGAACTCCTCTACGTCCATGCTGGTCCCGATGAGGACGACGTTCTTGCCGAACTCGACGCTCAGGTAGTCCGAGACCGATGCGACCGCCTGATTCACGTCGTAGCGGCCTTTCAGCCCCTTCACCTCGGAGAGCGGAATCGAGCGCTTGCCCTGATTGCCCGCCAACACGAGTCGCTTGTTCGACAGCAGAACGCGGCCGCTAGTCCATTCGGGGTCGTTGAGTTTGCGGCCGTTCTTCACGACCTGTAGGAACTTCCCCTTCGTGTCTGTTATCTTGTGCTCGCCTTCCTTGCTCATGCGTGGTGTCTACGTTCTCGGCGCGGTTGCTCTGGTCGGCCGCGCTCGCCTCGTGGTTCCTCGAAGGGACGCCGTTCGTTGGTGTTCGATACGGTCATAGCAGGGACCGGGGATTCAGGATTCGGTTCGCATGTCGTCGACTCGCGCCGATAGCTCGTCGATAGCGTCGGTCTGCTGGCGGGTCGCCTTCACGATGTCGTCGGTCGCGTCCTCAACCTCGCGGGTCTGGTCGCGCACGTCCTCAACCGTCGCCATCACTTGCTCGACGTTCGCGGCCTGTTCGTCGTTCGCCTGTGCGACTTCGGTCACGCCGGTCGCGGCTTCCTCTACCGCGTCGGCGATTTCTTCGAGTGCGACGAGTGCGTCCTCGATTTCGTCGCCAGCGACCTTGATTTGGTCGTTGCCCTCTTGGACCGCAGTCGCCGTCTCGTTGGCCTGCGCCTGCACGTCTTCGATGCGCTCGGCAATCTCTTCGGTGTGTTCGCGCGTCTCGTTGGCTAGCTCCTTAACCTCGTCGGCGACGACTTCGAACCCGCTTCCGGCGTCTCCGGCGCGTGCGGCCTCGATGTTGGCGTTGAGCGCGAGCAGGTTGGTCTGGTCGGCGACTTCGGCGATGACTTCGACGACCTCCTCGATTTCGTCCATCTGCGATTCGAGTTCCGTCACCGTCTCCACGAGTTCGTCGCTCTGCTCGATGACCTCTTTGGTGGCCTCGCGTGCGCCCTCGCTGGATTCGAGACCACTGTCGGCCGACGCCTTGGCTTGCTCGGCGGCCGACGCAACCTCGTCGGAACTCGCGGCGACTTCCTCCATGCTCGCCGAGAAGTTCTCCATCTGGGTGGCGACTTCCGAGAGCTGTCTGGTCTGTTCGTCCACTCGCTCGTCGATGATGCTGGCGGACTCGGCGGCCTGTTCGACCGACCCTTCGAGGTCGTCGGCCTTCTCGCCGACGCGCGCGGTCAGTTGCTCGAACCGGTCGGCCATGTCGTTAACTTGGTCTACGACTTCGACCAGCGAGTCGTCCACAACGTCGTGTTCGTCCTCGAACGACGCGCGGGCCGAGAGGTCGCCCATCTCCATCGCGGTCAGGGTACCGATGAGTTCCTCGACCAGCGAGGTGACGCCCTCCTGACGCCGGATGTCCTCGGTCCGGTCGCGGACCGTCTCGACCACGGCGATGAGTTCGTCCTCGTCGTCGTACAGCGGCATGGCCGAGAACTCTATCTTGCGCTCCACGCCGTCGCGGTCAACCATGGTACTCTCGTCGGTGTAGAGCGTCTGAGTGGTGTCGGCCCGGTCCACGTCGAACTCGGCGTCTGCGGACTTGGGGGCTTCCGCAACCTTGTCGGCGAGCGTCTTCACGCGCCGACCGTCGGGGTAGAACGCCTCGCTGACGGTGGTGGTTTCGAGGGCTTCCTCGGCGGAGACGCCGGTGAGTTCCTCCAGCGCGGAGTTCCACGCCGCCACCTCGTCGCGCTGGGTGTCTATCATGAACACCGGAACCCCGATGCCGTCGAGCAGTTCGTCGTCTTCGACGTTGAGTTCGTCGTCCTCGCTGTCGGCCGGTTCGTCCTCCGTCTCGACCGTGGCCAGTTCGTCCTCCGTCTCGGCGGGCGCGTCGTAGGCGTCGAGTCCGGTCTGCATGTCGGCCAACGTCGCCGAGAGCGCCGACTGGAGTTCCCCCTCCGCACGCCGAAGTTCCTCGGCGACCGCCTCGTTGTCCGCGCCCAGTCGGTGTTCGAGTCGCTCGAACGTCTCGCCGACCAGTTGCTCGACCCCCGCGGCGTAGGTCCCGGCGAACGTCGCGGCCGACACCTCCGCCTCGACGTGCCGTCGCCCGAGGTCGGTCGCGTCCTCGGCGGCGTCCGCCGGGTCCTCGATGACCTGTCCGAGGTGGACCGCTTGGGCCTGCTGGAGGTCGTCGCTCGCGTCGGTGTCTCGATACGTTTCGGACAGTTGTGACTGCGTGACGGTCCCCCCGGCCGAGACGGACACGTCCCCGGTGTGCGTCCCACCGTCGAACGTCACGTTTCGTTGCCGGTCGGTCTGATTTTCCCCTACACGTAAGCGCGTTAGAATTTTCCTCAACCGGTCCCTAACCATCTTGTTCTGGAAAGAGACACCAACCGGATATAAAGTTTTACGCAAATTTCACGCGCGATAACCCTGCTACCGCGTGCCAATCCGGGCCGTCGTCGTGTCGGCTACGCACCAAAAAACGACCTTCTCGGAGAGTCTTCCGAGTGTTCGTCGGTCTACGTTCGCCCGCCGAGTTTCGAGAGCGCGGAGAACGCCCGTTTCCGAACTTCCTCGTCGTCGGTGTTGTCGATGATGTCGTCGAGTCGGTTCTGTGCGCGTTCCCCGCCCACCTTCCCGAGCGTGAACGCCGCCTTCGCTCGGGCGTCACTGCTGGCCTCCGAGTCGTCGAGTACGTCGAGTAACGCGTCTTCGGCGACTTCGCCGCCGACCTTGGCGATGCTGGTCGCGGCGAACTGGGCGGTCATGCCGTCTTTGTCGTCCAGCACGGACGCCAGCGCCTCGATAGCCGCCTCGCGGTTCCGCTCACCGGTCACTCTGCCGAGTAGCCACGCCGCGTTCCGGCGCTGGTGGGGTTGAGTCCCTTGGTCGAGGATGTCCACCAGCGAGTCCACGACGCTCCGGTGGTCGTTGGCGCTCAGTTTCTCGACCATCCGCTCGCGCAAGTCGTGGCTCTTCTGACCCGGCGCGTTCGACAGGAGTTCGATGAGCGAGAACACCGCCGCGCGCCGGACCGTCTCGCTCTCGTCGGTCAACAGCGAGACGAGCGCGTCCAACGGCTCTTCGCTCCCGAAGTTGCCGAGCGAGTTGGCCGCGATGCGCCGAATCGTCTCGCTCTCGTCGTCGAGCAAGTCGAGGAGCGCCGCCAGCGACTCCTCGCCGCCGATACGCCCGAGCGAGTCCGCGGCTTCCCGCCGGACTTCGACGCTCGGGTCCTTCAGTCGCTTCCGGAGCGCGGATATTGCCCGCGGGTCCTCGATGCGTCCGAGCGCCCGCGCCGCGCGCGCTCGAACCCGCTGGTCGGGGTCGCCGAGGCGCTGAATCAGTGCCTTCGTCCCCGCCTTGTTCCCGAGTCGGCCCAACGCGTTGGCCGACGCCATCCGAAGTTCGGGTTGGTCTGCCGAGAGCGTCTCGACCAACGCTTCGGCCCGCGCCCACTCCGCGCCGTCGGTGGGAATCTCCTCGCCGGTCAACGCCGCCACGAGTCGTTCGACTTCGTGACGCTGGTCGAGTGCGTCGATGGCCGCGGCGCGAACGGCTTCGCTGTCGTCGCTCTGGGCGGCCGTCACGAGCGGGTCCACTACCTCGTGGTCCTCGGCGTCTACCTCACCGAGGATGTCGGCCGAGCGCTGACGAACCGGTTCGCTGTTGCTCTGGGTCAACAGCGTGGTGAGTTTATCTACGTCGCCCGTCTTCTCCAGTTCGAACAGCGAAGTCACGACTGTTTAATCGAGTTGGTACGAGAAAAAACGTTGCGGTACTCGGTCGAAAAATCGAGAGGAAGGTCGGTTGGCGGACTGTTCGCGTTAGACCGTGACCGCGCTCTCTTGGGAGAGCGACTGGGGCACGTTGGCGCGGTAGAGCGTCACTGCGCCGTACTGCGTGGTGAGCTTGAGTTTGACCTCTTCGCCCTCACCGAGCGGACTCGAAATCTCCTCTGCGCTCATGTTGACTTCGAGGCGGTCGTCCTGCGTGTTGAGGACGGGCGAGGAACTGTCGGGGTCCTTGATGGTGTTGACCGTGAAGTTCGACGCGCCAGTGCCGCTCTCGTTGTAGGTCAGCGTCTTGGCCTTCTCCGGTCCAATCCACTCGATAGTGGCGGCCGAGAGGTTGATGTCGTCGGAACCGGACCCGCGCATGACCGTCAGACTGATGTCTTTCACCCGCTCGTTACCGACGTTACCGAACGCACTCACGACCTGCACGCGGTTCGACACCTGTGCGCTGGATTCCTGACCAGTCTGTTCGGACTTAGTCTGGAGGAACCCGGCCGTGTTGATGAGGACGCCTGCGGCAATCGCGGCGACCAGCACCATCGCGATGAACACGATGAGCGTACCGATACCAACTTGACCTCTGTCAGTTAGTCGTTGTTTTATTTTGTCTCTCATTTTTTCACGTCCTGTCCGAATGTCAATGTGACATTGACTACGGACTCTATCCGGAACGAAACGAACCTCCGTAATAAATCTACGGCCGCGATTATCAGACGTGATATTGGACTATACACACGACCGAAATCCGATAAATCGCCCGATGTTCGGCAGAATCCTCCGAAGAGCGAGACGTAAGCCGAGGTGACTCATTCGCCCGCAGTGATACTGTAGATGACGAACAGGTAGCCGACCGTCGTGATGAGGTAGTTGACCGACAACAGCAGTCGGGTCTGTTCGAAGCGAGTCACGAACGCGCTGACCGTCGTCGCTATGGCCGCGGCGACGATGAGCGTGAAACCTATCGAGAGGTGAAACATCGCCTGCCGAGAAGTTCGATTGTAGGCACGTACCGCAAATCCGACCATCGAGAGACCGGCGGTTGCGAGAGTGAGGCTGAACACGACGTACAGCAGTTCTATCGTTTGCATGGTTTTCTATGCTGAGAGGCCGTCCGTCTGGGCACGGCGTCCGAACCGGCGACGGCCGTGGTCGCCGCTTCCGGGCGTCACTCCGCTTTGAGGTCGCGCCACACGTCGGCCAGCGAGTTCTCCACGTTCGGGCGGTCCTCCGCGGACACGTCGATGCTCGCGTCCTCGAACGAGATTTCGAGCGCGTCCACGTTCCGACGGTAGACTTTCGTTCGTCGTCCCTCGTCGGAGAACTCTCTGCCCGAGAGTTCGAGCAAGTCGGCTTCCGTGAGTTCCTCTATCCGGCGGTAGCTCGTCGCTATCGGAATTTCGAGTTCGTCGCTCAACTCTTGGGCCGACTTGGGTTCGCTCGTGGCACGGAGTATCTCGGCGTTGTACTTGTTGCCGAGTACCCGGAGTAGTTCCACGGCCTCCATCAATTATCGCGTTTGAAAACGCGGGTTAAAAAGGTACCGTAGGCGACTCGTCACTCGACCGGATTGGTCGGCGTCGGAACAGTAAAGTGGTCGCCGCGGATTTCATCGAGTATGTCAGAGACCGTCGGCGACGTTCAGGTCCTCGAATTTCGGCTCGAGGACCGGAAGTACTGCATCGACATCGCGCACGTGGACGAAATCGTGGACAAGAAGGAACTGACGCCGCTTCCGAACTCCGACCCGCGAGTCGAGGGCGTGATGGACCTCCGCGGAACCACGACTACCATCATCAACCCCAAGAAGGTGCTGGACTTAGACGAGACCGAAACCGGCGAGCGCGTCGTCGTCCTCGAGAGCGACGGCGAGGGCAACGTCGGATGGCTCATCGACGCGGTGACGCAGGTCGTCAGCATCGACACCGACGACGTAGACGAGAGCGTCGAGAGCGGGTCGGTCCGGGGAATCGTCCGGCAGGACGACGACTTCGTGGTGTGGGTCAAACCCGCCGAGATAAACAGTTGAGTCGGCGACCCGGTTTCCCTTCCTATCGGTCGCGCGTGACGGTTTCTCCCGGCGGAACTCCGACGCCCGGCGAGAGTTTCGTGCCGACGTTCAGCGAGACGTTGATGCCGGTCTTGGCGTCGTCGCCGACGACGACGCCGAACTTCCGGCGGCCGGTCGAAACCCGTTCGCCTTTCACGGTGAGTTTCACGGGCTCGTCGTCGTGGCGGAGGTTGGCGACGTTCGTCCCCGCGCCGAAGTTGACGTTCCGGCCCAGCACGCTGTCGCCGACGTAGCTGAGGTGGCCGACAGTCGCGCCGGGCATCAGGACGCTGTTTTTGACCTCGACGCCGTGGCCGACTTTAGCGTCCTCGCCGAGAAGGGTCGCGCCGCGGACGTACGCGTTCGGGCCGACGCTCGCGCCCGCCCGGACGAGCGCGGGACCCTCGATAACGACTCCGGCGTCCACGCTCGCGCCTTCTTCGACGACGACTGGACCGCGAAGGTCGGCCGTTTCGTGGACCTCGCCGCGTATCTCGCGGTCTAACTCGTCGATTTTCCACTCGTTGGCTTCCAGCAGTTCCCACGGTCGGCCCACGTCTAACCAGCGGTCGAGTTCGACCGCAGACACGTCGTACTCCGCGACGGTGCGGGCGAGAACGTCGGTAATCTCGCGCTCGCCACGCTCGCTCTCCGGTACGTCGAGCCACTCGCGGGCCTCGTCGGGAAAGAGGTACGCGCCGGTGTTTGCGAGGTTCGTCGGCGGGTCGGCGGGTTTCTCCACGATGTCGGTGACGACGCCGCCTTCCGTCGAGAGGACGCCGTAGTTCGAGGGGTCCTCGACCCGGAACGCGCCCACCGCGGGTCCCGAATCGAACAGTTCGGCGATAGCGTCGGGGTCGTAGAGGTTGTCGCCGTTGAGGACCGCGAATGGACCGTCCAACTGGTCGCGGGCCGCCCGCACCGCGTCGGCGGTCCCGGCTTGAGTCTCTTGGACCGCGTAACTGACCGGGATGCCCGCGTACTCATCGCCGAAGTACTCGCGCACCGCGTCGGCCTCGTAGCCGACGACGAGAAGTAGTTCGTCCGCGCCCGCCTGCACCGCGGCGTCGGCCGCGTGCGCGGCCAGCGGTCGGTCGGCGACCGGCAACATCGGTTTGGGGAGTGACGCCGACAGCGGCCGAATCCGAGTACCCTCGCCCGCCGCGAGGACGACTGCCTGAACGCTCTGGGCTGTCATCGTGGGACAGACTCGGGGCGGAGACTTTGTTACCATCTCCTTGCGCGCCGGTAAGTGGGAGGTACCGAACCGATGGCGGACGCTTCTCCCGATTAATGGAGACCCAGCGGGTCGGACCGACGCCGGTACGGGCGGGGCAAATGACCGCGCGACTCGGGATAAGTCGGCCCTACGCGGGGCGTATTTTCTCCTACCGCCCAATCAGCGAGCGTATAACAAAGGGGTCTGGTGGCAATCTGTCGAACAGCACCCGCTTCCGTACGTCGGGGCGGTCAGGACGGTACAATGCGCGATGGACCGAACGGCGCGAACGATAGGCGGAGGTTACGTGACGGACTGTGCGGCACCGTCCCGAACTATCGCAGTACGAGACTCTAACCATGATAGCTACCAACACGATGCTGGCGCGTGAGACGACGGGGGTGTACTGCTGATGTGTGGAATCATCGCCCGTATCGGCGGTGACGACGACAGCGCAGTAGACGAACTGCTCACCGGACTCGAAAATCTGGAGTACCGCGGCTACGACTCGGCCGGACTAGCCATCAAGAACGGCGGCGGGCCGGAAGTCTTCAAGCGCGAGGGCGAAATCTCGAACCTGAAGGAAGCGCTGGCCGACGAGGTTCCCGACGGCGGACTCGGCATCGGACACACGCGGTGGAGTACCCACGGCCCGCCGACCGACGCGAACGCCCATCCTCACACCGACTGCACCGGCGACGTGGCGGTCGTCCACAACGGCATCATCGAGAACTACGACGAACTCAAATCGGAGTTGGTCGCCCGCGGCCACGAGTTCGAGAGCGACACCGACACCGAGGTCATCCCGCACCTCGTGGAGGAGGAACTCGCGGTGGGGGCCGACCCCGAAACCGCGTTTCGGCGGACGCTCGACCGGCTTTCGGGTAGTTACGCCGTGGCGATGATAACCGACCGCGACCACGCGGTGTACGCCACGCGGCGGGGGTCGCCGCTGGTGTTGGGCGTGGACGACGGCGAGTACTTCCTCGCCAGCGACGTGCCCGCGTTCCTCGATTTCACCGACGACGTGATTTATCTGGACGACGGCGACGTTGTGGTCGTTGAACCCGACGGCCACCGCATCTCGGCAGAAGAGGGCGAGACCGTAGAGCGGTCGGTCCAGACGGTCGAGTGGGACCCAGAGGACGCCGGGAAGGGCGGGTACGACCACTACATGCTCAAGGAGATTCACGAGCAACCCGCCGCGCTCCGTCAGACCCTACGGGGCCGGGCCGACCCGAGTACGGGCGACATCGACCTCGAAGACTTCCCGGCGGGAACGTTCGAGGACGTGAGCCGCGTCCAGTTCGTCGCCTGTGGCACCTCGTACCACGCCGGACTCGTCGGCGCGCAGTTCCTCTCGGAGGGCGGCGTGCCCGCCCAAGCGTTCCTCGCCAGCGAGTACGCCACCGCCCAACCGCCGGTGGACGACGAGACGCTGGTAATCGGCGTGACCCAGAGCGGCGAGACGGCCGACACGCTGTCGGCGCTCCGGCGGGCGAACGCCTCGGGCGCGACCACCCTCGCGGTGACGAACGTGGTGGGTTCGACCGCCGCCCGCGAGTGCGACGACGCGCTCTTCATCCGGGCCGGTCCGGAAATCGGCGTGGCCGCGACCAAGACGTTCTCCTCGCAGGTGGTCTCGCTGGCGCTTCTGGGCGAGCGACTCGTCCGGGACGTGACCGACTCGCGGACCGACGACGCCCGCGAGCGACTCGAAGCCCTCTCGGACCTGCCGGGCCACGTCCAGCAGATTCTCGACTACACGAGCGCCCGGCGCATCGCCGAGAGCTACCGGGACAGCGACGCCTACTTCTTCATCGGCCGGGGGTCGGTCCGACCGGTGGCGCTGGAGGGCGCGCTCAAGTTCAAGGAAATCTCCTACGAACACGCCGAGGGGTTCGCCGCGGGCGAGTTGAAGCACGGCCCGCTGGCGCTGGTCACGCCCGAGACGCCCGTCTTCGCGGTGTTCACCGGGCGCAACGACGAGAAGACCCTCGGGAACGTCAAGGAGGCCGAGGCGCGAGGTGCGCCGGTGATTGCGGTCGCCAGCGACGGACAGGAGTCGGTCCACCAGTACGCCGACGAGGTGTTGACGATTCCCGACACCCACCCGGACGTGGCGGGCGTGCTGGCGAACGTCCAGTTGCAACTGCTGTCGTACCACGCCGCCGACCTGCTCGGGCGTGCCATCGACAAGCCCAGAAACCTCGCAAAGAGCGTGACCGTCGAGTAGAAACCCACGATTACCGTGCAGAACACTGTTGAACAGTCGGCCCGATTTACTCGCCGACCGACGCATAGTAACGATACGATGGGTTCTGTCGTACTCTCCCTCGACGCCGAACTCGCGTGGGGGTTCCACGACCGCGAGGCGATGCCCGAAGACCGGGTGACTACGGCCCGCGAGTCGTGGCTTCGACTGTTGGAACTGTTCGACGACTACGGAGTCCCGGCGACGTGGGCGGTCGTCGGCCACCTGCTCCTCGATTCGTGCGACGGCGAACACGCCGACCACCCCGCCGCCGAAGACGGTTGGTTCGACCGCGACCCCGGAACGTGGGAGGGCCGGGACGAGCAGTGGTACGGCGCGAAGCTAATCGACGCCATCGAGGACGCCGACGCCGACCACGAGGTGGGGAGCCACACCTTCTCGCACGTCGAGATGGGCCACACCACGCGGGAAATCGCGTCGGCGGAGATGCGAACCTGCGTCGAACTCGCCGAACGCCGGGGTCTCTCGGTCGATTCGGTGGTCTACCCGCGCAACTACGTGGGCCACCGCGACGTGCTGGCGGCCTACGGCGTCAAGAGCTATCGGGGGACCCAACCCCGGCGGTGGTACGACCGGGGGGTCTTCGGGTCGGCGTCGAAACTGCTCGGGTGGCCCACGGGGGCAGTCTCGCCCACGCTGGTCACGCCGGAGGAAGACGAGTACGGACTGGTCAACGTCCCGGCCTCGCTCTATCTGTTCTGCTTCGAGGGCCGGGCGCGAAACGCCGTCGAGCGGGTGACCGAGGACCCCATCGTCAGCATGGCGAAGCGGGGCATCGACCGCGCCAGCACCGAAGACGGCGTGTTCCACATGTGGTTCCACCCGAACAACCTGACCGACGAACGGGACTTCGAGCGGATGGAGACCATCCTCGAACACCTCGCGGAGGTCCGGGACACGACGCCGCTCCGGGTCCAGACGATGGGGTCCATCGCGTCCGAGGTCAAGGACGACGAACCGCTTCCGCGCGAACCCATCGGCCCGCGCTGAGCGACTTCGGACTGAGAACCGAGAACTGGGAACTGGGGGTTTCCGGACGAGGTGGGCGCTTTCTCCGTCTCTTTTCGACAACTCGACGCGACTCTACTACTCGTTCCCGCCAACCGAGACCGCTGAAGCGTCGAAATCCGCGCGACCGAGACATCGGACCACGGGACGCGCGGAGTGTCACAGTCCACGGGACGCGCGCCGCGAGCGCCGACAGGCGCGAGCGGTGCGGGGAGGAACGGGGGAGCGGTGCGGTCTTCATCGGTTCGAGCCTGAAGCCAGCGTCGTCGTTTTCGCTCGCAGTCGCGGTCCGAGTGGTTCACGGACAGCTAGCCGCTTCGACGGTACGGTAGCAGTCACGGTGCCGTGCAGGTCCGACAGGGAGACATCTATAGCAATCTTTTGCAAATATGTATCTATTTGAAGAATACCTATAGGTGTCTAAAAGGATTCTAGAGGTTTCCTTAACGTCCGTCGGAAAAGCAGAAGGGCGGGAGTCGAACTCGCCGAGACGGTCCGGGCGTGCGGCGCTTCGCGCCGTTCCGGGCCTGCGACTCGTCTGCTCGACTCCCTTCTGCTCGTTCTGTGGCTCACAGTCTGGCGAGTACACGCTACGCGGTACTCGCCGATTTAGGAGCCACAGAACGGAAGGGGCGGGAGTCGAACCACGCGAAGCCTGTAAGGCGACCACCGGGAGAGCCGGTGACGCTCTACCACTGAGCTACCCTTCCACGGTCGGCGTACAGCCAGAACCTCCGTCCGGGAGGCCTATCAACGTTCCGCAGGTTCGCTCTCGTGGACCGTCACGCGCGAGAACTCGAAACGCGCGCCCGTCTCGTCGTCCCGGTCGTCGGCAATATCGACCGACCAGCCGTGAGCGTCGGCGATGGACTCCACGATAGCGAGTCCGAAGCCCGTTCCCTCCTCGTCGGTGGTGAATCCGTGGTCGAAGACGTTCCCGTGCAGGTCCTGCGGGATGCCCGGCCCGTCGTCGGCGACGTAGAACCCCGTGCAGTCGTCGAGGACGCCGACTTCGATTCGAGTCACCGAGTCGTCACGTTCCGCGGCGTCATCGGCCCCCGGCCGGTTGCTCGCGGGGCCGCGCTCCTCGGCGTCGTCACTCTCGGAGCGACTGCCCGGGGAACTGTGTTCCACCGCGTTCCGGAAGAGGTTCTCCAGCAGTTCCCGGAAGCGAGCGGGGTCGGCGTCCACCACCACGTTGTCCGCCAGCGACAGAGTGGCCTCCTTCGTGTCGGCAGTCTCCCACGCGGCTTCCGCGGCCGCCGACAGCGCGACCGGTTCGGTCTCGTCTACGACCTGTCCCTGCCGGGCGAGCGTGAGCAAGTCCTCGACCAGCGAGTCCATCCGGTCTAGCGACCGACCGATGGGAGCGAGGTGACTGCTGTCGCACTCGGATTCGAGCAGGTCGAACCGGCCGAGCGCGACGTTGAGCGGGTTGCGCAGGTCGTGGCTGACAACGCTGGCGAACTCTTCGAGTCGCTCGTTCTGCCGGGCTAGTTGGCGCTCGCGCTCTTTCTGTTCGGTAATATCGACGTAGATGGCGAACGCTTCGGTCTCGCCGTTGCCCGCCGGAGCGGTGTGGAGCAGGAAGTCCCGGTCGCCACAGCAGGTCCGGCGGTGGGCCTCCTCGCCCTCGATTCGGTCGCCGTGGCGCACTCGCTCGTTGAGCGACCTGCCCTCTTCGTGGCAGTCCTCGGGGAGGATGTAGTCGTCCACCGGGTCGCCGACGATAACGTCTTCGGACCACCCGAACACGTCCTCGAACGCCGGGTTCACCGACTTGCACACCGCGTCGGCACCGTCTATCTCGTAGCGCAACACGGAGTTTGGCACGTTCTCGAACAGGGCGGCGAACCGGTCGCGTTCGGCCCGGAGTTCGGTCTCGGTCCGGACGCGCGCCAGCGCCTCCGAGACGTGTGCCGAGAGGAGTTCGGTCAACTCGCGGTCGTCGGCGTCGAACCCGTCGGGTTCCTTCGTGACCGCCTGAAACACCGCGAAGTCGCCTATCGGGACGGTGAGCGCCGACCGATACTCGCTTTCGGCGGGCACCGCACCGGTCTCGCGCAGGTCTTCGACCAGCGACGACTCGCCCTCGCGGTACGCTCGGGCCGCGAGGTTGTCCTCGGCGTCTATCGGCGTCTCGTCGTAGTAGTCGTCGGTCGAGACCATCTTAGAGACCGCTCGGGTCCGGAGCGCGCCGTCCTCGTGGGCGTCCACCGTGCAGAGGTCGAACGCCAGTATCTCTTCGGCAGTCTCGATGGCGAGGTCGTAGACCTCCTGTTCGGACTCACAGGCGACCGCTCGGGCGGCAACGTCGTGGAGCGCCTCGATTTTCTGCTTGGTCTCGCGCAGTTCCAACTGGGCGCGACGGCGCTCGGTGACGTTCCGGAAGTAGACCGACAGGCCGTCCTCGGCGGGGTAGATGCGCACTTCCAGCAACGTCCCCGGCCGAAACTTCGACTCGGCTTCGAGCGTGACCGGTTCTTGGGTTTCGAGGGCCTCTCGGTAGGCGTCGCGGAACTGCTGGCCCATCTCCACGTCGAACGCCTCGCGGATGTCCTCGCCGAGCAGTTGCTCGGGGTCGTGACCGAAGAAGTCTGCCGCGCGCTCGTTGACGTAGCGAAACTGCCAGTCGTCGTCGAGGGCGAAGAACGCGTCGGTGATGCGCTCGAAGATGCGCCGAATCTGCTCGTCGGCTTCCTCGGCCTCGCGTTCGGCGCGGTACTGGGCCACCGCGTTCTCGACGCGGTTGGCCAACACCGCGTACTGGTCGGTGCCCGTCCCCTTCTGGAGGTAGTCGGTGACGCCCGCCGAAATCGCTTCCGAGGCGATTTCCTCGCTCCCCTTCCCCGTGAACAGGACGAAAGGGAGGTACGGAGCGGCCTCCCGAACTCGGTCGAGGAACTCCAGTCCGTCCATCTCGGGCATCTCGTAGTCGCTGACCACGCAATCGACCTCCCCGCCGACTACGTGGGCCAGTGCGTCGTCCGGGTCGGTCTCCACGACCGTCTCTATCCGGTCGTTCGCCCGCTGTAAGTACGTAGCGGTCAAATCCGCGATGGCCGAGTCGTCGTCCACCAGCAGGACGCGGATGGCGTTCCCCATACTATGGTTATTGTTACCATTCATTAGTATAAAAATCCATAGGAGTGTTGCAGAAATATATAGCCCGGAATAAATTGCCGAACGGCGAGACGGACGGTAAATCTTAGGTGTTCACCGTCTCGATGCGGTCGCTGACCAAGAGTTGCCCCTGTGCGGTCAGCGAGAGTCCCTTCTCGCCCTCGTCTATGAGACCCTTCTCGCGCAGGTCGTTGAGGAGCATCGTGACCCGACTCGAATCGACACCGAGCGTTCCGGCGAGGTCCCCGCTTCGCGCGCCGGAGTAGATGGCGACGAGCGCCTCCATCTCCGTCTCGGAAGTCTTCACGTCCTCCACCTCCTGAGCGAGTTCGGAGTACTCCAGTCGGAGGTAGCGCCCGAGCAAGTTGAGTTTGCGGTCGCTCCCGACGGCGAACTCGGAGGTCACGGCCTGCCCCTCGGCGGCGTGGCGCACGACGAGGACGAGTCCGATGTCGCGCTTCTCTTTCTGGAAGTAGGTGACGTTGTTGAGGTTCACCGTGACGGACTCGGAACCGACGAACCGGACCGCGCCGGGTTCTATCTTGAGTTTCGCCGGACGGAACGACGCGCCCGTGACTCGGCCGCCGACCCGCGTTGGGTGTTTGACTTTCGCCTCCGAACCGTTGAGTTCGGCTTTGAACAGCACGGTCTTGAATCGGGAGACTTCCTCGGTTCCCGCCTCCACGACTGCCACCCGGCGACTGTCACCGTCCCGGTAGGCGATAGTGATGGTGTCCTGAAAGAACGACTCCAAGTCGCCCGGAACGTGCCCGACGTTGATGTCGAAGATGTCGGTGAGCGGCACCGTCGTCTTCGAGTCCGTAGTCGCAAGCACCAGACGCTTCTGGCTGAGGACGATTCGACCCTTGACTGGTTCGGGCGAATCGAACGTATCGAGGCTGAAGCGTGCGACGAAGTCGGCGATGACCTTTTCGGACATGGTTTGTCGAGCGACGCCCGCGGTCGGCGCGTCTCTCTTTGAAGAGCAATTCTCAGTAAGGGTAAATATTTTTTCGGTCCATCGAGACGAGAGCGTCTTCTCTCGGACGCGCGCCGCGCACGAAGCGCGGCGCGCGTGCGGGCACAGGATGCGCGACCCGCCGCGCGCGGCGTGTGGCCCCAGACGCGTAGTTCTGCGCGCGACCCCCGGAGCCACGAGACCTAACTGCCTCGTCGCCGTTTCGTGTGTAGATGTCCACCGAAACGTCCGGCGAGGTGTTCGACCGGCGCACGACCCTCAAGGTCGTCGTCGGATTCGGGGTGGCGGTGGTGCTTCTGTACTTCTTCGGTCGGGTCATCGGGTGGGGCGAAATCCTGCGAACGCTCCGGCGCGCCCAACCGGTCTGGCTCGGAGTGGCCTGTCTCTCGACTGTCGTCTCGCTGGTCATCTGGGCCAAGTCGTGGGACGTGATTCTCTGCGCGGTGGGTATCGACGTGCCCTTCTGGAAAATCGTCGTGACCTACTTCGCGGCCACCTTCGCCGACTACGCCACGCCGTTCGGGAAGGCCGGTGGCGGCCCGTTCATCGCCTACGTGCTGGCCGCCGACACCGAGGCCAACTATCAGGACAGTCTCGCCAGCGTCGTCACCGCCGACCTGTTGAACCTGCTCCCGTTTTTTACCTTCGCGGGACTCGGCACCGTCGCGCTCCTGATTCAGGGCGAGATTCCCCGACAGGCGGAGATGCTCGTCGCCGGACTCGGGACGCTCGCCATCGTCCTTCCGCTCGCCATCTACGGGTCGTACCGCCACCGGAACTTCGTGGAGCGTCTCGTGGTGAAGGTGCTGTCGCCCGTGGCGGCCCGCACCGACCGCATCGACGCCGAGAGCGTCCGGGACCGAATCGGGGAGTTCTACGGTCTCGTGGACCGAATCGCGGACAGTCGGCGGCAACTCGGCTACACGCTGGTTCTGGCGTACGTCGGGTGGCTGTTTTTCGCCGCGCCGCTCTACCTCGCGGGCCGAACCCTCGGCGTCCACCTGAATCCGATGCTGGTGCTGTTCGTCGTCCCGGCGAGTTCGCTCGCGGGTATCGTCCCCACGCCGGGCGGCGTCGGCGGCGTCGAGTTCGCGCTGGTCGGCCTGTTGGTCGCGTTGGCGGCACTTCAGACCGACCTCGCCGCGAGCGTGGCGTTGGTCTACCGGGTGGCGAGTTACTGGTTCGCACTCGCGCTCGGCGGACTCGCGGCGTTCACCGTCATCCACCGGACGTGACGCGAAAACGGAATCTCAGACGTTCAGGAACGACCCGACGACGATGCGGGTGAACACCGCGATACTGCTGGAAATCCACGTCAGCAGGACGAAGTGAACGTAGGCGTTTATCTTGTGGCCGCCGTCGGCGATGCGAATCATCAGCGACGACAGCACGGAGTTGAGCAGGATGATGATGATGAGCAGGTACTCGATGGTCGGGATGTCGTACACGTCGGTGTGGATGATGGTCCCGAAGTCGAACTGACTCGTGTTGAGACCCACCGACATGCTCGACAGCACTTCCACAATTTCCAGACCGATGAAGAACGCGAAGGTAGAGGCCGCCGTAATCCCGTAGAGGACGCCGATGAGGGTGACGGTGGACTGGGCGCGGCGCTCGCGGAGCTGTAACACTTTGTTCATGTTGCTGGAGATAAGTTCCCCGAGTTTCTTGGGGTCGCCACCCATCTGGCGGCCGACGAGGAACATCTCGCTGAACTTCTGGATGAGGTACGACCGCGAGTCCGACGTGAAGTGTCGCCACGCCATCGAGGGTTCGATGCGCATGTTGAGGCGCTTGTAGAGGTCGTCGACGTTGTCGGTCAGCGCGCCGAAGTCCTTCCCGCGGAGACTTTCGAGGACTTTCGTCGTCGTACTCTGCTTGGCGCTCTCGGTGGCACCCAGCGCCCGGATGAAACTCGTGAACTCGTCGTCGCGTTCCTTGATTTGCTCTTCTTCCTTGCGCGCGACGATGCCGGGTATCAGAAGCGGCGTGGACGGAATCGCGGCGTAGAACGGCAACGGAATCGAGTCGGGGTCGATGCCGGTCCGTCCGAGCAGAATCAGCAGGCACGCGCCCATGACCAGCAGAGTCAGGACGAGACCGGCCGCGACGGAGATGCGGATGCGCCACTCGCTATCGGTGGTCTGGCCCTCGGGGTGGTACCAGAGCGGGTCGTAGGGCGCGGTGTTGCGAATCATCACGAGGAATCCGGTCTGGACGAACGCGAACATGACGACGACGGCGCTGACGGTCATCGTCGGGTTCGTTCCCGTCAGAATCGGTAGGACGGTTGCGAACACCAGCGCGAACGTCACGGACAGCACCATCGAGAGGTAGAGGTCCTTCATCACTTCGAGGTTCTCCAGCGACCCCTCGTAGATAGTGACGTAGTTCTCGATAACCACGTCCTGTTCGCTCAGCAGGAAGTCCTGAATCTCCTGTCCGGCGTTGATAGTGTACGCGAGGCGGTCCAAGAAGTCGGCGAAGGGCTTGCTCGGGGACTTGTTCGCCCGCAGGCGCAGGGCGTCGTCTAAGCTCTGGTTCCACGTGTCCACCAGTTGGGTGATGCGGCGCATCTCCTCGGCCAGCGCGCCGTACTCCTCTTCCTCGCCGAGGGTCCGGAACACCTCCACGCGGTCGATGTTCGCCGTCGAGAGGATGGTCATGTGGGTGATGAACAGGTGGAGTCGGTCCTCTATCTCCTTGCGCTTCTGGTCGCGCAGAATCTTCGGGTAGATGACCGCGACCACCAGCGACAGCAGACCGAGCAACGGAATCGGCGTGGCGATGAGCGGCGGGAAACTCGTGACGACGTAGACGGCCACCGTCAGCAGGAAGAACAGTATCGAGGGGGCCACGACCAGCGCGAGGTATCGGGAGACGGGCGTCTCCATGTGCTGGTAGGACTCGATGGTCGAGGACGCGAAGCTAGCGAGGAGGTCTTTGGCGTCCTTCGACGGTTCCCCGGATTGTTCGTTGGTCGCCATGGTGGTCAGTTGGGGAGCAGGTGTTCGCGGGATTTTCGTCCCACCTTCATCTCTTTTTCCCTCGAAGTATTTGTATTGATACTTTATCGAGCGACTCGTCGGCAACCGAGTCCGGGCCGCTCGGCGTTCGACCGGCCACGGACCCGTCGTCGGGAGGTAGCGGCCCTACTACGACCGCTCGTCGCGACGCATCGCGACGAGCGGGACGGCGGCCGGGTAAACATATATTCCCTAAAGAAATAAATATCTATGGATAATAAACACAAATATTGCTTTCCTTCGCCGGTGCCGTTCGGAGACGGTCCCGCTCACTGCGCCGCCGGGCGCGCGACTGTCGCGGCGTCGGTCGCTTCGCTCCCGACGCCGCGCGCCGGGACCGAACGGTCCACCGGCGAACGCTCGGCCCGACAGACCACCGGACGCCCCGGCCGACCACTCCACGGAAACGCGCCCGACCGACCAACCGACGGCAAACGCTCGGCCGACCACCCGCCGTCGGGCGGATAAAGGGGCCGCCCGCTCGCGTCCATTTTAGTCGTCTGAGCGACCACTATCCGAGCGAGCGAAGCGAGCGACGGATATGTCGGTCAGCGACCGCGAGCGGGCGGGGGCTTTCTGGGCGTTCGTCACGACGGTTCCTGCGGTTGCAGTTGCTGTGTCGTCACGTAGCGAGCGGGCGGGGGCTTTCGAAACTCTCCATCTCCGGCGACAGCGACGGAGACACCGACCTCGACCGCAAAAACAGCAATTCCAACACCGACGACAGAGACGACAACAGCGACGACACCGACAACAGCACACTCCGACGACGCGAAAAAGCGACCGACCACCGGAAACAGCGACCAAAACCCGGCTAGTCGATGGACCGGTGGATGTCGAACGGCAGTTCGTCCACGCCGCCGCGCTGGAACGCCTCGATGGTCTCGTTGACCTCGTGGTAGCCGAGGATGTTCTCGTCTATCATCCGTTCCATGAGTTCGGCGCGGAAGTCGAGTTCGTCGTAGATGTCGCGGGTGTTCTCGTACCCGAGCAGGGTCGCAATCTGCTCTTCGAGGACGTAGGAGTTGTTCATGCCTTGGAAGACGATTTCGTCCTCCACGGGGTCCCAGTAGAACGACTGGCGGGTGACGACGCCGCCCATCTCCTTGGAGTAGCCTTCGATTTCCTGCACGGAGGTCACGCGACGAAGCACGTCGTCGCCTTGCTTGACTCGGTTCTGGAACAGCGCAACGTCGGCGTTGTCCATGAACGTCTCGGGGATGTTGATGGGGTCCCCGGTGAAACGCTGAATCATCGAAACGATGTCCGAAGCGTGGAACGTCAGCATCACGGGGTGGCCGGTCTGTGCCGCCTGAAACGCCATTCGACCCTCTTCGCCACGGACCTCACCCACGATGATGTAGTCCGGGCGAGAACGGAGCGCGGCCGCCACGAGGTCGAACATGTCCACGTCCGAGGAGTCCTCGCCGCCGCCCTCGCGGGTCAGGAGTTGCTGCCACGTGTCGTGTGGCGGGAGGACCTCGGAGGTGTCCTCCGCGGTGTAAATCTTCGAGTCCCGCGGGATGAACGACATGATACAGTTCAGCGTCGTGGTCTTCCCGGACGCCGTCTCTCCGACGACGAACACCGTCTGTTCGTTCTCCAGACAGAGCCAGAGGTACGCCGCCAGTTTTGGCGAGAGCGTCCCCCACTTGGTAATCTGGGCCACCGACAGCGGCGTCCCCTCGCCCTGACGAATGGTGAGGCTCGGTCCCTTCAGACTCACGTCGTCGGAGTAGATGATGTTGATACGGGACCCGTCGGGCAGAGTGGAGTCCACGATGGGGTCGGAGTCGCTCACGGGGTCGCCGATTCGCTCGCCCATGTTGCGTAGCCAGTTGTCGAACCGGTCGGGAGACCCGAAGTCCACGCTGGTCCCGAGCATGCCGAAGGTGCCGTGGTCCACGTACGTCTCGTGGGGACCGATGACGTGGATGTCCTCGTTGGCCGGGTCGCGCATGATGGGTTCCAGCGGGCCGAACCCCACGATGTCGCGGTTGAGGCGGTACCGGATGTTCTCGTAGGTCTGCTCGGACACCTCGTAGGTTCCGATGTTGGTGAAGTCCTTGACGACCCGCACGATGTCGTCGGTCGAGAACGTCCGGACGCCCTGCTTGAAATCGTTGTACGAGACGTTCTTTATCCAGTTGAGAATCTGCTCGGCCGAGACGTTCTGGAGGTTCATCCGGCCGCCACCGCCGCCGTTCTCGCCGTCGTTGACCAGCACCGTGTCGTCGAGCAGTTCCTCGATTCGGTCGTCGTACTCCGCCTCGTCTTGGGGTGCGGGTTTCTTGACGCTCTTTTCGAGAATCTCGCCGCGGACCTTGCCGAACAGCTCCTGTTCGGTGCCCGAGAGTTCGGGTTCGACCGCGTAGTACTCGGTGTCTTGGCCCACGTCACCGTAGATGTGACAGTAGATGGGACCGCCGACCGGGTAGATGACGTTGGGCTTTTCGGCCTCCCACTCGTCGTCCGGTTCGTCTATGAGTCGCGGGAACTCCCCGGTGAACTGTTTGAACCGCTTCAGATAGTCCCGCAGGTGGGGTCGCCGCATGGCGACTTCCCGAAGGTCGTCCTGAATCTGTGCGGTCCCGTGTTCTGTCATAGTAGATGTAAACGGTCGTTAGGCGACGCTACGACTCTCGATGACGATTCCGGCGTCGGCCCGCACGGAGAACCCGATGGTGTCACCGACCTGTTCACCCATCCCGGCGAACCGCTTAACCGAAATGTTCCGGCGAACGTCGTTGCCGACTTCGACCATCTGGAGTTCCATGAACACGTCGGCGATGGCCCGGAACGGGCCGATTGCTTCCTCGTCCACCGTCGAGGGGTCCACCGTGAGGACGATGACCTGCCCTTGGGACACGAGGTCACGGAAGAACGAGATGATTTCGAGGGCGGCTTGGCGCTCCTCGTTCTGGCGAATCAGCGCCTCGAACTTGGGGTCGTTACGGAGGATTGCGTCGAACGTGTCGATGACGATAACGTCGGCGTGCCACATCGCTTCGGCGTTCATCAGTCGATTGAGCAGTTCCTTGCGGTTGCCGTCCTCGTCTTCGGTCGTGGTCAACCGCCCGCCGCCGGTGTCAACGTCGGCGTGGAGGAACAGGAGTCGCTCGTCCAGCAGGTGTTCCTCGATGTTGTACGACAGCGAGTGCATCTGGTCGATGAACCCGCTGACGGTCAGTTCGGTCGAGAGGAGCGTGACCGAGTGGCCCGTCTCGCAGAGGCCGTAACTGAACCGCTGGCTGATGGCCGACTTTCCGGCACCGTAGTCGCCCTCGATGAGGACGATGGAGCCACGGGGGATGCCGCCGCCGAGTTCGTGGTTCAGTCGGTCGTGGTCTTC
Source organism: Halorussus caseinilyticus (assembly GCF_029338395.1). Taxonomy (NCBI): domain Archaea; kingdom Methanobacteriati; phylum Methanobacteriota; class Halobacteria; order Halobacteriales; family Haladaptataceae; genus Halorussus; species Halorussus caseinilyticus. Next base: position 1,770,641 of record NZ_CP119809.1, read on the forward strand.
GAGGCCGAGGGAGTAGAGATTGTCTTGGCTCATGTTCTGAACTTCAGCACCTCCTTGTCGTTGTTGACGATAATCGCAACGCGATGGTCTTCGTTCTCGGCCAGCGTCTCGGAAAACTCGATTTTGGCGACGTTGCCGACGCGCCACGACGGGCCGTCTAGGACCGTCACCGTCGCCGTCGCCTGATACTGGCCGTCTATCAGTACGTCGATGCGGTCGCTCTCCGCGGGGAGTGAGCGTGACCCCGTGTTCTTCACGAGTACCGTCACGTTGTTTTCGGACTCGTTGTACACTGCGCCGCTACCGGGGTCGCTGATGATGGAGATGTCGGTGCGGATGTCGCCGCTCACGTCGATGCTCCGGTCGCCAAGCGCCGACGAGAGGCGCTGGACGCCCTGCGTGAACGTGCCAGCCACGCTCGCGGCGATGATGAGGCTGGCGATGAACAGGATGAGGTGTGAACTGGATACGCTCGCCACTCACACCACCTCCGACGCCGCGACGCCCGGTCCGGTCACGACCTTCACTCGGTCGGGGTCGGCGACAGAGACGTTGAGTTGAAGCGTCTCGCCGGGGAGCCACAGGTCGGTCTCGTTGTTTCCATCGACTTCCACCGTCACCATTTTCTGACTCGTTTGAGGCGTGTAGTTTCCATCTATAAGAATGTCGGTGTCATTAACCGAGAGGGTAGTCGAACCGGTGTTGGTCGCGTTCACGTTCAGGTACGTCTCGCCACCCGCGTTTGCGACCGAGGCGTCGGCGATGCTAACGTCGGTGTTCTGGCGCACCAACTCGTGGTCGGTGTTCTCCTCGTAGGCTTCGTTCACGCGCTCGAAGCCGTCGTTCGCGGCCGAGTACGCGATTCCGAAGCTGATGAATATCCCGAGGAACAGGACCACCGTCGCGCCGCTAACGCTGAATCCCATCGCGCCCACCTCGAATCTGCGCGCAGTGTTCGACGATTTTCCGCTGGACGGCGTCGCCGGTCAGCTGGCTCAGGAAGGTGAGGCTCTGGATGTGGTCGTCAACTTCGAGTGTGGCAGGACCAGTTTCCTCGGTGTCTACCGAGTCCACGTCGGCGAATCCGCTCACGAACGCCAGAAGCTCCTCCTCGACCGACTCGCTAATCCAATCTATGTCGCCGTAGTACTGTATCGTGCGAACCGCGTCCTCGGCCCCGAACTCCGTGACGAGGAACTCCAACCACTCCATCACCACGAGGTCCGAGACGTAACCGTTCGGGAGTTCCGCGAGGTAGGGTTTCCCCCCGCGTGCGGAGTTCCCCGCGGCGGGCGTAGCGGGTTCCGCGGAATCGGGCGGAGCGGGTTCGTCGTCGGAGGGTTCCTCGAACTCGAAGTCGCCGTCGGCGGGGTCGTCCGACGTAGCCTCGGCTTCGAGCGTCTGCTCGGGGTCGGGACCCCCTTCGGGCGCGCCTTCTCCTTCCTCGGCCCAGTCTGCTTCCCCCGACTCGTACTCCTCTTTGAGTTCCGCGAACGTCGAACCGCCTGCCTGTCCGCCGTCGTCTTCGTCGCCCTCGTCGGCGTCCATCGCGGGGTCGTCGTCTAAGGCCTCGTCGGGTGAGTCGAAACCGAGGTCCTCCTCGAAGTCGTCTTCGTCGTCCTCGAGGCCGTCTTCTTCGCCGAAGTCGTCTACGTCGTCGAAATCGTCGGTCTCCTCGAAATCGTCTTCTTCCTCGAAATCGTCGGTCTCCTCGAAATCTTCTTCCTCGTCGAAGTCGTCGTCGAAGAAACTCTCGGCCTCGGCGTCGGCGATGTCTTCGTTGAGGTCGCCTTCTTGCTCCTCCTCCTCCTCGTCGCCGTCGAACAGGCCGAAGCCACCGCCACCGTCGTCGCCGAACCCGTCGCCGCCGCCCATGCCGCCCTGTTGAACGTCGTCCACGAACGGGTTGACGCCGCGGGTGACCATCTCGTAGATTTCGAGGAGTTTCCGGACGTTCTCCTCGGTCTCGTCCACCTTCGAGCTAATCTGTTCGTTCTCGCTCCTGACGGTTCCGACCGTCGAGGAGATTTCCGCGACTTCGTTTTCGAGGTCGTCGATTCGGTTCTCCAGTTCTTGGGACGGCCCGGACCCGCCGTCGCCCATGTCGAACTCGTCGTCTCCCCCCCCGTCGGCCCAGTCGTCCATCTCCCCGTCCATCCCCATACCGTCGTCCATACCGCCGAAGTCGTCGTCCATCTCGCCGCCCCCGTCGTCGCCCATACCGTCGCCGAAGAGGTCGTCGTCGCCGCCGCCACCGCCGCCGCTGTCGGCTTCGACGCTCTCACCCTCCTCTTCGTCCATGAAATCCATGATTCCCATGCCGACCAAGCCCGTCCCGAGGAGGTAGACGAACTGGTCGCTGAGACCGATAAGTTTCATTGTCGTCAACAGCGAACTTCCAGCACATTAATCTTCCCCCTGAGTTATCAACTCTGATACTGCCAGCCCAGCCGCTCTTAAGCCGCCACAGAACGCCCCGCGGTCTCGTTTCGTAGTAGTTACTGCTGGATTGATATACTATCTATTTTTCGATATATACGGAGCCGTCGAGCCACTGGCTCGAACGCTGGCTTGAGCAGTTCGGGGAGGGTCTCGGTCTTACCGATGACGAGATAGCCGTCTTTCGACAGCGACTTCGAGACCGTCTCCAGAATCGGAAGTTTGTGTTCGGTGTCGATGTAGATAAAGAGGTTCCGACAGATAACGAGGTCGAAGTTCGACTTCGGGTCGCCGTTGATGAGGTCGTGGCGCTCGAACGACACGAGGTCTTTCACCGCGTCGGTCACGGCGAACCGGTCGCCGTCCCGTTCGACGTACTGCTCGTACTCGTCCAACGGTGCGAGTTGCTCGCCGATGTCGGTCGTGCGCGTACTCTCGTAGACGCCGCGCCGGGCGGCCGAGAGGATTTCGCGGTCGATGTCGGTCGCGGTAATCTCGATGGCCGAGTCGTCGACTTCGGGGTCGTCGAGCGCCAGCATCGACAGCGAGTAGGGTTCCCGGCCGTCCGAACAGGCCGCGCTCCAGAGTCGAACTCGGTTGCGCTCGGCCGAGAGCGTCCGGAGGACCGACCGTAGCTGTTCCCACACCTCGGGATTTCGGAAAAAGCTCGTGACGTTGACCGAGAAGGCGTCTAGCAGGGCCTCCTGTTCGCGCTCGTCGTCTTCGAGCAAGTCGAGGTAGCCGTCGTACCCCTCGGTGTCGGTCCGGCGCATCCGCGAGGAGACCCGCCGGTCTAAGTACGCGTCGTCGTAGTAACTCGTGGCGAATCCGAGGTCGGTCTCCACGTAGTCCAAGAGTCGGTCGAACGCCTCGTCGTCGGGCGTCATAGCGTCTCGTCTCCTTGGTGGGTACTCGTCACCGTCAGGGTCCACGTCTCGGGGACCAACACGAGCGACCGGCCGTGACCGCCGCCCACGTCCTCGGCGACGACCGGAACGTCTCGGTCTTCGAGGGCCTGTCGCGTCCGCTCGACGTTTCGCTCGCCGACGCCTTCGCTGACCCCCGAGAAGTCGAACATCCGACTGCCGCCCGCGAGTTTGGCTTCCGTGAGAGCAGGGTCGGCCCCCGCGTCTTCGACCGCGGCTATCAGTCGTTCGACCGCGATGTCGGCCGACTTCGCGGGTTTGCCTCTGTCGTCCCCGGTCGCCTCGGGGAGCATGACGTGGGCCAACCCTGCGACACCGGCGGTCGGGTCCCCGACTGCGACGCCGACGCAGGAACCGAGACCGCTGGTCGTGAGTCGAGTGTCGCCACTGGCGACTGCGAGTTCGGCGACCCCGACTTTCACGCGGTCGGGTGCGTCGTCGGTGAGAGGTTGGCGTTCCGTCGTCATACTCATAACGACCCTGCTTTCGTCGTTCGCTCGGCCGTCGCGTCCGGGTCGAGGTCCTCCAAGGCGGCCCGGAGTTCGCTCTCGTCGGGGATGGCGTAGATTTCGCAGTCGAACTCCCGGTCGTCGGCGCGCAGGGTCGCGTCGAACAGGAACGCGAACGCCTGTCGCTGGCCGAGGCGCGCGACCACGGACTCGGCGACTGCCCGACCCATGTCGTGGACGAACTGCGGCGGCGAGATGTCGATGGTGGTGTCCAACACGTTCGCCCACCCGTCGATGAAACTGCTGGTCATCACGTTACCGATTTCTTTCATCGCCGACTGCTCTTTGCCGTCGAACGTTTCCACCTCGTCGGTGCCGGGGACCAAGGCCGCGACGACTTCGCGGGCCGACGCCTCGTCGAACAGTATCATGACGTACCCCCCGAGCGCCGTCTCGAACTCGAGGACGACGCCGACGTACTTCTGGTCGCGCAGTTCCGCGGGCACGTCTTCGACAGGGACGAAGTTCAGTTGGGTGATGTCTACGCCCGTGTCGATGCCGGTCATCGCCGAGATGGTCTCGGAGGCCGTCTCCGCCCCGGTTTCCGCCATCTCGCGGAGGGTGGCGAACTTCTCGACCGGAATCTTCTCGTCGCCGCCCAAGAGCATCTCCTGCATGGAGTCGGGGTCGGGGAACATGTGGAACTCCACGTCCAGTGCCTCGCCGACTGCGCCGACGCGGTTCCGGAAGACGAACGCCCGGTCTCGCTCGAATCCAGTGGCGTCGAGCAGTTCCTCGCCCGACCCCTCGACGTACTCGGGCGGCGAGATGTCGATGGTCGTTTCGAGGTGGTCGGCCCAACTGTCGATGAAACCGCTGGTGACGACGTTGCCGACTTCCTTGACCGCGCTCTCTTCGAAGCCAGCACCGGGCAGGAGGGTATCTAACAGCGTCTCGACGCCTTCCGGCGAGAAAGTCAACAGACTCTTCCCGTCGATACCGCCCTCGAAGTCGATGACGACGCCGATGCGCTCGTCCTCACGGCCGAGTTCGTCGGCGGACGCCAACGTCACTTCCGTTACGTCCACTGCGGTTTCGATACCGGTCATCCCGGTGAGGTTCTGGGCGGCGCGCTCTGCACCCGTCTGGGCTGTTCTACTGAACGTTCCCAACGACTCGATATCGACGTTCATGGTATCATATCTCTATCTGTTGCATCAGCGAAACGAGTTCCTCGAGTTCGGGGAACGTGTAGACCTTCACCTCCACGTCGGCCTCGCGTGCGTGTACGCGCGAGTCGAACACGAGTGCCATCTCGTCTCGGCGTGCGCCGACGAGGTTCTCGACCATCTTCGACCCCGCGCCGTAGGTGAACTTCGGCGTCGAGATGTCGATGGTGGTGTTCAGGACGTTCGCCCATCCGTCGATGAAACCGCTGGTCATGATGTTGCCTATCTCTTGGACCGCCGAGCGCTCCATGTCCGAAAAGCCCTTCGAGGAAGGGTCGGCGCTTCCGGGGAGCATCCCCGTGGCGAGTTTCTTCGCACTGCTCGCACTGAACAGGAACAGGATGTAGCCGTGGGGTGGTTCTACGAGTTCGATGTGGGTACCGACCTGCTTGTTGTGACCGACGTGGGTCTTGATGTCCTCGATGTCGAGGAAGTTGATTTTGGTAATCTCCATCTCGGTCTCCATTCCAGTCATCTGGTTGAGGTGATTGGCGACCGTGTTCGCCCCCTCTTTGGCCATCTGGTTGAACAGGTTCAGCTTTCGTATGTCGATTTGCAAGTTTCTATCGTCACCTCGGCTCATATCTCTCTCCTCTGTTACAGTGTTTCAACGTCCAGAATCGTCACCACGTCGCCCTCGCCGAGAACCGCGGCACCCGACAGGCCGGGAATGCCGCTGAGGATGCCCTCGAACGGTTTGACGACGACCTCTTCCTGACGGCTCACGGCGTCGCAGTGGATTGCGACTTTCCGCTCGGACTCCTTGACCCGAACCAGCATACCGTCGCCGTTCTTCGTCTCGCCGGGGACGTTCAGCGCCTCGCCGAGTCGCACGAGGGGATACACCGTGTCGTCGTGGGTGACGACTTCCTCGCCTTCGACGGTCTGTACGTCTTCCATCCGGCGAATCTCGTCCACGTTCTTGATGGGGATGCCGTACTCCTCGTCGCCCGACTGGACGAAGAGAACCTTCACGATGGCGACCGTGACCGGCAACGAGAGGCTGATTGTCGTCCCCTCGCCGGGTTCGCTGTCCACCCGAATCTCGCCGTCGAGTCGGGAGACGGTATCTTGAACCACGTCCATGCCGACGCCGCGTCCGCTCACGTCCGTCACCTCGTCGTTGGTCGAGAAGCCAGCGTGGAAGACGAGTTTCTGGGCCTCCTCCTTGCTCAACTTCTCGGCCTCTTCGCGGGTCAGGATGTCCTTCTGGATGGCTTTCGTCCGGATGGCGTTGGCGTCGATGCCGCCGCCGTCGTCCTCGACTTCGATGGTCACGCGGTCACGCTCGCGGAAGCCTCGGAGCCGAATCTTCCCCTCGGCCGGTTTGCCCGCCGCCTCGCGCTCCTCCGGCGGTTCGATGCCGTGGTCCACCGCGTTCCGGAGCAGATGCATCAGCGGGTCGCTAATCTCGTCCAAGATGGTGCGGTCCAACTCGATGTCGGTCCCCTCCATCCGGAAGTCTATCTCCTTCTCCTGTTCGCGGGCGAGGTCACGAACGAGGCGCGGGAACTTGTTGACCACCTTCTTCAGCGGGACTAGCCGCATGTCCATCACGGTGTCCTGTAGACTCGACGTAATCTTGTCGAGTTCGTCGAGGTGGTCCTCGGCGCTGTCGAGCTGGGACTGTTCGACCGACCGGCGAAGTTTGATTCGGCTCGTGACGAGTTGTTCGACCTGTCCGTGCAGGTCGTCCAACTGGTCCACGTCCACGCGCACCGACTGAATCGCCTCGATTTCCTCGGCGGTGGAGTCGTCGCTGGAGGAACCCGACGACCCGTCGTCCGCATCGTCGCCGCCCGTCTCTATCACGTCGTCGGCGGTGTCGGTCGAACCGCTCGCCGATTCGTCGGTCGTCTCGCTCTCGTCTCTCGTCTCGGCGTCGGTTCCGGAAGACCCGTCGGCGCTCGCGTCGCCCGCGCTCTCCACGTCGATTGCATCCACGTCGATTGCATCCACGTCAAGGGGCGTCACCGTCCCGCCCGAGATTTTGCCGACGGACTCGATGACGGACTTCACGTCGCTCGTGCTCTCGCCGACGACGAAGGCGTCGAAGCCGTCGTCGTACTCACCGTCGTTGAGCGAGTCCACGTCGGGGACCGCCCCGAGCAGTTCGAGGTCGTCGCTCAGACCCTCGAGGGCGAACATCGCGTCTACGCCCTTCATGTCGGGGTTGCCCATGTCCACGTCTACGTGGAACACGTCGCCGTCGGCGGTAGCGAGTGCCTCCGGGTCGTCGAGGTCCTCGACGGGAATCGAGTCGAGCGCCGTCGCCGACTCGTCGGCGTCGGCGCTCTCGTCGTCCGCGGTGTCCTCGTCGGCGGATTCGTCGGCGTCGTCACCGTCGGCCGCCGCGCCGCCGCGTTCGATGACCTCACGGATGTCCGCGATGATGTCTTCGGGGTCGATGTCGGACTCGCCGTCCTCCTCGATTTCGCCGAGCGCACGGTCGATTTCGTCCACGCCCGCGAACACGAGGTCCATGATTTCGGGCGTGACTTCCATCCGACCCTGCCGAATCTCGTCTAACAGGTCCTCGATGGCGTGTGCGAGGTCGCTCTCGTCCTGAAAGCCCATCGCGCCGAAGTTGCCCTTCAGCGTGTGGGCCGTCCGGAATATCGAGTCCATCGCGGCCTCGTCGCCGGGGTCGTCTTCCAGTTCGAGCAGGGAGTTGTTCAACTCCGTGACGTTCTCTTCGCTCTCACGTATGAAATCCTGTAAGTAATCTTCCATTTATTTTCACCCGTTATCACGAATCGTGTCGAGAATCGCCTTCGCCATCTCGTCGGCCGGACGCACCGAATCGACGCATCCGGTCTCGATAGCGCGGGCCGGGATGCCGAACACCGAAGAAGTGTCCTCGTCCTGCGCGAGGGTCGCCCCGCCCGCCTGCTTGATGGCTTCGATACCTGCCGCGCCGTCCGAACCCATCCCGGTGAGGACGACACCAGTCAGCGGCCCGTCGATTTTCTCGGCGGCCGTCTCCATCGTCACGTCGATGGCCGGGCGCACGCCGTGTATCGCCTCTTCCTGTTGGAGGCGGAGGCGGAGTCGGCCGTTTCCGAAACCGGCGACTTCCATGTGGTAGTCGCCTTTCGCCACGACTGCCTCGCCGCCGCCGATTCGGAGGTTGTTCGTCGCCTCGCACACGTCGTACTCGCTCCGACGGTCGAGTCGCTCCGCGAACCGACCGGTGAAACCGTCGGGCATGTGCTGGACGACCAACACCCGGAGGTCGGCCTCCAGCGGAAGACTCGACAGGACGCGCTCGACTACGCGGGGTCCGCCGGTCGAGGCCCCGACGACGAGCGTCGGGTTCTCGACGTATCCGTGGTCTGTATCGACCGTTCCGGCGGGGTCGTCCACTTCCTCGACCGACTCGGGGTCCGCGCGAGTCGCCGACCGAACCTTCTCGACCAGCGCGTCTCCGTGGGCCGAAATCTCGGTCGAAACCTCGCCGCCCGGTTTTGCGAGAAAATCCACCGCGCCTTTCTCCAACGCCTCGAACGTCGCTTCCGCGCCGTCCTCGGTGTGGGCCGACAGCATCAGTACGGGGGTCGGGTTCGTCGCCATTATCTCCTCGACGGCCTCGATGCCGTCCATGGAAGGCATCTCCACGTCCATCGTCACCACGTCGGGGTCGTGTTCGACGACCGCTCGGACCCCTTCCTCGCCGTCTCCGGCCTGTGCGACGACTTCGATTCCACCCTCTTCGAGGATGTCGGAGATGACCGTCCGCATGAAGTGGGAGTCATCGACGACGACTGCCCGCGTCATGCTGAGACTACGTCCTCGATGGCGTCCATCACGCTGGGTTTCTGGAACGGTTTCGTGATGTAGCCGTCCGCACCCGCCTTGATTGCGGCTTTCATCTTCTCTTCCTGTCCGATACTCGTACACATGATGATGTTCGAATCGGGGTCCTCTTCCTTGATTTCGGAAGTGGCCTCGATGCCGTCACGAATCGGCATCACGATGTCCATCATCACGAGGTTGGGTCGGTGTTCCTCGTAGAGTTCGACCGCCTCGACGCCGTTCTCGGCCTCGCCCACGATTTCGAACTCCTCTTCGAGTATCTCCCGGAGTAGATTCCGCATAAATTCCGAATCGTCTACGATGAGTACGTTCTTAGCCATGCGATAGTCACCAAGCGGTTGATTTGAAACGGGGTGAAATAAATTCTCCCCTGTAGTTATCACGACTGATGCTCTCTGGAACTCGCGGGACGACACCGCGGCATCGGTCGGCCGATACGACGCGACTCACGTCTGGACTGTTCGCGCTCATTTCAACTGGTCGATGATGGCGTCGATGTCTACCCACACCACGAGGTCGAGACCGTCGCCGTTGGGTTTGCGGATGATGCCCCGAGAGACCTTCTGCTCGATGCCTCGCGTGTCGAGGTCCGAGAGGTCCTCGTCGGTGTCGATTTTGTCCTCGGGATAGGTGGCGACTTCCAACACCTCGTCCACTCGAATTCCGATTTTCTGCTTGTCGTCGGGACGGTCCAACACGAGGATGTTCTGCTCGTGTCGTTCGGGCGCGTCGCCCTCGATGCCGAGGAACGTCCGCGGGTTGATGATGGCGGTGGTCTCCCCGCGGAGGTCCATCACGCCGTCGATGGAGTCGGGCGTCCGCGGGATGCGCGTCACCTTCTTTATCTCTACGATGCTGTCCACCTCGTCTATATCGACCGCGCAGTAGTCCTCGCCGAGTCGGAACTCCACGACCTGTCTGGTCGCAACGTCCTCGACTTCGGGGGAGTCGGGCGCGTCGGTTCCGTCACCGGGTTCGGCGTCGGTCTCTTCGACCTGCATGGCACTCTCTGATACAATCATCGAACCCGAGAATATAAAACCCAGCCTCGTCTCTCGGAGATGATAATTGGCCACAGAGGTTAAATGTGAAAAGTCGGGGGGTTCGTCGCGGGGGTCGAAATCAGGTTTCGGACGCGTTCCGGTTGCTTTAGCATTCGTATAGTTGTTCTTGGGCATTATTTCGGTTGCTTAGAAGTAGAGTTCCGTTTCCGAGCGGGGTCGTGGGATTCGTGGGCGAAAGCGCAGGTTCGGAGTCGAGTCGCGCCGACTGGGACAGCACCGCCGCCACACTGTCGTTGCGAACAGCACCGCCACCGCGAACGACACTATTGCCGACTCCGATGAAGACCGCTACCCCACTGCCACCGCGGGCCACGCCCTCCCCAACCGACTCCCTCACTCGCGCCTTCGGCGCTCGTTCGGTCGTCCCTCGCACGACATGGGCGCGACCCGCTTGCGCGGTCGCGCCCGCGCGCGCCGGAGAGAGCATCGGAACGAGCGCACCCGGAGGTGGAAAGAGACCGAATCGAGACGAGAGAACAGACCGAGACGGGAGAACGCGCCGAACCGGAAAACGAGCGCGACGGCCGAGAAAAGCCGGGTTCAGCGCCCGAACAGTCGGTCGGCGATGCCGCGCTTGTGGGCGCGTTCGGCCAGCAGGACCGAGCAGTCCACGCCCTCGGCCACGTCCGCGACCAGCGACCCGCTGACCAACCGCGAGACCAGACCGCGCTCGGTCGCACCGAGGATGACCATCGAGCAGTCCTCGGCGGCGCGTTCGATGGCCTGCTCCACGTCGCCGGTCTCGACCCGGAGGTTGGCGTGCGCGAGGTCGTGGTCGGTGGCCCACTCTTCGAGGAACGCCTCGCCCTCCGCGGCGTCGTCCGCGACGTGGAGGAGCGTCACCTCCGAGTCGTAGGCGTCCCGGAAGAGTCGCGCCACCTCCGCGCTGAGGTCCGAGTCGGGACCGCCCGCGGTCGGCACGAGGACGTGTTCCGGGTCGAACCCGCGGTCCTTGAGGACGAGGAAGTCGCTGGGCAGGTCCATTCCGAGGTCGTCGAGCGCACTCTCGACCCGTCCGGGCGACCCGTGGGCGTCCTCGCCCCATCCCATCACCACGAGGTCGGCGTCGTGGGACCGGGCCGTCGAGAAGACTTCCTCGAACGACCGGTGGGAGACGATGGTGTGGGTCTCCACGTCCACGCCGAACGTCTCGGCGTCTCGCTGGGCCTCGTCCAGAATCTCGTGGTAGTTATGCTCGTGTTCGTCGAGGTGGTCGGCGGCGTACTCCAGCGAGGTCTGGTCGGGCACCGTGATGATGTGGACCGCTTCGAGAATCCCGTTTCGCTGTCTGGCGAACGCGCTGGCCAGCGTGATGAGGTCCTTCTCGTGTTCGGGGTTGGCAAGCGGCACCATCACCCGGAACTGGCCGCCGTCGGGTTTCATCGAACTCGCGGCCGTGACCGCCGAGTCGGGCATCTCCTCGCTCCGCGAGAGGATGAACTCCGAGAGGATGCCCTGCTTTTCGGTCTTCGAGCGAGCGTACGCGAAGTACCAGACGACGCCGCCCACGACGAAGACGAGCGCGAGTCCGATTTCTATCGGTTTCATGAACGCGATGAGACCGAACGAAGTCAACGCGCCGAGGACGGGAACGATGGGGTATAGCGGGACCTCGAATTCCGGTTGGTACTCCTCACTGTTCGACTCGCGCATAATTATCAGCGCGACGTTCAACAGACCGTAGACGATGAGGTGGAGGACGCTCCCGGCCTTCGCCAGCGTCTTCACGTCGCCGACCACGATGAACAGCAGGATGAGACCGCCCGTGACCGCGATGCTCCGGTACGGCGTGGCGAAGTTCGGGTGGATGTCGTTGAGTTTCGGGCTGATGAGTCTGTCCCGCCCCATGGCGAAGTTGATGCGCGAGGAGGCCAGAATCGAAGCGTTCGCGCTCGACGCGGTGGCGAGCAGTCCGGCGAACGTGAGCAGTCCGACGCCGACGGCCGCGAGACCGACGGTTCCGAACGCGATTTCCGCCACGTCGAGGACCGGCGTCTTGGTGAACTCGGGGCTGAGTTGCCGCCAGTTGATGACGCCCATCAGGACGACCATGATGATGGCGTACATCGTCGTGACGATGAGGACGCTCCCGACCACGGCCAGCGGGAGGTTTCGCCCCGGATTCTTGAGTTCCTCCGCGACCGTGGTAATCTTGGCGAACCCGAGGAACGAGACGAACACTAGACCCGTCGCCGGAAGAATCGCGGTCGCACCGCCGGTCTCGGCGGGGAAGAACGGGCGGAGCGTCGAGAGGTCGGTCTGGAGGAACCCTAGCACCGAGAACAGCGTGAGGATACCGACGAGCGTGACGACGATGAAGACTTGTAGGCGACCCGTCTCCTTCGCGCCGACGTAGTTGACGGCGATGAAGACGAGACCGGCCGCGAGCGCGCCGATTTGGAACGACGAGAGCGTGACGATTCCGAGTCCGATTGCGGGAATCGGGAGGAACGTAGCGAGGTACTCGCCGAATCCGAGGGTGTAGAACGCGCTGGCGAACGCCAACCCCATCCAGTTACCCCATCCGGCGATACACCCGAACAGCGGCCCGAGCGCGTGGTTGACGTAGTAGTAGCTCCCACCGGCTTTCGGCATCGCGGTGCCGAGTTCGGACGCCGACAGCGCGGTGAAAAGTGAGATGACGCCGCCGACCACGAACGAGAGCGCAACTGCCGGACCCGCGGCCGCGGCCGCCTGCCCCGGCAGGACGAAGATGCCCGCGCCAATCATCGTCCCGACGCCGATGGTCAGCGCCGCGAGGAGACCGAGGTCCTTGGCGAGTTCCTCGTCGTCCGAACTCATCCGCCCTCACCCTCCCGCGGGAGTACGACCACCGGCCGGTCGGCCTCGGTGACGATTTGGGTCGTGCGACCGCCGGAGAGGAATCGGGCGAGTCGGCCTCCCTCGCGCGGGCGGAACGCGATGGCGCTCGCGTCTACGTCCTCGGCCACCTCGAGGATGGCCTCAACCACGTCCCGGCGGTACGCGGTGCGGTCCTCGGCGTCGGGGAACACCTGACGGACGGTCTCGAAGGCCGCTTGTGCGATGTCCTCGGACTGCTCGACCGGCGTCTTGTCCGGGACGCCTTCGCCCTTCTCAACGACGTGGAGGGTAGTCACGCGCTCGGGAGCGTACGGTTCGAGCGCGAGCGACGACGATTCGGCGTCCTCTTCGTCCGCCACGGGCAGGAGGACGTGCGATAGGAGTGATTGGTCGGAGTGTTCGGCAGTCATGGGTAGTTCGTCGTTTTCGATGCCGACGGCAAAACAATTCCTACTCGGCGTCCGAATAGTAATTTATAATGTCATTTCTATTCGGTCCGAGTCAGACGTTTTCCGGCGGGAAGACCATCCCGCGGTCGTCTTGGACCTTCTCGAAGAGGTCGGCGATGGTGTCGTCGGGACCGAGGTCGTAGGCCTCGAGGATGGCCTGCAAGCACGACGGCGAGTAGCGCACACGGACGTTCGACTCGGTGAGGAGGATGCCCAACACGTCTTCGACGGCCGTCTCGGTGGTCAACTGCTGGGCGTACCACCGCAGGAGACTGTCGAAGACGGTACCCACGTCGTCGGAGAACATCTGCTGGTGGCTAACGGCGTCCTCGGCCTTCGCGCTGACGTGGAAGCCGTACTGGGCGCTTACCCCCTGCAAGTCGTCTTCGAGCCACTGCTTGACCGCGCCCGAGTCCACCTCGCCCGCCGGAGGCGCGTCGTCGGTCGGGTCGTCGTCCGCGGCGGGGACCGCCGCGGACGACTCGCCAGTCGAACCGCCACCGCCAGCGTCGTCGGGGACACTCGGCCGGTCGTCGGTGCCGATGACGTACCGGTCGTCGTCCAGCGAGACGACTTGCTCTTCTTCTTCGATGTCGAGTTCGTCCGGTGACAGCGCCGACCCGTCGTCGCTACCTTTGGCCTCGTCAGGCCGCAGAGGGACGCGTTCGTCGGTGTCTCGGCCGCCGTCCGGCATCGGACTCATTGGGATACGCTACCGTTCGATTTCACATAAACCCACCGCCTGTTTTCGCGAAAGCTACGGGTCGCGCACGGGACCGGCGGCTCCGGCGCGGTCACGACCCGCCGGGTTTCGACAATCGTTGTAGACGGGATTTATTATCGTCGAAGTTCTGGCATCCAATACCGAAATGAGCGTTCAACGACCGACGACACCCGCCAGAGAACTGCCGACGGAACTGGAGTCGCCGCGCGCGAAACTAATTTACTTGTACCTTCGACCCGCGGCGGCGTCGATAGACGAGTTACAGGCGGACCTCGATGTCGAGAAAATCACGCTGTACAGTATCCTTCGGACGCTCCGCGAGCGCGGACTCGTGGAGAAACGAGACGAACAGTTCGCAGTGGCCGAGTAGCTACTCCTTTTCCTCTTCGGGACAGAGCTGGTCGGGCGTGCGCTGGTAGCGCGGTGTCGCTACGAACTGCTCGATACGCTCACGCTCGTCTTCTGAAAGGGGCATACCCGTTGGGACTCACGGCAACACCAAAAAGACGGTGGCCACTCTCTCGGAATCTGACTGCTGAACGACCCGCGGCGAACCCGAAACCGGCGAAACCCGGCAACCCTTTTGTCGCTCGACGCCGGAGTGTTACGACGGGGGAGTGTATGCTTAGTAGTAACACGATTAGGATTCGAGGGGGGCAGTATGGCTGAAGCCGACGACAAGTATCCCGAGGAATCGGGGCGACGGCGGTTCGTGAAGGGCGTCGTCGGGAGCGCCGCGCTCACGGGAGTCGGCACCGCGGCGGCGGCGAGCATCAACTCCGCCACCGCGCCGACCGGGGCAGGTGGCGGTATCATCCAGTACTTCGGCGTCGAGAACGTCGCCGGGCCTGCGCCGCGGGCGATGCCCCAGATTCCGATAGAGATAGACGACGAGGGGTTCCTCAAGGGCGTCTGGCCCGAACCCCAGACCGTGACCGAACAGGGCCGCGAGATAATTGTCGCCGAGACGCAGTTGGGCGGCATCACCTACTCCAGCGAGTGGTTCCAGTACTGCGGCGTCCAGACGTACCCCGGCGTCGAACCCGACGCCGACCAAGACAACTTCTTCCGGTACTCGGGGTCGGCACCGTACGAGTGGCAACAGGAGGAAGTCGAACCCGGCGACAGGGTAAACGTCGAGGACTTCAGCGACTACGAGACGTGGGGCAACGGCATCGGAGAGGACGGTCTGGGCAAACCCGCGCTGGCGACGTGGCGCTCGCAGGACGTGCCCGCCAGCGGGACGATGCCGGTCCAGATACTCCGGAGTCCCCGGATTCAGCGGATGGCGGACAAAGGCGACCAGTGGCTCTCGGCCAGCACCGAGGAGGGGTTCCTCGCTAACTTGAACAAATGCACCCACTTCTGTTGCGTGCCGGGGTTCAAGACGCTCCCGGACAGTAGCAAGTTCGGCGCGGAGAACGAAATCTACTGCCAGTGTCACCAGTCGGTGTACGACCCGTTCAGCATCGTCCAGTTGTCTTTCGTGGCGCTCCCGCGTCCCGAGGAGTAGTCGGTCCCCGTGGGCCGACCGGCGACCGGGGACCGTCGTCGTTCACCGATAGTCCGAACCGCGTCCGTCCCGAATAGTCGGGAATTCAGACGTATCAGAGCGCCTGAACGGTGACAAAGATTTTGTATCCCCGGTATGCATCCACCCACGTTGAAGCAACTGCTCTCCGCAGTCGCCGACCGGGTCAAGGGTCTGATGCGGTCGTCGGCTTCCGACGCTGACGAGGACGACGCCACGCGAGACGACGGTCCCGACCTCTACGAGTGCGAAGGATGCGGGGCCGTCTTCATCTCGAAACCGAAGGAGTGTTCGACCTGCGAGGACGACGACTTCTCGAACATCGGGAAGTTCGAGTGACGGAGCGTGGCGTCCGCGCATCGGCAATTCAAAGATTGCTTTTGTAATTGTAGTTCGTTCTTAGAGCTTCGAATAAGATTTCTTAACGATTTATTTCGTGTCTCTGTCGGAGGTGTCGGTCGTCCCGCTCTCGGAAGTCTAGCCCCTCCGAATCGTGGCCGCGACCGCAGGAACCGGAGAGGCGACGAACGTCCAGAAAGGGACCGCCCGCACGCGGTCCCGCGAGCGGGGGTCCCTTCGTCTCTACGGTAGTCGGTTCGCCGAGGGTTCGCCAGCGGGTTGGTCGGGTAGGCGCGCCCCGTAGACTGTTCCGCCGGGCGTGCCCCCGTGGACTGTTCCGCCGAGCGCGTCCTGTCGGATGGTCGGCCAGCCGTCACGTTCCGGAACGTCGGCCGTCGCCGAATGGAGGCGCTTATTCCAGTCGCGCCCCGACTGTCGAGGAAGTACCTGAATCGGGTGATTTCTCGTCATGTCTACAGCGAACTCGAAGGGAGTCCTCGTCGCCGTCGCCGTCCTCGCGTCGGTCGTTCTCGTGGGAGTCGGCGTCGTCACCACGCAGAACGGCGGAACCGACGCCGAGGAGGGGGCGACGCTCACGGCCAACTGGGTCAGCGACACGGAGCGCAACGTCACCGGAAACCACCACGTCGCGGTCGGGGGCACCGTCGGCGACCGGTCGCTCGTGTTCGCGCCCATCAGCGGCGAGGCCCACGACGACGGTCACAGCCACGACCACGGCCACGGCCACGACCACGGGAGCGCCGAATCGGGCGCGTCCGCCGGGTGCGGACTGGTCACGCTGAACGGGACCGACGGCGGCGTCCGCTGGACCTACGAGGTGCCCCCCGAAAACTGCACCATCCACTCCGTCGCGGACCCGACGCTGGCCGACGTGGACGGGGACGGCGTGCGCGAAGTTCTCGCCACCTCGACCGAGAAGACCGTCGTCGCGTTCGACGCGGCGACGAGCGAGGTGGCCTTCGAGCGCAACCTCTCGGCCTACGGCTACACCCGGCCGGTCGTAGCGAACTTCACGGGCGACTCCCGGCCGGAAGTCGTCGTGGTGGACGTTCACGGGACCGTCTTCGTCGTCCGACCCGGCGGCGAGGAATCGGCGGACGCCGAGACCGTCTGGACCCGAAAACTTCCGGCCGACTACGTGTGGGGCCAACCCCACGTCGAGGACTTCGACGGCGACGGGTCGCCCGAACTCGCCGTCGCTCTCGGTAACGGGCGACTCACCTTACTCGACAACGACGGAAGCGTGGCGTGGAACCGGTCGGTCGGCGCGGGCGACTCCGTGACGTGGTTCACCACCGGGCAGGTCGACGACGACCGACCGGCCGAACTCGTGACCGCCACCTCCGGCGGGAACGTCTCGCTGTTCGACGGCGAGGACGGCGACCGCCTCTGGCGGAAGTCGTTCAGCGCGTACGCCGCAGTCGATGCGGTCGGCGACGGCGACGACGACGGCACCGCCGAGGTGTACGCCACCGCGCGGGACGGGAACCTCCGGGCCATCGACGCCGAGTCGGGCGACGTGGAGTGGACGACGAGTCTCACCACGGTCAACGCCCAGATGACGCCGCCGCCGGTTCTGGGCGACGTGGACGGCGACGGGGACGCCGAACTCGTCGCGGCGTCGAACGACGGTCGAATCGCGGTCGTCAGTCCGGCCTCCGGCGAGATACTGGCGACGTACTCGCGCGAGACGCCGCTCTGGACGAATCCGACGCTGGCCGACGTGGACGACGACCCGGCGGCCGAGATACTGGCGACCTACGGCGACGGCCGGATTGCGGCACTGTCGTACGAAAACGAGACGGCCTGAGAGCGTCGTCTTCCCCTTTGTCCGGCGGACTGACGGCCGGACACCGAGCGTCGGCGGGCCGCCGAGCGAGTAGTGTGCGCCCGGCGGAAACCCATCGTCACAGACAAAGCAGATTCGAACGGGAGTCGTTCGGTGGGTTCGCGGCGGAGTTTCGACGTAGACTCTGGCACGCGAGTCGAAGCACGTCGCGGCGGTCGATTACCGCCCACTCGTCAGAACAGGGGTGCGATATTTAAAACGCCGTCAGACTCCCGGACCGTTTCAGTTCAAGTCGGGATAGGAATTTTCGGCGAGCGGCGCGATACGAACTCGAACGGATGCAACGGCAACAGGATTGATTACCATCGAAGCGAATGGACTAACTGCCGACACGTAAGATGCGTGTCGTCTCCTCAGTCATGGATTTCGAAACCGCGTTCGACCTGTTGAGTAACGAACATCGACGCCTCGTCGTCGCCGCCCTCGACGAGACTGGCCCAGTCTCCCGACGGCAACTGACGACCGAACTCCTCGCCCGCCTCGAAACCGGCGACTCCGACCGGACGACCCGGCGGCAGTTGCGCATCGCACTTCATCACAACCACTTGCCGCGCTTGGCCGACGCTGGCGTCGTGAAGTACGACGACGGAACGGTCGTTCCGTCGCCGAAGTTGAGTACAGTCCGCGACTGGCTAGAAGACGCGAACCGAGACGAAGACGCGCCGGAGACGGCCGCCAGTCTCGGCGACCACCTGACGGCGTTCTACGCGTAGAAGCCGTCGAGAACGGCGGCCGTCCGCACCTCCGGCACGCCGGAGGTGCGGACGGCGATTCGAGACGGAAACGAACTCAGGGGTAGGATTTGACCCGAAGCCAGACATTCCTGCTCGCTACGCTCCGCGGGCCGTGACTGGCAGGGTCCAAATCCGACCGAACCGGTTCCGTCGCTGGCGACGTTGCCAGCGACAGGAAGCCAGGGGTGGGATTTGAACCCACGAACTCCCGATTACAAGTCGGGTGCTTGAACCGCCCAAGCTCCCCTGGCGCGTACCGTTCCGTTCTCGCTACTCCTTTGTGAGCGTATCGCTTTCGACCGATTTTTCCAGCTCTACTCGGTGGGGAGCGTAGCCGTGGCGTCGGTAGAACCGCCGGGCGTCGCGGTTGTCGGCCATCATCTCCAGCGCGAGGGTGTCGGCCCCGTCGTCGACCAGTTTCGTCTCGGCGGCCCCGAGCAGTTCCGACCCGACGCCCTCGTCGCGGCGGTCCGGGACGACGTAGATGTTCTGGACGAACCCGCGAGTCGCGTCCTGTTCGTAGTTGCTCGACTCGACGCCGAAGGTGACGAACCCGACGAGTTCGCCCGCGTCGTCGCGCGCCACCAGCAGTTCGTCGGAGACGGCGCTCCGGGCGATTGCCTCCCGAATCGTCGCCCGGTTCTCGTCGGCCAGCAGGTGCGACCCGAACCCGCGCTGGTCGGCGGCGAGTTCGACCCACCGGTCGGCCGCCGCGTCCGCGTCCTCGATACTTCCGAGTTCGACGGAGACCATTCAGTCCCTGAGCGCCTCCACCGCGGGCAGGTCCTCGCCGGTGAGCATGTTGAGCGCCGCGCCGCCGCCCGTACTCACGTGGTCGAATCCCTCGATGTCGAACTTTCGGATGGCCGCCGCCGTGTCGCCGCCGCCGACGATACTGTACTCGGCGTCCGTGGCAGTCGAGAAGAGTTGGCGGGTACCGCGAGCGAACGTCTCGTCCTCGAAGACGCCCGCCGGACCGTTGAGAACGACCGTGCCCGAGTCGCGGACGACTTCGGCGTAGGCGTCTACCGTCTCCGTGCCTACGTCCATCGCGGCCTCGCCCTCCCGCGGGGGAAGGTCGTCTACCGCGACTTCGTGGCGTTCGCCGTCGCGTTCGACCGCTACGTCCACCGGGAGTCGGATGCGGTCGCCGTACTCGGCGAGGAGGTCGGCCGCCCGGTCGATTTCGTCCCAGTAGCCCTGTTCGTAGACGAAATCGGCGCTGGCGTCGCCGAGGTCGGTCTCGTCGGCCAACAGGAACACGTTACCGACGACGCCGGTCGTCAGCACCTCGTCGGCGAGTTCGCGTTCGAGGACGCTCTCGACCACCGCCATCGAGTCGGGAACTTTCGCGCCGCCGATGACGTAGGTCCGGGGTTCGGGCGTCCCCTCGATGTCGCCAAGAACGTCGAGTTCCCGTTCCATCACGCGGCCCGCGTAGCCCGGAATCCGGGACGGAAAGCCGACGATGGAGGGCTGAGACCGGTGGGCCGCGGCGAAGGCGTCGTTGACGTAGGCGTCTAGCGCGGGGACGAGTTTGTCCACGAGTTCGGTCTCACCGGCGCGTTCGGCCGGGAACTCCATGTACTCCTCGCTGTAGAAGCGGGTGTTCTCCAGCACGACGGCCTCCCCGTCGCCCAAGTTCTCGACGGACCGGCGGGCGTCGGCGGAGAAGGTGGCGTCGGAGTACTCGACGGGGGCGTCGAGCAGTTCGTCGAGGCGGTTCGCGTGCGGGCGAAGGTTTCTGAACTGGTCGCCGCCGGGACGACCTTGGTGGGCGAGGACGGCGACCCGTCCGCCGCGTCCGAGCAGTTCCGAGAGGGTGTCGACGTGGGCGCGCAAGCGGGCGTCGTCGGCGAGTTCCCCGTCGTCGGTCAGCGGGCTATTGATGTCGATACGCACTCCGAGCGTGGTCCCTTGGACGGCGAGGTCGTCCAGGGTCTCTATCGGCATGTACGTGACTCCGACAGCCCGAGTGAAATATGTGTCGGGGCAGGCGACAAATACAAATTCGCTTCCGAGTGAACTTTCAGCGCCTCTGTGACGGGTTCACGTTTTGCAAACTTTTTTATACCCGGTGTGAGACCTTCTGATAGACTATGACAGGCACGGAAAAGTCGCGGCGTGCGTATCTACAGACGACGGCGGCACTCGGTGCCGCCGGTCTCACCGGTCTCTCCGGATGTATCGGTAGCATCTCCGGTGGTAGCGGCGGGAGCGACGACCCCATCCAGATGGGTTCGATTTTGCCGATTACGGGGGCACTGAGCGCCTACGGTAACGGAATGCAGGAAGCGGTCAACCTCGCTAAAAAGCACATCAACGACGCGGGTGGTCCCCTCGGGCGCACGGTGAAAGTACACAACAAGGACAGCGAGACCAAACCGAGCAAGGCCTCCCAGAAGTACAAGTCGCTGGTCAACGAGCAAGGCATCGTCGGGTTCGTCGGGGCGGCGTCCAGTGGGGTGTCGGTCCCGCTCGCTAAGAACGTCGCGTCCGACGGCGTGATGCAGGTGAGCAACGCCAGCACCACTCCGGCGCTCGCCGAAATCGGCTACGAGGGCGACACGAAGTACTTCGGGCGGACCGCGCCCAACGACGGCCAACAGGGTATCGTGATGGGCCGCATCATGAACGAGGACGACTACATCGGCGCGGACAAGGCCGCGTTCCTCCACGTCGCCAACGCCTACGGCGAAGGACTGGCGAAGAAGGCGAAAGCCGCCTTCGACGGCGAGACGGTGGCGATGGTGCCCTACGACAAGAAGTCCTCGGACTACACTTCGACGCTCGACAAACTCTTCGAGAACGACCCCGACGCCGTGGGATTCGTCGGCTATCCCGGTAACGGGAAGACAATCCTCAAGCAGTGGGACAACGGCGGTTACGGCGGCGAGTGGGTTCTCAGCGAAGGTCTGAACGACAAAGGCTTCTTCGAGAATCTCAAGGAAATCACCGACGGGATGTACCTCGCGTCCCCCAGTCCCGAGTCCACCAAGAGCGCCGATACGTTCGACGGCGAGATGGGCGACCAATCGGGGACGCTGTTCGCACCGCACGCCTACGACGGACTCTTCTTGCAGGCGCTCGCAATCCACAAGGCCGGGGAAGCGACCGGCGAGGCCATCGCCAAGAACTTCCAGTCGGTGTCCCGCGACGGAACGAAGGTGTACGCGGGCGAGTTCCAGAAGGCCAAGGACTTGCTCGACGACGGCGAGAGCATCAACTATCAGGGCGCGTCGAGTCCGGTGGACATGAACGAGTCGCTCGAACCGCTCAACCGGTTCGCCATCATGCAGGTCCAAAGTGCCAAGCGGAAAGAACTAGAGACCATTCCGCGGACGTACTTCGAGGGGAAACTGTAAGCTACCGACAACGAGGGTGACGCTCCCGTCGGCACTCTCACGTCGCTCGAACCACGCGCAAACGCGGCTTTCTTCCGGGTCGCCTCTCGAATTTCGTTGAACTATCCTGTCGCCTCACGGGAATCATACACAATTGTTTATTACTGTCGCGTTGTGTGATACGACGGAGATGTCAGAGAAATATCGAACGACGCGACGGACGTATCTGAAGGGCGCGACGGCCGCGGGGGTGGCCGGGTTGACCGGACTGTCGGCGTCCGCGGGGGCGGCGCAGGGCGGACCCATCTCGATGGGGTCGATTCTGCCAATCACGGGGAACCTGAGCGCGTACGGGAGCGGGATGCAGAGAGCGGTCAACGTCGCCGTCCAAGACGTGAACGACGCGGGCGGGCCGCTGGGTCGGCAAATCAACATGTCCAACACCGACAGCCAGACCCAACCGTCTCGGGCCATCCAGCAGTACAACTCGCTGGTCAACGAGCAGAACATCATCGGGTTCGTCGGGGCGGCGTCGAGCGGCGTCTCGGTACCGCTCGCCCAGAACGTCGCCGCCGACCGAGTGATGCAGATGAGCAACGCCAGCACGTCGCCCGCGCTGGCCGAAATCGGCTACAACGAAGACCAGAGCATCAAGTACTTCGGCCGGACCGCGCCCAACGACGCCCAACAGGGCATCGTGATGGGCCGCATCCTGAACGACGACCAGTACATCGGCGCGGACAGGGCGGCGTTCCTCTTCGTGGACAACCCCTACGGACAGGGCTTGGCCGAGAAAGCCCGCGCGCAGTTCCAAGGCGAGACGGTCGGGATGGTGGGCTACAGCCAACGGGCCAGCGACTACACCTCGACGCTC
Source organism: Halorussus caseinilyticus (assembly GCF_029338395.1). Classification (NCBI taxonomy): domain Archaea; kingdom Methanobacteriati; phylum Methanobacteriota; class Halobacteria; order Halobacteriales; family Haladaptataceae; genus Halorussus; species Halorussus caseinilyticus. Next base: position 1,793,252 of record NZ_CP119809.1, read on the forward strand.
GACTCGCTGTTCCAGAACAATCCCGACGCCATCGGATTCATCGGCTACCCCGGCAACGGTCGGACCATCCTCAACCAGTGGAACAACGGCGGCTACGGCGGCGAGTGGGTCCTCAGCGAGGGACTGAACTCTTCGGACTTCCTGAGCAGTCTGAGCAACATCACGTCGGGGATGTACCTCGCCTCGCCGAACCCCGAGCAGACGCCGGGCCGGACCGCGTTCGAGGAGAAGATGGGCGACCAAGCCGGGACGCTGTTCGCGCCCCACGCCTACGACGGACTCTTCCTGCAAGCACTCGCTATACAGGCCGCGGGCGAGGCCACCGGGACGGCAATCGCCCAGAACATCCGGTCGGTCTCGCGGCCCGAGGAGGGCGCGAGCCAACAGACCGCGACGACCGCCGCGGACGGCGTCGATGGCGGCGGCGGTCAGCAGGCCGCCACCGTCACGGTCGGGGAGTTCCAGAAGGCCAAGGACCTGCTGTCGAACGGCGAGGACATCAACTATCAGGGCGCGTCGAGTCCGGTCAACCTCAACGAGTCGCTGGAACCGCTGAACCAGTTCGCCATCCTGCAGGTGGCCGACGACGGTTCGACCGAGACGCTGGAGACGATTCCGCGGAGTTTCTTCCGCGGTAAACTGTAAGCGAGCGGCGGCGAATCCGAACCACCTTTTTGAGGGTCGCAGGCGACCACGGGAAGACGGCCGGGAGAACTATCTTTGTTTTCTTGAGCAACTTTTCGATTTCTCAAACAAAGCTAAGCATTTCTCCGGGCGCGAACGTCCGACCGGGCGCGTCGCGGGAGGACCGACGCGAGGGTTCAAGTACGAGGACGGGACGAACTCGGCGCGGACGCCTCGCGCGGTTCCGGGCGCGGGCGGCGCGCGGGCACTACCCGCGCGCCGCGGAACCGCCAGTCCGACTACCCCGAGAGGGCTGAGCCAACTCCACGGTCCGCGACCGACCGCGAGCGAGGAGCGACGCGACGAGCGAGCGGCCTTTTTGGTCCAGATTTTTCGGGGAGTGGTGTCCGCAACGACCGAGCGAAGCGAGGGCGTGAGGACGCCCGACGAGAAAAAAGTGGTCTCTAGTCGTCCGTCGCGGTCTCACCGGTTTCGCCGGTTTCGCCGCCGCCACCGCCGAGGTAGAGTTCCGTCACCTCGTCGTTGTCGAGCAGGGCGTCACCGGTGTCCTCGAAGCGGTTCTCGCCCATCTCCAGCACGTAGCCCCGGTCGGAGTTCCGCAGGGCCTTGCGCGCGTTCTGCTCGACCATCAGGATGGCCGTGCCCGACTCGTTGATTTCGATTATCTTCTCGAACACCTCGTCCACGAGGTCCGGCGCGAGACCCGCGCTCGGTTCGTCCACCAGCATCAGGTCCGGGTCCACCATCAGGCCCCGGCCCATGGCGAGCATCTGCTGTTGGCCGCCGGACATCGTTCCGGCCTTCTGGTTCTGGCGCTCTTCCAGAATCGGGAAGCGGTCGAACACCTCCTGTAGGGCGTCCTCGGGCATCGAGTCGAGGATGTACGCGCCCATCTCCAGATTCTCCCGGACGGTGAGGTTCGGGAAGACGTTCTCGACCTGCGGGACGTAACACATCCCCTCGCGGGTGATTTCGTCCGGGCGGAGGTCGGTGATGTCCGCGCCGTCGAAGTTCACCGACCCGTCCCAGCAGTCGATGAGACCGAACACGGCCTTCATGAACGTCGATTTCCCGGCACCGTTCGGCCCGATGATGCAGACGATTTCGTCGTCCGCCACGTCCATCGAGACGCCGTGGAGGATTTGGGCGTCGCCGTACCCCGACACGATGTCGCGGGCTTCGAGTAGCGCCACGATTATCCCCCCAAGTAGGCGTCCACAACTCGCTGGTCGTTCTGTACCTCTTCGGGCGTGCCTTGCATGAGTTTCTTTCCTTGGTCCATGACGATGATGGTGTCCGAGAGGTTCATGATGACCTCCATGTCGTGTTCGACGATGCAGAACGTGTAGCCCTGCTCTCGCAGACTCTCGATTCGCTCCAACAGCTTTTCGGTCAGTGCGGGGTTGACCCCGGCGACGGGTTCGTCCAGCAGGATGAGGTCCGGGTCGGTCATCAGCACGCGACCCAACTCCAGCAGTTTGCGCTGACCGCCCGAGAGATTGCCCGCGTACTCGTTGGTGAGGTGGTCGATTTCGAGGAATTCGAGCATCTCCAGCGCGCGCTCGCGGACCCCCTGCTCCTCGTCGGCGACCGCGCTACGGCGAAGCCACGCGTTGGTGAGACTCTCGCCGCGCTGGTCTTGGGGCGCGAGCATCAGGTTCTCCAGCACTGTCAGTCCCTGCAACTCGCGGGTGAGTTGGAACGTCCGGGAGAGACCTTCTTGGGAGACCCGGAACGGCCGCTTGTTCTTCACGTCGAGGTAGTCGTTCTTGACCTTCTCCTCGGCCTGATAGACGCCAGCGCCGATACCCGCGCCGACGAGCGCCGCGCCACCGGTCGCGAGCGTCGATACCCCCGCCGACGCCGCCGCCGCGAGACCGACGCCGCCGAAGGTCATCCCCGACGCGCTCATCCAGATGCCCTGCTCGGTGTCGCTCGGGCGCATGATGTCCTGCAAGTCGGTGCCGCGATACCGGACTTCTCCGCCGTCGGGTTCGTAGAACCCGCTGATGAGGTTGAACGTCGTGGTCTTCCCGGCACCGTTCGGGCCGATGAGACCCGTGACGGTACCCTCTTCGACCTCGAACGTCGCGCCATCGACGGCCGTGATGCCGCCGAACGTCTTTCGCAGGCCGTCTACTTCGAGTATCGCTTCGCCGGTTCCGTGAGTCTCGTGTTCGGATTCGACTGTCTCGCTCATTCTTCTGCCACCTCCGCGACCGTTCGTTTCTCGCCCCACAGCCCTTCGGGGCGGTAGTAGAGGATGACGATAAGGAGCGCGCCGATGAACGCGAGGCGGAGCGCCTGCACCGACGACCGGGCCGCCGTTGGGAAGAATGCCGCGATGTCGGCAGTCGCCTTCTGGAACGCCCAGTAGATGGTCGCGCCCAGAATCATCCCCTTGTTGTTGGCGGTACCGCCGATGATGAGCGCGAGGAACGCGATGAACGTCACCCGCGGCGCGAACATCGTGTGGACCAGACTCTGGAAGTAGATGGCGGTCAGGCCACCGGCGAATCCGGCCAGCGCCGACCCGAGCATCATGCTCTGGACCTTGTAGGCGAACGTGTTCTTCCCGAGGGAAGTCGCCACGTCCTCGTCCTCTCGGATGGCCTTCAGCACCCGGCCGAACGGCGACTCGACCGTAATCTCCGAGAGGTAGTAGAGCATGCCGAGCGAGGCGAGGGTCAACACCAGCAGGAACCGCGAGTAGTCGAACTCTGCGGTCCCGGCTTGGAACTTCATCAGCCACAGCAGGTTCTGGACGGTGTTGTTCACCGCCGCACCGACCCCGGCGCGCTGGAACGGGACGATGTTCGCCATCACGAAGTACCGGATGACGAACAGCCAAATCGCGCCGACGCCGACGATGCGGACGAACTCCACGCCCGACCCGAACCGTCCCCAGTTCGACCCGAGGTAGTAGACGCCGTAGAGGAACGCCGCGAGCAGACCCATCGTGACGAACAGGCCGATACTGCTCATCGCGTCGCCCGACCCGCCGCCGAGGACGATGAGCGGGGCGAAACACGCGACGAACACGATTGCGAGACCGAGCGCGATGGCGAAGTCGCGCCCCGAGAGGTCGCTGTACCGGCGGGCGACCGCGACGGCACCGAACACCCACACGAACAGCGACATCGCCGCGAGGAAGACGAACGCGACCATCGGCGAGTCGCCCGCGACGAACGCGGCTCCGAAGGCGGCGGCCGCGACGACTGCCCCGGCCATCGGCGCGTACCGACGGTTCGCGCCGTAGAATCCCGCGGTGACGCCCGCGAAGACGACGACGCCGAACAACCAATTCAGACTCACGCCGAAGACGGTCCACCACTCGAACGCCTGCCACGCGACGGCACCGGCGGCCAGACCGAACAGCGCACCCGCACCGAGCAAGAGGCGCTGTTCGGACTCGCTGGTCTCCATGCGCGAGCGTCGAGCCGCGACGTAGCCGACGCCGAGCGTCGTCAGCGCGAGTAGGCCGTCTACGACCCACCCGCCGATGCCGGGCGTATCCGAGATAGTTCGGCCCGCGGTGACGCCGCCGTCGGTCCGGTTCGCTTTTCCGCCGTCCGTGGCCATCTCGCCTCCGCGCTCGGTGCCCACCTGCGCGAGCAGGTAGGTCGCCACCGTCCAGAGGACGAGGACGACGAACCCGAGGAGCGCCGCGGCCGCGAGTGTGTCACCGGGGAGCGGGAAGTGTTCGCGGAACGGTTGGCTGAACCCGCGGAGCGACCCCGGCCCGTTCGCCAGCCAGCCTTCCGACTGGACGACGCGCTTGAGGATGACCGAGATTCCCAACACCGCGATTGCGAGGTAGTCCTCTCGGAGACGTATCGCCGGGAGCGCGACCAACATGCCGAGCAACCCGGCCACAAGCGTCCCGACGGCGATTGCCGGGAGCCACGGCCAGTTCCACCCGAGGATGTACGTGGCGAACTGCTGTTCGCTGGCGGGTGGTAAGACCAGCAACGCAGTGACGTACGCACCGACCAGATAGAACGCCACGTGACCGATGTCGAGCAGGCCGGTGTAGCCGAACTTGATGTTCAGTCCGAGCGCGAGTATCGCGTAGATACCCACGATGATGCCGAGCGATACGAGGCTGGATGATAGTGCCATGTTAGCTCCCTCCCGTGATGCCTTCCGGTTTGACCAGCAGGACGACGAACAGGATGGCGAACGCGATGGGGATGCGGTAGGTCGAACCGACGTTGGGAATCGCGTAGATGCCAACGTCCATCGAGAGACCCACGATGTAGCTCCCGAGAATCGCGCCGTACACCGACTGAAGTCCGCCGAGGATGACGCCCGCGAACATCGGGAGCAGGAGGAAGAACCCCATGTTGACCGTCAGTTGACTGAACAGGACGCCGAGCATCACGCCGCCGACCGCGGCGAACGCCCCGGCGATAATCCACGTCGCCATCATCACGCGGTCGGTGTTGATGCCGGTAATCTTGGCGAGGTCGATGTTGTCGCTGGACGCCCGCATCGCCTTGCCGAGTTTGGTCTCCTGTAGCAGGAAGTGCAACGACGCCATCATCCCGACGGCGATGAAGATGACCGATGCGCGCATCACCGAGAGGCGGACCCGCGTCGAGAACGACGACGACTGCGGAATCGACCCGCCGCCAGCCAGCAGGAACAGCAACGCGACGAACGTCACGATACCCGCGACGGCCGCGCTGAGTTTCGGGCCGACGGTGTAGCTGGTGCCGTAGCCCTCCGCGCCGCCGCTTCGCCAGCGATAGGCCGCGAGCGCCGCCCCGAGGGTCAGGACGACCAGTCCGAGGAGCGCCAGCCACGAGTAGGCCGCGGTGAACATCGCTTGGTCGGGGTTCGGTCCCGTGTCGATGACGTGCATCGTGAGACCGCTCCCGGTGACGTAGAAGTCGAAGAACTTCGCGGCCGACAGTCCCACGTCGTAGCCGAAGACGCTACCGACCTGCGGCACGACGTAGGTCCGGACCTGTCCGCCGTAGAACGCTTGGGTCCCGAACCGGAGGACGAACGAGAGACCCAGCGTGACGATGAGCATCGTCGCCAGCGACGCGTCTTTCGCGCGGAACTTCTGGAAGACGACTTTTTCGAGGAACGGTGCAATCCACGCGAGCATCAGCGCCGACAGGAGCAGTCCGGCCCATATCGAGGGGAACCCGACCACGACGACGGCACCGAGGACACCGGCGGCGAGGGAGTGGACCCCGAGCGCCACCGCCGGACTCGGGTCGCCCGGCCACCACGACCCCTTCAGCGCCCGCATGCCGCCGAGCAGGTACACCGCGGCTAGTACGGACCCAGTGGCGAGTGCGAATAGGACGGCCATCCCCACCGCGTCGAGCGTCCGGGAGGCCGTCACGAGTTCCTCGAACACCGGAACGGTGTCGGGTTTGTTGACGAATAGCGCCATGTACGCCCCGAGCATGAGGAGTTCCCCGTGCGCGAAGTTCGGTACCTCTGCGATATTGTACACCAGCGCCAGTCCGATAGCGCCGAGTGCGACGATACTGCCGGTAACTAAGCCGGTCACTATCGCATTTGCCAACCCAGTGCTAGGTGGCACGTGCGACCACCTCGCGTGTCTGCCTGTCACAACCTACCATATATCGTATCTCGCAAGCCCGACCTATTTGTGTCTTGCGCTTTTTCACACCCCGACGGCCGGAGGATACGAGGTGAGAGCGACGGCTGAGGGATTCGAGACCGAGAAATAGAGCGATTACACGTCCCGGCAGTCGGCGCAGATGAGTTGGCCGTTGACGTTGGTGAGTTCCCTGCTCAGGGTGCCGCAGGTCTCGCAGATGCTCCGGTCGGAGTAGTCGTAGCGGTCCCCGCCGTCGTCTGCGATGGTCTCGGCGGATTCGCTCGCCAATCGCTCGTTGCCCATCGATTCGCTACCCATCGGTTCGCCGCCGAGTGGTTCCTCCCGGAGCGAGGGGACGCCGGACAGCGACGCCGACGCCGAAATCACGTCGCGTTCCGAGAGGACGCCAAGGAGTTCGCCGTCGTTCGTCACGAGCAGACGACGAATGTCCTCGCGGGACATCGTGCCCGCGGCGTCGGACAACTCGCGGTCGGCGTTCACCGAGACGACCGGTTCGGACATCACCGACGACACCTCGGTTTCGGCCGGGACGCCCTCGTCGGCGACCAGTGCGAGAACGTCCGACTCGGTGACGATACCCACCGGGTCGCTCCCTCGAAGGACGATAGCACACCCCACTCCCTCTTCGCGCATGAGTCTGACCGCTCCCAGAACCGTATCAGATTCGCTGACGCCGACGTACTCCCGAGACATCACGTCCCGGACAGTCACTTCGCCTTCCATATGAGAACGATTGTCACTGGCAATCTAAAAAGTATCCCCGGCAGGTTTAAGCACGCGACGAGCCTACGTTAACAGTTGTCAGGGTTCGGCGGGTGATTCTCGCCTCGGGAGTTCGCTGGCGGTCGGTCGGCCGAGCGCATCCTATCGGCTGATTGGCCGAGCGTTCGCTGGCGGTCGGCCGAGGCGTCCGCGGTGGCCGTCGGCCACCGCGGAGATATAGCTACCTATGTTTAGAAAATATTTCTGATTGCGAAAGAACGACGGAGATGGCTTGCACGGGCGTCCTCAGTCGTCGCTCGCCGCCGCCTCGGTCGCACCCTCTTCGGCCTCGACTTCCGCGGTTTCGAGGTAGTCGTCGGCGTCGAGCGCCGCCTTACATCCCATGCCCGCGGCGGTCACGGCCTGCTGGTAGTGGTAGTCCACCACGTCGCCCGCGCCGAAGATGCCCGGCACGCCGGTCTTCGTCTGGCCGCCGCCCTTGCCGCCCTCGGTCTTGATGTAGCCCGCTTCGTCCATCTCGACCGCCGTGTCTTCGAGGTACTCGGTGTTGGGGGTGTGGCCGATGGCGAGGAAGACAGCACCCACGTCCATCTCGAACTCCTCGGTTTCAGGGTCGTCGAGTTTGTCGGTCGGGTGGCCCTCGGGGTGGCGGACCAGTTGCGCGTAATCGACGCCCTCCTCGACCGACCCGTGAATCTCGGTGACCTCTGCGTTCTCGATAATCTCGATTTCGCCCTCCTCGACCTTCTGTTCGGTGCGGTCTATCCAGTAGTCCTCGGCGCGGAACTCCTCGCGGCGGTGGACCAGATACACCTTCGAGGCGAACTTGGTGAGGAAGTTGGCCTCCTCCATCGCGGCGTCTCCGCCGCCGACTACCAGCATCTCCTCGTCGCGGAAGAACGCGCCGTCACAGGTCGCGCACGTCGAGACGCCGTAGCCCATCAGGTCGTCTTCGCCGGGGATGCCGAGGGTCCGTGCGCTCGCGCCCGAGGCGGCGATGAACGCGTCGGCGGTGTACACGTCGCCGTTCGAGAGTTCGACGCGGTAGGGCCGCGAGGAGTCGTCAACGTCCGCGATGACGCCGTTTTTGACCTCCGCGCCGAAGCGCGTGGCCTGCTCTTTCATGTTGTTGATGAGGTCCGGACCGCTGATACCCTCGGGGAATCCGGGGTAGTTCTCCACGTCGGTCGTCAGAGTCAACTGACCGCCCGGTTCGTCGCCCTCCAGTACGAGGGGGTCGTTGTTCGACCGCGCGGCGTAGATGGCCGCGGTCAGGCCCGCGATGCCGCTCCCCGAGATGATGAGTTTGCGGTGTTCGACTTCGGCGGTTACACCGCCTCCGTTTCGCTGGCCCTGCGGCCCAGCGCTCCCCCCATCGGCGGTGGCGATGCCCAACTTCTCGTCCAACTCGCCGGACTCGTCCAGCGCCTTCGTGTCGTCGTACCCGCCGATGAGTTCGTCGTCGATAAACACCTCCGGGGCGGTCTTCCGGCCGTTCGCGCGCTCTACCATCTCTTCGAATAGCTCCTCGTCACCGGTGACGTTGTAGGTCTCGTACTCGACGCCCTTCGAGTCGAAGAGGTCCTTGGCCTTCTCGCAGTAGGGGCAGTTCTCCTTGCAGTAAATCTCGACGTGCGGGTGTTCGGCCATAGTACAATATTGCTACCGGGGAGGTATTTAGCTTGTGTTGTCGCGTCGGCTTTCCGGTTTCGGGAGTCGTCGGAACTCGTCGGATTTTGTATACCACTAATATAGTTATTATCGACTAAAATGCTCGGTGAGGGAAACGAAGCGCCCGACGATCGGGAAGCAAAATTGAAACAGGTAGCCGAGGAACGTGACCTCGACCCCGACGCTTTGGAACGAGCGCATTCGGACGCCCAACTGGTTCTAGAGCAGACTCTTCAAACGTTCTCCGACCTCTCAGACACGGCGTTTCGACTCGTTCGTCTCAACGGTCTCGTTCTCACTATTCTCGTGGCAGTTTCGTCAAACGTACGTAATCTCCGAACGTACGTCAACGTACTGTCGGTTGGGGCCGTGTTACTCTTCATCGGTTCCGCATTTTTTGCTACGCTGAGCTATACGAGACAGACCGTAGACGGAGGTGTCAGTACAGATGCCTTCGACAAGTTGACCGAGTACAAGTTACGCGAAGACGAGTATCTAAACTGGGTACTCACGCTCGGATACCCGAAGTGGATAGAGAATGGTGTCGAAAAGAGCGACGAAAAAGAGCAGTGGATAGAGTACTCGCTACTGGCCTTTCTAGGGGCGATAATGATGCTACTCGGTAGAATGCTTTTGAGCATATACACTCAAGCGTAAAGCATGGACGAGAGCAGTGCTGGTACTAGAAACGTCACGATTACCCCGGACGACCTCGGTGAACCCGGAGCGACGACCTTCGGTAACGGGAACACATCCGGCACCGAAGACGACTCGGAAGACGAGTAACTGCGTCGCGTAGCAAGGTCGAAGTCTTTACTTCTCGTTTGACCCTACCACCAGTATGCCCGCCGACCTCGAAGAGAAGACCGACCGCTACGAAGGTCTGCTCGCCGAAGCCGTAGCCGCCGCCGAAATCGCGCCGCCCGAGGACACCCCGATGGGTGAGGCCGCGGCGGAGTGTCTGGAGATGGCGACCTCCTACCTCGAAGACGGCCGTCACTTCCGGGAGGAAGACGACTTGGTGAACGCGCTGGCGTCGTTCTCGTACGGCCACGCTTGGTTGGACGCGGGCGCGCGCGTTGGTCTGTTCGACGTGCCCCGTGAGGGCCACCTGTTCACGGTGTAGGCCGGAGACTGCCAGTTGGCGGCGACCCCGCCGACCGGCGGGCGCTCCTGCGGGAAGCACCCCCGAAACGTAACTCTCCGTGCCCGAACGCGGTGAATTTGGACGAGACCTGACGCGAAGTTTGGAAAACCGATTTTACCCCTGTCGTGATACTCGCTAGCATGGCACCTACGAGACGGACGGTTCTGCGCGCCTCCGCGCTCGGCGTCGCCGGGTCGATTGCGGGGTACGCGGGCGCGAGCGAGAACCGACAGGAGACCGAAACGACCACCGAAGGGACTGGGGAGACGACCACGGCCCGACAATCCGACGAGACCGTCGTTCTCGGCGGACAGGTCGAGTACTGGTACGGTCTCGCGCCGTCGGAGATTCAGGGACGGGAGAACCCGACGCTCACGATGCGACCGGGGACCGTCTACGAAGTCGTGTGGGTCAACCTCGACGGCGTGGAACACGAACTGCGCGTCTTCGACGGAAACGACGAGGAAGTCGTCTCGACTTCCTCGTCGTCGGCCGTCGGTGCGAGTCGGTCGGTCGTCTTCGAAGCGACCGACCGACTCGCGCGCTACGACTGCGAGTACCACCCCGAGAGCATGCGAGGGCAGGTGACACAGGGCGGGACGACGACAGGCGGGACGGCGACGGAAACGACCACCGGGGACGGCGGCGGTGGCGGGCCGTACTGACGAGAGACGTTCGTGGAACCCTCTAAAATATGATATTAATCGGAAAAGAACGAAACAAGTTGCTTTAGCGTCGAGAGTCGGCGGTTCGGACTCGTCTCAGCGCGACGAGTGGCGGCGCTCGGTGTCGCGTTCGCTCCCGTGACCGCGGCGACTGCCGTACCGCCGGTCGCGCTCGCTCGTCCCTTCTCGGCCGCCGTGACGGTGTTCTCGCTCGCCGCCGGTCCCTTCGCGGAAGGACGAGTCGCTCGGGTCGGAGTGGCGGGTGGTCTCACCTCGCTGGCCGGTTATCCGCCCCGAGATTCCGTCCTCGCGGTGACTGCCCCGCTGACTCCCGGCGTTCGGGGACTCAGTATCGGAGTGAGTCGTCTCGGTTTCGGTCGTCCGGTTGCTCCCCCACCGATTCGCGTGTCCGTGGCCGGTCTCGTCGTGCCTCAACTGTCGGGCGCGACGTTCTCGGTCCCGGTCGGCGGCGTCGCCGTACTCGTTCGTGTGTCGTTCGTCGGCGGGGTGGTCGCCGCGTCGGGTCTCGCCGCTCTCGTGGAGTCGGTCCTCGTTCGCCGCTTCGCGCCGTCGCTGTTCTCTGTGCGGATTAGCCATCTTCGAAACCCCCGGAAGATGATTGCCCGAGAACGTCCTTGGACTTGGTGGCTGGCTATCCAAGCAACCCGAACCCGAACATCGGACCGAACAGCAGGTGGAGCGCGATGCCGACGAGCAGGGCCGGAATCGTGGTGTAGATGGAGGCGACGACGGCCGCCGTCTTGTCTACCGCCAGCAGGGGAAACAGCGCGTCGCCGTCCTGACTGATGGCGTTGGCCGTCAGCGCCGAGAAGGGAATCGCGCCCTCGGCGTACACCCCCGCGAGGACGATTTGCGGGCCGCACCCCGGAATCAGCCCCACGAGCGCGCCCGCGACGGGTGCGAGCAGGCCCGCGGCCGCCGCGAGCGCGCCCACGTCCACCCCGAGCGCGAGGACGCCGTACTCGTAGAGCAGGTAGGCCGCCAGAACCCACACCGTGACGAAACTCGTCTCCATCGCGGCGTGGACGAGCGTATCGTAGGTCCCCGAGAACGACTCTCGGGCGCGCCCGACCTGCCCGTCGCCGAGGTACCGGCGGCCGACGAAGTAGAGGAAGAACGACAGCGTGGTCCCGGTGATACCGACCACGGTGAACAGGCCCGCGAACGAAGTCCCGACTTCGAGGGGCACCTCGGGAGCGCCCGCGAGGAGGTACGTAATCCCGAGTCCGAGGGCGGCGACGGCGGCGACCCACCAGAGGGCGTGGGCGGCGTGGGACACCGGCGTCAGCACCGGCGACTCCTTCGCGGGCGAGTGGTCGTGAGTCGCGCAACTCCCGTCGTCGTAGTCGTGGGGTCCGGTAGCGGCCTTCGAAGGGGTCGCGGCCGCGCCGCCGTCGGTCGCGGTCCGGTCGATTTTCCGGACCGCGGCGTCCACGCGGCCGACGCCGACCCCGAAGCGGTCGATGACGTACCCCGAGACGATGGCGACCCCGAACGCGAGTCCGTAGGCGTAGACGGCCGCCTTCGGCGCGAGCGCCAGAATGACGAACGCGGAGTCGCCCGCAGTAGCGATGAGCGTGGCGACGACGGTGCCGAAACTGACCGTCCCGCGGACGTAGAGGGGCATCATCACGATGGCCCCGCCGCATCCGGGCGTCAGTCCCATCGCCGCGCCGACGAGCGGTTGTGCGCGCTCGTTCTCGCCGAGTCGTTCGACCAGCGCGCCGCCGGTCCGGTACTGGACGAGACCGAACAACAGGACCGTGACCGCGACGAACGCACTGACTTGGACGTAGCCGTCGCGGACCGACGCCACGAATATCTCGATACTACTCGCCATCTCTTTCGGCCTCCGAGACCGTGAAATGCGCATTCGAGGGTGTTTTAGACATATCTAAATCTGAGTTTAGCATGGTACAACTTAGCTATTTTGGTCGTCGCTCGTTCTTACCGAGCGTGGTTTTGCGACAACTTTTTTCTATCAGCCACGCGCATGGCACATCTGTATGAACGAAACGTACGTACGGCTGGTGTGTCCGGAATGTAGCAAGGATTGGGAAGAGTCACCGGACGACCTCCCGTCCCACGACGAGATGTTCCACTGTCCGAACTGTCACGCCAGTCGTCGGACCGCGGAGTTCACGCGGACTGAACGGGACTTAGAGACGCTAAAACAGTTCCAGTAGTCAGTTGCTGGTCGCGGAGCGTGCGCCACACGCTTCGCACCGCAACAACAGCGCGCTCTGTTCTCGTTCGAGTTTCGTGTCCGGCAAGCCACACTCCGGACAGAGGACGAACGCCTCGGTGTAGTCGTCGATAGCGTCGTCGATTCGGCGCTCGCTGAACTCGCCGGTCAGACGCGCGCGTCCGCTCTCGTCTATGTGTGCGCTGGTCCCCAACTCGTCCTGTAGGAACTTCAGAACGTGGTCCTCATCGCGGCCGAGTCTGTCGAGCGTGTCCTGAAAGTTCTCGTAGACGGTGGCGTTCCCCTCTTGGCGCACTTCGGCGTCGGGAACCTCGAAGCGGTCGCCGTCACCGTCGATTTCGGGCGTTTCGTCCATCGCCCGTTCGAGATGGTCGTCGTAGCCCTTCATGGTTGGCTCAAGGGCCGCAATCGGATAAAAACCTTTCAGACTCGAAGGGAACTATGGGGGTCGGCCAGCGTGCCGGGCGGTTGGTTGCGCCCCGAAGTGAAACGGACACAACAGTTTGCAACCGTTTCACAACATCGTCTTACTCCCGCTTCGTTGCGATTATGGCGTTACATGACGGAGTAATTCGTACTCCGTGTTAACGGGACTCAAGATAATACTATAACCCTGCAACTGTTAGCCTCGTTTGCTTATGAAGAAGCAGGAACTCATCCACCTTCACGGCCTTCTCGCCGAGGTCGGGAACTACTTCGAGGAAGAGAACAGCACCGAAGTCGACCTTTCCGAGTACGATTCGCTCGGCGTACGACCAACTTCTATTCACAAGTCGAAGACAGACCACAAAGCGGCAGTCTTCGCTATGGCGAAAGCAATAACCTCCGAAATGCACGAAGCCGAGGCGGACGAGAAAGTCGCCGCCAAGGCCGACTGAACTGCGAACGACGTTCCTCGAAATCTCGATACGACTCGCTAGTGGCGTCTCTGTTCTGCGAACAACTCGATAGTTCCCGGCCGAACCGCCCACGAGACGGTGCGAAACGTTTCGACCGAGAAACAGTAAGCTACGAGTATCGGCTACCGGAGAATAGACGTGCCCGTCACGCCGCGCGAAGGCGAGGGGCTAGCAGAGTCGGTCGTCACTCGATGAGGTCCTCGAACTCGGGGAGGACTTCATCGTCGCTGTCGCTCTGACCCGTAGATTCGACTTCGGCCTCTTCGGAATCGGTTTCCTCGGCGTCGGTCTCCTCGGACTCGTCGTCGTCCTCCTCGATGACTTCGACTTCGAGGACGGTGAGGGGGATGTTTTCGAGGCGCTGGCCGATTTCCTTGCGCGCGATGCGCGAGGCGTGTTCCTCGCGTTCGACGTTGAACACCGACATCTCCAGTTCGAGAGCGACGAGGCTCTCGTCGGCCGCGATGAACGCCGGTTCGAGTTCCTCCCCGCAGTGAGGGCAGGAACGACCCCCCATGTTGATTTCGACGTAGTTGAGGTCGGGGTTGAGCAACTCTCCGGTCTTGGAGATTGCGATGCGGACTGCCTCGTCCGGTGTCTCCACGTCGTAGACCGGGACTGCGGCTTCCACGACAACTCTGCAGTTCATAGGCGCATAGAAGTTGTAGCGCCAACAGTATCAACTTTGGCCCCAAAGCGAAAGACTTCCACCGTGCCAAACCTTTCGGTCTCCCGATGGACTCGGGTTCGATACCTGTCGGCGACCTCTCGGGTGGTCTCGACTTGCAGGCGACGTTGGAGAGCGGCCAGACGTTCCTCTGGCGGCGCGAGGACGGACGCGCCTACGAGACTGCCGACGCGACCGGCGGGTCGGCGTGGTACTACACCGTCGTCGGCTGGAACGACGACGCCGACCCGGAAGTCGTCCGGGCGCGACAGCGAGACGGGATGGTCGAGTGGGAGGCGACGACCGACGCCGACTCGCTTCTGGCGGACCGACTCCGACTCGACGACGACCTGCCCGCCATCTTCGACCGCATCCCCGACGACCCCCTGCTCGCGGACGCCCGCGACGCCTACCGGGGCCTCCGAATCGTGGACGACCCCTTCTTCCCGTGTCTCGTGTCGTTCATCTGTTCGGCCCAGATGCGGGTCGGGCGCATCCACGGGATGCAGACCGCCCTCGCCCGCGAGTTCGGCGAGACGGTGCGTTTCGACGGCGAGACCTACCACGGGTTTCCGACGCCCGACCGCCTCGCGCGTGCCACCGAGGACGAACTCCGGGAGTTAGGCTTGGGCTACCGCGCTCCCTACGTCCGGCGGTCGGCGGAACTGGTCGCCTCCGGCGAGGCCACCTCCGAGGACGTTCGTGGTCTCGACTACGCGGACGCCCGCGAAGCGATGCAGACGTTCGTCGGCGTCGGCGACAAGGTGGCCGACTGCGTGTTGTTGTTCTCGCTGGGCTATCTGGAGGCGGTTCCGCTGGACACGTGGATTCAGACCGCCATCGCCGACTACTACCCCGACTGCGAGAAGGGGTCGTACGCCGAGACTTCCGACGCGATTCGCGCGGCGTTCGGCGGCGAGTTCGCGGGGTACGCCCAGACCTACGTGTTCCACTACCTCCGAAACCGAGGGTAAGGGCCGTCGGTCTCTCCGCTCCCGACGGCCCGCCAGCGCGCGTCCGGAGAGCGGGAGAGCGCCGGTACTCTTCGCACGCGCAAAGAATTAATATTAAAGATTGTAACGTCCGACTCGACCGCTTCGCCGACCCGAAACGCGGACGCCGGGACCCACCTTTAAAAGTCAGAACGCCGAACAACCGGCAATGCCTGAGGACTCCCAGAACGACGAGCGAACCCGAGCGCACGTCTTCGTCTCCGGGCGGGTACAGGGCGTCTACTACCGAGCGAACACCCGCGACACCGCCCGAGAGAAGGGCATCGACGGGTGGGTTCAGAACCTCGCGGACGGCCGGGTCGAAGCGGTTTTCGAGGGACCGGACGACGACGTGGAGTCGATGGTCGAGTGGTGTCACACCGGCAGTCCGGCCGCCGACGTGGACGACGTGACAGTCGAGTACGGCGACCCCGAAGGCGAAGACGGCTTCCGGATTCGACGATAGCGGGACCGCGCTTCCGAAAGAAGAGACTCTGGTCGGAACTCCGGCATTCAGTACCGGTCGTCGCGGCGCGCGTCCCGACTGTCGGCGTCGTCGTTCCGACCACCGAACCGCTCGAATCGGTCGCTCCCGGACTGGTCGCGTTCCCGGCCCTGCGTCTGCTGGTTGCGGATGTCGTGACCGCGGCGTTGACTCACGGTCCGGCGACTCCCGTACCGCCGCGTCCGAGCGGAACCGCTCCGGGCCTGTTCGTCGCCGGACGGCCCTTCCGTCCGGCGTCTCGACTCTTCGAGACGCCGGGAGTACGACCGGTCGTCGGCGGGTCGCTGATGCGGTTGTTCGGTGGGTCGCTGATTCCCTTCCGTCGGCCGCTGGTGCGGTTGCTTCGAGGGCGTCTGCTCCGTCGGCGTCTGCTGGTGAGTCTGCTGTGGCGACGGTCGTCGCTCCGGCGACTGCTCGGCGGACGGGTCCCGCCCCCGCGACTGCTGTCGGGACGCGTTCCGCTCTCGCTCGGAGAACTGCTCGCCGCCGTGCGGTGGCCCGGCGTGACTCGACTGGTGGCGGGACTCGCCGCCGTGTTGGAGTCCGTGACGGCTTTCCTCCGGGTTCTGCGACGGCTGGCCCGTCCCTTCGCTCTGGCGCGACGACTCCCGCGGAACGTGGTCGCCCCGCTGTCGCGCCTCGGCACCGTAGCGAAAACTCGCCCGGTCCCCGCCCGCCGACTGGTCCTCGTCGCCGACCGGAATCAGTAGTTCCTCGCCCTGCATCCGCCGTTTGACCGCCGACTCGACCTGTTCGGGACTTCGCGGGTCGCCGCGCCCGCGTTCTTCGGTGGTTCGTCCCCATCGCGGTTCCTCGCGGCCGCCCCGTCGGTACTGGTCGTTCGACATCGGTAATCTCCCCGCCGAACGTTCGGCCCGCGAGACTCTTATCGGTGCTGGCTAGAGTGGGCTGACATTCGCGCTTTAGATATGTTTACTTGTTTTTTAGCAATATTTTGCATTCTTTAGTACTTCTATAGGGTTCTCTCGGACGAGGGGGACCGTCGTCACACCTCGTCGGAGTCGAACGGGACTACTCGGAGGGAGACCGACTCGTCGGAGGTAAACGAGACTGCTCGGCGATAAACGGACTAATCGAGAAGAACTAGCTTCAGGCTTGAGCCAATCATACCGCAACCGCACCGCACAGCACCGCGCCCCGTGCCTCCCCGCACCGCGAGCGCCGACCGGCGCTCGCGGTGCGCGTCCCGTGGTCGATTGGTCGGGTGCATCCCGCCGTCGGTGACGATTCGCGGAACCGCCGCCGTCGTCCGCGACGACAGGACTTAACGCGCTTGCCGACCAATCACCCGGCATGATTTCGGCAAACAGGATGGCGCAGGTAGACGCCAACGCCGCCGCTCTCGGCGTCCCACAGAAGCAGTTGATGGAGTCGAGCGGCAACGCCGTCGCCCGCGCGGTCCGCGAGGCGGCCGACCCCGGCGCGCGCGTGGCCGTCGTCGCTGGCCGCGGAAACAACGGCGGGGACGCCTTCGTCGCGGTCCGGTTCTTGGACGACTACGAGGTTTCGGTCCACCTGCTCGGACGGTCCGAGACCATCTCGACCGACATCGCCCGACGGAACTGGGACGCACTCCGGCAGGGCGAGTACGAAGTCGAGGAAGTCGGCGACTCCCGTAGCTTCGAGTTGCCCGACTGCGACGTAATCGTGGACGCGATGCTCGGAACCGGCGTCACGGGCGCGCTCCGCGAACCCGAGGCCACCGCCGCCGAGCGAATCAACGACGCCGACGCCACCGTAGTCTCGGTGGACGTGCCCTCGGGCGTGAACGCGGACACGGGGGAGACCGAAGGTACCGCGGTCGAGGCCGACCGCGTGGTCACGTTCCACGACCTGAAACCCGGTCTCGACTCGCTGGACGCCGCGGTGACAGTCGCGGACATCGGCATCCCCGCGGCCGCCGAGCGACTCGTCGGGCCGGGCGACCTGCTCCCGGTCCGGCGCGGCGCGAAACCCGAGGATAGCCGGGCCTACGTCGTCGGCGGCGGCCCCTACACGGGTGCCCCGGCGCTCGCGGCCCAGTCCGCGCTCCGGACCGGCGCGGACCTCTCGTTCGTCGCCGCGCCCGAGACCGTCGCGCCCCAGATTCAGAGCTACGCCGAGGACCTCATCGTCCAGTCCTACGACGGCGACCGACTCGCGCCCGAACAGGTCCCGAACCTCGTGGACACCGCCGAGAGCTACGACGACGTGGTGGTCCTCGGGCCGGGTCTCGGCAACGCCGACGAGACCCTCGAAGCCGCGAAACGGTTCCTCGCGGAGTTCTCGGGCCGGGCGGTCGTGGACGCCGACGCCCTCCCGGTCGTCCCCGACGTTGATACCGACGCGACCCTCGTCTGCACCCCGAACCGGAAGGAACTGGCGAAGATGGGCGGTCCCGAAGTCGAGAGCGCCGACGCCCTGCGCGACCACGCCGACGAAATCGAGGACTTCGCCGCGGACCTCGGCCACGTCGTGGTCGCAAAGGCCAGAGACGACATCGTGACCGACGGCGAGCGCACTCGCGTCTCGACGGCGGGCACGTCGGGCATGAGCGTCGGCGGCACGGGCGACACGCTCGCGGGCGCGGTCGCGGGCTTGCTCGGCGCGCACGACCCCTTCCAGTCGGCGTGCATGGCGACCTACGCCAACGGACGGGCGGCCGAACTGCTGGACGAGGACCGCCACGACGGTCTGCTGGCCTCGGACTTACTCGACGCCCTCCCCCGCGCCCTGTGGGGTGACGACGATGAGTGAAGACGGCGAGACCGCCGGAGACGAGACCGACCTCACCCACACCGACGCCGAGGGCGAGGTCCAGATGGTGGACGTGGGCGACAAGCCCGACACGGCCCGCCGAGCGGTCGCCGCGGGCGAAATCAACCTCCGACCCGAGACGGTCGAAGCCATCCGCGACGACGAGGTGAGCAAGGGCGACGTGCTGGCCACCGCCCGCGTCGGCGCGGTGCAGGCGGTCAAGCACACGTGGGAGACCATCCCGATGTGCCACCAGATTCCCATCACGAACGTCGAGACCGACTTCGAGTTGTTCGCCGACCGCGTGACCCTCGAAGTCGCCGTCGAGACGACGGGCAAGACCGGTTGCGAGATGGAGGCGCTGGAGGGCGTGACGACCGGTCTGAACGTGGTGTGGGACATGGTGAAAGCCGCGGAGAAGAGCGCGGAGAACGCCGACGACCAGTATCCCGAAACGTCAATCGACCGTGTGCGGGTGGTCGAGAAGACCAAGCGCGAGTTGTAGTCTCGGACTCACGTCTCGTCGGTGGTGTCGTCGTCCCCTCTCCCGTCGCCGTCTCTCTTTTCGTCCGGTTCATCGGTCTCCCGATACGCGATTTCCTCGTCGAGGGTTGCGGGAAAGTCGGGCGGCGCGTCCTCTGCCCGGCGTTCTCTCCGATTCACGTCGTACCAGTGGCCGACGCTCGCCGCCGCGAACACGGCGACGATGAGTACGGCCGCGGCGACCGGAGGTAAGCGGTCGAACGGCGGAACGTCGTACCGGAGTAGTCCGAGCAGGCCTGTCGAGAGCGCGGTCAGCACGAGGTACACTTTGGGCCACGCCACCCGCGTCGGATTCGATTCGCGGGCCATCGTCTGTACGGCAGGCGTCCAGCGTCGAGTACTCCCGTCGGTCGGCCGATTCCTGCCGTGGGAATGTGCCGGTCAGGGCTACTTTGTTATTCGCCGCGCTCCCGAGTCGCGCGTCGAAATAATCACCGAACCGCCGAACGGCGCGTAGCCGACCGCTCGCGGATATATCCGTTACTTGGACCCACCCGAGTCGTAACGAGGATTACCCCGCGTCTTCACGCCGACGGTGCGCTGGTCAACTCGCCCGCCTTCGCCCGCGAGCGTTCCACGATAGACGGTCGGGCCTCGAAGTCCAGAATTACCTCGTCAGCGGTGTAAGTTACGTCGTTGACCCGCGCGTGGTCGTGAACCCACGAGACGACGCTCATCGTGTTGTCGGTCATCGGCAGGACGAGTCGTTCGCGCTCCCAGTCGGGGAGTTCGGCGTCGATTCGGTCGCGCAGGCCCTCCAGATTTATCTGCTCTCTGCCCGAGACGGCGATGGGGTTCGGAGCGAGCGCCGAGAGCGCCTCGGTCTTCTCGCGGAGTTCCTCCTCGTCCACGGCGTCTATCTTGTTCAGCACCGTCACGATGGGGGCCTCGTTGCGCTCGTAGAGGGTGTCGTGGCTGGTGACGAGTTTCTCGCGTATCTCCTCGATGGGTTCGCTCACGTCCACGACGAGCAACACGAGGTCGGCGTAGTACACCGCGTCGAGCGTGGACTTGAACGACTCGACCAACCAGTGGGGAAGGTCGCTGATGAACCCCACCGTGTCGGTCAGCAACACGTCGCGGCGCTCCATGTCCATCTTCCGGGTGGTCGTCCCGAGCGTCGTGAACAGGCGGTCTTGGGCCTCGGCCGTCGTGTCCAAGTCGGGATGCAACTCCTCGTTCTCACCCAACTCGATGTCGGCCGCGAGACTCTGCATCAGCGTGGACTTCCCGGCGTTGGTGTAGCCAGCCATCGCCACGAGGTCGAATCCGGACTCGCGCCGCCTGTCCCGGCGGTCGGCCTCGGTCCGGGCGATGGAGTCGAGTTCGTCCTTGATGTTCGAAATCTGGTCTTTGATGTCCTGCTCGCGGCTCTCGTCGTACTCGCCCAGACCCATGAACCCCGGTCGCTCGTCGCGCTTGGCGAGACTCGTCTTGGCCTCCGCGCGCGGGAGTTCGTACCGGAGTTCGGCCAACTCGACCTGTAACTGGGCCTTCCGGGTCTGTGCGCGCTGGCCGAAGATTTCGAGGATGAGTCTGAATCGGTCGATGACCTTGGTGTCCTCGGGGAACTGCTGGCCGAGGTTGTACGTCTGGTACGGGCCGAGTTCGTTGTCGAAGACGACGACTTCGGCCCCCGACTCGGCGACTGCGCGCCCGATTTCGGCGGCTTTCCCCTCGCCGACCTGTAGCGCGGGGTCCTCCTTGCGCGACTGGGTGAACTCGGCGACGACTTCGTAACCCGCGGCTCGGGCGAGGTCGCGTATCTCTTCGGTGTCTGGCGTGCCGGAATCGACTCGCTTGACGATTATCGCTTTCATAGGAACAGTTTTCGGGCGGCGTACGCGGCGTAGTGTGCGGCTTGTACGGTCTTGCGTTCGGCTATACTCTCGACGTACTTGAAATCCGGGCCGAGGAACTGCTCGACCTTGATTTCCGGTTCCTCGTAGAACTCGCCTCTCTCGGCGACGACGGGACCCTCGGGCGGGTCGGGCAGTTCGGCTACCGCGTCGGCCACGACGTTCGCGGCGTTCTCGAAGGTCGGCGGGTTCCGACTCGTGGCGAACCCCATCCCCTCAACGTTCCGGAGTCGGGTGGTGCCGACGCTGGCGTAGACGGCCGCGGCCACCATCAGGTACTCGCCGGACTCCTCGTGGCGGCCGCTGATGTCCACGCCGACGACGCTAGCCTCGCCGGGCCTTCACCTCGGTTTCCGCACCCACGGTGCCCATGTCCCGGTCTACGACCCCGTTCCATTTCAATGATGCGACGAGCCGGTGTCGCCGCACTGAGAGTACCACAAGAGTCTTATTCCGTCGATGTGGGTTTGGTCGTATGCCCCTCGAAATCGACCCCCAACAGCTCGGACTCGAATTCGGGTCCGGGGCCGTCGTCGGCGGCGTCATCGGGTTCGCCGCCAAGAAGGTGGCGAAACTCATCGCCGTCATCGTCGGTCTCGAACTAGCTCTCTTCAAGTTCCTCGAATCGCGCGGCATCCTGACGGTGGACTGGGAACGACTCACCGCGGGCGCGCTGAAAGCGGGCGAAGCGGCCCAAGGCGGCACGCCGCCGTCGTGGATGACGACCATCCTCTCTACGCTCTCGGTGGGTGCCGGATTCACCGGCGGGTTCCTGCTCGGTTTCCGGAAGGGGTAGCGTCCACACCGTGGGTTTCGGCCGCTTCGCGGCGGTCGATTCGCTCCGCGACGACGCTCGGAACGAGCGTCTCCCCGTTCTTCGACCGATACTCGACCAGTCCGAAGACGACCAGCGCCGCCGCGACGCCGAACAGGGGTCGCTGGACGACGAGCAGACTGTAGCCGACCATCACCGTCGCGACCAGTCCGACCAATGCCCGGAGGAGGATTCTGCGCTTGCGGTACTCGTCTTCGTGGGCCGCGACGACTTCGCTGGCGCGTCCCGCTTCGACCGCCCGATACGCCGTCTCGCCGTCGGGGAGGTCGTACGCCAGCACGTCTACGAGCGCCATCTCACCGCATACTGATGTCGTCCTCGTCTTTGATGATGCGAGTCTCGGCCTCGCCGCTGGTGTGTTCGTTCACGAGGTCGTAGAAGTCGTTCTGCATCCCGGCGGGGAACGTGAGGACGCCGACCCATCCGCCGTCGTTCTGCCACTCCTCGCGTTCGAGTTCGCCGAACTGCCGAATCTTCGCCTGCGCGCTCCCGGCGTAGTCGGCGGGCACCTGAACCGCGACCGTCACCTCGTCGAACCGGATGGGGATGACGGGTCGGAGCGCGTCCAAGGCGTCGTCCACTTGGGTCTCGACGGGTTCCATCGGGTCCACGCGGAAGTCGGTCTCCTCTAAGGCGGACTCGATGCGCTCGGGCGGGTGGGGCGCGTTGTCCATCTGGGGGTTGACCGCGTTGCGCGTGATGCGGTTGACCAGTTGCTTGTGCTTCTGTTCTTGCATCTCGCGGCGCTGTTCGGCGGTAATCTGAATCTCCCCGTCCTCGATGACTCTGGGGATGATTTCGAGGGGGTCGGTCGTGCCGAACACGTCTTCGAGGGCGGTCTCGGCCGGTCGGTCGCCGCGACTCGCGTTCTCGAACACGTCCTCGGCGGCGATAACGTCCTCCAGTTCGCCCTCGAACTCGCCGCGCTTGATTTCCAGCGCCGCGTCCGGGTCTACGAGTACCTCGAACCGTTCGCCGTGAGATTCGAGGCGGGCAGTCACCGCCTCTTCGAGTGGTATCATACGGTACGGTAGTGTCCCGCGTATAAAATAAGCTTCCCCACTACGCCTCCCCGTCCGCGACTCGGCGCGTGCGGACTTCACGGCCTGCGACCCGCGCGCGCTGGCGTCGTCGGCGCTCTGGGCCGACTGCTCGGAAGACGCGGTTTGTCTTCCGGTGGACGAGTACCACAGCGACCGGAGGGGCGAGGCTTGCGAGACGCGAAGCGTCTCGCTGACCTGCGAACGTCGGCAGGGAACGCAGTCGGTTGGGGAGGACGTGGCTCGCAGTCGCGGTGCGGTCTTCAGTGGCTCAAGCCGGTCGCCAACTCTACGAATTTCTGTCTGCGTTGCTGTGCGGTGCCGTGCGGTCGCGGTGCGAGGCGTCCGTCGTTCAAGCCGGTCACTCCTACCGATTTTCCGTCCCCGTCGCCGCCGCGCCCACGGACGGAGAAATCCCCCTGTCTCGAACAACTATACGACCGTCTAAGCAACGTGGATGTTTCTAAGGAAAACAAGAATCTATGCGAAAGCATGGCAGATTAACGTCTACTCGTCTTCGGGTGCGAACTCCACCAGCGTCAGGTCCCTGTCGAGCATGCAGTAGTCGTGTGGCGGTTCGCCCAGAATCTCGGAAATCTGATAGTCCTCTTCGAACTCCGCGCCCGCGGGTTCGCAGAACTCGTGGCTCGGACACTGGGTGTGCGGACACGGCCCGGCGAGACTGGCCTTGCTCCCGGCGTAGGCGTTCTTCGCCGGGACGTTGGCTTTCACGCCGACCGGTTCGACTTCGACGGCCGTGACGCCCGTATCGTGGACGCCGCAGTCGAGGGTCTGTGCGCCGTCGCGCACGTCGCTGACGCGGTAGCGCACGCCCGCCGAGAGGTTGAGACACTGGTCGCGGTACGGACACCCCTCGCAGGCCGAGGCTTCGCCCTGATAGACGAACTCCTGTCCGGCGTCGGCGAGGCGGGTTCCGATGAGGGTGATAGTTGACATAGCGAGGCGTATGCGGGCCTCCCGGTTAAGGGTCTCGTCCTTCTACTCGGTGGTTCCGTCCCTGCGTCGAGTCGGTTCGGAACGCCTTCGCCCGTTCGCTACGCATCGCTGGAGTCGTGACATCGACCGCGAGAATCGGGACCGTGAGCGTCCAGAAAGCCCCCGCCCGCTCGCGGTCGCTCCGCGGGATATTCTCGCGCCTCGCTTCGCTCGGCGCGTCGAATAGGGGCCCCGCGGAGACGACTGAAGTGAACGCGAGCGGGCGGCCCCTTTATCCTCCCGGCGGTTGTCGGGCCGAGCGTCTGGGGTGTGTTGGTCGGTCGGGAGTCGTCGCCTCCGACGACGGTTCCACGGCCGAATCACGTCACTCGCCGGTCAACTCGTCCAGTTCGTCCAGATATTCCTCGCGCGGGACTTGGTACGCGCCGCGGTAGTCGAGTTCGCCGCGCGCGAACTCGTCCGCGAGTTCGCGCGCGCCCGCCAGCGCCTCCTCGCGGGTGTCGTACGTCCGCGCGGGGACGACTTCGACCTCCGGTTCGAGGAAGAACTCGACGCGCCAGACGCGAGTCGTCCCGTACTCGGCCTCCGACGCCGGGCGGTTGGGCGCGCCCGCCGCGACGTACAGCGTCGGCATGCACGCCGCCGGGAACTGGGCGGCGTCGAACACGTCCGGTCGGTACGCGAGGATTCGCCGCCCGCCGGGTTCGTCGTTCCAGACGCGCCACCCTTCCGGGAGGTCCGCGTCGTCGGGCGCGTCGGGGTCGTCGCCGCGCGGCGTCTCGTCCGCCGATGGGTCGCCGTCGCTCATGCACGCCGATTCGGTCCTGCGCGATAAGGCGTTGGCGGTCGCACACGGCCGACTGACGCCCCCTCGCGCGTCCGGACTTAAAGATGGTATATGCTACCAACCGCCAACGAACCGACGACACCTCTCGCCCGCGTCAGTCGTCGTCCTTCAAAGATATTAATTTATATTAAGTAGCATGTGAGTCGAGCCAACAGTTATATATTGTCTCATCCCATCCATTAAATAGTATCGGTGGTAGAGACCCACGCGGTACTCGGTAACACCTACCAAAGCCCCGTCACGACCGAACGAGTTCGTCGCCCTCTGCCGTGTCGTCGCCGTGAATGGGGTGTGGGGATGGCACGCACATGACGGACCAGCAACGGAGCGTCTCGCGGACGAGCGAGACCGAAGGAATCTTCGGCAGGGCGACGTGGCACCGACACCGCCATGTCCGTGATGAGTTGTCAGTTGCCAAACTAGCCGTCACACCTTTGTACGTGTACGACTACCACATATTTCGACCGCAAATTGCCAAACCACCGGTCAGCCGTTCGCCTCTCTCGCCTCTCCCAACGAAACACGTGATACGATGACAGAAACACTGGAAGAACTCAGCCAGCGGTACCAAGAATCGATGCCCGAAGACCTCCGAGAGACCAAGTCGTTCGACTGGTACCTCGACGAGTTGTACGCCGACCCCAAAATCGCCAGAAACGCCCACCAGCGGGTCGCGGACATGTTCGACTACTACGGCACCGAGTACGACGAAGACGCCGGAGTAGTCGAGTACCTACTGGCCTCGGAAGACCCGCTTCACGACGGCGAAAACACCTTCTACGGCCACGAGATTCACCGAGCAATCCACGAGTTCGTCAACAAGGTCAAGTCCGGCGCGCGCGGACTCGGGCCGGAAAAGCGCATCAAACTCCTGCTCGGCCCGGTCGGGTCCGGCAAGTCCGACTTCGACCGGCAGGTTCGGACCTACTTCGAGGACTACACCCTCAGCGACGAGGGTCGGATGTACACCTACAAGTGGACCAACCTCTGTGACGTGATTCACGACCAAGACCCGGCCGACGACACGGTCCGGTCGCCGATGAACCAAGACCCCCTCGTCCTGCTCCCCCTCGACCAGCGCCAGCGGGTCGTGGACGACCTGAACGAGAACCTCGACGCTCCTTACACCATCCAGAACGAGCAGAGCCTCGACCCCGCGTCGGCGTTCTACATGGACGCACTGCTGGCGTACTACGACGACGACATCCAGCAGGTGCTGGAAAACCACGTCGAAGTCATCCGCCTGACCGCAGACGAGAACAAGCGCCAAGCCGTCGAGACCTTCGAACCCAAGGACAAGAAGAATCAGGACGAAACCGAACTCACGGGCGACGTGAACTACTCGAAAATCGCCATCTACGGCGAGTCCGACCCCAGAGCCTTCGATTACTCGGGGGCGTTCTGTAACGCCAACCGCGGCATCTTCAGCGGCGAGGAACTCCTGAAGCTTCAGCGCGAGTTCCTCTACGACTTCCTCCACGCGACCCAAGAGCAGACCATCAAACCGAAGAACAACCCCCGAATCGACATCGACCAAGTCATCGTCGGCCGGACGAACATGCCCGAGTACCGCGACAAGAAGGGCGACGAGAAGATGGAGGCGTTCAACGACCGGACCAAGCGCATCGACTTCCCGTACGTCCTCGAATACGACGAGGAGGCCCAAATCTACCGGAAGATGCTGGGCAACGCCGACGTGCCCGACGTTCACATCGAGCCACACACCCTCGAAATGGCGGGACTGTTCGGCGTCCTGACCCGCATCGAGGAACCCGACTCCGAGACGGTGGACCTGATGCAGAAGGTCAAAGCCTACAACGGCGAGATAAAGGACGGCGAGGACGTTGACGTGAAGAAACTCCGCGAGGAGGGCGAGGAGACCGCCGACATCGGCGAGGGGATGGAAGGGGTTTCGGCCCGGTTCATCGGCGACGAAATCGCCGAGGCCATCATGAACTCGACCCACCGGGACCGCGGGTTCCTGAGTCCCCTGTCGGTGTTCAACCACTTCGAGGAGAACCTCGAAAATCACGGCTCCATCCCCGAGGAGAACTTCGACACCTACTACCGCTACCTCGAAATGGTCCGCGAGGAGTACAAGGACCGCGCCATCGAGGACGTGCGCCACGCGCTGGCCTACGACATCGAGGAAATCCAGCGGCAGGGCGAGAAGTACATGGACCACGTGATGGCGTACATCGACGACGATACCGTCGAAGACGAACTCACGGGCCGTGAGCAGGAACCCGACGAGAGTTTCCTCCGAGCGGTCGAGGAGAAACTCGACATCCCGCGCGACCGGAAGAACGACTTCCGCCAAGAGGTCAGCAACTGGGTGTCCCGGCGCGCCCGCGAGGGGTCGCCCTTCGACCCGCAGGACAACGACCGCCTGCGCCGCGCCCTCGAACGCAAGCTCTGGGAGGACAAGAAGCACAACATCAACTTCTCGGCGCTGGTGTCGTCCAACGAGATGGACGACGACGAGCAGAACGCGTGGATAGACGCGCTCACCGACCAAGGCTACTCCCGCGAGGGCGCGAAGGAGGTGCTGGAGTTCGCTGGCGCAGAAGTCGCTCGCGCGGAGATGGAGGACTAACCGTGGCGACCGGCCACGACGACCGGACCGGCCGCGACGACGCTACCGGCCGAGACGGGTTCCGAGACGACGGGGACGGCGACGAACCGGACGGACAGGAGTTCGTGGAGGCCGCAGACCGCGAACTCCGGGAGACCTACGAAGAGCCGAAAAGCCTCCCCGAGTTCGTGGACGAGGCGTTCGAGAACTCCACCGTCGCGGCCCACGCGAGCAAGTACCTGCTGGAGGCCATCGAGTCGATGGGCACTCGGACCGTCATCGAGGAGGGCGAGGAGAAAGAGCGGTACCTGTTCTTCGACGACCCCGCCAACGACGGCGAACACGCCATCCTCGGCAACACCGAGGTCCTGAACGCCTTCGTGGACGACCTGCGGTCCATCGCGGCCGAGCGCGGCAAGGCCGAGAAGATTATCTGGTTCGACGGCCCGACCGCGACGGGCAAGTCCGAACTCAAGCGGTGTCTCGTCAACGGCCTCCGGGAGTTCTCGAAGACCGAGGCGGGACGCCGGTACACCGTCGAGTGGAACATCGCCAGCGCCAGCGAGACCAGAGGGTTGAGTTACGGCGAGGAACGGGCGGCCGCCGACGAGGAGAACTGGTTCCCGAGTCCGGTGCAGACCAATCCCCTCACGGTGTTCCCCGAGGAGGTCCGCGAGGACATCCTCGCGCAGGTCAACGAGGGCGTCTCCGACCACATCGACGTGACGGTCGATAGCGCGCTCGACCCCTTCAGCAGGGAAGCCTACGACTACCTCGAAGAGCAGTACCGGCGGACCGGCGAGGAGGACCTGTTCAGCGCCATCACCGACCCGAACCACCTCCGGGTGAAGAACTACGTCGTGGACGTGGGCCACGGCATCGGCGTCCTCCACTCGGAGGACTCCGGGCCGCCCAAGGAGCGACTCGTCGGGTCGTGGATGCGCGGGATGTTGCAGGAACTCGACTCCCGCGGCCGGAAGAACCCCCAAGCGTTCAGCTACGACGGGGTTCTCTCGCAGGGTAACGGCCTGCTGACCATCGTGGAGGACGCCGCCCAGCACGCCGACCTGCTCCAGAAGCTCCTGAACGTGCCCGACGAGAAGACCGTCAAGTTGGACAAGGGAATCCAGATGGACATCGACACCCAACTGCTCATCATCTCGAATCCGGACTTGGAGGCCCAACTCAACCAGCACGCCGACGCGGGCGGTGCCGACCCGCTGAAGGCCCTGAAGCGCCGACTCGACCGGCGGCGGTTCAAGTACCTCACCAACCTGAGTCTGGAGGCCGAACTCATCCGCCGGGAGTTGACAAACGAGACCGACGTGTGGAAGGCCGACAGTTACGACGAACTCGAAAACCTCATCCGGGAACCCCTCTCGGTCCGCGTCCGGAAGGAAGACCACGGGGCTGGCGTGGGCGAGCGAGAACTCGCGCCCCACGCTATCGAGGCCGCGGCGCTCTACAGCGTCGTCTCCCGACTCGACGGCGAGGACGTGCCCGCGGGTCTCGACTTGGTGGACAAGGCCAAACTCTTCGACAGAGGCTACCTGCTCGACGGCGACGACCGACTCGACAAGGACGACTTCGAGTTCGGCGACGACGCAGACGACGGCGAGCAGGGCATCCCAGTCACCTACACCAGAGACGTGATTGCGGACCTGCTCAACGACGAGAGCGACCGGGCGCACGCAGACTACCCGGTCGAGGAGGTCATCATGCCTCGGGACATCCTGAACGCGATGGCCGAGGACCTGACGGGCGCGCCCGTCTTCTCGACGGCCGAGCGAACCGAGTACGAGAACCGACTCGTCCCCGTGAAAAACCACATCTTCCAAAAGCAGGAAGAGGACGTTCTCGACGCGATGATGCGGGACAAGCGCGTGGACGAGGAGACGGTCGAGGAGTACATCGAACACGTCTACGCGTGGGCGACCGACGACACCGTCGAGAACGACCGCGGCGAGCGCGTCGAACCGGACGCCTTGAAGATGAAGGTGTTCGAGACCGACCACCTCGGTCGGTTCTCGCCCGACAGCTACGGGTCGGACCACGAACCCGCCCCGGCGGTCGAGGAGTTCCGGCGCAACAAGGTCATCACCGCGCTGAACCGTCACGCGTGGGAGAACCGCGACGAGGACTTCTCGGTGTCGGACATCGACCCCAAAGAGATTCCCATCATCAAGACGGTGCTGGCGAACTACGACTGGGACGACGTGCGCCGGGTGTACGAGGACTTCGACCCCCACCAGTGGGCCGACCCGCCGAGCGACACCGAGACGGCGGCGGTGAAAGACGAGACCGTCTCGAACTTAGTCGAGATGTTCGGCTACACCGAGGCGTCGGCCGAGCTGACCAGCCAACACGTCATGGACCAAGTGAGCTACAAATGGGACTGAGAGAGGACATAGAACGGTACCGCGAAGTGGGCGAGGACAAGCGCCAAGACCTCGCCGACTTCATCCAGTACGGGGACCTCGGCCAGAGCCTGCCCGACGAAATCAACATCCCCATCAAAATCGTGGACCTGCCGGAGTTCGCCTACGACCAGATGGACAAGGGCGGCATCGGGCAGGGCGACCCCGACGTGGGCGACCCGGTGGGCGAGCCACAACCCCAACCCGGCGACGGCGACGAGGAGGGCGACCCCGGCGACGAGTCGGGCGAACACGACTACTACGAGATGGACCCCGAGGAGTTCGCCGAGGAGTTGGACGACGAGTTGGGTCTCGACTTGGAACCGAAGGGCAAGGAGGTCGTAGAGGAGAAAGAGGGCGACTTCACCGACATGACCCGGACCGGCCCGGACTCCACCCTCGACTTCGAGCGGATGTTCAAGGAGGGTCTGAAGCGAAAGCTAGCGATGGACTTCGACCCCGACTTCCTCGAAGAGGTGCTGAAAATCGACGGGTGGGGACCGGACAAGACGTTCGACTGGGCGCGCGAGAACTCCATCAACGTCTCGAAACACTGGCTCGAAGAGGCCTACAAGCAGATTCCCGACGACGAGAAGACGACGTACGAGTCCATCGAGGAAGTCGAAGAGAGCGTCCCCCACCGGAGTACGGCCCAGAAGATAAAGGAGGAGGGCATCCGCCACGTCCCCTTCCGGAAGGAGGACGAGCGCTACCGCTACCCCGAAATCATCGAGGAGCGCGAGAAGAACGTCGTGGTCGTCAACATCCGAGACGTGTCCGGGTCGATGCGCGAGAAGAAACGCGAGTTGGTCGAGCGAACCTTCACCCCGCTGGACTGGTATCTGACCGGCAAGTACGACAACGCCGAGTTCGTCTACATCGCCCACGACGCCGAGGCGTGGGAAGTCGAGCGCGACGAGTTCTTCGGGATTCGGTCGGGCGGCGGGACGAAAATTTCGTCGGCCTACGAACTCGCCGCCGCAATCTTGGACGAGCGCTACCCGTGGACCGACTGGAACCGCTACGTGTTCGCGGCCGGGGACAGCGAAAACTCCCGGAACGACACCAGCGAGAACGTCATCCCGATGATGGACGAGATTCCGGCGAACCTCCACGCCTACGTCGAGACCCAACCCGACGGGAAGGCAATCAACGCGACCCACGCCGAGGAAGTGGACGAACACTTCGGCGAGTCGAACGAGGTGGCCGTGAGCTACGTCAACAGTCCCGAGGACGTGACCGACGCCATCTACGAGATTCTCAGCACGGAGGCCGAATCATGAGAGACCGACCCCGAACCGAGAAGGCAGCCGAACCGTTGCGGGAACCGGCCGACGAAGCCCGGAATCTGGCCCACAAACTCGGACTCGACCCCTACGACGTGAACTACTGGGTGGTCGATTACGACGAGATGAACGAACTCATCGCGTACAACGGCTTCCAAGAGCGCTACCCCCACTGGCGGTGGGGCATGCAGTACGACCGCCAGCAGAAGCAGGGCCAATACACCGGCGGGAAGGCCTTCGAAATCGTCATCAACGACGACCCGTCCCACGCCTTCCTGCAGGAGTCCAACGCCGTGGCCGACCAGAAGGCGGTCATCACCCACGTCGAGGCCCACGCCGACTTCTTCGCCAAGAACCGGTGGTACCGGATGTTCGCCGACGAGTTGGACGCCGCGGCGATGCTGGAACGCCACGCTCGGCGCATCGAGGAGTACATGTCCGACCCGGAAATCGACCGCGAGGCGGTCGAGCAGTGGATAGACAGCGTGCTGTGTCTGGAGGACAACATCGACCAGCACGAACCGTTCAAGCGCCAGTTCGAGCGCGAGGACGACGACGAAGACGAGATGCCCGACGACGAGTTGGCCGAGCGACTCGAAGAGATGGACCTCTCCGACGAGGTGAAACAGCAGGTGTTCGACGAGGAGTGGCTAGACGAGCAGGCCGACGCCGCCGAACTCGACGAACCCGAGAGAGACGTGCTGGCGTTCCTCCGGGACCACGGCAAGGCCTACGACGAGGAGTCGGGCAAGGCCGAGGAGATGACCGAGTGGCAGAAGGAGATTCTGGAGATGCTTCGAGCGGAGTCGTACTACTTCGCGGCCCAGAAGCTGACGAAAGTGATGAACGAGGGATGGGCCGCGTATTGGGAATCGGCTATGATGGGCGAAGAGGCGTTCGCGGGCGACGACGAGTTCCTGCTGTACGCCGACCATCAGGCGCGGGTCCTGAACTCGCCGGGACTCAACCCCTACCAGCTCGGCAAGGAACTCTGGGAGTACATCGAGAACACCGAGAACCGCCGGGAGGTCTGCCGGAAACTCCTCCGGACCGAGGGCGTTACGTGGCGCAACTTCCACGACACGGTGGACTTCGACCGAGTGCAGGAGTTGCTCGCGCCCGACCCCAGAATCGACGGCATCGACCCCGAGAGTCTGGACGAGTTGGACGCGCTCGCACCTGAGAAAGTGGACGAAGAAAATCTAGAGAAGGCTAAGAACAATGAAATTGATGTCGAGAGCTATCCGTGGAAGGTTCTGACCTACGAAGGACTGGCCGAGCGCCACTTCTCGCTGTGCAAGCGCCAGAACCGCGGGTTCCTGCGGTCGGTCTCTCAACAGGACTTAGAGCAGTTCGCGCGCTACATCGTGGACGACGCGCGCTTCGAGTCCGTCGAGCAAGCCATCGCGGACGTGGACTACACCACCGGATGGGACAAGATGCGCGACGTTCGGGCGTCGAACAACGACGTGACCTTCCTCGACAGCTATCTGACCCAAGAGTTCGTCACGGACAACCAGTATTTCACCTACGAGTTCAGTCAGACCACGGGCGACTACAGAGTCGCCAGCACGGACTACGAGGACGTGAAGAAGAAACTGATGCTCCAGTTCACGAACTTCGGTAAACCGACCGTCGCGGTGTACGACGGCAATTACAACAACCGTAACGAGTTGTTGCTCGGCCACCACTACAACGGCGTGATGCTCGACATCGAGCAGGCCAAGCGGACCTTGGAGCGCGTGTTCGACCTGTGGGGTCGGCCGGTGAACCTCAAGACCATCGTGAAGGAGGTGGACGACCGGGACGCCGAAATCGCCCGACGGCGCGACCGCGAACCGGAACCCGAGGAGGTCGGCAAACTCCTGCGCTACGACGGCGAGACGTTCACGATGGAGGACTTGAAGTGGAGCGAAGTCGAGGACATCGCCGCGACCGAAGTGGACTACGACACCAAGCCGGAAGACTGGTTGGCGTAGTCCGCAGAATCGGTCCTACAGAGCGATTCTGCGTCGTCGGACGCCACCTTCGGTCGTCTACCAACTCAACTCGAAGGCGTACTTCTCGTCGTCGCGCGCGTCGGTCTCCGACACGTTCGGGAACACCGAGTCCGACGTGAATTCCTCTAACATGCCCTCGAAGAGACCCTCGATGCACGCACGCGGATAGGGAAAGTTCTCGGTGACGGCACCGCGCGCTTCCCGGTCGCCCGTCTTCTCGAACCGGTAGCGGCCGATTATACTCTCGGGGGCATCGCCGTAGACTTCCGCGTGCGTCTCGTTGAGAACATCAAATCCGCTCTCAACGGAGTCGATTCCCGGCGGCCAATCGACGGTTTCGATGACTCGTATCCCAATCTTTCGAGTCGTCGTAGAGCCGATTTCGTCGGTAATCTGCTCGAACGCGTTTACGAACGCGTCGGCCGGATACGCTTCGTCCGCCGACGGTTCCGAGATACCGTTTTCTTCGAGGAACGTGCGCGCTCTGTCCTCGAACGCCGGGGATACGTCGGCTACGGCTTCTATGAAGGCGATTGCGAACTTCCCGTCTAGCTTCACCTCTTCGGAATCTTGCATATATTTATCTACATTATTGGGCGTACAAAAACGCTCTGATGTGTGAGTGAGTATTCATTTCTGCGGTCGGAGACAGGATACTCCGCCTCTCCCTCACTCCCCGTGCCGGGTGAAGTTCCCGAGCAAGCGGTCGCCGAACGCGAGGACGAGGAGTGCGCCGACCATGTTGAACACGAGGTCGAGTAGCGTGTCTTTCCTGCTGTAGGTCACGAGAATCGGTTCGATGCCGAGGCGACGCGACACCGCGTGGATGGCGTACTCCAGCAGTTCCCACAGCAGTCCGGCGAAGACGACGACGGCTAGAACCCGCGGCGCGGGGTCCCTGCCGCGGCGGTCGGCGGCGGCGTGGACGAATCCGGCGAGAATCGTGGTCGAGAGCGTGTGGGTCACGTGGTCCCACCACCACGTGTCGTCGTACGGTCCGAGCATCCCGATGGCGTGGGCGAGCATCGCAATCCCGGCGTAGACGCGTTGCCACGGCCGGAACTCCACGCCGTACCAGCGTTCGACGGCGCTCGGGAAGAACGTGGCCGCTAGCGCGACGACGGCGTTGACGATAGCGCCCGGATTTCGGCGGCGGAATCCCTCTCCGAACACGGCGACGAGTCCGTATCTGATGGCTCGCTCTGCGGTTCGCGCCACCGCGGTCCGCGTGGTCCGACTCATGCGTGTCGTCCGACCGTAGGTGTGGAACCGGGAAATAGGTTCGTCTACGCTCCGGGAGGCGACTTTCGGGACGGTCGGAGAGCGACGGGTTCCGACACCGACGAGATAGCGAAACCTTTCCCGCGGCGTTCCGTGGGTAGCAGTATGAGCTACGAACTCCGCGACCACACCGCAGACGTTGCGGTGGAAGCGACCGGTCGGAACCTCGGGTCGGTCTTCGCGGCCGCGGCAGACGGAATGGCCGCCGCGATGTGCGAGGACGTGCCCGAGTCCGGCGACCGGTTCGAACTCGACGTTCGGGCCGAAAGCCGCGAGGCACTGCTGTTCGACTACTTGGACGAACTCA
Organism: Halorussus caseinilyticus; assembly: GCF_029338395.1. Classification (NCBI taxonomy): domain Archaea; kingdom Methanobacteriati; phylum Methanobacteriota; class Halobacteria; order Halobacteriales; family Haladaptataceae; genus Halorussus; species Halorussus caseinilyticus. The sequence continues at coordinate 1,827,705 of NZ_CP119809.1, forward strand.
TCTACGAGCGAGACGTGCGGGCGGTCCTGCCCGTCGAGAACGAGGCCGAAGTTCGGCGAGAGGACGGCGAGGACGGAACCGGCGAGTGGGCGGTGTCGGGGAGCGCCCGCGGCGTTCCACTCGGCGAGATTTCGGCCCGCGAAATCAAGGCCGTCACTTACTCCGAGATGGAACTGGCCGAAACCGACGAGGGATGGCGGGCTTACGTCGTGTTGGACGTGTAAAAATTAATTTATTTGTTCAATTTGCAGATTAGTCCGTAACCGTTCACCGACCAATGTGTCGTCGTTGTCTTGATTCCAGGCGGTGATTGTTACGGAATCGCCTTTGGAGAGACGAGCAATCGTCGATACCGGAACTGATTCCCAGTCTCCCTTCGGCGTCGTGGACCATCTCGCTTCATAATCCTCCCCGTTTATTTCTATTATAGTCACTACGTGGTCCCCACCGAGAGAGTTGTACGTGACGCTCGTCTTGATTTTGTACGTTCCTGCCGTCGGAGCGACGAATTCATTTGCTGTCGTATCGAATGCATTTAGCTCGTCCCACTCAACCGTGTCGAACTGAACTATCTCGTGCGTACTCTTAGCTATAGACTGGTCGGACGAGAGATATACGGAAGTAGTACTATGCGTCGTCTCCGAAGCAGAACTACCAATCCCCGTTTCTATCCATTCACTACCGTTGTGCTTGTAGATTTTCCCCGTGTCCTCGGCGAAAAACAACCAACCGCGAGAGCCGAGTCCTGATTTCTCGGCATCGTCACCCACGTATGCATCACGGAACTCCATGAGATTGTGCGCAGATGCTGTTCCGCTGAATGCTGTTACGCCCGCACTTCCGGCGAGTGCCGCGCCGAGCGCCATGAGACTGCGACGCGAGAGCTTCGTTACATCGGAGTTGTCGTGGTTTCCTTTGACCATACCTAATCATAAATACCTAAATATTTATACTTTTATAATTTATCTGTTTCTATGATATTTATGGGTTCGATACCCCAGTATGTAATCTTATCTATTTTTGGCACGTCATGGAGCAAGACGAATGGCGAAACGTATTCCGGTCGGACGACGAACCAACGAGTATGACCGACGACGACGCGAGAGATACCTACGAGGCGGGCGACGTTACGCTCCAGAAGGTCCGTGAGTACGTCTGGGAGATTCCACAAGAAGGAGACATGCGCGCTCCGGCGCGCGTGCTGGCGAGCGAGACCCTGCTCGACCAAATCGCCGACGACAAGACGCTCGAACAGTTGCGGAACTCGACGCACCTGCCGGGCGTCCGGAAGTACAACGTCTGCATGCCCGACGGCCATCAGGGGTACGGGTTCCCGGTCGGCGGCGTGGCCGGAATCGACGCCGAGGAAGGCTGTATCTCCCCCGGAGCGGTCGGATACGACATCAATTGCCTTTCGGGAGATTCGGAAGTCCTCTTACAAGACGGACGACGACGGGAAATTGCTGAACTCGCCAGTCGTTTCGAGAACGAAAGCGCCGTCGTTGCGGGTGAAGAGCTAACCGAATCCCAGATTCGCCTGTACACAGAGACCGACGACGAGACCGTTTACGAAGTTGAGACGGAAACGGGTGAGACTGTCGAGGCGACCGCGGACCATCCCTTTTCCACTCCGGAAGGTATGAAAGAGCTTAGTGAGCTTTCGGAGGGCGACGAGATTTACACCCATCCTTTCGAGGGGGTTGCAGACGAAGACCCGGACGAGTTCGTCCTTCTCGACGAATCGGACTTCGAAGAAGAGAGCCAGCAACTCGTCCGCGTCTTGAAAGAGCGTGACGTTCTTCCCTTGAAGTCAACTGACTCCGAACTCGCGCCGCTTCTGAAATTAGTCGGCTTCCATACCGGTGACGGTGCTATCGGCCACGGTGGTCAGACGTGGTTCTACGGCGAACCAGCGGACCTCCGAGCGATTCAGGATGACATCCGACGGGTTGGATTCAAGCCGTCGAAAATCTACTCCCGTGAGCGAGACCACGACATCGACGGGACGGAGTTCACTCGAACGGAACACAGCGTTCGGTCCACTTCAAAAGCATTCCAGCGTCTTCTGGTGAAACTCGGCGCTCCCGAGGGGCGAAAAGTCGAGTCAGACTTTACTATCCCATCGTACCTCGACCGTCTCACGAACTGGCAACGCGCACTTTATCTCTCGGCATTCTTCGGTGCAGAGATGAGTGCCCCGTCAGCAATGGCCGACAAGAACCTCTACTGCCCGAAGGTTTCGCAGAACCGAACGGTAGAGAACGCCGAAGCGGGGCGACGATTCCTCGAAAAGATGGCCGACTACCTTGGTGAACTCGGAATTGAAACGAACGAAATCGAGTCGTTCGATACCGACTCGAACCGTAACCACGAGATGCGACGGTTCCGTCTCGGTATTACGAACGACTCACAGAACCTCGTTCGGTTCTTCACGACTGTCGGCTACCGATACAACCGAGAAAAGCGGACGAAAGCAGTCTTAGCAACGCAGTATCTCAAGACGAAAGAGAAAGCCATCGAAAAACGCGAGCGCATCGCCGAGAAAGCAGTCGTACTTGCGGATGGAGGTACAGCGGTTTCTGAAATCAAGACTCAGTACGACATTAACGGTCGCTTCATCGAGCGAAGCGTCTGGAGTGGTCGAGACGGACGACCACGACCACCCGCGGACTTCCCCAGTTTTGAGGAGTTCTGCGAAGCAACGGAGGTTCAAGAGAACCTAACGGTCAAAACGACTATCGACTCGATTTCCGAAGCGGGTTCCGAGACTGTCTACGACATTGGTGTCGAACACGATGCACACAACTTCGTCGCAAATCAGTTCGTCGTGTCTAATTGCGGCGTCAGGATGATGAAGACGAACCTCTCCTACGAGGACGTGCGGGGCCGCGAGGAGGAACTCGTGGACGCCCTCTTTGCGAACGTCCCGTCGGGTCTCGGCGGTGGCGGCATCGTGGAGGGCGACATCGACGCCGTGGACGCCATCCTCGACCGGGGGATGGAGTGGGCGCTCGAAGAAGGGTGGGCCGTCGAAGAAGACTTGGCCCACTGCGAGGACGAGGGCGTGCGCCACGATTCGAATCCCGCGAAGGTCTCCCAGAAGGCCAAGGACCGCGGGAAGAACCAAATCGGCAGTCTCGGGTCTGGCAACCACTTCCTCGAAGTTCAGCGCGTGACCGACACGTATCTGGACGACGTGGCCGACGCCTACGGACTCGAAGAGGACCAAATCGTCGTCCTCATCCACTGCGGGAGTCGCGGGTTGGGCCATCAGGTGTGTACCGACTACCTGCGGGACATCGAGAAGGCCCACGCGGGCCTGCTGAACCAGTTGCCCGACAAGGAACTCGCCGCCGCGCCCGCGGGGAGCCACCTCGCCGAGGACTACTACGACGCGATGTGCGCCTGCATCAACTTCGCGTGGGTGAACCGCCAACTCATCATGCACCGCGTCCGGCAGGTGTTCGAGAAGGTGTTCGGCCGCGACTGGGAGTCGATGGAAATGGACCTGCTCTACGACGTGGCCCACAACATCGCCAAGAAGGAGACCCACACCGTGGAAGACGGCGAAGAGAGGGAGTTGTACGTCCACCGGAAGGGGGCGACTCGCGCGTTCCCCGCGGGCCACGAGGAAGTTCCCGGCGCGTACCTCGACGTGGGTCAGCCGATCATCATTCCGGGGAGCATGGGCGCGGGAAGCTACGTTCTCCGGGGCGGCGAGGAGTCGATGGACCTCACCTTCGGTTCGACGGCCCACGGCGCTGGCCGGACGATGAGTCGCACGCAGGCCAAGAAGGACTACTGGGGCGGCGACGTGCAGGACGAACTCGAACAGGAACACATCTACGTCAAGGCCCAGAGCGGCGCGACGGTCGCCGAGGAAGCGCCGGGCGTCTACAAGGACGTGGACGAGGTGGTTCGGGTCTCAGACGCGCTGGGAATCGGCGACAAGGTGGCCCGGACGTTCCCGGTGTGCAACATCAAGGGGTGACTCGGACGAAGCGAACCCGCCGACCCCCTTGCCCGGAAGTTGATACGTCGGCCCACCGATTTTCCGAGCGATGGCTCTGTTCGAAGCACTCCTCGTCTTCTTCGTCGGGTTCGTCTCGGGGAGCGTGGTCCGGTGGTTCGCGGGTCTGGCCGCAATCGTCGCCCTCGTCCTCGTCGTCCTCGGGACCACGACGCCCGACATCGCCCTCGTGAACCAAATCGTGGACCGGTACTACCTCGGCAACGAACTGCTGTTCATCTCGGGGTTCCTGTTCGGCATCGACGCCAAACCGACGAAGGAGGTCGTGGTCGAGCGCCGCACCGCCGAGTAGGGAGACGGAAGTACCGTCGTTTCGGCATCGTTAGTAATCGTTAGACGCGTATTTTCAACGCTAAAGCAAACGAGATTGTGTCCGAATCGGCGAGGACCGAGCGTTCGTCTCGGCCCTCGCCGTCGGCCAAACGTGGACCGACGCGCCGCCAGAGCGTAGCGGGTCGTCGGGCCGAGCGCGGCGGGACCGCGGCCGAGTTCGGACCGGGGCGCTCGCATAAGTTATACCGATTATTTTCTTACCCATCCCGTTTCCAACCCTATGGATTTATATAGATACGGCCCGTAGTATGTAGTACGCATGAACTACTACGACCTCATTCTCGGTCTGATTCCGCTCGCGCTCCTCGGCCTGACTGCCGTCCTCACGACTCTCGGGTTCGGTCTCACCACCGCCGTTCCGCTCGCTGGCACTGTCTCCGTCGGCATGATAGGCCACGCGATGTTCGCCCGGACCCCGACCGACGCGCCCGCGACCGACGCGCCCGCGACTCCGACCGTCCGACAGTAGACCGACCATCGTCCCCCTCTTCTCTCCGTTCCGTTTCCTGCTCGACTACTTCGACGCGCGTCGGCCGCTCGTCTGACGAATCTATTTGTGTCCGTGCTTCGGTGGGTTTCCAATATGAATCAGGACCACCTCGACATGGAGTCGGTCACGCTCGAACTCGGCGAGGAGGAACTCGAAGAAATCGACGACATCGCGTTCGCGGACCACCGGGACAACCGCGAGGCCGCGATACGCGAACTTCTCGACCGGTGGTTGAAACAGCGCGGGAGCGACGAGTCCGAGTGACGAGGTGCGAGCGCCGCGTGGTCTACGGCTTGAAGTCGAACCGCGGCCCGTCGTCGTCCGCGTCGTCCGAGTCGTCTATCGACGGCCCTTCGACCGACGGCGGGACGAACGACCGGTCTTTCGGGTCAACCTCGCGGCCGTCCTCGAACTTCACGAAACTCAGGTAGTACACCTCGCCGCATCCCTCTCCGTCGGTCTCGTCGGCCCCGCAGACGATTTGCACGCCGTCGGCCGCCTCGAAGTCGTCGTAGGCGTCGGCGTACTCCCACCCGTCGAGCGGAGTCGGCGTGACGCACTTGTCGGCGAGATACCCCTCGCGGTCGAGCGCGGCGACGGCCCCGCATCGCGGGCAGTAGTACCGAACGTCGGTCATGGTCGGTGGTAGGCGCGGCGGCTACTTTCGACTGTTGCCTAGGCGCGGTCCTCGGTTCGTTCCCCACGTTCCTCAGTTCGTCTTTCTTTCACGGACCTCCGGGAACCGGTTCCGAGACGCGAACTACTGCCGACGCCAATCATACCGCACCGCGACCGCCCCGCACCGCGGACCTCACACCTCCCCAACCTCGCGGTCGCTTCGCTCCCGCGTCCGCCGTCGGAAGCGAGTTCCGGCGAGCCATCGGTCGCTCCGCTCCCGACTGACCTCGCGCGGTTGGGCGCGGCGCTCGTACGCCACGCCCGCACGCGCCGGTCGAAAAGCGAGGCATCCGCGCCGTGGTGAATGGTCGTTCGAGCGCGTCCGGCCTATCTGCGACGCTCCGAGAATCCCGCCGAATCCGACCGAGACCCCCACCGAATCCCCGAGCCTACCGCCTCGCGCACCGAGAAGCAAGACCTTTGGCCCGCGGCGGAGACCCTTCGGGTATGATAGACGAGACGGTCGAGGAGATTCGGGAGATGCAGACCCATAGCTCCTCCGTCGTCGCGATGAAGGCCGCCCGCGCGCTGGAGGACCTGCTCGAACGCGACTTCGCGTCGGTCGAGGACTTCGAGCGCGACCTCGAACGAAACTCGTCGGCCCTCCGGCGTGCGAACCCCTCCCACGCTTCGCTGGTGACGACCCAGCGCGCCATCGTTTCGATGGTAGAAGACGCCGGGACCGAGACGGTCGCGGACGCCAAGGACGCCCTCGGCGAGGCAGTAGGCGACGTGGTTGAGCAGGTCGAGACCGCAAAGCGCCGGGCCGCCGAGAATGCCATGCGGTTCGTGGAGGACGGCGCGACCATCCTGACCCACGACTACTCATCGACGGTGCTGGAGGCCATCGAGCGCGCCGTCTCCGACGGACGCTACCTCACGGTGTACGTCACCGAGGCCCGGCCGCGCTACCTCGGGCGAAAGACCGCCCGCGCCCTCGCGGAGATGGACCGCGTGGACGCCCACCTCGTCGTTGACGGGGCCTGCGGTCACTACCTCCCCGAGTGCGACCGCGTGTTCCTCGGCATGGACTGCATCGTCGAGGACACCCTCTACAACCGCGTGGGCACCTTCCCGCTTGCCGCCACCGCCGAGAACGTAGACGTTCCCGTCACCGTCGTCGGGTCGTCGGCGAAACTCGTCGGCGAGGGCTTCCGGTTCGAGAACGACTTCCGGTCGCCCAGCGAGGTCCTGCTGGAACCCGCCGAGGGCTTCACCGTCGAGAATCCGGCCTACGACGCGACCCCGACCGACCTGCTCGACGCGGTGGTCACGGACGAGGGCGTCCGGGAGTTCTAGCCCGCACACCGAGCGGGTTCAGTTTACTTCGACCCACTCGCCGCGCTCGTCGCTCTCCTGAATCGCCGCCAGAACTCGCTGGACCGCGAGTCCGTCGTGGAAGTCGGGGTGGTGCTCGTCGCCGCTCTCGACCGCCGAGAGGAATTCGTAGTTCTCGTGGACGAAGGTGTGTTCCCACCCGAGGACGTGGCCCGGCGGCCACCAGTGTTCGACGTAGGGGTCCGACTCGTCGGTGACGAGAATCGTCTCGTAGCCCCGGTCGTCGCCGCGGAGGACTTCCAGTTCGTTCAGGCGTTCGAGCGAGAACTTCAGACTCCCCTCCGAGCCGTGAATCTCGATGCTGTGGTCGTTCTTGTGGCCAGTGGCGAACCGGGAGGCTTCGAGGGTCGCCATCACGCCGCCCTCCAACTCGGCCTGCGCGGAGTAGGCGTCGTCCACCGTGACCGGGCGCGCTTCGTCTCCACCGTCTACGGGTCGCTCGTCCACGAAGGTCCGGAGGTGGCCCGAGACGCGCGCTACGTCGCCGACGAGGAACCGCGCGAGGTCGATGGTGTGCGCGCCGAGGTCCCCCAAGGCTCCGCTCCCGGCCATCTCCGCGTCGTTGCGCCACGACCACGGGGCCTCGGGGTCCACGAGCCAGTCCTGTAGGTACTGGCCGCGGAAGTGGTGAATCTCGCCGATTTCACCGCTCTCTATCAGGTTCTTCGCGTACTGGATGGCCGGGACGTACCGATAGTTGAACGCCGCGGCGGTCGGCACCCCGGCGGACTCGGCGGCGTCGGCCATGCGCTCGGCGCTTTCGAGGTCGTTTGCGAGCGGTTTCTCGCAGAGGACGGGCGTGCCCGCTTCGAGCGCCGCGATGGAGGGGTCGGCGTGGACGTGGTTCGGACCGAGGTTGTAGAAAACGTCTACCTCGTCTACCACGTCCGCCCAGTCGGTGGCGATGTTCTCGAACCCGAGGCGGTCTGCCGCGTCCGCGAGCGCGTCCTCGTCGCGCCCGACGAGGACGTGGCGCTCCACGTCCGGGGCGTCCGGGAAGAACATCGGTAGTCGCGCCATCGCGTTGGCGTGGGCTTTACCCATGAAACGGTAGCCGAGAACTCCGACTTCGAGAGTCATGTCGTCGGACGTACTCGGGGGAGACGCTTAGTTTTTCAGGAGTCGGTCAGTGATGCGGGCCGTGGGTTCCCGGCGAACCGTGGGGTCCCCCGTGCGGGCCGTGGTGACCCGGTTGCCCGTAGTGGCCGTCACCGTCGCCGTGGTGGGGATGGTTCGTCCAGTCGTCGCCGTGCCGGTGGTCTCCCCAGTCGTTCTGGAGGCCCCACTGGTCGCAGACGTGCCCGACGGTCGAGACGGGGTCGGCCGCGAAGTCGGTGACGTGAGCGCCCGCCGTCGCGGTCACACCGAGACCGAAGACTGCGAGGGCAATCAGGACCGTCGCGGCGATTTTGAGTGTGGTGGTCACGGAGTCTCACCTCTATCAGAAGGTGGGCACCGAGCGGGCATAAGACGGGAAGGCGGTTCCCACTCGGTGAGAGACGGCGGAACCGTCGAGCGACGCGACGGCGAGAAAAGAAGTCTCGGGTCCGCTACTCTCCTTCGAGGACTGACCCCATCGCCGACGCGAGTTCCCTGAACCGGTCCATCTCCATCGCGTCGGTAGTGACGAACGCGCCGTGGTCGCCGACGATGACCCGCGTGAGGTAGCCGTGGTCGAACACGCGCATCGTGAACTGGTACGGGCCGAGTTCGGTCTCCTCGTAGAGTGCTTGGGAGTGGAACCCGAGTCGCTCGTTGTCGGCGAAGCCCACGAGGTCGGCGTCGGCTTCGAGGTCCCCGCGAAGGTAGAGCTGTTCCTCCTCGTTCTCGTCGAAGTACGTCACGCTCCGGAGTTCGTCACCCACGGCGGTTCGACAGGTACTGACTAACTGGTCGGCGAGGTCGTCCGAGACAATTTCCCCCATACCCCCTCCGTCAACACACAGCAGGAAAAGTGCTAGTGGCGGTCCCGGCGACTCGGGAATCGACCCCCGAGGTTTTGCCCGAGGAGATAGAAAGGTGGCGAGGGAGTTAGACCGAAGGTCTCCCGGTCTTCGTGGACCTTTTTAAAGTCCGTGTACAGCGGGGGTCCACGAATCGCGGGTGGAGAGCGACGGGGTGAGAAAGGTTTATTTGGTCGCTAGACGGATTTTCACCCCCTGTCGCAGAACCCAGAAAACCCACGAAGGGATTGAAACAGTGCAGGCTGGTCGTGGGACGGGCCGCCGTCGCAGAACCGTCGCAGAACCCAGAAAACCCACGAAGGGATTGAAACTACCGCGAGTTGGACGCCGGACAGGGCGGCGTCGGGATGGTCGCAGAACCCAGAAAACCCACGAAGGGATTGAAACCAACAGCGACAAGCCCATGGTGAAGTACTGGAGTGGTCGCAGAACCCAGAAAACCCACGAAGGGATTGAAACACGGACCTCGGCCCGAACACAGGGACGGGCACTGTCACGTCGCAGAACCCAGAAAACCCACGAAGGGATTGAAACACGAGGACGACGAGAACCGGCGGGAAGTCGAGACGCGTCGCAGAACCCAGAAAACCCACGAAGGGATTGAAACACCTGCCGACCGTCTCGAAGTCGGACCTGAAAGAGCGTCGCAGAACCCAGAAAACCCACGAAGGGATTGAAACACATCGTCGAGCGGACGACGCTCCCCGAGCGCACGTCGCAGAACCCAGAAAACCCACGAAGGGATTGAAACACGACTCGGACGACTCGGACGACAGCGGTCGCAGAACCCAGAAAACCCACGAAGGGATTGAAACTGCGCCATGTTGGGCAACTCGATTTGCTGGCGGTCCTGTCGCAGGACTCGGAAAACTTCGGAGACTATCGAAACGTCGTCCACTTGCCCCACGACGTTCGACACCGAGCGAGACGTGCGGGTAGCCCGTAGACAATCCTATAGACACACATAACAGTTCTATAGAATTGTTAGAGAAACAGATGTGGTTCTGTACGTCGGAGGACGCCGCGAAGAATCGGACCGGGGCGAATGCCCCCGACGCGCGATTCAGGCCCAGTACGCCTCGCCGGGTTGCTCGCGGAAGATTGCGCGCTGGAGCATCGACACCGCCTTTTCGAGACCCTCGTTGGAACTGGTCAGCGAGTCCTCGTGTTCGATGGAGAGCGCGCCGTCGTAGCCCACCATCCGGAGGGTACTCACGATGTCCTTCCAGTGGCCCTCGTCGTGGCCGTACCCGACCGACCGGAACAGCCACGAGCGGTCGGACTCTTCGTCGTAGGGCGTGGTGTCGAGAACGCCCTTGTAGCGCGCTTGGGCGTCGTAGACTTTGGTGTCCTTGGCGTGGAAGTGGTGGATGGCGTCGTGTTCGCCGAGGAACCGGATGGCGTCGGTCACGTCGATGCCCTGCCAGTAGAGGTGCGAGGGGTCGAAGTTCGCGCCGATGCGCTCGTTAGTCTCCTCGCGCAGGCGGAGCATCCCCGAGGGTTCGTAGACCAGCATGTTGGGGTGCATCTCGATGGCGACGTTCACGCCGTGGTCGGCGGCGTGTTCGGCGATGTCCTGCCAGTAGGGGATGGCGACTTCTTCCCACTGGTAGCGGTGGGCCTCAGCGTGTTCGCCCGGCCACGGGGCCGTAATCCAGTTGGGCGTCTCGTCGTTCGGACTCCCGGCGGGAAGCCCCGAAAAGCACGTCACCGCGTCTACATCGAGTTGGTCCGCGAGTTCGATGGCCTCGCGGAGTTCGGTGTCGGCTTCCTCGGCAGTCTCGTCGTCGGGATGAAGCGGGTTGTTGTGTGTCGCCAGCGCCGAGATGCGCATCTCGTACTCGTCCAACAGGTCGAACAGGTGGTCTTTGGCCTCGTCGTCGCCGAGGTACTCTTCGCGGGGCAGGTGGGTGTCGCCGGGATGTCCGCCGACGCCCGGTTCGATTGCATCGACGCCGATGCCGTGGAGGTACGCCATCGCGTCTTCTAACGACTCTCCGTACAAGGGTGGTGTGTGAACGCCAATATCCATACGTTTCTACTCACTACGAACGTAGTGAATAAGATTACGGGACCGGAAACGTCGGCGAATCTTACCGACCCTCGGCGAGTTGCACGTCGAGTCGGTCTTCGAGCGCCTCGATGAGCGTCCCGCCGACGTTGGCCTGATTCGCCCGACCCTGTTCGACCGCGAGCAGGTCGTTCTCGGGCACGTCGAGTTCGTCGGCGAGTTCGCCGCGCTGGAGACCGGCGTCCCGCCGGGCCTGTTCGACCGTCTCGCCGTAGTCGGTGACCAGATACGGCAGGGGGTCGTCGTCGTAGTTGGTGCCCTCTTCCTCCCAGCGACTCGAATCGCCGTCGTAGACGCCGCTGGCCTTCGCCGTGTTCTGGGCGGCCTTGCGCTTGCGTTCGCGCTCTCGGTCGTCGCCGGTCGTCTCGGTCTTGGCGTTGTCGTTGTGCGAGGACGCACAGTCCGAACACACCTGCAACTGCGCTCCGGCGACGTTCGCCTCGGTCAGCGAGTCGCTCGACGTACCACAGAGTTCGCACGAGCCGCCGCTACCACCGCCGGACGACCCGCCAGTCGAGTATTTAGCCATGTGGGAACCAGTTAGGGCACGACACATTTGAATACCCCGCTTGCCGTTCACGTCCCCGTCACCGCTCCGTTCCCCCGCCCAAAGTTAATACTTGTTCGTGACTAATGTGGCGTGAGAGAACATGAACGACGACGCGCCGGACGCCGACGCGACCGCCGAGGTAGATGCGGTGTTCGGCGTCCTCTCAGACGTTCACCGGCGATACGCCCTCTACTACCTGCGGGACCGAGAGTCCGCGACCGTAGACGAATTGGCGACGATTCTCGCCGGATGGCTCGGTACCCGCGAGGACGCGGGCAAGGTGGTCACGCCCGAGGACCGCGAGCGCGAGCGAACCGCGCTCCACCACGTCCACCTCCCGAAACTCGCGGAAGCGGAGTACGTCCGCTACGACCCCGAGACCGACGACGTGACGCTCGAACTGCTTCCGGAACTCGCAGAGACCGTCCTCGACCGGTCTCTCGACCAACAGCGTGACGCCGCCGACCGGTCCGACAGGTCAGTCTCCGACCACCGCGCGGGGTGACAGGATGGGTCTCCACGAGTTCTTAGACGCCGTGGCCGACCGCCGGAAGACCATCACCGTGTTCGCACCGGAACCCAACCGCGCGTTCGAATCGCACTTCGAGACGCGGAACGTCGCGGTCGAACACGAGTACATTCCCGACGACAGTTCCGGCGGGTTCGTCGTCGTGACCGAAAGCGGGGAGTTCGTCGGGAGCGTCGGCGGAACCGCGGTCAACCACCTCGTCTCGCCGACGGAGACCGACCTCGAACCCGGCACGGACGACCCGACGCGGGCACTGCTCGACCTCCTCGCGGACACGACGTTCGTCTCGTTCGACAAGCGCCAGATGCTGCTGACCGCCCGCGAAATCGAGGACCGGGCCTACCGGCAGGGGACCGGCACGCTCCGGACCGGTTTCCAGTCGCTGTCGGCGATGAAGGTCCAGCGCGACGTGTACGCCACGCTCGCGTCCGAGAACCTCCTCGACGTTCACGTCTACGGCGAACCCGACTGGTCGCCCGACGTGCCCGGCACGACGGTCCACGCCGAGGAGAGCGAGGAACTCGGCGCGTTCTGGTTCGTGGTCTTCGACGGCGGCGACGACGACCGGCAGGCCTGCGCGCTGGTCGCCGAAGAGGTCCAACCCGACTCGGACTTCTTCCGCGGGTTCTGGACCTACGACCCCGAGTTGGTCGCCGACATCGACGAGTATCTGCGCGAGACCTACGGGTGAGGGAGGCGTGACGGTCCGCGACTTCACTCCGAACAGACGCCCGAAAGCGATAGACGGAACTACCGGGCGCGACGAGGTGGCACCGATGACCGACGACTGGTTTACCGTCGACGTAGACGTTCGCTATCGGGACCTCGACACGATGGGCCACGTCAACAACGCTGTCTACGCCTCCTACTTCGAGCAGGCGCGCGTGGCCTACTTCGAGGAAGTGCTGGACGTGCCCCTCCGAGAAATCGAGTCCGTCCTCGCCAGCCTCGAAATCGACTTTCGGCGACCGGTCGAAATCGAAGACGAGGTGACGGTGGCGCTCCGAGTGCCCGAACTCGGCGAGTCGTCGGTTCCGATGGAGTACGAGGTCCGGGCCGACGGCCACGTCGCGGCGACGGGCGAGACGGTACAGGTCGCGGTCGATAGCGAAACAAAGTCCTCGCGGCCGATTCCCGACGCGTGGCGCAAGCAGATACGCGACTTCGAAGGGCTGTAAGCTCTGGTTTCCCCGGCGCGCGAACCGTTTGTACCTCCACAGAACCGTTCACGACCCCAGTAGTATCGTTCATCGCCCGGCGTTTCGACCGGGAAACTGGAGTCGGACTGAACCGTCCTGACCGTTTATTCGCCCGTCAGTGAAAACGTGGTCAGTGAACGACTTCCACGACGCGACCGACGCCGCGAGTCCGGTATCGGACGACGAGACGTTCGTCTGCGGACTTCTGCCGAGCGACCACGCCCGCCGCGGAGCGAGACTCGTCCGTCGGCCGAGCGACGACGCCGGACCGACGCGAATGTACCGAGCGGTCGCGGTCCGAGTCGATGGCGAACCGACGACGCTTCTGGCGGGACCGCAGTGTGACCTGCCGCCGTCGCGGTCGTATCGCGTCGTGGACGTGCGGGGCGTCCCGTCGGACCGATTTCGGACGGTGGGGTTTCGCCCGACGAGTTCGTGGGGGACGCGTTCCCGGAGAGAGTAAGGGCTCCCGAGGGCTCTCGTCGCCGTCGAACGGCGACGAGAGCTCGCTCGGAAGTTAGCGTCCGAAAGGAATTGTGCGTGGGTGCAGTCCCAAGGGACTCCACCTGCATCGTCCTCGGCGGCGAGGCCGCCTCGAATATCGCGGGCGAACCCGCGCTTTTAACGTGGCAAAGCCACGCGTGCGATGCGTGGGACCGGATTTGAACTTCCGTCACTCCGCTTCGCTCCGTGACGACGTTCGCAGTCGCTACGCGACTGCTCACCGGCGGACCCCTACGGGACAGCGCCCGCAAGTCCGCGTAGAACTGTCGCTCAGAAGTTAGCGTCCGAAAGGAATTGTGCGTGGGTGCAGTCCCAAGGGACTCCACCTGCATCGTCCTCGGCGGCAAAGCCGCCTCGTACGTGGCAAAGCCACGCGTGCGATGCGTGGGACCGGATTTGAACCGGCGGACCCCTACGGGACAGCGCCCTCAACGCTGCGCCGTTGGCCTAGCTTGGCTACCCACGCTCGCGGTGTCTTTCTCTGCATTCACTTGTAGACGCTACCCCAATAAAATGCCTTTCGTTTCAACTTCGGGACGGTATCGAGGCACACGGCAAGGCGTATTTCCCTCGACTCCCTACCTGCGTCCATGCAACGACTCGCAGAGCGTCACGTCCCCGCGCTGACCGGCCTGTTGACCGTCGTCTCGCTCGCGCTGGTGTTCGCGGCCGCGCTCCGCGTCGTGCCCGCAGGATCGCTCCCGCGCGCGCCCGACCCCGTTCTCGCGGCCATCCCGCACGTCAACGCCGTCATCAGCGTCGTCGCGTTCGGGGTCGTCTCGGCCTCGTGGCGATGGATTCGACAAGGCGAAGTCGAGAAACACCGCGTCGGGATGCTCGCTGGCGTCGTGCTGTTCGCGGCCTTCCTGACGCTGTACCTCTACCGAGTCGCGCTCCTCGGGCCGACTCACTTCGAGGGACCGGCGGTCGTCGAGCAGTTCGTCTACTACCCGATTCTGGCGATTCACGTCCTGCTCGCGGTGATTTGTATCCCCTTGCTCTACTACGTTCTCCTGCTGGCGCTGACCCGTCCCGCGTCGGAACTCCCCGCGACGAACCACCCGCGCGTCGGCCGAGTCGCGGCGTCGCTGTGGCTGACTTCGTTCGCGCTCGGCGTCGTGGTGTACCTACTGCTCTACCTGTTCTGACGCGCCGGGGTCGCCGCGCCGCCGCTCACCCCGACACCTCGCCCTCGTAGGTCTCCAACAGGACTTCCCACGCGTCGTACCCCCCGTGATAACGACTGTCGAGAATTCGGCCGTTCGGTCCGATTTCGATAGCGTGTCGCGGTGCGTCGAGTTGCACCCACCGGAGTTCCGACTGCGGGATGGTCGCTCCGTGTTGGTCGGTTTCGCTCTCCCCCTCGCGGTGCGTGCATCGGTCGCCCGCGTCGTGACCCGTTCCCATCCTCGATTCCCACGTTCCGCCGTCGATTAACTGTTGTGTCCGTTCTCGCGGGCGCGCTTGGGCGTGGGGCGAGAGCGGGTTCGGTGGTCGAGAAATATATACCTGCGTTTAACACACATTTTCCATTGTTTAAGCATCTCGTGTCGTTCTCCACTCGGAGGTTCGTTCCGCGGACGGCGAGCGGAAACCGACGGCGCGCCAGAGAGCGACTTCTCGACCCGAAGACCGCTCGCGGACGGGCGCGGCGCGTATGCGCCGCGCCCGCACGCCGAGGAGTATCCGTAAACGTGCATACTTCTTGTCCGTCGGAGCGAAAATTCGGCACGATAACGAGAGTTTTTACTACGGTGGCCCAGTAGCTTCGACCATGCCAGACGGCCGGGACCCGGTCCCCAGTAGTCCGACCGAGAGCGCCCCTTCGGGCCAGTCCGACAACGCCCTCTCCGGGCCGACCGAAAAGTGCGGCGTCGTCGGCGTCTCGCTCGCGGAGCGAGACGCCGCGCGACCGCTCTACTACTCTCTGTACGCGCTCCAGCACCGCGGGCAGGAGTCGGCGGGAATCGTGACCCACGACGGGTTCCAACAGCACGACCACGTGGAGATGGGACTCGTCGGAGACGCCTTCGACGAGGAGGACATAGAGTCCCTGCGCGGGAGCGCGGGCATCGGACACGTTCGGTACCCCACCGCGGGGAGCGTGGACAAGTCCTGCGCCCAACCGTTCACCGTCTCGTTCCGGAGCGGAGCCTTGGGTCTGAGTCACAACGGCAACCTCGTCAACGCCGACGAGGTGCGCGACGAACTCGCCGCGCAGGGCCACGCGTTCACCTCCGACGGCGACACCGAGGTCATCGCCCACGACTTGGCGCGCAACCTGCTGGAGGCAGACCTCGTGCGCGCGGTCAAACGCACGATGGGTCGCATCCACGGGTCGTACTCGCTGACCATCATGCACGACGATACGGTTCTGGGGGTGCGCGACCCCGAAGGAAACCGCCCGCTATGTATCGGCGAAGTCGAAGACGGCTACGTCGTCGCCAGCGAGTCGGCCGCCATCGACACGTTGGACGGCGAACTCGTTCGGGACGTGCGACCCGGCGAACTCGTCGTCCTCCAGTCCGACGGCGAGGGCTTCGACTCCTACCAGTTGTTCGAGCGCGAGAACACCGCCCACTGCTTTTTCGAACACGTCTACTTCGCCCGGCCCGATAGCGTCGTGGACGGCAGTCTCGTCTACGAGGTCCGCCGGGAACTCGGCCGAAAGCTCTGGGAGGAGAACGGCATCGACACCGACGTAGTGATGCCGGTGCCCGACTCCGGGCGCGCGTTCGCCAGCGGGTACGCCGAAGCCGCCCAAGAGGACGGCGCGACCGTCGAGTTCGCCGAGGGGATGATGAAGAACCGCTACGTCGGCCGGACGTTCATCATGCCCACCCAAGACGAACGCGAGCGCGCGGTCCGCCTCAAACTCAATCCCATCAAGTCCACGGTGGAGGGCAAGACGGTGACACTCGTAGACGACAGCATCGTCCGTGGAACCACCTCCACCCAACTGGTCCAACTGCTCAAAGACTGCGGCGCGGCCGAGGTCCACATGCGAATCGGCGCGCCGCCCATCGCCGCTCCTTGCTACATGGGCATCAACATGGCGACCCGCGAGGAACTCATCGCCGCCGACAGGTCCACCGAGGAGATTCGGGACGAAATCGAGGCCGACAGTCTCGCGTACCTCTCGACGGAGGCAGTCGCCGACGCCCTCGGCCAAGAGCGTGCCGACCTCTGCATGGGATGTGTCACGGGCGAGTACCCCTACGACATCGAAGGCGAGGAGATGGACCCGGCACACGCCTCGAACCCCCGGCCGGAACTGTAGTCGCGCCGGAATCGCGCCCCGAGTCGCTGGGTCACGGCCGTCGGCGCGCCGACGGCCGGGTCGGTCGGCCACAGTCGCTACCCGTTTCGAGGACGACGTACCGCTATGGTCGAAGAAGACCTCGGCGAGGCTACCATCACCTACGAGGGACCGGACGGCGAGACCGAGACCCAGACGGTCCAGAACGAACACGTCGCGTACTTTCAGGACCACTGGATAGTCAAGACCGGCGAGGACGAGCAGGGCCGGGACCTCGTGCGGCGCATCCCCGCCTCGCGGGTCTACCACGTCGAGCGGACGGTCGAACAGTTCGAGAGGGAGGTCGAGACGCTCCGGGACCAAGTTCAGTCGGTCGCAGACGACCTCCGGTCGCGGTTCCTCGGCGGCGAGAGCAGTAGCGGGTCCGACCGCGGGAGCGAGACCGAGGCGTTCCGAATCGACGTGGAGAGCGGCGAAAGGGACGACGGCGAGGAGTCCGACGACCCGAACCGATAGGTCCGCGGGCCGAATCAACTTATGTTCTAATTTCATTCTGCGCAAAAATAATTTTTAGATGGAGCGACATTATCGAGTTGCTCCATGAGCGACGAACCCAACGTTCGCTTGGCCGAGATAGACCGCAGAGGATTCCTGAAGACCACCGGCGCGGCCGCCGGGACCGTCGCGGTCGGAGCGACCCCCGCCAGCGCGGGGTCGTACACCACGACCGACCTGACCATCTCGTCCCACGACGGGACGAGTCTGGCCGCGACCCTCTACGAACCCGACGACGGGCAGGCACACGAGGCGGTGCTGATGACCCACGGTTGGGGGTCGAACCGCAAGTCGGGTCGCGTGACCGAGAAGGCGAAACTCTACGCTTCGAACGGCTACGTGGTACTGACCTACGACTCGCGCGGGTTCGGCGAATCCGGCGGCGAAGTCGGTCTCGACGGACCCAAAGAGGTAGACGACGCCTCGACGCTCGTCGATTGGCTCGCGGGCCGGGACAACGTGTTGATGGACGGGACCGGCGACCCGAAAGTCGGGATGGACGGCTACTCGTACTCGGGAGGCATCCAACTGCTCGCGGCGGCGGCCGACGACCGCATCGACGCCATCGTCCCGCGAATCACGTGGAACGACCTCGAATACGCGGTAGCACCTCACGGGGTCGTCAAAATCGGGTGGCTCACCCTCCTGCTCGGACTCGGCGGCATCAAGTCGTGGGACTTCGAGACCGGCAATGGACTCGACGCCGACCTGTGGGACTGGTACCTCGACGCGGCGTGGAACAACGAACTCTCCCAAGACGCGAAAGACGCGTTCGCTCAGCGGTCGCCCGCCGACGAGATTTCGAACGTGAACGCGCCGACTTTCCTGATTCAGGGTTGGGACGACACGCTGTTCAAACCGGTTGAGGCGCTCCGGACCTACCGGTCGCTTCAGGACCGCGGCGTCGAGACCCGCATCTGCTTCTACGAGGGCGGCCACGCCCTCGAAGGACTGGACCGCACCCAGAGCGAAATCGACTACCTGAACGGTCTCGCGCTCGACTGGATGGACCGCCACGTCAAGGGGAAGGCCACGGACGTTCCCCAGTCCACGATGTACCTCAAGCAGGCCGACGCGTGGCGCACCCACGACCAGTTCCCGCCGAGCGACGCGTCGGAGACCACGCTGAAACTCAGCGAGACGGCCGACGGCGGCGACACCTACCTCGAGAAGGACATCTGGTGGTGGAACGACACCGAGTACCGATTCGACTGGCGGGCCGGGTCGGACTTCGAAATCGTGGGCGCGCCCGAACTCGACATCTGGGTCTACCCCGAGGGTCCCGAAGAGCGCCTCTTCTTCAACTTCTACCACACCGACGCTGACGGCCACACCAAGATGATAAACGACATGGGCGAGACCTACCGCGTGGAGGGGGCCGACCAGTACCACCGCGTCCAGATTCAGTTCTCGCCCATCCAGCGGTTCCTCCAGAAAGACGAGACGATTAGCCTCGGCGTCAGCATCTCGAACCCCTTCTACTTCGACTCGCGGGAGTCGGAAGGCGTCTACATCGGCCACTCCGCGGACTACCCCTCGAAGTTCACCCTGCCGATGCGGAGCGTCTCGGACACCCACACCGTCGAGAAGGACCTCGCGGTCGGCGACGAGGTTCACGTCTCCGTCGAGAACCTCGACGTGCGGACCGGCCCGGGCACGAGTTACGACTCGAAGAAGCAAAAGCACGTCTACTCGTCGGGCAAAATCGTGGACGGTCCGACCGCCGCGGACGGCGACCGCTGGTGGAAGGTCCGGTACTACGAGGACGACGGCGGAATCGCTGGCTGGTCGAACGAGGTTGGATTGGACCGCGGCGCGCGCAACTCCGAACGCCTCTCCATCGGGGACCGCGTGGAGGTGAACACGGGGTCCGACCGCCTCAACATCCGCGAAGGACCGGGAACGGGCTACACGGCCATCGACGCCGCCGACGACGGCGACAGGGGCCGCGTCGTGAACGGACCCGAGTGGGCCGACGGCTACGTCTGGTGGAAAGTGGAGTACGACAACCACGCCGAGGGCTGGTCGGCACAGGACTGGCTGACGCTGGTGTAGCGGGCCAGAAGCGTGCGCTGACCGGACCCCTCGACTCCGGCGCGCGCTGATTCGACCGTTCTTCCCGGCGTGCGCCGACTCGGCGAGTTCCCCGGCGCGCGCTGGCGCGGTCGCTCGTGACCGCGCCGATGCGCGCGAGGGATGAGGCTTGCGAGGCGCGAAGCGTCTCGCTGATTTGCGAACGACGTTCGCAAACATCGCAGGCCGGAACGAAGTGGAGGCCGAGACGCGCAATCGGTCGGGGAGGGTGTGGCCCGCGGTCGCGGTGGGGCCTTCATCGGTTCAAGCCTGAAGCTAGCTCTCTCAGTAACAACTCTCGTCCGAAGCCGACTCCCGCTCGATAACTCACGTCCACCGTACCGTCTACGCGTCACCGAACACTCACACGGCCGTCACGAACCGAAAACCGACAACAGAAGATACCGACCCCCAGCCGAAAACACACCCGCCGCTACCCGAGAGGCTTCAGAGAGAAGGGAGAGCCGCATCTTCGGTCGCAGTCGGGCCGACTACTCGCCAGCCTTGCTCTGCCACTCGTAGTCTCGGCGCTTGCTCGACTTGCCGAAACCGCAGCTCGAACACTCCTTCTTTTTGACGTGATACGACTTCTCGCCGCAACGACGGCACTTCACGTGCGTCGTCTTGTTCTTTTTCCCCTGGCTCGGGGTTCCTGCTCCGGTCATGGGCTAATCGACACGAGGTTATCGCCGCGTATAATGGTTGTGTCTTCCTCGTCGGTGTCTTCCAGCACGAGGTTCATGTGCTGGTCGTATCCGGTGAGAACGCCCTCGAACTCTTCGCCGCCTTTCAATCGCACTGTGACCTCTTCGTCGAGAGAGGCTTCCAGCACGTCGAGCGGTCGTCCACTCATATTCAATACCGGCACCCGTGGGAGCCTTAAACGTACCGGAAACGCGTCTCTGTGGAAAGTTTCAATATTTGGCCAATGAATTGAAGTCTAGTCGTCGGCGTGGCGGCCCGAACCGACGCGGGAACCGCGGCGACCGGGCGTCGAGTCGGCCGGAATCGGACGCCGCGGCGGGGAGAATCGACCGACGGGACCGCGACGACTGGGCGGCGCAGTGGCGAGGGCCGACCGTCCGAGTGGCGAGGGCCGACCGTCACCGCGGCGCGAGATGTCGGAGTCGTCGCCGCGCCGACCGCGGACGCCTCCGTAGGGAGCAACAATTTTACGTCCGGGAGGTGGATACAGAGGCCTCTAAAAAACCTATACATTTTCTTTAGCAACGTATTTCGTGTCCGTTCTCCGCGGCCCACGACAGCGAACACCGGCGGGTCACGACGCCCAATCGACCATCCGCGCGTAGAGGTCGTCGCTCCGGAGGGCGTCCTCGTCGCCGACCAGCACCAGCGACTTCTTCGCGCGCGTGAGCGCCACGTTCACCCGGCGATAGTCCTCGAAAATCGGGCTGTCGAGGTTCTCGGCGGCGACGAACGAGACCACGATGACCTCCTTGCTCGACCCCTGAAATCGGTCCACCGTGTCCACGGTCACGTCGTCGGGGACGCGGCGGGAGATTTCGGCGACCTGCGCGCGGAACGGCGCGATGACGCCGATTTCCTCGACCGTCACGCCCGCCGCACGGAACTCCCCGACGATTTCGGCCACGCGCTCGGCCTCCGCGGGGTTGGTGTTCCCCTCGACGTTCCCGTCGGGGTCCACGAACGAGACGCCGCCGCTCCCCCGGAATTCGGCCGGAACCTCGGTTTCGGCAACGTCGGGGAGGTCCGCGAGTCGCTGGGCGGCCACCTCGCCGCTGGCCGGGCGCAACTCGCCGTCGTAGAACTCGCGGGACGCGAACGCCTGAATCCGCTGGCTCATCCGGTACTGTCGGTCGAGCATCACGCCCGCCTCCGGGGACTGCTCGATGAGTCGCTCGAACAGCGAGGTCGAGAGGCCGTTCTCGGTCCGGACGACCGGCGGGAGTTGCTGGTGGTCGCCGACGAGGACGAATCGGTCGGCGCGGTTGATAGCCGCGAGAGTCTCGGGTTCGGTCAACTGCGAGGCTTCGTCCACCAGCGCCACGTCGAACGACTGCTCGCGCACGACTCGGGACCCGCAGGTCGCCGTCGTCGCGGCCACCACGCTCGCGTCGCGCAACTCCGCCACGCGCTCCCCGGGGTCGCCCGCCTGTTCGAGGCGCAGGTCCTGCATGTCCTCGCGGACGCCGCTCTCGGTGCCGACGCGCACGATGTCCTCGAAGCCTTGGTCGCGCAGGGCTTCGAGCGCGTTGTCCACCGCGCGGTTCGTGAACGCCGAGAGGAGGACTCGCTCGCCCTGCTCCACGAGGGCGCGGATGGTCCGCGCGATGGTGTAGGTCTTGCCCGTCCCCGGCGGGCCGTGGACCAGCGCGAAGTCCTCGGCGTTCACGGCGAGGTTCACCGCGTCGTTCTGGCCCTCGTTGTTGTCGATGTAGGTCTCGCGGGCGTCCCGAAACTCGGGGGCGGCGCGGCCGAACAGCACGTCCTTCCGGCGCTCGTCGCCCTTGAGCAGGAAGTCGTGGAGCGCCGTCAACATCCGGTCGGCAGAGAGTTCGGACGGATACACGTCGAGTCGGCGGAGTTCGACCGGTTCGTCCGCGGTGACGACGATTTCCTCGCCGAGGCGTTCGACGCGGGCGAGTTCGGCGTGGCCGTTCACCGGGTCGCCGTCGCTGGCCATCACCAAGTCGCCCTCCCGGATTTTCGACACCGCGCTCCCGGCGCGTTCGGCCCGCATCTCCCATCGGCCGCCGTCGAGTTGGCGGCGGCCAGTGGGTTCGAGACCGATTAGCGCCCGGTCGTCGTCGGCGCGCTCCGCGGCGGTCTGCTCCCAGAGTTTGGCGTACTCGGCGTGGGTCGCCCGGCGCTCTTCCTCGATGAGTCTGTAGATGCGGTCGAAGTAGCCGCGCTCTTCCTCGGGGATTGCGGTCCCGATTTGGCCCGCCTTCGACTGCTGGTCTAAGCGACCCGAGACCACCATGCAGGCGTCCTGTTCGAAGCAGTATTCGCAGGTGGCGTCGGCCTCGTAACCGGTGGGCACGCCGGGGGTTCCTTCGGTGTCCTCGGCGGTGTCGCCCTCCGTCGGCGCGACGGCGTGGTACTCCATCGCGGCGATTTCGTTTCTGGTGCGGACCACGAAGTCCAGCAGACCGTCGCCGATGGAGAACTCCTTGGCGGGCGAGAGGTCCCCATCCTCTTCGGTCCGGTCGAGCGCCGAGTTCTTCGTGTAGAGCAGGGTTCCGGTGTCGGCCGGAACCCCCTTCTCTTGGAGGAGTAAGGCGTAACACGCCGCCTGAATCTTGTCCTGAAACCGGGGGTCGCGCTTGAGGTTCTTGCCGGTCTTGAGTTCGACGGGCATCCCGCGCCGGAGGGCGTCGGCCCGGCCTTTGATGCCGAATCGCTCGCTGATGAGCGTCTGCTCGCTCCGCCAGTCGTCTTCCTCCGTCAGGGCACCTTGGGCCAACCAGCCTTCGATTGCGGCGGCGTTCTGGCGGACCTCCTCGGCCACTTCGTCGCGTTCTCGCCCGAGCAGTCCGAGTTCGAGACCGGCCTCCTCGACTCGCTCCGCGATGCTCTCGTCCAACTCGCGGCCCCTGAGCAAGTCCCCGAAGACTTCGTGGACGATGGTCCCCTTGATGACGGGGTACGCCAGCGGGATGCCCGACAACTTGTTGAGGTAGTACATCCGCGGGCACTGGACCCACGACCGCACGTCGGTCACGTCCACGAGGAACGAGGGTTCCACGACGACGTAGGAGTCCTTGCCGGTGGAGTAAGTCGTCTCGCCGCGGTACTCGCCTTCTTCCACGTCGGTCACGAGCAACTCCATCCCTTCTTTCAGGAGTTCGGCGCTCTCGGTCCACTTGCCCCAGAGCGTGACCTGTTTGGGTCCATCGTCCTCCCGGACCGTGACCTCGGCGAGTTCGCGTTCGCCGTACTGCGTGCTGACGGTTCGGACTTCTCCGACCTCGACGGCTTCTCCCCGGACGTTCACGGAACAGTGGTAGCGCCCGACGGTAGAAAAACCCCGTCGGTCGCGGTTGCAGGCGGGACGTAAGCAGTCGGTCGAAAACGGAGGAAGTGGTTGGTCGAAAGCGATACTGTCTCGGCCGGGTTCGCGCGGCAGTCGTGCGGTCGTGCGGTCGTGCCGCGGTCGTGCCACAGTCGTGCGGCGGGGTCGCCAGTTAGTCCGCGCCGTGGGGCGGGATGTGTCCGCACTTCGAACACGACTCGTAACCGCGTGCGGCCACGAGTTTACCGCTGCATTGGGGGCATCTCATCGTAGGAGTCGGTAGCCGAGACGCAGTGATAAGCCTTCCTATAAGAAGAGTTAATTTGATGATTTGTGTATAAGGTTGCCTAATATTGCCTTGGTCAAGCGTGACGCACCATCAAGGGATGCGGGGACTCCAGCTGTGACTATCAGAAAGGCGCTCCGAATCGTGACGACGCCGCTCACGGCGTCGTCACGATTTCGGGAACTTTCCGATTACCGTCCGGGCGTTCGGACTACCGAGAAAAACCAGTCGGGTGCTACCCGGACCAACCGGCGCAGATGTCGTCGGTGATGTTGCTCCGCCACGTCTCGAATCCGGCCTCACAGTCCGGATTCTCGTGGATGTGGTCTATGAAGGCCGCGCCGGGATTCTGGAGTTCACTGCCGCAGAAGGGGCAGTCGTTCGGGTCGTTCCACGTTGCGGTCGTTGACATACACGATACGCCGACGTTCTGGCGTATAAATTCTGTGCAGGTATATCTAAAATACCTAAGTTGAGATAATATGCCCCTAATATATTCTCGTCGTTCAGACACCGAGGTCCGCGATTCTGGAGTCCCGGTTCAGGACCTTCTTGACGATTTCCGGTTCTTCGAGCAGTCGATGCTTGGTGTGGACCCCGCGGCCCCGACCCCGACCCTTCGTCTCGGAGTTGATGACGTTGAGGAAGTCCTGTTCCTGTAGAATCTCTTGCACCCGGCGCTCGGACAGCGAGTCCATGTCGAGTTTGCGCGCGATAGACTGATACTGCCGGTAAATCTGTTGGGTGGGGAACTGGTCGCGGGGCTTGTTCTCCGTCAGGACAGTCAGCGCAAGCAGAATCGCTTTCGCCTGCGTCGGCGCGCCCTCGATGAGTTCGGCGAATCGGTCGGCCTCCGTCTTCTCCTTGGCGGCGTAGACGTGTTCCTCGGTGACTTCCTCGTCCTCTTCCTTGGTGGCGATTCGACCGGCGTTCCGGAGAATGTCGATAGCTTTGCGCGCGTCACCGTGTTCTTGGGCGGCGAGCGCGGCCGTGAGCGGAATCGCGTCGTCCGACAGCACGCCGTCGCGGAACGCGTCGGCGCGGTTCTGAAGGATGTCCACCAGTTGGTGGGCGTCGTACGGCGGGAAGACGAGTTCGTCGTGGGCGAAACTCGACTTGACTCGCTCGTTGAGTTCGTCGGGGAAGTCTATCTTGTTCGAGATACCGATGATGCCGATAGTCGAGTCGGTGACGCGGCGGTTCTCGCCCGCCCGCGAGAGTTTTCGGAGAACTTCGTCATCTTCGAGCATGTCGATTTCGTCGAGGATAACGATAGCCACGTCGCTACAGGCGTCGATAATCTGCCAGAGGCGGTCGTAGTAGTCGCCGGTGCCGAGTCCTCGCTGAGGAACCGAGATACCGGTCTCGTTCGGTTCGTTGAGTTCCCTGCCGACCGTCTTGATGACGGAGGCTTCCGTCGTCTGTTCCCCGCAGTCGATGAACGCCGTTTCCACGTCCACGTCCTCGTGGCGGGCCTCGTTCTCGACGCGCTTGGAGACGCTTCGGGAGATGAGCGATTTACCGGTCCCGGTCTTTCCGAAGATGAAGAGGTGGGTTGGTTCTTGCCCGAAGATAGCAGGGTTGAGGGCTTCGGCGACCTTCTGCATGTGTTCGTCGCGCCCGACGATGCGGTTCGGGCCGGGGAGGTGAGAGATGCGGAGGAGGTCCTCGTCGGCGAATATCGGTTCGTCGTACCGGAAGAGCGGGTCGCGGTCTACGTCGTCGTCGGTAGCCATCTGATGGGAATGCCTTCGCACTTCAGCACATAAATGGAGGGGGTATCGTCGCGGATGTATCTCTCCACCGAACGACGAACTAGAAGGGTTTGGAACCAGTTCGCAGGAACCGACCCTTCGGAGTACCCTCGCGGATGTTCCGTCGGGCGAGACCGGACGAGGTGACGGGAAACTGATTGTGACAGACACCTACCTCGCGGATGTAAGTCGAAGGAAGGGTGGGTAGGGGAGGCGGGGAGAAGAAGGCGAGGGGAGAGGAGGATGGAGTAGGGGAGAGGAGAATGGAGTAGGGGAGAGGAGGATGGGGTGGAGAAGAGAAAAAGGCAGAAACCAGAAAGAAGCGGGAAACAAACGGGAGTCGAGAACACGGACGAGAATCACGGACCAGACCACGGACAAGAAAGTGAACGAAGGACAGCGAAGACGAAAAGACGAGAGAATGAGATAGCGATAATAGACAATTAGTATCGCATACAATTTACAACATACCATAAAACGATACATAAAACGGTATTTCATATAAATAAATTATAGTATACAAATACGCACTTATTATCCTTATTATATAATTATATGAGGGAATGAGAAAGCAAAGAGAAAAGAAAAAGAGGGAGAGAGTCACACACCTACGTCGCGTCTGTAACGGCGTGTGTATCTAGTAGTTCGACACACACCACTATCGCGGATGTAAATACGGTGTTTTAGGGCGCTTCAGAACCCAAAAGTCAAATATTGGGTTATCAATGTTCTTCTATTTAGTAATCCGTAAATACATCCGCGACAGTGGTGTCAGGGTCCGACGAAGCCAGCGACTCACGGTACCCCTCTCTCACCACTTACATACGCGACGGTGGTGTCTCCCCCCACGAGACGAGTCGAACGTCTCTCCCGACGCCGGAGTCCGAGCGAGACACGCCGCCTGCGGCAGAAAGATTTTGACCACACGTCCCCAACTGAAAACCGTGAGTCTCTATCGTAGCGTCCGGGCAATCGCCGACGCGTCGGGTGATGGACCCATCGACTGGGAAGCGGTCGCCGAGGCCGCGAAAGCAGTGACGCCTCCCGGTTCGCTCGCGTTGTCCGAGGACGAGCAGAAAGGCTACGCGGCCGACGTGCGGGACGCTCGCGCTCGCGTGCAAGAGGTTTCCGGCGCGGAGTTCGACGTACCCAACGTCGTAGAAGTGCAGAACCGCCACCACTGGATAGACGCCAACATCGACACCTTCCGGCGGGTGATGAAACCCGTCGAGGAACACGGTCCGGAAGTGATGCCGGGCGTTGCCCGCACCATCAACACCGGAACGATGTCGCTGATGCTCTCGGTGCTGGGCAAGAACGTCCTCGGGCAGTACGACCCCCTCTTGCTGGCCGAGGGCGACGAACACGCCCTCTACTTCGTCCGACCGAACATCGACCGCATCGCCCGCGAACTCGACGTGGACTACGACCGGTTCCGGCGCTGGATTGCGTTCCACGAGGTGACACACGCCGCGGAGTTCGGCGCGGCACCGTGGCTCTCGGACCACCTCGAAACCCGGATGGAGTCGGGAATCGACGCGCTGGCGAAGGGGCAACTCGACCGGGAGGCGTTCCGTGAACTCGACGCCGCGATGACTGCGGTGGAGGGCTACGCCGAACTCCTGATGGACGGCGCGTTCGACGACGAGTACGCCGACCTCCGTGAGAAGATGGAGGCCCGCAGGCAGGGCGGCGACCCCCTCTCCCGACTCGTCCGCCGGATGCTCGGTCTCGGCCTGAAGCGCAGGCAGTACGAGCGCGGAAAGGCGTTCTTCGAGGCGGTGGCCGCCCGGCGAGGCATCGAGGGCGCGAGCGTGGTGTGGGACCGACCGGAGAATCTGCCGACCGACGCGGAACTGGACGACCCCGAGCGATGGCTGGCGCGGGTCAGTCCGTAGTCGACGACTCCTTTTCCCACGTTCTTCCGGTCTTTTCCCTCACGTTCTTCGGATTCCTTCCTCACATTCCTCTAGCCCCTTCGCTCTCCCCGTTTTACATGCTCAATCAAAAAGATAAAAATTAACCAAGTTCGTCACGAACTCATGAAATCACGACTATGAACGATGGTGGCGTAATCGTCGTCGGTGCGTCGGCAGGTATCGGGCGGGAACTGGCGAAGGTCTTCGCGCGGAACGGCCACGAAGTCGGTCTCACCGCTCGACGGCGGGAAAAACTCGTAGAACTCGCGGACGAGTTGCCGACGGCGGGCTACGTCAAAGAGATGGACATCGCCGAAACCGACGAGGCGAGGGGTCGGCTTCGAGAACTCGCCGAAGAGATGGGCGGGGTGGAGACTATCGTGGTGAACGCGGGGGTGTTCTTCACGAACGAGTCGCTGGAGTGGGAAACCAAGAAGACGACCATCGACGTGAACGTCGCCGGATTCACCGCGATAGCGGACGCCGCGTTCGACTACTTCGTCTCGCGGGGCGGCGGAACGCTCGTCGGTCTCTCCTCGGTCGGCGCGCTTCACGGCGGCCGTGTCGCCCCGACGTACAACGCTTCGAAGGCATTCGTCTCGAATTACCTATCAGGACTAAGACAGAAGACGAGCGCCGAGGGACTTCCGGTGACGGTGACGGACATCAAACCGGGGTTCGTGGACACCGAATCGGCGAACGTCGAAGGCGCGTTCTGGGTCGCACCGCCCGAAGTCGCCGCCGAGCAGATTTTCGACGCGATTCAGGCCGACCGGAACCACGCCTACGTCACGCGACGGTGGCGACTCGTCGGGTGGTTGCTGAAGGCGCTTCCGGAGTCGGTCCACCATCTGCTGAACCGGTACACGTCGGTAGATTGACTTCCCTTCTCTCCAGACCCTCACCTCGAAATCCGGACCAGATACGCCAACAGCGCCGCACCGACGGCGAGTCCGGCGACGACTGCGGCCCCGACTTCGAGGAGCGACCCGCCGCTCGAAACCACGATAAGCCCGGCCGACACGCCGACGAGAACGACGATAGAGGCCTTTAGCTGTCGTCTCCCGCTTCGGTGTGGGTCGTCGTCAGAAGGTGGTCCGACCATGGTTACACTTCGTGCGGTGCACTAACGTGCATCTGGGCGAACTGCCAGTCGCTCTCGGTCCGGTCGGGACCGTTCCCTACTCGTTCGAGGACGCCGCTCCACCGGGTGTCGAACGACCGACGGTCGCCGTCGGTCGGCGTCCACGCCAGTTCCACTTCGTCGGTGAACCACGCGACCGACTCGCGGTCGGTCGTCCGGAGTCGGCGACTCTCGACGCCCCAGTCGTCGGTCGTCCGAGTCTGGTCGCGGAGGCCCTCGGCGACCGCCTCGTAGCCGGAGAGACGTTCGCTCACGCCGAACTTTACCACGTCGTCGCGCTCGGCGAAGTAGGGCGCGAGGGGGTCGCCGCGACGGAGCGCCTCGTAGTAATCCGCTACGGTCTCGGTCGGGTTCATGAAAAGTCGGTGTCGGCGGATTCGCTTAAGCCTACTCGTCTGCCACTGGACAGGTTCGTCCGCTACCGGACACGTACGTCCGACGCGGGAACGCCGGTCGTCGTCGCTCTGCCACTGTCGGGCCGATTGTCCCATCATCGGCGGGCCGATTGTCCCATCATCGGCGGGCCGGTCGTCCGGCTCGCCTACTGGAACGCTCGGCCAACGTCGTCGTCGTCGATGAGGTCGTCTAACTCCTCGTTCAGGAGGTCCTCGGCTTCCTCGAATCGTTCGGAGAGTTCGTCGGCGGGGTCGGGCCGGTCGTACCGGTCGAAGTCGATGGGACCGAACGCCGGACTGTCCAGCGCGTCCATCATGTCGTCGAAGAAGTCGTTCGGGGTGGTCGGCGCGTCGGCGTGGGCCTTCACGACTTCTTCGAGGTGTCGGGCCTTTTCCTCGGCGTCGTCCTCGCTCTCGGGCGGGTTCTGAACCGCGAACCGACCTTCGGTCTCCTGCTGGGGGAGGAACGACCCGATTTCGTCGTCCAGACTCCGCGCGACTCGCGTGCCCACGCCCCGGACCTCGTAGGGGTTCTTCGCGTAGGTCTTCAGGAGGTAGACGCCCCCGCGCGGATGCCCGAGATAGAGGTCCTCGCCGACGCCGCCAGCGCGCTTGCCACCGACTGCACGCCAGTCGTCGGGGTCCACGTCTTTCTCGACCACGTCCTCGACGATGTCCTTCCACTCGCGTATCCGCATGCTTACGTGTCTCATGCGACTGAAAGCGAATTAACGTATCGGTCTCGGCGCTATCTGGTGTCTGTCTCTTCGAGAACCGTACCATCGGCATCACCGTGACGAAGGTCCAGAAATCCCTCGGCCGTTCGCTACACACTGCAACCGCTCCCGTCAGAATTGCCACGATGGAGGCCCAGAAAGCCCCCGCCCGCTCGCGGTCGCTGAGCGACATATCCGTCGCTCGCTTCGCTCGCTCGGATAGTGGTCGCTCAGACGACCACGGGCCTGCGGCCCGCGAGCGGGCGGCCCCTTTCGTCCACCCAAACTGCCGGTTGGTCGGTCGAGCGCGTCCTGCTGGTTGGTCGGTCGAGCGCGTCCTGCTGGTTGGTCGGTCGAGCGCGTCCTGCTGGTTGGTCGGTCGAGCGCGTCCTGCCGGTTGGTCGGCCCGGCGCGCGGCAGGCGCAGACGCGCCTGCCGCGCGCGAAAGCAACTTCCACCTTTCTCTAAACAAGAAAAATACGTCTTAGAGACAGCAATACATTCCCTCCTACCGAACGCTCTCAGTTCGTGGACACGATGTCGATAACGTCTCGACTGTCGAGTACCGTGTCCGCGCCGACCTGTCGGTTGCTACGGCAGTCGATGCCGTGGAGGAAGCCCTCGCCGAGGTCCGAGTGGATGTGGTGGGCGAAGTCCTCGGCCGTCGCGCCCTCGGGCAGGAGGAAGCAGTCGGGCAGGACCTCGCCGTTCTCGTTGCCCAGACCGTTCGCGCCGCCGGGGAAGACGGGGACGAGACCCAACTCCTCGAACAGCGCCTTCTCCAGCGCGCTCTGGACGCCCGTGCCGTCGAAGTCGGTGACGAACGACTCGATGGCTTCCAGACCCTCGCGCTGGTCGCCGGACACGTCGCCGACGATTTCGAAGTCGCCGTCGCCCGGCCGGTACTCCACGGCCCCCTGTTCGTCGGCCTGCTTGAGGGCCTTCTCCGCGTGGGCGCTGACCGGCACGACGGTCAGATGCTCGTACTCGGGGTCGCTGGTGATTTCCTCGTAGTTCGCCTGCGCTTCGGGCGTGTCCATCTTGTTCGCGGCGACGACCATCGGCTTGGTCGTCTTGCGAATCTCGCGGGCCAGTTGCTCGCGGTCCTGTTCGTCCCACTCGGCGGGGTCCAGCGACAGGCCGAGCGACAGGATTTCGCGCTTGATTTCGTCCTTGTTGGTCCGGAACGCGCTCATCTGCTCGGCGAGTTCGACTTCGATGTCGTCGTCGTTACCGTCGTATCCGCTCTCGTAGCGGTCGATGCCCTTCTCCAGCACTTCGAGGTACCACATGTCCAACTCGTCTTCGAGGAAGTCGATGTCCTCTCGGGGGTCGTGGCCCTCGGTGGGTTCGCCCTCGATGTCGGTCGTGCCCGAGAAGTCGACGACGTGGACCAGCACGTCGGCCTCGTTCAGGTCCGTGAGAAACTGGTTACCCAGTCCCGCGCCCTCGTGGGCACCGGGAATCAGGCCCGCCACGTCCACCAACTTCGTCGGGACGAACCGCGTCCCGTCGTCGCAGTAGCCGACGTTGGGCGTGCATCGCTCGTCGAACTCCGGGGCGGCGCACTCGACCCGGACGTAGGCCTCGCCCACGGCGGGGTCGATGGTCGTGAAGGGGTAGGCACCCTCGGGTACGTCGTTCATCGTCGCGGCGTTGAAGAACGTGGACTTGCCAACCGAGGGCTTGCCCACGAGACCGATTTTGTAACTCATTGCTCCGAAGTGGCGGGTCGGCGTTAATAAGGCCTGCTACTGCCGGAATCGGGCGGTATTTGGTCTCACGGTACTCTGTGGCACGCACCCGTCTCCTCCGATACGCCAACGTCCCTCACGGCAGACGGCCTTTTTGTCGCCGGGCGTCGTGGGTTCGGTGATGATTCTCCGACCGTCGCCGACTCCAGAGACGCAACGATGGACGTGACCGGCCGCGCTTCCGACGCCGCGCGGTCGCTCGCGGGCCACGCCTCGTTTCTCGCGCAGTGGGTCGCCTACCGCGGCGCGAGCGCCCTCGAACCCCTCCGGGAGCGACTGCCGGGTCTCGGCCGCGACGAGACGCTGTGGGTCTTCGGCGCGCAGGGCGGCGCGACGTTCGCGGACAACGCGAAGTACCTCTACCTCCACGTCGCGGCCGAGCGTCCGGATATTCGACCGGTGTGGCTCTCGAAGAACGCCGAGGTCGTCACTCGCCTACAGGACGCGGGGTTCGAAGCCTACCACTGCTACTCGCTTCGGGGCCTCCTGCTGACGCTCCGGGCGGGCGTCGTCTTCCTGACGCAGGGCCACCGGGACCTCGCCATGCCCGCCACCGCGGGCGCGTTCACGGTCCTGCTCTGGCACGGCGTCCCCCTCAAGCACGTCTCGTGGGACGCCGGGTTTCGGGACCTCCCCGCTCCGGTCCGGCGCGCCCACGCGGACATGGCCGAAGAGTTCGACCTGCTCACGGTTCCCGGCGAGGGAGTCGCCGACACCTTCGCGTCGGGTCTCCGCATCGACCGCGAGCGAATGGCGGTCGTGGGCTACCCCCGAAACGACGCGCTCTTCGGCGCGGTTCCGGGCGAGGAAGTCGGTGCCGACGCCGCGGCGTTAGACCGAATCGGCGACCTCGCCGACGACCAGTCGCTGGTCTTCTACCTGCCGACGTTCCGGGAGTGGACCGACGAGTCGGTCGCCGACCGACTCGACTTGGAGACGCTCGACGCCTTCCTCGCCGAGCGAGACGCCACGCTGGTTTTCAAAACCCACCCTCGGGACCACCTCGAACTCCCGGAAGGTCTCTCGCAGGTAGTTCAACTCCCCGAGTCCACCGACATCTACCCGTTCCTCCGGCACGCCGACGCCCTCGTCACCGACTACTCGTCGGTCTACTTCGACTACCTCCTGCTCGACCGGCCGGTCGTGTTCTACCCCTACGACTTCGAGGAGTACCGCGCCCGCCGGGGCTTTTACTTCGACTACGAGGAGGTCACGCCCGGCCCGGTCGCCCGAACCTTCGACCAGTTGCTCGCGGGTCTCGACCGGGCGCTCGACCCGGCGGCCGACCACGACGCCGACCGGCGCGCGGCGCTTCGGTCTCGACTCCTCGACGGCGACCCCGCCGTGTCGGGCGAGTCGGCGACTGCCTCCGCCCCGTACCGGAGCGCGACCGACCGCACCACGGACGACGCCACGAACTGCGCGACCGACGCCGACCGGTCGGCGTCGGTCGCGCGACTCGTCGGGCGACGACTCACCGGCGTTCGGCCGAAATCGACGGACTCAGACCGATTACGTAGTCTATTGGGGTCTCTATCGTCTCGGTTGCGTTCGGCAACAGTATTTATATTGAAAAAGAAACCTTGAAGTTCACTTCGTCTCAACCCTCGGTTAAGGGTGGCAGACGGCGCTCGCGCGGCCGCGCGGGAGCGCCACGAAAACTGACAACATGGTACGCACGAGCGGAACGACAGGGCAGGACGCGCCGAACCGAACCGACGTATCGCTCATCGCACATCGGGGATTCGCGGGCGTCTACCCCGAGAACACGGTGGCGGCGGTCGAACAGGCGACGGC
This sequence comes from Halorussus caseinilyticus, assembly GCF_029338395.1. Lineage (NCBI taxonomy): Archaea > Methanobacteriati > Methanobacteriota > Halobacteria > Halobacteriales > Haladaptataceae > Halorussus > Halorussus caseinilyticus. Next base: position 1,861,040 of record NZ_CP119809.1, read on the forward strand.
CGGAGTCGCCGTCGGCGGACGACCCGAGATGGTCGAAATCGACGTGATGCCCACCGCCGACGGGGAAATCATCACGTTTCACGACACCTCTCTCGGCCGCGTGACGGACGCGCCCGCCGAACTCGCCGACCGGAAGGTGTGGGAGACGCCCTACGAGACGCTGGCGGAGTTGGAAGTCCTCGGAACCGGCGAGCGAGTCCCCACGTTAGACGAGGTGTTGGACGCCCTCCCCTCGGAAATCGGCGTCAACGTCGAGTTCAAGAATCCGGGGTCGGCCGACGTGCGCCCCCGAGAGAACCTCCCTCCAGAGGCCCGCGCCGACCAGAAGGCCCTCTGGAAAGACTTCGCCGAGGACGTTCTCTCGACCCTCTCGGGCACCGACCACGACGTGTTGGTCTCGTCGTTCGCGGAGGGTGCGCTGGCGGCGGTCCGAGAGGTGGAACCCTCGGTCCCCCTCGCGGCAGTGTTCGCCGACTCCATCGCCGACGGGATGGAAGTCGCGCGCCGGTACGACTGCGAGGCGGTCCACCCGCCGTGGAACATGATAGCTGACACCGCGCTGTTCAACGCCGAGTACGGGTCGCTCGGTCCATACGAGGACATCGATCTCGTGGAAATCGCCCACGAGGAGGGCCGTGCGGTCAACGCGTGGACCGTCGAACGCTGGTACGAGGCCGACCAACTCCGGCAGGCGGGCGTGGACGGCGTCATCGCCGACTACCCCGGCGTCCTCCGGTTCGGCGGCACGGCGGCGGACTGACCCGCGTCGGCCGAACGCCCCGGAGCGTCGAACGCGAGTCCCGTCGGGCGAGTTTCCGCGCGCGCAAAGTACCTATTTAATATCGCATATCGAATCTGACGCTCCGTCGGGCCGAGAAGGGCCAATAGGGTTAATACCGACGACGTTGGCTTCTGGTGCGGTGACTTGTTCGTGATGGGGGTTATCTTAGCGGCCGGTATCGGGTCTCGACTTCGGCCGCTCACGCTTCAGAAGCCGAAGTCTTGTATCGAAGTGGACGGCGCGCCGATTCTCGCCCGCCAACTCAGCGCCTACGCCGACGCGGGCGTGACCGACGTGGTGGTCGTCGCGGGGTATTTGGCCGACGACGTGCGCGCACTCTGTGAGGAAGTCGCGGACGCGCGCCCGGAACTCGACGTGACTGTCCGCGAAAGCGAGGTGTTCGCCAACACCGACAACATGTACTCGCTGTATCTGGCGCGCGAGGAAGTCGCTGGCGACCCGTTCGTCCTGACCAACGGTGACGTGGTGTTCGAACCGGACCTGCTGGCCGACCTGCTCGCGGCCGACGCCGACAGCGCCGTCGCCACCGACACCGAGACGTTCTCGGAGGAGGCGATGAAAGTGACCGTCGGCGACGACGGCCGGGTGACACACATCGCCAAGGGCGTCCCCAAAGACGTAGCCTACGGCGTCTCGACCGACGCCTATCGCTTCTCCGCGGACTTCTCGGCCACGCTGTTCGAGGAGATTACCCGGACCGTCGAACGCGAGGGCAACTTCGGCGACTGGACCGAGGCCGCAATCGACCGCCTCGTCAGGAACCGGGACCACGACGTGGAACCCGCCGACGTGTCGGGTCGCCGGTGGGTCGAAATCGACGACTTCGCGGACCTCCGGAACGCGGACCGCCGGTTCGCCTCGCTGTCTCCCCTCGGCGAGAAGGAGGCGGTCTTCTTCGACTTGGACGGTACGGTGTATCTGGACGACGAACTCGTGGACGGCGCGGACGGCGTGATTGAGTCGCTCCGCGAGCAGGGCGTCGATGTCTACTTCCTGACGAACAACTCCTCGAAGTGGAAGGACGACTACGCCGACCGACTGACGAATCTGGGCGTCCCGGCCGACCCCGAAGACGTGTTGCTCTCGACCGACGGGGTTCTCCAGCACCTCCGGCGCACCGACCCGGACGGCGTGTTCGTCCTCGGGACCGAGACGATGCGCGATGCGCTGGCCGACCGTGGGGTCGAGGTGGTAGAGGACCCGGACTTCGGCGACGACGCGCCTGAAACGGTCGTGGTCGGGTTCGACACCGAACTCACCTACGAGAAGGCCCGGAACGCCACGCTCGCGGTCCGGAAGGGCGCGACGTTCCTGCTGGCCCATCCCGACGCAGTGTGTCCGACCGCCGAGGGGTTCGTCCCGGACTGCGGGGCCATCGGCGCGATGATAGAGCGCGCGACCGACCGGCAACCGGACCGGGTGTTCGGCAAGCCGAACGTCGAGATGATTGGGCCGGTCTTGGACGCCGAGGGGTACGCGCCCGACGAGGTTGCCGTGGTCGGCGACCGACTGGAGACCGACGTGCAACTCGCGGAGAACGTCGGGTGTGAGTCGGTGTGCGTGCTGTCGGGCGACGCGACCCGCGTCGACGTTGAGGCCAGCGACCGGTCGCCGTCGCTGGTCGCGCCGACCGTCGCCGCGTTGAGCGAGTTCGTCGGGGAGACCCCGGAAGCCGAATCCGACGAGCGCACCGACTCCCACGGCGAACGAATCGCGTCGGCCGAGCGCGGCGGAGGTGGCGACGAGTGAGCGAGGTTCGCCGGGGGTACGTCACCCAGACGCACACCGGCGCGGTCCCGTGGGACGAGGCGCTCCGGTCGGCCTCCAGAATTGGGTTCGACTTCGCGGAACTGTACATGGACGGAGCGACCGAGCGCACGCGACTCGACCCGAACGCGGTCGGGTCGCTGGCGGCCGAGGAGGGTCTGGACCTGCTGGTTCACCTGCCGTTCGTGGACCTCGAAATCGGGTCGCCGCGGAACGCGGTCCGGGAGGGGTCGCTGTCCGAACAGCGCGCCTGCATCGAGGCGGCGGCCGAGATGGGCGCGGAGAAGGCGGTCCTCCACGCCGGGACCAGCGCCCGGCCGCCCGAGTGGGAACTGGAGGAGGTTGCGCCGAACCTGCTCGACTCGATTCGGGTCTTGGACCGGTTCGCGGCCGACCGCGACGTGGAAATCTGCGTCGAGAACCTGCCCGGCGTCCCGTTCACGGTTCGGCACTTCGACCGGGTGTTTGCCGAAACCGAGGCGTCGATGACCTTCGACACCGGCCACGCCCGCGTAGACGGGATGGACGCCGACGAGACGGCCGACTTCCTCGCGGACCACGGCGACCGAATCTCGCACGTCCACGTCAACGACGCCCGCGAGGACGCCGACGAACACGTCCCCACGGGGTCGGGAACGACCGACTTCGGGACCGCGCTGGCACCCCTCCGCGAAGGGTGGGAGGGCACCGTCTCGGTGGAGGTCTACACCTTCGACTTCGACTATCTGGCCCTCAGCGCCGAGAAACTGGACGAGTACCTCTGAGTTCCCCGGCAACCGCCGGGGACGCGCTCGGCCGACCAACCGCCGGGATGCGTCCGGCGAACCAAACCACCGGTCTGGGTGGATGAAAGGGGCCGCCCGCTCGCGGGTCTTCGACCCGTGGTCGTCTGACCGACCCCTATCCGACGCGAGCGAAGCGAGCGAGGATATGTCGGTCAGCGACCGCGAGCGGGCGGGGGCTTTCTGGATGTTCATCACGATGACTCCGGCGGTTGCTGTAACGAGTCGGAGCGAGCGGGCGGGGGCTTTCGAGGTGTTCTTCGCCGCGACTCTTGCGGTCGCACTCACACGTCCAACGATGCGTAGCGAGCGGGCCGCTTCCGAGCAAGATACTCCAACTCCTACGCCTACCGTCCGATTTTATCACGTTCGGCGGCGTACCCGACGCCATGCGAGCAGTCCGATACCACGAACACGGCGGGCCGGGCGTACTGACAGTCGAAGACGCGGAGCGACCCGACCCCGGACCCGGAGAAATCCGCGTCGAGGTCCGGGCCGCGGGCGTCAACCCGGTGGACACCTACTTCCGGGAAGGGAGCTACGAACCGCCGGAACTCCCGATGATTCCGGGGTCGGACTTCGCGGGCGTCGTGGACGCCGCGGGCGAGGGCGTCGAGGACTTCGCCGAGGGAGACCGGGTGTTCGGTACGGGGCTCGGTAACGACCGGCAGGGGACCTACGCCGAGTACGCCGTCGCGCCGACCGACCGCGTGGCCGAACTGCCCGACTCGGTAGACTTCGCGGAGGGCGCGGCCGCCGCGCTGGTGGGCGTGACCGCGTGGCGCGCGCTGGTGGACCACGCCGCACTCGAACCCGCCGAGACGTGTCTGGTCCACGGCGGGTCGGGCGGCGTCGGTCACGTCGCGGTCCAACTCGCCGACGCCGTAGGCGCGCGGGTCGTCACCACCGCCTCCGGGGAGTACCACGACCAACTCGAAGACCTCGGCGCGGACGACCCCGTGGACTACGGCCGGGACGACCTCGCCGACGCCGTGGTCGAAGCGGCGGGCAACCCGGACGTGATTCTGGACCACCGCCTCGACCAGTACCTCGACTTCGACGCCGAGGTGGGGACGACGGGCGTCCGCGTGGTCGGCATCGGCAACACCGAACCCGCCGCCGGGTTCGAGAACGTCGCCGCCGCCCGCGCCAAGGAGATGCGCCTCCAGTTGATGAGCATGTACAACACGCCGGACATGACGGCGATTCTCCGGAAACTCGCGTGGTTGCTCGCGGAGGGCGACCTCGAACCCCGAATCTCGAAGCGCTACGACTTGGACCACGCCGCGGACGCGCAGAAGGCGGTCCTGCACAACAGCTTCCTCGGCAAACTGGTCGTGGAACCGTAGTCCGACCGCTCGCCGGGAGCGCGACGGAACGCGACGGGAGCGTAGAGCCACCGCGACGATTTCTAGAGCAATATTTAGATGTGGTAAAAATATATTTACTCATGTCTAAGAACGCTAGAGTTGTCCATCGGCGGCGAACGCTCGGCCGACCCGCCTCTTTAACCTCCTGCGAGTAGATTCTACACGCCGCATGAGCGTCAGTTTCGACTTCACCGACCACGTGGCTCTCGTCACCGGCGCGACCGGTGCGCTCGGAAGCGCAGTCTGCGAGGCGTTCGCCGACGCGGGCGCGACGGTCGCCGCCGCGGACGTGGTGGCACCCGACGACGAGGACGCCCGCCTTGACGCCGACCGCGAGCGCATCCACTTCTACGAGGGCGATTTCACTGACGAGGAGGCAGTCGAGAGAGTCGTCGCCGAGGTGGTGGACGACCACGCGAGTCTCGACTCCCTCGCCAACGTCGCGGGGACGTGGCGCGGAGGGTCGCCCGTCGCCGAGACCGACGCCGACACGTTCGACTTCCTCTTCGACGTGAACCTGAAGACGGCGTTCCTCGCCAGCAAGCACGCCCTGCCCCACCTGCGCGAGAGCGGAAGCGACGACGAACGGGGTGCAATCGTGAGCGTCAGCGCCCGCTCGTCGCTCGAAGGCGGCGAGGGCGACAGTCTCTACCGGGCGTCGAAGGCGGGCGTCCGCCTGCTGACCGAGAGCATCGCCGAGGAGGAATCGGGCGACGTTCGGGCCAACGCGGTAATGCCGAGCGTCATCGACACGCCCGCCAACCGCGAGATGATGCCCGACGCCGACCACGCCAAGTGGGTGGACCCCGCCGACATCGCCCGGACGGTGCTGGCCCTCTGCTCGGACGCCACCGCCGTCACGAGCGGTGCGGCGGTGCCTGTCTACGGCGAAGCTTGAACGTTCGTCAAATTTCGCGCCTCACCGGATAAATTGTCAGGAAATCCCGGCAAAAACCGCCCGCCTTCCTTCGAATCGTTCCGTTTATATCCGCCTGTTTGAAAGCTACCCTCACACATGGCACAACGAGAGACGTGGACGAGTCGGATAGGATTTATTTTCGCCGCCGTGGGGAGCGCGGTGGGTCTGGGGAACATCTGGTCGTTCCCCTTCCAGACCGCCGCGAACGGCGGTGCGGCGTTCCTCGTGGTCTACCTGCTGGCCGTCTTCCTCATCGGCTTCCCGACGATGATGGTCGAGTTCGTCATCGGTCGGCGCGGCGAGCAGAACCCCGTGGCCGCCTTCGGAAAACTCGGCTACGGCAACTGGTCGTTCGCTGGCGGACTCGGCGTCCTCTCGACGCTGGTCACGCTGTCGTTCTACAGCGTCGTCGGCGGTTGGGTTCTCAGCTACATCGTCGGTAGCGCCACGGGCGCGTACTTCGGTGACGCCGGAGCGTACTTCGGTTCCGTGGCGTCCGGTCCCACCGCCATCGCCGCACACGGCATCTTCATGCTGGTCACTATCGGCATCGTCGCGTCCGGCGTCACCGACGGCATCGAGCGCGCGACGAAGTTCATGATTCCCGCGATTCTCGTCCTCCTCGTCGCACTCGGGGCGTGGGCCACCACGCTCGACGGTGCCTCCGCGGGGTATAGCTACTACCTCTCGCCGGACTTCAGCGTCATCGCCAACAACTTCGGGTCCATCGTCCCGCCCGCGATGGGACAGGCGTTCTTCACGCTCTCGCTCGGGTTCAGCGTGATGATTGCCTACTCGTCGTACCTCGGGCGCGACGACAGCCTTCCGGCCGACGGCGGCGCTATCGTCGTCGTCAACACGATGGTCGCGCTTCTGGCCGGGTTCGTCGTCTTCCCGCTCCTGTTCGCAACGGGCGGAGCGGAGGGTGCGGGCGGCGGTGCCGGAACCGCGTTCATCGCTATCGCCGGGGCGTTCGGTCAACTCCCCGCGGGCGGCGCCATCGGCTTCGTCTTCTTCGCCGTCCTGCTGTTCGCCGCCCTCTCCAGCTCCATCAGTCTGCTGGAGGTGCCGGTGTCCTACGTCACCGAGAACTACGGGTACAGTCGTTCCACGACTGCGGTGGCGATGGGTCTCGGTATCGCCCTCATCGGCGTGCCCGCGACGTTCGGCACCTCGTGGCTCGGCTTCTACAACGACGTGGTGTTCAAGCTTCTACTCCCCATCTCGGTGTTCCTGCTCGCCGTCTTCGTGGGCTGGGTCGCCGACACCGAAGCGGTTGACGAACTCGGCCGTGGGTCGACCATTGGCGAGTCGTTCACCACGGCGTGGCTCTGGTGGGTTCGGGTCGTCGTTCCCCTCGCCGTCGTCGTGACCCTCTACCTCGGTATCGACGCGCTCTACACGGGTCTCACCAACGGAGCGTACTTCTAAGGCCGACGCGGTTCGACTATCCTCGTTCTTTTCGGAGCTATCCTCCGTAGCCGCGGCTACGATTCGTAGATTCGAGACGGTGACTCGGTTCGTATCCTACGAATCCTAATCGAATTCGGATTCACTCCACGACTTCGACTCGGAATTATCACGAATATCCCGACGAAATCCGCGCAAAATCCGAAGTTACGATTTCAAACTCGAAAGCCTCTTGGGAGTGGCTTGGTGAGTGTGTCGCAATGACACGCGAATCGTGGCGCACGCGACTCGGCTTCATCCTCGCCGCAGTCGGGAGCGCCGTCGGCTTAGGCAACGTCTGGCGCTTCCCGTGGATGACCGCGGAGAACGGCGGGAGCGCGTTTCTGGTCGTCTACCTCGGAATCATCCTGCTGGTCGGGGTCCCCGGCCTGCTCGCTGAGTTCGTCATCGGGCGGCGCTCTCAGCGCAACCCGGCGGGCGCGCTCTTCCGACTCTCCTCCGGGTCGAAGTCGTGGGGCGCGGTGGGTCTGTTCGGCGTCGTGACCGCAATCGTCCTGCTGTCGTTCTACAGCGTCGTCGGCGGGTGGATTCTCCGGTACTTCCTCGCCAGTTTCACCGGCGCGTACTTCGGGTCGCCCGGCGACTACTTCGGGGTCATCGACTTCGGCGCGCAGGCCGCCGGGTTCCACGTCGCCTTCCTCGCGCTGACGGCACTGGTCGTCGTCGGGGGCGTCCGGGACGGCATCGAGAAGGCGACGAAGGTGATGATGCCCGCAATCGTGGTCCTGCTGGTCGCGCTCGCGGCGTGGGCGGTCACGCGCTCGGGCGCGGACGCGGGCCTGTCGTTCTACCTCGACTTCGACGCCGCCTACCTCCGGGCCAACTTCTTCGACGTGCTCGGCGCGGCGGCGGGACAGGCGCTGTTCACCCTCTCGCTCGGCGTCGGCACGATGATTACCTACGCCTCGTATCTGGGCGACGACCACAACCTCGCGTTCGACGGGAGCGTCATCGCGGTGTTGAACACCGGCATCGGCGTCCTCGCGGGCTTGGTCGTCTTCCCGCTTCTGTTTGCGACGGTGGGCGAACTGACCGGTCCGGCCGCGGGCGGCGGTCCGGGCGCGCTGTTCGTCAGCCTCGCAGGTGCGTTCACGCAGGTTCCCTTCGGTCAGGTCCTCGCAATCGCGTTCTTCGGCGTCATCGTCCTCGCGGCGCTGTCGTCGTCCATCAGCATGCTCGAAATCCCGGTCGCGTATCTCGTGGACGAGTACGGGATGGAGCGACGGACCGCGACCGGCGCGCTGGCGGGTCTCGTCCTCGTCACCGGGTCGGCGAACGCGCTCACCCCGGCGCTGTTCGACTTCGTGGCGAGTACGCTCGTGGACCTGATGCTGACCGCCGGACTCGCGGGCTTTCTGGTGTTCGTCGGGTGGGTCCTCGGCAAGGACGCCGTGGCCGAGTTCTCGTCGGGCGCGGGGCCGCGCGTCCGGTCGCTCGGCCCGGCGTGGCTCTGGTCGATCCGGACGATTCTGCCGCTGTTCCTGCTCGGGACGCTCGTGGTGAATCTGCTGGCGGTGGCGGGCGTCTCGCTTCCGGGGTGAGCGACCGCAAACAACTCCTTTTTAGGAAACCTTTTCCCGCCCGTAGTTCTCAAATCGCCCAATGAGTTGCCATCGGAGGGTTCGACGAGTATGACGATGGAAGACAAAATCGAAGAACTCCGCGAGTTGCGCGAGGAAGCCTTGCAGGGCGGCGGCGAGGACCGAATCGAGTCCCAGCACGAGAAGGGAAAGATGACCGCGCGCGAGCGCATCGACTACTTCTTGGACGACGGCACCTTCAACGAGTTCGACCAACTCCGAACCCACCGGAGCCACAACTTCGGGATGGAAGAAAAGCAAATCAAAGGCGACGGCGTGGTGACGGGGTACGGCGAGGTCAACGGCCGGAAGGTGTTCGTCTTCGCCCACGACTTCACCGTCTTCGGCGGGTCGCTCGGCGAGGTGTTCGCCGAGAAGGTGTGTAAGGTGATGGACAAGGCGATGGAAGTCGGCGCGCCCGTCGTCGGCCTGAACGACTCGGCGGGTGCCCGGATTCAGGAGGGCGTCTCGTCGCTCGCCGGGTACGCCGAAATCTTCCGGCGCAACACCGAAGCCTCGGGCGTCATCCCCCAGATTTCGGCCATCATGGGACCCTGCGCGGGCGGTGCGGTCTACTCGCCCGCCATCACGGACTTCGTGTTCATGGTCCAAGACACCAGCCACATGTTCATCACCGGCCCGGACGTTATCGAGACGGTGACGGGCGAGGAAGTCACCTTCGAGGAGTTGGGCGGCGCGAAGACCCACGAATCGACTTCCGGGGTGGCCCACTTCGCCGAGAAAGACGAGGAGGAGGCGTTAGACGACATCCGCCGCCTGCTGTCGTACGTCCCGCAGAACAACGTCGAGGACCCGCCGCGGGTCGAACCGTGGGACGACCCCGAACGACGCGACGAGGAACTCACGTCCATCGTCCCCGACCAACCCAAAAAGCCCTACGACATGACGCGGGTCATCGACGGCGTGGTGGACGAAGACTCGTTCTTCGAGGTCCAAGCGGGCTACGCCAAGAACATCGTCGTCGGGTTCGCGCGACTCGACGGGCGGTCGGTCGGCATCGTCGCCAACCAGCCCCGCGTGAACGCCGGAACGCTGGACATCGAGTCCTCGGAGAAGGGCGCGCGCTTCGTCCGATTCTGCGACTCGTTCAACATCCCGATTCTGACGTTCGTGGACGTGCCCGGATTCATGCCCGGCACCGACCAAGAACACGGCGGCATCATCCGCCACGGGGCGAAACTGCTCTACGCCTACTCGGAGGCCACGGTGCCGCTGATGACCGTCATCACGCGGAAGGCCTACGGCGGAGCCTACGACGTGATGGCGTCGAAACACATCGGCGCGGACGTGAACTACGCGTGGCCCACCGCCGAAATCGCGGTGATGGGACCGCAGGGCGCGGTCAACATCCTCTACGACGACGAACTGGAGGAGGCCGACGACCCCGAGGCCCGCCGACAGGAACTCATCGACGAGTACCGCGACGAGTTCGCCAACCCCTACACCGTCGCGGACCTCGGCTACGTGGACGACGTTATCGAACCCCAAGACACTCGCCCGCGCCTGATAGACGACCTCGAAATGCTCGCAAGCAAGCGCGACGAGCAACCCGACAAGAAACATGGCAACATCCCGCTCTGAGGAGACGACGGCCGAGTCCGTAGACGAGGCCGACGCCGGACCGCTCGACGGCGTGGACGTGACCATCCCGGACGACGCTACCGACGAGGAGGCCGCCGCCATCGCCGCCGCAATCGGCGCTCACCTCCGGGCGCAGGAGGCGGCGGCCGCGGCCGCCGCCGAGAGCGACGAAGAGACGTGGCAAGACGAACGCTGGTCGTTCGCGGGTCGCCTGCGTGGGTTGCAGGGCCGCGCGGCGCGCGTACCCGAGGGCGCGCCCACGAACGCGTGGGCCGCCTCCGGGCGGACCGACCGGTTCTGAAGGCGCGTCGGGACCGTCCGACCGGTTCTGAAGGCGCGTCGGGACCGTCCGACCGGTTCTGAAGGCGCGTCGGGACCGTCCGACCGGTTCTGAAGGCGCGTCGGGACCGAACGGTCCCGACGCGCCGGAGAAACGTATATCGTCCTTTCGCAAACGTATTTGTTTGGTAGAGCAATGAATAGTTAGTCGCCGTCGCACTCGAACCTCGACTTCGCCGGAGTCCAGCGTCAGACCCATCGAGGGGGGTTCAGTTCCGCCGTCACGCGCTCGAACTCGACCCGGCGGGCGAGCGTCGCCAGCACGAGTTTCATCTCGGTCGTGGCGAAGCGCATCCCGATGCAGTGGCGCGGACCGCCGCCGAACGGGAGGTAGGCGTACTCGGGGTGGTCGTTCGCTCGCGGTTCGCTTCGCTCTCCGCTCGCGTCCGAGGCGCTTCGCGCCTCGCTACCCCACCGCTCGGGTCGGAACTCGTCGGGAGTGTCCCACCAGCGGTCGTCTCGCTGGACGCTGTAGGTGGCCAGTTGGAGCGTCGTGTCCGCCGGGATGCGGTAGCCCCCGAGAACGACCGGTTTCTTCGGTTGGCGGTAGAGCGCGTAAATCGGCGGGTAGAGGCGAAGCGCCTCCTTCACGACCTGCCCGGTGTAGTCGAGTTCCGGCAGTTCGGCGAAGGTGGGGTCCCGGCCGTCCAGCACCGCGTCGAGTTCGGCGTCGAGACGCTGGCGCGCGTCGGGGTTCCCGGCCAGAAGCCAGCAGGCGTAGGTCAGCGCGGTCGCCGTTGTCTCGTGGCCCGCGAACAGGAAGGTCACGAGTTGGTCGCGGACCGCCTCGGGGTCCATCCCGGTCTCGTCGGTGTCTGCGGCCGCCACGAGCAACGAGAGCAGGTCGTCGCGGACTTCCCCGAACGGGTCGAGGTGGAAATCGACCGAGTGGGCGACCATCGCCACCTCGCGGGGTCGCTGGCCGGGCGACTGACGATGCGCCAGTTCGAGGGCATCGAAACGGCGCGTGGCCTCGGCTACTACGACGTGCCCCGCGAGGCCGAACTGAGCGAGGTGGCGGCCGAACTCGACTGCACCGAGAGTACGGCGTCGGCGCTCCTCCGGAAGGCAGAGCGCGCGCCGGTGGACGCCGCGCTGGTCCGGTAGGGCGACGACGAACCTACGCACCCTCGTCGGCGCGGTATCTGCCGGTCAGGTACCCCGGCAGGAAGATGCCGACGACGGAGACGACGAGGAAACCAACCCAGTCGGGGACCGACTTGACCGACGCCACGCCGAGACCGAGAGGGACCGCGACGGCGATGCAGGCGAGGATAATCCTGTTCTCGCGGGAGACCATGCCCCGACTTCGCGCCCGCGACTGATACCGGTTTCCCGCTGGACCGACCACTCCATCGACAGGCGCTCGGACTCTCGGCCGCCGGTTCGGTGTTCAAGCCCGACAGACCGCCAGCATATGTTCCGAGAAGTCCACCGCGGTCCGGTCTTCGCGGAGCGCCCGGACGACTTCGCGGACGGACTCGACCGCCTCGTCGTCGGCCTCTGCCAACTCCGATTTCATCCGGTTGGCGACGTTCTCCAGTCCGACCAGTCGCTCCACGTCGAACCCCGTCGCTTCCAGTTCCGCTTCGAGCTCGTCGGCCCGGAAGCCGTGGCACTCGGCCCACCCCTCGCCGTCGGCGTGTTCGGCGACTCGCTCGGCGGTGTAGTCGCCGTCCTCGGCGACGGGCGCGAGCAGGCCGTGGGAGTCGTCGAGGGCGAACTTCAGCACGTCTCGGAGCATGGCGAACCGGCCGATGACCGAGACGAAGACGGGCGAGTCGGCTGTAGCGACCCGCCGGAGTTCGGCCATCGCCGCCGCGCGTTCGCCGTCGTCCACGACGTGGCTGAGGGGGCCGCCGAGACAGCACACCGCGTCGAACACTCCGGAGTCGAAGGGTAGCGCCCGCAGGTCGGCCTGTCCGGTCGTCACGCGCCCGCAGACCCCTCGCTCGCCGACGCCGTGCCCGCCGGTTTCGCGCTCGTCGGCCTTCTCGCGGGCGATGCGGACCTGCTCGCCGCTGATGTCCGCGAGCGTCACGTCGTAGCCCTGCTCGGCCAACCACAGCGCGTACCGGCCCGCGCCGCCGCCCGCGTCGAGGACGCGCACCGGGTCGTCGCCGCGTGACTCCGCGTCGGGCAGGTACCCGGCGAGGTAGTCGGTCGTGTTCTCGAACTCCATCCGGGTCACGGGGTCGCGGTCCAGTCGCTCCCACTCGTCCTCCCCGAACTCGTCGTAGTACTGGCGGGGGTCCATGTCGGCGTCGGTCATCTTACTCGTCTGACTCGGGATTCAGGCGAGCGGGAGTTAAGCCTTGGCAGGGCGTGCGACGGCGTAGCGTGGTGGGTTTCGGCGAGACGACGGTGTTGCTTCGGGCGGACCACGACCAGCACTCTTCTGCACTACGACTGTGACACGTAGACGATTCGGAGCGGTTACAATGGCGGACGATTCGGAGCGGTTACAATGGCGGACGACTCGGAGCGGCTAGTTTCAGGCTTGAACCAATGAGACAGCACCGAAACCGCACAGCTACTGCACCGCGCCCCCGTACCTCCCCGCACCGCTCGCGCCTGTCGGCGCTCGCGGTGCGCGTCCGGTGGTCGGAGTGGCCGGAGCGCATTCGGTGGTCGGAGTGGCCGGAGGCGTCTCGTGGTTTGCTCGTCCGAGCGCGGACTGCCATCGCTCGCCGACTCCCTCGCCATCTCGTCAACTGACTCGCCGGTGAAAGTAGACGAGTCACCGCATCCCTATCCGGAACCGACAGAATGAGGTAGCCCACCCGAATATCTCTCCGCAAGAATGTTCGACAAGGTACTCGTCGCTAACCGCGGCGAAATCGCGGTCCGCGTGATGCGGGCCTGCGAGGAGTTGGGTATCGAGACCGTCGCCGTCTACAGCGAGGCCGACAAGGACTCGGGTCACGTCCGGTACGCCGACGAAGCGTACAACGTCGGTCCCGCTCGGGCGGCCGACTCCTACCTCGACCACGAGGCGGTCATCGACGCCGCGAAGAAGGCCGACGCCGACGCCATCCACCCCGGCTACGGCTTCCTCGCGGAGAACGCCGAGTTCGCGGGTAAGGTCGAAGACACCGAAGGCGTGAATTGGATTGGCCCGGCCAGCGACTCGATGGAGCAGTTGGGCGAGAAGACCAAGGCCCGCAAGACGATGCGCGAGGCCGACGTGCCCATCGTCCCCGGGACGACCGACCCCGTGACCGACCCCGAGGAGGTCACGGAGTTCGGCGACGAACACGGCTACCCGGTCGCAATCAAGGCCGAGGGCGGCGGCGGCGGCCGCGGGATGAAGGTCGTCCGGAGTCCCGAGGAAGCCGAGGACCAACTCGAATCCGCCCGACGCGAGGGCGAGGCCTACTTCGACAACGACAACGTCTACCTCGAACGATACCTCGAAAACCCGCGACACATCGAGGTCCAGATTATCGCCGACCACCACGGGAACGTCCGGCACCTCGGCGAACGCGACTGTTCGCTCCAGCGCCGCCACCAGAAAGTCATCGAGGAAGGGCCGTCCCCGGCCCTCACCGACGAACTCCGCGAGGAAATCGCGGAGGCCGCCCGCAGAGGGGCGGACGCCGCTGGCTACTACAACGCGGGCACCTTCGAGTTCCTCGTGGAGGAAGACGAAGACCGCGAGGACGGCGAACTCCTCGGCCCGGACGCGAACTTCTACTTCCTCGAAGTCAACACCCGGATTCAGGTCGAACACACCGTCACCGAGGAGTTGACCGACATCGACATCGTGAAGTCCCAGATTCGGGTCGCCCAAGACGAGGAACTCGGTTTCGACCAGAGCGACGTGGAACTCGAAGGCCACGCGATGGAGTTCCGCATCAACGCCGAGAACGCGGCCGACGACTTCGCGCCCGCGACCGGCGGGAAACTCACGACCTACGACCCGCCGGGCGGCATCGGCGTCCGACTGGACGACGCCCTCCGTCAGGGCGACGACCTCGTGACCGACTACGACTCGATGATTGCGAAACTCATCGTCCACGGGTCGGACCGAGAGGAGTGCATCGCCCGTTCGGAGCGTGCGCTCGCCGAGTACGACATCGAGGGCATCCCGAACATCGTCCCGTTCCACCGCCTGATGTTGCAGGACGACGCGTTCGTCGCGGGCACCCACACCACGAAGTACCTCGACCACACGCTCGACCCCGAGCGCATCGAGGAGGCCCAAGAGAAGTGGGGCACCGACACCGAATCGACCGCGGGCGACGACGAAGAAGTCGTCGAGCGCGAGTTCACCGTCGAGGTCAACGGCAAGCGCTTCGAGGTTGACTTAGAAGAGCGCGGCGCGGCGGCGATTCCGGCCGGGAACGCAGGCAGTAGCGGCGGCCAGAAACCCCAACCCGCGGGCGGCGACGACAGCGACGACGGCGGCGCGGCGGCCGACGCAGAAGGCGAGAACGTCACCGCCGAGATGCAGGGCACCATCCTCGACGTGAACGTCTCGGAGGGCGACGAAGTGGCCTCCGGCGACGTGGTGTGCGTGCTGGAAGCGATGAAGATGGAGAACGACGTGGTGGCCTCCCGCGGCGGCACGGTCACACAGGTCGCGGTCGGCGAGGGCGACAGCGTGGACATGGGCGACGTGCTGGTCGTCATCGACTGACGAACCGTCGCCGTCTAAACACGTAGCCACAATCCACTTGCTGTACGCGGGCTAACCTCTGGCCGTGTCGCAGGTCTATCCGTATCGGCTGGCGGATTTTCTGCACGAACAGGTCGGCGACGGTCTCCGGAGCGTCATCTATCACGACCCCGACGGGTACGAAGTCGTCTACGTCCGCGAGAACGTGGACGGACGCTCCGAAGAAGACATCGACGGCATCGTCGCCGACCTCTGGGCCGACTCCTACGAGCAGGGGATTCGGGAGGAACTCCGGGGTTATGGCCCGCTGAACTGCACGGTGTGGGTGTTCGAGGAGGCCATCGAGATGCACTTCGTCGCCGACGAGCGACAGGGAATCGCGGTCGCGCTCGACACCGAGACGTTTCTGGCCCAGAGTACGTTCATCGGCCGGTGTCTCGGCGTCGCGGGACTGAAGTGACTTTTAAGGACCCTCACACGTAGCCCCGAATCGGCACCCGCCAGAGCGACGTTACTCCACGGACGAGCGACCGATGTCCGAGATTCCCGCTCACGACGCCGCCGACGTTGCACCGTCAGTCTTGCGGGCGACCAGTCGGTGGTCGAGGCGCTTCTCGGCACTGTTCCGCGTCGGAAGTAGCCTCGCCGTCTCCCCGCCGAAGCGCGCCTTTCTTGTTCGGTTCGGCCCTACCGCCGGGCATGAACGAAACGCGCCGGGCCGTCCTCGACGCTATCGCGGACGGTCCTGTTCCGGGTCCGGACCTCGCCGACCGACTCGGCGTCTCGCGCAACGCGGTGTGGAAGCACGTCGAGGCACTCCGGGACGCGGGGTTCGAGATAGCCAGCGGCGACGACGGCTACGCCCTCGAAGGCGTGCCGGAGTACGGCGGTCCCGCGGTCGAGTTCGGACTGGAGGCTCCTTTCGAAATCGAGTACCGCGACGCGGTTGGGAGTACGAACGACCGCGCCCGCGAGTTGGCCGACGAGGGAGCGGCCGACGTGGTAGTGCTGGCCGACGAACAGACCGGGAGTCGCGGCCGACTCGACCGGGAGTGGTCGGCCCCCTCCGGCGGGGTGTGGCTGAGTCCGGTCCTCCGGCCCGACCTGCCGCCCGCGCACGTCCCCGCGCTCACGCTCGCGGCCGCAGTCGCAACCACGGACGCGGCGCGCGAGGCGGGCGTCGAAGCCGAAATCAAGTGGCCCAACGACGTGCTGGTCGCCGCTGACGGCCCGGACGAGACCGACCGCGGCGGCCGGAAACTCGCTGGCATCCTGACCGAGATGGAGGGCGAGGCCGACCGGGTGTCGTGGGTCGTGGTCGGCGTCGGCGTCAACGCCAACGTCGCGGCCGCAGACCTCCCGGCGGGCGCGACCAGCGTCGAGGAGGAAGTCGGCCGAATCGACCGCCGGGCGTTCGTCCAGCGTCTCCTCGAACGGTTCGACGCGCTCCGGTCCGACCCCGAGGCGGCGGTCGAAGCGTGGCGCGACCGGTCGGCCACGCTCGGCCAGCGCGTGCGGGTGGAGACTCCGAAGGGGGATGTCGTGGGCGAGGCCGTAGACATCGACTTCCCCGGTGCGCTCGTGGTCGAGACCGACGACGGCGAGCGGGTTCGGGTCCACGCGGGCGACTGCGAGCATCTGCGCCCGGTCTGACCCGAGTCGCGCGGCGGGACGGTCCTCATTGGTTCAAGCCTGAAGCTAGCTCCGTAGAACCGCTGTCGCAGTTGCTCACTCACACCGTAAATTCGCCGTCGCAGTCGCTCGCTTCGTAGAGTCTGCCACCTCGCGTTCTCGAAAGCGACTACTCCGCGACCGCACGCTCGTTTTCGGACTCGGGTTCGGTCGAACGCTCGCTGTCGCCGCCGACCTGCACCGTCAGCACCGGGACCGAACAGGCCCGGACGACCCCCTCCGCGACGCTCCCGAGCAGGAGGCGGTCGATACCGCCCCTGCCGTGGGTCCCCATCACCACGAGGTCGCAGTCCTCGTTCTCGGCGTACTCCACGATGCGCTTGCTCGGCGACCCGTCGAGGAGCGTGGACGTGACCGCCACGCCGTACCGCTCGGCGATGGTCTCGACGCTCTCCAGCGCCGTCTCGCCCTCCTCGCGGAGTACGTCGTCCACGCCCTCCCACGAGGTTTCCATCGGGAGGCCCGCGAACGTCGCCGAGTTGACGACGTAGACGCCGTGGAGTTCGGCGGCGTGTTCGGCCGCCAGTTCTGCGGCGTGTTCGACCGCGCGCTCGGTCTCGGACGAGCCGTCGGTCGGCACGAGTATCCGGTCGTACATCTATATGATAGATGATAACACCCTACACGACTTAAGCGTTTGCAGTGCGTGACGCGCGGTCCCCGAAACATCGTGACCGTGGGAGTGACCGGGCGAACGACGGCGACGGACGTTTCGAAAGCTCCCGCGCACTACGAAATGGTACAGCGACCGCAGACATCGGAGCGAAGAAGTCCTCGAAAGCCCCCGCCCGCTCGCCACCGGAAGACGTTCCTGCTCACTGCGTTGCGCGGGCATGCGACTTCCGAGGTCTGCGTCGCTTCGCTCCGCAGACGGTCGCTCAGCGACATATCCTCGACTCATCTTCGCTTCGCTCGATTCGTCTCGGATAGGGGTCACTGAGACGACTGAAGTGAACGCGAGCGGGCGGCCCCTTTATCCCACCCCGTCGGTCGGTTCACCGAGCGCGTCCTGTGGATTAGTCGGCCGGGCGCGTCCTCGGCGGTTGGTCGGCCGAGCGCGACGCCGACAACGGGGTGGAATGGAAACCCGTGCTAAAAGAAATACTATTAGTGCTTAAAGAAAGAAAAATATATCCCAAAAATTCTCAAAGATTGCCGAGTCGAACCTACAGTATCACGTCGGCCACGTCGCCGGTTCCGGCGCGGCGGACCACGGCGCGAACCACGTCCTGCGCGCCCGCGAGGTTGTCCGTGTCGCCGTCGAGGACGAGCAGTTTCGCCGGGCGGCCTTCCTCGACGACGCCGCAGTCGAGACCCGCGATTTTCGCGCCGTTGCGGGTCGCCATCCGGAGGACTTGGCGGGCGCTCACGTCGGCGAGTTTGGCGGCGAACTCCATCTCGCGGAACATCGACGGCGAGTTGAGCATCACGTTGTCGGTGCCGAGCGCGACGGTGGTCCGGTCGGCGAGGTTCGCGATGGGCGGCACGCCGACGCCGGTCACGAGGTTCGACCGCGGGCAGACCACCACGGGAGTCTCGCTGTCGGCGATGCGGTCGAGGTGGAGCGGTTCGGGGTGGACGACGTGGACGAGGAAGTCGGGATTCAGGTCCAGCGCCGGGTTGATGTCGTCGGGGTCTCGCTCGCCCGCGTGGATGCCGAACAGTTTGCCCGCGTCGGCGGTGGCGTTTCGCTCTCGGCCGAACTCGCCGTCGCGCGCGCCGCTGGCACCGAACCCGTCGCTGGCCTCCATCGCCTCTATCGTCTCCCGGCCCAGAATCACAGGGTCCACGTCGAGTCCTTCGACCGCCTCGCGGAGGGCGTAGACGCCTTCGACGCCGCCCTCGCGGAATTCGAGGAACGAGGCGGTCCCGGTCTGCCGCATGAACGTCACCGACCGGCGCATCGCCGAGACCTTCTCCTCGCGGGACGCCGCCCGCAGGAGTCGATGTTTCAGGCCGTCGGGCGGCGCGACGAGTTCGTCTAGACTCAGGCCGCCACCGGCCTCCTTCGCGATGGAGTCGCCGATGTGGGTGTGGGCGTTGACGAACGCCGGGAGGACGATTCGGGACGAATCGACCGCGGCCTCCTCGACTGCGCGTATCTCGCCGTCCTCGACGACGACCCGACCCTCGACGGGTTCGAAGTCGGGACCGCGGAGGACGGTTCCCTCGACTATCATGTCTCGGAGACTCTCCGCGATGACCTTGAAGGTCCCTATTCGGGTAGCGGGGTGAGGTGGACGGTCCGAGTTCGGCGTCGAAGTCGCCGAGTCGGAACTCGGAGAACGAACGTGTTAGGGACGTACTCGGAGAACGAACGTGTCGGGAGAGCTAGCTACAGGCTTGAGCCAATGAGGACCGCACAGCACCGCTCCGCACCGCGACCGCGGGCCTCACACCTCCCCAACCGACTGCGTTGCTCGGCCTACGGCCTGCGCTACTCGCCCTCGCGCGGATGGGCGCGGCGCACGAGCGCCGCGCCCGCGCGCGCCGGTGCTACGGAAGCGCAAGCTATCGGTTTCGGAAAAATCGCGCCGTCGTCCGGCGAAAATAGGCGAGAACCGCAGGCAAGGGAGTGACGCCGACCGCGGAAGGGCCGAAGCGTCGTTCAGTAGGGGTACTGGCGCGGTTCGTCCTGAACCGAAATCCAGCGGGTCTCGGTGAGTTCCTCCAGAATCCACTCGCCGTTGTACCGGCCGACGCCCGAGGCGTTGACCCCGCCGAAGGGGATGTGGGGTTCGTCGTTGAGCGGTTGGTCGTTGACGTGGACCATGCCCGTGTCCATCCGGTTGGCGATGTCGATTGCGCGCTCGATATTTTCGCAGTGGACCGACCCCGAGAGACCGTACTCGGTGTCGTTTGCCATCTCGATGGCCTCCTCTTCGTCGGAGTAGGGGATGACCGGCGCGACCGGACCGAAGTGTTCGTTCGCGGCGATGGGCATGTCGTTGTCCACGTTCGAGAGGACCGTCGGTTCCACGAACCACGGTTCGAAGTCGCCGCCCGCCTCGATTTCCGCGCCTTGGGCGACTGAGGCTTGGACGAGGGCCACGATGCTCTCGTACTGGTCCTCGTTCTGGACCGGACCCACCAGCACGTCGTCGTCTCGGGGGTCGCCGACCGGCAACTGTGCGGCGCGGTCGGCGAGTCGCTCGACGTACTCGTCGTACACCGACTCGTGGACGATGTGGCGGTTGATGGAGATGCACTCCTGTCCTTGGTGGGTGAACGACCCGAAGACGCCGCCGTCCACCGCGCGGTCCAAGTCCGCGTCCTCGGTCACGATGTGGGCGTTGTTGCCGCCGAGTTCGAGCGACGGGACCGAAAGCTGTTTTCCGGCCTCCGCGGCCACTTCGCGGCCGACCTCGGTCGAACCGGTGAACGAGACGACCGACGGCGTGGGGTGTCCGGCGACCTCGCTACCGATTTCCGAACCCTTCCCGGTGACGACGTTCAGCACGCCGTCGGGGAGTCCGGCCTCGTCGAACAGTCGCGCGAGGGCGAGACCGCCCGTGACGGACGTGTGGGTCGAAGGCTTGAGGACGACGCTGTTGCCCAGCGCGATGGCGGGCGCGACGGCCCGCATCGAGAGGTACAGCGGGAAGTTCCACGGCGAGATGACCCCGACCACGCCCGTCGGTTCGCGCGTGACGAGGTTGCGCTTGCCGTCTATCACCGACTCGTGTTCCTCGGTGCCGAAGGAGTCGGCCATCCCCTCGGCGACTTCCATCGTGCCAGCGGTCAGGTCGAGTTCGATTTCGGCCTTGAGTCGCGCGCCGCCGCACTCGACGGCGAACAGGTCCACGAGGTCCTCGTGGTACTCCGCGAGGAGTTCGCGGGCGTCGGCGACGACCTGCGCACGTTCCTCGGGCGTGCGCTCGGCCCAGTCGGTCTGGGCCGCTCGGCGACTTCGTAGGCCTCGTCTACGTCGGCCGCGGTGCCCGCGGGCACCGCGCCGACGGCCGTTCGACTCGTCGGGTCCACGATGTCGCAGGTGTTCCGGTCGCCGACGGACCGCCACTCGCCGCCCACGTACAGCGAGTTCCATCCGGCGTCCGGTGTGAAATCGAACGTCTCGATAGTTCGTGCCTCTGACTCGGTATCGAACTCAAGTACTGACACAACGTCACAATCAATGATACCCTATTTATGTTTGTTGGAAATGTTTTCTATATTAAAATTATCGCGGATGAAAACCACGCGATAAAATGGTTGTACTGTTTACCTTTCGCTGTCGCGTCGAAGTTCGCCCCGAGAAGAGACCGCGAATCGACGGCGGCGACGGGAACGCTACTCGAACTCGTCCAGCGTCGTCCGCTGACCCGCGGTCCGAACCTCGCTGACCAGCGCACCCTCGGTCTCCAGTCCGAGGACGCGCTCTGCGGCGTGACCCACCGCGTCGGTGTGGCCGTCGGGCGCGTAGACGCCGAGTCGCCACTGCTCGCGCTGGACGTGTTGGAGGGCGGCCACCAGCGCCGACTGCTGGTCGAGGCGTCGAATCTCGCCGTTGACGATGACCCGACTCTCGGATTCGGTCATGCTGGGCCTGTCGAGAACTTCGATGATGACCTCGCCCGGTTCCACGTCGGCCTCGGCCGCGATGTCGGCCTCGTAGTCGCGGAGGGTCTCGTAGTCGGCGTCGATGACGCCCTCGGGAACGTCGGACATCTCGGCCCAGACCGCCCGCTTGTAGAGGTCCCGGTCGCTGAGTCGCCGGGCGTACTCGGCGGTCTCCGGCGTCTCGCGCAACGCGACCAACAGGTCGTAGTCGTCCATCCGGCGAAGTCGCTCGGCGGTCACGTCTGTCGCTTCGAGCAGACGCTCGCTGGCCTGTTGGAGGATGCCCCGAGCGATGCGCGTGACGTGGTGGTTGTAGACGGTGGGGTTCATCAGCGCCCGCGCCAGCAGGAGACTCTCGGCCGTCGGGACGTTGCCCTCCGCCAACACGAGTTCGCCGTCGATGAGGGTGAGTTCGCGCACCAGACGCGAGTGGTCGATGGTGCCGTAGGGGACGCCGGTGTGGTGGGCGTCCCGGACGAGGTAGTCCATCCGGTCCACGTCGAGTTCGCCCGAGACGAGTTGACCCAACTTCCCGTCACCGGCGATGAGGTCCGCGACGGTACCGGGGTCGTGGCCGTGGTCCCGAAGTACGTCGCCGACTTCGCTCTCGTCGAGGAGTTCGTGAACGTCGTCGTGGTACTTGCCGGTGTGGCGGTGGATTACCTCCTCGATGGCGTGACTGTACGGGCAGTGGCCGATGTCGTGGAGGATGGCGGCGGCCCGAACTCGCTCGGCCTGCTTGCCCTGAATGCCGAGGTGGTCGAGTCCCTCGCAGGCGAGGTGGTAGACGCCGAGACTGTGTTCGAACCGGGTGTGGTTCGCCGAGGGGTAGACGAGATGGGCCGGGCCGAGTTGCCTGATTCGTCGGAGTCGCTGGACCGCGGGCGTGTCGAACAAGGCGCGAGCGACGCCCTCGACCTCGATGTGGTCGTGAACGCTGTCCTTGATGGTCTTCATGCTCCGGAATTTGTCGCCTTAGTATAAAAACCGCCGGGAGTAGATGAGGCGAGCGACGCGGCTTGTGGGGGATTGAGCGGAGTGACGATGGTGATGTCGGGGAGGTCTCGAAACGACGATGGTGATGTCGGGGAAGCTAGCTACTGCCGACTCCAAGGAGTCACAGCACCGCGACCGTACCGCCCCGCAAGGGCCACGTCCTCCCCAACCGACTGCGCTACTCACTTCGTTGCGTTGCTCATCCCTCGCGCGGATGGGCGCGACCGCGACGCGCGTCGCGGTCGCGCCCGCACGCGCCGGGAAGAAGATGAAACCAGCGCGCCCGTCGGAGTTCTCCCACCGCGAGACAGCACAAGCGTTTACCTCTCCGAACACGCACCTCCCCACATGACGACGTTTCTCTCCGGGGGCACCGGGACCCCCAAGCTACTCGCCGGGGCCGAGTCGGTCTTCGACCCGGCAGACACGACCGTCGTCGCCAACACCGGCGACGACGTGGAGTTGGGCGGCCTGCTCGTCTGTCCCGACGTGGACACCGTGCTGTTCGAGCAGGGCGACCTGCTGGACCGCGAACTCTGGTGGGGCATCGAAGGCGACACCACCGAGACCCACGACGAACTCCACGAACTCGCCGCGGCCGCGGGTCTCGACGGCGGGCCGCGGTACCTCCCCGACGAGGCCCAGACCGCGGGCCGAGACATCGCCCGCTGGCGGCGCTTCTCGGGGGTCGCCGAGTTCATGGAACTCGGCGACCGGGACCGGGCGGTCCACGTCACCCGGACGAGTCTGTTGGACGAGGGCCACAGTCTCACCGAAGTCACCCGACTGCTCGCCGACGCCTTCGACGTGCCCGTGGACGTGGTGCCAATGAGCGACGACCCCGTGGCCTCCGTCGTCCACACTCCCGAGGGGGACGACGAGTACGAAGACGAGATGCACTTTCAGGAGTTCTGGGTGGCCCACCGCGGCGACCCTGAAGTGGACCACGTGGAGTTCCGCGGCGGCGAGGACGCCGAACCCACCCGTGCCGCACTCGGCGCAATCGAGGAAGGGCCGGTCGTCGTCGGCCCGTCGAACCCCGTCACCAGCATCGGGCCGATGCTCGCAATCGACGAACTCCACGACGCGCTCGAAGAAGCCACCGTGGTCGCCGTCTCGCCGTTCGTGGAGGACGAGGTGTTCTCCGGCCCGGCGGCCGACCTGATGGAAGGCGTCGGCTTCGACCCCTCGACTGCCGGTGTCGCGGAGGCCTACCCCTTCGCCGACGCCTTCGTGTTGGACGACCGCGACGACACTGACCTCGACCGCCCGGTGGTCAAGACCGACACCGAGATGAGCGACGACGAAGACGCCGAGCGCGTGGCCCGCGCCGTCGCCGACGCGCTGGAGGTGATTTGAGTGTTCGACCCTCGACTCGCGCTCGCCAGTCTCAGCGGCCAGTCCGACGCGGCGTGGGCCGAGACCGCCGAAGAACACGCTGGCGCGGCGTTCCTCGGTGGCATCGCGCTCGACGGCCCGACCCGCGAGGCCGCCGCCGAGATGGTCGAACGCGACCGCGAGGAGTTCCTGCCCGACGACCCCGTGGCCTTCGTGGACCGCCAACTCGCCGCGCTCGCGGACGCCGACCTCCGACCGGGCTTCAACGTCCGAACCGCCTCGCTCGGTCCACTCCGAGAGGTCGCCGAAGTCTGCGCCGACCACGACGCCATCCTCGAACTCAACGCCCACTGCCGACAGGACGAGATGTGCCGCGCCGGGGCCGGGGAAGCCCTCCTGCGGGACCCCGACCGACTCCGCGAGCAGGTGAGCGCCGCGGCCGCGGAAGGTCCCGCGGTGAGCGTGAAGGTCCGCGCGGAACTCTCCGGCGTGGACCTCTCGGCAGTCGCCCGCACGATTGCCGACGCGGGCGGTGACGCCATCCACGTGGACGCGATGGACTCGGAGGCAGTCGTCGCCGACATCGCGGGAGTCGCCGCCGAGACCGACCTCTTCGTGATAGCGAACAACGGCGTCCGCGACGAGACCACGGTCCGGGAGTACTTAGACTACGGCGCGGACGCGGTGAGCGTCGGCCGACCGAGCGACGACCCCGCTGTCCTCCGGCGAGTCCGGACCGCGGTAGACGACTGGTTCGAGACCGATAGACGGGAGGTGAGCGCATGACCCCCGCCGAGGACGCCCAACTCGCGCTCCTGCTGGAGGTGTCGGGCACGCCCAAGCCCGGCAACGTGGACCGCGAGCGCGACTTCACGGACCTCCGATTCGACCACTTCCTCGCGGGCGCGGTCGGTGCGGGTCCGGGCCTGCGCGCGGCCGAGCGCGGCGCTCCCGTCGGCGAAGCCTTCGAGCAGGCGGTCGCGGGGATGAGCCAACAGGAGGGCGGCAACACCCAGTTCGGCGCGCTCCTGTTGCTCGTGCCCCTCGTCCGGGCCGCCGCGGACGGCGACCTCTCGCCGGAGGGGGTCGCGCGCGTGGTCGAAGACACTACCGTAGAGGACGCCGCGAACTTCTACCGGGCGTTCGACCACGCCGACGTGTTCGTGGACGACCCACCCGAAGACGCCGAGGAACTCGACGCCCGGCGGGGGAGCGAGGCGGTTCCCGCGGTCGAATCGCGGGGTGTCACCCTCTACGACGTGATGGAACTCGGCGCGGAGTCCGACGACGTGGCCGCCGAGTGGACCGGCGAGTTCGAGCGCACCTTCTGGGCGGCCGACCGCCTCGCGGAACTTTCGGGGTCGGTCCCGGCGTCGGCCCTCGGCGCGCGGGTCTACCTCGAACTGCTCGCGCGCGAACCCGACACGCTGGTCGCCAAACAGCACGGCGCGAAGACCGCCGAGAGCGTTCGGGTCCGGGCGCAGGAAGCCCTCGAAGGCGGTCCCGAGGTGGTCGAGGCATTCGCGGAGTCGTTGGTAGAAGACGGCGTGAACCCCGGTACGACCGCCGACCTCACCGCGGCGGGCCTGTTCGTCGCGCTGGCGCGCGGGGAGGTGTCGGTGTGACCGGCGAGCGAGAGCCGCGGGACGGGTCGGGCGAGACCGAGAAATCGGAAGACCGCCAGTCCGCTGGCGACCAAGAGTCGCCAGCGGACTGGCCGGTCGCGCTCCGGGGCGTCACAGAGTCGGTCGTGACCACCCTCGGCCCGAACGACCTGTGGAACGTCGCGGCGCTCGGGTTGCATCCACCCGAGGAGTCCGGTCCGTCCGACGAGTCGGACGGACCGGCGGCAGACGAATCGTCGGGCGACCCGGACGACGAATCGACCCCGAAAGCCCCCGTGACGGCCACGACGTGGGGCAACACCCGGACCCGGCGCAACTTCCACCGGCAGGGCCGGGGCTACGTCCAGTTCACCCGAAATCCGGTCGATTACGTGGACGCGGCGCTCTCCATCTTCGAAATCGACGAGCCAGTGCTGGACAGCGCAGACGCGTGGGTCGAAGTCGAAGTCGAGCAGGTCGATTCCGGCGAGGACGGCGGCACGCGATGGGAGCAGTGGGAACTCTACCCCCGAGAGGCGAGCGTCGAACGCGAGACGGTGCCGACGACCAACAGGGGGTTCAGCGCCGTCGTGGAGGCCACCGTCGCGGCGTCACGACTCGGCGTGGACGCCTACGACCAGACGAAACTCCGAGAGCGACTGGCGTACTTCGAGGAAGTCGCCCGAGCGTGCGGCGACGACCGGGTGTGCGCGGCGACGGACCGACTCCGCGAGTACGTCGAAGAGTAGCCACTCGCTCCTTCGCGCCGGTGGGTCGTTCCGGAGCCGAACCACTTCGCGGCTTTCAGATGCCGTCTTTGCGGTCGATAGTGACGGTCCAATCGGGAAGTTCCTCGGGTTCGTATTCGAGGTCCCAGACTCCCTCGATGTCCTTCCCTTCGCCGAACGCCCGAAGCACGAGTGCTTCGAGTTCGCTCTCGAACGTGCGGTCGGGCGCGCCGTCTTCGACGGCTTCCCGGTCGGTATCTCGGTCAGTTCTACGCACAGTTACTAGTTCGGTGTGCAGACTCCACCGTCATTATTTTTACGAAGAAAAGTACCCTTTTACGAAGAAAAGTACCTTGAGACGCGATACTCGCCCTGAGTCGTCAGTTCGGCGATTCGTCGGCGGGCGTGCCCAACCGACGGCGCGAACGTTCGAGGGGACCGTCGGGTCCGGCCAGATACCGCAACGCACTTACTTTACGGTCGTAGAAATCTATGCATGGCAATCAAACCCGACTACGTAAAGAAGACGGGTACCATCCTGCTGGAGCGGTACCCCGACGCCTTCACGACCGACTTCGAACAGAACAAAGAGAGCGTCCAGAAACTCACCAACATCGAGTCGAAGGGCGTGCGAAACCGCATCGCTGGCTACGTTACCCGCAAGAAATAACGCCGACTGACGCTGTTTCCTCCACTTCACCGACTCGCCGACCAGTCGTGACTCCCCGGTAGCTGGCGGTCCCCGGAAGTCACGCAAAATGGTGACGCTTCCCAAATCGTTTTATCGTCGTAACGCAGAACGATGCAGTACCATGAGTGTACGAGTCGGCGTTCTCGGCGCGACGGGTGCCGTCGGCCAGCGATGTATCCAACTGCTGGACGGCCACCCTGAATTCGAACTGGCGGCGGTAACTGCGAGCGAAGACAGCGCGGGTCTCTCCTACGGCGAGGCCGCGAAGTGGCGGGTCGATTCCCCGATTCCCGCGTCGGTCTCTGACCTGACCGTGCGGGCGACCGACCCCGCGGAAGTGCCCGACGACGTTGACCTCCTCTTCTCGTCGCTCCCCTCGGACGTGGCCGCGGAAGTCGAACCCGACTTCGCGGAGGCGGGCTACGTCCTCTCGTCGAACTCCTCGAACGACCGGATGGCCGACGACGTTCCCCTCGTCATCCCCGAAATCAACCCCGGCCACCTCGACCTGTTGGAGGTCCAGCGAGACGAACGCGGATGGGACGGCGCAGTCATCAAGAATCCGAACTGCTCGACCATCACCATGGTCCCGACGCTGGCGGCCCTCGACCAGTTCGGACTGGAGCGTGTCCACGTCTCGACGCTTCAGGCCGTCTCGGGCGCGGGCTACTCGGGCGTCTCCTCGATGGAGATTATCGACAACGTGATTCCCCACATCGGCGGCGAGGAGGAGAAGATGGAGACCGAATCTCGGAAGCTTCTGGGCACCTTCGACGGCGCGGAACTCTCTCACCACGACGCCGACGTGTCGGCGTCGTGCAACCGCGTGCCGACCATCGACGGCCACCTCGAAAACGTCTGGGCCGAGACCCGCGACGACGTGACCGAGGCCGACGTGGAAGACGCGTTCGGCGGCGTCGAGAGTCTGGACCTGCCGAGTTCGCCCGACCCGCTCATCGAGGTGTTCGAGGACCCGAGTCGCCCCCAACCCCGACTCGACCGGACACTCGGCGGCGGGATGTCCATCGCGGCGGGTGGCGTGCAAGCGACTCCGGCGGGCGTCCAGTACAACTGCCTCGCGCACAACACGATTCGCGGCGCGGCGGGCGCGGCGGTGCTGAACGGCGAGTTGTTGCGGAGCGAAGGCTGGATTTAGGCCCCGCCGGTCGTCTGCTCGGGGGCGCGACTCGCGTCGCTCTCCAGCGCGGCGCTCACGAGTTCCGTCGCGGGCGGAGACGCCCGATACCGGACGGTACCGGTTCGGGCGTCGTACTCGATTAGTCCGGCCTCTCGGAGTATCGGCAGGTGGTTGTGGTGCAACGCGACTCGCAACTGCTCGTCGGTTCTGCCCTCGCGCACGTCGCGGAGTAGTTCGGCCAACTCGGACAACTCGGCCACGTCGTCCTCTCGCCGGGAGAGCAGACCCAACACCTCGCGGCGGAGCGGATGCGCCAGTGCCCGGAAGACGGTATCGATGCGGTCGGTCATACTCGAACGTAGCACTTCGACGGGGTTAGAAACGGGGAGAGATTTTCACGGGATAGGAAACAGGCAGGGTATTTTTAATCCAAACACCGTACTCCACCCATAATTCATGGATATAGTGAAAATATGGATTAGATTACCTGATTCTCTAACTCCTCGCCGTCGTCCAACCGCCGGACGTTCTCGGCCACGATGTCGGCCAACCGCGAGTAGTACTCCGGCGTGTGGCCCGAGCAGTGGGGCGTAATCAGGCAGTTCTCGAAGTTCCAGAGCGGGTGATGTTCGGGGAGCGGTTCGGGGTCGGTCACGTCGAGGGCCGCGCCGCGGAGGTGGCTCCCGCGGAGCGCCCACACCAGCGCGTCGGTATCGACCACCGGTCCGCGGGCGACGTTGACGAGAACGGCGTCCGGCGGGAGGGTCTTGAGTTCCTCCTCGCCGATTAGTCCGCGCGTGGTATCGGTCAGCGGACAGGAAATAGCGAGGTAGTCGGTGCGCGCGAGGGCGTCCTCGAACTCCGGTCCCTCGAACCCCACCACCTCGTCGGTCGGGCCGCCCTTCTCGGGGGTGTAGCGCACGCCGATGGTCTCTACGCCGAAGCCGTCGAGTCGCTCGACCACCGACTGGCCGATGGCCCCGAGTCCGACGACGGTGACGGTGCTTCCCTGCAACTCGTGAGCGCAGAAGTGGCGCCACTCGCGGTTGCGCTGACGCCGCCACCCCTCGTGGAGTCGGCGCGCGAACACGAGCAGGTTCCCGACGACGTGTTCGCCGATGTTCGGCCCGTGGACGCCCGAGGCGTTCGTCACGGCCACGCCGCGCGCTTCGAGGGCGTCCAGCGGCAGGTGACCGGTCCCGGCGTAGGCGCACGCGAACAGGTCCATCGCCTCGGCGCGGTCCAGCAGGTCCTCGTCCAGTTCCATCCCGGCCACGACGGGCGCGTCGGCGACGAGTTCGCGCTCTTCGGTCGGCGTGCGGGCGTAGCGCACGTCGTAGTCGGGCAGGCGCTCGCGCAACTCGGCGACGTACTCCGCGACGGGAACGCCGTGGGTACTCTTGCGTAGGACCACTACGTCGGGGCTATCGTCGGTTATTTTCGGACTGTCGTCGGTCATTCGTCGGTGCTTCGGCGTCCGGTCTTAAAGTGGCACCTGAAGCGGTGAGCGAGGACGGCGACGTTGGTGACGGGTTCTAGCCGACTCCGACGAAGACCGCACCGCCACCGCGGGTCGCGCCCGCACGCGTCGGGGAAGGAGACAAACAAAAATAAATTGAAAGACAATATAAATAATTCTGAAAGACAACTATATATTTTTCACGCCGCGGTCACTCGGTGCAACTACGGCGGTGGGCGTCGAACGCCCGGCCATGTTCGAGGTCCAGACCGACGAGCGAACGCAGGTCGTGG
Source organism: Halorussus caseinilyticus (assembly GCF_029338395.1). Classification (NCBI taxonomy): domain Archaea; kingdom Methanobacteriati; phylum Methanobacteriota; class Halobacteria; order Halobacteriales; family Haladaptataceae; genus Halorussus; species Halorussus caseinilyticus. The sequence goes on from NZ_CP119809.1 coordinate 1,890,791, forward strand.
ACGTGACCGACCGCGTGGCCGCCGAGGTGCCCGACGACGCGACCGGCGTCTGCACCGTCTTCGTTCGGCACACGACCGCTGGCGTCGTCGTCCAAGAGGCCGAATCGGGCCTGCTGGCCGACATCGAGGCGTTCGCGGAGGGACTCGCGCCGAGTGACGGCGACTACCGACACGACCGAATCGACGACAACGCCGACGCACACCTCCGCGCGACCGTACTGGGCGAGTCGGTCAGCGTCCCCGTCGAAGACGGCGAGTTGGCGCTCGGAACGTGGCAGTCCGTGCTGTTCGTGGAGTGCGACGGCCCGCGAACCCGGACGGTGGACGTGACCGTCGTGTCGTGACTCCGACCGAACCACCGCAGACGCCCGACCATTCAGACCACAGAGAAACAAAGCGACGAGACCACGGCGACGACTACGGAAGACCCGCAGACCCGAGATACCACGTAGTCGATACCCTCACATCTTTACGTCCGCCCCCGGAAGAGAGGGGTATGACCGACACCGACGTTGAGACCGTGACGTACACCATCGAATCGCCCGACGGAGACGCCGAGGAACTAACCCTCCCGAAGAAAATCGTGGACCTCCTCCGCGAGGAAGCGACCGAAACCGACACCAAGGTTCTGGGCGACCTGACGATGCTGTCGTTCGCACAGCAGGCCCATGCGCTCGTCCACCACGCGCCCCAAGAACCCGACGAGGAAGTGCTGGCCAACGAGGAGAAGGCGATGGAACTGTTCGAAGAGCGGTTCGGCCAGACGTTCGGCGAGATGACCGGCCACTCCCACTGAGTCGCCCGACCGTTCGTCCGATTCTCCGGAAACCTAAAAACGTGATTGCATAGCAGGGAAAATCATTCCCCTGACGACTCCGAAGTGTTACCTGAGAAACATCAATGGGCGGGGACGAAATCCGGATACGGGTTCGTTGCCGGGACTGTTCCTTCGAGAAGGTCGTCAGTGTCGATGCCGACGAGACGCCCGCGGACGTTCTCATCGAACACGGTCAGCGAACGGGCCACACACTCTCACTAGACCGGATTAGCGAGTAGTCCGGTCTCCTCCGAGATTCACTCGACCGAGTACCGGAGCAGAACCCCATCGTCGATTCGCTCTACGTCGGCCAGTTCCAACTCCGGGAACTCAGAAACGAACCCCTCGCCGTCGGCCAGCGTGGGGGCGTCCCGGCCGCCGATTATCTTCGGACCGACGAACACCCGGAGTTCGTCGGCGAGTCCCGCCTCGAACAGCGAGAAGATGAGTTCGCCCCCGCCTTCCACCATCAACTGGTCGAACCCCTCGCGTTCCAGCGTCGAGAGCGCGTCCGTCAGGGCCACGCGCTCGTCGCCCGCGGTGACGAGTCGCGCCCCCGAACTCTCCAGCGCCTCGATTCTCTCCGTCGGCGCGGACTCGGACACGAGGACGTAGGTGGTCGCGGCGTCGTCCAGAATCCGGGCGTCGGTCGGGGTCCGCGCTCGGGAGTCGGCGACGACGCGGACGGGGTGGGCCGACTCGTCTCGGTCTCGGCGGGCGGCCTGTCGCTCGGGGTCGTCCAGCGTGAGGTGCGGGTCGTCGGCCAGTACCGTCCCGACGCCGACCATCACCGCGTCGCTCCCGGCCCGGAGCGCGTCCATCCGGTCGAAGTCGTCCGGGCCGCTGATGGCTATCTGCTCGCGGCGCTTCGAGGAGAGTTTGCCGTCCGCGCTCATGGCGGCGTTGACGACCACGCGCATACCCGGAGTAGTCGCCCCCCCGGAAAACCGCTTTCGGTCGATTTATGTCGCTCACGACGTATGTCCGCGTGTGCGCCGCCACCGAGTCGCTTTCGCCCTCGTCGTCGTCCTCTGTGCCAGCACGCTCGGCTACAGTTACGGCTCTTCGCCCGCCAACGCCGCGGTTTCGACCTACCAACAGCAGGCCGAACTCCCCGAAGACGAACGCGCGTCGGTCGTCCCGCCGCGCGAGAACGTCACCGTGGTCGCTGGCCACGGGATGAAAGGCGAGTCGGCCGCGCTGGTCGCGTTCGGTCCCGACGGAAAGGTGCTGTACCACAACGACTCCTACCACGGCTACTTCGACGTGGACCCCGTGAAGGGGACCGAGATGACCGTCGAGTACGTCGCCGAGTACGACTACGACGGCGACGACTGCAACGGCAAGTGTACAGTCTCCGTCGTCGAGCGCCTGAACCTCACGACCGGCGAGATAGAGCGCGTCTACTCGCGGGTCATCCCGCAGGACCGCGGGGCCAACTGGCACGACGTGGACCGACTCGGCGAGGACCGCCTCCTCGTCGGGGCCATCAACACCGACGAGGCCTACGTCGTCAACACCACGACGGGAACGACGACGTGGGAGTGGTCCACCAAGCAGTCGTATCCCATCTCGGGCGGCGGTCCCTACCCGGAAGACTGGGCCCACCTCAACGACGTAGAGCGTCTCCACGACGGCCGAATCATGACCAGTCTCCGGAATCAGGACTCGGTGGTCTTCATCGACCCCGAGACCGGTATGCAGGACAACTGGACGCTCGGTGCCGACGGCGCTCACAGCGTCCTCTACGAACAGCACAACCCCGACTACATTCCGGCCTCCGAGGGCGGCCCGTCGGTTCTCGTCGCCGACTCGCTCAACGACCGGGTAATCGAGTACCAGCGAAAGAACGGCAAGTGGGCCCAGACGTGGGTGTGGTCCGACGACGAAATGAAGTGGCCCCGAGACGCCGACCGACTGCCCAACGGTAACACGCTCATCGCGGACACGAACGCCCACCGCGTGCTGGAGGTCAACGAGCAGGGTGAGGTGGTGTGGAGCGTGAACTTCTACGCGCCCTACGAACTCGAACGCCTCGGCACGGGCGACGAGAGCGCGGGCGGGCCGAGCGCCGCGAAAGCCGACCTCCAGTCCCGCGGCATCGAGGAAGCCGACGTGAAGAAAGAGACTACCGCAGTCGCCGGGTTCACCCCTCGGAAGATAACCAACAGCGTCGCGTTCGTCCTGCCGGTTTGGATGGGCTTCACCGACATCGGGGCCGCCCTGATTTTGGTCCTGACCGTCCTCGCGTGGGCCGCCGTGGAGTACCGCAACTCCTCGCTGTCGGTGTCGTTCCGGTGGCCGATTCGACTCCAGTGAGTCGCTGGTTCTCCCGCTAACTTGTTTCGCGCTCAATCGACCAACCGACGAGAGCAAATAAAAGAGTCGCCCGGTTGCGGGTCGCAGACCCGCGACCGGGCGGGGTTCGACCCCCGTGACGAACACTTTTAATCCGTCCGGGCAAAGGTCGAGTGATGAGTTTGGACGACCATGCCGAGGAACTCGCCTCCGACCTCGGCGTCGACAAGGAGGAGGTCAAGGCGGACCTCGAAAATCTAGTAGAGTACAGCGTGCCGGTGGACGAGGCCAAACAGAGCCTCAGGCGGAAGTACGGCGACGGCGGCGGCGGTTCCAGCGAACCCTCGCAGGCCGACATCGCCGACGTGTCCACCGAGGACAGCAACGTCACCGTCACCGGGAAGGTGCTGACGGTGGGCAAGCGCTCGATTCGGTATCAGGGCAACGAGCAGGTCATCCACGAGGGCGAGATTGCCGACGACTCGGGCAAAATCTCGTACACCGCGTGGGAGGACTTCGGTCTCTCGGCGGGCGACACCATCACGGCGGGCAACGCTGGCGTCCGCGAGTGGGAGGGCGAACCCGAGTTGAACCTCGGCGAGAGTACCAACGTCGCCTTCGGGGACGACATCGAAGTGCCCTACCCCGTCGGCGGTGACGCGGACCTCGCGGACCTCGACCCCGGCGACAGGGGCATCGACCTCGAAGTCGAGGTGGTCGAAGTCGAGACCAAGACCATCGACGGACGGGACGGCGAGACCCAAATCAAGAGCGGCGTCCTCGCCGACGAGAGCGCCCGCCTCCCGTTCACCGACTGGGAGTCCCGACCCGAAGTCGCCGAGGGCGAGACGTTGCGACTCGAAGACGTGTACGTCCGGGAGTTCCGGGGCGTCCCCTCGGTCAACCTCTCGGAGTTCACCGAAGTCGCACCGCTCGACCGCGAACTGGCCATCAGCGACACCGGCACCCGGATGACCGTCAGCGAGGCGGTCGGGACCGGCGGTGCCTACGACGTGGAAGTCGTCGGGAGCATCGTGGCGGTCCGCGACGGGTCGGGTCTCATCGAGCGATGCCCCGAGTGCGGCCGGGTCATCCAGAACGGCCAGTGTCGAAGCCACGGCGACGTTGACGGCCAAGACGACCTGCGCGTGAAGGCCATCGTGGACGACGGCACCGGCACCGTGACCGCGGTGCTTGACGACGAGCGAACCGCCGAGGTGTACGGCGGCGGCGTGGAGGACGCCAAAGCGCAGGCCCGAGACGCGATGGACAAGGAAGTCGTCGCCGACTCGATTCGTGACCGCATCGTCGGCCACGAGTACCGCGTCCGGGGCAACCTCTCGGTGGACGACTACGGCGCGAACCTCGAAGTCACCGAGTTCGAGCAGTCGGCCGACTCGCCCGCAGACCGCGCCGAGGCCCTGCTCGCGGAGGTGGCAGAATGAGCGGAAACGAAGACGAAAACGAGTCGAATCAGGGCGGCGCGGGGCGGCGCGAAGTCGCGTGGCGCGTCTTCGCCGCCGAGTACGACGACGCCGACTTCGACTATTCGGAGAGCGACGAGGAGCGCGCCCCGAACTACGTGGTCACGCCGACCGGCGCGCGAATCAATCGCCTGTTCGTCGTCGGCGTTCTGACCGAAGTCGAACAGGTCAGCGACGACGTGCTTCGGGGTCGGGTCGTGGACCCGACCGGCGCGTTCGTCCTCTACGCCGGGCAGTACCAACCCGACGAGATGGCCTTCCTCGAAAGCGCCGACCCGCCCGCGTTCGTCGCGGTGACGGGCAAGGCTCGGACCTTCCAACCCGAGGATTCGGACCGCGTGTTCACCTCGATTCGGCCCGAGTCCATCAACCGCGTGGACGCCGAGACGCGGGACCGCTGGGTGGTCCAGACCGCCGAGCAGACCCTCTCGAGGGTCTCGACGTTCGCCGACGCCATCGACTCGGGCGCACGTGGCGACGAACTCCGGATGGCGCTCGAAGCGGAGGGCGCGGACGCCGGACTCGCGTCGGGCATCCCGCTCGCGCTCGACCACTACGGCACGACGAAGGCCTACCTCGCGGAAGTCTGGGACCTCGCGGTCGATTCGACCCGCGTCGTCGCCGGGGAAATCACCGCCGACGAGGTGGGTCCGCTCGGATTCGCGCCCGGCGAGGGCGGCGACGAAGTGGCCGTCGAGCTAGACTACTCGCTGACGGAGATGGGCGCGGACGCGACAGGTCTCGAAACCGAGGTAGCCGAGACCACGGAATCGACCGAGGCGACCGAAACTGCCGAGACTGCGGAATCGGTCGAAACGACCGAACCGGCCGACCCCGAGACGGGTCTCGGTGACGCTCCGGAACCGGGAACCGAGACGCCCGCAGACGAGGGGATGGAATCGGAGACGCCCGCAGACGCCGACGAGGGACTCGGCGAGGCACCCACCGGGACCGTCGAGGGGTCGGAAGCCGAGACCGCCGAGGCCGAGACCGAGCAAGCCCCGGAGGTCGAAGATGCGGAAGATGCCGCGGAGTTGCAGGACGAAATCGGCACCGAGGAACCGCCGACCGTCGAGTCCGAGCAGGACACTTCGACCGACGAATCGCTCGCGCCGGAGACCGACGGCGACGAGGGACCGGACATCGGCACCGCCGGGGCGGGCGACGAGATGTACGAATTCGACGACGAGGAGCGCGAACAGGTCGAAGAGGAGTACGGACTGGAGTTCTCCTCGGGGTCGGAAGTCGAGAGTCCCGAGGAGTCCGACCTCGAACCGCCGGAACCCGACGCCGGTCTCGAAGGCGAACCCGGCGACAGCGACGGGCACGCCGAACCCACCGACGACGAAATCGACGCCGACGAACTGGAGGAGGTCGAACCCGCGCCGGGCGGCACCGAGGAAGTCGTTGACTCGGTAGACCAAGCGCCCGAGGGCAGTGAGTCGGCCGCCGCCCAAGCGCCCGGCGCGTCCATCGGCGAGGACGAAGCGGACGAATCCGGCGGTGTGAGCGACGACTCGGGCGAGTCCGGCGACCAAGCGGTGCCCGAGAACCTCGAAGACACCGTGATGACCGAGATGCGCGAGTTGAACGAGGGCGACGGCGTCGGGCGCGAGACCCTACTCGCCGCCGTGGTGCAGGCCTACGACGTGACGCCCGCCGACGTGGAGGACGCCCTCGAAGCCGCGCTGATGGCCGGGCGGTGCTACGAGTCCGGCGAGGACACCCTCAAGCCTATCTGATGAGCCTCGTCGAGCCGGTTCCCGGCGAACCGGCCGCGGTCGCCGACCTCGGGAGCGAGCGCGCGCTTGTCGTCGCCGACTTCCACGCGGGCGTCGAGCAGGCGCTCCGCGCCGAGGGCGTCTCGCTGGATAGCCGCGCGAGCGAGCGCCGCGAGCGACTGCTCTCGCTCGTCACCCGGACCGACCCCGACCGGGTGGTCTTTCTGGGCGACCTGATGCAGACCATCGGCGACCCCGGCGGGGCCGAGCGCGGCGAAATCGAAGTCCTGCTCGAACGCCTCGCGGAGCGGGGCGTGGCCGCCACGCTGGTCAAGGGCAACCACGACGGCGCGATAGAGTCGTGGGCCGACCTCGAAGTCACCGACGGCGCGGGGGTCCGACTCGGCGATGTGGGGTTCGCGCACGGCCACACGTGGCCCGCGCCGGAGGTGCTGGACGGCGAAGTCGTCTGCGTCGGCCACGAACACCCCGCGGTCCGACTGGAAGACGAGGTGGGCGGGAGTCGCGTCGAGCGCGTCTGGCTCCGTGGGTCGCTTTCGGGGGCCGCCTTCGCCGAACGCGAGGCGACGGTGCGGGACGGCGCGCAACTCGTCGTCTTCCCGGCGTTCAACGAACTCGTGGGCGCGACGTGGGTCAACGTCGAAGGTCAGGAGTTTCTGGCTCCGTTCCTGCCGGAGGGACTGGACGGCGGACAGGCGTATCTGCTCGACGGGACGCGACTCGGCAGATATGGCGACGTTTAGTTAACCCTCCTTGGTTTCTATCTCGTTGAGAAGCCTGCGACGCTGAACGACGAACGAAACGCTCGTAATCAGTAACAGTGCGGTAAGCAGTCCGAATCCGATTCCCACATACTGTCTCGTGATTTCGTACCCAAGCAATTTCGGTGCTGGACTCCATTCCGAGACGAGAATCGGCCCGATGGAGAGGTACGTCAGTCCGAACAGAAAGAGTTGAATTGTCTTCGGAACCGTGGACCACCCGAGACCGAATAATCCCGTTCGTCTACGTAATTTCCCGAATGCGCCGCCGCGTTGACGTTCGTATCGAAACGGCGAACCATCCTCGGACAGTTCCCGCTCTATCGCTATTAAGTGTCGTGCGACGATAATCATCTCTTGGTAACTCCGCACGCTCTCAACGAGCAGGAACCCGACTGCGAGCGGGACGAAGACTAACAGATGGAAATTTTCGACTATCGCAGACCCGATTATTGCGCCGATGACTGCTACCCCCCGCGTATTCCGCCGATTACCCGCCTGCATCCGAACGCGCAACTCGGCTCGGAGATTCTCGTAGGTCGCGAGTAACTTCTCGTCTCGAGACAACCCTCCGCTTCCATCGGTCGTACTCGGTACCGACCGTCGAACCCCGGTCAACGAATCTAACCGTTTCACAGAAGTAAAAAATACTCAGGTCATAAAAGTATTATTTCACTTCATCTCTTTCGTCGCTTCTTGGACCGCCGCCAGCAACTCGTCGGGTCGCTCGGACCCCACGAACACCGACTTGCCGCCGGTGCGCTCGAACCGGACGCCGGTCTTGCCGCTGACGGTGTAGGCGATGCCGCTCGGACTCCACCGGATGCCCCACCCGCCGTACCGGAGGGGACTGTACCCCGTCGCCTGCACGTCCGCGAGGTCCGAGAAGGGGACGCGCTTGGCCGACCGGTGGAACGGCGCGAAGGCGACGTACACGCCGTCGTCGCGGACCTCGGTTCGGAGGGTGGCGACTCGGAAGAAGAGAGCGACGGCCCCGAGCGTGGCGAGTCGGCCCACCGTCTCGCGGGCCGACCGCTTGCCGCGGGCGAGGGACACGAAGTCGGCGAGCGCGCGCAGGCCGAGCAGTCCCCAGAGCCACCGCTGGTCGAACGCTTGGGTCTCCCGAAAGTGGACTTCCGTCTCCATGGAGCGACTTCGACACCTTCGGAGAAAAGTCTTCGCCGGAAGTCGAAGCTACCGGCAGAGAACGTCGTCTTTCAGCGCCGCGACTTCGGCCATGATTTCCTCTACGGACTGGTCGGGAACGTCGAACTCCCGGAGTGCCGCTTCGAGGTGCGTGGCGATTGCCGTGAAGTGCTGTTCTTCGAGTCCGAGACCCTCGTGGGCCTCGCGCATCTCCTCACCGTCGTACTCGACGGGACCGCCAGCGACCGCGCTCAGGAACTGCGTCTGGTGGGCGCGCTGGGCGGCCATGTCCACGTCCTCGAAGAACTGGGCGACTGAATCGTCGGCTAACACTCGCTCGTAGAATTCGTCTACGATGCTCGAAATCTGTTCTTTACCGCCTAACCGATGGTAGAGTGTATCTCCTGCAGACATTCGTGTCGTTTGGGTCGAACCGTCGCCGCGCTCGGCGACGAGGGGGATGGTCGTGCGTCGATGCCCGGTCCGCACCGCCACCGGCGTCGAATTAATTTGAACGCGTCGGTTGGATATATTTTCCCCCGAACACGTTCGGCGCGACTCCGGAGTCCCGTCGTATCGCCGTCTCGGGTCGTCGCTCGCGTCGAAGCGCCGCGAACCGCCGGATGCGCTCTCGGAACGGAAAAGTTGTCTTTCAAATATCTTTACCAATGTTAGAGATACTATATCGAATATTAAAGCATTATTCTCCTTTGAAACCTCGGTTCGAGACCGTCGGCGCGGAGCGCCGACGGTCAGCCAACGCGTCTTTGACGGCGGGCGACCGAGCGCCCGGAGAGCGAACGGGTCGGCCCGCGAGACGCCGCCCGCAGTCCCGGCGTCGGTTTCCGAAGGCAACGCGCTTATGACCGTCTACCCGCTAAAAACGTCCAATGAGCGACCGACGGGCCGCCGGTTCTGCGGCCTTCGCCCGACTCGGTGAACAGGTGCGGGCGGCGCTCTCGGAACGAGGATTCTCGACGCCCACCGAACCACAGCGTCGGGCCATCCCGCCGCTGGCACGCGGCGAGGACGCGCTGGTCATCGCGCCGACCGGAACCGGCAAGACCGAGACGGCGATGCTCCCGGTGTTCGACGCCATCGCCGAAGCGCGGGCCGACGACGGCCCGCGCTTCGGCATCTCGGCGCTGTACGTCACCCCGCTCCGGGCGCTCAACCGGGACATGCGCGAGCGTCTGGACTGGTGGGGCGACCAGTTGGACCTCGCGGTGGACGTGCGCCACGGCGACACCACCGACTACCAGCGCCAGAAGCAGGCCAACGACCCGCCCGACGTTCTCGTCACCACGCCCGAGACCCTGCAAGCGATGCTCACCGGGTCGAAACTCCGGACTGCGCTCGAAGACGTACACCACGTCGTCGTGGACGAGGTTCACGAACTCGCGGCCGCCAAGCGCGGCGCGCAGTTGACGATAGGTCTCGAACGCCTCCGGGAACTCGCCGACGACTTCCAGCGAATCGGTCTCTCCGCGACGGTCGGCGACCCCGAAGCGGTCGGTCGCTTCCTGACCGGCGGCGACGACCCCGAAGTCGTGGCGGTGGACGTGGGGAGCAAAGTCGAGTTCGAGGTGCGTGAACCCGAGATAACCGACGAGGACGAGCGACTCGCGGGCAGACTCGCCACCGACGAGGAAGTCGCCAGCCACGTCCGGGCCATCCTCGACGTGGTGGACGACCACGACTCGACCCTCATCTTCGTCAACACGCGACAGACCGCCGAGGCACTCGGGTCGCGGTTCAAGGAACTCGACGCCAACGTCGGCGTCCACCACGGGTCGCTCTCGAAGGAGGCCCGCATCGACGTGGAGGACCGCTTCAAGGCCGGGGAACTCGACGCTCTGCTCTGTACCTCCTCGATGGAGTTGGGAATCGACGTGGGACGCATCGACCACGTGGTCCAGTATTCGAGTCCCCGGGAGGTCGCGCGCCTGCTCCAGCGCGTCGGGCGCGCGGGCCATCGCTCCGAGCAGGTTTCCCACGGCACCATCGTCACCAAACACCCCGACGACACCCTCGAAGCCCTCGCCATCGCCCGGCGCGCGAAGGCGGGCGACGTGGAGAACGTCGAGATTCACGACGGGAGCCTCGACACCGTGGCGAACCAAATCGTGGGTCTCGTGATGGACTTCGGCGACCTCTCGGCGATGCGGGCCTACGAAATCGTCACGCGGGCCTACCCCTTCCGGGACCTCTCGAAGGCCGAGTTCAAGGCGGTCTGCCGCGAGTTGAAGGGCAACCGACTCGTCTGGTTGGACGAGGAGAACGACCGACTCGAAAAGTCGGGCGGGACGTGGCAGTACTTCTACGCCAACCTCTCGATGATTCCCGACGAGCAGACCTACACCGTAGAGGACATCGCCAGCGGGTCGCAGGTCGGCACGCTGGACGAGCGGTTCGTCGTCAACTTCGCCCGCCCCGGCGAAATCTTCGTCCAGCGCGGCGAGATGTGGCGGATTACGGAGGTCGAGGACGAGGAGGAGACCGTCAAAGTCTCGCCCGTCGAGGACCCCGGCGGCGAGATTCCCTCGTGGGTCGGCGAGGAGATTCCGGTGCCCTACGACGTGGCCCGAGAGGTCGGCGAGATGCGCGCCGTCGCGCGACCCCGGTTCGAGCGCGGCGCACCCCGCGAGGGCGTGGCCCGCGAGTTCACGAACCGGTATCCGACCGACGAGTACACCGCGAGTGAGGCCTTAGACCAGTTGGACCGCCACGCCGAGACGGGGGCACCCCTCCCGACGGCGGACCGAATCGTGGTCGAACACGCCGCCAACACGGTGGTCGTCAACGCGTGTTTCGGCCACAAGGTAAACGAGACGCTCGGCCGAGTCCTCTCGTCGCTCGTGGGCCAGCGCACGGGGTCGTCGGTGGGCATGGAGGTGGACCCCTACCGCATCGAGTTGGACGTGCCCGCGAAGGTGAACGGACGGGAAGTCGCCGAAGTCCTCGAAGGGACCGACCCGAACCACGTCGAGGCAATCATCGAGTTGAGCCTCAAACGCTCCGACTCGCTCAAGTTCAAACTCTCGCAGGTCGCCGCGAAGTTCGGCGCGCTCCGCAACTGGGAGGGAAACTCGGGCGGTCCGCACATCGACCGCCTGATGGCCGCCCTCGAAGAGACGCCGATGTACGACGAGGCGGTCCGAGAGGTGTTTCACGACGACCTCGCGGTCGAACGCGCGAGCGAGGTCCTCCGGAAAATCCGCGACGAGGAAATCGAAGTCGTCACCACCGGCGGGCGCACTCCGGTCGGCACCGGCGGCATCTCGTCGGGCCGGGAACTGCTCGCGCCCGAGAACGCCGACGCCAGCGTCATCCAGACGGTCAAAGACCGGATTCGTGACGACGAGGTAATCCTGCTCTGTCTCCACTGCGAGGACTGGAAGCGCAAGAAACCCGTCCGGCGCGTCCGCGACCAACCGGAGTGCCCCGAGTGTCACTCGACCCGCATCGCCGCGCTCAACCCGTGGGCCGACGAGGTGGTGCAGGCGGTCCGGGCCGCCGAGAAGGACGACGAACAGGAGAAGATGACCGAGCGCGCGTACAAGGCCGCCAGCCTCGTCCAGAGCCACGGCAAGCAGGCCGTCGTCGCGCTGGCGGCCCGCGGCGTCGGTCCCCGGAACGCGGCCCGAATCATCGCCAAGTTGCGCGAGGACGAGGACGACTTCTACCGGGACATTCTGGCCCAAGAGCGCCAGTACGCCCGAACCCAGTCGTTCTGGGACTGAGAAACACCCGGTTTCCCGCCCGTAACTCCGATTGCTCGCCCGTAATCCGGATGTCGCCGCGTTAGGCCGGGATAGCGGCCGTGAACGGCCAATTCGCTATAAGAGCGAACGCGGCGGGGGTTCGACCATGCCGAACGACACACCACGACGGCGCGACTTGCTCAAGGCCGGTGCCACCGCGGGTCTGCTCGGAGTCGCGGGCCTCACCCTGAACGGCGCTTCGGCCCAAGAGGCGAGGACGCGACAGGAGACGACGACGCAGGCCGAGGGGGAGGGCGGAACCGGCGTCTTCAGTTTCAGCCTCGAAGAAGGCGACCTGTTCCGGGTCCGGTTCCGGCCGCGGGACCCCTTCGGCGAACCCGCGACCGAAACCGTCCCGGCGGCGTGTCTCGGCGGCGACCGGTCCGAGGAGTATCAACTGTTCGTCGTCCGGACGTTCCGCGCCGACGCCGACATCGGTTTCCGGGGTCTGCTGGCCCCGCAGATGGCACTGGCGGAGGACCTGCTCGAAACGACGACTGCCGCGGGCGGCGGGGCGACCGAGACCACGGCGATGGCCGGTGAAACGACCACCGAGGCCGCGATGCAGGACCAGACAACGACAGAGGAAGGGGAAACAACGACGGAGGTGGTCGAAGAAACGACGACGATGGCTGGCGGCCGACTCCCCGAAATCCAACTCGGCGAGTGGTACCGGGTCGCGTCGGCCGAGACCTGCGACGGTCTGAACCGACTCACCATCGAGGTCACGGACCCGCCGGAGACGACCGCTACCCCCGCGGGCGGCGAGACGACGACTGCCGCGGGCGGCGAGACGACGACGGAGTAAGCGCCCTCTGCGCCGCGACGACCCTGAATCGGGCCGTACGGCCTTTAGGCGTGGCCGACGTGTGACGTTACAGCTATGGCTACTTCCCGGAGTCGCGTCGAGCGCGTCGTGAACGTCGCGCGGGACCGAAACGTCATGTTTCTGGCGGCGAGCATCGCCTACTACGCGTTCGCCTCGTTGATTCCGCTGACGTTGCTCGTGGTGGTCGTCGGGAGCATCGTGGGCGGGCAGGCGTTCGCCGACTTTCTCGTCCAGCAGGTCGAAAGCTCGCTGTCGGGGTCGGGTGAGCGAGTTCTTCAGCAGGCGCTCACGAGTTCGACCGGGCGGACCGGCGCGGGCGTCGTCGGGTTCGCCACCGTCGCGTGGAGCGCACTGAAACTGTTCCGGGGTCTCGACATCGCGTTTTCGGAGGCCTACGGCACCGACCGCGACCCGTCGCTGGTCGAGCAGATTATCGACGGCGTGGTGAGCATCGGTCTGGTCGCCGCGGCAGTCGCGCTGGTGGTCGCAGTCGGCTACGCTCTCCGGTCGTCCGCACTCGCCGAGAGCATCCCGTACGCCAACTTCCTCGGGAATCTCGCGCTCGTCGGGGGTCTCGTCGTCGCGTTTCTGCCGCTTTACCTGAATTGAGGCGCTAAGGCCCCTTCCTCAACGAACGAGCGGAGCGAGTGAGTAGGGAGGGGATACAGCGCCACACAGTTCTCAAACACGTTCGTCGCTCGGCCCACAGGCCCACGCAATCGTAACTGTTTAGTACGTAATTTCCATAATTTATGGTGTAGCAACGCGCAAGACTATCTCTATCCGCGACGACCAAGAGGAGTGGATTCAGGAGAATCATCTGAGTCTGTCTTCGTTCGTCCAAGAGAAACTTGACGAACTCATCGAAGAACGCTCGTGAACTACAACTACAGGTATCGGCTCCGACCGTCCGACGCTCTCGAAGAACAGTTAGCGTGGACTGTCGATACCTGTCGGCAGGTCTACAACCACTTCCTCCACCGCCTCAACCGCACCGACGACACCTCGGCATACAGCGAACAGAAGCGGCTCCCCGACCTCAAGAAGTGGTGGAACGACCTGAAACACGTTCACTCGAAAGTTCTTCAGAAAGTCGTTCAGCGGTTGTACGACAACCTCTCGACACTTCGCGGTCGCAAAGAGAACGGCTACCGCGTTGGGACGCTCAAGTGGAAGGCACCGGGCGAGTACCGCAGTTTCACCTACAGTCAATCCGGCTTCAAGCTCAAGAACACGAGCGGTCGGACAAAACTGTGGCTCTCGAAACTCGGAGAAATCCCGCTCACCTTCCACCGCGACCTCCCCGACGACACCGAGATTAAGACCGTCACGGTCAAACAGGAACCGACCGGGAAGTGGTACGCTGTCCTCGGCGTCGAAACTCCTGACGACCCGCCCGCGAAACCCGAGCATCCCGAGAAGTGCGTCGGTATCGATGTAGGGATTCTCAAGTACGCTCAAGACACCGACGGCACCGCCGTCGAATCCCTCGACCTGTCCGACGAGCGTGACCGCTTGGAACGCGCCCAACGCGACCTCTCGCGGAAACAGCACGGTTCGAATAACTGGGAGGAACAGCGCCGTGTTGTGGCCGAACGTCACGCCGACCTCAAGAACAAGCGGCGGGACTTCCTCCACAAACTCTCAAACTACTACGCACGGGTGTACGACCTCGTGGCGGTCGAAGACCTTGACGCGAAGGGGTTGGTCGAACTGCCGGGCAACTCACGCAATCGGACAGGAGCGGCGTGGGGGACGTTCCTGCGTATGCTTGAATACAAGTGCGAGCGTGAGGGAACGCACTTCGTCGCCGTGAATCCGCGCGGAACGACGAAGGAGTGCGCGTCTTGTGGCGTTTCGACGGAGAAACCGCTGTGGGTGCGCAAACACTCCTGTCCGGCGTGTGGGTTCGAGGCGGATAGAGACGCGAACGCGGCGTGGAATATTCTTTCTCACGGTATCAGGAAGCGGTTAGGAGCGGGACGCTCCGAATCAACGCCTGTGGAGACTGCGCTCCCTGTGTCCTCGGTTGTGGATGCAAAGCGCGTCGTTGAAACAGGAAGCCTCACCCTCACCGAGCGAACGGCGTCAGCCGTGAGCGAGTAGGGTGGGGTAGTTCACTACGTCATGGCGCCGGTCGAGATGTCCGTCAGGGAGGCGCTTCCGGGTGCAGTCGTCGCGGGCGTCGGATGGGTCGCGTTGCAGGTCCTCTTCCAGTTCTATCTCGCTCACGCCGGGCAGTATCAGGCCTACGGGGTCATCGGCGCGGTGTTGCTCCTATTGACGTGGCTCTACTTCGCGGGTGCGGTCGTTCTGCTCGGCGGGGTGGTGAACTCGGTTCTGGGCGCTCGCATTCGGTTGTCGGGCTAATCGCCCCCTCGGTCCGCTCGGGTCACTTCGACGGTTTCGTTCATGCTCTCGTGGACGACGGCCACCTCGCTCGGGAGCGCGTAGTTCAACCCGACGGTGGCTTGGTAGGCGACTTCCCCAGTACACTGGGTTCCCGGTTCGCCGCCGTCCTCGCCAGTCGCTCGGACGCGGACCGTCAGCGCGTCGGCCGTCCGGTCGTAGTCGGTCCCCGCGAGCGCGAGGTCCGACCGGGGCGTCGGAGCGCGGACCGCACCGCGGACTTCGACTTTCTCGCCCGCGAACTCGACCGTCGCGCGGTGTTCCGTGCCGCAGTCGCCCTTTCCGACCGAGAGCGAGGTGTCGGCGACTTCGGGACTCGGACACCCCGCGGCGGTGGACGCCGAAATCGTCTCGACGCTCCCGTCGGGCATGACGCCCGCGTCGGTGGTCGCGGAGTTGCAGTCGAACGACGCGCGGGAGAACTCGACGGTGGTCGCGTCCCCACCCTCGGGTGTGACCGCGACTCGGTAGTCGTCCGGTTCGTTCAGGAGGACCGTGAGGTAGGCGTCGGTCTCGAACTCGACGGTTCTGTCTACGGGCGTCTCGCTCCCGCGAGACACCCGAATCTCGATTTCGCGGCTCCCCTCGGTCGCGTTCCAGACCCGCACCCGTCGAGGTTGGTTGTTGTCGGGGAAGGGGACGGCCTCTCGACTTCCGACCGAAATCGTCCGGAAGGGGTTCTCGTCGTCGGACCGGACGCCGGAGAACTCGCCGCCGGAACCGCCAGCGCCCGAGTCGCCGTCTCGTTCGGAGTCGGTTGTCGTTCCGCGGTCGGTCGTCCGGTCGCCGTCTGTCGTCGGGGCGTCGGTTCCGGTACTGCCGAGGCAACCGGCGAGACCCGCGGCGGCGGCCAGCGCACCGCCACGGTGGAGGAGTTCGCGTCGGTTCATACGCCTCGGTTACGGTCGCTACTCAAAGGGTCTTCCGTAAACTCAAATCCCAGTTTGATATATCGGCGTCCGCTACTCGACGACGACGTAGCGTTCCGAAACCGTCACCTCGTGGCCCGCGTACTCGAACGACACTTCGACTTCGGTCGGGATGTCCTCCGCGCGCGTGAAGACGAGTCCGGCCGAGGGCGACCGTTCGGCGACGCCGACGAGTCGGTTCAACGAGTCGGCGTCAACGTAGTCGCTGAGCGGTGGGAGCGACCGCCGGTCGGTGTCCGTGGCGTTTGCGACCGCCGCTACGACCGCTTCGCTCGCGTTTTCGTCACCCGCTATCGGACGCCGCCGTGGTGGCATCTCGCCAGTCGTCCCGGTCGGCGGCCGCCCGGCGACGACTTTCGATAACTGCTTCGACATAATCAGTTCATTATTAGTTCGAGTAGACATATTACCTGCGGACGATAACGGCTCTGTCACAAATTGATATTTGCTTAAAACCGTAGGAAATTATACTGGGTATTCGAACGACGGCTATCGGGGCGTTTCCGTCCCCCACTTTTCGAGCGCAGTCGCCAGTTCCGGGTAGTCTTCGGCGTACTCTTCGAGGGGGACGCCCGCCATCGTCCCGTCGATGGCCTGCCGGAGGGCCTTCGCCCCCGCGTGGGTCCCGTCGGGGTGGCCGTGAACGCCGCCCCCGGCCTGAATGCCGATGTCGGTGCCGGTGCGCGCTACCAGTTCCGGGACGAGTCCGGGGTGGAGTCCGCCGGAGGCCATCGGCAACACGTCGTTCAGACCGTAGAGGTCCGAGTAAAGCCACTCGTTGATACCCACCGTGTCCTCGTTTTCGAGTTTGCCGAGGTCCGCGGTTCCGGTGTGGATGTGGTCCACGCCGCAGAGACGGGCCACCTGCGCGATGACGCGCATCGAGACGCCGTGGGTCTCGATGCGGTCGAAGGCGGCGTGCATCGCGCGGTGGGCGTGGATGGCGAGTCCGTGTTTCTCGCACCGCCGTCGGACCTGCTGGACCGCGGCCCACCCGGTCGTAATCACGTCGACCATGACGTACTCACACCCCTGTTCGGCGGCCATATCCACGCGGTCGAGCATCTCGTCGCCGTCGGCGGTGACGTTGACGAGATAGCTCTTTTTCTCGCCGGTCTCCTCCTCGGCTTGGTCGCGCTTTTCGAGGCTTCGCTTCAGGCGCTCCTCGAAGGGGTTGAAGTCTTGGTCGGTGAGGTTCTCGTCGTCCTTCAGGAGGTCGATGCCGCCGGTCCACGCCTCGTAGCCGACTCGGACGTGCTGGTCGGTCGTGAGACCGACCTTCGGTTTGGGGACCGTCGCGGTGATGGGTCGGTCGCCCGCGTCGAAAATCTCCTCGCGGACGCTCGTGCCGAACTGCGGGCCGGGGAACGAGGTGGTCAACTTCTCGGGCCAGTCGCAGTCGAGCAGGCGGATGCGCTCTACGGCCTTCATCCCGAGGATGTTGCCCGCGATGCACGACAGGACTTGGGGCATGTTGCCCGCCTCGAAGAGGGCGTCGGGGTACGCCACCGTCACTCGGTCGCCGTCGATGTCACACGCGGTTGCGCTCAAGTCGCGCACGGAGCCTTCGACCTGCAACTCGGCCCACGTCCCGTTGGAACTCTCGGAGGCCACGCGACTGGCGGCCGCCTCCATATCCATGTCGGCGGCGGGTTCGACGTAGAACTCGCAGACGAGGGCGGTGTCGTCCGGGTCGTATCCGAGGTCGATGAAGTCTTCGTAGGTTATACCGGTCATGGTTCGTCCGGAGAACTATCGCGCGGTAGCCGGATAATCTTTGAGGGTGGGACGGAAGTCTGGGAGCGCCGAGAGGCCCTCTCTGTCCCGCCTCTCGCGTCCGACTACCGTCCCGACCCGACGCGCGCGGGGAGCCACGACCCGAGCAGTCCGGCGGTTCCGGTCGCCAGCGCGAACATCCAGACGGCCGTCAGCGCGAGCGAGACGGCGACCACCGCCGTCTGGAACCACATCGGCGGTTCCGAGAAGACGGCGTTCGTGGCGACGACCATCGCGGCGTAACTCGCGGCGAACGGGAGCGCGAGGACCAGACCGAACGGCGCGAGAACGAGGTCCACCCACGCCGGAATCGTCGTGACGAGCGTGGCGAGCAGATAGCCCGCAGTCGCGGCCACGAAGACGCCGAGAACCGCGAGCGTCCGGTCGGTCGGACGGAACGCGAGTCGGCCGTAGGGGGTACGGTCCGCGAGCGCCGGGGCGTCCACCATCGCAAGGACGCCGACGGCGACGAGGTAGGACCCTGCGAGTCCGGCGAGGGCGTACCCCGCGTGGGTCGCGTCGAGGCACGACGGACCAGCGGGACACCCCATCGAGGCGTCCCGGTAGACGAAGTACAGCACCGGGGTCGCGAACACGAGAAGGGGGAGGACGAGGCTCCGACGGGGACGGAGGGCGGCGTACCAGTCCATAGCGAGGTGTAGGGGAGGAGAGGGGATAAATCCCGGTCGCGGTTAGTACTTGATGAGCTTCGTCGCGTAGCTGTCGTGGTCGAGTTGGTAGCCGTTGTCCATGTAGTAGTAGTCCTCGTAGCCGTACCAACCGGACGCGTCGTCGAAGGTGTTCTCGATGGCTTGCTCGGCGTCGTCGAACGAAGTCGCCTCGTGCGGTGCCGAACTGTCGATGTGGGCCGACCCGGAGAGGTAGCCGTCGAAGAACCACATCTTCAGGTGCTTGCGTCCGAGGAAGCCGAAGGTGCCCGTCGCGGCGGACTTGTGCTGGGTCTGGAACTCGCCGATGCCGCTGTTCCACGCGTAGCGGTCGTACTGGACGACGGAAGTCGTCCATCCGTCGCTGGTCAGCACGTCGGCCACATCACCGGTGGACTGCTCGGAGATGATGTTCATCGGGGCCGCAGTCTCATAGCCGCCGTCGACCGCCTCGTACTCCCAGATGCCGTACGGGTGGTCCTCCTCTGCGGGCGCGTGGGACTGGGTACTCACGCCGGTCGGTTGGAAGTGGTCCTTCCACTCGTCTTCCTTGGCGTAGTAGGTGTTCCAGTCCTGCTCTACGGTCTGCGTGTCCCGGAGCGGCAGGTCGTCTTCCTCGGCGTTGGGCCGGTCGAACGTCTCGGTCTTGGTCAGGACCGGCGGGGAGATGCCGTAGCGACGCCGCAGGTCGTCACTGCTCTTTCGCTTCGTTACCGTCACGGTGTCGGGTCGAATCTTCGCCTTGATGACCTCGCGGCCGGTGACGTGGAACTTCTCGGGGGCGGCGGGACCGGACTCCGCCCTGCCGTCGCTAGACAGCAGGGGCAGACCGAGCGAACCGACGCCGAGCGTGCCGATACCTTTCAGGAACTGACGACGACTGCCGCCGCGCGAACGACGGTCGGGGGTTTCGTCTGTCATGACTTCGATAGGTCTATCCGACCGAAGCTATATAAAATATTCTATAATAAAATTATATATTTTTAATATTTCTAGATTTGTATAATAATGGCTCGCACACGTCGTCAGCATGTCTCAAAGAGGTCGTACCGGCACTTCCACCGGATTCAGCCGTCAGTCCAGCGTCGGCTGGACCTTCTCGACGGCGGCGTCGAAGTGTCGGCGCTCGATTGTTATCTCGTCGGCGTTCTCGTCGGCCTGTTCGACGCCCCACGCGTCTGCGGCCTCCCGAATCGCCCGCATCGAGGCGTCACGGACCACGGCCTCCAAGTCCGCGCCGGTGTACCCCACCAGTTCCGCGGCGAGTTCGTCCAAGTCCACGTCGTCGGCGAGCGGCTTGTCGTCGGCGTGGACCGCCAGAATCGCCCGGCGGCCTCCCTCGCCGGGCGCGGGCACCTCGATGTGTTCCTCCAGTCGGCCGGGCCGCAGGAGCGCGCGGTCCAGCGCGTCCCGGCGGTTGGTCGCGGCCAACACGACGAGGTTGGGGTTCTCCGCGAGTCCGTCCATCTCGGTCAGCAGTTGGGAGACCACGCGCTCGCTGACCTCCGCGCCGCCGCCCGCGCCCGTCCCGCGCTCGCCCGCAACGGCGTCTATCTCGTCGAAGAACACGATTGCGGGACTGGCCTGTCGCGCCCGGTCGAAGATTTCGCGGACCGCCTTCTCGGACTCGCCGACGTACCGGTCCAGCAGTTCCGGGCCGTCCACGTGGATGAAGTTCACGTCGCTTTCGCCCGCCAGCGCCCGCGCGAGCAGGGTCTTGCCGGTCCCCGGCGGACCGTACAGCAGGATGCCCGTCGGCGGTTCGGTGTTGGTCTCCGCGAAGAGGTTTCGGTACGCCAGCGGCCACTCGACGGCCTCGGTCAGGGTCTGTTTGGCTTCCTCCAAGTCGCCGACAGCGCCGAAGTCGATTTCGGGCGACTCGGCGACGAACTCCCGCATCGCCGAGGGGTCCACCGACGCCATCGCCGTCTCGAAGTCCGCGCGGGTGACTTCGACCTCCATCAGCGCCTCGTCGTCTGCTCCGGCGTCGCGCGCCCGCCGGAGCGCCGCCATCGCCGCCTCCGTCGAGAGGGCGTGGAGGTCCGCGCCGACGAACCCGTGGGTCGAGGCCGCGAGTCGGTCCAAGTCTACGTCGTCGGATAGGGGCATCCCGCGGGTGTGAACGTCCAGAACCTCGCGGCGTCCGGACTCGCCGGGCACCCCGATTTCGATTTCGCGGTCGAACCGGCCGCCCCGTCGGAGGGCCGGGTCGATGGCGTCCACGCGATTGGTCGCGCCGATGACGACGACTTCCCCGCGGGATTCGAGACCGTCCATCAGGCTGAGCAGTTGGGCGACCACGCGGTTCTCCACGTCGGACTCCTCGTCGCGTTCGCCCGCGATGGCGTCTATCTCGTCAAAGAACACGATTGTCGGGGCGTTCTCGCGCGCGGTCTCGAACACCTCCCGCAGGCGCTCTTCGCTCTCGCCTTTGTACTTCGACATGATTTCGGGTCCGGACACCGTGACGAAGTGGGCGTCAACCTCGTTAGCGACGGCCTTGGCTATCATCGTCTTACCCGTGCCCGGCGGCCCGTACAGCAGGACGCCCTTCGGCGGGTCGATGCCGAGGCGCCGGAACAGCGCGGGGTTCGAGAGCGGCAGTTCGACCATCTCGCGGACCCGGCGCAGTTCCTCTTCGAGCCCGCCGATGTCCTCGTAGGTCGCGCCGGTCGGCTTGGGCGGCGTCTCGTCGCCGCCCTCGGTCCCTTCGCCGCCGATGGGGATGGAGACGCCCGACCCAGTTGCCCCGGTCGAACTGGCTCCGGTCCCGCCGGACCCGCCCGCCCCGGCGTCTTCGGCGACCGAAACCCGCGTGTCGTCGGTCACGCGGACCACGCCGTCGGGGTCGGTCGCGCCGACGTGGAACGTCCCGGCGTCCCCGAGGCGTTCGATGCGGACGCGCTCGCCCTCCTTGACCGGCCGGTCCCGGAGCGTGCGCTTCAGGGCCGCTTCGAGGGTGTCGCGGTCGTCGGGGTCGAATCTGGCGGTCGGCGCGAGCGTCACCGACTCGGCGTCGGCGACCGAAATCTGGCGGACCGTCACCGCGTCACCGATGCTGACCCCAGCGTTGGCCCGCGTCTCGCCGTCGATTTGGACGGTTCCGCCCGTCACGTCGCTTCCGGCGGGCCACACCTTGACCACGGTGTCGCGTTCGCCCTCCACGACCACGGTGTCGCCGCTCAGGACGCCCAGCGCGGACCGGGCCGACTCGGGGATGCGAGCGATTCCCCGGCCCGCGTCACGCTTCTCCGCGCCCTGTACGGTCAACTCGACCGCGGCCGAACCCTTCGCATTCATGTCAGTCTCTCGTTTCTCGTCCGTATTGAGGGTTCCCCTGTCGGGGCAAACGATTTACTTTCGTCGCGTGTATCCACGAACATGGTCGTCAAAACCCAGCGCGACGAGATGACGTGGTACAAGTGCGAGGGGTGCGGGATGATGTTCGACGACGAGGAAGACGCCGAGCAACACGAGCAGAACTGCGACCACGAAGACCCCTCCTACATCCAGTAGTCGGTTTCTCGGTTGAGGGTGTTCACGAGTCGGAACGGGATTGGTCGAGTGGCGTGGGTTTCGGTGTCGCCGCGGGAGTTCCGGTGGTCGGCAGGGTTGTCGGAGACCGAACGTGGACCGCGAGGGAGTAGCTAGCTATCGCCGACTCCGAGGAGTCTACCGCACACACTGCGACCGCACGGCACCGCGACCGCACGCATCAGCCTCACGCCTCCCCGCCCCCAGCGGTCGCCCGAACGCGACCGCTTCCCTCGCGCGGTGGGCGCGACCACGAGCGCCGCGCCCGCACGCGCCGAGTCGGAAATTCAGTCGAGCGCGCCAGCAGTCGCTCCGTTCCGGAGCGCCCCAGAAGACCCCGCCACGAACGTCGCTATCCCGACCTACGACCCGGCGCGCTCGCGGTGTTCCTCGGCGAGTTCCTTCGCCTCGGCCTTCGTCCCGCAGGTCTCCCACCGAACCTCGTCGCCGGACCCGTAGGCCAGCGCGTCCTTGAGTTCGTCGCGCAGGACGCCCCATCCGACTTCCAGAACCTCGCCGTCGTCGCCGAGTTCGTAGACGCCGTAGCGCTCGGGGGCGCTCCCCACCGTCTGGCGGTTCAGCGTCTGCCAGCGTTTCGGAAGCGGCACGGCGCTCACTCCTCTTCGACCATCTCGTAGAACCGTTCGCCGAGTTGGTCCTCCTCGAAGACGAACACCCGGCCGCGGGCAGTCTCGGGGTCGGCCTCCACCTCGACGGCGTAGCCGTCCACCCGCACCGTGACGCCGGGGAACAGTTCTTCCTCCTCGCCGGGTTCGAGCATCACTCGGCCGACGCCGGTCGATTCGAGGATGTCGTCGTGGGTGTTGCGGTCGTTGACGTACATCATCACGCCCTCGGTTTCGGTCGGGTCGGTCACCAGCACTTGGACGAGTTTGCCGGGTTGGGTCCGGAGCGTGCCCGACTCCTTGCGGGGCACGCCGTTGTAGAACGTCTCCCGGCCGTCGGTGTACTCCACGACGATGCCGTCCTCGGTCAACTCGACGCCGAGGGTATCGGGGGCCACGTCGTTGCGCGCGCTCATACCCGGATTTTCGTCGGGGCCGGGGAAAAGGGGTACGCTTCCGGCGGCGACGACCCGACCCCCGCGGTTCGGTCGGTTCTCCATTTGCCCCAACCACCAGCGTCAATACGCGCCGTGAGAGAATCCCGAGCATGCACGGCCGAGCATCGGCACCCGCGGCGGGGACCGTCCTCAACGCCCTCGCCAGCGGAAAGGGGTCGGCGTTCGCCATCGACGCCGAGACCACCGCCGAAGTCGAACTCGACGACTCGGGGTCGGTCGCGGGCGAAGTCGCCGACGCACCCGACGCCGACACCGCGCTGATAGAGCGATGCGTCGAACTCGCAATCGAGGAGTACGGCGACCCGACCGCAGATGCCGTCTCCGGGGGGCACGTCCGGACCGAGAGCGAGGTGCCGATGGCCGCGGGACTCAAGAGTTCCAGCGCCGCGGCGAACGCCACCGTGCTGGCGGCGCTGTCGGCGCTCGGGGTCGCAGAGGACGTTGCCCGCGAGGACGCCTGCCGACTCGGAGTGCGCGCGGCGCGTGACGCTGGCGTGACTGTCACCGGGGCGTTCGACGACGCCAGCGCGAGCATGCTCGGCGGCGTCACCGTCACCGACAACCGGTCGGACGAACTGCTCGCCCGCGAATCGGTTTCGTGGGACGTGCTGGTGTGGACGCCGCCCGAACAGGCTTTCAGCGCGGACGCCGACGTAGAACGGTGCAAGCACGTCGCGCCGGTCGCGGAAGTGGTCGCGGACCTCGCGCTAGACGGGCGGTACGGCGAGGCGATGACCGTCAACGGCTTCGCGTTCTGCGCGGCGCTCGGTTTCACGGCCGACCCGATGCTGGATGCGCTACCCGACGCGCGGGGGGTCTCGCTGTCGGGGACTGGCCCGAGTTTCGTCGCGGTCGGCGAGCGTGCGGTACTGAAACAGGTACGAGACCGATGGAGACAACGAAGTGGTACAACATGGCTGACGACGACACAGAACGACGGCGCCCGGACCAGATGACACTCGCGGAACTCCGCGAGGAGATAGAGAGCATCGACCACGACATCGTGGAACTCATCGCTCGTCGGACCTACGTGGCCGAGACGGTCGCGCAGGTCAAAGAGCAGAGGGAGATGCCGACGACCGACGAGAGTCAAGAAGAGCGCGTGATGGAACGCGCCGGGGAGAACGCAGAGCAGTTCGACGTGGACGCGAACCTCGTGAAAGCGATTTTCAGGCTTCTCATCGAGTTGAACAAGGTCGAACAGCGTGATAAACGGTAGCGTATAACACCCTTCCAGAAGGTATTTAGACGAGAGCTACCTCCGAGTAGCCGTGAGGTGATGCGTATTAACGACAACGACAATCGACATCCTGATTCAGGGTATCATTATCGGGGTCTCGATTGCGGCCCCAGTCGGCCCGATCGGGGTTCTGTGCATCCAGCGAACGCTTTCTAAGGGCCGACTCTCGGGGTTCGTAAGTGGACTCGGAGCCGCGTCTGCGGACGCCGTGTACGGTTCGATTGCAGGGTTCGGAATCACGGTGCTGTCATCGCTCCTGCTCGACTACCGCACGGGTATTCGAATTGGAGGCGGACTCCTTCTGCTGTATCTCGGCATACGGTCGTTCCGTGCCGAGCCAGCGGAGACAGCAGTGTCCACCTCGAACGTGCAGGGGGTCGCTAGAGACTACGGTTCGACGTTCCTGTTGACGATAACTAACCCGGTGACCATCATCGCCTTCGTCGGCATCTTCACAGGATTGGGGGTTGGCGTGTCAGGGAAATACACCGATGCCGCCGTGTTGGTTGGCGGCGTCTTCCTCGGCTCGGCGTTCTGGTGGCTCGCCCTGAGTGCCGGTGTGAGCCGCTTCCGTTCCCGGTTCACGCGCTCAGTCATGCGTCGAGTGAACCAACTGGCGGGTGCAGTCATCGTCGGGTTCGGATTACTCGCTATCTGGGGCACTCTCTAACCCCACCGCTCCAGATATTTGGAAAGGCGGCGAAATACGTAAAATCTGTAACGTCAGTCTGCGACCCGAACAAGGTCGAGCAACGCGAGAAGCGATAGGAGACCCGCGTCGGGTCCTCGGCCTTCGGGCGTTCCGTCCCCGCGAGTAGCCGGGACCCGACGCTCCCGTCGCGTTCACCGCTGTTCCGGTTGGACCGACCGATGCGGCGGCGAGGACGACTCGGGGGCCGACTCCCGGTAGAACGAGAGCAGTTCTTCGAGCAACACGGCGTCTCTCTCGTGGGGAGCGTAGTGGTGGTCGATGAAGTCCTCGGCGTCTTGGACGTTCCCGCGAAGCGCCTGCTTGCGAACGAAGAGAACCGATTCGAGAAAGGAAACGCTGTCCTCGCCGGAGGGACCGGGAGACTCGCGGACGAGTTGCTCTTCGAGGGCCTCGAAATCGAGCGTCTTGGGTTCGTAGTCGTCCAAGAGTTGCGCGAGGACGTACTCCGAGCAGAAGCGGTGAAACTCCGATTTGCTCTCGACGACGCCCTCGTCCACGAGCGATTCGATTTCCTCGATTACGGGTTCGGGAAATCGGACGGTACTCTTCACCATGTCACTGTATCCTCGGTACCGTCCAATAAACTTTGGCCCCAAACATATCGGTGCTGGTAAATAAATGTATCAGTCACTTACGCAGACGATTTCGGTTCGACACCCCACTACGTCGTCCGATTCGACCGTCGGCTTCCCCTCCGTCGTCTGCCAGTGTTCTGAGGCTGGTACTATCAGCAGTACTTATTCCGCGGCGACCCTGCGAGCAGGGTCGCCGCCTCGCCCGTCAGAACCGTTCGGCGAGTTCGTCCAGCGCCTCGTGGCGTTCGGTGGTGTGTGGCGAGGTCAGCGGCGAGACGCTGATTTTCCCCTCGAAGACCGCCCGGCGGTCGGTGCCTTCGGGGTCGGGCAGACTCTCGCCGTCCATCTGCTCCCACGTGTGGTCGTGGAGCGTCACCACGCCGTCGTCCTCGCTGGCGTCCATATCGTAGACGTGCGACGGCCGGGTGACGGCCATCGGGGTGTGGTCGGCGGAGGGAAGCGGCGCGTTGACGTTGAGATACTCGGCTTCCTCGAAGACGCCCTCGTCGGGTGCGCGTTCCACGAGGTAGCGGACCGCCTCGGCGACTTCGCTGTACTCCTCGACGGTGGTGTCGCGGGGCCACTCGCTCTGGGGGACGTGGAGCGACGCCGCGATTGCGGGCACGCCGAAGAACGCGGCCTCGACCGCGGCGCTGACGGTGCCCGACCGCCCGAGGACGTACGCGCCGATGTTCGCGCCCTCGTTGCACCCCGAGACCACGATGTCGGGGTACGGGCCGAGTTCCGCGAGTCCAGCGACCACGCAGTCGGAGGGCGTCCCCTCGACGGCGTAGCCCAACTCGTGTTCGTGGACCGGGAACTCGTAGGTCATCGCTCGGCCGACCGCGCTCTGGTCGTCGGCGGGCGCGACGGTGGTGACGTTGCCGACCTCCGAGAGGGCGTCGTAGAGCGCGCGGATGCCGGGGCTATCTATCCCGTCGTCGTTCGTCAGGAGGATTTCGCGGGAGTCGGTCATGTAGGAGACGTTACGGTGGGCGGTCAAAAGTCCTACTGCTCCGGAATTCGAGGCGACTCGTGCGCTCCGGACTCGAAGACGGTCGGATGTCAGTTCCGCGCCGGATGGTCCTCCGCAAGCCTCGTTCGTCCTTCCTCCTCGAAGAGGTTCTCGCGCAGGGTGTCGCCCTCGTAGCCCTCGCGGACGAGTCCGCGCTCCCGGAGTTCCGGCACCACCATGTCCACGAAGTCCCGGAGGGTGCCCGGTCGGACGACTTCCTTGAGGTTGAACCCGTCCACGCCCACGTCCTCGAACCAGTACTGCAACTCGTCGGCGACCTGTTCGGGGTCGCCGACGACGACGGGAGAGGTGGACCCCAGTCCCGCGAACGCCGCGACTTCGCCGACGGTCCAGTCGCGGTCGGGGTCGTTCTGCGTGAACGCGTTGACCGCGCCCTGAATCGCGTCGGTCTCGATGTGTTCGACCTTCTGGTCGGGGTCGAGTTCGGAGAAGTCGATGTCAGTGAAACCGGCAAGTAGTGCGAGGGTCGCCTCGTAATCGACGTTCTCGGCGTAGGTCTCGTACTTCTCTCGGGCGACTTCCTCGGTCTCGCCGACGACGGGGACGATACCGGGGAAAAAGCGGAGTTCGTCCGGGTCGCGCCCGCGTTCGGCCGCGCGCTCGCGGAGGTCCTCGATATAGCTCCGAACGCCCTCCTCGGTCGGTTGGCTGACGAACACGGCTTCGGCGTTGTCCGCGGCGAAGTCGCGCCCGCGGTCCGACGACCCGGCCTGATAGAGGACCGGCGTGCGCTGGGGCGAGGGTTCGCAACTGTGGGCGTCGGGGACCGAGAAGTACTCGCCGTCGAAGTCGATGCCCGAGACCTTCTCCGGGTCGGTGTAGACGCCCGCCTCTCGGTCCCGAACCACGGCGTCGTCGTCCCAACTCTCCTCCCAGAGGCGGTGACAGACCGCCATGAACTCGTCGGCGCGGTCGTATCTGGTCCGGCGGTCCATCCGCTCGTCCAGTCCGAGGTTCCGGGCCGCGCTTTCGAGGTAGGAGGTGACGATATTGAACGCGACCCGGCCGTCGGTCACGTGGTCGAGCGTCGAGAGTTCCCGGGCGAGTTGGTAGGGATGGACGTAGGTCGTAGAGCGAGTCACCGCGAAGCCGAGGTGGTCGGTGACGGTCGCCATCGCGGGAACGAGGGTTTGGGGGTCGTTGGCGGGCGTCTGGACCGCGTTCTCGATTGCGGTCCCGCTGTCGCCGCCGTACACGTCGTAGATGCCCCGCACGTCGGCGAAGAACACCGCGTCGAACCCGCCGCGCTCGGCGGTCCGCGCCACGTCGAGCCAGTACTCTACGTCGGTGTAGCGGTCCGACTGGTCGCCGGGGGTCCGCCAGTTGCCCGTCGTGACGTGTTCGACCGAGTTCATCGTGAAGAGATTGAGGTGAACGTAGTCGCTACCCATGAACGTGAGTCCGGGCGGACGACCGAAGTAGGGCCGGATGGCGGCGAGGGCTTCCGGCGTCTACGTCGCCGTCGCTGGCGAGTTTACAAACGATAAATGAAAGAACGTGGCGACCTTGGCCGGAGGTTCCAGCCGGAGGTCGCCTTCGGACCTTACCGAGTTTTTTACGAGCCTATACGTTGGTGAGTGCTACGGCGACTTCGAGACACACTGCCGGATTCCCCGCAGGAACCACCGCGGGGTGTGCTGGCCACGACGCGACAGTTCCCCGCTGTCGTAGCCATTCGCGTCGTCAACGTCGCCTGCAATTATACAGTAGAACGTACCACCTATTAGTTCTATCCCTATATATTTAGGGATTTTTTAAGTGAGACGCCGGGCGATGCCCGCGAACGGTTTCGATTGGCCACCGCGAGACGTTCGTGGAACGTCCCAAGAGCGACAGCGAGGCACCCGAGTCGGCGAGAGCGTCCCCGTTTGCGGTCGGTGAGCGTCCGCGAGTCCTCGCGGACGCTCAGCAGGAGCAGTAGTACTCTCGGGTGCCGAACTCGGTGGCGAGCAGTTGGTACGCCGGGCCGGGGTCCGAGGGTCGGTAGACGCCGGTCGTGAGCGTCTCGCTGGTCTCGAACTCGCCCGAGAACAGCGAGAGCCACGTTTCGCGGTCGAACACGTCCGCGAAGCCGTCGGTGGAGAGCGCCTTGAGGTAGTCGGCGAGGTAGACCCACTGCGCGTCCCGAATCTCGCCGGACTCGTAGGTCTCGCCCACGGCGTCGGCGTAGGCCGCCAGCGGGAGGTTCGCGCCCGCCTGCACGGGAAGGGAAATCCACTTCCACGGCCGGGTGTTCACGTCGAGCAGGACGTACTCCTCGCGGTCGGCGTCGTAGACGAACTCGGCCTCGCTGATGCCGTAGTAACCGGTCTCGTCGAGGACGGCCAGCGCGTTCTCCTCGACCTGCGGGGCGTCCGCTCGCCGGACCACGCAGGAGGTGCCGTAGCCAAGCGGGTACCGGACGCGGGCGTTGCCGACGAAGGTGACGGCCTCGCCGGACTCGGGGACGTAAGAGGCAAGCGAGCAGTCCGCGCCCCGTTCGACCGGCACCTTCTCTTGGGCCATCACGCGGATGCCCTCCGCGGCGGCGTTGGCCACAACGTCCTCGAACTCCGCTTCGTCGGCGACTTCGATGACGTTGGTACCGACCGCCTCGGCGAACTTGCGCTTCAGCGCGGGTTTGACCACCAGCGGGAAGTCGAGGCGGTCTGCGGCCTCGGCCATAGGGACGCTCTCGCGGTCCCCTCGCTCCGGTCCGGGTTTGCCGCCGGTCTCCTCGGGGTCGGTCTCCGCGATGCGGTAGGTCTCGGGGTAGGGCACGTCCAACCGCTCGGCGATAGCGTAGAGGGACTCTTTGTCCAGCACGCGGTCTACGGTCGCGCGGTCGGCGAACGGCAGGACGACGCCCTCGGGTTCGGTCCGGGAGAAGGCGTGGACCCACTCGTCCATGCACCCGAACGCGACGGGTTCGTGGTCGAGTTCGGCCGCCAGCGCCTCCACGTCGTCGCAAAAGCCCGCTTCGTCGTCCAGCGGGTAGGTCACGCGCCCGGCGAAGTCCACGGCGTCGGAGTAGGGCGCGACCCCCTTCCCGTTGCGGTCGAT
Organism: Halorussus caseinilyticus; assembly: GCF_029338395.1. Lineage (NCBI taxonomy): Archaea > Methanobacteriati > Methanobacteriota > Halobacteria > Halobacteriales > Haladaptataceae > Halorussus > Halorussus caseinilyticus. The sequence continues at coordinate 1,920,637 of NZ_CP119809.1, forward strand.
GGCGATGACGGGCACGTCGCGGGCCTTCAGCGCGCGCGCCACGCTCAGGCCGGTGACGTGGGCGTTGCAGACGATAGCCGGTGGGCGGTCGAAGTCGGCGTCCGCGAGCGATTCGCGGAGACCCTCGAACGAGCGGAACTCGGTCATGGTCGTGCTTCTCGCCTCGCCCGCTAAAAGCCCGCAGAGTCGGCAAAGGAGACCGGGGACTACGACGCGGGAGGACGCGGAGTTTTGCGGATACTTCTCTCCGGTTTCCGTAGTTCTCTCCGGGGTTTTCGGTGCCGACGACCCGTCGCTCCGGCGCGCTATCGGAGATTTAGGACTTCGGAGCGCGCTATCGGGAATCTACGACCCCGGCGCGCGCTGGCGCGACCGCGTGAGCGTGTCGCGCCATCGTCGCGCGAGGGATGAGCATCGCAACGAGCGAAGGCCCGGAAGACGCGGTTTGTCTTCCGGCGCGAGTGAGAAGCGCAGGAGGTTGGGGAGGACGAGGTGCGGCGGCGGTGCGGTTGCGGTTTGATAGGTTCAAGCCTGAAGTCCGTGCCTCGAACTTTTCGAGTAGTTCCGACTCTCGAACGAGTCTTGCAGGGAGAAGCTAGCTTCAGGCTCGAACCGATGAAGACCGCACTGCACAGCACCGCCACCGCACAGCACCGCCACCGCGCCCCGGACCTCTCCGCACCGCGAGCGCCGTCGGCGCTCGCGGTGCGCGTCCCGTCGGTTGACGGGCCGAGCGCACCCGGTGGACTATCGCGCCGAGCGCACGCCCCCAAGCAACACAGAAGCATCTTTACAAAATATACACCAATCTCTAACAAACAAAAATTTGTTCGAGGAAACGAAAAATCTATATCGGAATACCGTCCACCACCGTCTCCTCGTCCACCACGAGGTTGTAGGCGTCCTCGTCGTCGTTCCGGAGGACCAGCACTCCCTCGAACGAGAGCAGGTCGCCGTAGTCCGCGGTCCGCAGGTCGCCGTTCAGCGAAGTCTCTTTCGTCAGGACCGCGAAGTGGTCGTCGGACTCGCTCCCGTCGCCGATTTTGAAGAGGGGATTGCGGTCGCCCTCCGCGAGCGAGTGGCTGAGTTTCACCGCCACGAGGTTGATGCGATTGCTGACGTGGCGGTCCATCTCGGCCATCTTCGCCGTGCGCTCGGCGTCGCCCGTGAAGTCGGCCTTGCGCTTCCCGTCGGGTCGCAGAATCGAGTAGGAGAACTGCACGTCCGCGTTGACGAACTCGCCGGACGCGCCCGCGGCGTCGTCGAGTTTTCGCTGGAACGCGGGCACGTCGAGGTCGGGTCGCACGTCGAACGACCACCCGCGGTCGGTCGGGCGCTCGCCCGGCCAGAGTCGGAGCGTGGGCGCGAACACCGTCGCCGCGCGCTTGTCGTCCGCGATGGCGCGCTCGACCCGTCGGAGTCCGATGCTGGTCTCGCGGTCGGCGGGTTCGATTGCGAGAAGCGCGCCGTCCTCCGCGAGGAAGTCGAGGTAGCGCTCGACCACCGCCTCGGGGTCGTCCAGTTCGTTCAGGACGTTGGCGAACAGAATCAGGTCGTACTCACCTCCGGTCCCCGAGTCCGACCCCGCCCGTTCGCTCCGGGGGTCGAACGCCTCTGCGGTCTCCCGGTGGAGTTCGACGTGAAAGTTCCGGCCCGCGTCGGCCGCAACCTGCTCGAACACGTCGGCGGCGGCGCTGGGTTCCAGCGCGTCGTACTCCACGAGGGCGTCGTCGGGCAGGTAGTCGGCGACGCCGAGCGCCGGACCGCCGACGCCAGCGCCCACGTCGAGAATCCGGAGACGGCGGTCCACCAGTCCCGACTCGGCGAGTTGGTGGAGGACGTACTGGACCACCGCGTAGTTGTCCGGCAGGTGGTAGACGGCGTATCCGAGCGCGGCCGTCTCGTCGTACTCGACGGGGTTGTTCCGGAAGTAGTCCTCCTTGAGTCGCCGAATCACGTTCCGGAGTCGGTTGCCCGACTCACCCTCGTGCCAGTCGGGACCGAACCGCCCGACCAGCAGGTCTTCGAGTCGCCGACCGTACTCCGCGGGGAACGCCTCGACGCCGTGGAACGCGGGGCTAATCCGGCCTTCCTCGACCGGTTCGAAAGTTCGGTCCTCGCGCTCCGCGAGTCCGAGCGACGGGGCTTCCTCCCGGAGAATCTGGCGGACGACGCCGGGATGGGGTTGGCCCTCGACGTACTCGGAAATCTCGTCGGGGTCGATGGGCCGGACCTCCCGGAGGTACTTGGCGTTCTCCCGAATCTTCTCGCGCCGGTCGTCGGTCATCGTTCTTTCCCCTCGTCAGTTCCGTCTCGGTCGCGGGCGCTCGCGTCCCGGTACAGTCGCTCGAACTCGTCCGCCTCGGCGTCGGCGAGTCGCGCCGCGGCGTCGGCGACTCGCTCGGCCCCGTCGAACGTCGCCTGAATCTCGGCGTACACCTCCGGCGAGTTGCCCGTGACCTGCTCGGCCACCGCCGACAGGTCCTCGAACACCGGGGTCGTCAGGCCCTCGGGCACGTCCTCGGCCGCGTGCGCGAACGCGAGGACGGCCGCGTGACTCGCGGCCTGCACCGTCTCCATCGCCTCGTCGTGTTCGGCGGGCGTCGTCTCCACGAGTCGGTTGCCCGCCGACCCGAGGGCGTCCAGCACCCGGTCGGTGACGGGACCCGACTCGTCGGTCACGACGGCCACGTTCCCCGGCGCGTTCGCCGCGGCGAACAGCGGGTGGAGGCTCACGCGCTCGCGGTCGGGCGCGACCGCCGCCATCGCGTCCACGGGACCGGCCATCTGTCCGGTCACGTCGAGAAGCGCGCGCTCGGTTTTCCCCGCGTGGCGCTCGATAACTTCGTCCGCGGCCGCGATGGGGACCGCGACGCACACCGCGTCGAACTGCTCGTCGGTCGAGAGCGATACCCACCGCTCGCCGACCGCTTCGGCGACAGATTCGGCGACTTCCGGGTCGGCGTCGGCGAACGCCACGTCCGCGTCTCCGAGTTCGGTCGCGACGACCTCGCCGAACCACCGGCCCATCTCGCCCGAACCGACGACGAGTAGCTTCATCACGTGGTGGTTGCTGTCGTGGTCTCAAAAGGGGTTCGCTCCGAATCAGCGTCACGACGCGGTGTCGGGAAGTGGTGACGGATACCCAGAAAGCCCCCGCCCGCTCGCGGTCGCTCAGCGACATATCTTCGACTCACCTTCGGTTCGTCTCAGATAGGGGTCGCTGAGGCGACTGAACTGCACGCGAGCGGGCGGCCCCTTTCATCCACCCACACGGTGGATGGTGCCACCGAGCGCGTCCTGTTGGTTGGTGGGCCGAGCGCACGCCCGGAAGGTTCTCCGGCGCGTCGTCGGCCTACCGGTTCCACGGCGCGTCGTCCGGGTCCACGATTCGCTCGCGCTCTTCGATGGAGTCGATTTTCTCCACGTCCTCGTCGTCCAACTCCACGCCGAGGCTGAGCCAGTTCTCCCGGAGGTGGTCCTCGCTTGTCGCCTTCGGGATGGCCGTCACCTCCTTCTCGCGCAACCACGCGAGGCTGACCTGCTGTGGCGTGGCGTCGTGCTTCTCGGCGACTTCCTGAAGTTCATCGACATCTTCCACGTCCCCGCGGGCGATGGGCGAGTAGGCCACCAGTTCCACGTCAACGTCGTCCTGCGCGCAGAACTGCCGGAGTTCGGTCTGGGGGAGCAGGGGATGCATCTCGACCTGATTGGCGAAGATGGGTTCCTCGGCGACTTCGACCGCCTCTTCGAGCAGTTCGACCGTGAAGTTGCTCACGCCGATTTCGCCGACGAGTCCCTCCTCGCGGAGTTCCGCGAACGCTTCGAGTGTGTCTCTGGCCTCGTACTCGCCCATCGGCCAGTGGACGTACAGCAGGTCCACGAAGTCAACGCCGAGTCGCTCGAAGCTATCGGCGGCGCTGGTCAGCACGTGGTCGTAGTCGAGGTTGTCGGGACTCACTTTCGTCGCCAGAAAGATGTCCTCGCGGTCCGCCCCGTACTCGTCGATGGCGTCCCCGACCGCGCTCTCGTTGTCGTAGCCCTCCGCAGTATCGACGTGTCGGTACCCCATTCGGAGGGCGGTCCGGACGCTCTCGAAGCACTCGTCGTAGTCGTCCATCTGGTACGTACCGAGACCGAGCATCGGCATCCCGTTGGTCGTCGGCGGCGAGAGCGCGGCCACTTCCTCGCCTACTTCCTCTTCGACTTCTTCGTCCGCTTCGGCCTCTTCTTCGGTCACTCCTTCGTCTGCGGTCTCCCGTTCGGTTTCGGCACCCTCCCGTTCGGTCTCGCGTTCTTCCTCGCCCGCGACGCTCCCCATCGAACTCGGCTGGTCGGAGTCGGAACTCTCACCCGGCGTCGCTCGTTCGCGGACCTCGCTCGCGGCCTCGCCGAGGTGGTCTTGCCCGTCTCCAGCGCTCGCCGCGCCGCCGCGCTGTCTGCCGAACAGGAAGCCCATCACGAATGCGGCCGCGAAGGGGAGCGTCTTCCGGAGCAGTCCCCCGCCTTCGCGCTGGTCTCGCTCCCGGCGCTCGTCGGTTTCCGTCTCTCGTCGGAGCATGGCCTCTCGGTTCGAGAGACGCGTACTTTGTGGTTGTGGCAGTTTGGGCCAGTCGTCCCCGGCGCGGCGGGCTGGTCGCCCGCCGCGCCGCAACGACTATATAGAGATTAGTTGGGTTTCTAACTATGGATGGGGGAGACTCACGACAGACGCCGCTCGACCAGAAACTCCAGTGGATGCTCGACGCGCCGTTCTTCATCGACGCCGCGCAGTTGGATTCGTTCTACGACGCCGTGGTCCAACCGAAAGCCGAGCGAAAGGAGTCGCTGAAACTGGAGATAACCGAGCAGAAGACCAGCGAACTCAGTTCCAATTTGGACGTGGACGTGAGTCCTTTGAGCGTGTTCGGAAGCCTTACCAAGGTACTCAGCCCCGTCGAAGCGACTGTCGGCGGCGAAGCGAAGAAAAAGCGGTCGAAGAGCGAGAACAACACCCGGACCATCGAACTCACGCCCATCGACACACCCCAACGACAGTTGATTCAGTTGGTGTCCCAGTATCTGGTGAACAACTCCGACCGCATCTTCTTCGTGGACGACGTTGCCGAAGACCGTGGCTGGTTCAAGGACGAACAGATAGAGGCGGTCCCGCGAGAGTTGGTCTTCCTCGACCTGCCGTCGAAGTACGAAGCGGAGTCGTACAACGTTCCCGAGACGAAACTCATCCCCATGGCCGTCGAGTTCGAGGACGGCCGTATCGAGACCCTCTACGACAAACTTGGCGCGACGAGGCGAGACGACTCGTGGAAGCCGTACGTCGAGAACTTCACGCCCGAAGAGTCGATTCGGGCGATAGAGGAAGCGACCGAGGGGAAAGGGAAAATCGAGTGGATAAACTTCCGGCTCCCCCTCGACGACGAGCGGACGGCCCGAGTCCACTTCGAACCGAGAGGCGAGTACAACAACGGGACCTTCGCCTACAACCTCGTCAAGCTCGGCTACAAACACGGCCTGCGACTCGTCGGCACGGTCTACTCCGAACCCGACGTGCGAGTGCTGGCGGGCTACCGGAAGTAGCGTAGCCGTCGGCCGACTACTCCGCTTCCAACCGAATCGGGTAGTCGGTCAGGTTCCGGTAGCCGTCTTCGGTCACGACCACGAGGTCCTCGATGCGGACGCCGCCGACTTCGGGGTCGTAGAGACCCGGCTCGATGGTGACGACGTGGCCCGGTCGCAGTTCCCCGCCGTCGGGACTGACCCGAGGGAGTTCGTGAACGTCGAGACCGATGCCGTGGCCCGTGCTGTGGATGAATCCGGTCTCGGCCGAGGGGTCGCTACGGAGTGTGTCGTAGCCTTTCGCCTCGTACACGTCGCAGACCGCGGCGTGAACTTCCTCGCCGGTCGCGCCGGGTTCGATGGCGTCCAGCGCCGCCTCGAACGCCTCGTAGGTGTCGTCGTACCGGCGTCGAACCTCGTCGGTGGGTTCGCCGACGACGAACGTCCGTGTCATGTCGCCGTGGTACTTGGTGGTCTTGTTCCGCGGGAAGATGTCGATGATGATGGTCTCGTTCGCTTCGAGAGGGCCACTGCCGCGGTTGTGAGGCCCGGCGGCGTCGGCACCGCAGGCGACGATGGTCTCGTCCAATCCGGCCCCGTGGCGCAGGAGCGTCACCTCGATTTCCTCCTTGAGTCGCTCGCTGGTCAGCACTTCGCCGTCGTGGTACAGCACGCCGTCCTCGACGGTGGCGTCGGCCAGCATCTCCTCGGCGGCCCGCATCGCGGCCTCGTTCGCTCGCTGGGCCTCGTGGACGTGTTCGACTTCCTCGTCGGTCTTGGTCGCGCGAATCCGCGTCACCACGTCCTCGTCCAGCACTTCGACCGAGACGCCCTGCTCGCGGAGTCCGTCGGCGGTGCCGAGGGGGAACCGCTCGGGCGCCGCGACGGACTCGACGCCGTGGTCCGCGAGGAACGCCGCGCAGACGCGGTGCTTGCCCTCGGTCCGGCCGTGTTCGGCGACCTTCTGCTGGAAGTCGTAGTCCGAGAGGCGGGCCACCTCGTCGGCGCGACTCTCCTCGGTCGCGCGGCCGTACTCAAGTCCCGAGACGAGCAGGTAGGTCCCCTCGGGCGTGTAGAGCGTGACGAAGGGGTCGGGCGCGTCGAATCCCGAGAGGTACAACTGGTCGGAATCGTCCGAGCCAGCGTCGAGGAGGTAGCCGTCCACGTCGGCGGCGGCGAGCGCGTCGGAGAGCGGTGATAGGTCCGGGTCCATACTCACCGAAAGCCACGCGAACAGGAAAACGATACGGGTTCCGGAACGTGAGCGACGGGGACGCGCTCAGTGTCACAGACTACCGGGACGCGCTCGGCCGACCAACCGACAGGGTTGGATAAAGGGACCGCCCGCTCGCGCACCGCTTGGTCGTCTCAGCGACCCCTATCCGGAGCGAACGGAGTGAGCGACGGATACGTCGCTGAGCGACCGCGAGCGGGCGGGGGCTTTCGAGGAAGTCACCGCGGTTCTGGTTCCTGCGGTTGCGGAAACGAGACGTAGCGAGCGACCGGGAGCGTTCTACGTGTTCGTCGCCGGTCCTAAGCATCCTATTTCGTTCCAAAGACTCATTTTACAATTTTCTAAAATAACTACTTATTTCTAAAACAATCAAAATTATGTCTCTCTCCCTTCGTTCCGTCGCTCACTCGCGTTCCGCCGACTTCCCGTCGCGCCGGACCGTCCCGTCGGGACCGACGACGTAGGTGGCGTACTGCGTGAAGTAGTCGGCGTGGAGCGTCGTCCCGTTTCGGCCGGTGTTCGCCCACGCCGAACACCACGCGACGACGCGAAAGCCCTCGCCGTACTGCTCGACGGCATCGACGCCGCACTCCTGATGGACCGTGGTCGAGTCGTCGCGGTAGAGGCGGTTGTACACCCATCGGCGCTCGAAGGTCCGGACGAACTCCCGGACGCTCGCCGCGGTCAGCACCGCCGGGCGCTCCGGCCGGGACTTCGGTCCCGCGGGGAACTCGACCGACCCCTGCGGAAGCGAGGGACCCGCGCTCGCGGGATACGTGGTGGGGTCGTCGGTCGTCGTCTCGGCAGACGCCGGGGATTCGGGGGTCGTCGGCGTCCCGCGCGATTCGGTCGTCGCCTCCGTCTCGGTCACGTCCGACTCCCCGAGCGTTCCGGACGCGCATCCGGCGAGCGACCCCGCGAGGGCGACTGTGCCGAGGCGGAGGACGCGGCGTCTCGACGGTGACACGTACGGCGACTCTCGGCGGCGCGGTAAATACTTTCTCCGAGGGAAGCCGCTCCGCAACAGCACCGCAACTGCACGACCTACGAGGCGGAAGGCTCAGAAAGCCCCCGCCCGCTCGCGGTCGCTCAGCGACATATCTTCGACTCACCTTCGGTTCGTCTCAGATAGGGGTCGCTGAGGCGACTGAACTGCACGCGAGCGGGCGGCCCCTTTCATCCACCCAGACTGTGGGCTGGTCGGCCGAGCGCGTCCCGAACACCGAAGCTATTCGGTCCCGGCGTTCGAGGGCGCAGGCATGCCCGCCGACGAATCCCCGACGCGAGCGTACGAACCCTCGACCGGCCTCCGAGTCGCGCTCGGGGTCCTCGCGCTCGTCGTGGTCCTCTACAGCGTCGTCGTCGCAACCCGGCCGCTCTTGGGCGTCGCCATCGTCGTCTGGCTGTTCGGAGCGTACCTCCTCTGGCGGTTCTTCCGCCTCGCGGCGCGGTTCGTCCGCGCAGTCGAGCGCATCGCCGACGCGATGGAGGCCCGCGAGTCGTGACCGAGTGACTTGCTCTCGCTGGCGGTCGGCCGGAAACCCGCCACAATCCAGATTACCGCTCGCGTCGAACCCTCGCGCATGAGGTACCTCGTCGCCGTCGATGGCTCCGAACCCAGCATGGACGCGCTCCGCTACGCGGTCGAACAGGCCGCCGCGACCGGCGCGACGGTCGTCGCAATCAGCGTCGTCGTGCCCGAACAGTTCTTCACCGGCGGCGACGACCCGCCGACCAGCTACGCCGAGGCCGCCGACGAACTCGTCGCCGAGGACGTAGCGGACGCCGAGGAGGACGCCCAGCGAGCGCTCGACGAGGCCGCCGAAGTCGGCGACCGGACCGGGGTCGAAGTCGAGACCGGCATGCTCTACGGCGAACCGGTCGAGGCCATCACCGAGTACGCCGACGACGAGTCGTTCGACGCCATCTTCGTCGGCCACCGCGGTCTCTCCGAGGAGTACGAGGGACTGGTCGGAAGCACCGCCAAGGACATCGTGGGCCGGGCGACGGTTCCCGTGACCGTCGTCCGGTGACGCGGAGAACTCGCTCCCTCCGGTATTCTGAAACCCCCTCGGGCCGTCGGGTCGGACATGGACGTAGAAATCGAACCATCGACGCTCTCGGGGTCGGCGCGCGCGCCTTCCTCGAAGAGCTACACCCACCGAGCGATTCTCGCCGCTGGCTACTCCGGCGGTGCGCTCGTCTACGACCCGCTGGTGAGTGCCGACACGAAAGCGACGATGCGAGCGGTGGACGCCTTCGGCGGCGACGTGACCCGCGAGTCCGACCACCTCGACGTGGACGGGTTCGACGGCCGACCCGAGGTGCCCGGCGACGTTCTCGACTGCGCCAACAGCGGAACGACCATGCGACTCGTGACCGCGACGGCGGCGCTGGCCGACGGCGCGACGGTTCTCACGGGCGATAGCTCGCTTCGCTCACGGCCCCACGGCCCGCTCCTCCGGGCCATCGACGAGTTGGGCGGACGCGCAGAGAGTACTCGGAAGAACGGACAGGCCCCGCTGGTCGTGGAGGGACCGCTCTCGGGCGGTACCGTCTCGATGCCCGGTGACGTGTCCTCGCAGTTCGTCACGGCCCTGTTGATGGCCGGGGCCGTCACCGACGAGGGCATCGAAGTCGAACTCGAAACCGAACTCAAGTCCGCGCCCTACGTGGACATCACGCTCGAACTGCTGGACGAGTTCGGCGTCGAGGCCGGGAAGCGCGGCGTCGGCGCGGACGGCGAGGGCGGCGGTACCTACCACGTCGAGGGCGGCCAGTTCTACGAACCCGAAGACGGCGAGTACCACGTCCCCGGCGACTTCTCGTCAATCTCGTACCTGCTCGGCGCGGGCGCAGTCGCCGCCGACGAGGACGACGAGGTTCGGGTGCGCGGCGCGTATCCGAGCGCGCAGGGCGACTCGAAAATCGTCGGCGTCCTCGGTCGGATGGGCGCGGACGTGGACTGGAACCGCGACGACGGCGTGATAACCGTCGAACAGTCGTCGCTCTCTGGCGTCGAGGTGGACGTGGGCGACACGCCCGACCTCCTGCCGACCATCGCGGCGCTCGGAGCGGTCGCAGACGGCGAGACCCGCATCGTCAACTGCGAACACGTCCGGTACAAGGAGACCGACCGCGTGAGCGCGATGGCCGAGGAGTTGGAGAAGCTCGGCGCGACGACCGAAGAGCGTGAAGACACCCTCACCGTCGTCGGCGACGAGAGCGACCTGACGGGCGGCACCGCCGACGGCCGGGGCGACCACCGCATCGTGATGGCGCTCTCGATGGCGGCGCTGGCGGCCGACGGCCCGACGACCATCGCGGGCGGCGAACACGTGGACGTGTCGTTCCCCGACTTCTTCGAGGTGCTGTACGACCTCGGCGCGACCGTGAATCGGTAGGAACGCGTTCTGAATCTGCCTTTCCGCGGCGGGTGCGCTCGGCCGACCACCCGCCAGCGAACGCTCGGCCGACCAGCCCACAGTCTGGGTGGATGAAAGGGGCCGCCCGCTCGCGTGCAGTTCAGTCGCCTCAGCGACCCCTATCTGAGACGAACCGAAGGTGAGTCGAAGATATGTCGCTGAGCGACCGCGAGCGGGCGGGGGCTTTCTGGGCGTTCATCACGGCAGTTCCTGCGGTCGTTGTGACGATGTGAAACGAGCGAGTGGGGCTTTCGAGGAAATCGCCGCTTTCCGGTTCCTGCGGAGTGGTACGGTGCGGTCTTCGTCGGGTCAAATCCGAGGTCCATCCGACTCACCCCACCGATTCACCCCCGACTCTTCCCCGACACCCTCGCGCGCCGAGGACCAACTTGCACCTTTTGCAAACCATAAATAGCCCGCCCGCACAACCACACGCCAATGAACGGAAACAGCTTCGGACGACTCTTCCAAGTCACGACGTTCGGTGAGAGTCACGGCGAGGCGATGGGCGTCACCATCTCGGGGTGCCCGGCGGGTCTCGAACTCGACGAGGACGACGTACAGACCGACTTGGACCGGCGGAAACCCGGCCAGTCGATGATTACCACGAGTCGCGGCGAACCCGACCACGTGTCGATTAAGTCCGGCCTACAGGACGGCTACACCACCGGTACCCCCATCGGGATGGTCATCGACAACAAGGACGCCCGGTCGGAGAAGTACGAACCGTTCATCACCGCGCCGCGGCCCTCCCACGGCGACTTCACCTACTCGGCGAAGTTCGGCACGCGCAACTGGGGCGGCGGCGGACGCTCGTCGGCACGTGAGACGGTCAACTGGGTCGCGGCGGGTGCCGTCGCCAAGAAACTCCTCGCGCGCGAAGGTATCGAACTGAAGGCCCACGTCAACCAAATCGGCGACATCGAGGCTCCCGAGGTGAGTTTCGAGGAAATCAAAGAACACAGCGAGCAGAACGAGGTCCGATGTGCCCACCCCGAGACGGCCGAGGAGATGCGCGAGCGAATCGCCGAGTATCAGGAGGAAGGCGACTCCATCGGCGGGTCCATCTACTTCGAGGCCCGCGGCGTCCCGCGGGGACTCGGTGCGCCGCGGTTCGACTCCGTGCAGGCCCGACTCGGACAGGCGATGCTGTCGGTTCCGGCCGCCACCGCCTTCGAGTTCGGTCTCGGCCGCGAGGCCCGCGAGTACACCGGTATGGAGCGAAACGACGAGTGGGAGTTCGAAGACCCCCAGAATCCCGGCGAGAGCGACCCCGTACCGGTCGAGAACGACCACGGCGGTCTACAGGGCGGCATCACCACGGGCGAACCCATCTACGGCGAGGTGACGCTCCACGCGCCCACCTCGATTCCGAAGTCCCAGACCACCGTGGACTGGGAGACCGGCGAAGAGAAAGAAGAGCAGGTAATCGGCCGCCACGACCCGGTGCTTCCGCCGCGTGGCGTCCCGGTCGTCGAGTCGATGCTGGCGCTGACGCTCGTGGACTTCATGCTGTTGGGCGGGCGCATCAACCCCGACCGCGTGGACGACCGCCCCGGCGAGTACGACACCGACTACCACCCGAGCAGTCCGCACAACGAGTAGAAGGAGACCGAACGCCCAGAAGGAGACCGAACGTCGGAAGTCGGACTATCCGGAACTGTTGTCCGTTCCGCCGCCGCTCTGGACTTCCACGTCGCCGACCATCGTGTTCGGGTGGACCAGACAGATGTACTGAGCCATCTCCGAAGTCGCGGTGAACCGAACGCCCTGTACGGCCCCCTGTTCGGCGATTATTTCGGTCTCGGAGACCAGCGATTCGGTGGACTGCTGACCGCCGGTCTGGTTTCCCGTCGCGTTTCCGCCGCCACCGGTACCGACCCCGGTGACGTTTCCGTTCGAGATGTCGAGCGAGACGCTCTCGTTGCCCCCCGTGCCGTTGATTTGCTCGAACACGTCCGACTGGACGGTGAGGGGTTCGAGGACTTGGAGGTTCTCGCCCTGCGAGTCCTGAATGGCGAAGTTGTGGCCCACGCCGTCGCCGTTCTGCCACATCAGGGTGTAGGTCGTCCCCCTCTGAAGCGTCAGCGTCGGATTTCCTCCATCGGTCGCTTCTTGCCCGCCGGGGAGACGATACCCCTGCCACGCCCGCGTGTACCCGCCGAGCAGGATTATCTCCTCGTTCTGGCCCTGTGCGAGAACCGTCGCGTTCAGACCGGCCAATGCACCTGTCGCTGCCGCCGCTTTCAGAAAGCGGCGACGGGATGACTGTTGTGTCATGAAACCCCCGACGGAGAGTCATCCGCGAGCGGATTAAATGGGGGCAATCGTTCGTCGCTTTCGCTCGCCGGGAGGAACGTAATGGGAGGTTACGAATCGTCGTGAACCGTTACGTCGGGCGAGTGCCCACTCCGGGGCGGATTCCGGCCGCCGATTTCGGTCTCGACTTCTTTCACTCTCGCCGTAAATTTATTATTATACGAAACGAAATAAGTAACGGGGTCGGGAAACGTGTCTAAAAGCAATATGGGAAACGATACGAGCGAAAGTTCGGGACTGGCGGAGTCGTCGGACCGTCCCGGCGTCTACCGTGCGTCGTACGACCCGGACGGTCCGGCAACAGTCAGCGACACCGTTATCGAGGCGATAGCGGAAGTCGCGGACGTAGACCCGACGCAGACCGTCATCCCGCTTTCCGACAAAATCGACCCGGACGCACTCGACGCATTGTTCACCGACCACGAGGGCGACTCGCAGGTCACGTTCCGTGTCTGCGGCCTCGAAGTCCTCGTGCAGAGCGACGGTCGGGTCCGAATCGTAGACGAGTCGGTTTCAGACGCCGAGTGAAGGGGGGAGTGGTGTGCAAGACACGAAGTTAGTACGAACCAGCGTGGACGCGGACCCGCACAAACTCGTCTTGCGGCGGACCCGCGGCAAAATCTCGACGCTCGACCTCCTGTTCGATTCGTTCTCGGAGAACGAACCCACCGACGCGCTCGCCGTCACCCACGAGGGACCGGAGGAGTTCCTCGGGACGTGGCGCGACCGCATCGACCGACGCCCCCGGAACGTCGGCGTCGTCAGCGTCGGCGAACAGATGCGGTCGGCGGCGGCGACGACGCCCTCCGACCGGAACGTCGTCCGCGGGGTCGCCGACCCGATGGACGCCGACGCGATACGCGACGCCACGACGGGATACCTCGACGCGTGGCCCGCCGACGGCCAGACGGTCGGCTACTTCGACTCGGTAACGCCGCTCCTCGACTGCTGGGACATCGCCACCACGACGGCGTTCGTCCGGGACTTGCTCCGCGCCCTCGACGCTCGTGACGCGGTGGGCTACTTCTGCCTGACGCCCGCGGCCCACGACCGGGCGACGGTCCGGGAGGTCGCGTCGCTGTTCGACACGGTGGTCGAGTGTGTCGAGAGCGGCGTCGAGGCGACGGTCGAACCCTGCGTCGGCGACTGCTTCGACGCCATCGCGGACCCCCGACGCCGGTACGTCCTCGCCGGTGTTCCCGACTCCGAGTCGGTCGCCGTCGCCGACCTCGCGGCCACCGTCGCCGGTCGGAGTTCCCTCGACCGCAAGCAGGTCGAGTCCTCGCTGAGACACGTTCACCTGCCGAAACTGGCCGACTTCGGCATGGTCGCCTACGACCGCGAACGCGGGCGCGTCGAGCGAGGGGACCACTTCGAGCGAGTCGAACCCTACCTGCGGAAGGCGATGGAAGTAGACGAGTCGCTGATGTAGGTCGGCAGACGATGCCGGGTCGCGGAACGTCTCGTCCTCTCCGGCAATCGCCGGAACCGTGGCGACTCGCCAGTCCCGTCTCCGCTCGCTTCGTTCGCTCCGGAGGACCGTCCGACCCTAGGACAGAAATATGATTCTTCCAGCAAGGATTATATTTGCTATAGCCATGCATATATTTTCTTAACGCTCGAACTTCGCCGTTCGAGCCTCTCCGACCGGTTTTTACCGCGCGGTCCCCACGGTACCGACGATGGACGCGAACCAGCAGACTCGCGCGAACCCGTTCGGGATGGACGCCGACTGCGAGAACTGTCCGGAACTCTGCGCGACCCGCCAGCAGGTCGTCCACGGGTACGGTGACGTGGGCGCGGACTTCCTCTTCGTCGGCGAGGCCCCCGGCGAGGGGGCCGACCGGACCGGGGTGCCGTTCACCGGCGACGAACGCGGCGAGGCCCTCCAGCACGTCCTCGGCCTGCTCGGACTCAACAACTCCCTGCCGAGCGACGAGCAACCGGAACTCGAAAACGCCTTCCTGACCTACCTCGCGCGGTGTCGCAGTCCCGAGCGTCCGCCGACCGACGACGAGATTCTGACCTGCGAACCCTACCTCAACGCCGAGATTCGGATGATAAACCCCGAAATCCTCGTCCCGGTCGGCGAGCGCGCGCTGGCCGAGATTGCGACCGAGTACACCACCACGCCCGCCGCGGAGTTCGACGTGGCCGACGACCACGCGACGACCATCCGGGGTCGGGGCTTCGAAATCGTCCCGATGGCCGACCCGCTGGACGCCTCCGAGGACCAGCGCGAAGCGTTCGTGGACCACTTCGAGTCGCTGATGGACCGCGACTACCGCCAGACGAAGGGTCGGCGCGGTCGGTGAAGACTCACCGACCCCAGTAGGGCGTCGAGAGCGCGCCGTTCGGCCCGGTCCCGGCTCTGCTCGCCGCGAGAATCGAAACGACGAGCAGGCCGACCACCGCGAGCGCCCCGAAACTGCCGAGAGCAACGTCGAGCGCCCCGACGAGTCCGCCGACGGCGACGAACGCGAGCAGTGCGAGCGCGAGCGCCGCGAGGGGTTTCCACCAGTTCACGCCACCACTGTCGGCGGCCCGGAGTAAAACTTTCAAGGTTCGCGCACGCGGAGAGACGAGCATGACCGACATCGCGGTCTTCGCCGACCCGCCGCGGCCCGGACTGGTACTGTCGACACTCGCCGAGTCGTCTCCCCTCTCCGAGGAGGAGGCGGCCGACCTCTACGCCGCGACCCTGAAAGACACCATGCGGGCCGCCGAGCGGAGCGGCGGCGAACTGCTCGTGAACTATCGCGACGAGGAGTCGCTCCCCGACGAGTACGCGGGGACGACCGGCCAGAGCGCCGAGGCCGAAGTCCGCGCGCTCGCCGCCGATGCTCTGGAGGAACCCGACGAGACCCGCTTCGAGGTGCAGGTGGGTTCGACCTTCGCCGCGCGCGCCGGGAACACCGTGACCCACCTCCTCGAACAGGAGGACGCCCAATCGGTCGCGGTGGTGCCCGGCACCGCGCCGATGCTCACCCGGAAGGAAATCGACAGCGCCGCGATGAAACTCCGGCGCAACGAAGTCGTCCTCGGGCCGAGCGGCCGGGGCCGGGTCCACTACGCCGGGTTCACCGAGTCCATCGACTTCGAGGACGCCTACGCCACCCCCGAAGTCGAGACGCTGACGAACCGCGCGGGGGACGCGGGCCACGAAGTCGGCTTCCTGCCCGCGGCGACCCGCATCGAGACCGGCGCGGACCTGCTGTCGCTCGTCCCGGAGTTGAACGCGCGGGCGGCCGCCGGGCGCATCGTCCCGGAACACACCGCGACCCTGCTCCGAGAGTTCGGCCTGCGCGTCGAAGACGGCGAGGACGGGCCGACCCTGACGCGAGCGTAGGCGTCTCTCGCCGGGTATCGTCCGGACGAGACCGACAGTTCTTAGACGCCGGAGTTGGTAGAATCGACCGCGAGGTGGGATGGCAGAGCGGCCTATTGCGCCTGCCTTGAAAGCAGGTGGCGTCATGCCTCTTGGGTTCAAATCCCAATCCCACCGTACTTCTGGCGCGAGCAAGACGGCGAACACCTCGTGTGTTCGCCACTCCGCGAGCGCCTGATTCGGCGAGCGAGTTCCGTAGTTTTTGGTTTGAGAGTGGAAGATTGCGTCGGATAGGTCGCCGATTCGTGAACTGCGGCGAGGAAGCTAGCTACTGCCGACAAAAAGGAGTCACCGCAACCGCACGGCACCGCGACGGCCACGTCCTCCCCAACCGACTCCCTCGTTCCCTTCGGTCACTCAGTCGTCCCTCGGTAGAGCAAGCTCTGCCGGGCCTTCCGTCGCTTCGCTCCGGAGAGACCTCGCGCGGGCGCGGCGCACGAGAGCGCCGGGGGACAACCCGCGTCCCCCGAGCCGTCGGTCGCTCCGCTCCCGACGACGCCGCGCCCGCACGCGCCGGTAACGATTAATAATCGACCGAGAGACCTTCAGACCACGGAGAGCGCCCGGTCCAGCAGGTCGGCGTCGTAGCACTCCCGCGCTTGGGTCTCGCGGGCGTCGTGGACCGCTCGAACCGTCTCGACGGTGTTCTCGAAATTCTTCAGGGTCGCCTCGTCAACCATCTGGCCGTCGATGGATACCGCGCCGGTCCCCTCGTCTTTCGCCTCGTTGAAGGTCTCTATCTTCCGGACCGCCTCGCGGAGTTCCTCGTCGGTCGGGAGGTGGATGCGGTTTGCCTGTTCGGTCTGGTTGGGGTGGAGCGACCAACTGCCGTCGAGTCCGACGCGGGCCTCGCGTTCGACGTACTCGGCGTAGGCCTCGCCGTTGTAGAACGTGACACCCGCCCGCTCGCGGTAGAGTTTGTCGAAGGGACCGCCGATTGCCAGCAGGTCGTTCGCGCTGGCCTCGTTCGACATCGCCTCGTAGAGACCGGGCCACGCCGGACTGCCGCCCACGTCGCGGCCGCCCAACTCGGCGGCGTAGTCCACCGGGCCGAACACGAGCGCCGAGAGCCGCGAGTCCGCGCCGAACTGCGCGATTTCCCGGAGGTCAGACCGAGCGCGAGCAGTCTCCACGATTATCGCAAGCTCGATGTCGTGGCCCGACTCCTGCACTGCGGCCTCCACTGCGGTCTCGGCCGCCCGCACGTCGTCGAGTCGCCCGACCTTCGGGACGACCACGCCGTCGAGGTGGTCGCCGACCGACTCGGCGAGGGTCGCAATCTGGTCGCGGCCGCGTTCGCGGGTCGCCTCGTCGCCGTAGCCCCACTCGACGCGGGGCCAGATTTCGCCCGCGAAGTCGGGCGCGTACTCCGGCAGGAGGTCGCAGACGTTCTCCAGCGCCTCGGCTTTGCAGTCGGGGGCGGTGCCGTCTTCGAGGTCCGGCACCAGCCAATCGGGTGCCTGCCACCCCTCGGCGGTCAGGCCCGACAGGAGGTACTTCGCGCTGTCGTCGCGGGGGACGCCAGCGGGCGCGGTCTGGAACGTTCGGCAGAGTCGTGTGTTCGTCATTGGTTGTGGGGTCTCAGTTTCGCTTCCGAATCAGTGCGGTTCGGGTCCCGGAGTAGACCGGTTCGTCGCGCTGGTTGAACGCGACGTGTTCGAAGGTGACTTCGCCCGCGCCGTCTCGGTCGGTCTCCCGCGCGTCGAGCGCACGTGTGAAACCGTAAATCGTGTCGCCGACGGTCACGAAGTCGTGGAATCGCTCGTCGCCGCAGGCCACCTCGCGGGCCGTGCGCTCGTCCGAGCGCGCGTGCCCGAGAGCGATGGAGCGGGTCACGTCGCCGTAGGCGACGATTTCTCCCGACGGCGAGTCGGCCATCACGTCGCCGTTGTGGTGCTGTTTCGCGGTGTTGAGCGTCGAAAGCGGCAGTTGGGCGACCGTCGTGTCGTCTACCGTCCGGCCGCGTTCGTGGCGGTAGGCGACCGCGGCGTCCCGGCCCTCCGCGCGGTCGAGCGCCTCGCGGAAGTCCTCGAAGTGGCCGCCCTCGGGCGCGAGCAGTTCCTCGGGGAGGTCGGCGTCGGCAGACGCCGAGGACGCCTCGGCGTCTGCCGACTCGCTCTCGGTCGCGGTCCCGCCCTCGCCAGCGCCGTCGGTGGCGAGCGGTTCCCGGCGCGGAATCATGTTCGTCCGGGTGTACGACAGCAGGCGCTCGCCGGTCGCGGCGTCGTAGCCCGTGGTCTCCCACGTCACGATGCCGTAGGCCGGACGGGAACTCGACTCGGCCTTGCTCTCGACGACCGACTCCACGCGGAGTTCGGTGCCCGGTTCGACGCCCGGTCGGTGGTAGCGCAGGTCGTCGCGCCCGAGGAAGTAACCGCCCTTCTCGCTCAGGTCCTCGACGCTCGCGCCCATCACGCACGCCAGCAGGTAGTCGGGGTGGACCGGCACCTCGCCGAATCCGCGCTCTTCGGCGACCGAGGGCCGCCAGTACGCCGGGTCGTAGTTGAGCGTCTGCCCGGCCCAGAGTTCCGACCCGTGCCGCGAGAGTTCGAGACCCGGCGAATGTTCGATGGTCTCGCCCTCGGCGAAGTCCTCGAAGCAGTTGCCCTTCTGCTTGGTTTCCGCGCGATTCAGCGCCGCCGCGAACGTGTCCGAATCCGTCCAATCAGTCATCTGCAATCACCTGCGAGTTCCGTAGGTCGCGGCGCGCGAGCGCCCGCCGCATCTCGTTTTCCACTATCATGTACCCCTCGTCGAAGCCCATGCCGGGTTTCGCCAGCACCTGCGCGGCGTCGGTTGCGAGAGCGACGTGCGCACAGGTCCGGGCGGACTCGGCAGTCTCGTTGCAGGTCCCGCCGAGGTACGCGCGGGTGTCGGTCCCCTCGCAGTACCGGACCGCCTCGCCGCTCCGGTGGACGCCGCCGAGGTCGGGCGTCTTGACCTGCACCACGTCGGCCGCACCCGCGTCCACGAAAGCGCACACGTCCTCGAACGTGTTGCACCACTCGTCGGCCACGATGTCCACGCCGACGCCAGCGTCCGCGAGACCCTCGCGGAGTTCGGTCATGGCGTGAATCTGGTCGCCGCGACCGCCCTCGTCCATCGGTCCCTCGACCTGCACGGGGTAGGGTGCCGCCGCCTCGCGGAGGTCCGCGAAGTAGTCGGCCACCTCCGGTCGGTCGTAGGGCGGGCCGAACACCTCGCCGAGGACGCCGTACACGTCCACGTGGAACCGCGGCGAGTAGCCGCCTTCCTCCGTCTCGCCGCCCGACGGACCGAGTTCCTCGGTCCGTCGGGCGAGCCATTCGAGATACTCGACCAGTCGCTCGCCCTCCTCGCCGACCTTCTCGACGCTGTTGAACAGACCGTGGGGCAGGACGGGAACGCCCTTCAGAAGCATCTTCTCGGCGTTTTCCCACCGGTCGTCGCCGGACTGGCCGAACACCGGAATCGGTTCGTCGGCCGGGTCGGTGCCGAGGGCGTCGGCCAGCACGTCGGTCTCGGTCTCCCGGCGCGCGGTCGCCGCGGCGTCGAGCAGGGCCTGCGAGACGCCGTACCGAATCGCGGTGTGGAGTCGCCGGTCGTCGGTCCCACAGAGGTCCTCCACGAGTTCGGCGTTCTCGCGGAAGTTCTCGGACCGTCTCCCGACCAGCGCGTCGGCGACCGGACCCTCCACGACCGGGACGAACTCCTCGGCACGGAAGAGGGGGTCGCGGCCGCCCGCCCCGGAGTACTGGACGGCGGCGCAGTCGCCGGTCGCCACCGTGCCGTCGCCGAGTTCGAGCAGGACGCTGATGGCTTCGCCCGCCTGTCGAACCCGGTCGAACCCGGGCGTCACCGGGTCGCCGCGGTAGCCCGCGCCGTCGCGCTCCGCGCCCCGCTTGATTGCTCGCTGGTCGTCGAAGAAGAACCCCGAGACGCCCGCCACCGCCCGGACGGACTCGATGGTGGTCGCGCCGTCCGCAGTCCGAATCGGACTCACGCGCCCTCACCTCCCGGTCGGCCGATGAGTCGCCCTTCGCTTATCGCGTCCACGTCGTCGGCGACCATCTGGAAGGACCGGTCGCGGTTCTCCGCGCGCGCCCGTCGGTCGAGTCGGTCGATGTGAACGTCCTTGAGGTCCGGGTCGAGTGCGAGGTTTCCGAACTGGAGGATGCGGACCCGGCCGTCGTCGTCGCGGGCCGGGAGGACCGCGCTCTCGGCGCTCTCGCTCGGCGCGAACGGAACGTCGAGTTTGCCCGTCTCGAACGCCGCGAGGACGCCCTGCGCCACGTCCTCGTCGCCGAGTTCGAGGATGGTGTCCATCAGCGACCGGGTGGACTTCTCGATGAACTCCCGTTCTCGGCCGACGCCATCGAGTTCGATGTCCTGCTCGCGCATCATATCGATGAGCTGTCTGGTTGTGCGCAGGCCCGCGGCGTTGGCCTCCTTGGTCGGGACGCCGCCGAACTCCTGTGGCGACTTGGTGATAACTTTGTCCGGTTCCGCGATGGCGGCGGTGGCCGCGCCGAGGGCGATGACGCCGTTGGCGCGGGCCTCGTCCGGCGGGAACCCGCCCATCCACTCGTGGAAGACGGTGGTGACTGTCACCTCGTTCGGGAGGTACTCCTCGCCGAGTTCGCGGAGCGCACGGAGCGCCGCGATGTCTTGGACGAGGTTGCCGACCTGCCCGTATCCGAGCGTGATGCTCCGGACGCCCTGCGTGGCGGCCAGCATCCCCTCGACCAGTCCGACCGCGATGGCGATGGACGGCGGGACGAGTGTCCCGGTGAGGGGACCGAACGGTTCCCGGTTGATGGTGATACCGCGCTCGGTGTAGGCACCGGCGAGGCGGTCCACGTACTGCCAGTGTTCGATGGTTTCGGCGAGGTCGTGTTCCTTCGTGTAGGGGATGTTGTACGAGATGGGACCGCCCTCGAAGCTCTGGAACCCGCCAGCGAAGGTGACGGCCGCGAGCAGTCGGGCGTCGGGCGTCCCGTGGCGGACCTCGATGGGCGCGTCCACCGCCTCGATTAGTTCGCGGCACCCCTCGACGCCGTGGTTGACGGCCGGGAAGCCGTTGAGGGTGTCCTCGCCGCTCTCGCGGGCCTCTTCGAGACCCTGCTGGGCCTTCCCGTACTCGTTGTCCCGCGTGTAGGAGTCGATGGTCGTCGGGAGCAGGTCGGCTCGGCCCGCCTCTTCGAGGTGGTCCAAGAGCGCGATTTGGTCGTCGAGTCTCGGGACGCCAGCGCGGGGTTGGAGGAGCGGCCGGTCGGCGGATTCGAGGACGTGGGCGAACTGCTTGCCCGCCGGGAGCGAGTCGTGGTAGGCGACCGCTTTCTCGAAGTCTACGTCTTCGACCGACCAGTCGTCGCGTATTCGTTCGTCGATTCGTGAGAGTTCCTCTCCGGATAGTCTTGTGTCGCGTAACATGCTGAAAAAGGGGCGGCTCAGGTCGTCAGCCTCGCTCGCTCGGCTTCGGATTCGGCGATGTTCATGTCCGCCTTGAGCGCGGCGATGGCCTCCGTCGGCTTGGTCTCGGAGTCGAACACCCGGTCGAAGCCCATCTCGCGGAAGCGGTCTCTGGTCCGGTCGAAGTCGTCCTGACCCACCGCGAGGTTGCCGCCGATGTAGGTGATGGGGTCGAGACCGGCGTCTTCGATGGCCTCGTGGAACCCGCGGCAGTCCTGCTCGGCGTGACCGTACAGCGAGGAGACGAGTACCGCGTCACCCTCGTGTGCCTGTGCCGCGCTGATGAACTCCTGCTGACTGGACTGGACGCCGAGGTTGACGACCTCGAAGCCAGCAGTCGAGAGGGCCTGTTCGAGTATCGTGATTCCGACGGCGTGTGCGTCGGACCCGATAACGCCGAGGATGACTGTGGCAGACATCGCATCCAAGAAAACCAATGAACAATACTTAAAGATAATCATTGTTCATGATTAAATCCCTTTAAGGTCATTTGAGGGTGTATGTGTCCCTTCGACACAAACCACATGATTTATTGAGAAGGTTTTTGGTCCGGGTGGTCCACCGTCGCAACGATGCAAGCGCTGGACGACGTGCGCGTGTTAGACCTCACGCAGGTTCTCGCGGGACCGTACTGCACCATGCTCCTCTCGGACCTCGGGGCCGACGTAGTGAAGATAGAGCGCCCCGGCGGGGACCTCATCCGGCCGAACCCCCCGTTCGTCGGCGACGACGACGCCTACGGCGGCTACTTCCAGAGCGTCAACCGCGGCAAGCGGAGTCTGGAGATGGACCTGACCGGCGAGGACCGCGAGGACTTTCTGGCGCTGGTCGAGGACGCCGACGTGGTTGTCGAGAACTTCCGGGCCGGGACGATGGAGAAGTTCGGACTGGAGTACGAGACCCTGCGCGAGCGCAACCCGGAACTCGTCTACGCCTCCATCCGCGGGTTCGGCGACCCTCGCACGGGCGAGACCGACCGGCAGGGCCAACCCTCGTTCGACCTCATCGCCCAAGCACTCGGCGGCGTGATGGAGATTACCGGACAGGAGGACGGCCCGCCGACCAAGGTGGGACCGGGCATCGGCGACCTGTTCACCGCGACGCTGAACGCGGTCGGGATTCTGGCGGCGCTCCACCACCGCGACCGGACCGGCGAGGGCCAGTACGTCGATACCGCGATGTACGACGCCATGATTTCGATGTGCGAGCGCACCGTCTACCAGCACTCCTACACCGGCGACGTGCCCACGCGCCGGGGCAACGCCCACCCGACGCTGTTCCCGTACAACGCGTTCGAGGCGGCGGACGGCCACGTCGTGATAGCCGCGTTCGGCGACAACCACTGGCGGGCGCTCTGCGAGGCGATGGACCGGCCGGACCTCGCGGCGGAGTACCCGACGACGGCGGACCGACTCGAACACCGCGAACCCCTCCGGTCGGAAATCGCCGACTGGACCGCGACCCTCACCGCCGCCGAAATCCGTGACGCCCTCGAAGGGTCGGTCCCCTGCGCGCCGGTCCAAGACGCGGCCGACGTGTTCGAGGACCCCCACGTCCACGCTCGGGAGATGCTGGTGGACGTGGAACAACCGGGCGCGGACGAGGACGTGACCATCGCCGGGTCCCCCATCAAACTCAGCGAGACCCCGCCAAAACCGGGCGAGCGCGCGCCCCTGCTGGACGAACACCGCGAGGAACTGCTCGGAGACGGCGCGAGTCGCGCCCCGCGCGACGAGCGCGAGACGGCGGACGCCGACGACTGACCGGGAGACGGCCGACGCTCGGTGAACCGGACCACCGGAACGCGCTCGGCCGACCGACCGCCAGCAGAAGCTTCTCTGACCGGACCACAGGGGGGATGAAGGGGCCGTCCGGTCGCGTTTACGTGGTCGTCTGGCCGGGCCAGTATTCGGCGCGGGCTGTGCGGAGAGCGCCGAATATCCCGGCCAGCGACCGCGACCGGACGGGGGCTTCGAGAGGACGACACCGATTCTGCGATTCGCGGTCGCGGTCACGCCGAGACGAAGCGAGCGGGCGGGGGCTTTCTACGCCCTCGGAGAAATTTATACATTGCTTAAAACAATATCTGGTTGGCTAAAGAAATTGTATGCCGATACCACCGCCCCGAATCCCCGGAACGCTCGGGCGAACGGTAAACTCTTTTTACGGGCCGTCCCACGTTCCGGACATGGACTGGCCGCACGACCCCGACGGCGAGGAAGGGAGCGAAGGCGGACGCAAGTACGGCATGGCGATTCTCGCCAAGAAACTCGACGAGGACGAGGACTTCCCGCTGAACAAGCGGGAGTTCGCCGAGGAACACGCCGACGAACCGATTCGCATCAACCACAAGCGCGTCGTCAGCGTCGGCGACATCTTCGAACACGTCGAGGGCGAGGAGTTCGAGACCATCGTGGACTTCCACAAGGCCGTGGGCGCGGGGATGCGCCGCGGCGGGTTCTGGGACTACCACCCGCAGGGCGAGAACCCCGAGAAGAAGAGCGCCTGAGTCCGTTTCTTATTCTGCGCTGTCGTCTTCCCACCGCCGGTCGTCGTCGTCGCGTTCCACGGCGTCTCGGTCGGTGTCGCCCAACTCCGGGCCGTCCGGGGCCGCGTCGGCGGTGGCGGGACCGGTGACGGCGAGGCGTTCGCGCTCCTCGCGTTCGACGCCCTCGTCGCTCAGTGTCCACGCCGACCCCGAGTCGGTGTAGGTCTCCGCGCGGACTTTCTCCTCCAGCAGGTTGACCGCGACGGCGTTCGCGCCCTCGGGGATGATGAGGTCCGCGCGCTTCTTGGTGGGCGCGACGAACTGCTCGTGCATCGGTTTGACCGTCGAGAGGTACTGGTCGATGACGCCCTCCAAGTCCCGGCCGCGGTCCACCACGTCGCGTTCGATGCGCCGGAGGATGCGCACGTCGGCGTCCGTCTCCACGAAGACGCGGATGTCCAGCATCTCGTTCACGTCCTCGTCGTAGAGCGCGAAGATGCCCTCCAGCACGATTACGTCGGTGGGTTCGACCGTGACGGTCTCGTCTTTCCGGTTGTGGATGGAGAAGTCGTACTGGGGCATCTCGATGGTCTGGCCCGAGAGTAGGGCGTCCATGTGGTCCCGGAGCAGGTCCCACTCGAACGCCGAGGGGTGGTCGTAGTTGACCTCCTCGCGTTCCTCGAAGTCCATGTGGCTCAGGTCCTCGTAGTAGTTGTCCATCGGGATGCGCGTCACGGCGTCCTCGACTTCCTCGGTGATTTCGCGGGCGACCGTCGTCTTTCCGGCCCCGGTCCCCCCCGCGATACCCACGACGAACGACGGGATGGTCATTGGTGTGGTGCAGGGCGGACTGGGGTTTGAATCTCCCGGATTCCGATTCTTTCCGTTTCTGCTAGGAGCGTCTCCGGTGTTCGGACGAGTCGAGTGAGGACACGAGGTAGACTGCGCTCCGTGACGTTATTCATCCCGGCGCGTGCGGGCGCGGCGCGCGCAGAACTGCGCGCGCCGCGTCCAACCGCGCGAGGCCTGCGGGCGCGGTGCCGTGCGGTCGCCGGGCAGTGCCGTGCTATGCGGGGCGGTTGCGGTCTGATTTGCTCGGGCCTGAAGCTAGCTTGGTCGCTGTGGTAAACGAGATACCTAACTCAACTGCTCAAACTGGTATACCGTAAGCAGTCGCTCGCGGAAGATAATTGCACGGAAAAAGCGCGTTCACCCGCCTCGCGGCGGCCTGAAAGCGTATTTAAAGGCGCGTAAGATTCGTCGCGCGCGGGCCCTTGGGGGCTTGGTCGATGTCGAACTCTACGTCAGTTCCCTCTTCGAGGTCCGGGCCGCCGATGTCTTCCATGTGGAAGAATACGTCGTCGTCCGCGTCGTCCGTCGAGATGAAACCGTAGCCGCCAGTGTCGTTGAAGAAATCAACGTTTCCTTCTGCCATTGCAATTAGACAGATGTGGGTTATACGGATAAGTCTTGGGTAATTCGTTTCGCAGATTAGTGAATATTTGGACGGATATATCCGTAACGTAGGTTCTGATGGTCAGATGCGACTGATTGGTCACGTCTAGCGGCTATCGCGCTCGATTCCGCGCCTTCGTCGCCGATTCTGTCGGTTTCGGTAATTGTCGTCCGGGGTGGCCCGACGCCGATACCCGTCACTCGCCGGTCGTCGCGGCGAAAAAGAAGCTTCCTCGACCGTCGCGTCGGCGCTACTTGACCTTCGTGCCCGGAACGCTGTCGCCGTGGGTCGTCAGGAGGTCGGCGTCTTCGCCCGCCGCCAGCACCATGCCGTTGGACTCGACGCCGAAGAGTTCGGCCTGTTCGAGGTTCGCCACGACGACGACTTTCGTGCCCGGCAGTTCGTCGAGGTCGTGGAGTTGCTTGATGCCCGCGACGATTTGGCGGGTCTCGACGCCGATGTCCACTTCGAGGCGCGCGAGGTCGTCGGCCCCTTCGATGGGTTCGGCGACTTCGATTTCGCCGACTCGGATGTCGAGGTCTTGGAATTCTTCGAAGCTGATGCGGTCGTCGTTGACGGGTTGGATGTCTGACTCGCTCACGGTTTCGTCCTCGCTCTCGTCCGCTTCGTCGTCGTCTTCCGTAGCCGCTTCGATTCGCTCCTGTAGCTTCTCGTTGAGTTGCTCGACGCGTTCGTCCTCGATTTTCTCGAAGAGTTCGTCGGGTTCGCCGAACTCGCCGGGCGGCGATTCGAGGCAGGCGTCGAGGTCCGCGTCGTGGACCGTGCCGTCCTCGCCCAACTGCTCCCAGAGCGTCTGTGCCTTGCCGGGCAGGATGGGGGCCGAGAGGACCGCGACGGCCTTCGCTATCTGCACGCAGTCGTAGATGACCTGCGCGGCGCGGTCGGGGTCGTCGCCGGTCAGGTTCCACGGTTCGTTGCGCTGGATGTACTCGTTGCCGAACCCGGCGAGCGAGAGGGCGGCGTCTCCGGCCTTCTTGAGCGAGTAGTCGTTGACCGCGGTCTCGAAGTCGGCGACGGCCTCCTCGATGCGCTCTTCGACTTCCTCGGAGGTGTCGGCGTCGGGCGCACCGTCGTAGTTCCGGGCCGCGAACAGCAGACTCCGGTAGGCGAAGTTGCCGAGCGTGCCCACCAACTCGCCGTTGACGCGCTCTTGGAACTTCTCCCACGAGAAGTCCACGTCGTGCTGGAAACCGCCGGTCGTGGTGAGGTAGTAGCGCACGAGGTCCGGGTGGAAGCCCTCGTCGAGGTAGTCGTCGGCCCAGACCGCCCGGTTGCGACTGGTCGAGAACGCTTGACCGTCGAGGTTGACGAACCCGCTGGCCATGACCGCGCGCGGTTCGTTGTAGCCCGCGCCCCGGAGCATCGAGGGCCAGAAGACGGTGTGGTGCTGGATGATGTCCCGGCCGATGACGTGGACGATTTCGCCGGTGTCGTCGGCGTCCCAGTCGGGGTCGCTCTCGCTGGCCGCGGGCGCGCCGTCTTTCCACACTGCTTCCCAGTCGTAGGTGTCGGTACCGACGCGCTCGGTGTACTGCTTCGTGGAAGCGACGTACTCGATGGGGGCGTCTACCCAGACGTAGAGAACGAGGTCCTCTTTGGTCTCTCCGTCCTCGCCAGCGGGGTAGTCGATGCCCCAGTCCATGTCGCGGGTGATACAGAGGTCCTGCAGTTCGCCCTCTATCCACTCTCTGGGCTGGTTGCGGGCGTTCGCGGTGCCCTCGAGTCGGTCGATGAACTCCCCGAGGTACTCCTGAAAGTCCGAGAGTCGCAGGAACTCGTGTTCGCGGGTGCGGTACTCCGCGGGGTTGCCGGTGAGCGTCGAGTGGGGGTCTTCGATTTCGCCGGGTTCGAGGTGGCGCTGACACCCCTCGTCGCACTCGTCGCCGCGGGCCTTCTCGCCGCAGTAGGGACAGGTGCCCTCGACGTAGCGGTCGGGGAGCGGTTGGTCGGTCTCGGGGTCCCACGCGACCTGAATCTCCTTCTCGAAGACGTGGCCCTCGTCTATCCACGACCGGACGAACTCTTGGGTGAGTTCGGTGTTGGTCTCGTCGTGGGTGTGACCGTAGTTGTCGAACTCGACGTTGAACTTCGGGAAGGTCGCGGCGTACTTCTCGTGGTGGCGCGTGGCGAACTCCTCGGGGGAGACGCCCTCCTTCGCGGCGTTGACCGCGACGGGGGTCCCGTGCATGTCGGACCCGGAGACGAACGCGGTCTGCTGGCCTAATTTCTCCAGCGCGCGGGCGTAGGCGTCGCCGCTGACGTACGTCCGGAGGTGGCCGATGTGCAGGTCGCCGTTGGCGTAGGGCAGTCCGCACGTCACCACCGCGGGATTCTCCGTGGGGAAGTCGTCGTGGCTCATACTATGCAGTCCTCCTTCGCGGGTGTAAAACCCGCCGATTTCCGTGTTCGAGCATCGTATCGGGTCGTCAGTGTTCGGTGGGTCGCAGTTGCGACTGGTCGGCGATTCGGGCGGGTGGTCGGGTTTCGCCACCGCGAGAAACCGTCCGCGCCACGGTCCGGCGGGTCCTCCCGACGCTACGCGCGACTGCGCATACGCATAGCGCGGGCGGACGCCGTGAGGTGGACCGCGGCCGACATACCCGTCGGTGGGGGCCGCGAGCAGTTAAACGTGCCGACGGGTTGGGAGAGCGTCACCGGCCAGTTACGCCCCGGCCGACCAAACCACTGGCAGACGCTCGGCCCGACAACCACCAGCGAACGCTCGGCCGACCGGACCCCCGTGTGGGTGGATGAAAGGGGCCGCCCGCTCGCGGGTCGCAGACCCGTGGTCGTCTCAGCGACCCCTATCCGAGCGAACGCAGTGAGCGAGGATATGTCGCTGAGCGACCGCGAGCGGGCGGGGGCTTTCTGGGTGTTCGTCGTTGCGGTTTCTGCGGTTGCTGTACCGATTCTATTTCGTAGCGAACGGGACTTTCGAGGACCTCTCCCCGGCGACTCTCGCAGGTGGCGTATCGCTACGAACGGAGGCCCCGAGAACGAACCCGCCCTCCAATTCTGGAAACGCTACCAGAATTAGGACGACTTATTAACCATCGAACCGAAACCCCTGTCAACAGTGACGAACGCGCAGGTCACCCTGATTCAGATTGACAACTACGGACCGTGGACCGTAACGCCCGAACCGCGTCGGGAAGTAGACCTCCAGACCCTCCAATCGCGGTTGTACGCCGACCTCTCGCAACTGGTCGGCAACCGCGAGGGGTACGTCTTCTTCACCCGGTTCGACAACATGATTGCGGTGACGAACGGGATGGACGAGACCGACCACGCCCTCGTTCAGGAGTCGGTCGGCAACCGCTATCCCGTCACCGTCAGTTTCGGCGTGGGCGTGGACCCGAGTCCCGTCGAAGCACTCTCGGCGGCGACCGACCACATCCAAGACGCCGGGAGCGCCCAAGAAGCCGACAGAACCGAGATTCTGCGGGGTAGGACGTTAGACCCCGACGAACGGGCGGACGACGACGTGCAAATCGCCCACTTCGACGTGAACGACGCCACCGGGAAGTACACCGACCGGATGAACGCCTTCGACTCGTTCATCCACATCGAACAGGGCTACGCCGAACTCATGCAGTACATGCGCCGCGCCCACGACGCCCTCTCGTTCTTCGTCGGCGGGGACAACATCATCGCGGTGTGTCCCGACTTGGACGCGGCGGCCTACGAGGACGCCATCGAACACGTTCGGGACACCGTGGAAGTCGAGTTGAAGGTCGGCGTCGGACAGGCCGCGAACCCCCAGACTGCGGGGATGGCGGCCAAGCACGCACTCGAAGAGTGCCGCGACGACGGCGACCGGGTTGTCATCGACTGAGGACGTTCGCCGACTCCGTTTCCCCGAGTCCGTCGGTGGTCGCGTCCTCGAACACGTTTTTTAATTTCTTTAGGCAGATATAGATTGCTTTTAGACTTGTACGGATTTGCTAGAGCAGTATAGTCACACTCGCCCCATCCGACTCCCTCACTCGCTTCGCTCGTTCGGTCGTCCACCGGCGGAAGCGAGTGCCGACGCACCTGCGCGAATGACCGTTCGCCCAGACACCTCCAAAGGCACGCGCTGAGGCCCCTTCCGTCGCTTCGCTCCCGACTGCTCGTCAGAGCGACGCTCTGCCGGAGAGCAACGTTCCGTTCGAGCGAAAGCTTGGCCGGTGGCGAGCGGACACTTTCTGAGTGTACTTTTCCGGTCGCCTCGGTGACAACCTACGCCGTTTCCAAGCGAGTGGGCGGGGGCTTTCGAGAAGGGGAGACGCTGGCACCGTCGTCCGCTTTCCGACTTCGAAACTAGTCATCTCGCCGACCACCTATGTTCCGCCACACCGAGTTTTATACCCCCGTATCGCAACCCTTCTCCCATGAGAGTCGCCGTACTCGCACACGAGAAGTTCCCCGACCGCGCCAAGACCGCCGTCGGGTTGTTGCGCTACTCCGACTACGAGGTCGAGGCGGTCCTCGACCGGGACAACGCCGGGAAACGGGTCTCGGACTTCGTGGCCGACGTGCAGGACGCCCCAATCGTCGCCGAGATGTCCGACGCGCCCGAGGTGGACGCCCTCATCGTCGGCATCGCGCCCATCGGGGGCGGGTTCGACGAGTCGTGGCGCTCGGACGTGACCACCGCGTTGGAGCGGGGATGCGACCTGATTTCGGGTCTCCACTACTTCCTCGCGGAGGACGACGAGTTCGCCGAACTCGCCGCCGAGAACGACTGCGACGTGTGGGACGTTCGCAAACCTTCCGAAGACCTGACCGTCGCGCAGGGGGTCGCCGACGAGGTTGACGCCGAAGTCGTGCTGACGGTCGGCACCGACTGCTCGGTCGGGAAGATGACCGCCACGCTCGAACTTCTCGAAGCGGCCCGCGAACGCGGCGTTGACGCCGGGTTTATCCCGACCGGCCAGACCGGAATCATGATTGAGGGGTGGGGAAACCCCATCGACCGCGTGGTCAGCGACTTCACCGCCGGGGCGGTCGAGGAGATGATTCTGGAACGCGGCGACGACTACGACTACCTCTTCGTGGAAGGACAGGGAAGCATCGTCCACCCGGCCTACTCCGCGGTCACCTGTGGCATCCTCCACGGGTCGATGGCCGACAAACTCGTCCTCTGCCACGAGGCGGGCCGCGAGGCGGTCCACGGCTACGAGGAGTTCGACCTGCCGCCGATAGCCGACTACGTGGACCTCTACGAGGACCTCGCCCGACCGGTCCACGAGACCGAAGTCGTCGCCGGGGCGCTCAACACCAGAGAAGTCGCCGACGACGACGCGGCCAGAGACGCCGTGGCGACCTTCGGCGACGAACTCGACGCGCCCGTGACCGACCCCGTTCGCTTCGGCGGTCCCGACTCCGAGAGCCTTGAGGCGGTGCTGGAGGCGATTCTGTGAGCCTCGAAACCCACTTCGAGCGCGTCACGCTCCCGCTGGAAAACGCCTTCACCATCTCGCGCGGGACCCAAGAGACCGCCGAGAACGTCGTCGTCCGAGTCGAGGACGACGACGGGACCGCGGGCGTCGGCGCGGCCGCTCCCTCCGAACACTACGGCGAGACCGCCGCCACCGTGGAAGCCGTCCTCCCCGACCTCCTCGAAGTCGTCGAGGAAGTCGGCGACCCCCACCAACTCGACCGCATCGAGCGCCGAATGCGCGAGACGGTCGCGCGCAACCCGGCCGCGAGGTGCGCGGTCAGCATCGCGCTCCACGACTTGGTGGCCAAGCGCGCGGACCTGCCGCTGTACCGCTACTGGGGACTCGACCCCGACGAGACGGTCCCGACCTCCTACACCATCGGCATCGACTCCACCGAGAAGATGGCCGAGAAGACCGAGACCGCGGTCGAACGCGGCTACTCCGTCCTGAAGGTGAAGGTCGGCACCGACCGCGACGAGGAAATCGTCTCGACGGTCCGCGACCACGCGCCCGACGCGACCATCCGCGTGGACGCGAACGAGGCGTGGTCGCCGCGCGAAGCGGTCCGGAAGATAGACCGCCTCGCGGACTACGACCTCGAGTTCGTGGAGCAACCCGTCGCGGCCGCGAATCCCGAGGGAATGCGGTTCGTCCGGGAGCGCGCGGCGCTCCCCATCGCGGCCGACGAGTCGTGCGTCACCCTGCCCGACATCCCTCGAATCGCCGACAAAGCCGACATCGCCAACCTGAAACTCATGAAGTGCGGCGGTCTCCGGGAGGCCAAGCGGATGATTCACGCCGCGCGCGCCCACGGACTCGAAGTCATGCTCGGGTGCATGATAGAGTCCAACGCCGCTATCGCGGCGGCGGCCCACCTCGCGCCACTGCTTGACTACGCCGACCTCGACGGGTCGCTGTTGCTCGCCGAAGACGAGTACGCGGGCGTCCCGATGCCCGAGGGAGAAATCGACCTCGCCGGGATGGAGCGACCGGGGACCGGCGCGCGCCGGGAGTGAAGCAGACAACGACCCGGCTTCCGGTGGTTCAGTCGTCCGCAGAAACCGGTGTCTCTGACTGCGGGGACTCCTGTCTGGTCGTGTTCCACCCGAGTAACGTCGTCACGAACAGCACCAGCGGCGAGAGGAACCCGAAGAAGTAGTACGGGGCGTATTCGAGGGTCGCCACGCCGAAGACGCTGGCCATGTAGACCGCGCCAGCGTGCCACGGGATGAGCGCGCCCGTGGGCGTCCCGGCGGCCTCGACCGCCCGCGAGAGGTTCCGGCTTTCGAGGTCGTACTCGTCGTAGAGGTTTCGGAGGGTCATACCGGGCACCACAATCGCCATGTACTGCTGTGCCGAGAAGAGGTTGACCAGAATCGCGGACGCGCCGGTACTCACGACGAGGCCGGTTGCACTCCGGACGCCCCGCGCGAGGTAGTGGGCTAGCACCGCGAGGACGCCCATCCCCTCCAGTAGACCGCCGAGCGAGAGCGCGGCGACGACGACCGAGATTGTCCACGCGGACCCGGAGACGCCCCCGGCGGCCAGCAGGTCGTTCACGAGTTTCGTGCCGGTCTCGGGTGCGGTCCCGTTCAGGAACACGTCCCACGCGGCGGTGAAGCCGACGCCCTGCACGAGAATCGTGGTGAACACGCCAGCGAAGACGCCCGCGACGAGCGACGGGAGCGCGGGGGAGCCGTAGAGCGCGAGACCGAAGGTGACGACCAGCGGCAGGAACACCAGCGGCGAGAGGTCGTAGGTGCCCGCCAGCGCGCCCTGAATCTCGGCGACCTGTCCGGCCGGAATCGCCCCACCGGCCCGGAGTCCGAGCAGGGCGTAGAGAACCAGCGAGATGCCGAGTGCCAGCGCGGTGCCGGTCCGCATCGCTCGGATGTGGTCGTAGAGGTCGGTGTTCGTGACCGCGGCCGCGAGGTTGGTCGTGTCCGAGAGCGGCGACTGCTTGTCACCGGCGTACGCGCCGCTGAGAATCGCGCCCGCGGTCATGGGTTCGGGGATTCCCAGCCCCGACCCGATGCCGACGAACGCGACGCCGAGCGTCCCCGCGGTGGTCCACGACGACCCGATTGAGAACGCGACTGCGGCCGCCAGAATCGCGGTCGCGGGCAGGAACACCTCCGGCGTGAGTATCGACAGGCCGTAGTACATCAGGCCGGGAATCGTCCCCGCGCTGACCCACGTTGCGATGAGCGCGTAGATGACGAACAGGATGAGGACGGCCTGTAACCCCATCAGGAGGCTGTCGGCGATGCCGTCGTAGAGGTCGTCCCACGAGAGACCAATCCAGTAGTAGCCGACCAGTCCGGTCAGGACGATGCTCCAGAGCAGGGGACCGTGGGGCGCGAGTTCGAGGTACCCCGACCCGATTCCGAGGAAGACGACGACGCCGAGGACGGGCACGAGCGCCTGCGCCAGCGTCGGCCGTCGCTCGGGCGACAGTTCTCCGTACGTGAGCGGTTCGAAGTCGAGCGAAGCCATTGACGACCTCGAATAATGCGCGAGAGTATTAAACAGGAACGATTTTATTCGTATAAGGAATATTCAAATTGCAGTCTGGTATCGCTAGACACGGCTGTAGCCGCTTCACAAGCGCTGTGTCGTAGAACGCGGCAACTTCGACCGGTGACTCGGAGTCGGGCGGAAGTTCGTCCTACCTATCAGTGGAACCCTCGGCCTACCGGCCGGTGAAGTTCGGGCGTCTGCTGACGTGTTTCGGCAGGTAGCGGCGCTTCTTCGGCAGGTCGCCGATGTCGGCAAGCACTGCCTCCCGCAACTCCTCGAAGGTGAGTTCTCGTTCGGTCTGCTCGCCGCGGACCGTGACTTTGAACGCTTCGTCGTCGGCGACCTCCCGGTCGCCGACGACCGCGTAGTAGGGCACCCAGTCGGTCTCGGCTCTGGCGATGCGCTTGCCGACCGACTCGTCTCGGTCGTCCACGTCGGCCCGGATGCCGTCGGATTCGAAGTCGTCTGCGAGGGCGTCGCAGTACTCGACGTGTTCCTCGCCGACCGGGACGAACCGGACCTGCGTGGGCGAGAGCCACGTCGGGAGTCGCGGCGTTTCTTGCTTGGCGGCGGTTTCGAGCAGAGCGGCGACCACCCGCTCGATTCCGCCAGACGGCGAGTAGTGGAGGATGGGCGGGTGTCGGGTCTCGTCTCCGGTATCGTAGGTGATGTCGAAGCGCTCGGCGCTCTCCACGTCGATTTGGACCGTCGGGTTCTCGATAGACCTGCCGAGACTGTCGATTGCCGCGAAGTCGATTTTGGCCGACCAGTAGTGGTGGCGCTCGGGCAGGACTTCGAGGAGGGCCGGCTTGCCGAGGTCTTCCACGAGCGACTCGACCCACGCCTCGTTGTCGTCGTAGAACTCGCTGGTCACGCGAATCGCGGGTTCGTAGTTCAGGCCGAGGTCGTCGCCGGTCCGCAGGGCGAGTTTGGCCTGCGCCCGGAGTTCTTCCTTGGCCCGTCCGAGGTCGCGGGTCGCGGTGTGCATGTCGGGCATGGTGAACGCGCGCTGGCGCTTCAGGCCCACGACCTCGCCGCGTTGCTCGCGTCGGAACGAGTAGGTCGCCATCTCGTAGATTCGCAAGGGCAGGTCGTTTTCGGAGACGTGCATGTCCCGCATGATTGAGAACTGGCCGAAGCAGGCCGCGAACCGGAGCATCATCCGCCGGTCGCCCGAGTCGAAGCGGTACTGGCGCTCGCCGAACTTCTCGGCGTGTTCCCGAACCGCGCGGACGCCGAGGTCGTACATCACGGGCGTCTCGACCGGCATCCCGCCGTACTCGACCGCGAGGTCGTCGACGTACTCCATCAGCGAGTCGCGGATTACCTTCCCGCGGGGGTACCACCGGAGGTTGCTCACGTCGCTCAACTCGTCGTAACCCGCGATTTCCTTCTCCTGCATGAGTTCGACGTGGGGCGGTCGCTCGCCCGCGCTGGCGGTCTCGCCCTCCACCTCGCCAGTGACGAACGCGCGCATGTCGTCGCTCACGCGGTCGGAATCTTTAGCTTGGAGAGCGTCCACCGTCTCGCCCTCGGGGAACGCGAGTTTCCAGTCGCTCGGCGCGCGTTCGGCGGCTTCGTCGTCGCCGTCGCCTCGTTCGGGCGTGACGTGCCGGGAGAGTTCCGAGAGCGGGTGGCCCTTGCAGGCGACCTCGAACGACTTGTACCACCCGAAGGGGGCGCGCAGGACCTCGAAATCGTCGGCGAGCGCGGTTTCGAGGTCTTGGAGGACGGTCTTGGCACTGTCGGGGTTTGCGAGGTCCTCGCTCAGGTGGGCGTAGGGGTAGAGGACGACATTCCGGGTGTTCAACTGGTCGGCAACGTCGCGGAGTTCGTCGGCGGCGTTCTCGACCACGGCGTCTACGTCGGCCTCGTCCTCGCGCTCGACGCTGATAAAGGCGGTCACGCAGTCCTCCATCCGACCCGCCATCGGGACGCCCTCGGTCTCGGCGAGACCTTCCCCGGCCTCGGTGGTGGTCTCGAACTCGAGGTGGTCGGAGTGGACGAACAGGAGTCGCATGGAGTGAGTGACCGCGCGTGCGGTGAAAAGTGTACGGGGGTCGGCTATCGGCACGGGTGAGTTTTGGCGTCGAACGGCCGAGAATCGCAACCGTACCGTACGCAACAACACCGCGACCGTACATCACGACGACGAGAACGCTAGCTTCGGGCTTGAATTGTGGAAGACAAGAGGAACTAGCTTCGGGCTTGAATTGTGGAAGACAAGAGGAACTAGCTTCGGGCTCGAGCCAATCGAGACCGCAACCGCACCGCGACGCCTCACGCCTCCCCAACCTCGTCGGCCGCCTCCGGCGGCCGACTCCCTCGCGCGGGTTGGCGCGACCACGACGGTCGCGCCAGCGCGCGCCGATAGAGAATTAAATAGGATTCTTAAAGCAATATTTAGATACTCTTAAGCAATAGAAATATATTTTATACGCGGCAGAACGGCTTCACCGCGAACGCTCCGGGGACGCGACCACCGAACGCGCTCGGCCGACCACCCGAACAGGCATAAAGCACGTTACCGTGACACATCCTACGGAGTGACACGATGAGGTGGACGAAAACGGTCTCGGCGGTCGTACTTGCACTGGCGGTATCGGTGGGCGGACTGGGAGCGTTCTGGACGCCGGTGGCGTCGGCGTCCCACCAGTCGGTGACGATTGACTCGCCCTCGGAGGGCGACCAGTACTTCGTGGGCGAGGCAGTCTCCATCAACGGGACGGCGAACGGGAGCGTCGGGTCTGTCGCGCTCTACGCGCGGGCCAGCGGCGATTGGCTGTTGCTCGACGTGAATCAGGACGGGGTTCGGGACGGAAGCGACACGCTCACGGTCGACACGGACGGGAGTTGGTCGGTTCGGAACCTCGTCCTCGCGGACTCGAACCCGATACTGTCGTACCCCGGCAACTACCAGCTAGGTGCCGTCGATGCCGCCGAGGTCGGCGAGAACGGGTCGGTCCCGAGTAGTCTTCCGGCGAACAGACTCCTCGAGGCCGGAGGCGCGCAGTCCTCGCTCCGAATCGAGCGCGCGCGACTCGAAGGGAGCTTCCTGACCGTCGGCGGCGAACTCCCGACCGAGAACGCCGAGATTACCGTCGAGGGGACCGCACGCGGCGCGCAGGAACTGCTCGTCGTCCTCGTAGACTCGCGCGGGAACGTCGCGGCCGACCGGATAGCCGTCCCGCGCGGAAGCGGTTCGTTCGACCAAGACGTGGCGCTTCTGACCCCGGACGGCGAGCAACTCGCCGAGGGCCAGACGACCGGGTACGTACTCGCGGTCGGTCGAGACAACCGGGTCGGCGACGGACTCCTCCCCGACGGGTCGAACGCCACTCTCGACGCGCTCGCGGAGTACCTCACCACCTCGCCGGGTCGACTCGACGCGTGGCAGGTCCGCGAGCGACTCCTCGGCCAGACAGTCGACGAGGCGGGGAGCGACGACCTTCTGGTCTCGACCCAGTTTCGCTACGCCGAGAAGTCTACTACCGTCTCCAGCGTCACGCCCGAGAGTCTGGTCGGTGCGGAGGGAATCTACGCGGTCACTGCCGGGGAGACGATGGTCGTCCGCGGCCGGACCAACCGACTCCCCGACGAGAGTACGATTATGGTCGAAGCGACCGACGGACCGACTCCCAGTCGCATCTCGACCGCGTGGACCCAAGACTGGAACTTGGACGGCAACTGGGCGGTGTCCATGAACACCGACGGCGTTGAACCGGGTCGCTACACCCTGACGGTGGACGTGGACGGCGACACCGCCGACCAAGTGCAGGTCCGGATACTCCCCTCGTTCGGGAACGTGACGCCGGGATAACGGTCGGTCCCCGGACCGAAGTCACTCACCGCTTCTCGCTGATTCGCGGGTCCAACACGGCGTACAGCACGTCCTGCAGGAAGTTGGCCGCGATGCCGACGAACGCGATGACCATGGTCGTCCCGACGACGACCGGCACATCGCGCTTCTCGATGGCGTAGAGGCTCAGCGCGCTCAGTCCCTGAATGCCGAATATCTCCTCGATGACGTAGATGTTGACCACGAGGACCGCCACCATGTCGGTGAAGAAAAGCGACAGGATGGGGACCGCGGCGTTCCGGAGGACGTGGCGAGCGACCGACAGGCGCGAGACGCCCTTGGCCTTGAGCGCCGCGACGAACTCGGCGTTGACGTACTCCATCGACTCCGCGCGTGCGTACCGGAGTTGCCCGGCGAACAGGCCCGACGACAGCACCAGCGCCGGGAGGACGAACTGCTTCAGGTGCGAGACGCTCCAGAACGCCCCGCCCGAGAAGTCGGGTTGTCCGACGCCAAGACCCGACGACCCGACCTGCACCGCGAACGCCAGCGTCACGATTTCCGCGAGCCAGAAGTTCGGCACCCCGAGTCCGAGATAGGCGGTCAGACTCGACACCCGGTCGAAGATGCCCCGGCGGTTGAACGCCGCGTAGAGACCAATCACCACTCCGTTTATCAGCGACACCAACAGCGCCGGGACGACGTACAGCGCGGTGTAGGGAAGTCTGTCGCGTATCAGCGACGTGACCGGGACGCCGAAACTGTACGACCGCCCCCACTCGAACGTCGAAACGGCCACTACCCAGCGACCGTATCGCTCGACCAGCGGTTCGTCCAAGTTCCGCGTCGCTCGGTAGACCCGAATCGCGCTCTGCACGTCTTCGGTACTCCCGCCTTTCTTCGACACCTGATAGGCCACCAACGCCTGATTCGGGTCCGGTGTGGCCGCGACGAAGACGAACGCCACGCTCGTCACCAGATAGACGGCGACGAGCGCGACGATTGTCCGACGAGTAACGTGTCGGAGCAGTCCCATCGTTCTCCGTTGCCGAGGACAGAAAATTAACACTTGCGGTCGACTCTCGGGGTCGATGGTACCGATACCCACGGCAGGGTCGAACGGGACGCCGCCACGACAGTTACGACAGAATCTCAATATTTATTTGCGGTGGGTGACAATCGCTCCCACGTTCACATGGGCGGCGACGTAGGGTACGACGGCGCGGCGACGACCCGACGAGCGTCGGTCGGCGGCCGATTCGCGGCGTTCGGTCTCGGGACACTCGGTCTCGGCGTCGGGTTCGCAATCGACCGATTCGTCCGCGGGGACCGACCGCTGGTCGCGGGTATCGACCCCTCCGGGTTGGACTGGCTTTTCGCCCTCTCGTGGCTTGCGCTGGCGACGTTCGTCGTCTGGCCGCTTGTCGCGCGTCCGCGGATGACTCGCACCTACTGGGGACGACTCCGGACGAACCGGTTGGCAGTCGCCAGCCTCGCGTACCTCGTCGTCTTCTTGGTCGTCGGCACCGTCGGTCCGTGGTTCCTCGAACCCGACTTGAACTTCGGCCACGCCAACCAACCGCCGATGTTCTTCACCATCACCGACGGACTCGTCTACAACTGCCTCGGTCCGGTCGTGGACGGTCGGTGTCACGGGACTCTGCGCTATCCCCTCGGGACCAACGGCACCGGCAAGAGCGTCCTCGCGCTGTTGGTGTCGGGGATGCGCGTGAGCCTGCTGGTCTCGCTCGTCTCGGCGACGATTCTGGTTCCGGTCGGCGTCACCATCGGCGTCGTCGCCGGGTACGCGGGCGGATGGACCGATACCCTGTTGATGGGCTACGTGGACGTGCAACAGACGCTTCCGGCGTTCGTCCTCTATCTCGTCCTCATCTTCCTATTCGACAAGGGACTGTTGCTGGTCGTCCTCGTGTTCGGCCTGACCAGTTGGGGCGGCACCGCCCGGATGGTCCGGAGCGAAGTCCTCCAGCGTCGGCGCGAGGGCTACGTCACGGCCGCACGGAACGCGGGCGCGAGCCACTGGCACGTCCTCAGAAAGCACGTCCTCCCGAACGTCTCTTCGACCGTCGCAACCGCGATGAGCCGACAGATTCCCGTCTTCCTGCTGACCGAGGCGGCCATCGCCTACCTCGAACTCAACAACCTCCTGTTGATGTCGTGGGGCGAAATCATCGCGCTCGAACTCCGGAAGGGGTTCCCGAAGACGTGGTGGGCCTCGACGTTCGCGGTGGCGCTGTTGGCGACGACGATAGTCTCGTTCAGCGTCCTCGGAGACGCGATGCGGGACGTACTCGACCCGAAGGAGTCGGCGTAGCGACCGGTTCCCAGTTCTCGAAAACGACGACCCGGTACTAAGCCCGAGAGGGCGTAGTGACACGTATGACCAGTTCACAAGCCCTCGCCGACTCCGCGATGGTGGTCGCACTCAAGACCATCACGCTGGCGCTCGGCATCGCGCTGACCTACTTCGCGTACGAGGCGTATCGCCGGACGAACGTCGCTGCGCTCCGCGCGCTCTCGGTCGGGTTCGGTCTCGTGACGACCGGCACCGTCCTCGGCGGCGTCGTCCACCAGTTTACCGCCCTCAGCATCGCCGACGGCATCGTCGTCGAGAGCGTCTTCATGGCCCTCGGGTTCGGCGTCCTGACCTACTCGCTGTACGCGGAGACGTAGCTCGCACTTTCGGAGAACCGAAACCGGAGAATCGTCGCTATTCGAGCGTAATGTTCGACAAAATGATGCTCCGTCTGGGATTTGAACCCAGGTCATCGGCTCGAAAGGCCGAAATGATTGGCCGGACTACACCAACGGAGCGTTAGCTTCCATCCGGGTCCTCTTCCGGACGCATTTTGACGAATGGACCGCATGCTTATAAACCCAACTAAATCGTTCTATCAGCGTGGTGTGGTTTAGCATGTCTGTCCCGACCACCCTCTCGTTCCGCCTCGAATAGTAACTCTATCGGAGCGTCGAGAGTTATCTTTCCGTGTTCGGCTCGGCCGTGGCATCGTTTACGGAGGAGTACGAGGTTTTCCCCACGGTGGGCGTCTTTCGTTGAGCAGTTCTCCGACTGGCGAAAGAGTCGGACGGGCACGATGTGGTGAACCTCCAGACGGTACTCCGACCCGACGTGACCGCGTGCTGGCATACCTCGCCGCGTTCTCGAACGTCCTCGCGTGCAACCGACCAACCGGAGCCGTAGTGGTTGCTGTAGCCGCCTCGCCAGTTCGGGTTTCGCTCTCCTGCCGTCGATTCGCTCATTCTTCGACGAGTCTCCTTCGAACGAGTGAGGATGATTCTCGCCACGTATCTATCGTGTCGGAATACTGAACTTCTCCATGTACTTCCGGATAGCTCTCGGTGAAACGCCGCACTCTTCGGCGATTTTCTGCTGTGTGAGACCCCCCTTCTGGTATTTTACTTCGAGCCAGTGTCCACTTCGATACCGCCCCATCTATAGTCGGGTTAGACTTCCTAGACTATAAAGCACTACGACTTCCGAGAGAAAAGGACGAATAGAACCGATACGATGGCCACCGATACCGGATGGCCCTCGCTTCGCTTTTTCGGAAACGCCGTTCGCTTACTTCCCTTCGAACTCCGGTTCGCCGTCCCCCATGAAGGCGGTAATGCCCTCCATCAGGTCGTCGGTGTTCATCAGGTGGCCGAAGGCCTGAGACTCGACTTCGAGACCGGCATCGGTGTCGTCGCGGCCCGCGAGCATCGCGCGCTTGGTGTACTTCTGGGCGATGGGCGGTCCGGCGGCGAGGTCCGCGGCGAGTTCGAAGGCGCGGTCCTCGAACGCGGGGACCTCCACGACTTCGTTGACGAAGCCGTAATCTTCCATCGTCTCGGCCTCGAAGCGGTCGGCGGTGAAGATGATTTCTTTCGCGCGGCCCTCGCCGACGATGTGCTTGAGGCGCTGGGTCCCGCCCCATCCGGGCAGGAGACCCAAGTCGTGTTCCGGTTGGCCGAACTCCGAGCGGTCGCTGGCGACGCGCATGTCGGCGCAGGTCGCCATCTCCATCCCGCCGCCGAGACAGTAGCCGTCGATGCCCGCCACGACCGGCATCGGGCAGGCTTCGAGTTTGCCGAAGGTGTCTTGGCCCTTCTTCGAGAGTTCGACCGCCTGAATCGGGTCGCCCCCGCCCGCGGCCATGCTCTGTACGTCCGCGCCCGCGGAGAAGGCCTTGTCTCCCTCGCCGACGAGCAGGAGCGCGCGCACGTCGTCGTCCTCGGTCAGAGCTTCGACGGCCTCGCCGAGTTCGTCCAGCAGTTCCTCGCTGACGGTGTTCATCCGGTGTGGTCGGTCGAGGACGACCTTCCCGACCATCTCGCCCGGTTTCTCGACGCGGATGTTGTCGTAGTCGTACGCGCCCTCCTCGCCCTCGGATTCCTCGTCGCCGCCGTAGAAACCGCCCTCGGCGGCGGCCTCACGGAGGTAGTCGCTGGCCTCGTACCGGGCCGCACCGGTCTCGTCGTGGAGTTCGTTCAGGGTGTCGGCGAGCGCGTCGAGACCCGCGTCGTCGGCCATCTTCGCCGGTCCCTCGGGGAAGCCAGCGCCGAGCATGACCGCCTCGTCGATTGCGTCGGGGTCGGCCACGTCGTTGGCGACGAGTTTGGCGACTTCGTTGGCCATCACCGCTTGGAGGCGGCGAACCGCGTCCTCGCTCCCGGCGTCGGTGGGGATGTCCGCGCCGCCCTCGTCGTAGTCGTAGAAGCCCTCGCCGGTCTTCTTGCCGAGTTTCTCGGCCTCGACTTTCTCCACGAGGAGCGGGCACGGTTCGTAGGCCTCGCCCAACACGTCGTTCATGTAGTCCAAAACGTGGTAGCCAACGTCGATTCCCACTTGGTCGGCGAGTTCGAAGCTCCCCATCGGCAGGCCCATGTCGAACTTGGTCGCGCTATCGACTTCCGCGACGGTGTAGTCGCCGGATTCGACCATCCACGCCGCCTCGTTCATCAGGGGAACGAGGATGCGGTTGACGATGAATCCGGGACTGTCCTTCCGGACCCGGACGGGCGTCTTGCCCATCGCCTCGGCGAGGTCCTCGGTGAGGTCCAGCACCTCGTCGTCGGTGTGTTCGCCCGAGATGACCTCCACGAGTTGCATCCGGACCGGCGGGTTGAAAAAGTGCATCCCGCAGAAGCGCTCGGGTCGCTCGGTGACTTCCGAGAGTTCCGTGACCGAGAGGCTGGAGGTGTTGGTGGCGAAAATCGTGTGGTCGGGCGCGTACTCTTCGAGTTCGCCGTACACGTCCTTCTTAATGTCCATCTTCTCGGGGACCGCCTCGACCACGAAGTCGGCGTCTTCGACGGCCTCCTCGAAGTCCACGATGGGAGTCACTCGGTCGAGGGCGGCGTCGGCCTCCTCGTCGGAAATCTGGTCTTTCTCGGCGAGTTTGTCGAGGCTCCACTCTATCTGGTCGTAGCCGTTCTGGACGAACTCGTCTTTGATGTCGCGCAGGTTGACCTCGTACCCGGCGAGTGCCGCGACTTCGGCGATGCCGTGGCCCATGTTGCCCGCTCCGAGAACCGCGATGGTGTTGATATTATCTACTTCCATGTTCGTGGAGTCGGTTGCCGGGCGTTTGAACGTTTCCCTATCGCAGGTTAGAAACTCTCTTCCAGTTTACTCTCGGTTACGAAGAGATTTAGGGCAGGGTATGTAATCCGGACACATGGACTTCGGACTCTCCGACGAACAGAAGCAGATTCGAGAGGAAGTGCGGCGATTCGCCGAGAACGAAATCGCTCCGGTCGCCAAGGAGTACGACGTAGAGGAGAAGTACCCCCACGACCTCATGGACGAGGCCGCCGAGATGGGCCTGCTCGGTGCCCACATCCCGCTGGAGTACGGCGGTGCGGGCTACAGCAACCTCGAATCGGCCATCATCACCGAGGAGTTGTTCGCGGTGGACCCCGGCATCGGTCTCTGCATCACGTCGGCGGCGTTCGGTGCGGACGCCATCATGGAGTTCGGTACCGACGACCAGAAAGAGCGCTTCCTGACGCCGGTCGCGGAGGGCGAGGCCATCATGGGCGCGGCAATCTCGGAACCCGACACGGGGTCGGACGTGTCGAGCGTCTCCACCTCCGCCGAGAAGGACGGCGACGAGTGGGTCGTCAACGGAAACAAGATGTGGATTACCAACGGGTCGGTCGGCGACTACTACGTCGTCCTCTGTCAGACCGACCCCGACGCCGACGGCCGGTACAACGGCTTCAGTCAAATCGTCGTGGAGTCGGACCGCGACGGCTTCGAGGCCGACAAGATTACGGGCAAACTCGGCATTCGGGCCTCTGACACCGCCGAACTCATTCTGGACGACGTGCGCGTGCCCGAGGAGAACCTCATCGGCACCCGCGGCATGGGCTTCCTCCAGCAGATGCAGTTCTTCGACGAGACCCGAACCGCCGTCGCCGCCCAAGGCGTCGGCATCGCCAAGGGCGCGTCCGAGGCGGCGCTCGACTACGCCAAAGAGCGCGAGCAGTTCGACCGCCCCATCTCGGAGTTCCAAGCCATCCAGCACAAACTCGCCGAGATGCACACCCAGACCGAGGCGGCGCGCAACCTGACCTACAAGGCGGCGTGGAACGTCGACCAAGGCGAGGACATCACGAAACTGGCGAGCATGGCCAAGGAGTTCGCCTCTAAAGTCGCCGTGGACGTGGCCAACGAAGCGGTCCAGATTCACGGTGGCTCGGGCTACGTCAACGACTTCCCGGTCGAGCGGTTCTACCGCGACGCCAAGATTACCCAAATCTACGAGGGCACCACCGAGATTCAGAAGAACATCATCGCTCGGGAGTTGCTCGGTAAGGGCTTCTAGACGACCTTTTTATTGCGAACGCAGTCGCCACCGGCGACTGCGTTCGATAAAAGCTCGACCAAAAAGCCGTCGTCACTCCCTCCGAAGCGCCGGGGGCGCTTCTCCGGGGTTCCTCGGCCCGCGAGCGAGGAGCGCCGACGGCGCTCCTCGCTCGCGGAAGAATCGCTGGTACTCACCGCGCCGCGACCGCACGGCACCGCGACCGCCACCGCTCAGCACAGCGTCGCGACCGCACGGCACCGCACTCCCCGCTTCGGTCACTCGAAACGAAAGACAATTGCTAGAGAATTAAATACACATCTAAAAGCAATATATCTCTTTTTCAAACGTCGGATGAGCGTGCCGACTCACGCAATCTGCCACGTCCACCGCGAGTCCAGATAGTACCGATACAAGCCGCTGATGAAGATGGCGAACCCGTTGGCGAGCAGGTACATGAGTCCGGCCCAGTTGACGAACGCCCACAGCAGACCGAGTTGGAGCGGAATCGCCGTCCCGCGCACGACGTTCGTCCGGAGCAGACCCACCAGATAGTCCGACCGGGCGTGGTGACGCGAGTGCTGGAACGTCCACGCGTTGTTCGCAAAGAACTGGAGGATGATGGTCAACTCGATTGCGAGCGTCGCCGCGAACAGGTAGTTGAGACCGCC
The DNA here is from genome assembly GCF_029338395.1 of Halorussus caseinilyticus. Taxonomy (NCBI): domain Archaea; kingdom Methanobacteriati; phylum Methanobacteriota; class Halobacteria; order Halobacteriales; family Haladaptataceae; genus Halorussus; species Halorussus caseinilyticus. The sequence goes on from NZ_CP119809.1 coordinate 1,965,224, forward strand.
GTACTCGACGAGTAGCCAGAGGACCGCCGTCTGTACGAGAGCGGCGCTCGCCCCGACGACGACGAACCGATAGAGGCGGACGAACGTCGGGTGTTTCGTCACGTTCCGGTATCCAGAGTCGCCCACGGGAGATACTGGAAGGCTTCGAGACTGTAGTACGTTCTGGTTTGGGTCCGTTACCCAATGGAGCGGTCAGTCCTCGGTCGGCGGTTCGAGCGGTACGCGCTCGACTTCGACCCGCTCGGACGAGAGAACGTCGCTACCGCGTGTTTCGGCCGCCGCCGCGTGGAAGGCGTCGAAGGGGGTCATGCCGTCGTCGTAGTACTTGGTGGCTTTCAGGACGACCTGTTTCTCTCGCTCGCCCCCGGTCTCGCGGCCGGGGAGCAAGACGACGCCGAAATCGACCCCCGGTACGGCTATCCGGTCCCGGACGCCGGGAAGATTCCCGCCGACCTGCGACCCGACCACGAAGTCGCCCTCGAAATCACGCCGCCCGACCCGCAAGCGGGGACCCCGCCGTCGTTCTTCTTCGAACCCACCGGTCTCCGGGTCGAAGCGGGCGACATCGTTCAGTTCACCTTCGACACGCCGGACCACACCGTCACGGCGTACCATCCCGCCAACGGCTTCCAGCGGCGAGTCCCCGAGAACGTCCCGCCGTTCTCGTCGCCGGTGGTCAACGTCGGGGGCGCGTGGCTCTACCGATTCGACCGCGAAGGGGTGTACGACGCCTACTGCGGGCCACACCACGTCTTCGGCATGGTGATGCGACTCGTCGTCGGCGAACTCGGCGAGGATGCCGTCCCCGAGTACGAAGCCACGTTCGAAGGCTCCGAGGACCCGCCGGTGTTAGCCCCCTACAGTCGGGAGATGCTCGAAGGAGAACTCGACGGGTTCAGCGACCGAAACGAGGGTACCGAGTGGGTGTGGCTGACGCCCGCGGAAGTCCTCGACGCCGACGCACTCGACCCGACCCGGATTCAGGAGGCAGGCACTGTCCCGTTCGGTGCGGTTCGTGACGAACTCGGAGGCGACGACAATCAGACGACGACTTCGTAGGCCGTTTCGCGGGCCGTCCTATTTCGCGGCTCTCAGACCGTGTACTCGGATTCCTCGAACTGGACGTACTTGCCCTTCTTGTACTTGCGCTTTACCGTCTTGTACTTCGTGACGATTTTCGCGCCGGTGAGACCCGACGATAGCTTGTACTTCCGGAGTCGGCCCTCGCTCTCGTCGGCCAGAATGTCGCTCGCGGCCGAGAACGTCTTGTCCCAGTCGTCGGGACCGTAGTCGGCCACGATGTCGGCGAACGTGACGTTCCGGGTAATCTCCTCGCCGATGGCGTCTTTCCATCGGTCGTTGTACCCCGACAGGCGGCCCTTCCCGGCGAGTTCGCCCGCAATCCTCCCCGTCCGGACCGCGACGTGATAGCCGCCCTCGTGGAACGCCGAGGTGGTGCCCATCGCGCCGCCAGCGACGGCGATGTTCGCGGCGGTCGGCGAGTCGATGGGTCGCGTCGAGGAGATTGGGTAGGTCTCGGTACCCGCACTCTTCCCTCGGTCTTCGACCAGCGGGAAGTCGCTCACGTCGTACTCGTCGCCGAACTCGCGTTCGAGCAGGCGCTCTACGTACTCCGCGGGCCGGGGAACCGCGTCGTCGTCTGCCCGCAGGAGGTCGTAGTCGCCGGGACGGTCCACATCTTGGAGGTCCATCCCGATGGGCATCGTCAGGCCGACGCGGGCGACGGTCCCGTCGTTGGGGAAAATCCACGGATAGGCCGTCTCGCCGGGCATCACGCCCCACCAGAACTTGAGCGAACTCGGGTCGAACAGCTCTTCGGGGAACCGTCGGTACTCCTGATACGCGATGTGGTTCGCCTCGTTCGGGGCCATCACCTCGGAGATACGGCGGTCCGCGGGCGAGAATCGGTCGAGGACTCGCATCGTGACCTGTCGCTGTGGCCCGTCGGCCAGCACCAGATACTCGGCCTCGACCTCCTCGCCGTCAGAGAGGTGGAGCGTGTGTGTCGGCGTCCCCGTGAGGTCGGTCTCCACGTCGGTCACGCCGAGACCGACGCGGTACTCCGCGCCTGCTCGCTCGGCCCGGTCTCGTAGCCAATCGTCCATCCGTGTGCGGTGGAAGGTGAACCCGAACCCGTCGTAGGACGACTCGATACCCGTACTCTCCATGACGCACGCTTCGCTCGGCCCGAAGAACTCGGTCCGTTCCAACTCCCGGAGGACCACGCGGTCCGGAATCTTCTCGAACGGAATCCCCATGATGTCCACCCAGTAGTCGAGCATCCCGGCGGCGTCCGTCGAGTCCGGTCCCAACTCCTCGCGGTCGGCGCGTGGAACGCCCTTCTCGACGAGGAGCGCGTCGGCCCCCTGCTCGGCGGCCGCCCGCGCCGCGGAAGTCCCGGCGGGACCCCCGCCGACGATGGCAACATCGACTCGCTTCATATCCCTACGGTTCCGCGCCGGGTATTAAAGAATTGACCTTCCGAGTTTGTGATGCTACGTCGCGGGATTTTCCGCGTTTCGTATCGGACGAATCACAGGTCCGGGGCGGCGAGTATCACGGTTCGTCGTCACGTTCCGAATCGTCTGCGTCCTCGGTGAGTCTCCCGGCGGCGCTCTCTCTGCGGCCGGTCGCTGGCACGAGCGGGGCCGCTTCGCCGAGTCCCTGCGGCGGTACGTTGTTGTACACGGTCTCGTAGTCGCCGGGACCGACGACGTACGTCTCGTGCCAGATACCCACCGCTCCCGACGCCGCTCGCTTCTCGTTGTACTCGCTCCACGCGGGCAGGTGTTCGGCCTCGTCATCGCGGGCGTACTCGGTCAACTCCTCGAACGAGCGCCAGTACTGGACGACCATCCAGTTTCGCAGGCCGGGTTTGGTTCGACTGCCGAGCATCGCGTCGTCGTCGGCCAGTTCGCGGAGCATCCGGGGCATCGCGAGCAACACCGGAAGCCACTCCCACACGCGCCAGAACGAGTTGATGCGCATCCCGACGAGGAAGACTACGAACGGTTCGTCCATCTCGGCGTGGAGACGCTCTCGGTTGGGGTCGGTCACGTGCCGTCGTTCGCACCCCGCCGAGAAAAGGATACGTCCCCGCGCGAGTTCGTCCGGAAACCGCCGGTGCCCGAAATCTAAATACCGGGACCCCCGTACTTTATTCCATGACGAATAGAACACGAATTCTGACACTGGTGGCGACGTGTCTGCTCGTCGCCGCACAGGTCGGGCCGGTACTCGCGGCCCCGCCGACGGAGTTGTCGAACCGGCAAGACGAGACGCGAGGCGTGGACTCCCGCGAGGAAGTCGAGACCTTCGTGGACGAACAGATGACCGAGGACATGAAGGAGCATCGCTTCTCGGGCGCGACCGTTTCGGTCGTCAAAGACGGCGAAATCCTCTTCAGCGAGGGGTACGGTTACGCCGACCGGCGCAACGAGACGCCGGTCGTCGCCAACCGGACCATGTTCCGAATCGGGTCGGTGTCCAAACCCATCCTCTGGACCGCGGTGATGCAACAGGTCGAACGCGGAAACATCGACACGAACGCGAGCGTGAACCGGTATCTCGACCGGATACACGTCCCAAAGAAGTACGGCGAACCCGTCACCGTCGAACACCTCGCCACCCACACGCCCGGCTTCGAAGCCGAGGTCAAAGGCATCATGCTTGAATCGCCCGAGGACGTGCAACCGCTCGGAAAGTCACTCAGCGACGTGCCCGCCCGCGTCCGACCGCCGGGCGAAGCCACGTCGTACTCCAACTACGGCGCGGCGCTGGCCGGTCACATCGTCGCTCGACAGGCCGACACGACGTTCCCGCGCTACATCGACCGGCGCATCTACGAACCGCTGAACATGACACACAGCACCTTCCGCCAGCCAGTTCCGGCCGAGATGCCCGGCACCCTCTCGAAGGGCTACCAGTACAAGAACGGCGAGTACGTCCCGCAGGACTTCGAGGCCGTCGCCACGCCGCCCGCCGGAGCGATGAGCGCCACGGCCACCGACATGGGTAAGTTCATGATTGCCCACCTACAGGACGGCCGCTACGGTGACGCCCGCATCCTCTCGGAGTCGTCGGCCGAGCGGATGCACACCCAGCAGTACACCAACCACCCCGCGCTGAACGGGATGACGTTCGGTCTCATGGAGCAGAGCCGAAACGGGGTGCGAATCCTCGCTCACGGCGGCGACACCCGCGTCTTCCACTCGGGGATGTGGCTGTTCCCCGAACGCGACTTGGGCGTGTTCGTCTCCTACAACGGCAACGGCGGCGTGCCCGCCCGCGAGGAGTTCTTCGACTCGTTCATGAACCGCTACTTCCCGACGGAGGGGACGCCGACCGCGACCGAGGACGGCGCGGCGTCCGGGCCGTCGCTCTCTGCGTTCACCGGGCCGTACCGCACCACGCGGTTCCCCCACACGACGTTCCTGAAACCCATCTCGCTCAACTCCCACTTCCGGGTCCGGAAGGCCGACAACGGGACGCTCGTGACCTCGGCCCCGCGCCAAGGCACCCGGTACTGGACCCGGACCGGACCGACGGTGTTCAGCGAAGTCGGCGGCGACGGGAAGATGGCCTTCCGGGTCGAGGACGGCCGAGCGACCTACGTCTTCTTCGACAGCGCCGCGCCACAGAGCTTCGAGCGCATCCCGTTCTGGGAGTTCAGACTCTTCCAAGGCGGTCTGTTCGGCGGAGCGCTCGTCGTGTTCCTCTCGGGCATCCTCGGATGGCCCGGCGCGGCGCTCTGGCGACGGTGGCGGGGGAGCGACGACGGGCCGACGCAAGCGAGTAGCGCGACCAGCGACCGACCGCGGGCGGCGCGCTGGTTGGCCGGGTTCGCCGGTTTGCTCGGACTGGGATTCCTCGGCGGATTCGTCGGCTTGGCCGCGACGAACCCGACGGGTCTGCTCTACTTCCCCGGCAAGCCCGCGCTCCTGTTCGCCGTCCCGTGGCTGGTCGGCGCGACGACGCTCGGCGTCGTCGCGTTCGCGGTGCTGGCGTGGAAGGACCGCTACTGGGGGCTGGTCGGCCGACTCCACTACACCCTGTTCGCGGTGGCACTCGCGGCGTTCGTCTGGCAGTTGTCCTACTGGAACATGCTCGGTCTCTGAGACCGGAAATCCCGCGCGACTCTTCGGGGTCGCGCGCGAACCACCTATTTAACTCCGTAACGAGCTATACCTGAGGCCGTAACGAGCTATTCGTCCCGCGTCCGGTGGGGCCGACCGCTCCCGTCGTCGGGGGAGCGGCCGGTGGTACTTCGACCCGAAACCCTCTTGCTCGCGCTTTCGAACATCGTGGTATGCGAGCAATCGTCAACGGAACGGTTCACACGGTGGCCGAGAGCGGGACCATCGACGGCGCTACGGTGCTGGTCGAGGACGGCGAGATTTCGGCGGTCGGACCGGACGAGGAGGTCGAAGTACCGGACGGCGCGGAAGTGTTCGACGCCGAGGGTGCCCACGTCACGCCCGGCCTAATCGACGCCCACAGCCACGCGGGGATGGCCGAGTGGGGCGAACCCGAGGACGGCGACTTCAACGAGGTGTCGGACCCGGTGACGCCCCACGTCAACGCCTTGGACGGCTTTCACCCGCGCGACGACGAGTTGAAACACGCCTTTCAGGGCGGCGTGACGACGGTTTCGGCCCGGATGGGGAGCGCGAACGTCGTCGGGGGAATCATCTGCTCGATGAAGACCTACGGCGACGTGGCCGACCGAATGCTCATCCGGGAGGACGGCATGAAGGCGGCGTTCGGCGAGAACCCAAAGCGGTTCCACGGCGACGAGAAGGACCGCCAACCCTCGACCCGGCCGGGAGTCGCCGCGACGCTCCGCCAAGCCCTGATGGACGCCGAGGACTACCTCCGCAACAGGGACATCGCCCGAGAGAACGACCAGCAGTTCGAGCGCGACTTGGGGATGGAGAACCTCGCGCGCGTCCTCGAAGACGACTTGCCCCTCCGGGTCCACGCCCACCGCGCCGACGACATCGCCACCGTGTTCCGCATCGCCGACGAGTTCGGCATCGAGAACCTCTCCATCGAACACGCCACCGAGGGCCACGTCCTCGCCGAGGAGTTCGTCGCGCGCGACGTGCCCGCCGTCGTGGGACCGACGATTTCCTCGGCCAGCAAGTACGAACTCCGCAACATCACCTTCGAGACGCCCGGCATCCTCCACGAGGCGGGCGTGAAAGTCGCCATCCAGACCGACGCGCCGGTCCTCCCACAGGAGCATCTGGACGTGTGCGTGGGTCTGGCGGTCCGCGAGGGCCTGCCGAAGGAGGTTGCGCTCCGGACGGTCACGCGCAACCCGGCGGAGATTCTGGGCGTCGAGGACCGCGTGGGCACCGTCGAGGAAGGCACCGACGCCGACCTCGTGGTGTGGGACGGCCCGATGTTCGAACTCGACTCGGACGCCCGGCAGGTGTTCGTGGAGGGCGAACGCGTCTACGACCGCGAACGCGACGACGTGGACCCGCGCGAGGAGTACGCGTGGTAGTCGATTTCGGTCCCGTCTAGACGCGCCGGTCGGCCGGTCGCTATCCGGACTCGACGCGAGAGAAGCGCGGCCGCTTGGCGCGACGGGGCGGTGGAATTATATTGACCACGGGCCTACGCCAATCTAGTGAGCGTCAACGTCGATACAGAAACCGCTCGCCCCGGCGACGACAGTTACGTCGGGGCGGCGTGGGAACTCAAAGAGCGCATCCGACAGACGGAGGATGTCCTGAAACAGCGGAAGGGCTTTTTCACCGACGCCTACCGACGCTCGACCGTCTACCTCCTCGTGAGTCACGAGGGCGACGACGAACATCTGATGGGGTTCGCCGCGGTCCGACGCGACGGCTACATTCTCTTTCTCGCCGTCGCACCCGAGTTCCGCGGAGAAGGCGTCGGCAAGCGCCTCGTTGGACGAGTCGCGGAGAACCACGACAGCGTTACCTGCCACGCCCGCGCGAGCAACGAGAACGCGCTCGGATTCTACGAACACCTCGGCTTCGAAGTCGAGCGACACATCCAGAACTACTACGAGGACGGTGGGGACGCCTACTACCTGAAACTCGGCGGCGGCGGCGGTCTCACCGAGAAAATCTCGGACTTCATGCGCGGGTGAGCGACCCGAGACCTACCCGAGGTACTGTCGTCGCTGGACGACGTAGACGGTTCCGACCAGCGGTGCGAACGGAAGCGCACCGAGCATGTAGAGCAACCGACTCGGCGACCACTGCACGTCCGCGTCCTGTACCGACGCGATGTCGAAGAAGAGACCGACCTCCACGAGTATCACCGTCAGGAACCCGCCGAGAGCGAGGACGAGGAAGCCGAGTCCGGCGACGGTGCCGATAGCACGAATATCGGTCGTCATGTACACACCGATAGCGACGGCGGTCAGAAGCGAGAGGACCAGATTCGCCGGTCCCGCGTAGACGAGGTAGTGCCACGGGAATCCGGAATCGGTCGGGGAGTCGCGTTCGGCCGTCTGGGTTTCGACTTTCATACTCATTCGTTTCTAGAATCTAACTTGAAATTTCCGGTATTTGACGGGGGTTCACTCCCGTCGTAAACGGCGCGAATCGCTCCTCGCAGAGAGATAGTCAGCGTTTTAGTCTCGGCCCGAGCATAGCCGAGACAGCATGGAAGAGCGCACCCTACGCTACCTCCGTGGTCGGTTCCGCGACCACTACCGGGGGACGGACCTCACCCCGCCGCCGGACCCGGAGGCGCGCGAGTGGGGATACATCCCGTGGACCCACGGCGCGACCCGGATGGTCCGCCACCAGTCCCTGCTGGAACTCGGCGAAATCGGGGACTTCCTCCGGCGCGAGCGCCCGCGCCACGTCTACTTCTCGGCCGGGCGCTACGACGACCCCGGCGAGGACGACATGGACGCGAAGGGGTGGCGCGACTCCGATTTGGTCTTCGACATCGACGCCGACCACCTCTCGGGCGTGGACCCACAGCGAGACGGCTACGGCGAGATGCTCGCGGCGGGCAAAGCCGAAGTGCTGAACCTGCTGGACCTGCTCGAAGACGACTTCGGCTTCTCGGAGTTGACGTTGGTCTTCTCGGGCGGGCGGGGCTACCACGTCCACGTCCGCGACGAGGGCGTCCGGGAACTCGGGCGGGACGAGCGCCGGGAAATCGTGGACTACGTTCGCGGCGAGGGCATCGAACTCGACGCCATCCAGCGCACCGAGATGGGCGGCACCGCGACCCGACGGGTCCTCAAGAAGGACGGCGGGTGGGGTCGGCGGGTCCACCGGGAACTCCTCTCGCTGGCCGACGAACTGCTCGAACTGGACGAAGAGGACGCCCTCGAACGCCTCAAGGAGTTCGACCGCATCGGCGACGGCCGGGCCAAGACCATCCTCGGAGCGGTGTCGGAGGACTACGAGAAGTTGGAGAGCGGCAACATCGAACGCGGCGGGCCGGGCATCCGACAGTTGGCGAAGGTGACGACCCAACAGGTCGTCGCCGACCAGTCGGCGGCAATCGACGAACCCGTCACCACCGACCTCCGGCGACTCATCCGCCTGCCGGGGAGTCTCCACGGCGGCACCGGACTCGCGGTCACGCGCATCCCGCGCGAGGAGGTGGCCGACTTCGACCCGCTGGTAGACCCGGTGTCCGAGACGTTCGTCGGCCACGACGTGACCGTCGAAGTGACCGAACCGGGACCGGTGGAACTCGGCGGCGAAAGCTTTAGGCTCTCGGCCGGCGACGTATCGCTTCCCGAACACGTGGCCGTGTTCCTGATGGCGCGCGGCCGGGCCGAAAAAGGAAAAGAGACGACCGAGAGATGACGGAACGACGATGACGGGACGACGATGAATCTGGACGAACTCCGCACGGTACAGAGCAAAGAGCGGTCGAAAGACAGCCTCCAACACCTGCGGGAGTCGTTCTACGCGGACGTTGCCGACTACATCGCCGACCTGAAAGACCAGCGAGAGCGCGCGGCCGAACGCGCCGACAGTCCGTTCGACGACCCGGAGGTCAACCGACTGACCGACGAAATCAGCACCGCCGAGGACGTGGTAGAGGCCGTCTACGAGCGCCGGGTCGGGAAAATCGTCAAGCGCGCGAGTCTCGCCGCGGCCGGGATGCCCGCCGACGAGGAGGGTCTGACCGGCGAGGAACAGGAGCTTTTCACCGAACTGGTCGAACGCATCGAGTCGAACAAACAGGACGTGCTGAGCGTCCTCGCTGGCGAATCGGCGGGTGCCGCGGAGTCGCCCACGCCGCCGCCAGCCGACTCGCCGTCCGGCGAGTCGGCACCCGCTTCCGGCGGGTCGGCCGCCAGCGACCCCGTGGCCGACTCCGGCGACCCGTCGGACCTCGGCGGCGCGCCCGCTCCCGGCGCGGGCGCGTCGGGCGAGGACGTGAGCGCCGCGGACGTGATGGGCGGAGACGCTGGCGAGGCGACGGACGCGAGGTCCGACGCGACGGTCGGTTCGACGCCCTCGGGCGGGTCGGACGGCGACGGCGAGCGTCCGGCGGCCGCGGAAGCGGCCGCCATCGCGGACGGACCCGACCCCGGAGCGACGGCAGGCCCGGCGAATGGGGAGTCGCCCGCCGACGAGCGGTCATCCGCTGGCGCGGCGTCAGCACCGGACTCGGGCGCTGACGACGACGACCCGCTGGCGGGACTGGACGAGCGCACGACGGTCCGTCTCACCGACGACGTGGGCGAAATCTTCGGCGTGGACGAGCGCACCTACGAACTGGCGAGCGAGGACGTAGTGACCCTCCCCGAGGCGAACGCCGAACCCCTCGTGGAACGCGGCGCGGCCGAGCGACTGGAGTAGGGCGGTGTTTTTCCGCGACCGTCGAAGACGCGTATCGGTTGCTTTCGGCATCGGAAATATTGCTTTCGTAAATGTATACTCGTGTTAGATATATGCTCGCCTTTGTCAAAACCGGACCGCGCTTCGCGGAAGCGTTCCCCTGCCGATTTAAGTCCGGCGGGCGACACCACCTACCCGAATGGTTACGCCGATTCTGGAGTACGCGGTCGTCGCAGTGGTCGCAACCGCGGTTATCTGGAAAGCCAGCGGACTGCTCGAACGCGCGGCCGAGAATCTCTCGGTCTACTACGGTCTGCCCGCCGTCGTGCAGGGCGCAGTCGTCGTCGCGGTGGGGTCGAGTTTCCCGGAACTGTCGAGCGCGGTCATCTCGACGTGGATTCACGGCGAGTTCGACCTCGGCGTGAGCGCCATCGTCGGGTCGGCAATCTTCAACCTGCTGGTCATCCCCGCGCTGTCGGGCATCCTCGGCGACGGCGTGGAGGCCGACCGGACGCTGGTGTACAAGGAAGCCCAGTTCTACATGATTTCGGTGTCGGTGTTGGTCATCACCTTCGCGCTGGCGGTCATCTACAACCCCGTCGAGGGGATGCGACTCGGCGGGTCCGTCACCCGCCGACTCGCGCTGATTCCGGTGGGCTTCTACGCCGTCTACGTGTTCACCCAGTATCAGGACACGATGGACCACGACGCCGAGGCCGCGCCCGGCGACGTAGAACCCCTGAAGGAGTGGGCGTTTCTCGCGGTCAGCCTCGTCCTCATCGCTGGCGCAGTCGAGGGTCTGGTCCACGCGGCCCTCGGGTTCGGCGAGGTGTTCGACACGCCGAGTTTCGTCTGGGGACTGACCGTCATCGCCGCCGGAACCAGTCTCCCGGACACGCTCGTCAGCGTCCGGGCCGCCAGAGACGACGAGGGCGTGACGAGTCTCGCCAACGTCCTCGGGAGCAACGTCTTCGACCTGCTGGTGGCGGTTCCGGCGGGCATCCTCGTCGCCGGAACCGCGCCCATCGACTTCGCCGTCGCGGTCCCGATGATGGGCTTTCTGACCCTCGCCACGATGGTCGTCTTCGGCTTCCTCCGGACGGAACTTGCGCTCTCGACGGGTGAGTCATACGCTCTGCTCGCCTTCTACGGCGTCTTCATCGTCTGGATGGTCTTGGAGACGCTGGACGTGACGGGGTTGGTTCCGGGGGCCTGAGATGCCGCCCGAGCGTTCCCGTCGCCGTCGCCGCGTCCTCCGAACCGCCGGAACGACGCTCTCGCTCGCGCTCGCTGGCTGTTCGGCCCCGCGACGACTCGCGCCCGGCGAGACGCCGGCGGAGACCTACGCCCTGCTCGCGGCCCCCGCGGGCGACGCGCTGTGTCCGCTGTCGGGCGAGTACCGCTTCGAGAGTCACAGCTACTTCGAGGGGGACCTGTGGGGTTTCTCGGCGATTCTGGACTGACGAACCGAAAAATCAGCAACCGACGCGCTTGGCTCGGCGGGTCCGTCCGCGGGAGCGTACCGCAAGCCGCGGGAGGATACCGCAATCCACCGCGAGTGAGGGAGCGAAGCGACCGAGCGAGCGGACCGAGGAATCCTCGAAGTCACGCGCCGCAGGCGCGTGGCCGAGGGTGACGACGCGTTTTTCATTGGAAGGTCCGACCCAGTTGGTCCTCGCCGGTCTCGGGTTCGGCCGTGTCGAACTGCTCTTCGATTTCCTCGTAGCGTTCCTTGGTCTCCTCGGTGACGCTGGGCGTCACTTCGTCGAGTGCTTGCTCGAAGTGTTCCTTGCCGATGCGGACGTTACCGACGCTCTCGCCGATTTCCTCGGGGTCCACGCTCTGGATGAACTCCCGAGAGGCCGCCATCGACGCTTCGCGGGTGACTGCTTCGATGTCCGCGCCGACGTAGCCTCCAGTCTCGCCCGCCAACCAGTTGAGGTCAACGTCGTCGGCGACCGGCTTGTTCCGGGTGTGGACCTCGAAGATTGCGCGGCGGGCGTCCTCGTCGGGCACCGGCACGTGGACGTGGCGGTCCAACCGACCGGGGCGCAGGAGCGCCGAGTCGATGAGGTCGGGCCGGTTCGAGGTGGCGATGACCACGACATCTTCGAGTTCTTCCAGACCGTCGAGTTCGGTCAGCAGTTGGGAGACGACCCGTTCGCTGACCTGCGACCCGCCGCCCTGTCCGCTCCCGCGTTCGGTGGCGATGGAGTCTATCTCGTCGAAGAACACCACCGTCGGGGCGTTCTCGCGGGCCTTGCTGAACACCTCGCGGACGCCCTTCTCGGACTCGCCGACCCACTTCGACAGGAGTTCCGGCCCCTTAATCGAGATGAAGTTGCTGTCGCTCTCGTTGGCGACGGCCTTCGCCATCAGGGTCTTGCCGGTCCCCGGCGGGCCGTACATCAGCACGCCCTTGGCGGCCTGCATGTCGAGGGCCTCGAACACCTCGGGGTAGTCAAGCGGCCACTGGATGGTCTCCCGGAGGCGCTCTTTGGTGTCTTCGAGTCCGCCGACATCCTGCCACGTCACGTCGGGGACTTCCACGAACACCTCGCGGAGCGCCGAGGGTTCGATGCCCTTCAGCGCCTCTTTGAAGTCCTTCTCGGTGACTTTCAGCGACTCCAGCACGTCGGCCGGAATCTCCTCGGATTCGAGGTCGATTTCGGGCCGGATACGCCGGAGGGCGTTCATCGCGCCCTCTTTCGCCAGATTTTCGAGGTCAGCGCCGACGAAGCCGTGGGTGTTGTCGGCGTACTCCTCTAAGTCCACGCCGTCCGCGAGGGGCATCCCGCGGGTGTGGACCTGCATGATTTCGAGGCGGCCCTCGCGGTCCGGCACGCCGATTTCGATTTCGCGGTCGAACCGTCCCGGCCGACGCAGGGCTTGGTCCACGGCGTCCACGCGGTTGGTCGCCGCGATGACCGTGACCTCGCCGCGGGATTCGAGACCGTCCATCAGCGAGAGGAGTTGCGCGACGACGCGGCGTTCCACGTCACCACCGGCCTCCTCGCGCTTGGGCGCGATGGAGTCCAACTCGTCGATGAAGATGATTGCCGGAGCGTTCTGCTCGGCCTCCTCGAACACCTCACGGAGTTTCTCCTCGGACTCCCCGTAGTACTTCGACATGATTTCGGGACCCGAGATGGTCTGGAAGTGGGCGTCGATTTCGTTGGCGACGGCCTTCGCCATCAGGGTCTTGCCGGTCCCCGGCGGGCCGTGGAGCAGGACGCCCTTCGGCGGGTCGATGCCGAGACGACTGAACAGTTCGGGGTGGCGCATCGGCAACTCTATCATCTCCCGAACCTGTTCGAGTTCGCTTTCGAGTCCGCCGATGTCCTCGTAGGTCACGCTGGGCGTGCCCTCGCCGCCAGCGCCGCCCTGCGCGATTTCCTCGGCGGCGCGTTCGCTGATGTTGATGTTGGTCGAGTCGGTCACGACCACCGTTCCCTCGGGGTCGGTGCTGGCGACCTTCAGCGGGATGGACTGACCCGAACCCATCCCCATCAACCCGAATCCGAACGGGACGTTCTGGCCCTGCGTGATGGCCTGTCCGCTGAGTTTGTCCCGGACGTGCGGGGTGATGTCGCCCCGAATCTGGAGGTTCTGCGGGAGCGCGATGGTGACGGAGTTCGCGGGCTTCACGTCGGCCTTCTCGATGGTAACTTTGTCGTCGATTCCGACGCTCGCCTCCTGTCGCAGTTGTCCGTCGATGCGGACGACCCCCCGGCCCTCGTCTTCGGGGTAGCCCGGCCAGACGCGAGCGACTGCCCGACCCTGATTCTTCCCCTCGATGACGATGTAGTCGCCGTTTTCGACGCCGAGGTCGTGCATCGACTGGCGGTCGATGGCGGCCAGTCCGCGACCGGCGTCCTTCTGTTTCAACGGCTTGACAGTTAGCTTCATAGTCCCACCTCGATAGTGAGGACGCCGTTGGTGATAAACGCTTCCGCCCCGCTTTCGGGCAGTTGGAGTTCGATTTGGCGCGCCTCGTCGTCGTCCTCGAAGACGACGATGGCGGCGTCGTCCAGAACGTCCACGGTAGCGTCGTTTCCGACGCCGAGGTCGGCCACGAGGACCTCCTCGTCGTCGTAGACGTATCGGCGGGCGAACACGTCGTCGCGGTCGGCGATGTGTTTCAGTGACATTTTGGTGCTAACTACAGGTTAGTGTTTCTAGTACTTAAATCTTTCTCCTGAAAATCGCGGTATGGCGTCGGGGTTCCTCAGGACAAGCTGAATTGCGGTTCGGACCGTGGCGCGACCGGAGGTTTTTGTCTCGCGCACACGTTTGTCTCGGCATGCAACGGGTCACGCACCACGGACGGACCACGGCCTATCGAGCCGCCGACCGCGGCGGCGAGGGGTCACCACTACTCGCGGTCCACGGGTCGGGCGGCACGCACGAAGTCTGGAAGTCCCAACTCGGCCGACTGGCGAGTCGGCGGCCGGTCGTCGCACTCGACCTGAGCGGGCACGGTGACTCCGAGGACTTCGAGGCCGACCCCGGTTGGGAGACTATCTCGGCCTACGCCGACGACGTGTTGGCGGTCGCCGACGAGACGGACGCGGACGTGCTGGTCGGCAACTCGCTCGGCGGCGCGATTGCGCTCCACGTCGCCATCGAACGCGACCACGACTTCGAGGCCCTCGTCCTCGCGGGAACGGGCGCGAAACTTCCCGTACTGGACGACCTCCGGGGATGGCTCGAATCGGACTTCGAGCGCGCGGTCGAGTTCCTCCACGGCCCGGACCGCCTCTTTCACGACGCCGACTCGCGGTACGTCCAACTCTCGACCGAGACGATGCGGGCGGTCGGCCAGCGCGTCACTCGCCGGGACTTCGAGACCTGCCACGTCTTCGACGTTCGGGACCGACTCGGCGACGTTGGCGTGCCGACGCTCGCTCTCGTCGGCGAATACGACCACCTGACGCCGCCGGAGTACCACGAGCAGTTGGCCGAGGCGGTTCCCGACGGACGCTACCGGGAGGTCCTCGGCGCGGCCCACCTCGCCATGCTGGAGGAACCGGAGGGGTTCAACGCCGCAATCGTGGACTTTCTGGACGAGACGGGCGTCTGAACCGGTGTCGGCGACGACCGAACCACCACCGACATCACCCGACCGAACCACCACCGACACCCGACCGAACCACCACCGACACCCGACCGAACCACCACCGACACCCGGCGCGCGAGGGCGCGGCGCTCTCGTGCGCCGCGCCCGCGCGAGGTCTGCGCGAACGAACGTGAGCGCAGGCTCGTCGGAACTCGCTTCCGACGGTGGACGACCGAGTGACCGAAGGGAACGAGGGAGTCGGTTGGGGAGGACGTGGCCGTCGCGGTGCTGTGCGGTGCGGTATGATTGGTTCAAGCCTGAAGCTAGCCTTCACCGACTTCTCGTGTTCGCGGTGCGGTTGTGGCCCTGATTGGCGCAAACCTGAAGCTAGTTTCCGCGAATCGTCGCTCCGTCTGCGGTGCAGAGCGGTGCTGTACGGTGCCGTGCGGTCCCGCCTCGACCCCGCGACAAAACTAACTTTACATTGCTAAAAGAAACAGAAAAACTGCTCAAAGCAATCTATACCTTTTCAAAGCCACGACGGAACCTTCATTGCCCCAGCGTGAGCGCGAGGTGATATGAACTACGCGAGACACGAGCGCTACGCCTACGCGCTGGCGCTGTTCGCCCTCGGCGTGGCGTTCCTCGGGCACGGCATGGCCGCGACGGTGTACACCGACGGGGTGACGCCGGTGACCGTGGCGCTTCCGTTGGTCGGGTCGGTGGTCGCTTACCGGAGTTTCGTCGGCCTGCTCCCGCCGGGGTCGTCGCTGTCGGCCGACGGCTTTCTCGCGCTACTCGCCGCGGTGACGACCGCGGTGGTCAATCTGGTCGTCCCGGCGATAGACGCGACGACGGACCTCTTCGCGGCCGTCTCGTCGCCGCCCGCCTACTGGCCCGCGGTCGTCGCCGGGGTCGCGGGGTTCACGACGCTGGGCGTCTACGAACTGCTCGCCGACCGACTCTCGGGACCGCACGCGCTGGCGAAACTGCTCGGGGCCGGAACCGTTGCCACCGCCGTCGGCGTCCTGCTTCTGGTCGCTCCGGCGCGTCCGTCCGGATTTCTCACGCCCGGCGAGGCGATGGCGGGCGTCGGCGGTGCGGTCCTCGCGGCGGTGCTGTTCGACGGCGCGGACGCGCCGACTCAGTAGATGTCGTCGATTTCGGCTTCCTCGTAGCTGTGTTCCTCGGCCGGGAACTCCCCGGACTCGACGGCCTCGCGGAACCCTTCGACCGCTCGCTCCATCTCGCTTCTCACGTCGCCGAACTGCTCGGAGAACGACGGACTCCGCTCGCTCATGCCGAACACGTCGTTCAGAACGAGGACCTGCCCGTCGGTGTCCGGTCCCGCGCCGATGCCGATGGTCGGGATGTCGATGGCGTCGGTAATCTGGGCCGCGACGTTCGACGGGACGTGTTCCAGCACCAGCGAGAAGGCACCTGCCTCCTCGTGGGCCTTCGCCAGTTCCAGCATCTCTCCGGCGCTCTCCTCGTCGGTTCCCTGCCGGAAGTAGCCCCCGAGTTGGTTGACTCGCTGGGGCGTCAGGCCGAGGTGGGCCATCACCGGGATGCCCAACTCCACCAGTCGCTCGGTCAACTCCACGGTGTGGGGGCCGCTCTCTAACTTCACGGCGTTGGCGTCGGCCTCCTTGAGCATCCGCCCGCAGTGTTCGATTGCCTCGCTCTCGTCTACCCCGTAGCTCAGAAACGGCATGTCCGCGACCACCATCGCGTCGTCGGTCGCTCGCGCGACCGCCGCGGTCCGACTCCGGGTCTCCTCGACGGTCACGGGGAGCGTCGAGTCGTAACCCAACACCGCGTTCCCCATGCTGTCGCCCACCAGCACGAGGTCCACGCCCCCCTCGTCCACGATTGCCGCGGTCGGCGCGTCGTACGCCGTCAGCATCGTAATCTCCTCGTCTCCCGCCATCTCCGCGAGGTCTTGAACGGTCGTCGCCATATCGAGAACTCTCCATCCCTCGGTTAAACGTATTCGATTCCGTTCGTTCGTGATAGATTCCGGCCGAGACTGCAACGTTTAAGCCCCGAGCGTCCCGCCTTTCGGACGTGCCCGAACCAGTCGAGACTCACGACCCCGAGGGCGTCGATTACGGGTGGGTGATGCAGACCACCTTCGTCGTCACCATCGTCGCCGGTGCGCCCCTCGTCGCCCTCGTCGCGTTGGCCGTGGGCGTCTCGCTCCCGACGTGGGGGGCGCGGGTGTCGTTCGCCGTCCGTGTGGGGGCGCTGGTGTGGTTCGTCGTGGCCGTGGGCGTGTTTCTGTACGCCAAGCGGAATCAGGAGTAAGCGTCTCGAAATCGTTTTCCGGCGACGGAGACGGGGTGTCTTCCTCGGAAGCCTCCGCCTGCTCTACGTCATTGAATAGGCGACACCAACCGCCAGAACCGCCGACGAGAAGTCTCAGAAAGCCCCCGCCCGCTCGCCACCGGAAGACGTTCCTGCTCACTGCGTTGCGCGGGCGTGCGACTTCCGAGGTCTGCGTCGCTTCGCTCCGCAGACGGCCGCTCAGCGACATATCCTCGCTCGCTTCGCTCGCTCGGATAGGGGTCGCTGAGACGACTGAACTGAACGCGAGCGGGCGGCCCCTTTCGTCCACCCAAACCGCGGTCTGGTTCACCGGCCGTTTCCGGTGGTCTGTCGGGCCGAGCGCCCGCGGCTATCGCTCGACCCCCCTCACTCGACCCGCTCGAACTTCGTCCCGGCGCGCTCGGCGGTCTCCTCGTCGCTCGCCGAGTCGCCGACGAACAGGACGCGCTCGGGTTCGACGCCCAACTGCTCGACGGCCGCGAGCAGGGCGCGGGGGTGCGGTTTGCGCTCGGGGACGGTGCCCCGGCCGACCACGCTCTCGACGCTCTCAGCGAGTTCGTGGGCGTCGAGCGCGATGCGGACCGCTCTCTCGTGGTTGAGCGAGCAGACACCCACCGGAATCTCCCGAGCGAGGAGTTCGTCGGCCAGCGGCAGGCGCTCGGACGCGCGGGCACCCTCGCGCTCGGCCGCGGCGACGAGTTCGTCGGCCTCGTCGCCGACTCCCGCGTCCTCGGCGGCGTCCAGCAACGACCACGCGCTCAGCGGGTCGGCGTTCACGCCCTCTCGCTCCAGCAACTCGGTCAGTCGTCGCTCCACGTCCTCCCAGTCCACGGCGAGGCGGACCAGCGTGCCGTCCAAGTCGTAGACGACCGCCTCGACTTCGCTCGCGTCGTCTCGGGTCACGTTCCGCGGTAGGTCCAGCGCGGAAAAAGGCGTGTCGGTCGCGCCAGATGGGTCTCTGCGCCGTCTTCGGCGCTACTCCAACAGCTTTCGGGCGATAACCTTCTTCTGAATCTCGGAGGTGCCCTCGTAGATGGTCGTAATCTTCGAGTCCCGGTAGAGACGTTCCACGTCGAAGTCGGTGGTGTAGCCGTAGCCGCCGTGAATCTGGACCGCCTCGTTGGTCACGTCCACCGCGGCCTCGCTCGCGAAGTACTTCGCCATGCTCGCGGCCATCTCGACGTTCTCGCCGCGGTCCTCGCGGCGTGCGGCGTCCCGCGTCAGCAAGCGGGCGGCCTCCAGTTGGGTCTTCATGTCGGCCAACTTGTGCCGGATGGTCTGGATGTCGGCGATGGGCTTGTCGAACTGCTCGCGGTCCTGTGCGTACGCGACGGCCTCGTCGAGCGCGGACTGGGCCAGTCCGACCGACTGGCTGGCGATGCCGATGCGCCCGCCGGTCAGGATGTGGAACGCCGCCGAGAGACCCTTCCCTTCCTCGGTGAGGCGGTTCTCCGCGGGGATGCGAACGTCGTCGAAAATCAGCGAGGTGGTGTCGCTCGCGCGAAGCCCCAACTTGTCTTCCTTCTTGCCGACCTCCAAGCCATCGGCGTCCTTCGGGACGACGAACTGGGTCACGGACCGAGGGTCCTCGCGGTCGGTCTTGGCGAACAGGACGACGACGCCCGCGCGCTGGCCGTTGGTTATCCACTGCTTCTTGCCGTCGATGACGTACTCGTCGCCCTCCCTGCGCGCCTCGGTGGTCATCTCGGCGGGGTTCGACCCGGCCTGCGGTTCCGAGAGCGCGAACGCTCCCACGGGGCGGCCCTCGGTCATGTCCGGAAGCCACCGCTCTTTCTGGTCCTCGTCGCCGAACTCCGCGATGCAGGAGGTGGCGAGGCTGTGGACCGAGAGGGCAGTCGCCACCGAGAGCATCCCGTAGGCGACTTCCTCGTTGACCAGACTGTAGGTGAGTCGGTCCACGTCGAGTCCGCCGTACTCCTCGGGGACGGTCATGCCGGTGACTTCGAGGTCGGCGAGTCCATCCCACACTTCCTCGGGGAACGTCTGGTCTTCGTCGCACTCGGCCGCGGTCGGGCGTATCTCCTCGACTGCGAACTCCCGTACCACGTCGCGGATGGCCCGTTGCTCGTCGGAGAGGTTCATATCTGACGTGTCGGGGAGTGCGTGGAAAAAGTTGCCTGTTCTCGGCGGGGGTCCCGAACGCTACTCGTCGGTCACCCCTCGGGGGACGGAACGACGTTCCGGAACTCGAAGCGCGCCCCGCCGCCGTCGCTCTCGACGACCCGGTACGACCAGTCGTACACCTCGGCGAGTTCGCCGACGAACGCCAGTCCGAGTCCGGTTCCTCCCTCGCTGGCCGCGGTGGTGAATCCCGCCTCGAACACGGCGTTCCGGTCGTCCGCCGGGATACCGCACCCGTCGTCTGCCACGTAGAACCCGCCCGGTAGCTCTCCAACTCGGACGGCCACGTCGCAACCGCCGTGTTGGACCGCGTTCTCGAACAGGTTCCGGAAGAGGTGGCGGACGTACGTCTCGTCGGCTTCCACGACCGCATCGACTTCGACTTCGAGTCTCGCGTCGGGCGCGTCCACGCCCCCCCACGCGTCCCGCGCGACGGCCGAAAGGGAGAGCGAACTGTTCTCGCCGACCGCCTCCCGGCCCCGCGTCAGAATCAGCATCACGTCTATCATGTTCTCGATGCGGTCGAACGCCTCCGTGACGTAGCCGACCGCCTCCGGGTCCGACTCGTCGGAGAGTTGCTGAGCGTAAATCTGGCCGATGGTGACGGGGTTGCGGAGTTCGTGGGCGAGCATGCTGGCGAAGCTTTCGAGTCGCTCGTTCGACTCTTCGAGTTTCGCGACGGTCTCTTCGAGTTTCTGCTCGCGGTCGACCTGTTCGGTGATGTCCTGCGTGAAACTCAGTCCGCCGAAGATGTCGCCGCTCGCGTCTCGGAGCGGTGCCGCCCACAACTGCCACGTTCGGCCGCCGAAGTCGATGGTGATGCTATCGGTCTCGCCGTCCTCGACTGCGCCCCCGAACAGGGATTCGAGTTCCGCCGCGGTGTCCGGAGGGAACACCTCGCTCACGGTGTTGCCTTCGAGCGCCTCCCTGCCGGGAAGTCCGTTACCCAGCGCGGCACCCTGCGTCAGCGTGTACCGGAGGTCCGTGTCGTACGCGCCGACCGCACCGTTCGGGAAGTTCTCGGCGAGAGTTCGGTAGCGGCGCTCGGACTCTTCGAGTTGGCGCTGGTACTCCCGGCGGTCGGTGATGTCCGTTATCGTGGCGACGGCGCGCGTGACCTCGCCGGTCGAGTCCCGGACCGGCATCCCGTGAACCATGACGGTCCGGCGCTCCCCGCTGGCCGTCTCGATTTCGTAGATGTCCGGCTCTGTGACCTCCTCGCCGTCGAGGACGCGCGCGAGGGTCCACTCTTCGGGACCGACGGGTTCGCCGGTGTCGGCCCACCACCCGCGAAACCGGTCGTAGTCGGTGACGCTCTCGGCGTCGAACAACTCTTCGCCCCAGATGTCCCTCGCGGCTTCGTTGGCTTCCACGAGTCGGCCGTCGCGGTCCGCGACCAGAACGCCGACAGGGAGGACCTCGAAGAGGGTTTCGAGTTGCTTTCTGTGTTCTTCGAGTTCCCGCTCGGCCCGCTTTCGTTCGGTGATGTCGGCCAGCGCACCGGGGAACTTGACGGGGTTCCCGTCCTCGTCGCACTCGACGTGTCCGCGGGCCACGACCCACCGTAACTCGCCGTCGTCGTTCCAGACGCGGTACTCCTCGGTGTACTCGCCGCCGGAGTCGACGGCCTCCGCTATCTTCCGCTCGACTCGCTCGCGGTCGTCCTCGTGGACTGCCGAGACGAACCGGTCTAGCGAGACGCCATCGCGGGCCGCTTCGGGGGACACGCCGAACACCTGCGCGAACGAGGCACCCGTGACGAACTCGTCTTCTCGAATGTGCCACTCCCACGTCCCGACCGCTCCGGCCTCGGTCGCGGCCTCCAGTTGCGACTTGGCGTCGCGGAGGTACTGCTCGTGTTCTTTGCGCTCGGTGATGTCTTGGGCCATGGTCATCCCGGCGAACACGTCTCCGCGTTCGTCGGTGATGGGAACCGCGTGGACCAGCCAATCTCGTCCCGCGTACTCCACTTCGACCGACCGCTGTTCGCCGTCTAACGTTGCTTCGAACGCGGGTTCGAGCGTGTCGGCGGCCTCGTCGCCCCACACCTCGCGGAACGACTTCCCTTCCACGTCCTCCGGTTCGACGGGGAACTCGTCGAACGCTTGGCCCGCCGCGAGCGTGTACTCCAAGTCGTGGTCGAACAGCGTCACGATGCCGTTCGGGAAGTTCTCGGCGAGAGTCCGGTAGCGGCGCTCGCTCTCTTCGAGTTTCCGCTGGTTCTCCCGATGGTCGGTGACGTTCTGGGACATCCCGAGCGCCGCGAAGACTTCGCCGCCGTCGTCCCGGACCGGGACGAAGTGAATCTGAAACACGTCGTCGCCGACCTCGGTCTCGAACGAACTCCGCTCGCCGTCGAGTGCGGACTCGTAGCGCGGCACGAGTTCGTCGGCCAACTCCGTCGGGAGGGCGTCGCGGACGCGCTCGGCTTCCAACCCCTCGACCGTGGCGTCGTCTACGATGGGTTCGCCGCCGAAGGTGACGTACCGGAGGTCCTCGTCCACCAGCGCCACGGCACCGTTCGGGAAGTTCTCCACGAGCGTCCGGTAGCGATGCTCGCTCTCTTCGAGTGCGCGCTCGCGGCGCTTGCGCTCGGTCACGTCCTGAAAGTACACCGACAGCCCCGTCTCGGAGGGGTAGGCGCGGACTTCGTACCATAGTTCGCCCGGTTCGGGGTGATGGAACTCGAAGGAAGTCGGCTCTTGGGTCTCCATCGCGGTCCGGTACTGCTCGCCGAGTTTCGAGTCGGCGGCCCACTCGAACACCTCCCAGAAGCACTCGCCGACGAGTCCCTCGCCACGGGAGTCGATTAGCTCCTCGGCGCGGTCGTTGACGTGAGTGAACCGCCACTCGGAGTCAAGCGCGTAGAAGGCGTCGGTGACGCGTCCGAACACCTCGCTGAGTTCGCTCTCCAGTTCGCGCTCGCGGCGCTTGATGTCGGTCACGTCCTCGCCGGTCGTCACCACTCGGTCGATTTCGCCGTCGCCGGTCAGGATTGGTTCGGCGTTGACCGACAGCCATCGGCGTTCGCCGCCGGGGTGTTCGACCTGTAACACCCGGTCGTAGACGGGTTCGCCCGTCTCCAGCGCCCGCGCGAAGGGGTGTTCCTCGACCGGAACCGGCCGACCCCGTTCGTCGTAGGTGGGTCTGTCGGAGGCCGAGTAGGTCTCTCGCTCGCTCTCGGAGACGCCGAGTATCTCTCTGGCCCGTTCGTTCGTCCGCGTGACCGTCCCGTCGGCGTCGATGACGACGACGCCGACGGGACTCGATTCGAGGATTTCGTCGGTCAGGTCGCGGGCGCGTTCGAGTTGTCGCTCGCGCTCGCCGAGTTCCCGTTCGGTCCGCTTGCGTTCGGAAACGTCGCGCAGTACTCCGACCGTCCCCCGAAACGAGTCGTCCTCCACGAGGAGGTTCAACCGCAGTTCGCAGGGAACCCGCTCGCCGTCGGCGGTCTGGACGGGGAACTCGAACGTACTCAGCCGGTCGCCGCCGCTTCCGAGACGCCGCTCTATCTCGCGTTCGATGGTGGTACAGTCGTCGGCGTCGAGAAGGACCGAGACGTGTTCGCCGACCAGTTCGTCGCGCCGGTAGCCCGACAACTCGACGAGGACCTCGTTGACGGCGACGAACCGCCCGTCGGCGTCGAGACGGTAGATGCCGTCGTCTACCGCGTTCAGAAGAGTCCGGTAGTGCTGAAGCGCCTCCGTCTCGTCGGCGTCTCCCCAGAAGTCGGCGTCGGAGGCCTCTGCCCGCTCGCTCATAAGACTGATAGTGAATCTAGTGGAATAAGTCTTCATGTGGTCACGGTTTTTACGGGACGGCGGGGTCGTTCTCTTCCAGAGGTACGAGGCGGCCCGAGGACCCTCGGACCGGAACGTGGCGACGAGCGCGACCGGGAAGCCGCGTCGTCCCCGACGACTCGGCGGACGGCCGGCGTCTGTCGGGTCTGCGCGAGCGAAGCGAGCGCAGACGCCGCCCATACCGCGGTTGACGGCTATTCCCACCTTTCTTTAGACAAATAAGATAATTCTAAAAGCAATCTATAGTTGTCTTTCTCACTTGCGGAGGAAGGCGACGACTTCCTCCGGACTCGCGTCCAACCCGCCGCCCTGCGCGAACGTCGGACTGCCGCCGCCACCGCCGCCGAAGGCGTCGGTCACGTCGTCAACCACGTCGCCCGCGTCCGGACTCCCGCCGGTCGCGGCAACCACGAACGTCGCGCCGTCCTCGCCCGAGAGGACCACCGCGTCGGCCGCGTCACCGGCGAGTTCGCGGGCGCGGTCCGCGACTTCGTTCGGGCCGAACCCCGACACCGTGCCGACTAGCCACTCGCCGCCGTCGCGTTCGAGGGGGTCCTCGCGGAGTTCGGCGAGTCGCGCGTTCAGGACTTCCTCTTTCGCGTCGTTCAGGTCGGCCTCCAGCGTCTCGACCTGCTCGCTGACTCGCTGGGCGGCCTCGGGGAGTTCCGAGACGCCCACGTCGAGGGTCGTGGCGGCCTCCCGCGCGGCGCGCACGTCCGCGGCGCGCCGCCGGATGGCCGTCGGCCCGACGGCGAACTCCACGCGGGTCAGGCCCTCGCCGGGGTTCGACCGGCCGAGGACCGTGACGGGACCGATTTCGCTCGTGTTCGAGACGTGGGTGCCCCCGCAGGCCGCCCAGTCCCAGTCGGCGACGGTGACGACGCGCACGGCGTCCGACTCGCTCATCACGCCCTCCTCGGTTTTGGTGTTGAACGCGACTTCCTCGCGCTCTCGGGCCTCCGCTTCGGGCACCTCCTCCCACGACACGTCCAGCGAGTCCCACACCGCGCGGTTGGTCAGGCGCTCCAGTTCCGCCAGCGTCTCGTCGGTGATGTCGGTCGCGGTGGTGAAGTCCACCCGGACCTTCCGCTCGCCGATGTCGAACCCGCCGTAGCCCAACTCGTCCAGAATCTTGCGGCCCGCGCCGTAGAGAACGTGGCTGGCGGAGTGGGCGCGCATGCAGTAGGTCCGGAAGTCGTCGTCGATTTCGGCCGTGACGCTCTCGCCCGCCGCGAAGTCCGGTTCGGCCGCGAGGTGGTGGACGGTCCGGCCGTCGCGCTTCTGTACGTTCTCGACCGTGACGCCGCCGAGGGTGCCCCGGTCGGCGGGTTGGCCGCCGCTCTCGGCGTAGAAGTACGTCTCGTCCAACACGACCGCTCGGCCGTCCACGTCCGCTACGGTCGCCTCGAAGCGCCGCACGTCGGGGGACTGTGCCGCGAGTTGACTCATATCGTGTCGGAAGACGGCGGGCGGACTAAAAGCTCACGTTGGCGGGGATGCTGACGCGCCGATGGACTGCCGACTCGTCTCGAACCTCATCCGCAGTCGGCCGCGGAGTCGCCCGCGAGCAGGTCGGCCTGCGCTCGCGCCTTGAGGTAGTCGATAGCGGCTATCGCACCCGGTCCCGACAGCAGGAACCCGGCCAACAGCGCCCGGTCGCGCGGGCCGAGTTCGACCCCGAGCGCGGCCATGGCGACGACGAACACCGCCGCGGTCCCGGCCACGCCGCCGACGCGCCTGCTCGCGCGCCCGAAGTCGAACCCCTTCGCTGGCCGCCACACGAGGTTCTCGGCCGCGACTGCGAGTCCGACGCCCTCCGCAATCCCGACGAGCGCGTAGGCCCCCGCGGGGTAGGCGGGAAGCGGGTCGGGGAGCGCGACGACGACCAGCACTGCGACGACCCCGAGGACGCCCGCGGCGCGACTCCGAATCGCACCGAGGAGTCGGGCCGCCAGCGAGGACTCCTCGCGGAGCGAGTCGCTGAGTTGATACATGTCCGTGGTATCGGCGATGGGCGTTATCAATCTTCTCGCGGGGAACCGGGACCGCGGGGCGCGAATCCTCCCAGTCCACGGGACGCACGAGGTCCCACAGTCCACGGGATGCGCGAATCTTCACAATCCACGGGATGCGCCGCGTCTGCGCTCGCGCTCGCGGTTCCGCGCGAGCGCAGACGCACGCGGGGAGGTTCGGGGCGCGGTGCTGTGCGGTGGCGGTTGCGGTGCGGTGCTGTGCGGTCTTGATGGGTTCAAGACTGAAGCTAGCGTCTCGCAGATTCCCACAGACCTCTCGCCGATTCCCACAGACCTCTCGCCGATTCCCACAGACCTCTCGCCGATTCCCACAGACGTTGCCAGAGACCTCTCGCCGGTTCTCGCGGTCGTCGCCAGAGACCTCTCACCGACTCACCGACGACAGTCCGGCGAAAACTCCGAAAAATACCCGCGAAGGCGAGACAGAACTCGCTCAGGCCACGTCTTCGACCGCCGCGCGGAACAGGTCGAAGCCGAGTTCGATTTCGCGCGCGGTCACGTCGAGCGGCGGCAGGAGGCGCAGGGTCTTGTAGCCGCATCCGAGGGTGAGCAGGCCGCGCTTCAGGGCGGCCTTCACGACCGCTTCGCGGCGTTCCTTCGTGTCGAACTCCACCGCGAGCATCAGGCCGCGACCCCGCACGTCCACGACGTTCGGGAGGTCGGCGTCTTCGAGGAGTTCGGTCATCTGACGGCCGCGCTCCGCGACGTTCTCCAGCAGGTCGTACTCGTGGATGGCGTCGATGGTGAACACGCCCTGCATCGAGTCCACGATTTTGCCCGCGCCCCACGTAGAGGAGAGGCGGGCCTTCTCCTTGGGGAACATCTCGGAGTTGGCGACGGTCGCACCCGCGCGAAGCCCCTTCGCCGAGGTAATCACGTCGGGTTCGAGGTCGAGGTGGTCCACGCCCCACATCTCGCCGGTCCGTCCCATCCCGGCCTGAATCTCGTCGCTAATGACGTTCACGTCGAACCGCTCTCGAATCTCGGCGAGGTCGGCGACGAACTCGCCGTGGGGCGTCCGGTAGCCACCCTCGCCCTGCACGGGTTCGAGGATGATGTAGGCCACCTCGTCGGGGTCGATGACGCCCTGTTCGGGGTCGAGTTTGTCCGCGACGACGTTGCCACCGGGTCCGTCGGTCAGCCACTTCGTCCGGTAGGCTTCCTCCGTCGAGGGGTAGGGAACCGAGACCACGCCGCCGACTTCGGGGTAGCCCTTCCGGTGGTTGACCTTCGAGCGATTGAGGCTGAGCGCGCCGAGCGTCCGGCCGTGGAACGCGCCGTCGAAGGTGAACGCGCGGTGGCCGCCCTGCGCGTAGCAGATTTTGATGGCGTTCTCGACGGCCTCCGCGCCCGAGTTAGACAGGAACACGGTGTCCATGTCGTAGTGGCTGGTGAGGTCGGTCAGGCGGTCCATGAGTTGGGTCGGACCCGGCAGTTCGGGTTCCTCGGGCGGCCAGCCACCCGCGGCGTAGAAGTCCTGCCCCGCGATTTTGGTCGGGTCCACGAGGTCGAACTCCTCGAACTTCTCCATAATCTTCGGATTGTTGTACCCGAGCGGCGCGGCGGCGACGTGGCTGGTGAAGTCCATCAGGACGTTGCCGTCCACGTCGGTACAGAAGGGACCCGCCGCCTCCTCGGTGAAGTCCCACACGAAGTCGTAGACGTAGGTACTCGGTGCGGAGAACTGGTGGTGGTAGTCGGCCCACTCTTGGGCACGCTCTCCGGGCATGCCATCGACCGCTGGCTCTACGGTATCTCGGTCCATGACACGGGGTATGGAGAGGCACCCTTTAATTGAATTGGTTTGTTGCGCTTCGGGCAATACTTGCAACAGTTTCGACTCTCGCCGTCGAACTTACACTGTCGCCAACGCCGCGGCGACTGCCGACCCCGCGAGCAGGACGCCGCTCCACGCCGCGACCCGGTAGCTGAACCTCCGGTTCGGCGCGGAGAGGGTCAGCGCGGCTTTCACCGTAATCGAGGAGGCAGTCGCCAGCAGGATGCCGAACACGGCGGTCCCGTGGCCGATGGTGCCCGCCCGGTAGAGCAGGACCGCCGAGGAAGTCGCCCCGGCGCTCGAAACGAGTCCCGACAGCAGGGCCGTCACGTAGAACCCCGCGGACCCGAACTGCTGTTGGGCGACCGCGCCGCCCGCGATGACCAGCAGGAAGATGGCCCCGAATCCGAGGGCGTTCCGGAGCGAGAACGGGCTTTCGAGGTCGATGTCCACGTGTTCGGACCAGTCGGCGGCGTAGGCCGCAATCGCCACGCTCCCGAGGATGACCGCCCCGAGCGGAAGCACCGCGCCGTACAGAATCGGCTTGTCGCTCCCGAGCGAGAACGCCAGCGCGATACCGAGGTTCCGGACCGCCATCGCCGCGTCCGCCAGCAGGATGGCCGCCACGCCGTAGGAGGCCGCCTCGGGGCGCTGGCGAACGTGGTCGAGCATGGTCCCGACGACCGCCGTCGAGGACGCCAGACCGCCGAAGAAGCCGGTGACGGCGATGCCCCGACCGCCGTAGCTCTCGACGACGGCGTAGTTGACGATGCCGATGGCCGCCACCGTGACGACCATCAGCCACACCACGCGGGGTTCGACGCCGAAGGCCAACTCCTCGTCGGGGAGCAGGGGGTAGATGACGAACGCGAGGATGGCGAACTCGACGGCCGACCGGAGTTCTTCCCGGGACATCCCCCACGCGAAACTGTGGAGTTCGCGCTTGAGGACGAGCAACAGCGACGACAGCACCGCCACCGTCACGCCCACGAGGATGAACCCCTCCATCACGAGTGCGCCGACGCCGAAAGAAACCAGCATCGACACCGAAGTCGTCAGCGAGAGACCCTCTTCCTCGTCGTCGGTCAGTCCCTGCACCGCGAGCAGGACGCCCTGCACGATGACGAGCAGACCCCCGAGCATGAGCAGAACGTCCCGGTCGAGGAGCGTGAACACCGCGCCGAGCAGACTGATGAGGGTGAACGTCCGAATCCCGGCGGGTTTGTGTGACCACTCACGCTCCAGTCCGAGGAACAGGCCCAGCGCCCCCGCGAGGGCGATGCGGACGACGTTGCTGTCCAACGGCACTTTGGTGAGGAAGTCGACGATACTCGGCACTTCTCTCACTATGGCTATGTAGGTATAAATATCTCTCCCCAGACGGGACCCGGCGACGACGCGACACCCGGAACTCACCGGTCGGAAACCCGTCTGACTGCGAACGTTTTTACCACAGCGCCACCGTGCCATGGGTATGGTCGGCGGTTTGGACATCGACCGGGCGCGAGTCGGATGGTGGCTGGTCGGGTTGGCGCTCGGCGTAGCCGTGCTGTTCGTCGTCTACTCGTTCGTCGGCACCTTCGTCTTCGGTATCTTCCTCTACTACGCTACTCGGCCGGTCTACAGGCGGCTTCGCCGACGCGTCCGGCCGCCGAGTCTGGCCGTCGCCACCGCGCTGTTCGCGCTGGCGCTTCCGGTACTGCTCCTGATGGCTTACACCGGCGCAATCGCGCTACAGGAGTTCGACAAAATCGCCGACAGGACCGACGTGGACGGTCTCCAGACGACGATTCAACCCTACGTCGATGTCTCGTCGCTGGCCCGGAGTCCCGAGGAACTGCTGGCGAATCCCGACCCCGCGCTGGTCAGCGAAGTCGGGCGGTCGGCGCTGGAGTACGTCGGGTTCATCGGCAACGCGGTGTTGCACCTGTTCGTGATGATTGCCATCGCGTTCTACCTGCTCCGGGACGACCACCGCCTCTCGCGGTTCTTCCGGCGGCAGTTCGGCGACGAGGGCGGCGTCGTGGAGGCCTACGTCCGGGCGGTCGATAGGGACTTCAACAGCATCTTCTTCGGCAACATCCTGAACGCCCTGCTCACGGGGACCATCGGCGCGGCGTCGTACAACGCGCTGAACCTGATTGCGCCCACCGAACTCGTCGTCCCGTTTCCGACGCTGTTGGGCCTGCTGACCGGCGCGGCCAGTCTCATCCCCATCGTCGGGATGAAACTCGTCTACTTCCCCGTCTCGGCGTATCTCGGCGTCGAAACGATGATGGCCGACCCCGCGTTTCTCTGGTTCCCGGCGCTGTTTTTCGCCGTCTCGCTCGTCGTCGTGGACACGATTCCGGACCTCGTGTTGCGGCCCTACGTCTCGGGTCGGAACCTCCATGTCGGTCTCGTGATGCTGGCGTACATCTTCGGACCGCTGTTGTTCGGGTGGTACGGCATCTTCCTCGGACCGATGATACTCGTGTTGGTCGTCCACTTCGTCCGCATCGTCCTGCCGGAATTGGTCGCGGGCGAACCCATCCGACCGTGGGCGGTGGACCCGACCTACCTCTTCGACCCCGAACCGAGGACGAGAGCGAACGAGGATTTCCGGAACGCCGACCGGTCCGCGGACGCGGCCGACGCCGGAGAGACGGACGGCGGAGTCGATACCGAAGTCGGTGGCGGAGGGCCGGACGACGACCCCGAGGACGGGGGCGAGGACACCGCTGGCGCGACTGGGCGCTGACCGGACCGACGCCTCCGGACGAACCTCAGACCTCGACACTCAGTTCGACGTACCGGGCCTCCCACTCCCTCCGGGCCTCGATTTCCCGGTCGCCGCGCCGGGTCAGCGTGTAGAAGTTGGTCCGGCGGTCACGCTGGCCCTTCTCGACTAACCCCTTGTCCACCAGCGTATCGAGGTTCGGGTACAACCGACCGTGGTGAATCTCCTTCTCGTAGTAGTTCTCCAGCTCGTCCTTGATAGCGAGTCCGTGCGGTTCGTCAAGTCCGGCGATGACGTACAGCAGGTCGCGTTGGAAACCCGTCAGGTCGTGCATCGGTAACGTACGGATTAAGAGAGCGATGGAAATGAAGATAACGGCCCTTCGTGGCCGACTCTCGCCGTGTAAACGACCCGGTACGTCTCGGCGAGTCTCGGGTCACGCACGGATTTCTCCGGTCAGCGTCAGGACGAACAGGCGGCGAACTTATCCGCTTGGCCCCCGTCTCTGTAGGTATGCCAGAAGAAGTGCTGTTCAAAACCGAGCGCCGGATGAATCGCAACGACGTTGCGTCCTACCTCCGGACCGTCGCGGAGAAACTGGAGTCGGGCGACTCGATTATGCTGTCGGCGGGCGACCAGTCGGTGACGCTCGACCCGCCCGCCCAACCCACCTTCGAGGTGAAGGCCGAACACGAGACGCCGAGTAGCGGCGGTCCCGGTGAACTCAGCATCGAGTTCGAGTTGGAGTGGGACGAGGACGGTGCCGGCGGGAGCGAGACCGACGCCTCGCTGGAAATCCAGTAGCGTCGGCGAGACGCAGGGTTTTATACGCCGATGTCGAGACACCACCTGACAGATGAACCTCCCGGAGGCCGTAGACGTCGCTGACATCTCGCCGCTCGCGTGGCGACTCCTCCGGACCGCGGCCGACTACGACCAGCGAGCGGTCGAGCGCGAAATCGACGACCTGATGCAGGCCCACGTCTCGATGCTCGAAAGCGGAAGTCGGGGTCTCTCCCGGTCGCGGCGGGCGGCACTCCTCGAACTCTACTCGGCCGAACTCTCCGACGAGCAGGTCGAGGTTCTCGTCGAACACTTCTGAGTTCGGGGGTGACGATTCGTCGGCGATGGCCTGTCGTTTGTTACCGTTTCTGAACCGAGAGGAAAATCGTTAAATATCACCTTCGTACATTCCGATGTGTATCAATGATACAGCTCGGTATGAGTACGGAACGCAGGAAAATCGTCGTATTTCTCGTCGCGGCGCTCGGTGCCGCGGCGCTCGCGTTCGCGCCCTCGCCGGACGGGTTGTCGGTCAGGGGCCAGTACGCGATAGCCACGATGTTCTTCGCCGCGGTGCTGTGGGTGACGGGCGTGGTTCCGCTCGCGGTGACTGCGCTCTCGATTCCGGTCGCGCTGACCGCGTTCGGCGTGTACGGCGACATCGACCCGGCGCTCTCGGGATTCGCCGACCACCTCATCTTCCTGTTCGTCGCGGGATTCATGCTCGCCAACGCGCTCCAGAAGTACAACATCGACCGGCGCATCGCGCTCTGGTTGATGACTAAGATGGGGTCGTCGCCGCGCCGGTTGATTCTGGCCATCATGCTGGCGACGGCCTTCCTCTCGATGTGGGTGTCGAACACGGCGACGACTGCGATGATGACGCCCATCGCGCTGGGCGTCCTCGCGCAGGTCATCGGCCGCGAAGAAGTGCTGGAGGCCGACGCCGACGACGCCGAGGCGTTCTCGAACATGCAGATAGCGACGTTGCTCGGCACGGCCTACGCCGCGAGCGTGGGCGGCGTCGGCACCATCATCGGGACGCCGCCGAACGCGGTGGTCGTCACGCAACTCAACGCGATGCTCGACTACTCCATCGGGTTCGCCGACTGGCTAATCATCGGCCTGCCCATCGTGGCGGTCACGCTCCCGCTGGTGTGGTACCTGCTGACGTTCCACCTCTACCCGCCCGAAATCGAGGACGTGAGCGGCGCGCGCCAGCAGGCCCGGGAGTACCTCGACGAGGAGGGAAGCCTCGGTCCGCGGGGTCGCCGCGTCGCGTACATCTTCACCGCGACCGCGGGGTTGTGGGTCCTCGGCGGATTCGACCTCGTGTTCGAGGGGCTACTCCCCTCCCAGTGGTACACCACCATCTTCGGCGGGCCGGGGATGACCGTCCTCGGCGTCGAAAGCCATCAGGGACTGCTCTACTACGTGATGGTCGGCCTGTACGCGATTCCGGCGCTGGTGCTCGCCGACACGGTGGAGTGGGAGGACCTCGTGGACATCGACTGGGGAACCATCCTGCTGTTCGGCGGCGGCATCTCGCTGGCCGACGCGCTGGAGAAGACCGGCGCAACCAAGTGGATAGCCGAGACCATCTTCGGGTCGCTGACGGGCCAACCCATCCTGCTCGTGGTCGCGGCCGTCGTCCTGCTGGTCATCCTGCTGACCGAGATGACCTCGAACACCGCGACGTCGGCCATCATCGTCCCGATTCTCATCGGCATCGGCGGCATCTTCGCCACGACGCTCGGTCTCACGGAAGTCGCGGCCGCGGTGTTCCTCGCGGTCAGCGGTGCCGTCGCTGCGAGTTTCGCGTTCGCGCTTCCGGTCGCCACGCCGCCGAACGCCATCGTCTTCGGGAGTGGCCACCTCAAGCAGAAGCACATGATGCGCGCCGGGATGGTGCTGAACGTGCTGATGACCGCCATCCTGACGGGTCTCATCTGGTTGCTGTTCAAGTTCGTCTGGCCGGGCTACCTCTGGTAGACCGCCCGCCTGCCCTCGGTCGGCGCTCGACCGACACGGTTTTCGACCTCTCCGTTTCGAAACTTCCCGAACGCCGTAGCCACGGCTACAGGTCTGGACCGGCGACGCTCCCACCGCCACGCGCACGGCCTATCGACCGACAGGGTGGATGAAGGGACCGCCCGGTCGCGTTTACCGCCGTCGTCTGACCGACCCCTTTCCGAGGTGAGCGAAGCGAACCGAAGAGATGTCGGTCAGACGACCGTCCGCGGAGCGACGCGACGCGAACCTCGGCAGTCGCACGCCCGCATGGTTCGAGAGCAACGCTCTCGTCATCCCGAAAATCTTCGATTTTCGGAGACAGCGAAGTGAGCAGGAACGTACGTCTGCCGGTGTCGTCGGCGCTGTGCGCCGACTGCTCGTCACGTAGCGACCAGCGACACTCTTGAACGAAGGCGCGGCTCTGGTGACGAGAGAAGCGACACACTAGCGACTCGTCAGTATCGAAATCCGTAGAGACGAAGCCGTGACTACCGAACTTGTGGACACTCGAAAGCGAATATGGAAAGGAAAGCGGAAAACGCGGGGGTGAAAAAGCCCCGCGAACCGCTTGCCGCCCTGAATTGGTCCCCGCTGACGCTTCGGCCCTCCAAGCGAAGCGTCACCTGAACCAAAACGCCCTAACAACTTAAACCTAACGCCGCCGGAACCTTGTACCGGTACCGGGTTGCATCACCGATTTCAGAACCACGAGCGCGAAATTTTCGGTGTTGTTAGGCGAGCTATATGTGTTCTTCTTCCAGCACCCACCCGAGCGCGCGCTTGTAGTACGTGAACATCTGTCTGACCCCCTCGTGGCGCATGTTCTCGTCGTCGAGTTGCTCTTTCAGGAACTCGTACTGCTCACGAATTTCCTCCTCGTCTCTCATGTGACGACGGTTTGGTTTCGCGGGTAATGAGTCCGGTGGGATTCGCCATCGGAGCGTGGTCGGAGGTGACGGGCCACTCGCTCGTCTCCCGTCACTTCGCCCGTGGCGAGCAATCGGTCGCTCCGTTCCCGGAAACCTCGCGCGGGCGCGGCCACTCGTGGCCGCGCCCGCGTGCCAGTGGGAGACGAGCAACTATTACAATCCTCTAACAACGAAAAATATTGCTATAGAGGATAAAAACGCGTCTCGGAGCCATCTCTCTATTTCCGGTCCGAGCGCGAGAGACCGTGCCAGATGGCGTCCACCATCCGGTCTTCGCCCTCGCCGTCGGCGTCGGACCACCCGCGGGCGAGCGCGTCCTCCACGACCGCGAGGTCGTGGTTCTCGAAGTTGTTCATGCCGCGGAACGCTTCGAGGGCCTCGCGTTCGTCCTCGCCGAACGTCTCGGTCGGTTCGCTCGCGGTTTCACCGCTCGCATCCGAGGCGCTTCGCGCCTCGGTCCCGTAGAACCCCAACTCGGCCAACGTCTCCGCGACTTCCGCGGCCGTCTCGCCGTCAAGTTCCCGCAGGTCGTCGGGTTCCTCGCGTTCGAGCAGGGTCACGTCGTAGATTTTGAACACCCGTTCGAGTTCCTCGATTGGCGTCTCGTGGTCGTCCACGCGCACGTCTATCCACCGGTCGTTCTTGCCGTCGTACCCGCCCTCGGGCTTGACGACGTACATCGCCGCGCTCTGTTCCCCGCGCTTGTCGCCGCCCGCCTCGTTGCCCGCGTGGAGCGCCGCGAGCAGTTTCTCGGGGAGGCCGCCCTCGGTCGCCTCGTAGGCGTCTTCCATCGCCTCCAGCGTGGCCTCGTTTTCGAGGATGTTGCCCTGCACGGTGTAGGTCTCGCCCTGCCGGTCGTCGGCGAACTCGAAGCACTCCTCGCCGGTGAACGCGGCGACGGAGCCGTCCTGTCCGACCACGCCGACCTGTCGCTGTGGGGCCTCGGGGTCGTCGTCGGTCAGCGCCGCCACGACTTCCTCGGCCGATTTCCCCTCGCGGAGGTAGTCGAGTCCGTCCGGGCCGTAGGCGACGTTGGCGAAGCTCTGGGTGGCGATGGCTCCGGCGTCGGCGCTGGCGAACGGGACGACCGACCCGACGCTGACGAACTTCGACTGGACCGCCACGCCGACCGCTTCCGTCTCGGGGTCGCGCGCGACGATGGAGAACGTGGATGGTCGCGGTTCCATGCCCGAGTCGAGGGCCGCGCGGCCGAAAAGCGTTCGCCCGGCGGCGTCAGTCTCCGGTTTCACCCCCGCCAGCGGGTCGCTCTCGCTCGTTCGCTCGCTTTCGCGCGGTCAACGGTTGGCGCTTCGCCAGTTCGCAGTCGAAGTGGGGATGCTCGGCGAGGTGGTGGACGAGCATGTGCCGCCGCCCGCCGGTCAGTCCCGTCTGCTGTACGTCCGCGGCGGTGAACTCGCCGGGCAGTCGGTCGTAGAGTCGCCGGAGTTCGGCGAAGCTCTCGAACACCTTCCGGTGGCCCGACGACTCCGCGCGCCGCCGTTCCACGACGTAACTGCCGTCTTCGCGGTGGGTCCCGGCGGTGCGGACGAACTCCCGGCGCTCGGTCAGCGCCTCGCCGAGCGACTGCCGTAGCTGGTCGGCCTCGGCTCTGGTGAGTTCGTGGGTCTCGCCCGCGACGGTTACCGCGACTCGCTCCGGGTCAGAACAGCTATCGGACTCCGCGCGGAATTTCTCGACCAGCCGCCGACTGGCGACTTACTCTATCCTCGGGTGGCTCGGTGAGACCGTGGCTCGACATACCATCCCAGTGTAGCGCGACCGGGATGATAAATCTCCGGGTAGTTCGTCCGACTCACCGCTTCGCGGCGATGAGTGCGGCCACTACCACATTGTACACCGCCAGCCCTGCGAGTATCGCTCCGGCCGACAACCCGACGAACGTCGCGCCGACGACCACGCCGTCGCCGGGGTCGCGTGCGGCCACCACCGCCACGGCCGACAGTGCCAGCACGAGCAGGCCGAGCGAGATGCCGTACTCGCGCCAGAAGCCGTCGGAGACCGGCACGCGAAACGCGAGCGGCCGCGGTTTGCCACGCTCTTCCATACGGTATCTGTCGTCGTTTTCGAGCATAAACTTTGAGGTGAATTTCGGCGGTCTTTAGCTGTCCGTCGGCGTCTCGGGTCGCGTCGGCGGTGTTTCTCTGC
Organism: Halorussus caseinilyticus; assembly: GCF_029338395.1. Lineage (NCBI taxonomy): Archaea > Methanobacteriati > Methanobacteriota > Halobacteria > Halobacteriales > Haladaptataceae > Halorussus > Halorussus caseinilyticus. The sequence goes on from NZ_CP119809.1 coordinate 2,000,794, forward strand.
CCGATTACTCGCGGTGACTACTGCTCGAAACCGGCCAGCGGCGTGGCAGAGCGATGGGACCGCAGACCCACCCTCCTCGGCCGACTCCCTCGCTCTCTGGTCAGTCTCGCGCGTGCGAGCGAGAGCGCGCGGCGGCGTTCCGACGCCGAAACGCGAGCAGGTCAGAGCGTCGAGAGCGACCGTATTTTGTATCTCGCCGACCAAGGCGCCGACATGAAGGTTCGCGGCCAGCGCGAGTGTAACGACTGCGGCGCGCGGTGGTCCTACTACGAGACGGGGAGCGTAGAGTGTCCCGACTGCGGCAGTCTCCGGAGCGTCGGCGTCGATTCCGAGCGCCGACTCCACACCGACAGTCCGGCCGAGTTCGACCTGACCGAGGTCCGCCAAGACGTGGACGCCCGACCACTCCGAGAAGTCGCCGACCGCGCGGGCGAGACCGCACGCGAGTACGTCCGCAAGCGCGGGTTCGTGCGCGGCGGGAACCTCCGACCCTTGGACGACACCTACCTCGCGGCCCATGAACTCCGCCACGCCGCCGACGTGGTGGGCCGGGGTCTCGACCTGAGCGACGACGAGGAGTGGTACTTCCTCGCGCTTCTGCGCGGCGCTGACGCCGAGACCGACCCGGACGCTTCCGAGACCGACGCCGACAAGCGCCCTGCTCCGGGCGAGGTGCCCGAGTCGATGCATCCGGTTCGGGGTCTCGCCTACGCCGACGCGGTGGCCGAGTACCGCCGAGAACTCTCCGACTGGACAGACGAGGAGGCCGTCGGACCGAACGGACGGGACGCGCTCGAAACCCTCGGCGAACACGTCAAGCGCGTCCAAGCACTCGACGGCGACGTGGACGCCGACGCCGCGGAACTGCTCGTGGCCGCCGCCCGCGACGTGGGCCGATACCTCCGGGAGGGCGACGACGACGCCCTCGTCAGCGCGCGCGACCGATTCGGCCGACTTGCCTGAACGCAACCGGCCAAATAATTCCAAATTAAAAAGGGAAAATCTAAATCCGGCGTCGGTGTGGAGTAGGTCGAGGATGAACTACTCACGACGAAAGTTCCTCAAGACGACGAGTACAGGACTGCTGGGTCTCGGCGGCGTCGCGGCCCTCTCGGGGTCGGCCGCGGCCGGTCGATACACCATCTACTCCGACCTTCGAACCTACGAGGACGGCGTTACCGCCGACGAAATCGACAACGCGATTCTCGAAGTTCGCGGCGACTGTCCGCTGGTGGGTCTCGGAAGCACGTGGAAGGACGTGGCGGCCGAACAAGGCATGAACGCCGTCTACATGGCGGCACACGCCGCCCACGAGTCGGCGTGGGGGACCAGCAACATCGCCCAAGACAAGAACAACATCTACGGGTGGGGCGCGTACGACAGCGACCCCTACGACGGCGCGAAGCGCTTCGACTCCTTCGAACACTGCATCCGCCACGTGATGCCCCGCGTCCGCGACTTGTATCTCACGCCCGGCGCCCAGTACTACGAGGGCGCGCACCTCGCCGGGATGAACGTCCACTACGCCACCGACGACCAGTGGGCCGAGAAGATTCGTGACGTGATGAACCTGCTCGCATCGAACATCGACTACGGCGGCGGGAGCGGTACCTCCTACAGTTGGCCGACCTACTCCTACGGCGACCAAGCCGAGTCGGTCTACTCCATCCAGTACCTGCTGGAGGAACACGGCTACAGCCTCCAGTACCACGACGGCATCTACGGGTCGGAAGTCCAGAGTACCGTCGAGTCGTTCCAGTCGGCGCGCGGACTCGCCGTGGACGGCGTGGTCGGCCCGAACACGTGGGAGGAACTCTACGTGACCGTGTGGGACGCCGAGAACGACCCGTGGTGGGCGACCTACGGCGCGCAACACCACCTTCGGTACGGACAGGGCTACGACATCGCCGTAGACGGCTACTACGGTCCGGAGACCCGCGGCGCTATCGAGGACTTCCAGTCGAACGCGGGTATCACCGTGGACGGCATCGTCGGCCACGACACGTGGCAGGCGCTCGCGGACCGATAACCGGAAGACTGTCCTCGTAATTTTCGGTCAACGCTTTTGGTTCTTGCTAACTTCCCACTAGGTATGGCGTCCGACACCGCCTCCCGACTGCGACAGGCGGCCAAACTCGCGGTCGTTCTGCTCGTCCTCTCGCCGTTGGTCGTCCGGTGGGGACTCGTCGGTACGGACCTCTTCCCGCGGGTCGGTACGGACCTGCTGGTCCGGGCGGCCGGACTCGGCGTCCTGCTGGCCGTCGTCGCGCTCCTCATCCGCCAGAAGCGCCGGTCGCGCGGCCGGTCGCCGTCCGACGGGTTCGCCGAGCGACCCGAAGACCGGCAGGTCGAGGGGAGCGGCGAGGTATACGCGCCCTACGCCTACAACGAACAGCGGGCGGCCCACCGCGAAGGCGAGCGAATCCGCGAACGGGCCGAGGAAGTCGCGCGAACGGACCGCGAAGCACGCGAGTGACGCGCCGCGTCACTCGCGCGCCGGGCCGGTCGAGGTGGGGTATAGAATCGTAAAAGTGTCCTAGAAAAATATAAAGAAGTGTCTTAACTTGCTAGAGGTTGGTTAGAGATAGCCGGAGTTGGTCGGAGAACGCTCGGTTCAGGGCAGGTCCACGTCCACGTCTTCTCGGCGACCGGCGGCCTTGACCGCGTTGTAGAGGAGCATCGCTCGGGTCATCGGGCCGACGCCGCCGGGGACGGGCGTGATGGCGCTGGCCTTCTCTTTCGCGCTCTCGTAGTCCACGTCGCCGACGAGTTCGTAGCCCTTCTCGTTGTCGGCGTCCACGCGGTTGACGCCCACGTCGATGACCGTCGTCCCCGGAGAGAGCATCGACCCGTCCACGAGTTCCGGGACGCCGCAGGCCGCGACAACCACGTCGGCCTGCCGGGTCTTCGCCGCGAGGTCCTCGGTCCGGGAGTGACACACCGTGACTGTGGCGTTGCCGTCGTCGGCCTTCTGCATCAGGAGGTTCGCCAGCGGTTTGCCGACGATGTTCGACCGGCCGACGATGGTCACGTCCGCGCCTTCGGTCTCGACGCCCGCCGACTCCAGCAGTTTCAGCACGCCGTGGGGCGTGCAGGGCCGGTAGCGGGCGTGGCCCGCGACGAGTCGGCCGACGTTCTCGGGGTGGAAGCCGTCAACGTCCTTCTCGGGGTCGATTGCGCGCAGAACCTCGCGTTCGTCCACGTGGTCGGGGACGGGCATCTGGACGAGGATGCCGTGAACGTCGGGGTCGTCGTTGAGGTCCGCGATGGTGTCGTGGAGTTCTTCGGCGGGTGCCTCGGGGTCGATTTCGACGTGGATGCCCTCGATGCCGACCTCCTCGCAGTCGCGTTGCTTCATCGAGACGTAGGTCTCGCTTGCGGGGTCGTCGCTCATCAGCACCGTGGCGAGTCCGACTTCGACGCCCTCGTCGGCCAGCGTCTCGATGCCGTCCCGCAGGTCGTCGCGGATTCGCTCGGCGACGGCGTCGCCGTCGATTACCTCTGTCATCGTTCGATAGAGGGACGCCGAACCCCTTCAACCCTCGGGTTCGTGCGTATTTACTCCAAATAATACCAGCTTTTATGCACAATAGTGCATCACATTACGTCTGCCGTACCTCGGTCTGGCGGGTTTTCACGCGAACGACGCAGGCGCGTTCGCGTTCGTCCAGCGTGAGCGACACCGTGACCCGGCGCGGCGCGACCCGTTTCACCCGGTCGTAGGGCACCGTCGGTTCCGGAATCACCTCGCCGTCGCGGTTCAGCAGGGTCTGGTAGTCGAGGACGACTTTTTCGCCGCCGGAGAACGACGAGAGGCATCCGGCCAGCGCCGGGAGGGACCCACCGGCCGCGACGAGCAGGTGGCGGCGGGATGGCGGCATGAAAAATCGATACTAGATTGTCATTATAAGCTTTCTGCCGCCGTAAGAGCGGATACCGCCGTAGTAACCGCGGCTTACTCGTACAGCGGGTTGGCCTCGCAGAGTTCCTGTACGTCCTCTGCGACTTCGGCCTTCACGTCCTCGTCGCCCACGTTGTTCACCACGCGCGAGATGAGGTCGCCGACGTACCGACAGTCCTCCTCGTCGAACCCGCGGGTCGTGAGCGCGGGCGTCCCGGCCCGGATTCCGCTGGTGACGAACGGCGAGCGAGTCTCGCCGGGGACGGTGTTGGCGTTCAGGACGATGCCCACGTCTTCGAGGGCTTCCTCAGCCTCTTTTCCGGTCACGTCCTCGTGGGACTCCCGGAGGTCAACCAGCACGAGGTGGGTGTCGGTGCCGCCCGAAACGAGACCGAAGCCGTTCTCCTGTAGGCTCTCGCCGAGGGCCTCGGCGTTGGCGGTGGTCTGGGCCGCGTACTCCTCGAATTCCGGTTCGAGGGCCTCGCCGAACCCGACCGCCTTGCCCGCGATGTTGTGCATCAAGGGACCGCCCTGCATCCCCGGAATCACGGCCGAGTCGATGTCGTCGGCGTACTCCTCGTCGCACAGGACTATCCCGCCGCGGCCCGCCCGGACGGTCTTGTGGGTCGAACCGGTCACGAAGTCGGCGACGCCGACCGGCGAGGGGTGTTCGCCCGCGGCGACGAGACCCGTGATGTGGGCCATGTCTGCGAGGTGGTAGGCGTCCACCGCGTCGGCGGCCTCCTGAATCGTCTCCCACTCGACTTCGCGGGGATACGCCGAGTACCCCGAGACGATGATGTCCGGTTCGAACTCCTCGGCGTGGTCGCGCAACTCCTCGTAGTCGAGATACCCCGTCTCGGGGTCCACCTCGTACTGTTCGACCTCGTAGAGTTGGCCGGTGAAGTTGGCGCTGTGGCCGTGGCTGAGGTGGCCGCCGTGGGTCAGGTCGAGCGAGAGAATCTTGTCGCCCGCCTCCAGCATGGCGAAGTAGACCGCCATGTTCGCCTGCGTGCCCGAGTGTGGCTGGACGTTGACGTGTTCGGCCCCCCAGAGTTCCTTCGCGCGCTCGATGGCCAACTCCTCGACCGTATCGACGTGTTCGCATCCGCCGTAGTAGCGCGACCCCGGATACCCCTCCGCGTACTTGTTCGTGAGGACGCTCCCTTGTGCTTCGAGAACTGCCTCGCTGACGTGGTTCTCGCTCGCAATCATCGCCAGCGTGTCGCGCTGGCGGTCTACCTCGGCTTCGAGGGCGTCTGCGACCTTCGGGTCTACGTCACGAACGCGGTCGTACTTCATACCAAAAATCGGTGCGGCCCGGAGTATAAGCTTACCTTTCGCGGGAACGGCACTGGGCGACAAAAATATAAAGTCCCGGTGAGACACGTTGTACAACGCCGACATGATTGAGTGGGACGAGACTGATTTTGGGTTGCGAGTGTTCGACCGCACCAAGACGGAGGTGTCTATCGAAACCGACGCGTGGGAGGCGGTCGATGCGGGCTACGACATCGAACGCCCACTCGACGAGACGGTGTCCGGCTACGTGTCCGAGATTCGCTTCCCGGCGGCGTTGGTGAAGGCGACCGGTCTCGACTCCGGCGAGGAGTACAAGCACGCTGGCGACGCCGAACCCCTCGAACTCGACGCCGAAAACTACCTGCTCAACATCAGTCTCAACGTGAAGACGTATCTCCGGTTCTCCGGAGCGGTGACGGTTTCGAAGACCGACGACTACAACGAACTTCACGTCTCGTTTCCCGACCCGACGCTCGTGACCTTCGGTTTCCGAAGCCACCACGAGGAACCCGTGGACACGATTACCGTCCCGAAGACCCCCGAGGGCGTGGCGACGGCGGTGACGCATCTCTCGTCGTCGCACAAAGTCTCGGGTCCCGACCGGTCGTACCCGACGCTCCGGGGCCACCCGCCGCGCATCGAACTCGGTGACGAGACCGAGATTCCCACGCCGGTCCGCGAGCAACGATTCGACGTGGGCATCGAGTTGGCGATTCCCGATAGCTTCGACTACGCCTTCGTCGCGGCCCCACTCGCCTACTACTTGCAGGCCGAGATGACGGTCGAAGACCGACGGTCGCCCGTGCTTCGGGCACCCGAAGCGAACGTCGAGTACCGATTCACCCCGCTTCCGGGGTTCCAACACGAAGCCACCGACATGCTTCGCCGGGTGTTCTTTCTCGACTGCCTCGTCCGGAACGCGGGCGAGTACAGTTGGGACCTGACCGAGTTGCCGATGCTGGATACCGTCGGTATCGACGCCGAAGAGACCTACGAGGCGACCCCGGCCGAGCAACTGGCGACGTACCTAGACGCGCCCTACGAGCGAATCGACGACGAGTTACCCGAGTGGCACCTCGCCATGCACATCAGTCCCCGCCCGGACAACGCCACGTCGCTCTCGTACTTTCTGGACACGCTCAGCCTCGTCTACCTCCCCGAGTCGAGCGACTTGGAGAAAGACGAACTGCTGAACAAGTCCATCGACGACTTCTACCGCGGAAAGTCCCCCGAGAAACCCCCGGAGTTGCGACCGTCCGGACCGGTCGCGGAGGCGCCCCGGAAAGGTCCCGGCCCGGTGAAGTCCGTCGATAGGCGCGACCCCGTTCTCTACGAGGGGCAGGTCAACGGGTGGTTGGCCGATGGCGTGCCCATAGACGTGTTCAAAGCCGTTCCCGAAGCCTACGAGAACCGTTTCAAGTACCTGAATCAGGGCGGCGGGGACATCGACGTGACGGTCATCCTCAACGACGATGAGATGTCCGACGAACACGAGACGGTGGCCGAAATCTACAAAGAACGCGCCGAACACTTGCCTATCGACGTAACCGTTCACGAACATCTCGCGAAAGCCGAACTCGCAGACGTGTTCGAGTCGCCCCACGACTTTGTTCACTACATCGGCCACTGCGAGAAAGACGGCCTGCGGTGCCGCGACGGTAATCTCGCCGTCGCGGACATCGAAGAGAGCAACGTCCAGACGTTCTTCCTCAACGCCTGTGGGTCCTACTACGAGGGCAGGGACCTCGTACAGAAGGGGAGCGTCGCGGGCGCGGTGACGTTCACCAAGGTCCTGAACAAGCAGGCCGCGAAGGTCGGCGTGGCGTTCTCCCAGTTGCTCATCAACGGCTACGACATCGCCCACGCCATCCAACTCGCGCGCCGTCGCATCATGATGGGGAAAGACTACGCGGTGGTCGGCGACGGAGGCCACCAGTTGACCCAGTGTGACAACCGGTATCCGACAATCGCCACGTTAGAAGAGCGAGGCGACCAGTACGAGGTCGAGTACAGGACCCTCTCGATGCCGAACATCGGTGGCGTGTTTCAGGTGTATCGAGACGGGGAAGAGAAACCGCGACTTCACGGAACCGAGTCGGCCTTCACGCTCGACCAGTCTGAACTGCTCGAATTTTTAGAACGTGCAAAATCGCCGTTCGTGTACGACGGCGATTTGTTCTGGTCGGAAGAACTGTCTGACCGAATTAGTCCTTAAGGACCGCTCGTCGCGCCAATGGCGTCCTGAATGCCGATTTCGAACGCGACCGAGGTACTTAGCATCAGCGCGAACGCTGCATTCAGTGCTTGCGGGTTGTCAACGAACCACTGCCGGATATTACCTTGCATGGCTTGATTCGTGTTAGACAACCATACCACTTTATTGTTTCGTATCTTTCACGCATTTAGGGAAGGATAATAACTCTGGAAAGCCGTCATTAATCCTATTAACGCGCGTCTCGAATTCAGTATGGCGGTCTCTAACCCCGCTTCCTTCTTTCGGTTTTGCTCCGGAGATGTTAATTCGGTTGCAAAATGGCGTGGAACCCAAAACCCATTTGGGTCTCGGATTAGAATTGTGTAACTGACTTCGACCTCTCTCCGGATAATCCGTGATTTCCCCCCGTTACTAACGTTAAAATTAAGTAGGGGTAAAACGTTTGTCGGTACATGGAGACCGAATCGAATTTACTCGACCAAGAAATCGCCGAAATCCTTCGGACGGTCATCGACGAGGCACCGGATACGATGCTCGTCGTCAACCCCTCGAAGGACGCCATCGAAGAGCTAATCAACGTCGCGACGAAGTACGAAGGCGACCTGCCGACCCTGCGCATGCTCGCGCAGTCGGGGACGCTGAAAGACGTGATGGAAGACTTCATCGTCGCCAGTAACGCCGCCGACCTCATGGCCGCGGGGTCGCTCGAACTCCGGACCACCGACGAGGTGCCGAGCAACTCGCTGCTCGTCACCGACGAAGTGGTCATCGCGCTCGTGACCGCGGACGACCGCGTGGGCGGTCTCACCGCCGACGACGCCGAGTTCGTCTCGGACGCGAACAGTTCGTACACCGCGCAGTTCGAGTCGGCCGACGAGTTCTCGCTCCGCACGCCGCCGCTCTCGCAGGTCCGGGACACGCTCGGCGACGAAATCAGCCCCGACGCCCAGCACGACTTCGACGAGGTGCTGTCGTCGATGGAGACCGCGCGTGGCGACGGTGACGGACTCGACGAGGTTACCATCAGCCTGCTCGTGGCCGCCAAGAACGAGGCCCTGCTCTACGACATCAGCAAGTGGGGCGAAGACGTGGGCATCGCCAGCAAGGCGACGTTCTCGCGCACGAAGACGAAGCTAGAAGACATGGGTCTCATCGGTACCGAGAAGGTCCCCATCGACGTGGGTCGACCGCGCCTGCGCCTCAAGTTGGCCAACGACGACCTGCGCAACGCGGACACCGACCAGTTGGCGAGCGCGGCCCAGAGTCTCCTGCACTGACGACTCAAACCACAATTTCTTCGGCCCACTGACCCCGGAGCGATAGCACAGCGTTTTTTCCGAACCGCGCCCCTCGGTAGCGCCATGAACGCACCCACCGTCGGACTCGTCGGGTCGGGTCCGGCAATCGACGCGGTGACGGCCGCGCTCGCCGACGTGCGGGCCGAGACCGTCGAGTGTGACCCCCGGCGAGTCGGGACCGCCGACTTCGCCGTGGTCGCGGGCGGGACGGACGCCGACGCCTTCGGCGAGGCGTCCCGGGCGGCGCGCGAGACCGGAACGCCGTGGCTGGCGGTCGAACTCGGCGGCGCGGGCGGCCACGCGATACCCGACGTGGACGCCGCCGTCTCGGGGTTCGCACCGGGGACCGCCTGCTGGGAGTGTCTCCGGACGCGAGTCGCGGCGAATCTGGACGACGAGGGCGGCGACGCCGGTGGGGACGACGCCGAAATCGACTCGGCGAGCGCGCGCTTCGCGGGCGCGCTCGCCGGGCGCGAGGCCGCGACCCTACTCTCTGGCGGCGAATCGGCGGTCCTCGGGGGCGTCGTGGAGGTACCACACGCCGAGCGCACCCTGCTTCCGGTGCCGGGGTGCGCGGTCTGCGGCGAATCCGGACCGAGCGCGCAGGGCGGCCCGGCGATAGACCGCGAGTACGCCGACACCGACTTGGAGAGCGCGCTCTCGCGGGCCGAGCAGTCCGTGGACGAGCGAGTGGGCGTCGTCTCGACCATCGGCGAAGCCGAGTCGTTCCCCGCGCCGTACTACCTCGCCGAACTCGCCGACACTTCCGAGTTCAGCGACGCGCAGGCCGCAGAACAGGCCGCCGGAGTCGCCCACGACTGGAACGAGGCGCTGATGAAGGCGCTGGGCGAGGCGCTCGAACGCTACGCCGCGGGGGTCTACCGCGTCGGGGAGTTCGAGACGGCGCGCGCGGCCGACCTCGGTTCCGCGGTCGAACCGGCGGCGTTCGTCCGGCCCGAGGGGTGGGCCGACCCCTCGCCCGACGACGAAGTGGCGTGGCGCGACGGGCAGGACCTACGGACCGGCGAGTCGGTCTCGCTCCCGGCAGAGTTCGTCCACTTCCCGCCGCCGGAGGTCCGGTACAAGCCGTCCATCACGACCGGTCTCGGTCTCGGGAGTTCGACCGTCGAAGCCCTGCTGTCGGGTCTCTACGAGGTAATCGAGCGCGACGCCACCATGCTCGCGTGGTACTCGACTTTCGAACCCCTCGGACTGTCGGTCGAGAGCGAGCGGTTCGAGACGCTCAGGTCGCGCGCACGCGCGGAAAACCTCGACGTGACGCCGTTGTTGGTCACGCAGGACGTGGACGTGCCCGTGGTCGCCGTGGCAGTGCATCGAGACGGCGAGTGGCCCCGGTTCGCGGTCGGGTCCGACGCCGACCTGAACCCCGACGCCGCGGCGGTCTCCGCGCTGGCGGAAGCCCTCCAGAACTGGATGGAACTCCGGTCGATGGGCGAGGACGACGCCGCCGACGCCGACGGCGCAATCGGGCGGTACGCCGACTTCCCCGAGACGGCACGGGAGTTCGTGACCGCAGAGACGGCGGTCCCCACCGCGAGCGTCGGCCCGGCCGACCCGCCGACCGGCGGGACCGAACTCGACGCCGTTCTCGCCCGACTCGCGGACGCCGACCTCCCGGCCTACGCCGCGCGCCTGACGACCCGCGACGTGGACCAGTTGGGGTTCGAGGCGGTCCGCGCGCTGGTGCCCGCGGCCCAACCGCTTTTCACCGGCGAGGCGTTCTTCGGCGAACGCGCCCGCGAGGTGCCCGCCGAGTTGGGTTTCGAGTTCCGGCCCGACCGCGACCACCACCCGTATCCGTGAGGGCTTGACGACCGCTCGCGCTCCCGGCAGTCCGGCGGGGAATCGCAACCCACTACAGGGGTCGACGGACTACGAGCGGGCGTGTACGCGCCGACTCGTCTCGCTGGCTACGTCGTCCTGTCGCTAACCCCGGTCGCGTTGCTCGCCCGCGCGCTGTTCGCCGGGAGCGCCTCGACCGCCACGGTCGGTCTCGAAGGCGGGTTGGTCCTCGCGGGCGGCGTCGCGGTGGCGGCCGAGCGCGACCGCGCGCTCGGGACGCCGGACGCGCCCGAACTCGGCCGCGGGGAGATTATCGACGCGCTCTCGGTGGTCGCCGCGGCGGTCCTCACCTACGTTCTGAGCGTCCGGTTCGGTCTCGGTCCGGTGGTCGCCTCCGCGCTCGTCGGACTGGCCGCGGGCGCGTTCGCCGCCGAAATCGCGGTTCCCGCCTACTGCGGGTCGTTCGTGGGCATGGCCTCGCCTGACCTCTTTCCCTCGGTCGGCTACCTCGCCGTAGCGGGCCTGCTCGCCGGTCTCGCGTTCGTCGCCGCCGAACGCGCGTTCGACGGCTTCGGCGGAAAACTCGGCACGCTCGCGCTGTTCGGGTGCGCGGCGACGGCCGTCCTGACCGGCGCGGACTACGCCGCCGCGAGCGCGCTCGCGTGGACGCAGGCCGGTCTCGTCGTCCCCGTCTCGGTCGCGGGTGCGGTCGCCACTGCGGTCCTGAGCGTCCGCCTCGGACTGGGCGCGGTGGTCGGCTCTGCGGTCGTGGGTCTCGTCGCCGGACTCCCTGCGCTCGCGCTCGGGTCCGGCGGGACGCTGGCCGCGGCCGCGTTCTGCGCGTCGTTCGTCGGGATGTCCTCGACCGACCGACTCGGCGGCGCGGGCCGGGTCGCGCTCGCCGGGGCGGTGTGCGGACTGGTCTTCGTCACCGTCGCCGCGGCGTTCTCGGGCGCGGGCGGGAAACTCGGGACCACGGCGTTCGTCTCGTGTGTCACCGTCGCCGGGGCGGAGCGACTGCTCGGAACCGGACGCGCGTTCCCGGACAACTAATTCGTTCCCTTGGAAAGTTTTCTCTTTTCTTCCCATATCTATACATTTCTAAAAGACGTGCTTAGGTGGTCGGAAGCGGAGGGGCCGGACCACCGTCGGGTGGATAAAAGGGCCGCCCGCTCGCGGACGGTTCCGACGCCGAGGACGACTCACGACTCCGAATCCACGACGCGAACGGCTCGACTAGAGTCGGAATTCGTTATTGAGTAAACGAGGGTTTTATATCGAACGGAGGTATACGTGCTAACGTATGACACCATTTCTGAGAGGCAACTATCGGGGGGGATGCCCGTGACTTCGGAGTTCGAACTCGACTGCGCGACCTGCGGGTCGTCGCTGACGCGCCGGAAGGTGGCCGCGGACCGGTTCGGGGTCGGTTCGCTCGACTCGGTGGAAGTGGCGGAGTGTCCCAACTGCGGCGGCCGGTACTTCCCGGAGACGACGCTGGAGCGACTTCGGAGTTAGCGCGGAGAGCGAGGGCGCGAGGATGACGAGACGGACGGTCTCAGATGCCGAACGTCGCCCGGAGCATGTCCCGCGTGCCGGGACCGAGACCCACCGCGACGATGGCGACGAGCAACAGGATGGCGTAGCGGGGACTCTCCTCGAAGATTCCCTCGTCGAACACCCAGACGACGAACACCGCCGCGACGATTTTCACGACGAGGAAGGGCCACGCCGTCCCGATGAGGTTCACGACGGGTTCGGGGAACTGCTCGCCGACGCCGATGAGCGCGCGGTTGACCGGGTGTTTGGGCACGAGGTCCGCGGGCAGGCCCAGTTCCTTCGCCCAGTCGATGCCGACGACGTTGGCCACGCCGTCCACCGCGTGTGCCCACAGAACGACCAGACCCATCTGGCCGGTTCCGCGGTTGATTTCGGGCTTGTATCGCTCGATACCCTGCCACGTCAGCCACGTCACCACCGTCGCACCGGCGAGGACGATGATGGAGATTTGGGGGTGGAAGTCAACGTAGTCGGTAGTGAACGCCAGCAGTCCGAGATAGCCTACCGTCGCGGCGAGGAGGACCGTGCCGATACCCGCCAGTGGGAACTCGTAGTCGTCCACGACGCCCGATTTCCGGAGCGAGACGCTCCCGAGGAGGGCCGCCAGCGTGATGGCGAACATCGTGAAGTAGATGACCGGACTGATGATGAGGGTGTTCCACGGGTAGGTGATGGCGGCGTCGGCCGCCGACAGTCCGTCGAAGGCGTCTTCGACCACGCGGAGCGCTCCCCCGAACAGCATGTAGGGGAACAGCGCGTAGAACAGTCCCCGGTCCTGCCCGACGCCGAGTCGCCGGAGCATGAAGACGACGCCCAACAGCGCGAGCAACATCGTGAGCGCGTAACCGACTTCCGAGACCAGCGTGTAGCCGGGGTACGCGACCGGTTCGGCCGCGGTCTGACACGCCGCCGACTCGTAGAGGAACGTCACCGTCCCGTCGGCGTAGGCCGCACACTGGGCGCTCTTGGCGTCGGCGACGACCGGTCCCCAGAAGTAGTGCCAGACGAATCCGTAGTAGACGCGCTCCGGGAAGACGAGCGCACCGCCGACCAGCGCGGCTAATAACGCCGCGACTGCGCCACCCCAGAGTTGTTCGGTGTCCATCCGCTCGGTTGCGGTACCCATGTTTCCCAAGGTGTAACGCGGCCGTTTTACGGTTCCGGTCTCGGCCGTGTCGTCGGCAGTCGCTCGCGCCGCGTCGTCGGGCGGACCGCAGTCGGCACTGGCCACTCCGGTCGCTTCGAGTAAACGACCCGGGTCGCCGTCCGTGCGACCGCGTTAGATTTCGCTCTCGTCTATCGGGAGTTCTTCGGTCTCGTAGGGTGTGCCGAGGATGACCATCGTCTGGGAACGGGCGAACCCGTCCATCTGGGCGACGTTCTCGAACATGAGTTCGCGGAGGCGGTCGGCGTCTTCGGCGTAGACGCGCATGAGTACGTCCCACGACCCGGTGGTGAGGTGGACTTGCTGTACGCCGGGAATATCTTCGAGTCGGCCGAGCGTGTCTTGCTCTTGTCCTTGTTCGACCTGTAGACCCACGATAGCGGAGATTCCGTAGTCGAGAGCTTTCGGATTAACCTTCGCGTGATAGCCTTCGATAACGCCAGCGTCCTCCATTCGGTTCACGCGGTCGTGAACTGTCGCACTCGACATGTCGATTCGGCGTGCAATTTCACTGAACGGAGTTCTCGCATCTTCCTGCAGTGCTTCCAAGATTGCGCGGTCGGTATCATCGAGTTCCATATCCTACATCAGATTCTTTCAGACTAAATATCCTTAGAATTCATCTCGCCAGAAGCGGGGTATTTTGTGGTTAGTCAGACAACAAGTCCCCCGTCAGGCGACGTTTTGGAGCGCGGCAACCAGTTCGTCGTGGGCCTCGCCGTTCGAAGCGACGAGGCTCTCGGAGTCGTGTCGCCACGGGTCGCCGTGGAGGTCGGTCACGGTGCCGCCCGCCTGCCGGACCATGTGGACGCCCGCCACGGTGTCCCACGGGTTGGGGTCCACGTTCGATACCGCGCCTTCGAGCGACCCGGCGGCGACCATGCCGAGGGTGACCTGCGCCGACCCGAACCGCCGGATGTCGGCGAATCGCTCGACGAGTTCCCGGCACACCGCGGCGTACTCGTCGCGCCGGTCGAACCCCCACCAGATGGTGGGCGCGACGGTGAACGTCTCGGGGTCGGTCCGCTCGCTGACCGAGACGGGTTCGCCGTCGCGCCGAACCCCGTCGGGACCCGCGACGAACGTCTCGCCCAGCGCCGGGCAGTCGTTGACCGCCGCGACGGGTTCGCCGTCCCGAACCGCGGCCACGCAAGTCGCCCAGACGGGAATCGACCGGACGTAGTTGTTCGTGCCGTCGATGGGGTCGATGACCCACGCCGGTCCCTCGTCGGGGACCTCCTTCAACTCGTCTTCCTCCTCGCCGACGATGGCGTCCTCGACGTACTCCTCGCGGATGACCTCGATGACCCGACGCTGAGTCTGGCGGTCGGCCTCGGTCACTACGTCGGTCTTCTCTGATTTGGTCTCGACTTCGATGCCCTGTCTGAAGCTCTCGGCCGCGACTCGACTTCCGGCGCTCGCGGCGCGCTCTGCCACTGCGAGGCGTTCTTCGGCGTCGTCGGTCATACCGGAAGGTGGTCCGTCGCCCGAAAAGTGTTATCGGTTCGGCGTCTCTGGAAGTCGTCGGCGAAGCCTTCTCTCCGGGCTTGCGCTGGCGTCGCCTCTACTTTTTGCTAAGAGGGATGAGTAGCGCAGGCCGTCTCGTGAGCGACGCGAACGAGGGCGGCCGAGCAACGCAGTCGGTTGGGGAGAGTGTGGTCCGCGGTGGCGGTGCGGTAGCGGTCGTGATTGGTTCGAGGAGTCGCTATCTCTGGGTCCATCTCAGTCCCGTCGTTCTCCCTCTTTTTGCCTCTCTCGCAATCTCACGCCGAATCGGTGTCGGGACGCTCGACGCTCCGTCCGACACCGTAGGAGGTTTATATACCCGCCTCATTAGGAAGAAACGTCAGGCTGAAAGCCCGAACGAAACCCGACCGCGTGCGAGGGTAGCCAAGCCTGGCCAACGGCGGCGGACTCAAGATCCGCTCCCGTAGGGGTCCAAGGGTTCGAATCCCTTCCCTCGCACTTGGAGACGAGTGCAAGCAAGACCGCTTCGGAGCGTCTTGCCCTCGCAAACCTCGGCCCACGCGGGCCCTCGCAACACTTCTGACGCGACTGGTTCGGTAGCGGCGGCCACGCCCACCAAAGCCTAACCTCTGCGCATCGTTCACGTTCGGCATGCACTGGGAGCGACGGCGGGACCTCGAAGGCGGCAAGGAACTCGGAATCTGGCTACTCGTGGACGACGACGGAGGCGTCGAGCGAGAGTTGTACGTCGAGAGCCACGAGTACCGCGGCGGTGACTTCGACGTGTACACGACCGCCGACGACGAGTGGACCCACGAAGGCGAGTTCGAGACGAGCGAGGAAGCGTTCGCGCGGGCGCTGGACCTGTTGGACGAGAGGTCGCACCCGCGGGAGAGCGACGACGGGTCGTGACGCGCCGACGAACCTGCGAGCGGGTCAGTCGTCCGCGGACGTGGCCTTCGGTTCCCCGCGAACGTCGGCGTCGCGCCACGTCCCGCGTTTGAACCAGAGGACGGCGACGACGGCACCGACGACGTTCGAGACGAGGAACGCCATCCAGATGCCCTCCGGCCCGAAGCTCTGCGCGCCGACCCACGCGACCGGCAGGCGGACGACGCCGAGCATGAAGATGGAGATTGCCGCCGCGACCAGCGTCTTGCCAGCGCCGCGGAACCCGCCGGTGTAGGCTCGCATGACTCCGATGAACCCGAAGGAGGGTGCGACCCACCGCAGGAAGTTCGCGCCGATGTCGATGACCTCCGGGTCGTCGGTGAACACTGCGACGACGCCGTGTGCGCCGAGGAAGATAACGACGCCCATGGCGGCCAAGACGCCGAACATCACCTTCGCGGCGAAGTCGTTGGCGCTGGCCGCACGGTCCGGTTTGTCCGCGCCGATGTTCTGGCCCGACATGGTTTCGACGCCGCGGGCCACCGCGATGGCGGGCAGGAAGATGACCGAGAACACTCGAGTTCCGATGCCGAACGCCGCGACCACCGTGGTCGGGAACAGGCCGACCACGTACAACAGGAGGTTGACCGACAGCGCGCGGCCGGTCCCCTCGATGGAGGCCGGAATCCCGATTCCCAGCAACTTCTTGAAGAAGTCGAGGTCGGGCGTCATCTGCGAGAGGTGAATCTGGACGCCGCGGTTCCCCCGGAACATGATTCCGAGACCGACGACCATCGCCATCGCCCGCGAGAGGACGGTGGCGATTGCCGCACCCTCGATACCCATCGCGGGGAACGGACCCCAACCCATGATGAGGAACGGGTCTACCACGACGTTGAGGACGACCGTCCCGAGCATCACCAGCATCGGCGTCACCGTGTCGCCGTACCCCCGCATGAGCGAGATGAACACGAAGAAGCCGAACATGAAGGCGATGCCGAGCGAGATGACCTGCATGTACGCCTCCGCGCGCCAGAGAACGTCGGGCGAGGCCCCGAGGAACGCGAGGAAGTCCCCGACGAAGGTGTAGCCGACTGCACCCAACACCACCGACGCGAGGAGCGAGAAGGTGACAGTCTGGGACGCCGCGTACTCGGCTTGCTCCTCCTCGTCCGCACCGACGTGTTGAGCGACTAGAATCGACCCCGCGACGGACAGGCCCATCCCGAGCGAGATGAGCAGGAACACCATCGGAAACGCGAAACTGATGGCCGCCAATGCCTTCGTGCTGTACTGGCCGAGCCAGAACGTGTCGGCGAGGTTGTAGGCGGTCTGGAGCAGGTTCGTCACGACGATGGGTAGCGAGAGGTAGAACAGCGGCCACCCGATGCCGCCCTCGGTCAAATCGAGGTCCGACTGGTCTTTGAACGTGCCGCTCAGTCGCTCGCGGAGCGTCCCGACTTGCTCGCGCAGACTCACGCGAATTCGACCTCCCGGTCCACCCCGTCGGCCAGTAAGTCGCGCTCCACGTAGTCGGCTAGCGCCCGGCGCGCGTGGGCCAGTCCGCTGTCGGTCGAAATCGCGCGGGTGTGAGCGCCGTCGAAGACCGTGGCGACGAACTCCGCAGTCGCCTCCGGGTCGGCGTCGGCCCGGAAGACGCCCGACTCCACACCGTCGGCGACGACGGACCGGACGCACTCCCGAACGTGGTCGTCGAACTCGGTCAGACGCTCCCGAAACGCCTCGTCGTAGGGTGCTTGGGCTTTGATTTCCAGCATCGCGGTCCGGAAGTCCCGACGGGCCTCGTCGTCGGAGTCGTCCAACACCTCGTCCACCAGCGCCCCGAATCGGTCTAAGGGGTCGGCGTCGGAATCGGTCTCGAACCGGTCGGCGAACGACTCGAAGAGGTGGTCCAGAAACGCAAGCAGAAGGTCGTGTTTGGTGTCGTAGTGGTAGTGGAGCGACGACTTGCTCGCCTCGGACCGGTCGGCGATGTCCTGCATCGTCAACCCGGCGTACCCGCACTCGCAGAGCGCGCAGTAGGTCGCCTCTACGATGTCCTCCGTGGTTTCGTCGGCTTTGCTCGCAGTCACTACGAGAAACTAACTGACCGGTCAGTCAAAAGGGTTCGGGAGTCGGAACGCGAACGCCCACCGGTCCGGAACCGCTCCGCTATCGGAAACGTATCGATTTCTCTCGAATATATATACCTTGCTTCGAGACATGTATACAGTTCTCTAACGATGAGAGGGATTGCTACCGCGCGTGTCTGCGGTTTCCGACTCGGACAGCCGTCCGAGTCGGAAACCGCAGGGCGAAACGCCGCTACCGACCGGTTCACTCGAACAGTCGGACCGGCGACACCTCGCGCTCGGCGAACAGCTCCTCCAGCGCCGCGTGTCGCTCTCGCACCTCGTCGGGTTCGTGGGCGTCCGACCCGGTGACGAACTCGATTCCGCGCTCTCGAAGCGCGGCTCGGAAGTCGGGCGCGGGGTGGTACTCGCCGTAGTCCCGGAGGACGCGCCCGGCGTTGACCTCCGGAACGGTCCGCGACCGGCGGAAGGCGTCGGCCACCATCGCGTGGTGGTCCGCAGTGGTGTACCCCCGGAGTTCGGGCGTGCGCTCCACGAGGTCCACGTGGGCCGCGATAGCGAACAGTTCCGACTCCACGAGGGTCGCGAGGCGTTCGTAGTAGTCGTCCACGAACGCCCGGCGTTCTCGCTCGGGCATCTCGGCGAAGGGTGCGCTCCGCTGGACGTTGGTCCCCTCGACGCGGTGGACGCTCCCGACGGCGTAGTCGAAGTCGGCGTCGTCCAGAAACGACGCGATGTCGCCCTCGTCGCGGGGGTCGTAGTCGAGCTCCACCGCGTCGAAGATGCGCAGGTCGTACTGCTCGCGGAGCGACTCGACGGCCTCCCGGCGGAGCGGATAGGTTCGGTCCAAGTTGATGCCGTACTCGCGCTTGCCTCGCAGGAGTGTTTCGCGCTGGGCGACGTTGCAGTGGTCGGCGAACCCGATTGCTCGGAGACCCGCGTCGGCGGCGGCGTCCAACATCCGCGGCATCTGCGTGCCGTCCGAGTAGTTCGAGTGAACGTGGTAGTCGTGGACGACGGACACGGACGACACTTCGCGCTCGTTCGGCGTATCTGTTGGGGTCGGGCGTCGGCGGACGGCGCTCACCGCCCGTGCGTGAGTTCGACCGCTCCCGTGCTATCGACCGACACCGCGTACCCCGAGTAGTCGAACGTCACCGACACGTCCGCGTTCCGTTCGCCCCACGACGAGTCGAAGATAGCGTTCAGCGCGTCGGTGTCCACCGAGTCGTACAGCGGCGGCAGTCGAGTCACGTCCTCGGGTCCGTCGAAGGCGGACGCTCCCCCAGACGCCGTGACCGCGGCGACGATGGCCTCGGCGGGCGTCGAATCGGCCGTCGCCTGATACCGGAACTCCTTCGACGCGCCAAGCCGGTCTTTACTGTAGGTCATACTCTCACAATGGGTACCGGACGGGAATCTCTCCCCGTTGGAGGGCCAACTGTTTAAGTCGCCGCGTCGCCGTCGAGGGCGTTCTCGACGAGACTCGCCTGTCCGCGCCGGAGTCGGGCCGACAGCGCTTGGTCGGAGATGCCGAGGTCCTCGGCGAGTTCCGTCAGGGTCGTCCGGCGCGGCACGTCGAAGTATCCGGCCGCCAGCGCACAGACCAGCGCCTCGCGCTGTGGCGTCGTGACGCCGTACTGCTGGCCGTCGGCGTTTGTCTCGGACTCGTCGTAGATGCCGACGAGTCGGAAGGGGAACCCCATCTCCCGGCAGGCGTCCCGGTAGGCACAGAGCGCGTCCCGGTTGGGCACGCGAGCGCGGACCCGAGACTCGGTCGTGTCGGCGGTCACGTCGAGGAAGGTGATGTCTCGCTCGACGGCCACCGAGTGAGTCATTCGCTCGGCGACCGACTCCGAGAGCGTCACCCGGTAGAGTCGCCGGTCGCCGAGGTCCGCGAGGAGGCAGTAGTCCGCGACGGTCGGGTCGTCCTCGACGCCGGACTCGAAGGCGTCGAAGTCGTCGCCGCTGGCCCAGAAGACGAACTTCTGACTGCTGTCGGGCATCCGTCGAACGTCTTCGGTCTCGAAGGTCATTTCGGGGACGACTTTTCTGGTCTCCCGAAGTATCGGTGAGCTAACTACGAACTCCGCGACGAAACTCATCGGCGGGTGTACGGAGGTAGTGAAGATAGCACTTTCGCGCGGCCGCCTCCTTCGTCCGACGACGTTACCCGGCTACGGGTCTACGTGTGCCGCATGGACGAACACACCCGCGACGAGTCGGTCGAGCCGCCGCGAGTCGGCACGCCGACCGGATGGCTCCCCGCCGAGGGCCACTGGGAACACGACACGCTCCGGCGCGCGACCGCTCACGGCGTCCGCCTGTTTAACGCCGGGGAATTCCACGAGTCCCACGACTGCTTCGAAGACGAGTGGTACAACTACGGGAGCGGGACCACCGAAAGCGCGTTCCTCCACGGGATGGTGCAGGTCGCGGCGGGCGCGTACAAGCACTTCGACTTCGAGGACGACGCCGGGATGCGGTCGCTGTTCAGGACCGCGCTCCAGTACCTCCACGGCGTGCCGCCGGACTACTACGGCGTGGACCTGCCGGACGTGCGCGAGACCATGACGCGGGCGCTCGAAACACCCGACGTGTTGGAAGGTTGGAAAATTGGGTTCGACGAGACCCGACCGGAAGCAGACGCCGCCGACTTCGCCTACGCCGACTCGCTGGAGTGAGTTCGCTCGCGGAATCCGTCTCCGACCCCTAGTTTGCCTCTTTTATTAGACACGTAATCAAAACGAATCGACAACTTATATACTTCTCGCGTCGATTGTGTAGCCAGTGTGGTCCCCAACTGCGCGCGACACACTCCCCGAACAGGAGGTCATCACATGACTACGACCGACTCTCGCCAAGACACGACGGCGAACGCCCGACGGCACAGTCCTGAGCGCGATGCTCCGTTAGACGCCACTTTCGACGCACTCTCGAATCGGCAGTGCCGGGACCTTCTCCGTCACCTCGTCGAGAGCGACGACGACGCCTTCTTGGTGGCGGACCTCGCCACGCAACTGACCGACGAGACCGACTCGGAAACCGCCGAAACCCGCATGCTCGCCCGTCTCCATCACACTCACCTGCCGAAACTCGCCGACGCGGGTCTCGTGAGCTACGACCCCGACCGCGGACTCGTCCAGTACCGACCCGAATCCCGGTTCGAGGCGATGGTCCCGACTATCGAGTCGTTCGAGTCCGCGGACTATCCGGTCTCGCTCGACGCACTGCTCGACCTGTTCGCCGACCACCGCCGCCGGACCGCGTACGTCACGCTCTTGGGACACGACGACCTGTCGCTCCCGGACCTCGCCGACGAGGTTGCGGTCGCGGAGTACGGCCAACCCCTCCCCGACATCGAACCCGACGACGTGTTGCAGGTCTACCTCTCGCTGTACCACACGCACGTCCCGAAACTCGGGGCCGCGGGTCTCGTGGAGTACGACCAAGCCGACGACTACGTGCGACTGACCGACGCTGGCTGGACGCTCGAATCCCCGTTCCGGTCGCTGTGTGACCCCGCTGACGACTGAGAGTCGAAACTCTCAAGGGCGAGCGATGCGGTTTTTTCTTCGATGCGAATCGAGCAGTTGGGCGAGGGCGCGCCCGAGATTGCGGTAGTCGCGGCCATCCACGGCGACGAACCGTGCGGAGTCCGCGCCGTCGAGCGACTCCTCGCCGAGTCGCCCGCCGTCGAGCGACCCGTCAAGTTCGTCGTGGCGAACGAGGCGGCACTGGAGAAGGACGTTCGGTACGTCGAAGAGGACCTCAACCGCGCGTTCCCCGGCGACCCGGACGCCGACACCCACGAGCGACGACTGGCCGCGGACCTCGCGCGAGAGGTCCGCGACTGTACCACGCTGTCGCTCCACTCTACCCAGTCGTACGCCGAACCGTTCGCGCTGGTGGACACGGTAGACGCGATTGCGCGGTCGGTGTGTCCGTACCTCCCGGTCTCCGTGCTGGTCGAAACCGAGGCCGAGAGCGACGGCAGACTCATCGAGTACCCCCACGTCGTGGAAGCGGAGTGCGGCCTACAGGGGTCGGACAGCGCGGCGGACAACGCGGTCGAACTGATTTACGGCTTCCTCGAAGCGACCGGTGCGCTTCCCGACGACGAACCGGTCGCTGGCTACGACCAGAACGACGTGGAAGTCTACCGCCTCGGCCGACCGGTGCCCAAGAACGGGGCCGACGACTACGAGGTGTTCGCCGAGAACTTCGAGCGCGTTCCGGAGGGCGAGGCGTTCGCGGCCGCCGACGACCGGGAGTTGGTGGCCGACGAACCCTTCTACCCCGTGTTGATGTCGGCGTACGGCTACGAGAACGTCTTCGGCTACCGCGGCGAGCGAATCGGCGTCCTCGACGGGTGAGCGCACGAGTCCGACACTCCGGGACGTGCGGGTCGGATTTCTCGCCCGCTAATTTACTCGCCTCGGAGTACCATTTCGGCAGACGACGCCGAGGCTCGGGTGGCAGTTCTCGGCGATTCCGATACTACTAACTCTTGTACGAGGAAAGTACCGTCCGAGTCCAAAATGAGATTACACGAGTATCAGGCGAAGAGCGTCTTCGCCGAGGCAGGAATTCCGACGCCGGACGCGGAACTGGCGTCGTCGGTAGACGAGGTAGTCGAGGCCGCCGAGGACATCGGCTACCCCGTCGCAGTGAAGGCACAGGTACACGTCGGGGGTCGCGGGAAGGCTGGCGGCATCAAACTCGCCGAAAGCCGCGAGGAAGCCGAACAGGTCGCCGACGAGATTCTGGGGATGGACCTCAAGGGGTACCACGTCGAGCGCGTTCTCGTGGAAGAGGCCGTGAACTTCGTGAACGAACTCTACGTGGGCGTCACGATGGACCGCGGCGAGGGCAAGCCGGTCGCCATGGTCTCCACGAAGGGCGGCGTGGACATCGAGTCCGTCGCCGAGGAGACCCCCGAAGCCATCGCGCGCGAACACGTGGACCCCGCGTTCGGGATGCACCCCTATCAGGCCCGCAAAGCCGTCTACGACGCGGGCGTCCCCCGCGAACTCGCCTCGGACGTGGCGTCGGTTCTGCGGACTCTCTATCAGCTCTGGGACGACCGAGACGCCAGCGAGGTCGAAATCAACCCGCTGATGGTCACGGAGGACGACGAAATCATCGCGGCCGACGCCGTGATGAACATCGACGACGACGCCCTCTTCCGCCAGTCGGACCTCGCCGAGATGGAAGAAGAGACCTACGAGGACGACCTCGAACGCAAGGCCGGCGAGTACGGCTTCGACTACGTTCGACTCTCGGGTAACGTCGGCATCATCGGCAACGGCGCGGGTCTCGTGATGACGACGCTCGACCTCGTGGACTACTACGGCGGCGAACCCGCCAACTTCCTCGACATCGGCGGCGGCGCGAAGGCCGAACGCGTGGCCAACGCGCTCGACATGGTGTTCTCCGACGAGAACGTCGATGCGGTCGTGTTCAACATCTTCGGCGGCATCACCCGCGGCGACGAGGTTGCAAAGGGCATCAACGACGCCCTCGGGCAGTTCGACGAGATTCCCAAGCCCGTGGTCGTCCGCCTCGCCGGGACCAACGCCGAGGAGGGCCGCGAGATTCTGAACGACGAACTCGTCACGGTCGAGGAGACCCTCGAAGACGCGGTTCAACGCACGGTCGAATACTCAGAGGAGGAAGCACAATGAGCGTTTTAGTCGATTCGGACACCAGAGTCGTCGTACAGGGTATCACCGGCGGGGAAGGCAAGTTCCACGCCGAGCAGATGATGGAGTACGGCACCAACGTCGTCGCCGGTGCGGTGCCGGGCAAGGGCGGCCAAGAGGTCGCTGGCGTGCCGGTCTACGACACCGTAGAGCAGGCCGCCCGCGAAGAAGACGCCGACGCCTCGGTCGTGTTCGTCCCGCCCGCGTTCGCGGGTGACGCCGTGTTCGAGGGTCTCGACGCGCCGCTGGACCTCGTGGTCGCCATCACCGAGGGCATCCCCACCCAAGACATGGCGAAGGTCAACAAGCGACTGAGCGAGGTCGATACCCGACTCATCGGCCCGAACTGTCCGGGCATCATCACCCCCGGCGAGTCCAAACTCGGCATCCTGCCGGGCAACATCTTCGAGTCCGGCGACGTGGGTCTGGTCTCGCGGTCGGGCACCCTGACCTACCAAGTCGTGGACAACCTCACGTCCCGAGGCATCGGCCAGACCACCGCCATCGGCATCGGCGGCGACCCCATCATCGGCACGGACTTCATCGACGCGCTGGAACTGTTCGAGAGCGACCCCGACACGAAGGCGGTCGTCATGTGCGGCGAAATCGGCGGCGAGGACGAGGAAGAGGCCGCCCAGTACATCGCACAGAACATGGACACGCCGGTCGCTGGCTTCATCGCCGGTCGGACCGCCCCGCCGGGCAAGCGCATGGGTCACGCGGGCGCAATCGTCTCCGGTAGCGGGACGGGCACCGCCGAGAGCAAAATCAACGCGCTGAACGACGCTGGCGTCCCTGTGGGCGACACGCCGAACGAAGTCGCCGACCACATCGAAGACTTCCTGTAGCGACGCTTTCCCGTTCATCGCTCTTTTTCTGGACCCGCTGTCAGCGACCAGCACTTTTAAAATAGCGACCGAGCATATATATTTATTCAGTCATGTCTCAATCAGAGCATCCGGAAATCGCGTCGTTTCTCCCCGACGACGAAGAGGTGATACGGGTGGTGACGTGGCGGCCGTACCTGTTCAGTCTCTTCACACGGCGCAAGTGCTATCTCACCCAGCGGCGCATCCTCCGGATGGACAAGACCCTCGGCGCGAAGTCGTTCCGTGAAATCCCGCTCAAGAACGTCGTCGCCGTAACGCAGGGGCGACTGTTCAAATTCGGCTGGTTCGCGCTGGGTGTCGCGTTGCTCGTGTTGTCGCTGGTTCTGTTCGCCACGGATACGAGCGACGTTGCTACGTTCGTTCTCCTCGTGTCTATCGCCATCTTCGCCGCCACACTCTACACGCGGCGGTCGTACTTCCGACTCCACACGACGAATCCGAACAGCGACATCAAGATTCCACTCACGCGAAGCACCGGCCGGGGAAAGCCGTTTGAGGAGTTCATCCAGTACACCCGTCACGTCTGGAACAAGCGCAACCAGTGGTAGCGACCCCTGCAGAGCCGACTTGACGCCGAAACACGGCACTCGGACACCGAATCCGGCGAAACGCGCCAACTGGCCGCCGGATTCGGCAGAACGCACGGCCTGCGACGGCCGTCGCAGGCCGTGCGTCTCGTCACGAAACGAATCACTCCCACGACCAAACTCATGTCAACGACCGAATTAACGTACGAATTTCCCTCCGGCCGTCGGTTCAGCATCGGTGCAGTCGCAGGTTTTCTCGCGTTCGTGGTGGACTACGCCGTCGGGAGCGTGGACTTGCTCGGGTTCGTCTTCCCGTTCGGGTCGTACTCGGTCACGAGTTTTCTGATACTCGTGGCCTGTAGCGCCGTCGCACTCTACGCGAGCGGACCGCCAACAGTCACAGGTGGTGCGGCCGTCGCCGCGAGTGTCGCCGCAGTCAACGGTGTTCTCTCGCTTGTACTCACCGTGTTCACGCTGCTGACGAACGGTCTCCCGCTCTCGTTCATCGCCAGCGAGGGGCTCGTGCCCGCGTTCTTCATCTTTCCGTTGGTGGCTGGAGTAGTCGGTGTAGCACTCGCGTACAAACTTATCTCGGCCGGAATTGTGTCACCCCGGAACCCAGTCGGCGGGGCCACGAGAGGTGAGTCCTCGCCGTCGTCCGTCGGTTCCAGAGGTATCCCCGAAACCAGCGAAAACGACCGCGGAACCCCTGAGGACGACACAACTGCATCCGGCAGGACCGACGAGAGCGACGGGCCGACCGACCTCCCGCGAGACGTGGCTGGTGGCTCACCGACCGGCGACGTAATCGACGCGGACCTCGGTCTCGACGGGACCATCACCGTCACCAGCGCGCTCAACCGAGCGGTCAGATGCCGCATCGCCTGCCGGACGGCGGCCGGTGGCGTGGTCGTTCGGCAGGAAATCGTCGTCAGACCGGATTCCGACCAGACGTGGACCGGAATTCCGCCCGCGACGGAGGTCAAGGTCGGTCTCAAAGTCGAGAGCGGTCCCAGCGCCGCGCAAACGTTCGAGAACGCGGGTGCCACAGCAGTCGACCCGACGATAGCGCTTCGGCCGAGTGGCATCGAGATAACGGCGGCTGACGGTGGCGTTCGGTCGTAACCCAACGCCGCGCTGAAGTGGTAGCGAAGCTACCGATTCAGCTCGCCGAGGCAGTCCTGACAGTACCGCGCGCCCGTCATGTTCGACGCGCCGCAGGTCGAACAGACGAACGAGTCGGCGGTGGGGAGCGGGTCGTCGGACGAGTCCGACGACCCGCGGCCGTCGGCGCGAATCGGACCCTTGTCGAGGGCTTGGGCGGCGGCGCTCGACACGTCCTGTGGCGTGTCGTCGCGCTCCGCGAGCGCCATCAACAGCGCGTCGTCGCGCATCTTCTCCAGTCCGCGCATCAGGCCGAGAAACAGGACCGTCGGTGCGGTAATCACGAAACAGGCGACCAGCAGTCGGAGGGCGAGGTTCATGTCCGACTGGCGTGAGCAGACCTTATTAATTCTATCGATTCCTTGAATACGAGTCGGTCGGCGCGCGGGTTACGACTCGTCGTCTTCGAACCGCTCGACGCTGTGGTCGATTCGCTCGCAGGTCTCGGCAGTGAGGTCGGCCAGCACGACGCGTTCGCTCTCGTTCCGGTCGAGCAGGCCCGCCTCGTCCATCACCGGGAGATGGTGGCGGTCGAGCGAGACGCGGAGTCGTTCGGGGTGCTGGTCCACCGACCCGGCGATGGTGTCGGTCAGCTCGGCGACGGTCGCCGACCCGTGTTCGCGGAGGTGGTCCAGCGCCGCCCGCCGCCGCCGGTCGGTCAGCACCCAGTGTAGGTCGTCGGGAAGCGGTCTGTCGGCGTCGTCGGGCGCGCTGTTCGACAGGTCGGCCGAGTCTCGTCGGCTTCGATTCATAGCCGTTCGGGTCGAAGACCCCCGACTACATCAAACTATTCGGGGTACTGATATATTTGGGTGCGGTCGGCTCGGTTCCGATGCGGTCGGTTCCCGGTGAGAACATCCCCCACAGTAACGCCGAGGTCGGGCGACCACGGACCCGCGACGGCCGACGCCAGCGAACGGACGAGAGACGAGTCGAGGACCGGAAAACGAGGTATTCAGAAGTTCAGCGTGCCGATTCGAGGTCTACGAAAGCGTCGTCGTCTGCGGTAAGCCACGTAGACATTCGCTCTACGCTCGAAAGGCCGTCCGGGTAGACTGTCCGGCGGTCGGGTCCGTCTTCGTAATCCACGACGACGGAACACAACTCGATGTCCGGGCGCGCGGCGCGTCGGTCGGTCTGGAAATCGTCGGAGCGGTCCGCGTCGGTCGGCGTGTCGAGGATGTCAGGGTCCGTACTCATAGTACTCCGGGCGCGTTCGTCGCTCCGGCACGGATAGGTTAAGTGTTTTCTATGAGCCATATATATCGGTTGGGAGCGAACTGACGCCTCGGTACCGCGGCACTCGTCGGCAGTCTTTCGCCACCAATGGTCGTGATATTTTGTAACATTCGGTACCGTAAAGTAATTTTCATTGGCGTGTCAACGAACGGACCACGTTCCGGAAGCCTCTCGGCCGCGAGCGCCCCAGTGCGCTCGCTCGACACGTAACGTCGCCGAGACACATCTACCGGGGCAGAGAAAACGATGACAGGTACGACACGAACGGTCCTCGTTGCGGCAGTGTTGGCGCTCGCGGTACTCACCGGAGTCGCCGTCGCGGATTCCGCAACCTCGACTACGAACGCGATGGACGCACAGACGAACGAGACGACGACGAACGAGACGACTACCACCACGAACGGGACGAACGAAACGGCATCCGTTTCGGCCCCCGACCAGAAACTCGACGGTGACGAACTCACCATCGACTCCGCGTACCTGCCCGACGGCGGGTTCGCGGTCGTCTACAACCAGAGTAGCGCACGCATCGGCCGCACCGGCTACCTCGCGGCGGGCGACCACGAGAACCTCACCGTCACCCTGAACGAGTCGGTCGAGGAACCCCAAGTGCTGGTCGTGGCCCTCGTCCGCAACAACGGGAGCGAGACCTACAACGCCTCCGCGGACAAGGTGGCCTACCAGAACGCACAGGGTCAGGATGTCGCGGACGTGAGCTACGTCTACCTCCAAGACCGCGGTAACCGCACGACTGCGGAGACCACGGCCGAAGACACCGAGACCACGGCCGAGGACACTGCGACCACGGCCGAGGACACCGAGACCACCGAAGCCACCACGTCGAGCGACGAGACGGCCGACGAAACCACCGAGGAGACCACCGAAGACTCCAGCGGTGGCACCCCCGGCTTCACGCCCGCGACGGCAGTCGTCGCGCTTCTCGCGGCCGCGTTCGTCGCCATGCGTCGCAACTGACGCCACACGCTCGACTGACTCTTTTTTGACGTGACCGAGTAGTCATACGGCGCGGCGTCGTCGCGTCGGTAACAGTGATAGCGAACGCGTTCACGGGGAGTCCGGTCGGCCGACCGAGAGGGGTGAATCGTGCGTGACGGTCGAGACGCCAGACGCCGTACTCGTCCCGGTCATCGACGCCGCGAGTAGCGCCGCCTCCGGTCGCTCGGACGGCGAGGCGTCCCGACGATTGCCGTCTCCGAACAGGAGACCGCTCCCGCGCTCCGGTCGAGATACTGCGAGGATTCGGTCACGACGCCCGACCCGAACGAGGACCTTGCGGCCTACGCCGAGACACTGCTCTCGCTGGCCTCGCTCCCCGACGTTCGGACGATTGTCCCGGTCCGGGAGGAAGACATCTACGTGCTGGCGAAGCACCGCGAGGCGTTCGCCGACCGCGCGGACACGCCGTGGCCCGTACCGTATCAAGTTCGGTCGCCGAAACCGACACAGAGAATGGTGTAATCGACAAGAACATATTTTGGAAACGATACGATAGCGAGCGTCTATTTAAATCGGCGGGCCGACGAACGAAGGCAGTCGGCGACGAGTACGGACTCGCAGACCTACCAGATTCAGTTCGATAATAGTTAACATACCACGTCCGTACTGTGAGACAGGGGACAGGAATGACGGACGATATTTCGCGTCGGCGACTGCTCGAAACCAGCGGTGGGGTACTCGGCGGGTTCTCCGTACTCGGGTCGCGGGCGTCCGACGCCGGGCGCGCCACGTCGGGAATCACGGGGTGGGTGACGAAGGGAAGCAGAGCGACAATCGACGGGAGCGACGGCACCGTAGAGACTTTTCGATACTTCGGGTCGAGCCTCTGCAACGACGGCGACTCGTTCAAGTGCCGGACCTGCGACGGAGCGACGTTCTACCTGCTGGTCCCGGTCGGTTCCGGCAAGCCGACCGTCGGCGACACCTATCGGTTCAGTGCGACCGGGAACGGCAACTTCTGCGGAAACTTCCAAGTCCGACTGTCGAGTGGCGGCTCGTGTGGGAATTCGGCAACCTCGAGCGACTCCGAGACCGAAACCGACGAGAGTCCCGACGACCCCGAGACGGCGACGGAAACGACGACAGAGACAACGACCGAGGTCCCGGACGACCCCGAGACGGAACCCACGACGACGGAAGAGACTGAAACAACGACGGAAGAAACGGAGACGACCGAAGAGACCGAGACCCCGACAGAAGAGACAGAGGAACCCGAGACGGAGACGACTGCGGACGAGGAGAGCAACGAGACGACGGTAGAGTGACGGATAGCGGACTTCTCGACCGAGATGGTTCTGTTCTCCGTGTAGTTCGCGGCAGAATAGTTGGTCGGGGCGGATTCGAACCTCGCCGAGACGGTCCGGGCGTGCGGCGCTTCGCGCCGGTCCGGGCGTGCGACTCGTCTGGTTCAGAATCCTTCCGACGACGGAATTTGTGACTCGCGGACGAGCGAGCGACAGAGAAGTCGCTCGCGGTGTTGCTCGTCGCGAGAATATGGGTCGGGGCGGATTCGAACCGCCGACCTGCTCCGTGTGAAGGAGCTGTCATAACCGGACTAGACTACCGACCCGCGTACTCCATCCTTTCCTCTTCCGGGACTTAAGACTTACTTTACGTTCGGAAAACCGACCGGCGGCCGAGGCGCGGCGCGAACCCCCTCAAGCGCGCCTGCGCACCTTCCGCACGGCGCGGCGCGCTCTGTCGGCGGCCTCGTCCTCGGTCCGCTTCAGTTCCGCGCGCCATCGCTGGGCGCGGTTCAATTCCTCTCGCTCGCGGCCCGTCGCCTTCCGGACGCGGCGCTCTGCGGGTTCGAGTTCCTCGCGCACGCCGCGGCCGAGGTGCTTGCCCGCGCGACGGGCGTAGTACCACGCGTCTTCGAAGTGTTTGTTCATCTCTGGCACACCATTATGTTCTTACGACGAGGACAGATATAGCTTTTACCCTCGCCGTGCCCGAGTCGAGAGCTAGTGTCGAGTTCACTAAGAGACATCTACAGATTGCTTTTAGATAATTTCACAATTTTTAAAGACAGGTATAGATTTTCACGAGGTTTATTTTGCTGTCTCCCCGTCTGACCGTCGTGGTAGCGAACGGTGACGCCACGACGCCGTTCCGTCACCGCGGAGAGAACTATCGACTCCGTGAGTCAATCAGGACCGCACCGTGCCTGTACCGCGACTGCACCGCGACTACACTGCAACGTGACCGCACAGCACCACCACTGCACAGCAGTCGATTGCCGACGCCAATCAGGACCGCACCGAAACCGCATCCGCTACCGCACCGCGACCGCACAGCACCGCGCCCCGTTCCTCCCCGCGTGCGTCTGCGCTCGCGGGGAACCGCGAGCGCGAGCGCAGACGCGGCGCATCCTGTCGGATGATGAGTAGAGCGCATCCTGTTGTCTGTCGGGCCAAGTGCAGTCACGTGGTCTGTGGGCCGACCGCGGCTCCGCGGTCCGAGAAACCCCGAGACGTGGCGGCCCTCGAGCGCTCACGTCGCGTCACTCCTTCGGGAGCGACGGCGCGTGTCAAAAACTGTTTATCGGCAGACGGCCACAGTGGGCGTATGTTCACGCGGCTTTCGATACCGACGCCGTTCCAAATCGGCCCCGTCAACGCCTACCTCGCCGGGCGGACGCTAATCGACCCCGGACCCGGAAGCGAGGAGGCGTGGGCGGCCCTGCTCGACGGACTCGAAGCCCGCGGGTTGGGACCCACCGACGTAGAGCAGGTGCTGGTGACCCATCCCCACCCCGACCACTTCGGACTCGCCTCGCGCCTCCGGGAGGCGGGCGCGCGAATCGTCGCCAGTCCGACGACGGCCGACGTTATCGCCGACTTCGAGGCCCGACTCGACTACGAACAGTCGTACTTCGTGGACTTCTTCGAGCGCCACGGGATGGCTCGCTCGACCGCCGAAACCGTCACTGACCTCCCCGAGTCGTTCCTCCGGGTCGCGCCCGGCGTCGAGACCGACGCCACACTCGAAGACGGCGAGACCGTCGAAGTCGCCGACACGACGCTCACCGCCGAGGCCGTGCAGGGCCACGCGCCCGGCGAGACGATTTTCACCTACGAGACCGACGACGGGGAGAAGGAGGCCGTCGTCGGCGACCACGTTCTCGGCGACATCACGCCCAATCCCCTGCTCCAACCCCCAATCGAGGAGGGCGGCGAGCGACCCCGCGTCCTCCCGGCGTTCAACCGCTCGCTCGCGGACCTCCGCGGCCGGGACTTCGACCGACTCCTGCCGGGCCACCGCGAGGAAATCGAGAACCCCGACGAGCGCATCGGCGAGATTCTGGACGCCCACGACGAACGCACCGAGAACGTCCGCGGAATCGTCGCCGACGGCCCGACCACCGCCGTCGAGGTGATGAACGAGTTGTTCGAGGACCTGCCCGCGACCGAGTACTTCTCGGGGATGAGCGAGGCGGTCGGCCACCTCGACGTGTTGGACGAACGCGGCGAAGTCGAGTCGCGCGAACAGGGCGGCGTCGTGGTCTGGGAGGTGGCAGAGTGAACGACCTCCAGTCGGTCGCGCTCGGCGAGGAGTCGGCCGACCTCGTGATTACGGGCGGGCGGGTCTGCCTGCCCGAAGTCGGCGAGTTCCAGTCGCGCGACGTGGTAATCGTGGACGACCGCGTGGCCGCCCTCCCCGAGGACGCCGACCCGGTAATCGGCGACGACACCCGCGTCGTCACCGCCAGCAATCGCGTCGTCGCCCCCGGATTCGTGGACGCCCACACCCACCTCGACCTCCACCAGACGTTCGAGAACGCCTATCACTACGCAATCGAGGGCGGCACCACCACGGTCGTCTCGGAGGTCACGGGCTACGGTCCGGCGTTCGGCGCGGAGGGCGTCGAGCAGTTCCTCGCGGCTACCTCCTACCTCCCGGTCCGGGTCCGGGCCGTGGTCCCGCCTCACCCCCTGCTCGACACCTTCGAACCCCGCCGGGCCGACGACGAGGAGGCCCAAGCCCTCGTGGACTTGCTGGGCGACGACCGAGTGGTCGGCGTCGGCGAGACCGACTGGATTCACGCGGTCGGCCGCGAGACCCCCGCGGAACTGCTCTACGAGCGAGCGGACGCCGAAGGCAAGACCGTCTCGGGCCACGCCGCTGGTTGCGCCGACGAGAAACTCGCGGCCTTCGCCAGCGTCATCGACGACGACCACGAGGCCATCTCGGGCGAGGGAATCGTCGAGCGCGTCGAGAACGGCATCCACGCCATCGGGCGCTACGGGTCGATTCGGGACGACATGGAAGCGATAGGTGAGGCCTACCCCGAGGTGCCGACCGGCGAACTCTCGCTCTCGACGGACGGGATGTGGCCCCGCGAACTCATAGACGAGGGCGACATGGACGCGGTGGTCCGGCGGGCCATCGAGGAGGGCGTCGAACCCGCCGACGCGATTCGGATGGCGACGCTCAATCCCGCGCGCCACTTCGGGCTGGACGAGGAAGGCGTCGGGTCGCTCTCGCCGGGCAGTGTCGCCGACGTGGTACTCATCGACGACCTCGACGAGGTGAACGTCTCGACGGTAATCAGCGGCGGTGAAGTCGTCTTCAACAAGGGCGAGTCGAAGGTCCCGCCCAGAAGCCACGAGTACCCCGACCGCTTCTACGACTCGGTGAACGTCTCGACCGACCCCGAGCAGTTCCGGGTGTCCGCCGACGCCGCCACCGACGGCGAGGTCCGCGCGGTCGAACACCAACGCGGCCTGCTCTCGCGCGAGACGACCGTCTCCCCGCCGGTCGAGGACGGCGAACTCGTCGCAAATCCCGACGCGGGAATCCTGAAGGCGACCCTGCTCGACCGCCACCCGAAGGGAGACGGCACCGGGTTCACCGGGTTCGTGACGGGTCTCGGTCTCGACTCGGGCGCGGTCGCTACCAGCGTCGTCTGGGAGACCACTGGCGTCCTCGCCATCGGGACGAACGACGCCGACGCCCGAACCGCGGTCGGCCACGTCGCGGAGATGGGCGGCGGGTGGGCCGTCGTGGAGGACGGCGAAGTCGTCGCGGAACTCCCGACGCGGGTCGCGGGCGTCTGCTCGGACCTCGAAGTCGAGGAGACCGCGAAGCTCTACGACGCGGTAGAGGCGGCCCTCCGGCGGCTCGGTGCCGACGGCGACCGACCCCTGCTCGCGGTCCAGACGCTCACGTTCCCCGGCGTCCCCCAACTCAAGTTCTCGTTCTCGGGCTACGCCGACATCCTGAACCGGGAAGTCGTCGGCTTGACGCCCTGAAAATTCGTTCCGGTTCGCTCGCTCTCAGTCTTCCAGCATCTCCTCTTCGGCCCCCGACTCCCCGCCGCCACCTTCGGGCGTCCGTGCCTGTGCCGCACTCTCGGTCTCTCGCCCGCCTTCGGGATGCTCCCGGATGGTTCGAATCTGCTCGTACGGGAAGAAGTTCCGGCCCGTATCGCGGTCTATCCAGACGCCGGTGTCGTAGAACTCCAGACTGTGGCCGCTCACCGGAGACGTGACCTCTCGTTTGCCGCCCTGTTCGCCGTGTCGTTGAACGAGGTACACCGAGTAGACGCTCTCGGGCATGGCGGAGGGAGTACGTCACAGAAGTCGATAAGTGTGTAGGGTGCCATCACTAGCCACTTCGCTTAAGCCCGCGTCCGTCGCACTCCCGCTACCATGCCGAAGACCGTTCTCGTGACCGGCGCGACCGGAACCCAAGGCGGCGCAGTCGCAGACCACCTGCTGTCGGGCGACCACGGCGAGTTCGCGGTCCACGCGCTCACCCGCCACCCCGACAGCACCCCGGCCCGCGAACTCGCGGAGCGCGGGGCCGAGGTAGTGCAGGGCGACCTCGCCGAGAAGAACACCATTCGACCCATCGTAGAGGAGGTAGACGCCGTGTTCGGCGTGACGAACTTCTGGGAACACGGCTACGACGACGAAATCGAACACGGCACGAACCTCGCGGAGGCCGCCGCCGACGTGGGCGTCGAACACCTCGTGTTCAGTTCGGTCGGTGGCGCGGAACGGGACACCGGCATCCCGCACTTCGACTCGAAGTGGGAGATAGAACGGCGCATTCGAGACCTCGACCTGCCCGCGACGGTCGTCCGCCCCGTCTTCTTCATGCAGAACTTCGAGGCGGCGCGCGAGGACATCGAAGGCGGGACGCTGGCAAACGCCCTCGCGGAGGGCGTCTCGCTCCAGATGATAGACGCCGACGACATCGGCGGGTTCGTCGCCGAGGCGCTCGCGGACCCCGACCGATACGTCGGCGAGAGCTACGAACTCGCCAGCGACGAACACACCCTCGAGAGCGCGGCCGAGACCTTCTCCGACGTGCTGGGCCACGAGGTCGAAGCGGTCCACGTCCCCATCGACGAGTTCCGCGAGCAGATGGGCGAGGAGTACGCGGTCATGTTCGAGTGGTTCAACGAACACGGCTACGAGGCCGACATAGAGGCGCTCCGGACCGACCACGACGTGGGCTTCACGCCGCTCGCGGAGTACCTCCGCGAACGCGGGTGGAGCGCCGACGACTGACGATTCCGTGGAGGCGCGAAGGCTTACCGCGACCGGATGCGCGAGAGCCGACCGCCCACTGATTCCTCCTCGGCCGCGGCCTTGCGCGCGCGCTGGGACCGAAGCCGGTTGTACGCGATGCCCGCGCCGACGACCAGCGCGAGGATGGCGAACGACCGGAGTTTGGGCGCGATTGACGGTCGGTCGGACTGCCCGCCGTCGGTACTCGCGTCCGATTCGCTCCCGGACCCCAGCGACAGCGAGCGAGAGCGCGATTGCTTCTCGCCGCCGTCGGGGTTCACCGACCAACTGAACTCCGAGTCGTGGAAATGGATTTCGAGAATTCCCATGCCTTGGGACTTCGCCGAGCGCGAACTTAGCGGTTGGGGCGGGTCGAAAGGCCGTCGCCTGAACGACGTACCGGCGACCGACGTAGCGTCTCGTGATACGGTGTGGCAACCGAAGTAGAAGTTTCATTATCACGCAGTCGTTTTTCCCGATATGGACGATGCACACAGCGACTTTCTCGACAATCTGCTCACCACCCCGAGTCCGTCCGGATTCGAGACAGACGTACAGCGCGTCTGGGTCGATTACGTCTCGGCGTTCGCCGACGAGGTACGAACCGACGAGTACGGCAACGCCGTCGCCGTCGTGGAGGGCGGCGACCCCGCCGTCGCGTTCACCGGCCACGCCGACGAAATCGGCCTGATGGTAAACAGCGTGGACGAAGACGGTTTCGTCCACCCCTCGCGGGTCGGCGGCACCGACCGCACCGTCTCGAAGGGCCAGCACGTCGAGATTCACACCGACGACGGCGTGGTCCGGGGCGTGGTCGGCCAGACCGCCATCCACCTCAGGGACACCGGCGAAGAGGAGTTCGAGGACATCAACGAGCAACACGTGGACATCGGCGTCGAGAGCGAGGCCGAGGCCCGCGAACTCGTGGACGTGGGCGACCCCATCACCTTCGACACGCCGGTCCGGGAACTGGAGGGGACCCGGAAGGCCGCCCGCGGGATGGACAACCGCGTGGGCATCTGGGTCGCGGCGGAAGCGGCCCGGCGCGCGGCCGAGTCCGACGTGGACGCGACGGTGTACGCGGTCAGCACCGTCCAAGAGGAACTGGGCAAGCAGGGCGCGAAGATGGTCGGGTTCGACCTGCCGGTGGACGCCGCAGTCGCGGTGGACGTGACCCACGCGGTCGATTCGCCCGACATCGGCAAAGAGCAAGACCAACACGGCGAGGTCGATTTGGGCGCGGGTCCGGTCGTCGCCCGTGGCTCTTCGAACCACCCCGAGGTCGTGCGCGCGGTCCGAGACGCCGCCGAGAGCCACGACCTGCCGGTCCAGTTGCAGGCGTCGGGTCGCTCGACGGGGACCGACGCGGACGCCTTCTACACCTCGCAGGGCGGCATCCCATCGCTGAACCTCGGCCTGCCCAACCGCTACATGCACACCCCGGTCGAGGTCATCGACACCGACGACTTGGACGCCGCCGCGGACCTGCTGGCCGCCTTCGCCGAGGAGTCGGCCGGACGCGAGGAGTTCGCGGTCGATATTTGAACCGACCGCGGGCGCTCGGCGTGACAAGTGATGGGACGCGCCCGACTCGGCGGACCACGGGACGCGCTCTACTCACCATCCGACAGGATGCGCCGCGTCTGCGCTCGCGCTCGCGGTTCCCCGCGAGCGCAGACGCACGCGGGGAGGAACGGGGCGCGGTGCTGTGCGGTCGCGGTGCGGTAGCGGATGCGGTTTCGGTGCGGTCCTGATTGGCGTCGGCAATCGACTGCTGTGCAGTGATGATGCTGTGCGGTCACGTTGCAGTGTAGTCGCGGTGCAGTGGTGGTGCTGTGCAGTGCGGTCGCGTTGCGGTCGCAGTGCTGTGGGGTCCCGAATCCCGGTCGTCAACCACCGCACCGACGCCGCCGGAACCAAAAATATCGCCGACACGTAGCGACGGTTTCAGGCCCCGAGACGACGAACCCCCGAGCGATGGAACTCCCCTACGGCGACACCACAATCGAAGCCTCGCTTCCCGACTGCAACGTCACCGTGGCCGAACCGCCCGGCGGCGACCCAGTGGAACCCCGCGAGGCCGCAGAACGAGCGATGGCCGACCCGCACGGGCCACCGCTCGCCGAGCGAGTGAGCGCGGACGACGAGGTGGCAATCGCCGTGACCGACGTGACCCGCGCGACCCCCGACGACGTGCTGGTTGACGCGCTGTTCTCGGACCTCCGGGCGGCCGGAATCGACCGCGAGCAGGTGAGTATCGTCGTCGGACTCGGCCTACACCGGCCGATGACCGACGAGGAGTTGCGGACCGCGCTCGGCGAGTACGCCGACATCGCGCACAACCACGACGCCGACGCCGCCCGCGAGGTCGGGACCGTCGAGGGACCCGACGGCGAGTCCGTCCCGGTCGAACTCAACCCCATCGTGGCCGACGCAGACGCCGTGATTTCGACCGGGATGGTCGAACCCCACCAGTACGCGGGGTTCTCCGGCGGCGCAAAGACCGTCGCTATCGGCGCTGGCGGCGAGTCGCTCGTCCGGTACACCCACGGCCCGGCGATGCTCGCCCGCGAGGGCGTCCGCCTCGGACGCGTCGAAGGCAACCCCTTCCGAGCGATGCTGGACGAGGCGGGCGACCGCATCGGTCTCGACTTCTGTCTGAACGTCACTCACGGTCCCGCGGGGTTCCTCGGTGCGAGCGCGGGCGACCACCGCGACGTGGTTCGAGACCTTTCGGAGTTATGCAAAAGAAATATTTCTGTTTCTTTAAGCAATACGTACGATGCCGTGGTCGCGGGCGTGGGCGCACCGAAAGACGCCAACCTCTATCAGGCGACTCGGGCCGCCACCTACGTCGCTTTGGGCGATTACGACCCGCTCGCGTCTCCGGCACGGCGCGCCGGAGACGCGAGCGGGGAAGGGGACGACTCGGCCGCGAGCGGAGCGCGTAGCGAACCGCGGGACCGGGGGCGACTCGTCGTCCCCGCGCGCTTGCAGGAGGGCGCGGGCGAGGGCACGGGCGAGCGGCGCTTCTACGACCGACTCAGGGGGGCCGAAAGCGCCGAGGCGCTCTACGACGAGATGCGACGGGGCTACGAACCGGGCGCACAGCGCGCGTTCGTCGTCGCGCGGGTACTCCGGAACTACGACATCTACGTCACGAACAGCGAACATCCCGGAGTCGTGGAGGACTGTCTGATGCACGCCAGCGGGTCGGTAGAAGACGCGATACCGAAGGGGAGCGACGTACTGGTCGTTCCCGACGCGCTCGACACGTTGGTTGTCTCGGACGGTCCGGGAAATGGGTTTGCTAGGTAACGGTGTCGAGGCGCAGTTCGACATGTTCTCTCTGGGGTAGAGTAATCACCGACTGGAAGGGTTTCCCGACCCGAACGATTCGCGCGCTCGTTTCAGAGGGTGAAACGGTTTCGGACTCCGAAACGGGTCACGGCGTCGAGGCCGTCTCGACGGTGACGGCGTCGTTCCGGAACGTCCGGAACACCGACAGCGCCCACTCGCGCAGGTCGTCGTCGGTCGAGTGCAGGCACGCCCGGAGGTGGCCCGTGTCGTCGTACCCGCCGAGAAACACGTCGTCGTCGAACACCGAGAGACCGAACGTGAACGTCTCCGGCGAGACGAAAAGCGACAGGCACTCGAGCGACCGGGCCTGTTCGAAGTCGTCGGGATACGACTGCTGGGAAGTCTCGGCCGCGGACTGGGAGAGGACGAGTTGCACCGACGACTCCCGTTCGATGAGCGGTTCGCACGCCCGGTTGAACGCCGGGACGACGGTCGGTAAGAGCACCCGGAGTTGGGTCGCGTCCATCGGGATTGACCCGATGAAATACTCGCTGGCGGCGTGGGGGTCGGTCCGCGTCGAGGTTTCGACGTGGTAGTCCTCCAGCGGAACCGGCAGTTCGTGGGCGCGTTCGAACTGGGCGAGGAATCCGCTCAGCGACTCCACCTCGGCGACGGTTTCGCACACCGTCTCGAACCGCCGGAGAACGATTCGACCCGCGGAGGTAGCCCGATAGCCGTCGTCGCCGCGACGGACCCACCCGAACTCCTCGAACGAGTCGAGTATCCGATGGACCGTCGCGCGCGAGGCGTCGTGTTCGTCGCACAACGCCGCGGGCGTGAGCGACTCCGACGTGAGCGACCGTAACGTCTCGACTCGATGTTCGGACGCCGCGAGAAATCTCACTTTCTCGGTAGCAGTCATTAGCCGTAGGAAAACAGAGGGGAGAGAAGTCATTTTTGTCAGCCAGAGTATATAGTACGCTGGTCGTCACGACTCGAGCGCGGCGTTACTTCGCGGCGCTCGGACCGCCCGCGCTCCCGCACTCGTCGCCGATTTCGTCCAGTACGCGCTCGTGAAACTCCTGAAGCACGGCGCTCTCGTCTTCGGCAAGCACAACGTCGCTCGCCATCAGCGTGGCGAGACCGAACGCCTTCGGCGTCGGGGTGTCCACGCGATTCCCGACGACCGACACGTCTCCGCTCTGTACGTCCGCCAGCACGTCCTCTACGGCCGACACCGCGAGTTTGTCCTCGATTATCTCCCGGTAGGTCTCTTCGACCACCGCGAACCCCTCCAACTCCTCGGCGAATCCCAGCAACATCTCGCTGGAGACCTGCTGTTCGCTGGCGGACTTCTCGTAGCCCTTGTACCGCTTGAGAATCATCAGCGACCGGGTGGCGTTGATTCGGAAGTACCGCTGGAGTAGTTCGGTGCCGTCGAGGGCGGCCCGGAGGTCCGACCGAACCTCGTCGGGGTCCACGTCGCGCAGAATCTCGGTCACGTCCACCTTCCGATTCAGCGGCATCGACACCGTGAATCCGTGGTCGGCGACGGCCACCGAGACGTTGGTGTTGGCGGCGTTCGCACATCGGTAGGCCACCACCCGCGAGAGACCGTCGTTGAACTTCCGACCGTAGTTCGAGTGGACGTAGTAGTGTCGCTGGTACTCGTCGCGGTCGAGTTCGACCTCCACGGCGAGGCGCTCGTCGGTGCTGACGCTCTCTGGTCCGGCGTACCGGACCTGCTCGTCGAACATCCGCGTGATTGCTCGGACGCTGTTCTCGTCCAGCGGGAACTCCCGAAGCCACACCCTGACCGCGGGTTTGCCCCGCTTCTCGAAGCGTTCGAGGAGTTCGCGCTGGAACGCCAGAATCGACCGGCCGAGGTCGTAGGAGAGGGGCAACCGCTCGGAGAACCACGACGGGACGGTGGGCCGGGAGTTCGTCCGGTCGGCGTACACCTTCGACCCCCGGCGGTACTTGAACTCGAAGTTCTGGCCGCCGAGGACGAACACGTCGCCCTTTTCGAGGGTGTCGAGATAGCTCTCGTCCAAGTCGCCGACCCACTCGTCGTCGCCGCGGGTGAACACGTCGCAGGTGAACGAGTCCGGAATCGTGCCGATGTTGGTCATGTAGATGACCCGCGCCAACTTGCCGCGCTTGCCGATTAAGGGTTCGCCCACGTCGAACTCCGGATAGTGGTACTCGCCGTCGGGCGGGTCGTTCTCGTCGCGCCAGATTTTGGCGTAGACGTTCTTGTCCTCCAGTCCCTCGTAGTCGGAGGTCAGGTAGCGAAACAGCGTCTCGAACTGCTCGTCCGAGAAGTCCCGATAGGGGTACGCCCGACGGAGGGTCTCACGGACTTCGCTCTCGGGGCGCACCGCGTTGATAGCCATGCCGTAGACGTGCTGTGCGGCCACGTCGTAGGCCTCCTCGGGGACGAACACCCGGTCCACGAACCCCTCTTGGGCCTTCTTGAGCATGACCGCACACTCCACGAGTTCGTCGCGGTCGAGCGCAATCACCCGGCCCGTGACCGTCTCGCCGAGTTGGTGGCCCGCCCGCCCGACTCGCTGGAGCAGGGAGGCCACCGACTTGGGCGACCCGACCTGCACCACGAGGTCGATGTGGGGCATGTCGATGCCCAACTCCAGACTCGTGGAGGTCGTCACCACGTCGAGGTCTCCCGTCTTCAGGTCCTCCTCGATGGACTGGCGGGCCTCCTTCGAGAGACTGCCGTGGTGACACCCCGAGTTTCCGTCGTCGTAGGCGTCGTATCGCTCCCGGAGGTTGTGGAGGACTCGCTCGGCACCGGACCGGGTGTTCGTGAAGACGAGGGTGTTGGTGTGGTCGCCGATGAGGTCGTGGAGTTGGTCGTAGAATCGCTCGTTGACCACCTCGCGGGGCGTGTCGATGAGGTCGTCGGTCGGACACTGCAACTCGATGTCGAACTCCCGGACGAACCGGGCGTCCACGATTTCGCAGTCGCGGGCGGGTCGGACGCCGGAACCGGCGTCCGACCCGCCGTCGGTCTCCCCGTCCGTCCCGTCGCCCGTCTCGCGCCCCACCAGAAACTCCGCGATGTCTTCGAGGGGTTCGACCGTCGCCGAACACCCGATTCGGGTCGGCGAGGACTCGGCCACGTTCTCCAGTCGCTCCAGACTCACCGCGAGGTGGGTGCCCCGCTTGCCGTCGGCGAGACTGTGAATCTCGTCCACGACGACGTACTCGACCGTCTCCAACTTCTGCTTGAACTTCGGCGAGTTGAGCAGGATGGCCAGCGTCTCGGGCGTCGTGTTGAGAATGTGGGGCGTCTCGTCGAGCATCTTCCGGCGGGCCGAATCGTCGGTGTCGCCGTGGCGGATGGCGTGGCGAATCGAGGGGTCGCCGTCGGTCTTCTCGGCGATGCCTCCGAGAGGGACCTCCAAGTTCCGGTGGATGTCGTTGGCCAGCGACTTGAGCGGCGAGACGTAGAGACAGTAGACCGAATTGTCGAGTCCGTCGTCCTGTCGGCGCTCCCGGCGGAACAGTTCGTTCAGGATGGCGGTGAACGACGCCAGCGTCTTGCCGCTTCCCGTCGGCGAGGCGACCAGCGCGTTCTCGCCGTCGCGGACGAGGGGGATGGTCTCCTTCTGGGGCGGCGTGAAGAACCCGCCGTTCTCGGGGGCGTACTCGCCGAACTCCTCGACCCACCACTCGCGGACTTCGGGTTCCAGCGATTCGAGGACGGCGGCGTCGTCCAACTCGACCGACTCGGCGTCGAAGTCGAAATCCCCGCGCGCCAGCAACTCGCGCGCTCCCATCTTGGCGGTGTGTTGGGGTCGGGTACTTAAGACGGTTTGCCCACCGGAGCGAAAGTGAAACCCGGCGAGTTCGAGTAGTTCCGCGTCGGACGGCCCCGCGAGTCGCTTCGACTCGCGGGGCCGACTCGGATTCGATTCCGGCCGATGTTCAAATATAACTCCTCGCCATCTAGTGAAAGTGAAACGTCGGCCTTCGGACCGTCTCGTATTGGTCGTCCCCTTTTCGCTTCCAGAGTGGACTATATAAATATTCGTCGCAACCGACGACTCCGCTCGCGGAATCGTCACCCAAGCCATTAACACCGTTCGGCCCGGCGAATCGAACATGCAGGTCACGTTTCTCGGCACCGGAAGCGCGATGCCGACCGGCGAACGGTATCAGACCGGTCTCGTCGTCTCCGACGACGAGGCGGACCGACGCCTCCTCGTGGACTGCGGGAGCGGCGTCCTCCACCGCCTCCAGCAGTCGGGCGTCGAGTACGAGAACGTCTCGACGGTTCTGTTGACTCACCACCACCTCGACCACGTGGCCGACCTCCTCCCCCTGTTGAAGGCCCGATGGCTGGCGGGCGAGGAGTACCTCGAAGTCGTCGGACCCTCGGGCACCAAGTCGCTGGTGGACGACCTGCTCGACGTTCACGACTACCTGAAAGGCCGCGTGGACCTCCGCATCCGGGAGGTCGGCGCGCACGAGTTCGAGGTGGCCGGGTTCGACGTGGAGGGCTACGAGACCCGCCACTCTCTGCCGTGTCTGGCCTACCGCTTCGGCGACTCGTTCACCTACAGCGGCGACAGCGAGGCGTTCACGGGTCTCGCCAACTTCGCCGACGGGTGTGACGCGCTGGCCCACGACTGCTCGTTCCCGGACGACGTGGACGTGGACAACCACCCGACGCCGACCCAGTTGGGCGAGGCGCTGGCGGCGTCGAACGCCGACATCGGCCGCGTGTTCCTGACCCACCTCTACCCCCACACCGAGGGCCGCCACGAGGAGATGCTGAACGCCATCGAAGCGGTTTACGACGGTGACGTGCGGTTCGCCGACGACTTGCGGACCGTAGAGTTGTAGGACGAGACACGTCTGGAAGTCGTCAGCAGTGCCGACGATTTTCGGACGGACGAACCGTGACTGGAGACCGGAACGGGCAGGAAGGGACAACTACTCCATATCTTGAGAAAGAATTTTAATTGTTAAAAAATTATTTTTCTATATTTCACTCCCAACGGTCCATCGAGGGACGCTCGGCCGACCAACTCCAAGGGTGGATAAAGGGGCCGCCGCTCGCGCAACGCTTGGTCGTCTCCGGTGGCCCTATTCGAGCGCCGAACGAAGTGAGGCGCGAGAATATCCACCGGAGCGACCGCGACCCGGGGCTTTCCGGACCTTCTTCGTACCGATTCCCGAGTCCGCGACCGTTTCGACGGGGGAGAACGGGGACAGTTCTCCGTCGCCTCCGACCGCCAGCGAGGTTTTCCCTCACGACGACGTATCCCGGTTCGACATGAGCGCGCTCGACGCGGCGATGCGGGTCTACCCCTACGTATTCCACCCCGCCGTGATGGTCGGCGCGGGGGTGTTGGTCCTGATTCGCCACGAGTGGGCGCGACGTGACGCCGACCGGTCGGCGCTCGTTCGCCGCCTCGGGGCGTTCCTCGGCGCGGGCGTCCTCTCGTTCGTCCCGACGCTGGTCTACGCCGCCGTCACGGGCCAGAGCCTCGGGCAGGTCACGAAGGGCAACGTCTGGCAAGTGGACGCGCTGGTCGCGGGCGGGGTGTTGTTCACCGCCGGGGTGACGTGGTTGCTCTGGCACCGCTACGACTGGGGACCGCTCGTGCCGGGGTACGCGGAGGCACTCGCGGCCGCGACGATTCCCTACGCCGCGCTCTCGCCGTTCTGGAACTTCTCGGGCCACGTCACGATGGCGGTGATGCCGACGCTCTACCTGACGCTCGTGGACCGGAAGTTCTGGCCGACGCTTCTGATTCCGGTGGTGATGGTCCCGAATCGGGTGTATCTGGGCGCGCACGACTGGGCGCAGTCGGTCGGCGCGTTCCTCGTCGTCGCGGCGGTCGTGGTCGGGGTGTTCTGGTTCCAGACCGGCGGGGAGTTGCGCGCGGAGCCGGATTCGGTGGTTTCGTGAATCTTCACAATCCACCGTGGGAGGATGAAGGGGCCGGTCGCTCGCGTTCAGTTTAGTCGTCTCAGCGACCGGGGGCTTCAACGGGCATCTTCATCACTACTGTTCTGTCGGCTCTAATAGATTCCCTGACGACGAGACCACTCCAAAACGAGTTTTGCACTCACAGACGACACCCTTTTCCCGCCCAACCGACCAAATACCACGTAATGAGTACCGAGACGCCGGACGCCACCGAGACCGAGGCGTTCGAGCGAGTCTGCGAGGAACTCGTCGAGCGCATCCTCGCGGGCGACGTGGAACGCGACGAGTTGGAGAGCGAGAAGCTATCGGTCTGCTCGGAGTTCTCCTCGCCGAAAGTTCCGAAGAATTCCGAGTTGCTCGACTACGCGCCCGACGAGCGCCGCGAAGACTTACAGGAGGTCCTCCAGCGCAAGCCGGTCCGGACCGCCTCGGGCGTCTCGCCGGTCGCAATCATGACCAGTCCCCACCAGTGTCC
Source organism: Halorussus caseinilyticus (assembly GCF_029338395.1). Lineage (NCBI taxonomy): Archaea > Methanobacteriati > Methanobacteriota > Halobacteria > Halobacteriales > Haladaptataceae > Halorussus > Halorussus caseinilyticus. Next base: position 2,045,292 of record NZ_CP119809.1, read on the forward strand.
CCACGGCAAGTGCCTCTACTGTCCGGGCGGACCGGGGTCGGAGTTCTCCTCCTCGCAGAGCTACACCGGCCACGAACCCGCCGCCGCCCGCGGCGTCCAGAACGACTACGACCCCTACGGGCAGGTCACGCTCCGTCTCGAACAGATGCGCGAAATCGGCCACCCGGTCGATAAGGTCGAACTCATCCTGATGGGCGGGACGATGACCGCCCGGAGCCACGACTATCAGGAGTGGTTCGTCAAGCGCGCGCTGGAGGCGATGAACGACTACGACACCGGGAAAGAGCCAGAACCCGCCGAGGGCGTCAGCTTCGCCGAGAACCCCGAGGACGTGGAGTTCCGGTATCTGGAGGACGTTATCGCCGAGAACGAGCAGAACGACGTGCGGGCAATCGGCATCACCTTCGAGACCAAGCCCGACTGGTGTGACCCCGAGCAGATAAACCGGATGCTCGATTTGGGCGGTACGAAGGTCGAAGTCGGCGTCCAGACGACCTACGAGCGCATCAACCGCGAGATGCACCGGGGCCACGGCGTGCAGGCCTCCATCGACGCCAACCGGCGACTCCGGGACTCGGCGTTCAAGGTCGGCTTCCACATGATGCCCGGCCAACCCGGAATGAGCAAGGAGATGTGTCTGGAGGACTTCCGGCGACTCTTCGAGGACAAGAAGTGGAAGCCCGACTACCTCAAAATCTACCCGACGCTCGTCGTCCGGGGCACCGCGACCTACGACTGGTGGCATCGGGACGACTACGAACCCCTCCGGAACGAGGAGGCCGCCGAGTTGGTCGCCGAAATCAAGTCGATGATTCCCAAGTATACCCGCCTCCAGCGCGTCCAGCGGGACATCCCCGCGGACTTCATCGACGCGGGCGTCTGGAAGTCGAACCTCCGCCAACTCGCCCGCCAGCGGATGGACGACCACGGGTGGACTTGCGACTGCATCCGGTGCCGGGAGGTCGGCATGAACGACGAGGACCCCGAAAACGTCGAACTCGACGTGATGACCTACGAGGCGGCGGGAGGCACCGAACACTTCATCAGCTACGAGGACCCGGACAAGGACCTCCTGATAGGCTTCTGTCGCCTGCGCGAACCCGGAAATCCGGTCCGCCGAGAACTCGAAGACGCCGCGCTCGTCCGCGAACTCCACGTCTACGGCCCGATGGTCGAAGTCGGCGACCAGAGCCACGACTGGCAACACAAGGGCTACGGCAAGAAACTGCTCCGGAAGGCCGAGGAACTCGCGGCCGACGCCGGGTACGAGAAGGTCAGCGTCATCTCGGGCATCGGCGCGCGAGAGTACTACCGGGAGAAGTTGGGCTACTATCAGGATGGCCCGTACGTGAGCAAACGGCTGTGAACCCGCGAGAGCAACCACACCGCGAGCGTAGCGAGCGGGCCGAGTGAGGACCGAAGGGACGAACGACGGCTTTTCATCGACGTTTTGCAAGCGAGCGGCGTTCAGGCCGCGAGCGCCGGAAAAGGTCGGACCGGCCCGTACGTGAGCAAGCGACTCTAATTCTGCCACCGAGTTCTTCACCGCGAGTCACCAACCTCGCTCCATGCACCTCACGCTCTTGGGTTCTGGCGGCGACTCCCAGACCCCCATGCCGACCTGCGACTGTCGCGTCTGCGACCCCGCCCGCGAGGAGGGCGCGCCCCACGCCAGACTCGGCAACTCGACGCTGGTCCGCGAGGCCAACGCCGTCGTGGACGCGCCCGAGTCCATCTGGGCGATGCTGAACCGCCACGACGTGACCGACGTGGAGTACATCTTCGTCTCGCACCACCACATGGACCACGTAGGAGTCTGCGAATCGTGCAGGCCATCGGACGCCCGCAGTACCCCCTCGAAGACTGGGACAACGAGGACCCGGCGACGGTGGTGATGAGCGAGACGACCTACGACCGCATCGCCGAGTCGCTCGACATCGAAGCCCAGTACGACGACCGGGGGTACGCCGAGTTCGAGTTTCTGGCCGACGGCGAGACGATGGCGCTCGGCGGCGGGGTCGAAGTCACGGGAATCGGCGCACCTCTCGACCCCGACGGCCCAGAGGACGCCGCGATGGAGTACCTGTTCGAGGAGGACGACGAGCGCGCGCTGATTTCGCCGGACGAGACCACCTTCCTCGACCTCGAAAAAGTTCCGGACGACCTCATTTGTGGGTCAAGGAATGTGGCATGTTCCGGGAGACGCCCGGCGGCGACCCCATCCTGAGCGACGAGTTGTGGGCCGAAGAGCGCGACCACCAGACCACCTTCGACCAGACGCTCGAACAGGTCCGGACCGTCGGACCCGACCGCACCGTCCTCACCGAAATCGAAGAGATTTACCGGCGACGGCCGGACGAGTACTGGGAACTGGCCGACGAGTACGCCGACCTCGGGGTCGAGTTCGGCCGCGACGGGATGGACATCGAGGTGTAGCGAGCGAGGTCAGCGACCGTCGCCCGTCAGTTCGCCGACGCGCGCCGCGAGGTCGTCTACCGAGTCGGCCTGCGCGTCCATCTCGCGGACGATTTCGTCGGCAGTCTCGTCCACCCCGTCGGCGCTCCGCTTGGCGTCCTCGATGGTCGCCGCGACTTCCTCGACGGCGGTGGCTTGTTCGTCGTTCGCGTCCGCGACTTCCCTGATACCCTCGGTCGCGGTTTCGACCGCGGTGGCTATTTCCCGGAGGGCGTCGAGAGTCGCGTCGATTTCCTCGTCTACGTGTTCGACCCGACCGTGGGACTCCTCTACCGACTCGACGGTTTTGAGCGCCCGCTGACGGAGCGTCCCTATCCGGTCTGCGATGTCGTCGGCGTGGTCGCTGGTCTGGGTCGCCAACTCCTTGACCTCCTCTGCGACGACCGCGAACCCGTCTCCGGCCTCGCCCGCCCGCGCCGCCTCGATGTTGGCGTTCAGCGCGAGCAGGTTGGTCTGGTCGGCCACGTCGGAGATGAACTCGACCACCTCGCCGATGTCGTCCATCCGGGTTTCGAGTTCCGTCACGGAGTCGAGCAGGTCGTCGCTCAACTCCAGCACTTCGGCGGCCGCGTCGCGGGCCTCCTCGCCCGAGTCGAGTCCGCGCTCTGCCTCCGAGAGGGCTTGCTCGGCCGCCTCCGCCACCTCGTTCGAACTCGCCGCCACTTCCTCCATCGTCGCGCTGAACGAGGCGATTTCGTCGGTGACTTCGGCCAGCGCGTCGTTCTGGTCGTCTATCTGCTCGTCGATTCGGTTCGCGGACGCGACCGCCTCGTCTATCGACGCCGAGAGCGCCTCGGTCCGGTCGTCCACGCGTTCGACCAGCCGCTGGAAGTTCTCGGCCATCGCGTTCACGTCGTCGGTGAGCGCCAGCAAATCGTCGCCGACGGTGCCGTGGGGGTCGTCGTAGTCGGCCCGCGCCGTCAGGTCGCCCTCGCCGATGGCGTCTAAGGTCGAGGTGACTTCCTCCGCGAGCGCCGAGACGCTCCGCTGGTGGCGAACCTCGTCGGTTCGGTCGTCGACGACTTCGAGGACGGCCCGGAGGTCACCGCCGTCGTCGAACAGCGGGACCGCCCGAAAGCCGATGTGAATCTCCTCGTCGCGTTCGTTGAGCAGGGTGCTGGTGTCCTCGTAGACGTACCGGTCGCCGAAGGTCGTCTCGGTCCGCTCCACGTCGCTTCGCTCGTGGGCGGTCCGGGGCGCGTCGGCCACCTTGTCCACGAGGCTCTCGTGGCGGCGGCCGTCGGTGTACGACGCCGCGGCGATGCTCTCGCGATTGTCCTCGCCAAGCGCCTCGCGTTCGCCGATGCCGAGCATCTCCGCCAGACCCTCGTTGTACGCCAGCACGGTGTGGTCGGGCGCGACGAGGAACGCGGGCGTCGGGAGCGCCGCCAACACGTCTCCGACCGCGAGCGCCGTGTCTGTGGAACTGTCCGGGAGTTCGCCAGTCGCGTCCGAACTCTCGGCGTCGGACTCGGTTCGCTCGGCAGTCGCCTCGGCGTCGTCCGCGGACGACGCCGAGGCGTCCTCACGGAGGTCCGAGGCGTTCTCGCGAGGGTCCACCGCGTCGGCGGTCGCGTCCGAGTCGTCCTCGGGGACGTACCCCTCGACCCCGGCCCGCATGTCGGCGAGCGCCGCGGCGATACCCCCGCGGAGTCGCGCCTCGGCGGTGTCGAGGTCGTCGGAATCCAAGTCGTCCTCGCCGTCCCTACGGAGACCGTCGAAGACCGACGAGACCAACGCGTCGAACGCGACCGAGTAGGTGTCGAGGTACGCGCCCGCGCTGACGCCCTCCCCGGCCACCCGGCAACCGAGCGCCGAGGCGGTCTCGGTCGCCGTCTCGCCCGCGAGCAGTGCAGAGAGGTGGTCGGCGTGGTCGCGGCGCAACTCCGCGGGAACCGCCGCGTCGTACTGGTCGCTCAGAACTCGCGGGTCCACGTCGGGCGCGTCGTTCCCCCGCGACGACCAACCCGAATCGTCGGACTCGTGGGGCTGTCTTTCGTGTGACATCCTTTTCTCAGATTAGTATCCTCCTATCTCATGTATCCCTCGGTTAATATATTTTCAAAGCTGTCAGTGTTCGGAGAATCGTAGCGCGGCCGAACTCGTCGTAACGATAGGATTTTCCGCCGCAACGAGAAATTACGGGGCATGGACCAGAAGCGGGAACTGTCGAGCATCGACCTCGCGGCTGTCGTGGCCGAGTTGGGGGCCTACGAGGGGGCGAAACTCGACAAGGCGTATCTCTACGACGACGACCTGTTGCGTCTCAAGATGCGGGACTTCGACCGCGGGCGGGTCGAACTCATCGTGGAAGTTGGCGAGTTGAAGCGCGCTCACGTCTCGGCCCCCGAGAACGTCCCGGACGCGCCGGGGCGACCGCCGAACTTCGCCATGATGCTCCGGAATCGGCTCTCGGGCGCGGACTTCGCGGGCGTCGAGCAGTACGGCTTCGACCGCATCCTCCAGTTCCACTTCGAGCGCGGCGACGAGGACACCACCATCGTCGCGGAACTGTTCGGGCAGGGCAACGTCGCGGTGTTGGACGAGAACCGCGAAGTCGTCGATTCGCTCGACACGGTGCGTCTCAAGTCCCGGACCGTCGCGCCGGGGAGCCAGTACGAGTTCCCCGACGAGCGAGTCAATCCCCTCGAAATCGACTACGAGGTCCTCGTGGCCCACATGGAGGAGTCGGACACCGACCTCGTGCGCACCCTCGCCACGCAACTCAACTTCGGCGGTCTCTACGCCGAAGAGGTGTGCGCCCGCGCTGGCGTCGAGAAGGGCAAGGCGATTGCCGACGCCGACGAGGAGGATTACGAAGCCATCTTCGACGCCATCGAGCGTCTCGCCGAACCCGTCCGTTCCGGGGAGTTCGACCCGCGGGTCTACCGCGAGGACGACCGACTCGTGGACGTGACGCCGCTCCCTCTCGAAGAGTACGCCGACCTCGACGCCGAGGCGTTCGACACGTTCAACGAGGCGGTGGACTTCTATTACGCCAACCTCGACTTGGAGGGCGACGACGCCGACAGCGGCGGGGTCGGCGACCAGCGCCCCGACTTCGAGGCCGAAATCGAGAAACAGAAGCGCATCATCGAACAGCAAGAGCAGGCCATCGAGGGGTTCGAAAAGGAGGCCGAACAGGTCCGACAGAAGGCCGAACGACTCTACGGCCACTACGGACTCGCCGACGAGATTCTGACGACGGTCCGGACGGCGTTAGACGAGGGCACCTCGTGGGAGGAAATCGAGGCGCGATTCGCCGAGGGTGCCGACCAAGGCATCGAGGCGGCCCAAGCGGTGCAGGGCGTAGACCCCGAGAACGGCATGGTGACGGTCGAAATCGACGGCGTGGACGTGCCCCTCGACGCCGAGATGGGCGTCGAGAAGAACGCCGACCGCCTCTACACCGAGGCCAAGCGTGTCGAAGAGAAGAAGGAGGGCGCGCTGGCCGCCATCGAGGACACCCGCGAGGACTTGGAGGACGTGAAGCGCCGCAAGGAGGAGTGGGAGGCCGAACCCGACGACGAGGACGAGGGCGACGACGAACAGGAGGAAGTCGATTGGCTCTCGGAACCCTCGATTCCGATTCGCAAGCAGGAACAGTGGTACGAGCGCTTCCGGTGGTTCCGGACCTCCGACGGCTTTCTGGTCATCGGCGGGCGCAACGCCGACCAGAACGAGGAGTTGGTCCAGAAGTATCTCGACGGCAACGACCTGTTCTTCCACGCGCAGGCCCACGGCGGTCCGGTGACGATTCTGAAGACTTCCGACCCGAGCGAACCCTCCCGCGACGTGGACGTGCCCGACCAGAGCAAGCGCGAGGCGGCCCAGTTCGCCGTCTCCTACTCGTCGGTGTGGAAGGACAGTCGGTTCGCCGGTGACGCCTACGTGGTCACGCCCGACCAAGTGAGCAAGACGCCCGAGAGCGGCGAGTACCTCGAAAAGGGCGGGTTCGCCATCCGCGGCGACCGCAACTACTTCCGCGACGTGGCGGTGGGCGTGGCGGTGGGCATCGCCTGCGAACCCCACACCCGGGTTCTCGGCGGGCCGCCGTCGGCCATCGTCCCGCAGGTCGAGACCCATATCGAGGTCGAACCCGGCCGGTACGCCCAGAACGACATCGCAAAGCGCATCTACCGGGAGTTCCGCGAGCGGTTCGAGGACACCTCGTTCGTCCGGAAGGTGGCGAGCGCCGACCTGATTCAGGAGTTCCTGCCGCCGGGCGGGAGTCGGACGAAGGGCGAGTAGCGGCCGAGTAGCGCGTCGGACCCCGACGCGCTACTCGGTCCTGTCGCGGTCCGCCATCTGGACTAACTATACATTTCTAAAAGAAATAAATACACACTTTAGAGAACGATATATGAATCTACCGACCCACGCTACACCCCGCCTCACAACCATTAAGCCGGTAGCCAGCGTCCGTACCTGCGAGCAAGTCCCCTTCTCCACCGAAGCACCTGCTCGGAATCAATCATGTTCGAAACAGCACTCAGATACCTCGTGGACAGCGACGACGGCGTCGAGACCATCCTCGTCGGCGGACTACTCACCCTATTGGCGTGGCTCCTGATTCCGGCGGTGTTCGTCGCGGGCTACTTCCAGCGAGTCCTCGCGCGGACGAACGCGGACGAGACCGCCCCGTCGTTCGACGACTGGGCCGACCTGTTCGCCGAGGGCCTGAAGGCCATCGGCGTCACGATAGCCTACTTCGCGGTCCCGATTGTCCTGCTGACCGCGGTCCTCCTCAGTCTGCTGGTCGTCTCGGTCGAGACGGCGGTGGTCGAGTCCCCCGCCGTCGCCGAACCAGTCACGAACGTCGGACCCGACCCCCTCGGCGTCGTCGTCGTTCTCGGCGGTCTGGCGCTCGCGTCCGTGACCGCGCTCGCCGCGTGGTACGCTCTGCCCGCCGCGCTCGCCCGACTCGCGGTCGAGGGTCGCCTCGGTGCCGCGTTCGAGTTCCGGAAACTGGGGTCGGTCGTCACCAGCGAGTCGTACCTGACCGGGTGGCTGGTCGCGCTGGTCGTCCTCGTGGTCGGCGGTGCCCTCGTCGGCGGTCTCGCCTCGATACCCTTCGTCGGGTGGGCGGCGGTTCCGTTCGCGGCGTTCTACCTGAACGTCGTCGCGTTCGCGCTCTACGGGCGGGCCTACCGCGAGGCGACTCGTGCCGGACGCCGCGAATCCGTCGAAGGGGAGCGCCAGACCCCGGCGTGAACGCGGGACCGGCGACGAGACGCCAGAACTAACTTGGATTACTCGAACCTTCTGTCATGCTCCGCGAGTCGCTGTCGTACCCGGCCCGGACCGACGAGGAGACCCTGCTCGTCGGGACGATACTCGTCGTCGCGGTCGGTCTGCTCGCCCGCCTCGGCGTTCTCGCGGCCCTCGCGGTCGTTCCCGCCGTCCTCCTCGTGGGCTACGTGCTGGCCGTCCTCCGCGCTACCGCCGAATCCTCCGGCGGCGCGTCCGCAGATGCGGACGCGCCGCCGGAGTTCTCGGACCTCCGGGCGCTCGCGGCCGACGGTGCGCGTGCGCTCGCGGTCACGGTCGGGTACTTGCTCGTGCCCGCGGCCGCGCTCGCGGTCACGGTCGGCGGCGCGAGCGCGGGCGCGCGACCCGAGAGCCTCGGTACGACGACGTTCGTCTTCGGCGCGGGGACCGTCGTCCTCTTCGTCTCGCTGGCGTTCGCCTACCTCCTGCCCGCGGCGCTGGTCGGGGTCGCTCGGACCGGCGAACTCGCGGCGGCGATGGACCGCGGCCGCCTCCGCGGAGTCGCCGGGGGGAGTCGGTACTTCGTCGCGTGGGCCGCGGCCCTGCTGGTCGGCGGCGTCGGTCTGGTCCTCGCCGGTGGACTGGCGACGCTCGGCCGACCCGGTGAGGTCCTCGCGCTCGCGGTCGGGTTCTACGCCGCCGTCGTGGTCGCTCGGTTGGTGGGCCGAGGTATCTCGGGTTAGCCGCCGCGACGACCTCGGGGACCAGCGCGTGAGCGATAACAGAACGTTTCCGAGCGGTTCTTACGGTGTGGGTTCCGTCTCGGGGGTCGTCTCGGTCGCCGTCGATGCACCGGTGTCCCGGGGGGTCTCTTTTACGACGACGGTGCCCGCGATTCGGTCGCCGAGACGTTGGCGCTTGTCGCCGCTCGCCATGAAAATGAAGCCGACGACGTAGTAGAACAGGCCGTCGATGATTTCGAGAGCGTTGCGGAGGAACGCACTGCCGTATCCGCACTCGCTCCCGTCTTCTTTGACGACTTTGATTCCCAGTAGCTTCTTGCCGACGGTGTAGCCGTCCCAGTAGCCTTCGAGGAAGAAGCCGTAGAACACGCTTCCCACGAAACCTAGCAAGAGACCGATTAGGCCGAAGCTTCCGGCGATGTCGCTGTTGCCGGTCGCACCGCCCATCACTCCGAAGAGCAGGACCACCCCGAGGAGGATAGCGAAACCGACGAGCGAGTCGATGATTTGTGCGCCGATGCGCGCTCCGATAACGTTGGTATCGTCGCGGTCGGGTCGTTTCGGATAACCTGACATCGCTCAAATAATTCCCAACCTAACTTTATAAATTGGGCGGAACTCCCACGTAGATATAAAAACGGATGCGGGTTCTCAGCGGTGACGTTCCGTGATAGCGCCACCGAGAGAGCGTCACGCGCCGATAGATAGTAGAACACTTACAGGCAGAACACGGAGCAGTTCGTATGCGAATCAGCAACCGCCAGCAGGTCGAAGGCTCCCGCGAGCGCATCACGCTCGTCCCCGAGAGTCTCGACGACCTGTGGCACCTCACCTACGTCCTCGAACCGGGCGACTTCGTGTCGGGGGACACGACCCGGCGCATCCAGCGCAACGACGACCAGATGCGCGACACCGGCGGCGAGCGCGAACACATGCACGTCACGCTCGGCGTCGAGGAGACCGAGTTCCACAAGTTCTCCAACCGACTCCGAATCAGCGGCGTCATCGAGGACGCCTCGCGCGAGGACCAACTCGGTATGCACCACACCCTCAACGTCGAGGAGAACAAGGAAATCGCCATCGAGAAGATTTGGAAACCCGACCAGCTCGACCGCCTCGAAGAGGCCGAGGAAGCCACCGACAACCCCGACGTTGCCATCGTCACCGTCGAGGAAGGGCAGGCCCACATCCACACCGTCGCCCAGTACGGCACCGAGGAGTACGCCGAGTTCACCGGCACCACGGGGAAGGGCGAGTACGCCCGCGGCCGGGACGAACTGTTCGGGGAACTCACCAGCGCGCTCTCGCGCATGGACACCGACGCCATCATCCTCGCCGGACCGGGGTTCACCAAGCAGGACGCCCTCGACTTCATCGAGGAGGAGGCCCCCGACCTCACCGAGAAGATTACGACCGTGGATACCAGCGCCGTCGGGGACCGCGGCGTCCACGAGGTCCTCAAGCGCGGCGCAGTCGAGGAGGTCCAGAAGGACACCCGCATCGCCAAGGAAGCCGAACTAATCGACGAACTCACCAAGCGCATCGGCGAGGGACCGAAGGTCGCCTACGGTGCCGAACAGGTCCAGAAGGCCGCCGACTTCGGGGCCATCGAACACCTCCTGATTCTGGACGAGCGACTGCGCGCGGAACGCGGCGACGACGGCGAGTGGGACTTCGACGTGAACGAACTCATCACCACCGCCGAGCAGAAGGGCGGCGAGGTGACGGTGTTCTCCAGCGAGTTCGCGCCGGGCGACCAACTCTCGGGGTTCGGCGGCATCGCCGCGCTCCTGCGGTACCGACTGGAGTAGGAGTGTGGCGGTGGACTTCGAGGAGTGGCTGGACTCGGTGTTCTTCGCGGGTCTCGAAATCTCGGTGTTGTCGATTCCGGCGCTCGTCGCCCTGCTGTACGCCACGCCGCGAGGCCCTGTCTCGCTCGCCGCTCTGACCGCAATCGCGGTCTCGACCTGCGCGGCGGCGACCCTCCGCGGCGGATGGGTCGAACTCGGCGACTGGCCTCGGCCGGGCGACCCCTACACCGTCCCGGCGCGGTCGGCCTACTACAGCGCGACGATTGCCGTGGCGTCGTACCTCGGGGCCGCGGCGCACGTCGCGCTCGGCGTCCCTGCCGCCGGAATCGCGGTCTCGACGGGCGTCTCGCTCGCGGCGATGGTCGCGCTCCCCCGAGCGATTGGCGGCTTTCGGTCGCTGGCGAACAGGCTTCGTTCGGAGACGTTCTGAGAGCCCACAATTATTCTCTTTTCTGAATATTTGAACTAATCGCCGGGGTCTAGCGATAGAACGGGGCGTTTTTATCCCGTGGAATAAATTGACAGACACAATAGGGTGCGCGGAACCGGAGTCGGGGCACGACCTGTACTCGCCGAACCGACCCGCAGACGGTCGTAGCAGGTTCGTCCCGTCCGGCGGCACGAGTCGATTGCTCGAACGGATTCCGTCCCCCTCGGGAGTAATCTACCACATGACAGAGAAGCTATCACGACGGACGTTACTGGAGGTGTCCAGCGGACTCACGGCGGCGCTCGCCGGATGCTACAGCGTACAGGGCGACGCGAAAGCTATCGACGCCGCGACCCAGCAACTCGCCACGAGTACGGTGTACGACCAGATACACCGCGAACCGACCGAATCGGACCTCTCGACGCCGGGCACGGTCCCGGCGATTGCGATTACCAACGAAGGACGGTTCGAGTACACGAGCGACACGAGCGGATGGACGAAGGTACCGCTCGGGACGGAGACGAACCCGGTCCCCGGAACGTCACACTTCGACGCGCTGACCGCCGACCGACTGTTCAGCGACACGGACGAACGGTCAGGTGCGCTCCTCATCGACGGCAACGGTGACTACAGGGCAGTTTCGTTCGTCACCGACGAAGTGTGGACGCACACCAGCGACGCGGGGACGGTACTTCAGTCGCTACTCGACTCCCTCGGACAGGCCCGGTCGAACGACAACATCGGCGAAATCAGAGTCGGGGCTGGCGCGTTCACGTTCGATACTCCGGTCGTGTTCTCCAACCACCGCGGGACGACGCTGACTGGGCAGTCGTTCCGTCAGGGGAACGGTCAGTCCGGCACCCGTTTCGTTCCCGGAACTTCCTTCCCGTCCGGTCGTGGTATCCTCGAATTCGGAAACGTCGGCGACGGGACCAATCCGGGCGATGGGGAGGCGACGCACCTCCGAAACCTCTACTTCGATTTAGGGGGTCTCGACGTAGCGGGGATATACAACTGGGCGCAGGACCGGGTTCGAACGACCGACGTGAAGTCGGTGAACCCCGGACCGAACGGGAACGGCATCGTCTACATCGGGTCGTTCAACAGCAACATCGTGGACAGTTACTTCGACCAAGCGGCGTTCGTCAAGAACGTTCCGCGCTCGAAGGACACGAACTCGCTCAGGTTCCACAACGTGACGTTCAACACGAACAGTTCTACCTGTCCCCCGGTAGTCGTCTTCAGTCAAGGACTTCGGGTCACGAACGCACTGTTCAACGGCGTTGACGGTCCCAGTCTGAACGATGGACTCGCTGTCGTCTCGTCCGACGCGTCCGGGAAACTCGGCATTCTGGGGTCGGACTCGCGCGTCGACTCCTCCGACGTGGCGGGTGGAACGAACCGGATGCAAGTCACGGCCTCCGCGTTCGTCACGGGCGGCAGTAACGTGAACGTGTTCAACGGCGTGTCGAAGTCCCAGTTTTCCGGGTGCCGATTCAGCAGTTCGGGGAGAGCGTTCAACGACATTCACCACTGTTCCATCTCCAACTGTTCGTTTAGAGGCACGGGACGGGAGGCGATATACCGGTCCGGTAGCACCGGCGGCGCGGTTTCAACCATCACGGGATGTACGTTCAAGGACTTCGGAAGCAACGCTGGCGAACCCGCGATACGGTTCGACAGTTCCCAAGGCCACCGCGTGGTCGTAGCGAACAACGCGTTCCGGTCCACGAACGGGTCGGCCAACGACATCGTGTTGGAGAACAACGCGCGTCGCATCGTCGTCACCGGCAACTGGGCGAGGGACGGCATCGAAGCCACCGTCGGGAGTGCCACAATCGGCGAACCGAGGTTCGTCGCACCCAAAGTCGTCGGCAACTCGACGAACCCCGTCGGATTCTCGCGGGCGACGCCGGTGCTACCGAGCGGAACGGGTAGCGCGAACGCGACCGCGAACAGGAACGCGCAGGGCGCGTGGGTGTACCACGAGGGCGGGAGCGGCGTGACCATCAACTCGTTCGGCACGACGACGACGCTGAACACCGACCCCTCGCCGGTGTTCGTTCCGAGAGCCGGGGAAATCTGGTTCGAGAGTTCCGCTCCGTCCGCGTGGGACTGGTGGTGGGTGTAGCCGGGGTCACTCTCGCGGGTCCGGACGACTCACTCCATCGACGCCGCGTCCTCAACCAGATTCCGGACGTACTCCATCTCCTCGCGGTTCACGCCGTGGCTCATCCCCTCGTAGATGCGCTCGGTCACGTCGCCGCCGAGTTCCGTCAGCACGTCGCGGGTCTCGTGGACGCGCTCGACCGGGATGTGTGGGTCCCGGTCGCCGCAACCGAGGAAAATCGGCGTCGCGCCGAGGTCGCCGTCGTAGTCGCGCGGGGTTCCCTCCGGGCCAATCAGTCCGCCGCTCAGGACCGCGAGTCCGCCGTACTCCTCGGCGTTGCGGGCGACGAACTCGCTGGCGAGGCAGGCACCCTGCGAGAACCCGACCAAGCAGGTCCGGTCGGCCGGAATCCCGGCGTCGGCGACGCGCTGGTGGACCCTGCCGAGGAAGTCGAGCGCCGACGACAGACTCGGTTCGTTGTCCTCGATTGGCGCGAGAAAGGAGTCGGGGTACCACGTCCGGCCGCGGGCCTGCGGCGCGAGGTAGGCCACGCCGTCGGCGTCGAACTCGGTGGCCATCTCCAGCATCCCCTCGGCGGTCGCTCCCCGGCCGTGGACGAACACGACCACGGCGTCGGCGTCGGCGGTGGGTACGCCGTCCGCGACCGCGCCCGCGGTGGCGACCGGTTGGCCGTCGTGGGGGTCGGACGCGCCAGCGTGGGGATTGCTCGCCGTCATCGCTGGTCCGGGGCCGCCACGAACTCGGTTCCCGGCACGTCCTCGTCCACGCCGAATCCCGGTCCCTCCGTGCAGATTTCGACGGTCAAGCCGTCGGGGTCCGAGAAGTAGATGCTCCGGAAGTACGTCCGGTCCCGTACCTGCGAGACCCGGACGCCCTGCTCGCGGAGGTGGTCGCGCCAGTCGCGCAGGGTCTCCTCGTCGGGGACGCCGAACGCGAAGTGGTGGGACGCGCCCGGCCCGGGCGTCCCGCGCGAGTCGGGATACTCGAAGTAGGTGACGACGGTGCCGGGTTCGCCCTCGGGCGTCGGCGAGAAGTAGTAGTGCTTCGTGCCGGGGTCGTCGTAGTTCTCGGTCATCTTGACGGTGTGAAAGCCCAGCACGTCCTCGTAGAACTCTCGCGTGCGGTCCATGTCGGTGCAGATGTTCGTGACGTGGTTGACGTTCGAAAGCGGCGGCGCGTCGGCGTCGGGCATACCTCTGGTAGCCCGAGCGCGGCCTTGAGCCTTGCCGGACGGAGAGGTAAGCAGGTGACGTGACTGTCACCGACTGGTCCGAAGTCCGAGAGACCGGCGGAGTAACGCGGTTCGGCGCGACGGGACCGCTACGAAACGTCGGAGTCGTCGCAGAAACCGGAAGCGCGGAGCCTTCCTCGAAAGCCCCCGCCCGCTCGCGGTCGCTGAGACGACGAAACTGCACGCGACCGAGCGGCCCCTTGTCCACCCTTGGGGTTGGTCGGCCGGGCACTCGCTGTCGGTTGGTCGGCCGAGCGTTCGCTGGCTGGGTGTCGCTCGCACGCGAGGCTATCGGACCGTGAGAACGGCGAGAAACGACCGCTATCTGCGGCGACCCTACAGTTGGTCGCTGATTGCGGCGACCACGGCGTCGAGGGCTTCGTCGCGTTCGCCCGAGAGGAACTCGATGGCTCCGTCGCGGGTGCCCTTCGCCGAGATACCCGCGTTCTCGGCCTCGTCGCTCGCGGCGGCCGCGACTTCGCGGGCGTTGACTCGGCCGTCGCTCCGGACGTGAATCTCGTCTTCGTCCACGCCGAGGGTGACGTGTTCGTCGCCCGAGGCACCCTCCGCGCCGAGTCCCTGTCGGTGGATGGCGTCCAACAGGAGCGCCGTCGGCGGGAAGTCGAAGCGGTGGGTGAACGCCTCGGTGTCGAGAACGGTGAACGAGACGCCGCCCTCGCCGCGGACCGAGAGGTTCGGTTCCACGGTGTCGAGTTCGGTCTGGAGTTTCTCGCGGAACTGCTCGCCGACGTGTTCGGCGAGGTCGCGCTTCTCGTGTTCGAAGAGGAGATCGGTGATGAGTTCGCGCTTGTCCTCGTAAGCCTGATAGTAGGCTTCCAGCGCGACTGCCTCCCGAAGCGCGGTGGTGTGGTCGGCGTCGTAGCCCGCGTCGCTGGCGAGGTCGGTGTACGCCTCGGGCGCGCCCTCCCAGAAGCTGACCGCCGGGAGGTGAGACACGTCCTCTCGCACGTCGGCGTTGACGTGGGCCGCGACGTTCGCGCCGAGGACGCCCGCGTTCACGTCGCTGGCGTCGGCACCTTCGAGGTGCGGGTTGACCGTCACGTCGGCGAGGTCGGCAACGTCTTCGTCGGGGTAGGTCGCGTCCACGACGACGCGCGGGGCGTCGTAGATGTCGAGAAGTTCGAAGCCGTCGCGCGACTCGTCGGTACTTCCGGCCGAGACGACGACGAACAGCGGGAGCTTCTCGTCGTGGCGCTCCCGGTTGTCGAGCATCGTCGTCACGTCCTTGGTCGCGTCGGCCATGTCGTAGTCGCCGCCTTCGAGCGGTCGCCGGTCGAAGTAGTGGTACTCGGCGTCGCTCTTGGCGTGTTCGTCTCGAACCAGCGGCAGGACCGCCCGCTCGATGGCCGCGCCAGCGACGTAGCCGTCGGCGGTGGCGTTGTGCCGGACGATGACCGGCCGGGACTCCATGACCGCGCGCCGAATCTCCTCGGCGGCGTCCCGAATCCTGCTGTGGACTGCAGACACCGACTCGTGGTCGGCCAGCAGGCCAACGTCGTCGGGTCGGGCCTCGCTGGTCAGGGCCGCTTCGAGTCGGGTCTCGACGGTCTTGCGGTCGTCGCCCTCCAACTTCTGGAGGTCGTCGGTCTCGACCTGCAACTCGTTGTTGCGGAGTTCGACCACGCCGTCGAGTCGAACGAGGTCGCCCGTCTCGGTCTCGGGGTAGGCCCGGACGCCCGCCTCCACGAACGCGGCGCAATCGACCGTCGCGGTCTCGTCGCGGACCTCGAAGACGGTCGGACCGCTGGTCTGGCGCGCGCCGACGATTTCGCCCTCGATGCGAACCTCGTCGTCCACTCGGTCGCTCAGCGTCTCGATTTCGACGCGGGACGGACCGGATTCGGCGTCGGACTCGGCCGCGGAGTCGTCCGCGGACGACTCCGACTCCGCGCCGGACTCGCCTGCCGACTCGGTTTCTCGCTCGGCGGGGTCGACCGTGCCCGCGCCGTCGGTCGTCGCCTGCTGGTCGTCGCCGTCGTCGCCCTCGCTGGCGTCAACGTCCTCGGGGAGGACCGCGCCGCGTTGGGGGTCGTCGATTAGCTTGCCCCGGAACTCGCGTTCGGACTGGCGGAGCGACCACCCGAGGTCCACGTTGCCGTTGTCGCGGACGCCGGTGACTTCCACGAACACCTCGTCGCCCTCGTCCCAGTCGAGCGAGTCGAGTCGCTGGTCGAGTTCGCTCTTGTGGAGCAACCCGGTCACGCTGTCGCCGACGTTGACGAAGACGCCGAACTCGGCGAAGCCGTCTACAGTTCCTTTGTAGTACCGTCCCGACGACAACTGATTCGGGTTGTCGCCGGTGAATTCGAAGAGGACATCCTGCTCGTGGCTCTCGCAGATTGCGCCGTCGGCAGGAGTCCCGCAGATGATACACGAACCCATCTTATACGCGAGCAAAATAGCCCCGGCCTAAAACGGTTGTCGAAACTGGCTTGGCTACTCGCGCGTCTCTTCGCCCTCGAACGCCTCGACGCCCGGCAGGTCCGCGACCCCCTCGTGGACGCCGACGAACTCGGCGTCTCCGACCGCTCGCTCGAACGCCGCGACGGTCGGGTACTCCCGAATCGCCAGCACACGGCCGTCCTCGACGGCGAAGACGATTTCGTCGGTGCCGCCGCCGTGGCGGTAGTGGTCGGCCTTCTCCGGGTCGCTACGCTCGTGAGAGTCGTCGGACTCGTCGGATGCCATCCGATAGGGTCCCAACCCCGAACGCCTTGAAAGTTGACTGCCTACTTTGAACAGTGAAGTGTAACGGACCACGGGACGCGCACCGCGAGCGCCGACAGGCGCGAGCGGTGCGGGGGCCACGAGTCGCGGTGCGGTTTGCGGTCTGATTGGTTCGAGCCTGAAGCTAGCGTCTCGTCGTCGTTCTCCGTCCCGGATGCGAAGAGCGAACGCGGCCCCTTCCCCCAGCGAACGACACTCTCCATCTCAGCGAACGACTCTCCCCCGACGAACGACCTTCTCCGACCTGCCGACCCATCCTTTATAAGACGCTCCCGCGCGAACGACGAGGCATGCTCAACCTCATCCTCGACGACTTCATGGTCGAACTGAAGGACGGAGCCATCAAGAACGTCGGTCCCTCGAACAAGTCCGGCACCGCGAAACTGTTCGACGTGGAGTCGGCCGAGGCCCGAGAGTTCGGCGACAAGCGCGTGAAAATCGTCTGCGAGGACGACGAGGGCAACGAGGTACAGGTCGCACTCTTCCCCGAGCAGGTCCGGGAGATTGCCCGCGACATCGAGGCGCTGGAGGACGACAGTCCGGTCTTCGAATAAGTCACGCGTGAGCGGGTTCGTGACAGTGTTCTAGTGATGGTGGACTGGTGGCCCGCACAGCACCGCAACCGCACCGCGAGAACCTCACGCCTTCCCGGCCTTCTCGCGCGCGTTTCTCGCGCACGCCAAACAAAATTAACATGGGTTTCCTACGTTCCTATACGAGCGCGACGCAGACCTCCGCGCCGAGTTCCACGACCCGGAGACACGCCGTCTCGCCGTTCCACGCGACGACTTCCTCCAGCGCCGCGATTCCCCGGAAGGCGTACCCGAAGACCAGCGCCGCCGGAATCGCGCCCGCGAGGAGCGCCCGGAAGTAGGAGGTGTCGTGGACCGTCCGGAGACCGACGAGGAACAGCGCCGCGCCGTAGAGGGCGCAGGCGGCCCGGAGCGTCGGCGACGGAACCCCGGCGAACACGCACGGCGCGGTGGCGTAGGCGACGACTTGCACCGTCTCGCTGGTGCCCGCGCGCTCGGGCACGACTGCCATCAGGAGGACGGTCTGGAGCGCGGCGGTCAGATGGAGGACCGCGGGCGCGACGAACAGCGCCGCCAGCGCGAGTCCGAACGCCGCCGAGAGCGCCGGTCGCCCGCCGAAGGTCGGGGCCGCGCCCGGAACCAGCGCGAACCGGGTCGCCTCCTCCGCGAGGACGACTGCCACGGCGAAGACGAGTCCCGGCGCTTGGTCGCCCGGCGCGATGGCGCGCTCGAAGAACCGCCGGGGATTGAGGAGGACTTCCACCCACGCGCGAGCGAGCGCCGCGGGACCGCGATTGCGCCCGCCCGTCGGATTCTCGACCCACTGGGTCATCGCGTAGCACTAGTCGGTCCGGAGGGTATGACAGTTCCGACATCGCGCCTCGTAGGACTCGTCGGCACCCACCATGATGGTCGGGTCGTCGACGTGGGCGGGTTCGCCGTCGATGAGGCGCTGGTTTCGGGTCGCGGGTTCGCCACACTGGGCGCAGATAGCCTGATACTTGTCCACGTACTCCGCCAGCGCGACGAGGCGCGGCAGGGGTTCGAAGGGTTCGGCCCGGAAGGTCTGGTCGGTGCCCGAGACGACGACCCGTCGGCCGTCCGCCGCGAGGAACTCGCAGACTTCGACCAGTTCCGCCGAGAAGAAGTTCGCCTCGTCTACGGCGACGACTTCCTCGCCGTTGAGTTCTTCGGGGATGTCCCAGACGCCCTCCTCGGGGTCTACGACCGTCGCGTCCCACTGGCGGCCGTTGTGCGACCCCACGGTCCCCTCGCCGTAGCGGTCGTCGAGCGAGGGCTTGAACGCCGCCACCTCTTGGCCCGCGATTTCGGCCCTGCGAAGTCGCCGGAGGAGTTCCTCGGTCTTGCCCGAGAACATGCACCCGGTCACGACCTCGACCCACCCGCTGTTGGTTATCTTGTGCATGTCCGTTCTGCGCTCACAGGAGGGTCAAAAGGGTTGCCGAATCGCGTCGGTGTGGACAGTCGTGCGAAAGAGGGACGTTCGGTAAAAGAACTGACTACTCGACTGGCGTGTCGTCAGAAATCGAAGACGGATACGACGAGAATCGCACCCGCCTCGACAGGTCCAAATGCAAGTAAAGATACACCGACCAGTCGTAACATCCATCGTCTAACGGGGATTTCCGGGCAGTACCCCGAGCGTCGGTCGCTGGCTACGGTCCGAAACCCGTTTCGCTGTCACGACTAACTGGCCCGAAGTTCGGTGCCGCTCGCCCGACCGTGTGGCTTTTGTCCGCGGCCAGCGTCGCTTCCGTCGATGGAAGTCGCCATCCTCACCGTCGGCGACGAAGTACTCGCGGGCGACACCGAGAACACGAACGCGACGTGGCTAGCGGGCCGACTCACCGACGCTGGCGCGACGGTCGCGCGCATCCTCACGGTGCCCGACGACCGCGAACTCGTCGCCGAGACGGTCCGCGAGTGGGCCGACGCCTTCGACGCGGTGGTCGTGACGGGCGGTCTCGGCGGCACCCACGACGACGTGACCGCCGACGCCATCGCCGACGCGTTCGACAGCGAACTCGTCGTGGACGAGACCGTCCGCGAGGACGTGATAGCGACCGTCGCGGCGTACCGAGACGAAAACCCCGAGACGGTCGAGGCCCACGAGTTGGACCTCGACGTGGACGCGTGGGCGGCGCTCCCGGAGGGAGGCCGACCGGTCCTGAACCCCGAAGGGCTGTGTCCGGGTTGCGTCCTCGGCAACGTCTACGCGTTTCCCGGCGTCCCGACGGAGATGCGGGCGCTGTTCGAGGCGGTCGCCGACGAGTTCGGCGGCGACGTGGTTTCGGCGACCCTCTACACGCCCCAACCCGAGGCGTCCCTGTTGGGTGCGATAGCGGGCGTGCGCGACCGGTTCGACGTGGCGGTCGGAAGCTACCCCGCGACCGACGAGCGAAACCGCCTGAAAGTGTCGGGGTCGGACTCCGAAACCGTCGAGTCGGCCGCCGCGTGGTTACGCGAGCGAGTCGAAGTCGTCGCCGAGAAGTGAGAGCGAGAGAAGCGCGCTACGATTCGCGCTCGCCGACCTTCACGAGTTGCTTGCCGATATTCTCGCCCTCGAAGAGTCCGAGGAACGCATCGGGAGCGTCTTCGAGTCCCTCCGTCACCGTCTCGCGGTACTGTATCTCGCCGTCGGCGACCCACTCGGCGAGTCGCCGGGTCGCCTGCTCGAACCGCGGCGCGAAGTCCTGAACGAGCAGTCCCTCGACCGTCGCTCGCGTCTCGATGAGTTTGCCGAGCTTTCGCGGTCCCGTCGGTATCTCCTCGGCGTTGTACATCGAAATCTGGCCGCAGACCGCGACCCGCGCATCGACGTTCAACTTCGAGAACACGGCGTCGGTGATGGGTCCGCCGACGTTGTCGAAGTAGCTATCGACGCCGTTCGGAGCCGCCTCGTCCAGCGCGGCGGCGTAGTCGTCGGTGGCCTTGTAGTTGATTCCGGCGTCGAAACCGAGTTCGTCTTCGAGGAACGCGACCTTCTCGTCGGACCCCGCGAACCCGACGACGCGAGCGCCCGAGAGTTTGGCTATCTGGCCCGCGACCGAACCCACCGCGCCCGCCGCGCCCGTGACGACGAAGGTGTCGTCCGCCTTGGGTCGTGCGACCTCACGAGTGCCGAAGTAGGCGGTGCGTCCCGGCATCCCGAGGACGCCCAGTGCGGTCGAAATCGGGCCGAGGTCGGGGTTCACCGGTTGGAGTTCGTCCCCGCGGGCAGTCGCGTAGTCGGCCCACTGGAGGTTGCCCGTCACCACGTCGCCCGCTTCGAAGCCCGCGCCGTTCGACTCGACCACTTCGCCGACGACGCCGCCGCGAAGCGGGTCCCCGACTTCCCACGGTTCGGCGTAGGACTCTCCGGCGTCCATCCGGCCACGCATGTAGGGGTCTACCGAGAGATAGAGCGTCCGAACCAGCACCTCGCCGGGTCCGGGTCGCGGTACGTCTTCTTCCACCAACTCGAAGGTGTCTCGGTCGGGTTTTCCGTCGGGGCGCTTCGCCAGCAGGAACTTCCGGTTCGTCTGCGACATGGGAGCAACGACGGTCCCCACGGGAAAGGGACCTACGGTCGGGGCAGAGATGGTCGATTTAAACGCTACTCAACCGCGCCGACGTTCTCTTCGCTCTCGGGCGTCGGCGGGCAGGGTTCGATGAAGGCGTAGCCCACGACTTCTCGGCCGAGTTCCCGGACGCGCTCCGCCACGTCCTCGTCGGTGAACGTCCCGTCCCGGACCGCCGAGTGCGACCGAGGGACCGCGGCCTGATGGGGCAGGACCCACGCGTCGAGGGCGCGACACACCGAACGGAGGTGTTCTAGCGCGGTGATGGGGAAACTCCCGCCCGAGACTGCCAGCAGGCCGACGGTCTTGTTCTCGAACTCGTCGAACCCGCAGTAGTCGAGGGCGGTCTTCAGCACCGACGAGTACGACCCGTGGTACATCGGCGACCCGAGCAGAACGGCGTCGGCCTCCCGGACCTCGCGGGCGAGTCGGGCGGCGTCCCCCGCGTCGGCGTCGTCCACGTCGGGGTCGTAGGCGGGCAGGTCGTACTCGCGCAGGTCGAGCAGGTCGGTCTCCGCGCCCGCGGTTTCCGCGGCGTCCGCGGCGTGTTCCAGCGCGACTCTCGTGACGCTCTCGTCCCGAAGGCTTCCGCAGATAGCGACGACGTGGGGCGTCTCTGACATACCGAACTGGTCGGAGGCGAGCGACAAATAGGTGGGTGACAGGCGGCGAGACGAGCGACGGGTCGCGCTCCCGTCGGGAGCGCGACCCGAACAAATATTTACCTTTCTTATAGACCACTATAGATTGCTCTACAATAGATAATTGTTTCTCTCTCGGTCCGGGCGCTCCTCCGACGGCGCGCGAGTCGGACAACGAACGTTCTTTATCACTCACCGCGCTAAGACGGCGACGATGGACACGCCCCGGTCTGCTCGAAGTACGACCGACTCTCTCGACGCTCTGCTGGTGGGACCGGACCCGTGGGTCGAACGGGTCCGACCGGCGCTCGCCGACTCCGGCGCGTTCTCGACGCGGGTCGTCGGGACCGCCGACCGAGCGATAGCGACCGCAATCGACGCCGAGGGCGTCGATTGCGTCGTCTCCGCGCACCGACTCGGCGGGACGACCGGTCTCGAACTGGCGGCGGCGCTCCGCGAACGCGGCGTCACCGCCGCGTTCGTCTTGGCACCCGACGAGGGAAGCGAGTCGCTGGCGGGCGAGGCAGTCGCGGCGAACGTCGCCGACTACCTGCCGACGGACGCCGACGCCGCGGAGTTGCGGCGTCGGTGTCGGGAGGCGGTCGAACGCCGCGACGACGAACGCCGCCAGCGCGCGAAGGCCGACCAGTTCGAGTCGTTTTTCGCCACGCCGGACCAGTTCAGCGCCGTCCTCGACGCCGACGGGACCGTCGTTCGGGTGAACCGCGGCGCGCTCGACTATCTGGGAACCGACGAGCGGAGCGTCCTCGGCAAGCGGTTCTGGGGGCTTCCGTGGACCGACGACTCCCGCCGGGACCTACAGGACGCGATTCGGCGCGCCCGGCGCGGCGAGTACGCCAACTTCGAGGCCGGACTGCCTGCTTCCGACGCGGACGGTCCGGGCGGAGACGACGCCACCCGATTCGAGTTCACCGTCCGGCCCGTCGCCGACGGCGGTGAGGTGACGCGCCTCGTCGTGGAGGGCCGCGAAGTCGCCGAGCGCGTCCGGTTGGAGGAGGAACTCCGCGCGTCCGAGGAACTCCACCGCGTCACGCTGAACAACATGACCGACACCGTTCTCGTCACCGACGACGGCGGCGAGTTCACCTACGTCTGTCCGAACGTCCACTTCATCTTCGGCCACAGCGCCGAGGAGATTCACGAACTCGGCACCATCGACGCCCTGCTGGGCGAGGACCTCTTCGACCGCGAACGCCTCGAAACCGAGGGGGTACTGACCAACCTCGAATGCACCGCGACCGACAAGGACGGCCGGGAACACACCCTGCTGGTCAACGTCCGGCGGGTCTCGATTCAGGGCGGGACCACCCTCTACAGTTGCCGGGACATCACCAAGCGCAAACAGCGCGAACGGGCGCTGACCCAACTCCACCGGACCAGTCGCAACCTGCTGTACGCCGAGACCCACCCCGAGATAGCCGACCGCGTGGTTTCCGACGCCGCGTCGGTCCTCCCCTCGGCGGCCGCGGCCGTCTACCAGTTCGACCGCGAGGAGAACGTCCTCTACCCGACGGCGGTGTCCGACGAGTTGGAGGCGATGCTCGGCACGCTTCCGTCCCTCCGCCTCGACCGGAATTCGGCGGTCAGTCGGGCGTTCGTGGAGGACGAGACCCTGACCGGCGGGACGCACTCGGTCGGGACAGACTCCGCCGGGACCCGCCCCGCGGAGGCGTCCGGGCGACGGGCGCTCTTCTCGACCTGTAGCGACTTCGTGGCGGTTCCGCTCGGAGACCACGGCGTCTTCGTGGCGGCCGCGACGGACGGCGAGACGTTCGACGAGGTGGGCGAAGAAGTCACGGAACTGCTGGCGGCGACGACCGAAGCGGCGTTCGACCGGGTAGAGCGTGAGACCGAACTCCGCGAGCGCGACCGGACCCTCCAGCACCAGAATCGGAGGCTCTCGCAACTCAATCGGGTCAACGAGTTCATCCGCGAGATAGACCAAGCCCTCGTCGGCGCGGAGTCCCGCGAGAAGATAGAGACCGCGGTCTGCGAGCGACTGACCGCCGACGACCGCTTCGCCTTCGCGTGGATAGGCGAGACGACCGCGCTGAGTCGGACGCTCCGCCCGCGGGCGTGGGACGGCGACGAACGGGGCTACCTCGACGCGGTTCCGCTGGAGTCGGGTCTCGACGCCGAGACCGCCGAACCGAGCGTCCGGGCGGCCGACGACCGCGAGGCCGCCCTCGTCTCGAACGTCGCCGACCACCTCCGGACCGGGCGGTGGTGCAAGGAGGCGGTGTCGCGGGACTTCCAGTCGGTGCTGTCGATTCCCCTCGCGTACGACGACGTGCTCTTCGGCACGCTGAGCGTCTACGCCGACCGCCCGGACGCCTTCGACGGGATGGTCCGGTCGGTCCTCCGGGAACTGGGCGACACCGTGGCGGCGGCCATCAACGCGGTCCAGCGCAAGGAGGCCCTCCAGAGCGACACGGTGGCCGAACTCGAATACCGGGTCTCGGACGCGAACGCCGACCTCCGCCGACTCGCCGCCGAGACCGGCGCGTCGTTCGACGTGGAGGGCGACGTGGCCCGAGACGACGGGACGACGCTCGTGTTCGCCGCGGTGGAGGGCGCGGACCTCGACGGCGTGGTCGCGGCGGCCGGGGAGTTCGTCGGCATCGCCGACGCGGAACCGATTCGGGAGACCGACGGCGGCGGACTCGTCGGCCTGCGAGTCCGCGAGGAGTTCGTGACGACGGTCCTCGCCG
This sequence comes from Halorussus caseinilyticus, assembly GCF_029338395.1. NCBI lineage: Archaea > Methanobacteriati > Methanobacteriota > Halobacteria > Halobacteriales > Haladaptataceae > Halorussus > Halorussus caseinilyticus. The sequence continues at coordinate 2,069,559 of NZ_CP119809.1, forward strand.
ACCACGGCGCGGTCCTGCGCGGCCTGCGCGCGACCCCCGAAAGCCTCTCGCTGACCGTGGACGTGCCCGGTTCGGTCGCAACTCGGTCGATAGACGAGGTAGTCTCGAACACGTACGACGACGCCGAACTGGTCGCTCAGCGCGAGCGGACTCGGGCGATAGACGCCGCGAGGCGCTCCGAGCGGTTCCGCGAGAACCTGACCGAGCGCCAACTCGAAGTCGCGCAGATGGCCTACCACACCGGATTCTTCGACGCCGACCGGGACGTGACGGGCCGGGACGTGGCGTCGATGTTGGACATCTCCCACACCGCGTTCTACGACCACGTGCGTCGAATTCAGCGGAAACTGTTCGCCTCGCTGTTCGAGAGTCGCCCGCGACCCGCGGGGGTTGAATAGTAACCCGCGAAGCCCGGCGTCACGGTTTACTATTCAACTGCTCATTCCATGTCGCCGCAGTTCGTAGCAATTTTTACCGAATGAGCCACAGAGACATCGGTTACGACGCGGACGCCGACTCCGAGTACGAGTGTCTGCACTGCGGCGAAATCGTGAGCGAAGACAGCCATCCCGGAACCTGTTCTGACTGCGGGACCGCGATGCGAAATCGTCAGATGCCCTACGAGTAATTCGCTCCAGAACATGGCAACGAACACGCTCGAAGACGGCGACGCGGACGAGTATTCGGAGACCGAATCGGCACTGGAAACCGCCCTACGGCAACTCTCGGCGGCGGCCACCCACGTAGACGTGGACGAGGGCGTCATCGAGCGACTCGAGCACCCGACGCGGGTGGTCGAAGTCGGCGTTCCGCTCAAGCGCGACGACGGGTCCGTCGAAGTGTACACGGGCTATCGCGCCCAACACGACGACGTACGCGGACCCTACAAGGGCGGCCTGCGCTTCCACCCGGAAGTGACCGCCGAGGAGTGCGTGGGTCTCTCGATGTGGATGACGTGGAAGTGCGCGGTGATGGACCTGCCGTTCGGCGGCGCGAAGGGCGGCGTCGTGGTCAACCCCAAGGACCTCTCCACCGAGGAGAAAGAGCGTCTGACCCGCCGGTTCGCCGAGGAGATTCGGGACACCATCGGCCCGAAACAGGACATCCCGGCCCCGGACATGGGCACCGACGCCCAGACGATGGCGTGGTTCATGGACGCCTATTCGATGCAGGAGGGCGAGACGACGCCCGGCGTCGTCACCGGCAAACCGCCCGTCATCGGCGGGAGCGAGGGCCGCGAGGAAGCGCCCGGTCGCTCGGTCGCAATCATCGCGCGAGAGGCCCTGCGCTACTACGGCGAGGACCTCGACGAGGCTACCGTCGCCGTGCAGGGGTTCGGTTCGGTCGGTGCGAACGCCGCGCGTCTGCTGGACGACTGGGGCGCGAACGTCGTCGCGGTCAGCGACGTGAACGGCGCGGCCTACGACACGACCGGTCTCGACACCCACGCGGTCCCCTCCCACGAGGAGCAACCAGAGGCCGTGATGCAGTACGACGCGCCGAACACGCTCACCAACGAGGAAGTCCTCGAACTCGACGTGGACGTGGTGATTCCGGCCGCCGTCGGCAACGTCCTCACCGCGGACAACGCCGACGACGTGCAGGCCGACATCGTGGTCGAGGGCGCGAACGGCCCGACGACTTCGGCCGCCGACGAAATCCTCGAAGAGCGCGGCGTGCCGGTGATTCCGGACATCCTCGCCAACGCGGGCGGGGTGACGGTCTCGTACTTCGAGTGGTTGCAGGACATCAACCGTCGCCAGTGGTCGCTCGAACGCGTCAACGACGAACTCGAATCGCTGATGCTCTCGGCGTGGAACGACGTGCGCCGGGAGGTCGAGGCGGGCGACGTGAGTTGGCGCGACGCCGCCTACGTCGTCGCCCTCGAACGCGTCGGCGAAGCGAAATCGAGCAGAGGTCTCTGGCCGTAGTACGGCGGTAACGCGGCCAGCGAAGCGAACTCCGGAGACGGCGGGCGCATCGGGTTCGCTTCACAAACTAAGGATTTGCTTGCACGGACGAAAGCCGATGCGCCGGGTCAGGGGCGGGCGGTGCAGTCTCAGTTCTCCGAGAGTTCCGTCACGCGCCCGACGAACAGCGGTGTCTCGGTCGGTCTGTCCCGGATGTAGAACAGAAACGGCCTGTTCACCGTCATCTCTGCCTGCTTCGCCGGGGCGCTCTCGGCGAGTATCGCGGCAGTCGCGGCCGCGGCCTCGGTGCCGCGTTCGTCCACCGACACGAAGCTCTGGTGAACGATGTCGCTGACGAACAGGTCGCTCGCCTCGGCCATCCCGGTGAAGTCCGCCGACCCGGTGAACGCTCGCTTCATCCCGAGCGACTGCATGGCCTCGACCAGACCGACCGCCGACTCGATTTCGAACTTCGGGAGCGCGAGGTCCACCAGCGCGTCGGTCGTCCGGTCGAGCATGATGGCGAGGCGGTCCACGGTCAGCGCCCGCTCGAACGCCTCGAACTCGCCTTCGGCGGGGAGGACGACGACCATGCTCGTCTGGCCGTTGGCGTAGGGGAGTTCGACCAACTGGTGGCCGCCGACTTCGGCGTACTGGGTCTCGATGGACTCGTGCATCGTCGGCACCTCGGCCGTCGTCCCGTCGAGCGCGGTGAAGGGCCGGGGTTCGGTCTCGTCCTCGGAGAACGGCACCTTCCACCGCGCCGAGAAGTAGACGGCGTTGGTCAGCACGAGTCGAGTCGCCGCGTCGATGGACTCCCGCGGGAGCAGGTTCTCGATTCGGTCGTCGGTCCGCTCGGCGACCCACGAGTTGATTCGCTCGCGGGCGGTCTCCGGGTCGCCCGTGAAGTCCGCGAGTCGCAGGCCCGCGCCGTAGTAGGCGTCGAGCAGGTCGAGGTACGCCTCGCGGAAGGGGTAGCCGTCCTGCCCCCACGCCGCGTTCGCCGTGGTGAACTCGAACGCCGGACCCGCGTCCTTCTCTTCGTCGGACATCACCGAGACGTTGGCCTCCTGCCCGTCCTCGTTGCGGCGCTCGAACTCGGCCGCGAGCGACCCGAACGCCGCGTGGAAGTCCTCGCCGTCGAGGGCGAGGTTCAGCGCGTCGGCCATCTCCGCGGCCGTCTCGCCGCGCGCCCCGGCGTAGGTCATCGCCAGCGCGACCGAGACGCTGTAGGGCGAGACGAAGAGGTTTGGGTCGTCGTGCTGGTCGCGCAGGACTCCGAGCAGGTCGAGTGCGAACCCGACGTTGCCACGAATCTGGTCGGCCAGCAGGTTCTCGGGGAGTTCGGGGTCGGTCTCGGGGTCGATGTCGGGGAACGGCGGCGCGTCGAGGTCCGCGAAGTCGGGCGACTCCTCGGTGGTCGTCTCGGTCGGGTCAGGGTGGCTCTCGGTGGTCTCGCGGGTCGTGGTCTCGGTTTCGGTCGTCGCCGGGTCGTCGCTTCCGGTACACCCCGCGAGTCCGGCGAGGAGGGCACCGGACAGCGCGAGGGTTTCGCGGCGTCGGAGGGTCATGGAAGGAGGTTCTGCGGGTCGGGATAAACGCTTTCTGGAGGGTGAAACGGGCGTTTCAGTGATAGAGGGGAAGTAGGTGGTCTCACCGCCGGAGTCGAGCGACGGTCTCGCCGTCGCTCGACTCGCCGTCGCCCGCGGTGTCCGAATCGACTTCCACCAGTCCGTCGTCGGCCAAATCCGAGAGCAGGTCTCTCAGCCACTCCCGTCCGTACTCGCCGCTGGGCGCGTAATCGACTCGGACACGAGGACCGAGTTTGTCCAGCGCCAGTTCGTCGTACTCCTTCAGAATCGAGATGACCTTCCCCCGGAACTGCCGCCTGCTTCCCTCGAAACTCGGTTGGGTGGGCACGTCGGGCGCGGTGAAGTCGCCGGTCTCGTAGGCGTGACACCACTCGCGCCACGGGCATCCCGCCGAGTCGCACTTGGGCGACTGCTCGCAGGCGACCCCGCCCAGTTCCATGATGGCGTTGTTCCAGACGCGCGACTCGCCGTCGGGCATCGCTTCGCTGGCGGCGTCCTCGAAGGCCGCGTCGTCGTCGGGCACGTCGAACGCGCGGTGGAGGACGCGCTTGACGTTGGTGTCCACCACGGCGTCGCCGTTGTTGAACGCGAAGGAGGCCACCGCGTTCGCGGTGTACGGCCCGACGCCCATCAGGTTCCGGAGTTCGTCGGGCGAGTCGGGAAACTCGCCGGGTTCGACGGCTTCGCCGTCTTCTCGTTCCGTCTCCGACGGAACGCCCTCCACGACCTGCCGGGCGGCCTCGTGGAGGTACTTCGCGCGGTTGTTGTAGCCGAGACTGTGGTCGGTCCAGAAGCCAACCACGTCGGCGCGGTCCGCGTCGGCGAGCGCTCGGGGAGTCGGCCACTCGTCGAGAAATGCCTCCCACGCGGTCACGACCCGGCCGAGTTGGGTCTGCTGGCTCATGACCTCCGAGACCAGAATCTCGTAGGCGTCGTCGGTCTCGCGCCACGGGAACTGGCGGTGGTCGTTCTCGTACCACGAAATCAGGGCGTCGCGGACCGCCGGGAGGTCCTCGGGGAGCGCGTAGTCGGCGTCCGATTCGGCGTCGCTCATCGCCGAGAGGTAAGGACGAGTCGGGTAAAGGGTCGGCGGTTCGAGGGCGTCGCTCCGATTACCGTGCCGTCTCTGCGGGTCGCTCGTCCTCGGTCTCGCCCTCCCGACGGAAGGTGTTCATCCCGAGAAGGCTGTTGGCCGGGCACTTCTGGGTCAGTCCGGTGACGGTCAGAATCGCGCCGACGAGCAACGCCACCGCCGCGAGCCACAACTCCAGCGCGATTGCACCGAGCAACCACGCGAGGACGACTACCAGCAGTACCGGACCGAGTATCAATCGCACCGTTCGGTCGAATCCGCCGACGTTCTTTTGCATCTTTCTCCCCCAACGTAGAGGTAGGGCGCGTAGGGACTTGAGCTTTTCCTGCAAGATTGGGGTCGTCCGTGCGGGCGCTCGACGGTGGGTCGCGTCGGCGATTCTCCCGACCAGTCGAAAGGCGTTTCCGGCCCGCGGGCCACCTTCCGCGCATGAGTCTCGACGACCTACAGGACGACTTGGAGGGCGAGTACGCGGACCTCGGCGACGAGGTGTCGGTGTCGCTAGACCGCGAGACCCGCAACGAACTGGCGATGCTGAACGCCGCGTTCGACCCCGAGGACGCCGACGAACTGCTCCGCCGGGCGGTCCACATGCTGTTTCAGACCGCGGTCGATACCGGGAATCTGGACTTTCACCTCCGGAGTGGCTACGACGTGACCTACGACGAGTACCTCTCGGGGATGACCTACGACGAGATGACCGGCGGCGGGCAGGCGTTCCCACAACAACAGCAGAAAGACGACCGGCGCTACCAGTTTTGAGAGCGCAGACGAACTCCAAACTTTCGAACGTATCTACTCGTCGTCGGATTCGGACGACGTGTTTCGACGGAACAACTTGGACAGGAGTGCCGGACCTTTGTGGCTCCGTTGACCTTTTCGTTCCAGTTCCGCCTGCGACTGGCGACTCATATACTGCAACGTACAGCGTCGAGATATAAAAAGGCCGACCTCCAAGTCGAAGGGACAGACCCAAATCCACGCCCCAAAAAAGATTCCCCAGAGAACCCCGACCCATGCCACTCTACGAAGGCGTCCACGCCCATCCCGACGGCGACAGCACCGTGGCGCGCTTCGCGGCCACCGCCGTCGAGTACGACTTCGACGGCGTGGTCGTGCGCAACCACAGCGATTCGACCGCCGACTACGACGCCGAGCGAATCGGCGACGAGTACGGCGTGGACGTGGTGGAAGCCATCGAGATTCGGGCCGACAACCCCGACGTGGCCGCGGGCCACGTCGGTAACTACCGACCCAAGCAGACGATTCTGGCGGTCCACGGCGGGACCAACGCGATGAACCGCTTCGCCGTCGAGTCCGACCGCGTGGACGTGTTGGCCCACCCGATGCGGGGTCGCGGCGACTTCAACCACGTGCTGGCGAAGGCCGCGGCCGAACACGAGGTTCGCGTCGAGTTCGACCTCTCGCGGGTCCTCCGGGACGACGGCGGACCGCGCGTGCAGGCCCTCCAAGACCTGCGAAAGCTTCGGGAAATCGTGACGCAGTACGACGCGCCGTTCGTCGTCAGCGCGAACCCCGGTTCGCACCTCCAACTCCGGGCACCGCGCGAGTTGGCCGCGGTGGGCGAGACCATCGGCTTCTCCGCCGACCAGATTCGGCGGGGTCTCGAAGCGTGGGCCACCCTCGCCGAGCGAAACCGCGAGCGGATGTCCGACGAGTTCATTGCGCCCGGAGTCAAACGCGGCAGGTATGAAGAAGAGCCTTGAGGAACACGCCTCGCGCTTCGACGAGGTGGCGGGCGAGTACGACGACAGTCAGAACGACACCGACGAGTACCGCGCCTGCGTCTCGCTGGTGGTGGACCACGCGAATCCCGGTCCCGACGACACCGTGGCGGACCTCGGTACCGGAACCGGCGCAATCGCGCTGGCGCTGGCCGACGACGCGGGCGAAGTCCTCGGCCGGGACATCAGCGACGGCATGATGGAACAGGCCCGCGAGAAAGCCGAGTCGCAGGGCATCGAGAACGTCGCGTTCGCCGAAGGACGCTTCCGCGAACCCAACGTCGATTCGGCCGACGTGGTGGTCTCGAACTTCGCCATGCACCACCTCAGCGACGAGGAGAAGCGCGAGGCTATCGAGGCGATTGCCGAGTTGGGTCCGCGGAAGTTCGTCCTCGGCGACGTGATGTTCTTCGGCACGCCCGACCCCGACGAACCCTTCTACAGTCCCGAGGTGGACGACCCTTCGACGGTGGGCCATCTGGCCGACGCGCTGACCGAAGCGGGGTTCGCGCTGACCGCCGTAGAGAAGGTTCACGAGCAGGTGGGCGTGTTGGTGGCCGAGCGCGGAAACGGCGAGTAACCCGAAACGAGTTCTCTTCCGTCCTTCCGGACGCTACCCGTTCTACTGCCCGAACCCCGCTCGGTCGCAGTTAGCGGATGACGGTCGAGTCTCCACACTCCGGCAGACGAGTACCGACCTTTCAAGCCTCGCCCTCCCCAATCCCCGCCAACTGACCGATGAAACACCTCCCCAAGCACCTCCGACCGCGGTGGCGCTACCTCGCCGTCGAACTCGAAGCGTGGCCCGACGCCGACTTCGACCGCCGGGACTTCCAGCGGAGCGTCTGGTTCGCGGCCCAGAACCTGCTCGGCGACGCCGGGAGCGCCGACGCCGACCTGCAAGTCCTCCACTTCGAGTTCGACGACGCCACCGGCGAGGCCATCGTTCGCGCCCGACACGGCCACGCCGACGACGCCCGCGCCGCCCTCGCCTGCGTGGACGAAATCCGAAACGACCCCGTAGGCCTTCGCGTGTGCGGTATAAGCGGTACGGTCCGTGCCTGTGAAGAAAAGTATTTAGGAGCAGACGGCCAAATTCGGGACGAGAGAAAAGTCGTGTTCGGGGACGCAAAGCGGTCCGCCGTCGAGCGAGACGGACTCCTCGACGTGCGAACCGACGGCGCGTTCGCGGGCGCGACGGAACTCGATTTCGAGTGATACTATGCAGGGACAAGCCCAACAGCAGGCCTACGACCGTGGGATTACCATCTTCTCCCCGGACGGACGGCTCTATCAGGTCGAATATGCCCGCGAAGCCGTCAAGCGCGGCACGGCGAGTATCGGCGTCCGTACGGAAGGCGGCGTCGTGCTGGCCGTGGACAAGCGAATCCGCTCGGAGCTGATGGAGCGGACCAGCGTCGAGAAGATTCACAAGGCCGACGACCACATCGGCATCGCTTCCGCGGGCCACGTCGCCGACGCCCGCCAACTCATCGACTTCGCCCGACAGCAGGCACAGGTCAACCGCCTGCGCTACGGCGAACCCATCGGCGTCGAGACGCTGACCAAGGAAGTCACCGACCACATCCAGCAGTACACGCAGGTCGGCGGCGCGCGACCGTTCGGCGTCGCGCTCATCATCGGCGGTATCGAGGACGGCGAACCGCGCCTCTACGAGACCGACCCGTCGGGGACGCCCTACGAGTGGAAGGCGCTGGCCGTCGGCGCGGACCGCGGCGAGATTCAGGAGTACCTCGAAGACAACTACAGCGAGTCGATGGACTTGGACGGCGGCATCGAACTCGCGCTCCGCGCGCTGGGTTCGGTCAACGACGACGAACTCAGTCCGGAGGGCGTCGGCATCGCCACCATCGACGCCGAAACCGAGGAGTTCCTCGAACTCTCGAACGACGAGACCGAGGAGTACCTCGCCGAACTCGACCTTCTCGGCGGCGGCGACGACGAAGGCGAACCGGAAGAAGAGTAATCGGCCCTTCTTTCCCGCGGTTTCAGGCGAGCGAGCAGTGCCTTCTCTTCGCATCGGGACGGTGCGGCGACGAAGACGCGCTTCAGAGTCCCGCCCGCGGCGGTTGGTCGGCAGGGCGTTCGCCGTCGGTGGTCAGTACGTCGGCGACTCCTCGGGAACGCCGTCGCGCCGGTTGACCACGCGGCCGAAGACGAACAGGGCGTCCGAGAGGCGGTTCAGGTACGTGACCGCGGTGTCGTTTACGTCCTCGTCCGCTTGGAGGGCCACGGCGCGGCGTTCCGCGCGGCGACACACCGTCCGGGCGTGGTGGAGTCGCGCGCCGTCGTCGCCGCCGCCGGGGAGGATGAACGACTGGAGGGGTTCGAGTTCGTCGTCGTAGTCGTCCATCCACGTTTCGAGTTGCTCGACGTGTTCCTCGCGGACCGCCGGGTCGTCCTCGTCGGGGTCGGGGTTGGCGAAGTCGGCCTGCACGACGTGGAGGTGGTTCTGAATCTCCCGGAGGTGGCCGTCCACGTCGTCGTGGCCCGTCGGCCGGACGCGCCCGACCAGCGCGTTCACCTCGTCTACCGTGCCGTAGGCTTCGATTCGGGGGCTGGCCTTCGAGACCCGCGACATGTCCCGGAGGTCGGTCTGGCCCTCGTCGCCGCGACCGGTGTAAATCTTCATACGTCGTGTAGCGAGGGGACCGCACTTAACTCCCGTCCCGACCGGTCCGCGGGACGCGCTCAGGGTCACGAACCACAGCGCGCGCTCGGTGAAACAGTCCACCGGGACGCGCCCGGCCGACCAACCGCCAGCGAACGCCCGGCCGACCAACCACAGTCTGGGTGGACGAAAGGGGCCGCCCGGTCGCGGTCACGCGAGCGGTGCGCGGCGCTCCGCGCCGCGACTGCGAACGGTGTAACCGTGAGCAAGCGAGTGTGACCTCGGGAGACGCGGTTTGTCTCCCGGCGTTCACTGTAGTCGTCTGAGCGACCTCTATCTGGAGCGAACGGAGTGAGCGGAAGATATGTCGCTCAGCGACCGCGACCGGGCGGGGGCTTTCTGGACCGTTACGGTCTCGACTCCGGCGACTGTGGTAACACCACGGAGCGACCGGGCGGGACTCCTAAAAGTCGTCCCTCGATTCTCACGCCAGCGATGTCTCGACGTACGCCACGATGTTCTCGCTCTCGGCCATCGTCACGCCGCTGTCGTCGTCTATCAGCACCGGGACGCCGCGCTGACCGCTGGCTCGCTTCACCTCGTCGCGGTCGGAGTGGAGCGGTTCGACCCAGTGGGTCTCGTACTCGACGCCGTAGTCGTCGAGGGCGTCGTGGACCGTCTCGCAGTACGGACAGCCGTCGAGCGCGTATAGTGTGACGGACATGGCCGTCACTTCGCCCGCGTCGGGCAAGTAGTTGGTGCCGGGTCGGATTCAGTGGCGACCCCCGGTCCGGGATACTCCGCGCCGTCGGAACGCTCGCCACGAAAGGCGCGAACTCGGATCGAGTATAGCAATTATTAGTTTATTCAGTCCGGGGGCGGCCGATGGCTGATTCGGGAGGTTCGACCCCTCGACTATCGACCCGGACCCCGGCCACCGGCCAAAACCAGTATCCTCAAATGCGACGCGAAGCCACGTTCGAACATGGCTCAGGAACTCGACCACGACTGTCCCCAGTGTGGCACCGAACGGACGTTCTACCGCACCGCGAGTACCACCCTCCACCTCGGCGAGAAGACCAAGTGGGGATGCCCCGAGTGTGACTTCCGGTTCGTCCGCATCGACGGCGACATCGACTCGGCCGAAGCCTGAAAGTAACCCCTCGTCGTCCCGGTTCGTAACCTGCTTCTCGCTCGCCAGCGACCGCTCGGCGCGTCGGGTGACAATCTCTCATCGTTCTATTACAATTGTATATATTTCTCAGAGCAACAATTCTGTGTTCTCCTGTCCCGACCGAAAGCCACGCCGTCGGGAGACCGTACTGTTTGGGAACCGCTCTTGACTCGTAGTCTGTCACAACCGCGCTCGGTTGTGGCCTGCTACGTACTCGTGGCCCGCGCGTACCCGAGCGGGCCACGATACTCCTCTCCTCACCGAAGGCGTCCCAAACGGAGGCGAACCACTGGTTCCGGTCCTTCGGACCGCCGCCTTCGCCGCCGTTTCTCCCGAGTTCGACCGCAACGACCCTCGTCCGCGGCGGAAACACCGGGACGAGTCGAACGGATAAACTAAATATGGATATACAGAATAGGTGTGACAGCCGCTACTCCGAGCGTCGGATACAGACTCGTAGACGGCCGACGAGCTCGCCGACGGAGTAGCTATCACCACTGTCGTCAACTGACCGACCCAACCCGCGTGTAGAAAGCGTTATCAGGATACCGGAACCGTAAACGAAACATGAGCCAGATTACGGTCGTTCTTCCCGACGGTTCCGAACTCGAACTCGAGGAAGGGGCCACGGTCGAGGACGCGGCGTTCGAAATCGGTCCCGGACTCGGCCGAGATACCGTCGCCGGAGTCGTGGACGGCGACCTCGTAGACAAAGCGAGCCAACTCCACGACGGCGCGAAACTGGAAATCGTCACGCCCTCCAGCGACGAGTATCTCGACGTGCTTCGCCACTCGGCGGCCCACGTCTTCGCCCAAGCCCTCCAGCGACTCTACCCCGACGCCCGACTCACCATCGGCCCGTGGACCGACGACGGGTTCTACTACGACATCTACGGCGTCGAACTCGAAGAGGAGGACCTCGAAGAAATCGAGGACGAGGCCTACGACATCATCGACGAGGACCTCGCCATCGAGCGGTTCGAGCGCTCGCGCGAGGAAGCGTTCGAGGTGTACGAGGACAACGAGTTCAAGCGCGAGATTCTGGACGACGAGGCCGCCGACGAGGAGTCCATTTCCTTCTACGAACAGGGCGAGTTCGAGGACCTCTGTAAGGGTCCGCACGTCGAATCCACCGGCGAAATCGGCGGGTTCGCCCTGCTGTCCATCTCGGGGGCGTACTGGCGCGGCGACGAGGACAACGAGATGCTGACCCGCGTCTACGGCACCGCCTTCGAGAGCGAGGACGAACTGGAGGAGTTCATCCAGCGCCGACAGGAGGCCGAGGAGCGCGACCACCGGAAAATCGGCCGAGAGATGGACCTCTTCTCCATTCCCGACCACTCGCCGGGGTGCGCTCACTACCACCCCAACGGGATGACCATCCGACGCGAGTTGGAGGACTACATCCGGTCGAAGAACGACGAGTTGGGCTACGACGAGGTGTGGACGCCCGAACTCAACAAGGCCGAACTCTGGAAGCCCACGGGCCACTACGACACTTTCAAGGAGGCGGGCGAGATGTTCGCGTGGGAACAGGACGACACCGAGTACGGCCTGAAGCCGATGAACTGCGCGAACCACGCTCACATCTTCGACGACCACCAGTACTCGTATCGGGACCTTCCGGTCCGGTTCTCCGAGTTCGGCACCTGCTACCGCAACGAGCAGTCGGGCGAACTCTCGGGTCTGCTCCGGGTCCGCGGGTTCACGCAGGACGACGGTCACGCATTCATCCGGAAGGACCAGATTCGGAGCGAGATTCTGTCGGTCCTCGACGTAATCGACGACATCTACGGCCACTTCGAACTCGACGTGCAGTACAAGTTGGAGACGAAGGGCGACGACGCCGTGGGGAGCGACGAGATTTGGGAGCAGGCGACCGGCGCGCTGAAAGACGCCCTCTCTTCGGAAGGTCTCGACTACGACGTAGAAGAGGGCGAAGCCGCCTTCTACGGCCCGAAAATTGGCATCAACGCCGTGGACGCCATCGGTCGGGAGTGGACCATCGGCACGGTCCAACTCGACTTCAACATCCCCGAGCGTCTGGACCTGACCTACGTCGGCGAGGACAACGACGAACACCGGCCGGTGATGGTCCACCGCGCGCTCTTGGGGACGTTCGAGCGGTTCATGGGCATCATCATCGAACACTTCAAAGGCAACTTCCCGACGTGGCTCGCGCCCGAACAGGTCCGCATCCTGCCGGTCAGCGACGACAACATCGGCTACGCCAAACAGCTTCAGAACCGGTATCTCGGCGACTTCCGGGTCGAAATCGAGGACCGGTCGTGGACGGTCGGCAAGAAGATTCAGCAGGCCCACGACGACAACGTGCCCTACATGCTTGTCGTCGGCGACAACGAGGAGGAGGCCGGGACCATCTCGGTGCGTGACCGCCAAGAGCGCGAACGCGACGACGTGAGCGTCGAGGCGTTCCGCGACCACCTCGAAGAAGAGGTCGAGAGCAAGACGGTCCGGCCGACGTTCCTCGAATAGCGACCGATTCGCCGCTTTTCGAGTTCTGTTCCGTCTTTTCTCCGGCGCGCGCTCGCACGCCCGTCCGCACTGGCTCGCGCTCGCATACACGTCCACACCGGCGCGCGGGTGCGACCGCGCAAGCGTGTCGCACCCGTCCGCGCGAGGGAGGCGGCCGCATCCGCGGCCGCCGAGGTTGGGGAGGCGTGAGGTGCGGTGCCGTGCGGTCGCGGTCCGATTGGAGTCGGCGAGAGCTAGCGCCGACTCACCTCTCGCCGACTCACTTCTCGCCGACTCACACTCTCTGGGGTCCCGTCTCTCACGCCGGTTTCCAGCGGACCTCCGAGAGCGGATGAAGCGGATTCCCACCGATAACGTCGTAGGTCGCGCTCGTCACGTCGATGCCGTCCGCCACTCGGAGCGAAGCGAGCATGTCGTCGTTGTACTCCCGCAGGTCGGCGTACCCTCGGCGGAGGTGGCCGAGCAGGGTGTCCTCGGGGTGGAGTTCGTAGACGTGTTCGAGGTGGACGCCCGCCCGCACGCGGTCGGCGTAGTCGGCCAGCGTCTCGACCACGATGTCCCGGACGCTTGGGAGCGCGGTCAGCGACCCCTGCGTGAACAGGACCACCTCGTCGGGGTCGGCGTCGGCGAGGACGCCCTCCAGCAGGTCCCACCAGTCGTCGCGGAAGTCGAAGGCTTCGACGGTGATTCGGTCGCGGTCGCCGAACAGGTCCCGGCCGAGCGCCACGCCGTTCTCCGTGGGGTCGCCGCCGAGGAACTCGCAGTCGGTGTAGGACTCCGCGAGGACGCCGAGTTCGTAGCCCCACCCGCACCCGAGCGAGACCACCGTCTCGCCGCCGTCTAGGGTGCCCGCGAGCGAGGCCACCAGCGCCTCGTCCTGCAGTTCCTGCTTCTCGTCCACGTCAACGAGGTAGAGGCTCTCGGACCGGGAAATCGCCACCGGACTCTCCTCTGCGTAGTGGTTGGCCGACCGCTGTAGCTCTCGAAAGCCCATCTCGGGGTTCTCCCGGACGAGCGACCGGAGCTTGCCGTACACCTCGTCGTAGGTGGAGACGCCGATGCCGCCGTAGCCGGGCTGTTCTTCCCAGTCGTCGCATCCGAGTAGTCGGGCGGGCCACGGCGAGTGCTTGGGCAGGTCGTCTAACGGGAGTTCGCGCATGGCGTGGAGTCCGGCGCGCGACGGGAAAAGTGGTTCCGAACGACGGCGACTCCAACGAGAAATACTTATGTCCTGATAGATACCGGGTTACGAGTAACGAATGGCTCCAAGTCTGTTGATAGTGGACGACAGCGACTTCCAGCGAACGATGGTTCGACAGGCGGTCGAAGAGAAGTTCAACGTGGTCGGCGAGGCCGCGAACGGCCGGGAAGCGGTCGAGCAGTACGAGCGACACGTTCCCGACGCGATTACGATGGACATCATGATGCCGGAGATGGACGGCGTGGCGGCGACGGACGAAATCAAGTCCCGCGAGAACCCGCCGACCATCGTGATGGTGACGAGCGTGGACCAAGACAGCAAGATGAAGGAGGCGGTCAAAGCCGGTGCCGACGGCTACGTGACCAAGCCCTTCGAACCCGAGGACGTGCTGTCGGAACTCGCGGCGGTTCTCTGAGGCCGCGCCGCGCGGAAACGCCGGTCGGCAATTCTGCGTCGGGAGTTCTCGCCCGTCGCGTCGGAAGTTTCCGGCCTCCGCCCGGCCCGTCGGTTCGGTCCCGACGCGCGCGCGTCGGGACCGAACCGACCGCTGGACGCCGGACGCGCCGGACGTAGCGCCACCTATCGGACAGGTATAATTGTCCAAGAGACTTATTTAGTGGGGCTTTAGAAACTCCCGTATTTCTTTAGGACGCGAGAATCGTGTCGGCGTCGTCGCCGGGTTCCCCGGCGACGACGCCGGGCGGTTGGCGGGCCGGGCGGACGACTGGCGGGCGGTTGGCGGGCCGGGCGGACGACTGGCGGGCGGTTGGCGGGCCGGGCGGACGACTGGCGGGCGGTTGGCGGGCCGGGCGGACGACGCGCCGAGCGAACGCCCTACTCGTCGTCGCCGAGCGCCTGCCACGAGAGGCGCAGGTTCCGGGCCGCGCTGGTCTGGTCGATGCGCCGGGCCGTCGTCCGGTTGGGCGCGTTCGCCAGCGTCTCGTCGTCCTCGGTAGCCACGGCGTCGAACGCCTCTGCGAGTTGGTCCAGCGTGTCCTTGCCCTCGATTTCGGTGGGTTCGGTCATCAGCGCCTCCGGGACGATTTCGGGCCACTTGGTCGTCGGCGGGTGGACGCCGTAGTCCAACATGCGCTTTGCGACATCGGCGGCGTCTTGGTCGCCCGCGCTGGCGACGAACTCGTGGTGGAACGGTTCGAAGGGCACCTCGTAGTCGATTTGGCTGGCGAGGTAGTTGGCGTTCAGCACCGCCTTCGCCGAGGCGTCGGTCAGGCCCTCGTCGCCGAGGCGCGCGATGTAGGCGTAGGCCTTCACGAGGACGAGCCAGTTGCCGTGGAATCCGTGGACCTTCCCGAAGGTGTTCTCGGGGTCGAACAGTTCGTAGCCGCCGCCCTCCTCGGCCTCCCGGACCCGCGGGGCGGGCAGGAACTCCGCGAGGCGGTCGGTGACGCCGACTGGACCGGCACCGGGACCGCCGCCGCCGTGGGGCGTGGCGAACGTCTTGTGGACGTTGTAGTGCATGATGTCGAAGCCCATGTCGCCCGGCCGGGCCTGTCCGAGCAGTGCGTTGAGGTTCGCGCCGTCGTAGTAGAGCAGACCGCCCGCGTCGTGGACGATTTCGGCGATGTCCTCTATGTCGCGCTCGAACAGGCCGAGCGTGTTCGGGTTCGTGAGCATGAACAGCGCGGTCCGGTCGCTCGCGGCCGCTTCTAGCGCCTCCAAGTCCACGCGGCCGTCGTCGCCCGAGGGGAGTTCCACGACTTCGTAGCCCGCGAGGGCGGCGCTGGCGAAGTTGGTGCCGTGGGCGCTGTCGGGCACGATAATCTCGTCGCGCCGGTCGCCCTCACGGTTCTGCTCGTGGAACGCCTTGGCGACGAGGATGCCGGTGAACTCGCCCGCCGCGCCAGCTGGCGGTTGGAGGCTCACGGCGTCCATCCCGCCGATTCGCGCGAGGTAGTCCTGTAGCCCGTGCATGAGCGCGAGGCTCCCCTGCACGCTCCGCTCGGAGCGGTCGGGGTGGACCGCCGCGCTCGGAAGCGCGGCCACGTCCTCGGTGAACTTGGGGTTGTACTTCATCGTACAGCTACCGAGGGGATAGGGTCCGGACTCGACGCCGTAGTTCATCTGGCTCAGCCGCGTGTAGTGGCGCGCGAGTTCGGGTTCCTCCAGCGCGGGGAGTTCGAGGCTGTCGCGGGTCAACTCGTCGGGGAGCGGCGACTCGACTTCGACCTCCTCGCTGTTCTTCTCCGAGAGGAGCGGTTCGTACTGCCCCTCGGCGTCTTCGCCGCCCTTCGCCGCGCCGTCGGTCCATCGCGCTTGGTCGTAGTTCATCTAGGCCACCTCCTCGAAGGCCGCGACGAGTTCGTCCGCGGCGTGTTCGTTGCTGTCCGTGATGCACACCTGTACCTCGTGTTCGCCCACGGCGTGGACCGCGAAGCCCTCGGCTTCGAGGTCCGAAGCGACCGCACCCGCCGGTTGGTCGGTGTGGGCGACGAACTCCCGGAAGTGGTGTCGGTCGTGGACCGGCGCTTGGAGACCGGTCACGTCGTCCAAACGCTGAGCGAGGTCCGCCGCGAGGCGCACGCAGTCGTTGGCGAGGTCCACGAGTCCGTCGGGACCGAGGTAGGCCGCGTGGATGGCGGTTCGGAGCGCGACCCACGCCTGATTCGTGCAGATGTTGCTCGTGGCCCGCTCCCGGCGGATGTGCTGTTCGCGGGTCTGGAGCGTCAGCGTGTAGGTTCGCTTGTCGGCGGCGTCCTCGCTCGCGCCGACGAGACGGCCGGGGACCTGCCGCACGAAGTCCTCGCGGCAGGCGAACAGGCCGAGTCCCATCCCGTAGGCCGTGGGGAGACCGAGGGTCGCGGCGTCGCCGACCACCACGTCAGCGCCGACGCTCTCGGGTTCTCGAAGGACGGACAGGGCCACGGGGTCGGAACCGAGGCAGAACAGCGCGGCGTGGTCGTCGGCGAGGTCCCCGACCGCCGCCAGATGCTCCTCTATCGTCCCGCGGGTGGTCGGGTTCTCGACGTACACCATCACGGCGTCGTCGTCGATTGTCTCGGCCAGCGCGTCCGTATCGACGTTGCCGTCGTCGGTGGCGAACGTCTCGACGGAGAGACCCGCACCGTCGGTGTAGTTTTCGAGAACATCGCGGCGCTCGGCCAGCAGGTAGTCGGGCACCAGCACCCGGTCGCCGTCGGTCGAGCGGACGCGCGCCGCGAGCAGGGCCGCCTCCGCGAGCGCGGTCGCGTGGTCGTACATCGAGGCGTTGACGATGCCGAGACCGGTCAACTCGACCAGCATCGACTGGTACTCGAAGAGCGCTTGCAGGAACCCCTGCGTAATCTCGGGTTGGTACTGGGTGTAGGAGGTCAGAAACTCCGACCGGAGCGAGAGGTGGTCCACCAGCGAGGGCACGTAGTGTTCGTAGTGTCCCCGGCCGAGGAACTCGGTCAGGTCGTCGTTGCGCGAGAGCAGGCCCCGGACGTGGCGTTCTGCCGCCTGCTCGCTTCTGGCCTCGATACCGAACTCCCCGTCGAACGCGACCGACTCGGGGATGTCGAACAGTTCCGTCACGTCGTCCGCGCCGACCGCCTCTAACATCGCCGCGGTCTCGTCGGCGGTGTGCGGTGCGTACGGGCTTCCCCGTTCCCCTGACTCGTGTCGTCCGCTCATGTGAACGGTGCTACGGAGCGTATCGTTTTAAGATGGAGGTATTCGGTCGCGCTTTCGGGGTAATTACTGCGAAAGTCGTGGGAACTCGCTAGTGAACTGTGGTCGGACGCGGACGGACTGAGAAATAGTACGAAATGTTTTCTAATAATACATACCTATACGATTTTTTAAGCAAGGAATATGTCGTTCAGGACTATCTGAGGATATGCCTCAGAGAGCGACTCGACGCTGTTGCTCGGAGTGAAGCAATCAGTTGTCCGAGGGTTTTTAACGACTGCCTGTGACCACCGTCGTACAGTCGAGGGGTTCCAATCATGTCTCTCCATCCGCGATTCGAATTGCCGTCCGACGAGACCGGACTCGACATCATCGACCCGGTAGAAACTCGCCACTTTTCGCTTCGCACGGACGAACCAGTGGACCCGACGCCCGCCGATACCGAGCCGTTCGCCTTTCCGGTCGATACGGCCCGTCGTATTTCAGTCGGCGTGCTTCGTCTCCCGTACCTGCTTCCCGTAGACGTTCGGACGCCGGACGGCGACCCGTTACGGTCGGTCGATAGTCCGTCCTCGCACGAACTCGCGGCCGACGACTACTTGTTGGAACTCCACTCGCCTATCAAAGTGTATCTGCGCGTTTCGGGGCGCGTCCACGTCGAGGCGACCACCGAGCGGGTCGTCTTCGAGTTCGGTGACGACGCCACTATCGACATCGGCGCGCGGTCGTACCACAGCGCTCCGGGCGCGACGATTACGGTCCCGGACGACCCCGAAGCGATGATGAAAGCCGTCTCGACGTTCCCGTCGGCACTCAAGACGCTCTCGCCGGAGCGTGCGTGGCCGACCCTGCGCGGACATCCGCCGCGGGTCGAACGCGGCGACGAACTCGAAATTCCCTCGGACCTCGAGGTGCCCGACACGGGCATCCGGGTAACGGTGCCGTCCGAATACTGGGCGGTGTACACCGTTGCTCCGCTGGCGTACTACCTCGGCGCAGAGGTCGTCCCCGGCGAGAGCGCGCACGTAACTGCCGATACTGGGGCCGCACTCCATCTCGGTGACGAACCGGGAGAAATCGCCGACGCGACGGAGGCCCTACTCAAGCGGGTCTTCTTCCTCGACTGCGTGGTCAGGACCGAAGGCCTGTATCCCGACGAACTCCACGAGCGCAACGTCCTCGAAGCACGCGCGGACATTGACTTGGACTTCGCGGACCTCTACGAGGTCTCGCCCGCCGAGCGACTCGCGGTGTACCTCACCATCCCCGACGAGGCAGTCGAAGCCATCGCTTCGCCGTGGCACCGCGTCACGCACACCGAGGCGAACCCCGGTCCCGAGGTGGCCGAACTCCTGCCCTACCTCGTCAACGACCTGTCGCTGGTCCGGCCGAAGGTCGGAAGCGAGCGTTCGGCGGCGCAGTCCGAAATCGACGACGAGTTGGACGACGCGCTGGACTCGTTCCTCCGGCGGCCCGGCCCGAGCGTGGAGGCCGCCGCCATCGAGGATTTCTACCGGTCCGCGGACGCGCCGAACCTGCGTCGAGACGGCGAGTCGGGTAGCTCGGTCTCGGGCGTGCCGGACTTGGACGAGTACGTGACGCTCCCGGAGGTGGACGCGCTGGAACAGGCGTGGGTCGGCGACGGGACGCCGATTCGCGGGACGAAGCTACTCCGGGAGGCGTTCGCCAACGAGACGCCGGAACCCTCCGACGGCACCATCGACATCGCGGTGGTCTGTAACGACGAGCGGATGCGCGAAGAATTGGCCTCTGTCGGCGACATCTACGGAAGTCGAGACGACGTGCCGGTCAGTCTCACCTCGAAAATCGGCGTCTCGACCGGCGAGTTGCGGGAACTACTCGCCGAGAATTACGACGTGTTTCACTTCATCGGTCACATCGACGGGCAGGGCTTCGAGTGTCCCGACGGGATTTTGGACGCCGGAACTGTCGAGGAAGTTAATGCGACGACTGTGCTTCTGAATGGTTGTCGCTCACACGACCAAGGCATCGAGTTGGTGAAAGCGGGTGCGAGTGCGGCTATCGTGAGTCTCGCGGATTTGTTCAATTCCGGCGCTGTTGAAATCGGCGAAACCATCACTCGCTTGCTCTATCACGGATTTGATGTCGGTACTACAATGAAGATAATTCGAGAATATACTTCGATTGGCGACCGATACGTAGTTATCGGCAATCCCGGCGTGCCCGTAGTACAATGTGATGGATTTCTGCCGATACTCTGCCACATAACTACGAAACCCACCGAAAGTGAGTCACTTAATGTTCAACCAATAGCATATCCGGTTCCAGAAATAGGAATCGGCACTGTTTTTGAGCCAGAAATATTTGAAACCAATTATTATCATTTAGCCATTGGAGAACACGCCGATATTAACATCACACGTGATAAACTAAAAAGTTGGATTTCGGAAGATTACGAACCTGTAATTTTTAATGGAGAGCTGATTTGGGGAAGTGAACTACTGACTGAAATGTAATCTACGGTCCGACCTTCGCACAACACTTTTCGATTTCCACCCCTAAATAAAATAAAGAGATTGACATAAACCAAGCGACTTCAACTAGTTTCGGACTCTCCCTAATCCATTTTGTGATGTCAAACTGTGCCATCGTATATTTTGCTAATGGACGTAGCACCTTCCAATTTTCCACTAAAAATAACAAATTAATAATGTTTGGCTGTGGGTCGGCGACGGGACGCCGATTCGCGGGACGAAGCTACTCCGGGAGGCGTTCGCCAACGAGACGCCGGAACCCTCCGACGGCACCATCGACATCGCGGTGGTCTGTAACGACGAGCGGATGCGCGAAGAATTGGCCTCTGTCGGCGACATCTACGGAAGTCGAGACGACGTACCGGCCGACGTGACCTCGAAAATCGGCGTCTCGACCGGCGAGTTGCGGGAACTACTCGCCGAGAATTACGACGTGTTTCACTTCATCGGTCACATCGACGGGCAGGGCTTCGAGTGTCCTGACGGGATTCTGGATGCTAAGACTGTCGAAGAGGTCAACGCGACGACTGTGCTTTTGAACGGTTGTCGGTCGCACGACCAAGGCGTCGAGTTGGTGAAAGCGGGTGCGAGTGCGGCTATCGTGAGTCTCGCGGATTTGTTCAATTCCGGCGCTGTTGAAATCGGTAAGACGCTATCTCGGTTGCTCTATCACGGATTTGGTATCGGTGCCGCGATGAAGATTATTCGTGAGTATACTTCGATTGGCAACAGGTACGTAGTTGTGGGTGACCCGCTATCGCTAGTCGCACAATGTGAAAGTGGAATACCGACACTATGCCACATCAGCAAACGTTCTGGAGAAAGCTCACGAATTAACATTAGTCCACATGCGTATCCGACTCAAAAGCGTGGAATAGGGTCTAGTTTTAGTCCTTCATTCTTCGATGGTGACCAATATTATATCGCCGTAGGGAAGTACGACGACCTAACGACTACACGGGATGCAGTTGAAAAATGGACTGCAACCGATTACGACCCTTTAGTTGTGAATCGAGAATTAGTCTGGAGTGGAGCATGGTTCCAGCAAGACGAAACTACGGCCCCGATTTCGCGCAACAACCCGTAATCGTTATCCACTGCTCGCTTAGAGCTAGCGTGACTACCCAAACCACTTGTAATAGCCGAGGGGACTCGTAAAACCAATCACTGAAATCAAACTGTGCCATCGTACGTGATGCTACCAACTGTAGCAACTTCCGACTTTCTACTATAGTTTATTTTACTACAATTCTAACTATTGAGAATCCCGTATTTACGTTCCAGACAAATCTATAACGTGTGGTAGTAATTGTATCTACCACGATTAAGAGGGAAATTTTATAAATTTCCTCTGAAAATGACAGTCATACCAACACCTATGTCGTCCCCAACTCCCCGCGATTTCACACGCGGGTCCGACGAATCGCCACCCGCCGACGACCTCACGGACTTTCTCGGTCTCCTGAACGAGCTGAAATCCACCGGCTGTAACCTGCTCGTCGTCGGCGATGCACCGCGCGAGCTGTTCACGCAGGCGAGTTCCCGGATGTTCGGGGACGACGATACGGTCCGCTATCGGACGCTCGCAGTTACGGACGCGACTCCCGAGAGCATCGCCGAGCGACTTCCCGACCCGAGCGAGTCGCCGCGGCCCGTCGGCGAGACGACCCACGTCCTCAACCACGCCGGGGCGCTCCGGTCGGTCACGACCGCGACGGACCCGAACACTCCGCCGGACCTCGCTGGCGTCAAGGAGACCCGTATCGCGGACCCGCAGTTGGCCGGACTTCAGGCCGCGGTGGTCGAAGCTATCGAGGAGTTCGCAACTCGCGCTGGCTCGCTCCACCCCGGGGACCTCCGGATTGGAATCGACTCGCTGGAGCCGCTTTTGGACTTCTACGGCGAAGACGTAGTTCGGCGCTGTCTGCGCATCGTCGGGGGCTACGTCCGCGACTACGACGCGATGGCCCACTACGTTTTGCCGAAACCGTACGATAGCGACGTTGTACAGACCTTCGCCGACGACATGGACGCTATCGTAGAAATTCGGTTGTCCGACTCGGCCGACGACGGTCGAGTCGGCGAGCAACGGTGGCACGTCCCGAGTCGGGACCTGTCCGTCGGTTGGGCGTCGATTTGAACCGACGCGACTACTCTATCTGTTCTCGGTACTCGTCGGCGGTCAGCAACTCGTCCAAGCCGCTGTCGTCGGCCAACTCCACTTCGAGCATCCACCCCTCGCCGAAGGGGTCGTCGTTGACGAGTTCGGGCTGGTCTTCGAGCGCGTCGTTGACCGCCGTGACGGTGCCGTTGACCGGCGCGTAGAGGTCCGAGACCGCCTTGATGGACTCCACGACGCCGAACTCCTCGTCTTGGGTGAGTTCGTCGCCCTCGCTCGGGAGTTCGACGAACACCACGTCGCCGAGTTCGTCCTGCGCGAAGTCGGAGATGCCGACTCTCGCGGTGCCGTCGGTCGTCTCTACCCACTCGTGTTCGCTACTGTACTTTCGGTCTTCAGGGACTTCGAAGCTCATTGTTAGTCACTCAGGAATGGCGTGTTCGCAATCTTTGCTTTTTTCGACTGGCCGCGGACCATCACGCGGACGACGGTCCCGGCGTCGGCGTACTCCGAGGGGACGTAACCCAGCGCGATGGGTTCGTTCAGCGTCGGACTCATCGTTCCGCTGGTGACTTCGCCGATAACGTGGTCGTCGGTGTCGGTCACGTCGTAGCCGTGGCGGGCCACCCCGCGGTCCACGAGTTTGATGCCGACGAACTCCTCGTCTGTTCCCTCCGCATCGACGCCTTCGAGGGCGTCCCGGCCGACGAACTCGGTGTCGAGTTTCACCGTCCACCCGACGCCCGCCTCGTAGGGGTTTCGGGGGTCCTCGTCGGCGTCGAAGTCTTGGCCCGACAGCAGGAAGCCCATCTCCATCCGGAGGGTGTCGCGGGCACCGAGCCCGCAGGGCTGGCAGTCGAACGACTCCCAGACCGCTTGGGCCGCCTCGACGGGGACGATAATCTCGAAGCCGTCCTCACCGGTGTAGCCGGTTCGGGCGGTCCAACACGACACGCCGTCGAACTCGACGTACTTGCCGTCGAATTTCGAGAGGTCCGTCACCGACCCGTCGGCTACGTCCGCCACGAGGTCCGGAGCGTCGGGACCCTGCACCGCGTACATCGCGTACTCGTCGGTGACGTTCTCGACGGTGGCGTCGAGGTCCCACTCGTCGCGGTGGTCGGTCCACCGGCGGTGCATCTGTTCGTCGTGGCCCGCGTTGGGGACGAAGAGGTACTCGGCGTCCTCGTCATCGGGCAGTCGATAGACCACGGTGTCGTCCAGAATCGTCCCCTCCTCGTCGGTTATCATCGAGTAGTGGGAGTCGCCGCGGCCGAGTTCGGTCACGTCGTTGGACGTGAGCTTCTGCATCAGTTCGCGGGCGTCCGGGCCGCCGACTTGGATTTGGCCCATGTGAGACACGTCGAAGATGCCCGCCTCCTCGCGGACCGCGGCGTGTTCGGCCTTGATGGAGTCGAACTCCACGGGCATGTCCCACCCGCCGAACTCGGTGAACGTCGCTCCCTCGCCAGCGTGAACGTCGCGCAGTGGCGGCTTCCGAAGCGTCATGTGGAGACGGTTAGACGCCCGGCACGTAATGCTTTGTCTTCCGGGCGCTTCAGCAGTACTCGATGTCGAGTAAACGAGCGTCGGACGGACTGGCGTCGAACCGAGCGGCGTCGATACTGGTCGAGCGGCGCGCTCACGCGGGTTCGACGACGATTTGACCGTCGCGGAGTTTGTAGACGAGACGGTCGCCCTCCTCGACTTCGAGTCCGTCCTCGGCGAACTCCTCGCGGACGGCCTTGATGAGGCTGATTCGCCATCGCTGGGTGACTGTCGTCGTTCCGAGTATCTTCTCTTCGGATTCGTCTGAACTCATCTACGGCCGTCTTGGGTATCGGTGTTGTTATGGACTCTTAGCTATTTCGACTATCTAGCTGAAAATACCCCAATAGACTACGATTTATCGACGTTTACGCCAATTCGATGACTATTTTTCCGTCAGCGAGTTTGTAGACGAGTCGGTCGCCTTCCTCTATCTCGTCGGCGTCCTTCTCGAGTTCTTCGCGGACGGCTTTGATGAGACTGATGCGCCATCGCTGGGTGACTGTCGTCGTACCGAGTATCTTTTCCTCCATTTCGTCAGTCATCTCTAGTTTGTAGAACAGTGGCTCTTTTATGGATTGGTAGCTATATACGTACTATTGACGCTATAGACAAAATAGTTGGGGATGTCGCGTCTTTGTGCCGGGAGTAGACTTCGGACGCGTCCGCTCAACGAGTCGCTATCGAGATATTTTCTAACGGCACTTCCTCGTCGTCTGCCGCTTCGTGAATCTCGCGGAGAAATCCTTTCGTCAGGTCGTCGCGCGAGACGCCATCGAGAAGCAAGGGGGTCTGTTCTGTGTCGGAACGACGGTCGAATTCTATATCTTTCTCTGACATTTTTACGATTGGAATCGGAGTTCGAAACGATGTTTTTACGACGGCATCGATTGATACGACGATACTTCAGAAATACTTATCGGAAATATTACTATTTGGCAGTGGTGTTATGAGTCGTTTCACCCACGTATTTAGCACGCTCACCGATACTGTGGAACGAAGGTATGGTCACGAAAGAGTTCACTCCCGTACTCTCACGGATTTTCGGGTCGCGCGCTCGAACAAAGCTCGTCGCTGTTCTCGTAGAACGGCGGGGAGCGTGGCTCACTGCCGCCGAACTCTGTGACCTCGCCGACGTTTCGCAGTCCGGCTTTCACCGGGACCACAAGTCGGTCCTCCTCGATTTCGGCGTGGTCGAGCAACGAGAGACGGGGGCAGAGACCGGGACGCAAGCGTCGCCGAAGTACAGGCTGGCGGACACCGAGCAGGCGGAGTACGTGACGAAGCTTCACTACGCGCTTCAGTCGCAACTGGAGGATTCGGGAGCGCTTCTCGAAGGAAACGTCAGGGAGTTCGTCGAGTGAGTCGGAGGTCGGTCGCGAGAGTCAGAGTTCCATCCACGGGGTCTTGGCGTCGATTTTCGGCGCGTACCAGCGCTGTTCGGGGTTCTGGCGCGGTCGCTTGCGGAGCTCGACGCGCGCGTCGAACAGCGGCATGAGTCGCTCGACCACTTCGTCGTCGGCCGGGACGCGGAGGTGGTAGTGAGCCATCCCGTGAACTCCGCGGACCGTCGCCCCGAGCGTCCGCAGGGCGTGTTCGGCCGCCGAGCGGTCCTCTTCGACCAGCGGAAACAGCGAATCGACGCCCACGCGGAGTTCCGCGGGGTCGAGACCCTCGGCCTTCTCGTCGTAGAACGCGATTGCGGACTGAATCTCGTCACAGAGCTGTCGGGCGTCGTCGGACCCGAGCGGGTCCAACCCGGCGGTGACGCCGCCCGCGGTGGCCGGGACCGACCGCTCGCCGCGGCGCTGGTCGATAATCCACGTCGTGGGGTCGTCGAAGGCGGCGTCCTCGGGGAGTCGGGACTCGGCGCTGGTTATCGTCTGGTCGGTCAGCGCGAGTATCCGAAAGCGGCGCTTCTCGCGCCCGTAGAGGAATCTAGAGGCTCGCGCGGAAACCTCGTCGGGTACCTCACCGGTGACGAGGATGTTGCTCCCGACCTGCTTGAGGTTGGCGAGCCACTTCGTGAAGCGAGGGTTCGCTCCGCTCCCGCGAAACCGTAGCTCTGAGTCCATTTGTCAAGGTTGTCGGACGTAGCTTAGATAAAATTTCCGGAAGGTGAGGCGGCAGAGGGCCGAGAATC
This sequence comes from Halorussus caseinilyticus, assembly GCF_029338395.1. Taxonomy (NCBI): domain Archaea; kingdom Methanobacteriati; phylum Methanobacteriota; class Halobacteria; order Halobacteriales; family Haladaptataceae; genus Halorussus; species Halorussus caseinilyticus. The sequence continues at coordinate 2,095,358 of NZ_CP119809.1, forward strand.
GGGACGTTGCCGCCGCACCGTCTCGGTCCTCGAAACCGATTCGAGACGGATAATTCACTAGCTATGGGCATGTTTTAACTAATCTCTGCTAGAATCCACCTGTAAGGTCATCTCGATAACTGACACCACTTTTTACAATATATTTCATAGTTAGAATACTTTAGAAAAATATAATTTCAGATAGCAGAGTGTTATGCATGCATGTCGAAGAACACCATGCTCGACACGCTCGCACAGCACCCGCGACTAATCGGCTTCCTGTTCACCACCGGGATGGTTCTGGTACAGGCAGGGAATGTCGCGGCGAACAATACAGGAATGACGAACGGACCATAAGCCACTACAGGTCAGAAAGCGAAATTTCGTTGCTCCAGTAGAGTTTGTTATCAACTTCAACAGGTGCAAATTGAACATCTAAAATTGAGTTCAGCTCTTTTTCACTTACGCGAAACGTATCGAGTAAGCCAGAGGCCAGATGGCGAGTCGTCTCTTCATCCATGAACTTCGCCAAGGTTCCGAGTCGATAGGACGAACTAGGGTACGAATAATGGCTAATCAGATACTCGCTTCCAACCCTTTTAATGTCGAACTTTACTAAACCACCGCTATCACCCTCACAAAGTGACAACCCGCCATCCCCAATAGTGACGTACTCGATGGACACCAGCACCTCCTTCACGGCGATGCTCAGCGCCGAGCGCAACGAGAACCCTGAGTTCAGCAACCGCGCTAGCGCCCGACCCACCTTCGTCGCGGCCGAGTTGACCACCTCCGCGAGCGTCACCACGCCGCCGGTACTCCCCTTCTCGACCAGTTTCGCGCCTTGCTCGTAAGACCGGCACGCATTCAGTAGGAACGCCTCGACGCCCACCGACTCCAGCGAGTCGGCGTCGAGGTGGCCGTCAACACACCGGAAACCTTCCTCGTCGGCGTGGCCGATGTAGTGCAAGAAGTCCGCCGAGGACTCCAGCAAATCGGCGAGTTCGGCCGTGGTCAACTCCTCGTGAATCGTCACGTCGTAGTTCACGAAGTCGCACAAGTCGAATATACACGCCCTAACTTTTTTAGATGCTAAATGAAAGCAAAATAAATAATTTGTATTCCAAACGGACGTTTTAACTAATTGCTACTAGAACCAATATATTAGGTCAACTCAACAACCGATACCACTTTTTACAATATATTTCATAGTTAGAATACTTTAGAAAAATATAATTTCAGATAGCAGAGTGTTATGCATGCATGTCGAAGACAACCATGCTTGACACGCTCGCACAGCACCCACGACTAATCGGTTTCCTATTCACCACCGGAATGGTTCTGGCACAAACAGGAAACGCCGCGGCGAATCAAATCGGTGCAAATCCTGGTCCCTAATTACAAAACTTCGGGAAGGTCATTACCCCAATAGAGTTCTTCCTCTATGAGTACAGGGACGATATTTTCATCGTTGTTTATGAAATCCATTATTTCGTCCTTTGTGAATTGAAAGGGCCTAAGCGAGCCAGATGATAGATAATTAGTTGATGACTCTTCTGCTATACTATTTGCTATAGTTCCAAGACCATGCGACGAGCAAGGATGAGCATAAGGGACGAAAATATATTGATTCTCCTCCTCTCCCTCCTCAATACGGTACGAAATAGGACATCCGTTGTCGTTTTCACACAACATCAACCCGCCATCCCCAATAGTGACGTACTCGATGGACACCAGTACCTCCTTCTCGGCGATACTCAGCGCCGAGCGCAACGAGAACCCTGAGTTCAGCAACCGCGCTAGCGCCCGACCCACCTTCGTCGCGGCCGAGTTGACCACCTCCGCGAGCGTCACCACGCCGCCGGTACTCCCCTTCTCGACCAGCTTCGCGCCTTGCTCGTAAGACCGGCACGCATTCAGTAGGAACGCCTCGACGCCCACCGACTCCAGCGAGTCGGCGTCGAGGTGGCCGTCAACACACCGGAACCCCTCGTCGTCGGCGTGGCCGATGTAGTGCAAGAAGTCCGCCGAGGATTCGAGTAGGTCTCCAAGTTCCGCGACGGTCAACTCCTCGTGAATCGTCACGTCGTAGTTCACGAAGTCGCGCAGGCCGTAGAACTCGCCGACGACGCTCTCTTCGTCCATCTCCGGGTCGTTGCAGACGACGTGGACCTCGATGTCCGAGTCGTCCGGCGGCGTGCGCTCGGCCTGCCGACGCAGGGACGCTATCGTCACCTTGTTCGCGTTGATGGGGTAGCCCTCGCCCACCCACGCGTGTTCGATGGTCTCTGCCGGTTCGACCCGAAACATCTCGTCGTCCGTGGTCCACGTCTCGCGCGTGTTCCGGGTCAGTGCGTCGTCGCGCCCGCCCCGCGTCGAAGCGTCGTCGCTCGCGCTCCGGGTGAAGTCGCCCGAGGCGACGGCCGACCGCGTGAACTCGTCCAGTTCCTCGAACGTCGGCTCGACCGACTGGTCGGTCGGGTCCTCGGGCGTCCGCAACAGCGCGAGTTCGTGGGCGAAGTACGGGAGCGCCGCCGCGTTCCCGGCCGTCGGCACCACGTCGGTCGTGAGGTGCCAGTCCAGTACGTGCGGTTCGAGCGCGTCGAACGGCACCGAGAGGTACCGAGGCAGTTGCTCGGCCAGCGGTCGGCCGTAGAGGTCCGGGAAGTCGAGGTCCACCGCGGGTTCGACCTGCTCGCGCTCGTGGAGTTCGACCGGGTAGTAGCCCTCGGTCCGAGTCAGGCAGTCGAGGAAGAACACCTGCTTCAACACGCGGTTGACCGTCGCCTCGTAGCCACCCGCGCCGTCGAGGTCGTACTCGAAGTCGCCCGCGACGAGTCGGGGGTCGGACCCGGCGACGAGTTCGGCACCGAGGTAGTACGCCAGCGACGCGCTCGGATAGACGTGTTCTCGGTCGGGCGGCAGGACGATTTCGACGCCCGTGTCGGGAGCGTCGATGCCGTCCGAGACAGCAAACGAGTCGCCGCGCTCGACCCGCGGCGGATGTCCGCGCAGGGTCGGAAACGACCGCTCGCACGAGGTGGTCTTGAGCGCGGACCCGAACAGCGAAACCGCCGCCATCGCGTCTTCCACGTCGTCGGTCACGGTAATCGTCCCGAGCGGTCGCTCGTGGAACGACCGCGCGCCGACCCGAACCCGACGACGCTCGCCGAAACTGGCGGTGACGGACTCGTCGCCCGGCCGTATCTCGAAGGGACCGTCCACGACGAGGTAGAGTTTCATCGGCGTACTCTGGAGTTCGACGAGGTAGCGGCCAGCACCGAACGTCTGGGTCTCGCTGGTGGTCGCGTCGGCGAGCATTTCGCCGGTGTGTCGCCGGACGACGGTCGAGACCAGTTTCGGAATCTCGACCGCCGAGGCTTCGAACCCCACCGCAACGTCCACGGGAAAGTAGAAACCGTCGGTCGATTCGGACTCCGGTTCGACGGACTCGGGCGTGTACAACTCGAACCGGGCGTTCTCGATTGGGTCGAAGACGCCGAGACCCGAACGGTGGTCGAGTACGTCGAACTCCATTCGCTCGAAAGCGTCTCTTCCCGCGTTTATAGTTCTATCCACACCGGAACACGCGTGGCGTGGTAACTGTGGGAACGTTAGGTTGTCTCTCCCACGGTCGTCCGCGATAGGTCCGCGTATCGGTACCGTTATGAACCGATAGCTATTTCGGAGAGATAGTCTATAATGACGATACCGCAGATGAAGCAACTTCGTTCTCGGTTGGACGAAAGCGGCGCACGGCGTGCGCTCGTTCGCGGTGCGAACCCGCCGCCGCGCCCGCCCGAGACCGTGACGGTCGAACCGTCCGTCACGGCATCGGTGGGTCCCGACGGCGGCGCGCGCCGTTGTACGTGACCGCCGAGGCACCGAGCGGTCGGACCGTCCGGCGCTACGACGGCACCGACGCGACAGCGGCCGCCGACTGCGCGGCGGACCTGACCGCCGACCGCGACCCCCAAGAAGTGTGGCTCTGCGAACGCGACCAGATTCGCTCGTGGTGGGGCGACGGCGTGGTGGCCCTGCTCGAACGCCGACTCGCCACCGCCGCGCGCCGGGCGGACGCACGGCTAGTCGTCTGGACGAGCGAAACCGACGGAGCGGACGGAGACGGTACCGGTGAGACGGGTGGCGACGGAACCGGCCGAGACGAAGCGGTCGAAGACCGCTACGACGTGGTACTCGACCTGTAGCGCGCCAGCAGGTCGCTGGCCTCGACGCCGACATCGGTGCTGTCGCAGGCCGGACACTGAACCGCCAGCGAGAGACCCGGCGACGACGCGGGTCGTCGGGGGTCCGCGGTAGCGTGGCGGTCCGCGTCGGCGGCGGAGTCGGCGACGGTTCCGTCGCCGACTCCGGTCGCGGCAGACGATTCGGCGTCGTGGTCCCCGGCCGGACTGGGGACCGCGAGCGCGAACTGGACGAGCAGTACGAACGTACCGGTGTGACCGCAGTTGTAGCAGTGCGTCATGGTTGTCGGACCGGCAGGTGCGTTCCGCGCGCCGGTCGGCCCGAACTGGTGCGGTATCGTACTTGAACCTTAGTAGAGGTATTTTTGTATTTGTCTTAGCAATGTTTTTAATTGTTAGAAAAATGTTTGTGTTGCTTAAGTGGCGGGTTGCTTCAGGGTCGGACCGGGAGACCGCTCCGCACCGCAAACGTAGGACGACGACCCGAGAGCTAGCTTCAGGCTTGAACCAATCATACCGCAAACCGCACCGCCGCCGCGGGCCACACCCTCCCCAACCGACTCCTTCGCTCCCTGCGGTCGCTCAGTCGTCCCTCGCGCGGCTTGGCGCGAGATGAACTCGCGCCAGCGCGCGCCGGGTGGTTCGTCCGGAAAAGTATGCGCCGAGTCGGGAAGTCTGTCCCGAGAAGCGTTCCCCGTCAGAAGCCCCGAGAAGCGCGAGCGGTCGGTTCTCGCGCCCTCAGTCGTCGCTGGCTTCTCGGGTCTCCAGTCGCGTCTCCAGTCCGAACTCCGCGGCGCGCGAGCGCCAGAACTCCTCGTAACCCTCTTCGTCGGGTCGGTCGCTGACCGTACTCTCGCCCGACTGCACCCGGTCGATTTTCAGGTCCACTTCCTCCATCAGGTGGCGACCCACGTCGTCGCTGACCGTTCCCGTCCGCATCGCGTCCAACAGGGCGCTCTTCTCCTGTTTGAGGACTTGGCGCTCGCCGATGAGCAACTCCTCGCGCCGGAGTTCCGGGTTGTCCTCGAGGAGTTGGGAGATGGTCTCGTTCAGGTCGCGCTTCTCGCGTTCGTACTCCCCGCGGAAGTCCTCGTAGACGCTCGCCGAGAGGTCGCCCGACTCGTGGAGGCGTTCGGCCGATTCGAGCGCCGCGTCCACCGCGCGGGCGCGGCCAACGAGCAGTTCGTACAGTTCCTCGGCGTCCGAGCGAGTCACGATGTCGAGGGCGTTCATGACCCGCCCCATCGTCAGCCCCTGTACGACGAGACTGAACGCCGCCACGCCGAACACCATCGCCCGGAGTTCCTCGCGCAACGGGAAGTTCGGCGGCAGACCCAGTACCAACGCGATGGGAATCGAGGCGTGGAGACCGCCCCACACCATGACGTGCTGGTAGTCGAGCGGTACCGACTTCGGGGCGAACCGGTTGACCAGCGTCGTGACGGGGTAGACCACCGCCGCGCGCGCGAGGACGACCAGCGGAATGGACAGCAGGATGAGTCGGCCGTGGGCCAGCATCTGGTCGATGGGCGTCTTCGCGCCGATAAGCAGGAAGATGAGCGTGTTGACGAGGAACGCCGCGGTGTCCCACGTGTTGAACACCGAAATCTTGGTCTGGGCGCTCATCGCGTACTCCGCGCCCCGATTCCCGATGAGCAGTCCGGCCGTCACCGTGGCGATGACGCCGCTGAAGTAGAAGTCGCCGACGACGCCGCTCAGGGTGTGTTCGGCCAGCAGGAAACTCCCGTAGGCCAGTATCAGCGTCAGCACGATTTCGGTCGTGTGTTCGTCGAGTCGGTACATGACCTGATACACCGCGAGACCCGCGACGAGTCCGACCACCGCGCCGCCGAGACTGGCGACGAGGATGTCGGCCGAAGCGTCGGCGATGGTGCCGACGGTCACGAGTTCCGCGAGGTCGGTCCCGGCCTCGGTGGATTCGACCACCAGCGCGAACAGCGTCGAGAAGATGACGACGCCCACGCCGTCGTTGACGAGGCTCTCGCCCTCGACCAGCACCGAGAGTCGTTCGGGCGCGCCCAGTTCCTCGAACAGCGCCAGCACCGACACGGGGTCGGTGGGAAGAATCATGGCCGCGAACAGGAGGGCGACGAGCAACGGGAAGTCGAAGGCGTAGTGCCCGGCGACACCGAGCAGAAGGATGGCGACGACGAGTCCCACCACCGCGAGGACGAGGACGTGCGAGAGGTTCGCCCGGAAGCGTTCGAGGTCCGTTGTCGCCGCGCCCTCGAACAGCAACGGCGGGAGGAACACCAACAGGATGAGGTCGTGAGAGAGTTCGATGTCGATGGTGATGCCGAGAACGGATACCGCGAGTCCGGCGAGCAAGAGCGCAATCGTGTAGGGGAATCGGCCGACTTTGGCGACGAAGACGCCGACGCCCGCCGCGATGACGAACACCGACAGCAGGTCGATGAGTTCGGCGGCGATTCCAGTCTCCGCGACCATGACCCTGCGTACTCGTCCGACGCGTAAAAGGCCAGTTACCGAGAGGGTGCTATCGGCGCTTCAGAGTCCTTCTTCGGTGATGGTCAGGTCGTAGCTACCCGACCCGCTCCACGAGTCCACGCGGATGTACAGCGGGTAGTAGGCCTTGGGGTTGTCGATGATGATGGTCTCTTGGCTGTTCACGCTAAATCCACGATAGTCGTAGCTGTCGGTACTCGGACAGTAGCCGTCGGCCTCGTTGATGTAGAGGTCGAAGTCGGCGTCCGTGGGACCGGACAACTCGACGGTGACGCGGCACGGTTCGCTGTACTCGAACTCCCGCATCCAGCAGTCGCTGTCACTACTACCCGAGAGCTGGTCGGTGATGGTCGTCACGTTCGTTCGCGCGCCACACGGAGCGGGCGCGGTTTCGACAGCGTTGGCGGCGTCCACGCGACCGCTCCCCTGCTTGTTCGCCGACAGACCGATGTCGACCGCGGTGTTCTTGAGGTGGTCGCGGAGTTCGACGTTAGTGAGGTCGTACTCCCCGAGGGCGAGACCCGCCACGCCGGAGACGACCGGGGTCGCCATCGACGTGCCGCTGAGAGTCTTGTAGCTGTCGGTCGGAGCGGTCGAGAGGACGCCCGAACCGGGCGCGCACACGTCGATTTCCTCGCCGGTGTTCGAGTAGGACGCTATCGTTCCGTCGGAGTCGAGCGCCGAGATAGACATCACCTTGGAGTAGGCCGACGGATAGTGGTTGGCGGCGTCACTGCCGCTGTTCCCGGCCGCCGCGACTATCAGACTGCCCTCGCTGTGGGCGTAGTCCACTGCGCTCTCAATCGTGCTACTCGGACTACTACCGCCGAGACTCATGTTGATGATGTCGGCGCCTTGGTCGGCCGCCCACGTGATGGCGTCGGCCACGTCGGAGTAGGAGCCGGAGCCGTTCTCGTCGAGACACCGACCGTTGATGAGTTCGGACTCGCTCATGCCCGCGATGCCGGTCGCGTTGTCGGTCTCGCCGCCCGCGATGCCCGAGACGTGAGTGCCGTGGTACTCGTCGGACGGCACGTCCGGGGCGGGGTCGCTGTCGTCGTCCACGAAGTCCTTGCCGGGGTTGCTCGCGTAGTTGTTCGAGAGTTCGGGGTGGTCGTACTGGACGCCCGTGTCCAAGACGGCGATGGTCACGTCCCACGTGCCTTTCGTCGTGTCCCACGCGGTCGGTGCGTTGACCATCTGGGGAGCGTACTGGTCGGAGAATTTGGGGTCGTCGGGCGACAGTTGGGTCTCGTAAGTGCCGTTCTCCTCGGCGTACTTCACGGCGTCGTCGTCGGCCACGGCGTCCATGAAGTTCTGGCGGGCAGTGTCCGAGGCTTCCTCGGGGAACTTGACCGCCGCGTACCGGAGCGTCTTGTTCTCGTGGGCGACCGAGGCCTTCGCGGGGGCGTGTTTGGCCGCGACTTCCTTCGGTTCGCCAGCACCGGCCGAGACGCCGACCAGCACTTCGTTCGATTTCGGTCCGGGTTCGCGGCCGGGAGCGGCCATCGTGATGCCACCGAATGCGGCCAGCGCACCCGCGGCACTACCAGCTTTCAGAAGCGAACGCCTGTCAATCGTGATGTCGTTTTCTGACATGACAAACTTGATTAATCGTACAAACTATATTAAATTTCCTAGTCGTTCACTTATTTATTTCTTCTCCGGGGTGCCTTATCAATAAGGCAGTATAAATACCCCCACCCGACGCACAGCGTATGTCCGACCCGATTACCACGACGACGAAACTCCTTTAAAAGAGGGGTGAAATCGGGGTTCGAGGTCGGGGTGGTTGTGCTGGACGCCAGTGTCGAGGATGGCGACGGTCACGTCCGAACACCCGGTGGTCACGTCCCACGCGTCGTCGGCCCGACTCGGGAACGCGACTGCGACGTAGCGAAGCGTCTCGTTGTCGTGGACGATTTCGCCACCGGTCGGGACGTGCAGGGCGACGGTCCCCCGGAGGTCCCGGCCCGCCGAGACGCCGACGAGGATTTCGCTTCGGTCCGGGAGTCCGACCGGACGCACCCGCGACCGGCGCGCAACTCGCCGCGACCACCGAACCGCTCGTTTCCAAGAACGTTCGTCTGTCGAAGTAGTCGAAATCCGACATGCCGTGTTACTTTCTGCTTCGAAGAGCTAAAATCTAGACTCGAATGGGCGTAACTCGAACGGACACGACATCAGCGGCTACGCCGCGATTGGCTCGCAAAAAAGGAGGACAGTCGAACCGAGGCAGTCGGATTACTGGTACTCGGTGAACGTCAGGTCGTAGCTACCCGAACCGCTGTAGGAGTCAACGTCAACCTGAAGCGGCGTCGAGGTGTCCGGGTTGTCGATGGTGACGGACTCCTGACTGTCGGTGCTGATGGAGCGGTAGTCGTAGTTGCTCGGGGAGGCCGCCGTCGTCGTGCCCTCGTTGACGTAGAGGTCGAAGTCGGCGTCCGAGGGACCCGACAGTTCCACGACGATTTGGCTCGGACTGCTGTACTCCCAGTTCCACTCGTAGTCGTCGTAGTCGTAGGAGCTGGACAGCGAACCACTGACCGTTTCGGTGGTCGAACCGTCGCCGGGGTCGGTGGGGTCGTCGCCGCCGCCACCGTTCGAGGGGTCGGTCGTGACCGCGTTGTAGGCGTTGACCTGACCTGCGCCCTGCTTGTCCGAGGACAGACCGATGTCCTTCGCGGTGTTCTTGAGGTGGCTACGGAGTTCGGAGACGGTGAGGCTCCACTTGGCGAGGGTCAGACCGGCCACGCCGGACGTGACGGGGGTCGCCATCGAGGTACCGCTGAACTTGGCGTAGCTGTCGGTCGGAATCGTGGAGAGAACGTCCACGCCGGGTGCGGCGAGGTCAACGTCACCGTACTGCGAGAAGGAAGCGAGGTTCTCGTTGGAGTCCACCGCGGAGATGGCCATACATTCGCTGTAGGCCGCCGGGTAGGAGACGGAGCTGGAACCGTTGTTACCGGCCGCACAGATGGGGAGCGCGCCGTTGTTGACGGCGTACGAGACGGCGTTCTTCATCGTGGAGGTGTAGCCACCGCCACCGAGGGACATGTTGATGATGTCCGCGCCTTGGTCTGCGGCCCACTCGACGGCGTCGGCGATGTCGGAGGTCGAACCCGAGCCGTTCTCGTCGAGCGCGCGACCGTTGATGAGCGAGGTGTTACCCTGCCCGGCGACACCGGTGCCGTTGTCGACGGTTGCCGCGGCACAGCCGGAGACGTGAGTACCGTGCTGTTCGTCCGACGGAACGTCCGGGTACGGGTCCGAGTCGTTGTCCACGTGGTCGTAGCCGGGGTTGGACTTGTAGTTGGCCTGCAGGTCGGGGTGGTCGTACTGAGCGCCCGTGTCCACGACGGCGATGGTAACGCTGGAGTCACCGAGCGTGGTGTCCCACGCGTCGTCGGACTGGACCTGCTTGAACGCGTACTGGTCGCTCGCTCGCGGGTCGTTCGGCGAGAGCTGGGTCGTGTGGGTCTTGTTCGGCTCAGCGTACTTGATGCCGTCCTTCTTGGTGACGGCGTCGATGAAGTTCGCCTTTGCCTTGTCGGAGGCCGAGCTGGGGAACTTCACGGCGGCGTAGCGGAGGTTGTCGTTCGTGTGAACGACTTCCGCGTTGCCGGGGACGTGCTGGGAGACTTTGGCTTCCACGTCGCCCTTACCGGCGGAGACACCGACCAGAATTTCGTCCTTCTTCGGACCGGGTTCGCGGCCGGGGGTTGCTGCTGCGACACCACTCATTGCAGCAGCCGCGCCAGCTGCACCGGTGGCCTTCAGGAACGTACGTCGATTGAATCGCTGCGTGCTGTCGTCTGACATGCTACATTACAACCCACACGCCGAAGTTATTTAAATCTTAATCATGGCTTGTAATAAAGTGTTATCTGGCTATAGTTACCGGAATCACAAACTGCTAAAAACGTGTTTGCCGTGGTAACTTAGGTCACGTCCGCGACCGGCACCGATAAAGTAGAAGGGGCGCTACGGCAGGGTATGCAACCGTTGCGCTCGCTCCTCGACGGGACGACCACCGTCGCGCTGTTCGTGGACGGTCCCAACGTCCTGCGCGAGGAGTTCGACGTGGACTTGGACGACGTGCGCTCGGTGGCCGAGGACCTCGGCCAGTTGTCGGTGTCGAGGCTCTATCTGGACGAACACGCCACGCCGGGGCTGATTCAGGCCGCCGAAGCGCGGGGCTTCGAGGTGACGATAACCAGCGGCGACGTGGACGTGAAACTCGCGGTAGACGCGACGGAGTTCGCGCTGACCGACGGTCTGGACGTGCTGGCCATCGCCTCGCGCGACACCGACTTCAAGCCGGTGTTGGAGAAGGCCGCCCGGAACGGGGTCCGAACCGTCGCCATCGCGCCGGGCGAACACGGCCGGTCGGACGCCCTCCGGAACGCGGCCCACGACGCCTTCGTGGTCGAAGAGTGAACGAGGCGCTTCCGGGAATCGGCGACCGGCGTGCGCTATCCTCGAACCTCCCTTCTGGCGCGCGCTGGCGCGGCCCTGTGCCGCGCCAACCGCGTGAGGGACGACTGAGTGACCGGAGGGAACGAAGGAGTCGGTTGGGGAGGGTGTGGCCCGCGGTAGCGGGGCGGCGGCGGTGCTGTGCAGTTGCGGTATGATTGGCTCAAGCCTGTAGCTAGCTCCCTCGAACTTCCGTCCATCCGAGCAACACGCTCCAACGAACTTCCTCGAACGCTCCGACCGCGAACAACTCACCCCACGGACGGCCCGTCCAGCGTCTTGACCTCGACGCGGTGAGTTCCGTCCCCGACTCGAAGCACCACCGACGCCGCGATAGACTCGCCGACCGCCGCGCGCCACGCTTCGACCGCTTCGACGTGGCGCTCGCGGTGGCGCTCGACCGAGAACTCGGCGTCGGGGTCCGCGCGAAGCGCGTCTTCGGTGGCGTCGGGAGTCGGGTACGCGGGCACGTCCGCCTCGGCGACGAACCGCGCGGGCGGGACGTGGAGCGCGCCGGTCTCCGGATTCCGGTCGTCCGCCTCGCTCTCGTCCGCCGGTCCGGGGTCGTGGAGTCGCGCCCGCATCCGACCCGAGAACGGCGGCGTCACCCGGAGGACCGGCCTGCGGGAACTCCGGCGTCGGGTCTCGTACGCCGCCACTACGTCGCCGACCGTGACGGCGAGCGACCGAACCGTCCGCGGGTCGTCGGCCATGCCCGACGTTGGGAACCGAGCCACCTTCAAGGCCGCGCCGCGCGGCGTCGGACTGCGCACCGGTAGGGTCCGCCCGTACTCTATATTTGATTGTGTTTCGCACACGTAGGCACACAGCGCGAGTGCATCGCACGAGCGCGCGAACGGTAGCAAATATTTATATTGCTCAGATATACAGAAATACTGTTTTAGATAATATCTATTTTGTTTAAAAGATTCTATAGATGTCTTAGAACGGGTGTGACGACGTACCGCTGGACGCGCCGCGACCGACCAGCACCGCGACAGACCACGAAGACTACTCTGGAGCCAATCAAAACCACGACCGCACAGCACCGCCACAGCACCACGACCGCACAGCACCGCGACTCCACAGCACAGCACCTCACCGCCACCTTCGACGACTTCCTCGTCCGGGCGCGAACCGCCGACGTTTTTTCGCTCTCGGGCCAATCGGCGGGTATGACCGAGGACCTCGGAACGCCGGTACTCGACAATCACCTGCATCTGGACCCCGACCACGGCCGGGGCATCGAGGCCGTGAAGGACTTCGCGCGGAGCGGTGGCACCCACTTACTGGTGGTCAACAAGCCGTCGTGGTTGCTCGGCGTCGAACCCGAGACCGGCGAGGAGTTCCGCCCGGTGTTCGAGACCACCCTCGAAGTCGTCTCGCGCGCCGACGACGTACTCGACGGCCGGGCGTGGCCCGTCCTCGGGGTCCACCCCGGTCTCGTCTCGAAGTTGGTGGACGACAGGGGATACTCCCCCGAGGAGGCCCGCGACCTGATGCGGGCCGGGTTGGACGTGGCCGCCGAGTACGTCGCGGACGGCGACCCCGCCGAGTCGGACGAACCCGTCGGACCCGGCGAGGCCGTCGCGCTCAAGACCGGCCGCCCGCACTACGACACCGCCGACGCGGTGTGGGAGGCGTCGAACGCGGTCCTCCGGCACGGTCTCGAACTCGGCGCGGAAAACGACTGCGCGGTCCAACTCCACACCGAGGCCAGCGAGGACCTGACCGACATCGCGGGGTGGGCGGAGGACGCGGGACTCGACCCCGAACGCGTCGTCAAGCACTACGCTGGCGGCCGACTCGCCGGGCCGACCCCGAGCGTGATGAGCGAGAAAGACCGCCTCGAACTCGCGGCCGAATGTGGCGACCCCTTCCTGATGGAGACCGACTTCGTGGACGACCCCGACCGACCCGGCGCGGTCATGGGACCCAAGACCGTCCCCCGGCGCGTCCGGTGGATGCGCGAGTCGGGTTACGACGACGCGATTCACAACGCCCACGTCGAGACTCCCCGGCGGGTGTACGGACTCGACACCGAGGCGACCCTCCGGCGATAGCCGAACCTCTCGGCGTCCCCGTGTCGTCCCGCCAGCGAGTCCGAGACGGCGGTTTTCGCCGAGGAAAGCCGCCTCGCAGGATTTATGAAGCGCGCAACACTCCGAAGAGACATGAGCGCGCCTCCGGAGGAATTCTACTCCGACGAACGCTGGCAGAACTGGCTCGACCGCATCCGCGAGGAAGACATCGACCCCGAGGACGAGGATTCCGCCCGTCTCCTCCTCAACTTGCAGGACGACGTGGCAATCGCCGTCGCCAAAATCGTCACCGCCTACGACGACGGTGACATCGACGAGGAGGAGGCGACGGACGAACTCACCGACATCCGGGAGGTCGTTCTCGACGAGGTTTCGTTCGAGAACGACGACAAGGCCATGCTCATCGACGGCGTTCAGACGAGTCTCGTCTGCGTCTTCTACGCGGCCGAGCAGTACGTCGCCGAGGGCGCGGCGGACGAGGCCGCAGTCGAGGAGTACGTTCTGGAGGCGGGCCGCGCTGAGGAGGCCGAGGACCTCGATTCGGCGCTCGGACTGGTCGCGGCCGGTGGAACCCGCATCATCGACGGCGAGGAACTCGACATGTCGGTCACGGAGGAACTCGAGTACGGTCTCGTCACCGAGTGGGTCAACGGACTCGACAGTCTCCAGAGTGCGATGAGCGACCCCGAAGTGGTCGAAGAGGAAGACGAAGCCGACGAGTAGGACCGACAGGCGCTACGTTTAACTGCTATCCCTGAAAGAAACCGAGTAGTGCGACTGCGAACCGACGACCGAGGCGTGACGGTCCAAATCGGGACGGTACTGCTATTTGCGGTACTCATCGTCCTGCTCTCGACGTATCAGGCCTCGGTCGTCCCCCAACAGAACGAGCAGGTGGAGTTCAACCACAACCAGCAGGTCCAGAGCCAACTGCAGGACCTCCGGGACGAACTCCTCCGGACCGCCGTCACCGGGAGCGACGGGTCGTCGTCGGTCGCCCTCGGCACCCAGTACCCCGTCCGTGCGTTCTTCGTCAACCCCGCGCCGCCGTCGGGGACCCTACGGACGACCCCGCCCGCGAGGGTCGAACTCGGCAACGCGGAGGCCGTCGGCGAGACCGGCGACTACTGGAACGGCGACACCCGCAGATTCCGGACTCGCGGCGTGACCTACGACCCGACCTATCACGTCTATCAGAACCCGCCGACGACGGTCTACCGGAACGGCGTCCTCTACAACCGGTTCGACAGCGCCGACCGGGTGGTCGCGGGCCAGCGACTCGTGCAGGGAAACGCTATCTCGCTGGTCGCGGTGAACGGGAGTCTCTCGAAGTCGAGTAGCGCGACCGCCTCCGTGAACATCCGGGCGGTCAGCGCCGCGACCCGGACCGTGACCGTCCGCAACGAGGTTCCGGGCGACGAGGTTACGCTGGTCGTTCCGACCAACCTGACCGCGACCAAGTGGGAGGACCTGCTCGAAAGCGAACTCGACCCCGCGGGAACGAGTAGCGACGACCACGTTTCGGCGGTCCAACCCGTCGCGGGACGGGACGCGGTTCGCATCCTGCTGGAACCCGGCGTCTACGAGTTACGACTGGCGAAGGTCGGCGTCGGAACCGACGTGAGCGGAGTCGAACCCCACTACGCCACCGACGTTCGCGGCGACAACGCCAGCGTCCCCGAGGGCGGCACCCGGAAACTCGTCGTGGAGGTCCGGGACCGGTACAACAATCCGGTGTCGGGCGCGCGGGTAAACCTCTCGCTGAACGCCAGCGAACCCAACGACCCCGACGACGCACTCGTCCACCGCGGTACGTCCGCAGACTCGTTTTCGGACCTCCGGACCGACTCGGAGGGCCGAGTCGCGGTCCAGTTCGCGGCGGGCGAGTTCGACGGGGACACCCGCGAGGAGAGCGTGAACGTGAGCATCGCGGACGTGCCGAACGGCGATTTCAACGTCGAAGCGAAAGAGAACGTCACCTTCGACCTACAGGTCTACAGTCTCGACGGGGGGACCCCGGACCCGGACCCGGACCCGGACCCGGACCCGGACCCGAAGGGCCTCTCGAAGGACGGCACCGCGACTGCGACCGACGTGGACGGCGACGGGACGCCCGCGGGCGTGACCTTCGACGTGAGGAACGACTACGACCAGCAGGTGACTATCACCGACGTTCGAGTTGACCCCCAACAGGGCCGGATAAAGCGACTGAGCGACCCCTCGTCGGGAGAGGGCAAGTGGGAGAGCGAGGTGTACGTCGAGGCCGACGTGCGCAACGGCGTCCACGACACGCCCGACGGTTCCGACCTCCCCCGGACGTTCGACATGGACCGGTTCTGGTGGCGGACCACCCAGTCGGTCGAACCGGTGCTGTCGGGCGGGAGCACCGCGACGTTCTACCTCCACCAGTTCCGCGAGAACCCCGGCGAGCGCCAGTCGGACGTGACCGGCAGTCCGGTCGACATCCAGTTCACCTATCGGCTCGCCAACGGGACCACCGGCACCGACAGCACGACGGTGACGCCGACCGGCGCGTAGTTCGACGAACGTCGAAACAGTCATCGACAAAATCTTATAGCCGGTCGCCGGAGGTGAAGATATGACAGCCGTCGGTATCGACGCCATCGAAATCTGGACCGGGAAGCTCAAGCTAGACCTCGCGGAGACGTTCGCGCCCGAGAAGGGCGAGGACCCCGAGAAGTACACCAAAGGACTCGGCCTGCACGCGAGTTCGTTCCCGGACGCCCACGAGGACATCGTGACGATGGGCGCGAACGCGGCCAAGCGCCTGATGGACCGCAAGGACCTCACGCCCGACGACATCGGCCGCATCGACGTGGCCACCGAGTCGGCGTTCGACAACTCCAAACCGGTCTCGACCTACATCGCGGGCTGTCTCGAACAGGTGTACGACGGCGACTTCCACCACGCCAACAAGGGCGAACGCAAGTTCGCCTGCATCGCTGGCACCCAGAGTCTGGACGACGCCTACAACTGGATAAAGGCCGGACGCAACCGCGGCCGGTCGGCGCTCGTCGTCGCCACCGACACCGCCCTCTACGCCCGCGGCGACCCCGGCGAAGCGACGCAGGGCGCGGGCGCAGTCGCCATGCTCATCTCCGAGGACCCGAATCTAGTGGAACTCTCGGCCGAACAGGGTTACGGGAGCGCCGACGAGACGGACTTCCTCAAGCCCAACCAGCAGTTCCCGAGCGTGGACGGCAAGCGCTCGATGCAGGTGTACCTCGCCCGGATGCGCGAGGCGCTTGAGGACTACGAGTCGGTCGCGGGTGCCTCCCACCCCGACGACTTCGCGTACATCCCGTTCCACACGCCGTTCCCCGGCATGGTCCGAAAGGCCGCGGTGCTGGCCTATCGGCACATGATTCGAGATACGCCCGTCGAGGAGGAACTCGCCGAGGAAATCGGCTTCCAACCGCGCGAGGAGGACTTCGAGGACCGCGAAGCATACGAGGAGGCCATCCGCGACCACATGGACGACCTGAAATCGACCGAGGCGTACCGCGACTGGTACGACGCCACCGTCGAACCGACGCTCTCGCTCTCCCGACAGGTGGGTAACTGGTACACCGGGTCGGTCCACATCGCCCGCGCCGCCGCACTCAAGGAGGCCGCCGAGCAGGACATCGACCTCGCGGGCGAGAAACTCGGCGTCGGTTCCTACGGCTCCGGCGCACAGGCCGAAATTCACGCCGAGACGGTTCGAGACGGCTGGAAAGGCGAAATCGAGGCGCTCGACATCGACGAGCAAAACGACGCCCGCTACGACCTCTCGTTCGCCGAGTACGAGAACGTCCACGACCGGCACAACCACGACAAGACCATCGAGATGGAGGACTTCACCGTGCCGGACGGCGAGTTCGTCTTCACCGGTCGCGGCCGGATGAACGAGCGGATGTACGACTACGTGGAGTAGTCCGCCCTCCCCTTCGGTCGCGGTCCTACTCTTCGGTCGGTCCGTACGCTCGGTGCTGGAGCGTGCTGTCCGTACCGACCGCGAAGGCGTCGAGTCGGTCGGGGGTGCGCGACACCGCGGCCGGGGCGGTAATCGACACCCCGCCGAGGTCCTCCCAGTCGTCCCACGACCCGTCCCACGAGCGACCGTACAGTCGGTTGTCGGTGCCGACGGCGAAGACATCGAGGGTGCCCTCCGACCGCGAAGTCGCCGCCGGACCGCGGACGAAGGGTCCGCCGAGGCTCTCCCACCCTCTCCAACTGCTCCCGTCCCACCACTTGTGATAGAGGTGGTTGTCGGTGCCGAGGACGAACACGTCGAGGCTGTCCTCGCCCCACGCTGTCGCGGCGGGTTCGGAGTTGCAGGGTCCGCCGAGACTCTCCCAACTCCCCCACCCGTCGGCGTCTCTCGTCTTGTGGCGAAGCTGATTGTCGAACCCGACGGTGAACACGTCGAGTCGGTCCTCGCCCCACGAAGTCGCGGCGACCCCCTCAGAGCAGGGGCCGCCGACCCGTTCCCACCCGCGCCACTCGTCGCCGTCCCACCACGTCCGAAAGAGGTGATTGTCGGTGCCGAGGACGAACACGTCGAGGCTGTTCTGGCCGCGGGTCGTCGCGGCGGGTTCGGAGACGCAGGTCCCGCCGAGGCGCTCCCAGTCGTGCCACCCGTCGGTGTCCCACGCCCGGCGGTAGAGTTCGGCGTCCGGACCCACGGTGAACGCGTCCACGCGTTCGGCGCTCCACGACGCGACCCCGACCCCGTGGAGACAGGTGCCGCCGAGGTCCTCCCAGTCGCCCCACCGGGACTCGGCGCGCGACTCGAAGGCCTTCTCACCGTCTACGATTCCCGCCCCCGAGTGGATGTCGAACCCCTCGGGACCGATGTCGGTGGCGGTCCGCTTCAGGCGGTCTTTCAGGTCGCTCTGGGTCGTGGAGGGGTCGGCCTGCTTCAACAGCGTCACCAACCCGGCCGCGACCGGCGTGGCCGCCGAGGTTCCGCTGTCTGCGCTCTCTTTGTACCCTTTGAAGTGCGTCACCGAGCAGAAGTCGGGCTTGTCCTCGGCGAGCGAGGCCGGTCCCTGACTGCTGTAGCCGACGAACTGGCCTTCGATGTTGACGCCGCCGACGGTCATCACCGCGCCGTGGCCGTTGGCACCCCAGATGCTCCCGCCGGGACCGGTGGACCCGCACCGCGAGTCCGACCACGAACACCCGTCGCCGCAGTTTCCGGCGGCGAACAGCACGAGGATGCCCTCGTCGATTGCCTCCACGATTTTGCGCGTGACCTGATGGTCGGGGTCCTCGGCGTAACTCGGCGCGAGCGACTTCCGGTAGATGCCGTTGCTCAGCGTGAGGACGTGGGGCGTGCCGTCCTCCCGGTGTTTGCGGATGGCCCAGTCCACGCCGTGGAACAGCCGCGAGAGGTACGCTTTCGTGCCGCCGGTCCGCGATGCGACCCTGATGTCGTACAACTCCGCCTTCGGCGCGATGCCGAGTACGTCCGTCGCGCACATGTTGCCGTGGCGGTCCCAGAGCGCGGTGGTCCCCCAGTCGTCCTCGGGCCACCCGCCGACAACTCGGGGAATCTCGCCGTTCGAGGTCTGGCCGGTGGCCGTGATACCGCCGTCCACGACGCCGACCACCATCTCCTCGCCCTCGTATCCGGCGTCCCAGAGGCGTTTGGCGCCGACGTACTCGGCCACCTCGTCGAGGGTGCCCTTCGCCTCGCTCGGCGAGCAGTCGCAGGGCGGAATCGGACAGACGCCGAGCGCTTGCCCCGTCTCGACCGGAAGTTCGCGCGCCTCGGCCCCCTCGGTCCGCGCGTCGGCGGTCGCCGACGCGCGGGGCGACTCCGAAGTTCGCCCCGACTCCGTGGTCCGGGCCTCGGCGACCGGCGCGGGTCGGACCCGACGCGAGGAGTCGCCCGCGCGTCGGGACCTGTCGGCGCGTCGTCCGGGGTGACCCGACGACTCCCCGCGGTCTCTCGTGCGGTCGAACGGTTCGATAGCCGCGGCGTCCTCGTCTACGCGGACGATGCCGGACTGGTCTTCGAGGTCGGCTATCTTGTCGCGCCGGACCGTCCCGAACACAGTGACCGTCCGACTCGGGCCTCGCTCGTCCGCGCTGGCGTCGGACGGCGGCACGCGGTTGACCCGCGGTTGAAACTCCCTGTCGATTTCGAACTCCTCTACGTCGATGTTCTCGGCGCGTTCGAGCGCGGTCTCTTCGAGTGCCTCATCGTCCATCGCCTCCATCCGGGCGTCTTCGACCGCCATCTCCACGAGGATACCGACGCGTTCGCGCTCGGAGTCGCCGCGTTCGACGGTCCCCTCGGGCATACTGCTCTCGGTCGGTGCTTGCTCGCCGGTGCCTTCCATCTCGCCGCCCGGCATCGAGCCGCTCCCGGACCCGCCGCCCTCGGTCATCCCCCCGCCGGGCATCTCGCCGTCCGGTTGGTCGGACGGGTCGTCGCTCGCGTCGTCGTTGTCCCCCACCATGCCCGACGCTACTCCGAGTACGAAAATAAAGGACGACTACCGTTCATCAAACGAAGGGTGCCGTGTCTCGATTGCGAGCGCACACGTCGGAACCGACCGCGTGGAGAAGGGGGACCCGACCGAGGGCAGTAGGAACCGACGGACCAACGACCCGAGGGCGCGCGACCGGCAAGCACCCGTTGAATCGGCGCAACGAAGGGTACGGCGACTCCCGGATTACGGGAACTCCCGAAGCGCGTGCAACACGTCGTCTATCGGTTCGTTCGTCACCGCGAGCGAGAACCCGTCGAGGCGGGCCATCTTGGACGCGTGTTCCCAGAGGTCCTCGCGGTCGAGTCCGTGGAGGACCACCGCGTTCGGCGTGGGGTTGACCACGCGCATCGCCACGAGCGGCGACTCGCCGCGGGTGACGTTGGTGAACATCAGCGCCCTGCTCGTACTCTGGCCGTAGAGCCGATAGAACTCCTCGCTGGAGAGTCTGGTGATGGCCTCGATGCTGTCGATGACGGTGTGGCCGGTGACGTGGTGCTGGTCGCCGCCCGCGAGTTCGGTCGCGCCCACCGCGTCGTAGAATCGGTCGAGCGCGACGGTGGTGGGGTACTCCCGGAGGTCGTTCACGATGTCGCTCTCGAACCCGGCCGAGAGGACCCGGGCGTACTGGCGGATTCGGTCGCCGCCCCGTCGCTCGTCGATGTCCAGCAGCGCGTTCACGAGTCGGGAGACGACGCCGATGCCCGGACTCTCGCGGCGGCCGCTCTCGTAGTCGCTGACGACCGACGACGACACGTCGAGGTGGTCGGCGAGGTCGGTCTGGGAGACGCCGAAGTCGGTCCGCCACTTCCGGAGGGTCGCGCCGGGGTCCTCCGACAGCGTTATCTCGCCCGCGATGCGTTCGGCGAGGTCCTCGCGGGGGTCGGTCGGTTCGGTCATGGTCCTGCGTGCGGGGGTCGGTCGGAAAAGGGTATCGAAGTCGGGGTTCGACGTTCGCCGAACACGCCGGGAAACTGATATTGTCCAGCGAGTCGAATGGGTGTGCATGCCATCGACGGTGGTACACGTCGCGCTCGCGGGGTTGGTGGGGACGGCGCTTCTCGCCGAACACTTCGACGGGAAAGCGGTGGCGGTGGTGATGGCGGCGACGGCGCTGGTGGACTTCGACGTGTTTCTGGGGTTCTGGATAGCGGGTGCCCACCGGTCGGCGTTCCACACGCTCCTGTTACCCCTCGCCGCGGGCGGGGTCCTGTGGTGGGACTTCGTGCGGCGCGACCGGTCGCTGGTCCGCGCGCGGTGGGGTGCGCGCGGCGTCCGAGTCGCGTGGGTCGGCGTCGTCGCCGTCGCGTTCGCGGGTATCGGTCTCGACGCCTTCTTCAACGGCGTGAACCTGTTCTACCCGGTCCACGACAGGTTCTACGACCTCTCGGGCAAGGTGTTCTACTCGACCGAAAAGGGATTCGTCCAGACGCTCGTGAGTGTCGATGTCGAGGCGGTGGCCGACGCCCTCCTGCCTCACGAGGGCGGGAGTTCCGGACCGGCGGGCGGGTCCGGTGGAGGCGCGTCGGCGTCGGGCGGTGCCGGTGGGTCGGGCGGCGGAGGCGGCGCTGGCGGCGACTCCGCGCCCGCCCCGACGACGGAGAACACCCACTACAGTACCGGCGTGGACCCGCAGAAGGGCGCGGAGGACGAGAGCGTCGAACGCCTCTTCCCCATCGCGTACACCGGGGAACGCGCGCTTGTCGCGCTGACTGGCTACTCGGTCGTGGGTCTCCGAGTCTGGATGGAGCGACGGCGGGAGTGAAGGAGTCGAAACGCCGGAGAAGGGGGTCTGGTCGGAGAAGGGGGTCTGGTCGGAGAAGCTAGCTACTGCTTGAACCGATGACTCGTGAGACCGGCCGAACCCTCGTGGACGGTCCCACCGGGCACTATCGCGGGTTTTACCCCTGCGTTTCGTGGATTGTCGCCGACCACGGGACGCGCGCCGCGTTCGCGCGGTTCCGCGCGAACGCGGCGCGGGGAGGTACGGGGCGCGGTGCGGTATGATTGGTTCAAGCCTGAAGTCGTCGTCTCCCCGTCGGGTCTTAGCGTCTCCCCGTCGGGTCTTCCGGTTGCAGTGCGGTTGCGGTGCGGTCTTCACGGGTTCAAGCAGTAGCTACCGTCGCTACGTCCGCTGAACTCGCGGTTAGCGTCGGTCTACTCGCGTTCCCGGTTCACCGCGCGGTCCGACTCGCAACCGCTAACATCCCGGTCCGCCAACCTCCGGGTATGAGCGACGACGTTCGACTCCGACCCTACGACCCGGACCGCGACCCTCACGACCTGTGGGACCTCAAGCGCGGCTTCGAACTCGGTCTCGGGTCGGGCACGGGCGGCGAGGACAAGCAGGCCGTCTACGAGGGGAAACTGACCGACGAGTACGGCGAGCGATACCTCGACTGGGTGTTCTGGTGTACGAAGCACGACCCGCGGTGCGTGACCGTGGCCGAGGTCCGAGATGGTGCGGACGAGACGGACGCGGACGACGCCGAGAGCAACCAAAATAATTCCGGAAGCAATAGAGAAGATGCTGAAGAAAACAAAAAGGAATCTACAGAACAGGAAAAGATGTCTCTCGCGGGGTACGTGTTCGTTCTCCCTCAGCAGTTGGCGATGATTTGGGACGCCGCGGTCCTCAACGAGATTTACGTTCGGCCGGAGTACCGGGGGACCGGCGTCGCCGACGACCTGATGGACGCCGCGGTCGAGTCGGCCGCCGACCAAGACTTGCCGCTGGACCGCCTCGTCCTCGACGTGGACCGCGAGAACGACCGCGCGCAAGCGTTCTACGACCGCCACGGCTTCGAACACTGGGGCGAGATGGTCGCCCGGAAGTTGGAGTAGCGAGGCCCGCGGAACGGGGCTACGTCGCTTCGACCGAGTTCCCGCACTCGCTACACAGGTTCGGTTGCCACGAGACCGTTTTCACGATTTGTCGTTGCCGTCTACAGTAGTCACACCAGCTCTCCATCGAGAAGTAGTTGAATACCCAACCTTTAGTAGCGTGTGAAAGTTTGACACTGTTTTCGGCCCCAAGCCGCCGCTCCAGAGCGGTAATCGGGTTCTCGCAGTTCGTAAGCCGCTCCGTCCGATTCGTCGTTTGCCGTCGTCGGCCGCCAACGTCGCGTTAGAATCGTCGGCGCGGCCACAAAATCAAGAGATTGCGCTAAAACCCGTATTAGCGCTCTGAAACGGCAATATGATGCGTTAGAACCGTGGCGCAATCAACTCGGTCCGACCGCTGTCGGTCACTCCACCGCGCCGACGACGACACCACCGACCGCGCCGAACGCCGCGGGGTAGACCACGCCCGCGAGCAGGATTGCGGTCACGGGGTCGGCCGAGATAGCCGCCCAGGTGTCGCCGATGGCGTGCGTCGTCACGAACGCGGCCATCGCCGAGAGCGGAAGATAGCCGAGCGCGAGCGCCGCACCCGCCGCGAGTCCGCCGGGACGACCGTACGCCGCGACTGCTCCGGCGACGAGCAACAGTAGCGGCGGGAGCGCCAGCAGGAGGGTCGAACCGCCCTCGCCGGTCACGACGTTGGTCGTCCGGGTCCCGCCCGTGACGGTGGGAAACCGAGTCGCCACGAAGTGGGCGTTCAGGAAGAGCCACGTCACGCCCTTCCACGCGGGAATCGCTTCCCCGCCGAGCAGTCTGGAGACGAACCCGACGCCCTCCAACGCCTCCGAGACGGCTCGGGCCTTCCAGACGTAAGCGAGTAGATAGCCGAGCAACCACGCGCCGACGCCCGCGACTGCGCCGCGGGCGAGCGTTCCGCGACGGACTCGTCCGTCGCTCGCGGCCGTCGTCTCGTCTACCGGGGACATGCCCGGAGCGACCCGTCGCCGCCGGGAGTATCTTGTGGCCGGACGACAGCGGTGCGACACCTCTGGGACTCTGCGACCGATTCCGACGAGAGCATTCGCGGGATTCAAGAGCGCGGAATGGGAACGTTCACCAAATGATTCTGCGTGACGCCCGCGTGGTGGACGGGACCGGCGAAGTCCACGACGAGGCATCGCTCCAGTGCGACCCCGAATCGGGCCGGGTCGAGACCGTCGGCGACGCCGACCCCGGCGAGGACGAACCGGTCTACGACCTGTCGGGAAAGACGGTCGTGCCGGGACTGGTCGATGCCCACGTCCACTTCTCGCTGTCGGGCGAGGCCAGCGTCGCCGACGTGGTGTCGATGAGCGAGGCCGAACTGATGTTGACCGAGGTCGAGAACGCCCGCGAGACCCTCGAATCCGGCGTGACGGGCGTCCGAGCGATGGGTGCCCGTGACCTCGACGTGGTGCTGGCCGAACGCGTCGCCCGCGGGAGCGTTCCCGGTCCCCGGATGGTCGCCAACTGTCGGTCGATAACCATCACCGGGGGACACGGCCACCACCTCGGCCGGGAGGTAGACGGGCCGACCGAGTGCCGGAAGGCGGTCCGCGAGCAGGTCAAGCGCGGCGCGCAGTTCATCAAGTTCATGGCGACCGGGGGGGTGACGACGCCCGGTACCGACCCGAACTCGCCCGCGTTCACTCAAGAGGAGATGGACGCCTTGGTAGACGAGGCCCACCGCCGCGGGGTCCACGTCGCCGCCCACGCACACGGCGCGGAGGGCGCGCGCGCCGCCGTCCGCGCGGGCGTGGACACCATCGAACACGGCACGTTCCTCGACGCCGCGACAATCGACCTGCTCGTCGCCGAGGACGTGGTGCTGGTGCCGACGCTCTCGGCACCCTACCACATCGTCCGGAACGCCGACCACGCCACCGACGAGGCGCTTCAGAAGACCCACGACGTGTACGAGCGCCACCTCGAAGCCTTCGCGGACGCGGTAGAGGCGGGCGTCGAAATCGTCGGCGGCACCGACGCCGGGACGCCGTTCAACTACCACGGCGCGAACGCCACCGAACTCTCGTTCATGGCCGAGTACGGGATGGACCCCCACGACGCCCTCGTCGCCATGACCGGCCGGGCGGCCGACGTAATCGGTCTGGACGACGCGGGCACCCTCGAATCCGATTCTTTCGCCGACTTCCTCGTGGCCGAGGACGACCCCCTCGAAGACCTCGGGACGCTTCGGAACCCCGAGACGGTCGTCAAGGGCGGCGAAGTCGTCGCGGGAACGTCGTTCGACCGACTCGCCGAGTAACGGCGCGTGCGCCGCTACTCGGCGACTTCAGTGGGTGAACACCAGAATCCGACCCTCCTCGCGGACGACGCAGAACCGGCCGTCCGGCGGGTTGAAACTGTTGTGGCGCTTCTCGGAGACGAGCAGGTCGGCGAAGGCATCGTCGCACGCCGGGCACGCCAACTCCTTTTTGTTCTCCCACAACTGCGTCTGGCCGGTGTCCTTGCGGAGTTTCAGCGCGTGGCGGTGGTCGTGAACGTCGAATCGCTCGTCGGTCATCGGGTGCGAGTTCTCGTCAGTCCCCCTTCGTCGCTTCGCTCCACTGCTCGCGGGTGACGGTGTAGCGATGCAGGTCGTCGACGCGCTCGCCCATCGGCACCCAGTTGCGAAGCACCCCGTCGTACTGACCGCCGAACCGCTCGACGTACTTGCGAATCGCGCGCTCGGACTTCTCGTTGCCCTCGTTGTGGCCCGCCGTGGCGAGTTC
This sequence comes from Halorussus caseinilyticus, assembly GCF_029338395.1. NCBI lineage: Archaea > Methanobacteriati > Methanobacteriota > Halobacteria > Halobacteriales > Haladaptataceae > Halorussus > Halorussus caseinilyticus. Next base: position 2,120,665 of record NZ_CP119809.1, read on the forward strand.
GAGGTCGAGGCGGTCGAAGGTCAGTTCCAGCAGGGCCGCCGCGCGCTCGCCGGAGTAGCCCCGGCCCCAGAAGGGCTTGCAGAGGACGAGACCGAGCCTCCCGGTCCGGCGCTCCCACTCGCAGAAGAGACTGGTCGTTCCGGCGATTTCCCCGGACCCGTCCTCGCCGTCCGCCGGTCTGACGACGTACTCGGCCGCTCGCCCCTCGCGCCAGCGTTCCTCGGCGTCTTCGATGCGGTCGTGGGCCGCTTTCGGCGCGTGCCACGGCTCTTCGGGCACGTACTCGAATACTTCCTCGTCGGCAACTCCCGCCGCGAAGCAATCGTAGAGAGCGAGAGCGTCCACGTTCCCGTGACAGAGCCGTTCCAGCAGGAGACGTTCGGTCTCGACGCGCTCGGGAAACAGGTGGCTCATCGGGTCTCGCCTCCGCTTCGGACTATTTCGACAGTCGGCGTCTCCTCGCCGGTCGCGTCCGCCCACTGCTCGCGGGTGACGCTGTAGCGGCGAACGTCCACCGGCCCGTCGGGGGCGAGACCGGCGTTCCGGAGCAGACCCTCGTGTTGGCCGCCGAATCGTTCGACGTACTTGCGAATCGCGCGCTCGGACTTTTCGTTGTCGACCTGATGCGTGACCGCGACGACTTCGAGGTCGAGGCGCTCGAACGCGACTTCCATCAGGACCGCCGCGCGCTCGCCGGAGTAGCCCCTGCCCCAGAACGGTTTGCGGAGCCACGTCCCGAGGGTGGCGGTCCGGCGCTCCCAGTCGGGATGGAGACCTGCCGCACCCGCGATTTCGCCCGCGCCGTCCTCGCCCTCGGCGGGTCGGACGACGTAGCCCGCGTCCTCGCCCGCGGCCCGCGCCTCCTCGCGGGATTCGAGGAAGTCGAGCGTCTCCTTGGGCGTCTCGTGGGGGTCCCACGAGAGATACTCGGTTATCTCCTCGATGTCGGGGTTCCGGTGAGAGGTGTGACCGTAGAACGCCAGCACGTCCACGTACTCGGGGGTGAGGGGTTCGAGGACGAGGCGGTCGGTCTGGATGCGCTCCGGAAACATGCCAGAAGGCTCGGAGGCCGAAGTCAAAAGCGTTGTCCGAGGATGCTAGCTGGTGTCACGGTCGAAGCACGGAGGGCGCGTCGGTCGAGCGGCGAACACCGCTCGACCGACCTCACAGCACGTCGAAGAGCCACCGACCGACCGTCACGGCGACCGACACCGCCCCTTCCGGTCGCGTCAGTCGCCCTCGCGTGGCTAAGAGTCCGACCACGAACGCCGACAGCGCGACCAGCCAGACCGCCGCGTCGAACGCGACCGGCGACACCGCCAGCGGACGGACCACTGCCGAGACTCCGAGGATGCCGAGGACGTTGAACACGTTGCTCCCGACGAGGTTGCCCGCGGCGAGGTCGCTCGCGCCGCGCCGCGTTGCGACGACGGAGGTGACTATTTCCGGCGCGGACGTGCCGACTGCCACGACGGTCTCACCGATAGCCCACTCCGAGACGCCAGCGAGTCGTGCGAGACCGGTCGCCGACGAGACGAGGGCGTTCGCACCGACGAGGACGACGGCGAGTCCGGCGACCGCTACCGCGACCGACCGGCGGGTCGTCGGTTCGGCGTCCTCCCGCGGGAGGACGCCGTTCGTCGTTCCGCTCGCGAGGTCATCTGTTGTCGCGCCTGTACCGTCCGGCGTCCCGCGGGCGGCGAGCAACGCGACGTATCCGACGAGCAGGGCGACTAGTACCGTCCCCTCGGTTCGACCGACGAGTCCGTCCCGGACGACGAGGGCCGCCAACCCCGAGACCGCAACCATGAACGCCCCGTCTCGCCGAATCAACGTCCGAGAGGATGGAATCGGACGCAGGACGCCGACGACGCCGAGGATGATGCCGACGTTGAAGAGGTTCGACCCGACGACGTTGGCGACGGCTATATCTCCGGCACCCGCGAGCGCCGCGCCGACCGACGTGGTGAGTTCCGGTGTCGAGGTACCGAACCCGACGACGGTGAGACCGACGACCAGTTCCGACACTCCGGCGCGACGAGCGATTCGGGCCGCGTTCTCGACCAGTAGCTTCGCCCCGACCCAGAGCGCGCCGACGCTCGCCACGATGACCGCGAGGTCGAGTGCGATGGCAGTCGGGTCAGCCATTCGTCCCGCCCGTGTTCGGTCCTCGGCGGCGTCTCGGACGGACTGGCCGTCGCGTTCCAGTCGTCGCGGACTCGCTACTCACAGTCACGTTGTCTACACCGACGTTTGTAACCGTGTGGGACGATTGGCGCTCCGCAACCACTAAACGCCGTTCACCCCTACCAACGCACAATGACCGACTGGACCGAGAAATATCGCCCTTCCTCTCTCTCCGAGATTCGCGGGAACAACAAGGCCCGCGACCAGTTGAAGAAGTGGGCCGACACGTGGGACGACCACCGGGACGCCGTTATCGTCCACGGCAGTCCGGGCGTGGGCAAGACCTCCGCGGCCCACGCGCTGGCCAACGACATGGGGTGGCCGACCATCGAGTTGAACGCCAGCGACACCCGGACCGGGGACGTGGTGGAGAAACTCGCCGGAGGTGCCGCGCAGAATCAGGCGCTGACGGGCAACGCTGGCGGTCGGCAACTGGTCGTCATGGACGAGGCCGACAACCTCCACGGCAACGCGGACCGCGGCGGGTCGAAAGCCATCACCGAAGTCGTCACGGACGCGGGTCAGCCGATGATTCTCATCGCCAACGAGTTCTACGACATGTCGAACACGCTCCGGAACAACTGCGAGACCATCGAGTTCCGGGACGTGCAGGCCCGGTCCATCGTGCCCGCGCTCAGACACATCTGCAAGCAGGAGGGCGTCGAGTACGAGAAGGCGGCCCTGCGCGCCATCGCCGACAAGAACGACGGCGACCTCCGGTCGGCGGTCAACGACCTACAGGCCATCGCCGAGACCAACGAACGACTCACCGAAGACGACGTGACCGTCACGGGCGAGCGCGACCGGTCAAGCGGCATCTTCGACTTCCTCGACGCGCTCTTCAAGGAGAAAGACGCCAAGAGCGCGCTCGAAGAGTCCTACGACGTTGACGAGACGCCAGACGACCTGCTGAACTGGGTCGAGGACAACGTGCCCAAAGACTACGAGGGCGCGGAACTCGCCACCGCCTACGGCTTCCTCTCGAACGCCGACAAGTGGCTCGGCCGGGTCCGGGCCACGCAGGACTACTCGATGTGGCGCTACGCCACCGACAACATCGCGGCCGGGGTCGCCGCCTCTCGGCGGGGCGAGAAGGGCGGGTGGACCCGGTACGGCCCGCCGAGTTACTGGCAGAAGCTCGGGAGTTCGAAGGCCAACCGAAAGAAGCGCGACTACGTGGCCCGCAAGATAGCCCAGACCGAGGGCGTGAGCATGTCCACCGCGCGCCGGGAGATGATGCCGTTCCTCGCGGCGATGACCCACCACTGCAAGAACCGCGAGTTGACGGTTGCGATGACTGCGAAGTACGACCTCGACGCCGAACACGTCTCGTTCGTCACCGGGTCGGGCAAGGACACCAACAAGGTCGGGAGCGTCGTAGAGGACGCCCAGACCCTCCGGGAGGAGGCGGCCGTGGAACACTCCGGCGGTGCGTTCGAGGGCGCGAGGGGGTCGGCGTCGGACGACGACCGCGCCGACTCGGAGGGCGGCGGTTCCGACGGAACCGCCGTGGAGGAGCGAGCGGAGGACTCGGAGGCCGAGGCCAGCGGGGAAGACGACGACAGTCAGACCGGACTGGCCGACTTCGGTACCTGAGACCGTCGCCTACCGCGGGGGCCACACCAGTATCTCGCCGTCGGCGCGGACGGTCACGTCGTGGCCCTCGTACTGGAACGTGATGCTCGTCTCCGTCTCGCGGTCGCGCATCGAGGCGACGAACTCGTGGAGGGCGTCGGGGTCCATATACTCGTAGAGCGGCGCGAGTTCCCGAACCGAGACCCCGGTGGCCCGAGAAATCGCGCAGGTTATCGCCGAGTCCAGCGTCTCGGTGCCCGACCAGTCGGCCTGCACTCGCAGGGGTGTCTCGCTCTCGTACTCCATCGCGTCTACCGTGTGCGTTTCGGTCTTCGACATGCTATCTCGCCGACTGTGAGGAGGACGGACAGGTGCTTCAAGCCCCGAAACCCTGAAATCAGATTACCGGGCCTGAGGGCGGCTTGCGCTCGAATTAACCCGAGTTAAACGCCCCAAGTCGGTCGTAACCCGAGTAACGCCGACCTACGCCGAGGAAACGAGCCGTGGAACCTTCCTCGAAACGGTAAGACGACCCAAAACGACGCAATCCCTTTTTCGTTGCGCGTCGGAGGGTCGGGACGAATGGGGACGCGACAGTTCGTAGCGTTGCTCGCCGCGGTCTGCTGTCTCGTGGCCGCGGTCGGCACAGCCACCGGTGTCGCCGCGTCCGTCGCCGACGAGTCGGCGACGGACGCGGACGGCGCGACGACGGACCTCGACGAGCGTGCGACCGCCGCGCCGTCGAAGGCGCGGGTCCAGCAGGTGACTCCCGACACCGTGGTCCTCGACGTTCGCGTCCACGAGAACGGGACCGCGGCGTGGCAGGTGGTCTACCGGACCCGACTCGACGACCCCGAGACCTCCGCGGCGTTCCGGGAGTACAAGGCCGACATCGAGAACAACTCCACGAAGTACAGTCGGCAGTTCGTCGGCCGGATGAACCGCACGCTCCGGAGCGCAGAGCAGTCCACGGGCCGGGAGATGTCGGGCACGAACTACTCGGTCCGGGCCGAAATCCGGGAGTTCCCCCAGCGCTACGGCGTGGTGGTCTACTCGTTCCGGTGGCGGGGGTTCGCCGCCGTCTCGGACGGGCGACTCCGCGTCGGCGACTCGCTGTCGGGGTTGATTCTCAACGAGAAGACCCGACTGCTGGTCAAGTGGCCCGAGGGCTACGAGGCCGCGACGATACAGCCGCAATCCGAAACCGGCTACGAGAAGCGCGAGCAGGCAGTCGTCTGGAACGGTCCCATCGAGTTCGCGGGTAACGAACCCCGAATCGTCCTCGCCGCGCCGGGCGTCGGCGGGCCGAACGTCCCGTGGGTGCCCGTCGCCGCGGCGCTCGGCACGCTCGCGGCCCTCGCGGTGCTGGTCGGCGGCGGGGTGTGGCTCTACCGCAACCGCGACGGCGGCGAGGCGAAACCGCCGGAAGAACCTCCCGAGGGACTGCTGAGCAACGAAGAGCGAGTCCTCAAACTGCTCGAACGGCGCGGCGGCCGGGTCAAGCAGAAGGCCGTGGTGGACGAACTCGGGTGGACCGAGGCCAAGACGAGTCAGGTCGTCGGGAGCCTGCGCGACCAAGGCAAAATCGAGAGCTTCAGGCTCGGTAGGGAGAACGTACTCGCGCTCCCGAGAGAGCGACAGGAGTCCTGAAACCGCTTAATCCGGCTAAATTCTGGTTCAGTAACGACGGCTTGTTGGCCCGAGAGAGCGTGGAAACGAGCGATGAGACCCACCTTCGTCTTGGTACTCGTCGCGGTTGCCCTGTTCGGAGCGACGGGAGTCGTGGCGGCGGACGGCGGACAGAACCAACCGACGTGGCCGGGAGGCGACACCACGACGGCCAACGAGAGTAACGAAACGACCGTCTCGCCGGGCCAGCGACTCGCCGGAGCGGTCGGCGCGCAAGGCGCGTCGCTGGAGGGAGACCTCTGGAACCGGACGCTCTCGGCGCGACTGGGGGCGGCGACCACCGCCGCCGAACGCGCAGCGGTGGTCGCCGACGAGGTGGAGACCCTCGAAACCTACCTCGACAGTCTCGAAGCGGTGCGGTCGAACCTGACCGCGGCGCGGGCCGACGGCGACGTGTCGGAGGGTCAGTACCGCGCCTCGCTGTCGGAGTTCGTGGTTCGGGCGCGCACCGTCGAACGCCGGGCCAACCAGACCGTGCGGGCGGCCGCGGACCTGCCGTTCGCGGTGCGGGAGCGAAACGACATCAACGTCACCCACGTCCGGAATCTGAGCGTGCAGGCTCACGAACTCTACCAGTTCGAGAGCGAGGTCGGACGGGAAGTCGCCAACGAGACGCTGGCTAACGAGGGGACCTTCCTGAACGCGAGCCGAGCGTCCGCGGAGCGGGACACGGATAACTACAGTTAGCCGCGATAACGATATATCTAATTATAACAAACCAATAGAATTGTAATAGGAATCTAAAGTGGCCCGGCGGAGCGCGCCGTCACCGACGGCGCGCTCCGTCAGCGTCGGGTCAGAAGCGTCTGGAGGGCCGCCCGGAGTCCCGACCGCTGTTCGGAGGCCGTCGCTCGTTCGCCGCGCAGGTGGCCGAGGGTGTTCCGAACGTCGCGGACGAACGGCCCGAGGTCGTCGGCCGCGAGGTAGTCGAAGCGTCGGTCGCCCGCGACCGACGCGAGAACTTCGACCGTAGTTCGGCCGAGCGACGGTCGTTCGACCAGCGGATAGTCGTCGGCCACGATGCTGTGGAGGTGGAGGAGTTCGCCCCGGAGCAGGTGCCCGGCCACGCCCACGTCGTAGTCGGGCGGACGCGCTATCGGGTCGCCGGTCGCCTGCCGCCAGTACAACCACGGGAAATCGACCCCCGCCTGTACCGTGAACGGGAGCGACGACCAGAACCGGGGGTTGACCTCCATGAGTTCGAACGCCCCAGTCTCGGGGTTCCGGAGGAACTCGACCATCGCCACGCCGTGCCAGTCGAGGGCGTCGAGGAGTCGTCGGCCCGACGACTCCAGTTCCGGGATGGACACCGACTCGCGGTAGGCGCTCGGCCCGCCGCAGTACTTCCACCCCCGGCGCTGTCGGTGTTGGAACGTCGCCACCGCCTCGCCCTCGTCGTAGAGCGCGAAGAATCCGTACTCGTCGGCGGCCGGGACGTACTCTTGGGCCAGCGGAACGTGACCCATCTCGGCGACGAGTCTCTCGGGGTCGGGCGTCTCGTCAGAGGCGACGTATCGGGTCGAACTCCACTGGGTGTGACTCGCGTCGAATCGGTCGGCGTACTCGGCGGCGTGGACCGTGTATCGGGGTTTGACGATGATGTCGCGGTCCCAGTCGTCCCACTCGTCGAGCGGTTTCGTCGCGGGCGTGGCGACCCCGACCTCGCGCGCGGTGTCGAAGAGTCGCACCCGGTCTTGGGCAGTTCGAAGGGCGTCGAGCGACGGCCACGGCGTGCCGACGTGGGCCGCGAGCGTCTGCCTGTTCCGCGCCAAGACGTACACGTCGGACTCGCGGAACGGGAGAATCGTCCGCACGTCGCGGCGGCGCGCGAGTTCGATTAGCGTCTCCTCGTAGGCCCGGAGGTCCCGTGCGGGGTCCGGAACGGTGACAGCTTCGTCGCAGTACTTGGAGTGATACCCCGGTGGATTCGCGCGTTCGGAGACTGCGACCGTGCGAACGTCGCGCCGACCGAGCGAACGGAGGGCGGCAGTGCTACTCGCCGTGTCGATAGCGGGGACGACCACCTCCGGTTCGGACGTGGGTTGGCGACTGCCCATGAGTCAGGCATCAACTTTTCGAGGTTTAGTTATGCGGAGGCTGTTGGACGGGCAATAAATTTCTCCGATTCCAGAACTATCACAAATCCGGTCTTACGCCCGATAATCTCTGCCTACGGCTCCGAAACGGGCGTTCCGGATGGGCCATCGTGACGACGACACGGGCGGGAACGCGGACGAGGCGGTCGGCCGTCGCGCCCGCGTCAGCTATTTGACCCGCGAGAGGAACTGCTTGGCCCGGTCGGTCGTCGGGTTCTCGAAGAACTGCTCGGGCGGTCCGGTCTCGATGACGTTCCCGTCGGCCATCAGCACGATGCGGTCGCCGACCTCTCGGGCGAATCCCATCTCGTGAGTGACGACCAGCATGGTCATCCCCTCGTCGGCGAGCGTCCGCATCACCGACAGCACCTCGCCCACGAGTTCGGGGTCCAACGCCGAAGTCACCTCGTCGAACAGCATCACGCTCGGGTCCATCGCCAGTGCGCGGGCGATGGCGACCCGTTGCTGTTGACCGCCGGACAACTGGTTGGGATAGGAGTCGGCTTGGTCGCCGAGTCCGACCTCCGCGAGCAAGTCGCGTCCGCGGTCCTCGGCCTCGGACTTCGGGAGACCCCGGACTTCCGTCGGCGCGAGCGTGACGTTTTCGAGCGCCGTCTTGTGCGGGAAGAGGTTGAAGCTCTGGAACACCATCCCGATGCGCTGGCGCAGGCGGTTCACGTCCACGTCGGGGTCGGTGATGGGCGTCCCCTGAATCCGAATCTCGCCGTCCTGAATCTCTTCGAGGCGGTTGACGCAACGCAGGAGCGTCGATTTCCCGCTCCCGCTCGGCCCAATGATGACGACGACCTCCTGTTCCTCGATGGAGAGGTCGATGTCCTTCAGGACGTGGGTCTCGCCGAAGTACTTGTCCACGCCGTCGAACTCCACGGCCGGAATGTTACTCACCGGTCTCACCCCATTCGGAGCGCCGTTCGAGGTAGCGCACGAGTTTGCCCAACGGGAGCGTGATGGCGAGGTACGCCACCGCCACCAGCACGATGGGCGTCCACGCGTCGAACTGGTTGCTGTTGACGTTCCGGAAGACGCTGATGATTTCGGGCACCGCGATGACCGTCAACAGCGACGTGTCTTTCACCAGAATCACTTGGTCGTTACCCAGCGCCGCCAGTGCGTTCCGGGCGGCCTGTGGTAGGATGACCTCGCGCATCGAGTCGATGTAGGACATGCCCAGCGACCGGGCGGCCTCCATCTGGCCGTCGGGGACGGCGGTGATGCCGCCCTTGATGGCCTCGCCGGAGTAGGCGGCGTGGTTCAGCGTCAGGCCGATGATTGCCGCGGCGAAACTCCAGTTTTCGAGCGGGAACTCGCCGGGCGGCCAGAACGCCGGGATGCCCAGATAGATGATGAAAAGTTGGAAGAGCAACGGCGTCCCGCGGAAGAACTCGACGTACCCCGTCGCTATCGACCGGGTGAACGTCGTCCGGGAGACCCGGCCGAGTCCGACGAACGTCCCGGCGACCAGCGAGAGGACGCTGGAGATGAGGAAGATTTGCAGGACGAGGAGGTAGGCGTCCACGAACCGCGGAACCACGCCCGTCAACAGGTCGTAGTCCACGAAGTCGGTCAGTATTCGGTACAACAGGTAGCCGACCGCCGAAGTGAACAGTCCGGCGACGGCGATGCCGAACCACTTGACCCGTCGGTCAGTGAGCAGACCGTCGTCGGTCTGGGGTTCTTCGACCGTCGTTTCGTCTGAGTATGTTCCCGCCATTGTCGATGTGTATCACGGAGTCGTCAACGACCAAAAAACCTCCCTCGGTCGTCAGTTGCTGGACGATTCGAAGTACTCGGCGTAGATTTCGTCGTACCGACCGCTCTCCTTGATGGCGGCCAGCGCCTCGTTGACCTTCTTGCGGAACTCGTCGTCGTCCTTCCGGAAGGCGATTCCGTACTCTTCGACGGTGAGCGTGAGGTACGGCGGCGCGTTCTTGCCCTGTTCGGCGGCCTCGCCTTCGCCTTCGAGGAAGACCACGCTGTCCTGTTCGTTGACGTACTTGGCGTTGACCGTGTTGTCGTTGACGACCGCGACGGCCTGATTGTTCAGTAGCGCGTTGAACGCGCCGGTAATCTGGTCGTAACTGTCGATAGTCAGGTTGCCGTCGAAGTCCTTCTTGAGTTGCTCGGCCGCGCCCTCGCCGGTCGTCCCCTTCTGGACCGCGACGGTCTTGCCCTTCAGGTCGTCGAGTTTGCCGATTTCGCCGTTCTTCAGGATAGCGACGGTCTGGTAGGCCGTGAAGTAGGGGTCCGAGAAGTCCACCTTCTCCGCGCGTTCGGGTTTGATGGTCATCGCCGACATGATGAGACGGAAGTTCCCGTTGTTCAGACTCGGGATGATGGTGTCGAACCCGGTCTTCTTGAACTCGTAGTCCAGACCCATCTCCTCTTTGAACACCGCTTGGGCGATGCTCACGTCGAACCCGGTCAGGTCGCCGTTCTCTTTGCGGTACTCGAACGGCGGGTACGGGATGTCCGACCCGATGACGAGGGGTTCCTCCACGTCGAGACCTTCCGAGGCAGTCTCCTCGGGCGTCGTTCCGTCTCCGGTGGTTTCGCTCGCCTCGGTGGTCTCGGTGGTCTCGGTCTCTTCGCCGTCGCCGGAACCGCCCATACAGCCTGCGAGCGTCAGTCCGGTAGTGATACCTGCACTTCCTTTCACGAACGTACGTCTTTTCATGGGTATGATAGACATACCTTTGACTCATGTGACTTTACTCTTTTTCATTTGGGCGTATACTGTGAAATCCGTTGACGATTACTCGGATACTGCTCTCGAAACCTCCCGTCCCTTCGGAGAATGCGAAAAAACGGTGAAAATCAGGTGTCGGTCGAGTTGTCCGACGCCGTAGTCGTCGCGTTCCCCCCAGTCGTCGTCCCCGGTTGTCGGGCGCGTTCGAGGATGCTCGCGGGCGGTCGCCCGCTGAAGTACTCCGTGTATATCTCCTCGTACCTACCGCTCCGGATGACGGCGTTCAGCGCCTCGTTGACCTGCTGGCGGAACTCGTCGTCGTTCTGGCGGAAGGCGATGCCGTAGCGTTCGACCGTGAGCGTGAGGTACGGCGGTGCGCTCTCGAACTCTTCGGCGGCCGCACCCTCGCCCTCCAGCAAGACGACGTTCTCGTTGTCCTGCGAGTACTGGACGTTGACCGAGTTGTCGTTGATGACCGCGACAGCCTGATTGTTCAGCAGTGCGCTGAAGGCGCCGGGAATCCGGTCGTAGCTGTCGATGGTGAGGTTCCCGCCGAACTGCTCTTTGAGTTGCTCGGCCGCCGTCTCGCCCGTCGTCCCCTTCTGGACCGCGACCGTCTTGCCTTCGAGGTCCGAGACCTGACCGATGTCGCTCCCCCGTAAGATGGCGACGGTCTGGTACGCGACGAAGTACGGGTCCGAGAAGTCCACCTTCTGGTCGCGCTCCTCGTTTATCGTCATCGCCGACATGATGATGCGGAAGTTCCCGTTGTTCAGACTCGGAATGATGGTGTCGAACCCGGTCTGGACGAACTCGTATTCGAGACCCATCTCCGAGAAGATGGCGTCGGCCAACTCCACGTCGAACCCGGTCAGAGACCCGTCCTGCGTCCGGTACTCGAACGGCTTGTACGGGATGTCCGACCCGATTCGGACGACCCCTTGGTCCTGCGCTCCCGAGACGCCGCCCAGCGCGAGACCGCCGACGATTCCTGCACTCCCCTTGACGAACGACCGCCTGTCGATGTCCATGTGTTCTCCCCCGACGTTACGTCTACGCGATACCACATAATCGTTGGCTCGAAAATCCCAGATTCGGGCGACAGCGCGCCTAAAATCAGCGTCAGTCGTCGCTCGGATAGCCCGCGGTCGCGTCGGCCCCGCGAGCGTCGGGCGCGCCCCCGGTCTCGTAGGACCAGAGTGTCGTCGCCACGAGCGACCCGAAGATAACGAGCGCGGCGGCGTGGTGAGCGACCTGCACGAGCGGAGTGTAGACGAACACCGTCGCGCCGCCGAGGACGATTTGAAGCGGCGTGACCGCCAGCGCAAGGGTGGCCGCGCCCCGGATGCGCTTCTGGGCGGTGTACTTCCACGCACCGGCGGCGGTGCCGATGATGAAAAAGCCGGTTATCATCGCGACGAGTCGGTGGAACCACTCGATGAAACTCGGCCACGTCTGCGGAATCAGGCCGCCGTCGCAGAACGGCCACTGTGCCGAGCAGGACAGCCCTGCGCCCATCGCGGCGGTGTAGACGCCGAGTAGGATGAGCGCGAAGGTGAGGGCGGTGGTCGTGGCCGCGAGGTGACGGAACCGGACCATCAGCGCGCACCTCCCCGCGGGACGGTTCGGAACGTGTGGACTTGCACTGTTGGAACTCCCCTTAGCGGACGTTTCGGCCGGTCGTACTTAGGTCTGTTCGACTGGTTCTCGGACGGACCGACGTAACAGGATATAGATTAACAATTCCTAAACAAATATTTATATGTTCTAAAGGACCCTCTAGGTTGCTTACATCTCTCGGAGTTCTGCCCCGTGAACCGACAAAGACCGGACCGCGACCGCACAGAACGACGACGTGAGGAGAACGGCCAAAGAAGCTAGCTTCGGGCTTGAACCGATGAAGACCGCACAGCACTGCGAACGCTACAGCACCGCAAACCGCACCGCTACCGCGGACTGCACTGCCCCCCGAACCTCCCCGCGAGCGCGAGCGCAGACGCGGCGCGTCCCGTGGTTCGATATTCGGAGCGCGCCCCCTGTTCGTGAGGCAGAGAGTACTCGTGGTCTATCGAGACCCGCGAGACGACTGCTGGCCGACCGAAGACTGGCCGAATCCGTCTCCTTCAAGGCCGTCGCCCACGACCCACCAGACATGACCAAGCAGGAGCGTCTCGACGCCTACCTCGCGGAGAACGACCTCGAAGCCGTCTGGTTCGCGCGACCCAACTCCTTCGCGTGGCTGACCGGCGGGAACAACGTCGTGGACCGCGAGGGCGACGTTGGCGTGGCCGCGGTGGGATACGACGGCGACGGACTCGAAGTCGTGACCAACAACATCGAGGCCGACCGCCTCCGCGACGAGGAGTTGGCCGACGACGTGCCAGTCACCGAGTTCGACTGGTACGACCGGTCGCTGGCCGAGGCGGTCGCCGACCGCACCGCAGACCCCGCCGCGGCCGACTTCGACGTGCCCGGCGCGGAGTCGCTGGACGCTTCGCCACTGCGCCAACCCCTGACCGACGACGACATCGAGCGATACCGCGAACTCGGCCGGGAGACCGCCGAAGCGGTGGAAGCGGTGTGCCGGGAACTCCAACCCGGCGACGTGGAGTCGGAAGTCGCCTCGGCGCTCCGGGTCGCGCTCTCGGCCCGAGGAATCGAGGCACCCGTCGCGCTCGTCGGCGGGAGCGAGCGCGCCCGGAAGTACCGCCACTACACGCCCCGAGACGTGGAACTCGGCGAGTACGCGCTGGTCTCGGTCACGGCCGAGCGCGACGGACTCCACGCCAGCACGACCCGGACCGTCGCGTTCGAGTCCGAGATGGACGACGCAGACCTGAACGAGCTCGGCGAGCGACACCACGCCGCCCGCATCGTGGAGACGACGGCGCTCGGCGCGACCCAAGCCGTCGCGGGACTCTCGGGCGACCCGACCAGCGTCTTTCAGGCGATACAGGCCGCCTACGAACACCTCGGCCACGCCGACGAGTGGGAGCGCCACCATCAGGGCGGCGCGGCCGGGTTCGCGGGCCGGGAGTGGATTGGCGCGCCCGAGATGGACGAGTCGGCCGAAGTCACGACGCCGATGGCCTACGCGTGGAACCCGACGGTTCAGGGTGCCAAGAGCGAGGACACCGTGCTGGTGACGGACGAGGGGTTCGAGGTGCTGACCGACACCGGACGGTGGCCGACGACTGTCGTGGACGCCTACGACTACGACGCCGTGATAGAGCGACCGGACGTGTTGGTGCGGGAAGACGGGGAGGAGTAAGCCGCATCTTTATACGTATGGACCAAATAACATAGGTCGCTGGATGGCGGGCTACACCGTAATCGAAGACTGGCAGTCTGTCGAGGCCGGATACGTGTTGGACGTGACCATTCGGAAAACGGAGGACGATAAGTATCCGAGTGGATGGGACTACAGTCTCCACCTCGGAGAGGTCGGCGGCGACACGGTTCTCCGGTACGACAACGCCCACGAACGGACAAAAGGTCACGAACGGCACACGAGAGGGGAAGTCGAGTACATCGACTTTCCCGGTATGTGGAACTCTACGACCGATTCGAGACCGAAGCCGAGGAAACGACAGCCGATGAGTGGAGTTGGCAAAATCGGTGTAGACCACCACGGAGGTGACATCTACCATGCCCAAACTCAAAATCACCGTCGGCGAACGTGACCGATTGCGAGACCGAACGCGCCGACGTATCGAGGCGGCCGAAGAAGACGTTTCTCTCGATGACGTTCAGCCAGTGCTGAACTTCGAGTCGTACGCCGACCTGAGCAGACTTCTCAGCCAAAAAAATCTGGAGTTGCTCGAAGCTATCGCCGAACACGAACCGGACAGTATCCGTGAGGCGGCGAAGATAGTTAGTAGAGACTACAAGCAGGTTCACCGAAATCTCTCCGAACTCGAAGACATCGGGGTTCTCGAATTCGAGGGAGGAGGCCGCGGGCGTCCGAAAAAGCCAATGCTGGCCTACGACGGGTTAGAAATAGACTTGCCGTTTACCGACTCGGGTGGCGACACCGATGTCGCTACGCCGTAGCCGCTTTCTTTCGTCGTCTGTCGAACCCCGGTTCGACGCGTTCGAGTAGCTTTTTACCCTCGGGGACGGTTGGCCCGACCATGGGATTAGACGAGGACTCCCTCGATTATCATCGGGAAGAGCCGCCGGGGAAAATCGAGATTTCGACGACCAAGCCGACGAACACCCAACGCGACCTGAGTCTGGCGTACTCGCCGGGCGTGGCCGCGCCGTGTCGCGCAATCGACGCGAACCCCGACGACGCCTACAAGTACACCGCGAAGGGGAACCTCGTGGGCGTCGTCTCGAACGGGAGCGCAGTGCTGGGACTGGGCGACATCGGCGCGCAGGCGTCCAAGCCCGTCATGGAGGGCAAGGGCGTCCTCTTCAAGCGGTTCGCCGACATCGACGTGTTCGACATCGAGTTGGACCAAGAGAGCGCCGAGGACCTGATTCGGACGACGAAGGCGATGGAACCCACGTTCGGCGGCATCAACCTCGAAGACATCAAAGCGCCGGAATGCTTCGAAATCGAGGAGACCCTGCGCGAGGAGATGGACATCCCCGTGTTCCACGACGACCAGCACGGCACTGCCATCATCTCCGGGGCGGCCCTGCTCAACGCCACCGAACTCAACGGAAAAGACCTCGAAGACCTCGAAATCGTCTTCTCGGGGGCGGGTGCCTCGGCCATCGCCACCGCGCGGTTCTACGTCTCGCTGGGCGCGCGCAGGGAGAACATCACGATGTGTGACTCCTCGGGCATCATCACCCAGAACCGGGCCGACCACGGTGACGTGAACGAGTACAAAGCCGAGTTCGCCCGCGACGTTCCCGAGGGCGAACTCGCCGACGCGATGGAGGGCGCGGACGTGTTCGTCGGTCTCTCGGTCGCTGGCATCGTCTCCCAAGAGATGGTCCGGTCGATGGCCGACGACCCAATCATCTTCGCCATGGCGAACCCCGACCCCGAAATCGGCTACGAGGAGGCCAAGGACGCCCGCGACGACACGGTTATCATGGCGACGGGGCGGTCGGACTACCCCAACATGGTCAACAACGTCCTCGGGTTCCCGTTCATCTTCCGGGGTGCCCTCGACGTACGCGCGACCGAAATCAACGAGGAGATGAAGATTGCCGCCGCCCAAGCCCTCGCAGACCTCGCAAAGCAGGACGTGCCCGACGCCGTGGTGAAAGCCTACGGCGACCAACCGCTCCAGTTCGGCCCGGAGTACATCATCCCTAAGCCACTCGACCCGCGGGTCCTCTTCCAAGTCGCGCCCGCCGTCGCCGACGCCGCGATGGAGTCGGGCGTCGCCCGGAGCGAGTTGGACACCGAGTCGTACGTCGAGACGCTCGAAGCGCGCCTCGGCAAGTCCCGCGAGATGATGCGCGTGGTCCTCAACAAGGCCAAGTCCGACCCCAAGCGGGTGGCGCTGGCGGAAGGCGACGACGAGAAGATGATTCGCGCCGCGTACCAGATGCAGGAGGAGGGAATCGCCAACCCCGTCCTCATCGGCGACGGCGAGGCTATCGAGGCCACCGCCGCGGACCTCGGACTCGACTTCGACCCGGACATCGCCGACCCAGCGAACGGCGACTACGACGAGTACGGTCGCCGCCTCTACCAACTCCGGCGGCGCAAGGGCATCACCGAGAGCGAGGCCGAGGACCTCGTTCGCAAGGACAGCAACTACTTCGGGAGCGTGATGGTCGAACAGGGCGACGCCGACGCGATGCTCACGGGCCTGACCCACCACTACCCGTCGGCGCTCCGTCCGCCGCTACAGGTCATCGGCACCGACGAGGACGCCGACTACGCCGCCGGGGTGTACATGCTGACGTTCAAGAACCGAGTCGTCTTCTGCGCCGACGCCACCGTCAATCAGGACCCCGACGAGGACGTGCTGGCCGAAATCACCCGCCACACTGCGGAACTCGCCCGCCGGTTCAACGTCGAACCGCGAGCGGCGATGCTGTCGTACTCGAACTTCGGGAGCGTGGACAACGAGGGGACTCGAAAGCCCCGGAACGCGGCCGAGCAACTCCGCGCGGACCCCGACGTGGACTTCCCGGTGGACGGCGAGATGCAGGCCGACACCGCCGTCGTGGAGGACATCCTCAACGGTACCTACGAGTTCTCGGAACTCGACGACCCCGCGAACCTGCTGGTGTTCCCGAACCTCGAAGCGGGCAACATCGGCTACAAACTCCTCCAGCGACTCGGCGGCGCGGACGCCATCGGCCCGATGCTGGTCGGCATGGACAAGCCAGTCCACGTCATCCAGCGCGGCGACGAGGTGAAAGACATCGTAAACCTCGCGGGCGTCGCTGTAGTTGACGCACAGAAGAACGAGTAGAACCGCGAGCGAAGCGTCTCGGAAATCTGAGCGGGCTTTTTTGGAGGAGGTTTTTTGCGCGAGTGGTGTCCCGAGCGAGTGAAACGAGCGAGGAGACACATAGAAAACCATCCGTTCGGGGTATCGTAATATGTTCACAGACGATAATTCCCGAAAGATATATGTTAGAATACCATAATAACTTGCGTGTGGGCTAAATAAACTGGAGGAAACGACTATGAAATTTACTCGGGTTTTACTCAGCGGAACCGATATGGAACCGACGGACGACGACGCGGCCCGACTCGGCTCGGATACTTCGACCGAGGACGCCGTAGATGTCGAGACCGAGGTGTTACTTCAGAACATCTTGGATGGTCTCGAAGCCGCGACTCTCGTCGTAGACGCTGACGGCGACGTTACTCATCTCAATCGACAGGCACTCGCTCTCTTCGACACGACGCAAGAGGACGCAGTTGGCCGGACGCCGGACGAGTTACGAGGCGACGGTGGGCAAAGCCCCCGACTGGTGGAGGAGGCTCTAGAGACCGGAGAGGAAATCCAACAACGACAGGAGACTCTCGAAGTCGGTGGGGAGACTATCGTCATCAGCCGAAGCATCGTCCCGTTCGTAACCGACGAGGGAGAGGTTACGGGCGGTCTCGAAATCGACCGCGACGTGACGGCACGAATCGAGGAAGAGCGGCGAAAAGAAAAGCTAAACGACTACCAGCAACGCGTTCTCACGGACCTCCAGACGAAGTTGGACGCGCTCGCGGACGGCGACTTGACTATCGACCCGTCGGTTCCGGAACCCGACGCCGACTTCGCCGAGATGCAGGAGACCCACGCGGAGTTCACTGCGATGAATCGGTCGCTCGAACGGGCGGTCGAGAACATCCAGACGGTAGTCGAGGATTTGACGGCGCTAGCGGACGAACTCGCGGCGTCGAGCGAGCAACTCAGCGGGTCGAGCGAAGAGGTGACGAGTTCCATCGAGCAAATCGAAGCCTCCGGTCAAGAGATTACCCGCGGCGTCGAGGACCTCGCCAACAAAACCGAGCGCGCGGAGTCGAACGTCACCGACCTGAGTGCGTCGATAGAGGAAGTCACGAGCGCGGCCCAACAGATAGACGCCCAGTCCGACCGGACAGCAGAACTGGCGTCGGAAGGCAACCGGAGCGTCTCACAGGCAGTCGAGAAAATCAGAGACGCAACCGCGTCTGCCGACCAAATCGAGACCGACATCGAAGCCCTCCAAGAGAGCATGGAGGACGTGAGTCGGATTACGGAGGTAATCGCGGACATCGCGGACCAGACGAATCTGTTAGCACTGAACGCCAACATCGAAGCGGCACGGGCCGACGAAGACGGCGACGGATTCGCCGTCGTAGCGAGCGAAATCAAGAACCTCGCCGAGGAGTCCCAAGAATCGACCGACGAAATCACTGCGATAATCGAGACGGCCCGCTCGCAGACCGAGACCGTCGTCACGAGTATCGAGGAAATGAACGCGAACGTGGCGGACGGAGCCAACGCGGTCGAAGATGTCGTGACCACGCTCGGCGACATCGAGGCAACCGCCGAACAGACCAGCGAAGGGGTGGCGGAAGTCAGCGATGCCGTCGAAGACCAAGCCCAGAACGCCGAGGAGGTCAGCGTCGTAGTCGAGGACACCGCAGAGTTGAGCCAACGAATCACGGCCTCGATTCAGGAAGTCTCCGCCGGAGTCCAGCAACAGGCCACGGCGATGGACCAAGTTGCGGACTCCGCAGAGGCCCTGAGCGCAATGGCCGACGACCTCTACGAGAGCATCGACCGATTCAAAACGAGTTCGGACGAAACTGCCGACATCAAGGATACAGTGAATTGAATCGAGCGTCGAGCAGGTAGCGCCTCTGAGAGGCTCCTACAACGCCGAACTTCACGCGCTGAAGTTGTCGATACCCTTTTATCCCGTTTGCATAATTACATAGATAACTGTGAGTGAGGACTGTGATGTCGAGGATATTGCGGCGCTCCTCGAGGACGAGACTGTCCGGACCATCCTCACCGAAACGAGTATCGAACCCATGTCAGCGAACGCACTGAGCGAGCGATGCGGGGCATCGGAACCGACAATTTACCGTCGGTTGAAGGACCTGCGCGCGTACGACCTCATCGAAGAACAGACCCGACCGGACCCGACCGGGGGCCACCACTACAAGGTGTACTCGCCGCGACTCCGGCGCGTAACCGTCGAACTGGAGGACGGGTCACTCACAGTCGAACTGAAACGCGAGGAGGACATCGCCGACAGATTCACCGACCTCGTCGAGGGGATGTGACATGACGGCGTTACAACTCGCGCCAGCGGACATCCCCAACTGGGTGCGGATACTGTCGCAAATCCTAAGCATCGCCACGGCGCTGGTGGGTCTCCTCATCGCGTATCAGGCCTACCGGGGCTATCGTCGGAACGACAGCAGACCGATGCTGTTCATCGCAATCGGGTTCACGCTCACCGTCGGACTCCCGTTCGTGATGGTGATTCCGGCGCTCGTTCTCTCCCAGAGTGCGTTCGCGGCGACGGCCATCGCCCTCCTCTCGGACCTGAGTACGCTGGTGGGACTCGGGTGCATCCTCTACGCGCTCCGGATGCCCGGCTAAGCCGAGACACGTAATTCGCTGTCTTTCGCAATTCTAAACACTCCTTTGGAAATTCTATTTAATTCTATACCGTCGTATTTCCGTACACTCCGGAGCCACCGGCGGCCGTCCGACTCGTCTGA
The DNA here is from genome assembly GCF_029338395.1 of Halorussus caseinilyticus. Classification (NCBI taxonomy): domain Archaea; kingdom Methanobacteriati; phylum Methanobacteriota; class Halobacteria; order Halobacteriales; family Haladaptataceae; genus Halorussus; species Halorussus caseinilyticus. The sequence continues at coordinate 2,140,061 of NZ_CP119809.1, forward strand.
CGGCCGCCGGGAGTAGCTTCAACTGTCCCGCCCGAGAGAAACGCACATGGAACATCGTTCGGAGCGCGTCACGCTCGCGCGCCTCCCCTCGGGCGTCGAAATCGAGACGACCGTTCACACCTACGACGGTCGGGCCGACGGCCCGACCGTCTACGTACAGGCCGCTCAACACGGCCGCGAGATAAACGGGACCGAGACCCTGCGGCGGGTCCACGACCGACTCGCGGGCGACGACCCGGACCTCGCGGGCCGGGTCGTCGTCGTGCCGGTTGCCGACCCGCTCACGTTCGACCGTGTGTCGTACACGACGCCCGAGCAGTTAGACAGCGTGAACCCCAACATGAACCGGGTGTGGCCCGGCGACTCCGACGGCACCCTCCACGAACGGATGGCCGCCACGCTCTGGGAGTACGTCGAGGACGCCGACGCGGTTATCGACCTCCACACCGGGAGCGCCGACATGCTCCCGCACGTCGTCTTCATGGAGGGCCACGACGAGTCGCGCGCCCTCGCCGAAGCGTTCGGCACGGGTCTCCTGCTCTCGGAGGAGGCGGGCGAGGACGCCGACGCCGAGTGGGACGCGCGGGACTTCGGCGGGAAGTTGCGGGTCGCGGCCACGCGGAAGGGCATCCCGACAATCACGCCCGAACTCGCGCACAACAAGCGACTCGCCGAGGACGCCATCGAGACCGGCGTCGAAGGGACTCTCGACGCCCTCCGGCATCTCGGACTGCTCGCGGGCGACCCGAGCGACCGCGACCCGACGCTGGCGCGCAACCACCTCGGTCGGGTCACGGCCGACGAGTCCGGACTATTCCGCGCGGACCCCGACCGGGAAGTGGGTCAGCGCGTCGAACCCGGCGAGCGAGTCGGCACGCTCTACGACCCGACGACCTACGAGACGCTACAGGAGGTCGAGACCGACCGCGGCGGAGTCCTCTACTCGCTGACGCGGGAAGCGACCGTAACTGGCGGCGAAAAACTGCTGAGTGTCGCGCTCGTGCGTGAGTCGTAAGTTTCTGCTCCTATCGGCGCGCCGTGATGTACAGAAGCGGCGCGACGACCAGCAGGGCGATGCCGAGGAACTTGTAGTGTAGCGGTGCCAGACTCGCCGGTGTCAGGATGAACACCAGTCCGAACGTGATGGCGTTCAGCGACAACACCTTCCGAGAGCCGAGCGGGATTGCCGCCAGCACCGACAGAACGAACAGCAACAACAACGCCTGCCCGACGTTGTAGTTGATGAGGAAGTCGTCGATGAGGGGCAGTGGCACGAACTCTATCATCGTTACCCAAAAGTCGCCTCGAAATACCCTTTAAAGTTCCGCTATGGCGCTATGCCGGGGTCGTTCGCTCGCCGAGTTCATCCGCTCGCTCCTTGGAGGTCCAGCGGACGCACCCAGACGTACCAGACGACCAGTACCGCGGTGAGGTAGCCGCTCACCCACACCGCGGTTCCGAGCGACTCGTAGCCAGCGGTGGTCAGCACGTACTTGAGGAATCCCGGAACCGTGACGCCGAGCGCGAGCGCCAGACCGAATCGGGCTTTCTCGCCGAGACCCATCAGCGACCACCGCCGTTCCGTGGGGACATGCCCGGTAGTAGGCACTCGACCAAGGTCAAACGCTCGGTTCGGGTCGGCCGACACCTCTCTGCAATCCGACTCTTTATACCTACACCTAGAGATATAGTTGCAATATTCACAAATTACATGGTTTTATATGTGAAGAGAAGGTGGTTCTCCACATGCGTAGACGTACCTTCCTGTCAGCACTCGCAACCGCGGCGGGCAGTTCGGCCGCAGGCATCGAACTCACCGGTCGCGTCCGCGCGGCGACCGGCCAGATACCCGAACTGGAAACGTACTCCACGTCGAGTCTGGTGAACTACAACTACGGACCGCTCACGAACGACTCCTACGTCGCGGTGTGGGCAGAGGACACCGCCACGAACGGTGACGCCGACAGTAGCGCCGACGCCGTGACCTACGGCGAGAACACCCCGATTCCGGTCGTCGCCACCGACTGGAACGTCGTCGGGTTCGGGTCGATGCTCGTCACGGACTCGGACACCAACTGGCAGAAGGGCAACGAGGAGTTCGTCCTCAACGTCTGGGACGACGCCCTCGGCGGGTCGGGGACCGTCCTCTGGGACGAAGGTCACGGCCAGTACTACACCCGCTCGAAGTTCTCGAAGTTCGCGTCCTACGCCGAGAACAACGGCTACACCGTGAACGCGACCACTTCGCTCACCTCGGACCTCTCGGGGGCCGACGCCGCGGTCATCACCTCGCCGAGTACGGCGTTCACTCAGTCGGAGCTGAACGCCCTCGGCGACTTCGTGTCCAACGGCGGTTGGTTGTTCCTCCACGACCAGTCGGACTACGGCAACTACGACCAGACGGCCAACCTCAACGACATCGCAGGCTACCTCGAACTCGCGTTCCGGTTCAACGACGACCAAGTGACCGACGACTTCCGGAACGCGGGCGAACCCTACCAACCGGTTACGACCCAATTCAACACCGCGTTCGACTACTTCGGCGACCGGGACGGACTCGGACTCGACCCGAACAAGACCTACACCGTGCCGGTCAAAGAGGTCATCGACGGCGACACGGTGAAAGTGACGTTCGACGACGGTACCACCGAGAACATCCGCATCCTCGGCACCGACACGCCCGAGAAGGAGGTCAACGACCAGTACGAGCGCATCCAAGAGTGGGAGGGCATCGAGTCCAACACCTACCTCGAAAGCAAGGCCGCCGACGCCACCGACTTCGGCAAGAGCGAACTCGGCGGCAAGACGGTGGACCTCGTGTTCGACGACAACGAACCCGTCCGGGACGCCTTCGGCCGGGTGCTTGGCTACCTCTACTACGACAAGTCCGGCGACGGCACGCGGAACGCCAACTACAACCACCAACTCGTCAAGCAGGGCCACGCACGCGTCTACGACTCGTCGTTCTCGAAGCACTCGGCGTTCATCGACTCCGAGGAGACCGCGAGGGCGAACGGGACGCAGGTGTGGGCTGAGAGCGACCCCGCAAACTCCAGCGAGATTCGGGACAATCCCGTGGACGACCTCTTCTTCCCGAAGACCGCGAGCGTCCGGACCGCGACCGGCGGGGTGTCGGACTCGCGGGTCCCGGTGTACGCCGAGACGACCGCGACCCAGAACTTGGACGGCGGTTACAGTTACGGCGGCGACATCCCGCTGGTGGCCGTGGACGAGAGCGCCAACGTCGCAGTCGTCGGCGGTCCCTTCATCGACGAGGGCTACGAGAAGAACGAGGGCTACAGCACCGACACGTCGAGTTACGGCAACTACCCGTTCCTGACGAACCTCGTGGACTACCTCGCCGACACCTCGGGCGACGTTCTCATCGACGGCGGTCACGGGCAGTTCGGCGCGGACTACGGTCTCTCGGCCGAGGACGCGGCCTACTACATGCGTTACCTCGAAGGACAGGACATCGCGTTCGAGGGCATCAACGACTTCACCAGCGCGAACCTCGACGGCGCGCGCGCAGTCGTCGTCACGACGCCGCCCGAGTCGTTCACCCAGACCGAAATCGACAACCTGAACACCTTCGTCTCGAACGGCGGCGCTGTCGTCCTGATGGGAAGCGGCAAGACTACCCCCGAGGCGCGCGGAAACATCAACTCCCTCGCCAGCGGACTCGGCACCGACCTCCGGGTCAACGCCGACCAAGTGACCGACGACACCAACAGCGTGGCTACCAGTTCGGAGGTGCCCGAGACGACGGCCTTCGACTCGTCGTTCCCGCTGTTCGACGCCTACACGCCCGGAACGTCGTCCGGATACTCGGTCTCCATCCCGACCATCAGCGAGGACGGCTCGACGCTCAACGACGAGTACGTGGACGTGAAAAACGGTGGGTCGAGTAGCCTCGACCTGACCGGATGGACGCTCGAAGACGAGGCCGGAAACAGCTACCAGTTCCCCGACGGCTTCTCGCTGGCGGCGGGCGACACTGTGCGCGTCCACACCGGAAGCGGCACCGACTCCTCGACGGACCTCTACTGGGGCCGTGGCTCGGCGGTGTGGAACAACAGCGGCGACACGGCGTACGTCTACGACGACGCCAACAACCTCGCCACGGAGCAGACGTACCCGACCAACGACTCCGACAGCAAAATCGCCGTCAAGACAGTCAACGAGGACGGTTCGACGCTCAACGACGAGTACGTGGACTTCGAGAACACCGGGTCCAGCGGCGAGGACCTGACCGGGTGGACCGTCGAGGACGAGGCCGGAAACAGCTACCAGTTCCCCGACGGCTTCTCGCTCGGCGCGGCGGACGTGGTGCGGCTCCACTCGGGCGACGGCACCGACTCGGCCACCGACCTCTACTGGGGCGGGTCGTACATCTGGAACAACGGCGGCGACACGGTGTACCTCTACGACGACACCGGAAGCCTGCACACGGATTACAGCTACTGAAACCCCGGTTCGTCGCGTTTTACTTTTCTTCGGCTACGGCATCGAAACGCGGGAAAGGGGAAAGAGGGAACCGAGGGGGAGAAACGACGCGGCAACGACTGTTTGCTGACTGGTTGTGGCGTGCGGGGGCGTAGATGACAGGTGCCATGCCGATGTCGAGTTGCGGCGCGACAGGTATCGCACGCCACGTTTCGGTCGTCCCGGCCGGAGATGAAAAGCCTCGCTAATTGCCGACTATAGCTCTCCGTATCTATATACTCCGCTCCCGAACGACGACCTCCGAACGCCGCTTCGGTCACGAACGCCGCCCGCGCCGCGCGCGGGCGGCGACTACCCGTCTTCGGGGCCGGTCAGAACCAGCGGGCAGTTCACCAGCGCGCCCGCGGCCCGAAGGCCGCCGAGTTGGTCGTTCACGGTCCCGTCGGGCGCGGCGGTCGCCAGTCGCTCGCGCCGGAACGCGGCGATAACCTCCTGATGGCTGGTCAGTCGGCGTCGCCGTCCGGCGTCGATAGCCTCGGCGGTCCACTCGACGGGATGCACGTCCCACAACGGACTGTAGAACAGGGCGTCACAGTCCTCGCGGAAACTCGGGTCGCCGCAGGTCTGTTGTTCGGCGACGACGTTCAGCGGACTCCCCTCGCCAGCGACCGCAGAGCGCAACCCCTGTCGGTCGGGGTCGTCGGCACCCATCGGGCCGTTCACGACGGGGATAATCGGCTCGCGCGCGGACGTGGCCGTCGTGCGGTCGCCCGCTGACGGGGCCGCGTTGAGCGCGGGCGCGTACGTGGCGGCTTCGAGCGCGGCGAGTTCGGGCGAGGAGGCCTCGGTGCTGGCGTACAACACACGCTGGCCCTCGTAGAACCCGGCGGTCAACCGCATCGTCACCTCCATCCCGTCGCGGTCGATTTCGACGATTGCGTCGTGTTCGCCCGAGTCGTTGGCGACGTGCGGGGCGTTGTACACCGTGCCGCGCCGGGTGACGAAAAGCGGGGTGTAGCGCTCGCCGCGCGCGCCGGGGTTGGTGCCGCCGCCGAGCGGGAACCCCTCCGGGCCGGGGACGACCTGACGCTCCAGCGCGAAGTTCGGCGTCGCGGTGAACGTCACCCCGGCGCTCTCGCGATTCCGCGCTCGGGGTTGCCTGCCGCTGGCGCGCTGGACCGCGTTGGTGTCGAGCGCGTTGGCGAGTTTGGGCGACCAGTTGAGACCGCGGTCGGTGGCGACTCGAAGGCTGGTCGTCTCGAAGACGACGTAGTGGACCGTCCCCGTGGGTGCTTGGCCGCTGTAGAGCGGGAGCGTGACGGTGCCGTTCTCGGCGTCCACGTCGATGGCGCTCGGGAGTCGCGGTGGGATGGCGACCTCCCGTCGGTCTTGGCCGTCCTGCCCGTCCCGCGCGTCCCGTCGGCGGGTGCGACCCGCCGTCCCGTCCCGCTGGCGGGGTCGCGCGCCCGCGAGCCCGACCGCGCCGACCGCTACCCCGGTGCTGAGAAGCGCGCGCCGCGTCACTCCGGCCGGTCCTGAGCCGTCGGAAGTCATGGGTGGTCTCGACGGCGAGAGGGTCCGGACTTGCATAAGACGCGCCGACCGTTCATCCGAGTCCGCCCGCGGAACGCTCCCGTTGTCGGCCGGAAACGCGGATTGCCAGCGCGGAATCAGCGCTTGGCCGGGGTCGCTCTTGACCCGAACGCGCTCGGTGAGACGTTCCACGAGGACGCGCTCGGCCGACCAACCGCCAGCGAACGCTCGGCCGACCAACCGCCAGCGAACGCTCGGCCGACCAACTGCCGGGGTGGGATGAAGGGGCCGCCCGCTCGCGTTCATCTTGGTCGCCTCAGCGACCCCTATCTGAGACGAACCGAAGGTGAGTCGAAGATATGTCGCTGAGCGACCGCGAGCGGGCGGGGGCTTTCTGGGACTTCTTGGTACCATTCCGGCGGTTGCTACACTGTTGTAGAGCGGGGGATTTTCCGAGCGTTCGTCACCACGATTCCGGCGGTCACGATACCGAGTGAGCGAGAACGTCCGAGGACGAAACACGCTAGCAGAAAAACCGTTTTACCCGCCGACCCCGACGCCTCGCGTGTGAGCGCAATCACCTTCTTCGCCACGACCGACTTGGAGCGAATCGTCGGCTTCTACGCCGAAACCGTCGGTGCGGACGTGTGGCTCGAACAAACCGACTGCACGATTCTGAAGTACGACAACCAACTGCTCGGGTTCTGCGAGCGCGAGACGGCCGACACCGAGGGCATCGTCACGTTCGTCTACCCCGACCGCGAGGGCGTGGACGCGATGTACGAGACGGTGGCCGACCACGCCCGCGACGAACCCCACGAGAACGAGACCTACGACATCTACCAGTTCTTCGCCGAGGACCCCGACGGCCGAACGGTAGAGTTCCAGACGTTCCTCCATCCGACGGACGAAGTATAGTTGTCTTTTAGCAATATATCTGTTTTTTAGAGACCTATTTTTGTTTCTTAGAGAATTTGCTGTCGTGCCGTCGGGCCGTGACAGACGCGGTAGGAGCCACTTTCGACGGGGACGACCAGCGGACACAGAACCGCGAGGCGAGCAGAGGGAACGACGAAAGAGACTGGCGACCGACGCGAGAAATCGGAACGACACGGGGGAGACGACCGACGCGAGAAATCGGAACGACACGAGAGGTGACAGAGGACCACGAGCGAGCTAGCTTCAGGCTCGAACCTATCAGACCGCGACCGCACCGCTACCGCGGACCACACGCCTCCCCAACCGACTCGCTCACTCGCGCCGTCGGCGCTCGTTCGCTCGTCCCTCGCGCGACGATGGCGCGACACGCTCCGCGGTCGCGCCAGCGCGCGCCGGGTCGTCAGTCCCGCCCGGCGCGTCCGCGGTCAAGTTCCGAACCGAGCGCGTCCACGTTCCCGACGAATGCTAACTTCTAACAACCTGTCCGTCGTACGTCGGTGCCATGCCGACGATTCACTTCCGGGGGAACGAAATCGAGTGCGAGGACGGCGAGGTGCTTCGGGACGCACTGCTCGACGCGGACCTGTCGCCGCACAACGGCGCGTCGGAGTACCTCAACTGCCGGGGTCACGCGACCTGTGGCACCTGTGCGGTCGAGGTCCGCGGCGGCGTGAGCGGGATGGCCGACGACGAGCGCAGGCGCCTCTCGCTTCCGCCCCACGACGAGGACTCGGGCCTCCGACTCGCGTGCCAGACCCGCGTGCGGGGCGACGTAGAGGTAGTGAAACACCCCGGCTTTTGGGGCCAGAAGGTCGAACGCGGCGAACGAGACGAGCGCATGGAGTCGGTCGCGCCGGACGAGTGAGACACAGAGAAGTTACCTTACTTTTGGGAGTACCGCCACGTGACCACGACGCCGTACACGTACAACTACACGAGCTACAAGTCTATCGAGACGTAATCGGAGCTCCCGACCCCGCCGACCTATAACAGCGACTCCACGTCGGCCACCGAGTCTACCACGTAGTCCGGAACCACCTCCGAAACCTCCGCGTCCCCGCGCGTGGTCACGCCCGAGAGCGCGAGCGCGGTCGTCATGCCCGCGCGCTCGCCCATGAGAACGTCGGTGTCGAGTCTGTCGCCGACGACCAGAATCTCCGCGCCGGTTCCCGTCACGCGTGATTCGACGGCTTCGGCGGCGGTCGTGGCGGGTTTGCCGAGCATCGCGTCGGGGTCGCGGTCCGCGGCCTCGGCGACGGCGGCGACGATGGCACCCGACCCCGGAACCGGGCGGTCGGCCGCGGGAATCGTCCGGTCCGGGTCGGTGGCGACGAACGCCGCGCCCTCCAGCGCCCAGAGCGCCTCGCGGAGTCGGTCGTAGGTGAACTCCCGGTCGATGGAGGCGACGACCACCTCGGCGGCGTCGGGGTCGGCGACCAGCGGAACCCCGCGGTCGGCAAGCATCGCGCGCAGGCCCGCCTCGCCGAGCAGGTACGTCGCGCTGTCGGGGTACTCCGCGGCCACGTAGTCGGCCGTGAGCGCCCCCGAGGTCAGCACCTCGTCGGGACCGACCGCGAACCCGAGGTCCGCGAGCCAATCGGCGTAGTCGGCCGGAGTCCGCGTCGGGTTGTTCGAGAGCATCAGCACGTCGAGTCCGCGCTCGCGGAGGCGGTCCACCGCCGCGACCGCGCCGGGGATGGTCTCGTCGCCGCGGACGAGGGTGCCGTCCACGTCGAGGACGACGCTCCGGACCGTCATCGGTCGCTCGCCTCCGCCGGGCGCGCCGAGTCTGGAGTGTCTACGTGCATGGAGAGAGGTTCGGACTCCGGGGCCAAGGGTCTGTCTGCACCGTCGGACCCCGGAACGCGCTCGGTGTCACAGTCCACGGGACGCGCGCGACGCCACAGTCCACGGGACGCGCCGCGGGCGCGCAGAACTGCGCGCCCGCGGCGGGGAGGGACGGGGCGCGGTTGCGGTGCGGTCCTGAGTGGCGTCGGCAATCGACCGCTGTGCGGTGGCGGTTGCGGTGCGGTCGCAGTGTCGCACGAAACGGTCACGTGCGGTCCGACTGGTTCGAGCAGTAACCGACGACTCACCGAACGACTCCCGCCGACGCACCCGACCCCGATTTTTCGGCCTCGCGCACACCACAAAACACTTTATACCAACCCGTGAGCCTCCGAATATGAACCGCGAGACGATACTGGCGGGTGCAATCGCCCTCGTCGTCGCGGTGTCCGTCCTCGCCGTCGCCGTGGTCCCCGGCGCGATAGCCGACGCCGACACCGAACGCGACCCGGTTCGGCCCGGCCACCTCGACATCCAAGAGGTGTCCATCGCACCCGGCCCGGTGTCGGGCGGCACCGCGACCCTACAGGTCGATACCCGCCTCGCACACTCCAGAGGTCGCTCCGAGAACGTCTCCGTCCTCGTCCGGGCGGTCCACCTCGAATCCGGACTGGTCGAGACGACGAAACAGACCCCGGTTTCGACCATCTCGGGCGAGCGCGAAGTCTCGGTCCTCCAGAACGTCTCGGTCGAGCGGTCGGGCGGTTATCGCGTCGAGACCATCGTCTACCGCGACGACGAGCGAATCGCCGAGGGGAGCAAGGAGGTCCGCGGCGTCGGCACCCTGACGCCGGAGTACGCCCGGACCAGCGTCCGGTTCCACTGGCAGGGCGGCGACGGCCTGCCGCCGATAGAGTACACCGTCGCGGACGCCGCGGACAATCGGACGACCCTCGACGTTTCGACGTTCCTCACCAACGAAGGAGACGCCGCTTCCAAGGAGTTACGAGTCGTGTTCACCGCGCGGCAGGCCGACTCGAACATCGTCGCCGACCGCGCGTCGGTCGAAGTCGGCACCGTCCGACCCGGCCGGACCGCCACCCCGAGCGTCGAACTCGCCGTGCCCGACGGCTACAACTACTACCTCGACGCGGTGCTGTGGAAGGACGGCGTTATCGTCGGCACGGCCCGGAGCGTAGCGAACCTGAACCCGACCGAAACTGTCGAAGCCAACGAGACGGTCCGCGAAGTCGGTCTGGAAGTCGGCGACTTCGACGGCGACCGACAGGACGAGAAGAGACGCGACTACGAGGAGACGGTCACCGAGAGCGCGGCGGCAGACGGCGGCGTGCCCGGATTCGGCGTCGGCGCGGCAACCGCGGCGCTGGTCGGCGCGCTACTGCTCGCGCGGAGGAGGAACTCATGAGCGAAGCCAACACCGACACCGAGATACCAGAGGAATCGACCACCGACTTCGAACTCCGGACGAACCTCTACCGGGCGGCGCTGGCGCTGTTCGTCCTGCTGGCCGTGGTCGCGGTGATTCAACTCTACGCCAGCGTGAACGCCACCATCAACACGTTCATCACCCACGAGTACCGGCCGCTGTTCCGCGCGGCGTTCAATCTGGTCGTGCTGTTGGTCGCGGGACTCGGCATCTCGTGGAGCGTCCGGGAGTTGGTTGGGGAGTAGGCCGCGCTACCGCGACCCGTCGCGCTGGCGTAGCGTCTCCTCGGCCTCGCGCATGAAGATTTCTTGGGCGTTCCTGACTTCCTCGCCCTCCGCGGGCCGAATCCGGTCGTAACTCCCGTCGGCGTTCATCGCCCACCGGTTCCGGTTGTCCGAGAGAATCGTCGCCAGCACGCAGTCCAGACGCTCGCGCAGTCGCGGGTCCTCGATTGGCGTCACGGCCTCGACCCGGTTGTCCAGATTCCGGGTCATCCAGTCGGCCGACCCGACGTAGTAGCCGGGGTCGTCGTTCTCGAAGTGGTAGATGCGGGAGTGTTCGAGGAACCGGCCGACGACGCTGTACACGTCGATGTTCTCGCTGACGCCCTCCAAACCGGGCCGGAGACGACAGATGTCTCGGACCACGAGGTGGATGTCCACCCCGGCCATCGACGCCTCGTAGAGTTCCGCGACGATTTCGGGGTCCTCCAGTCGGTTCATCTTGGCGACGATGCGGGCGTCCTCGCCCCTGCGGGCGCACTCGGCCTCGTTGCGAATCTTCTCCACGAACCGCTCGCGCATGTTACCGGGCGCGACCAGCAACTCGCGGTACTGCTCGTGGAGCGAGTGACCCGTGAAGTAGTTGAACAGTTTCACAAGGTCTTGGCCTACGTCGCGGTCCGCGGTCAGCAGACCGAGGTCCTCGTACTTCTTGGCGGTCTCGGAGTGGTAGTTACCCGTGCCGACGTGGGAGTACAACTGGACGCCCTCGCCCTCGTCGCGGACGACCAGCGAGGTCTTTGTGTGGGTCTTGTAGCCGATGGTGCCGTAGGCGACGTGGATGCCCTCGGCCTCCAGTTTCTTGGCCCACTCCAGATTGTTCTCCTCGTCGAACCGGGCCTTGAGTTCGACCATCACCGCGACCTGCTTGCCGTTCCGGGCCGCCTCGATGAGGGTCTCGACCACCTTCGAGTCGCTGGCGGTCCGGTAGATGGCCGCCTTGATAGCCAGCACGTCGGGGTCGTGGGCCGCGGCGTCGAGGAACTGCTGGACCGTCCCGGTGAACGAGTGGTAGGGGTGGTGGACCAGCACGTCGTCGTCGCGGATTTCGGCGAAGATGTCGCCGCCGTCGGCGCTCGCGCCCGCGTCGGCGAGTCTCGGGTGCGGTTTGGGCGACCAGCTATCGAGTTTGAGTTCGGGTCGGTCGAGGTCCAGAAGCGAGTCGAAGTCCCGGAACGCCAGCGGTCCCCGGCGCTCGAACACCTCGCGGTCGCCCACGCCGAGTTTGTCGGCGAGGATTTCCCGGACCTTCGGATGGGCGTCGTCCTCGATTTCGAGTCGGACGACCGTGGCGAATCGCCGTTCCTCCAGCACCTCCTCTATCATCTCGATGAGGTCCTCGGCCACCTCCTCGTCGCGGCCGACTTCGGCGTTTCGCGTCACCCGGAACGTCGAGTAGTCCACGATTTCGACGTTCGGAAACAGCAGGTCGAGGTTGTCGGCGATAACGTCCTCCAGCAGGACGAACCGGTCTTCCCGTCCGCTCGCGGCGGCGTCCCCGTCGGGGTCGCCGCCGACGCGGACGAGTCGCGGGCGGTTCTGCGGGACCTTCACTCGCGAGAAGGTGAGGTCGTCGTCCGGGTCTTCGCGGGTCAACACCCCGAGCGAGAGGCTGAGGTTCGAGATGTGCGGGAAGGGGTGTGCGGGGTCGAACGTCAGCGGCGTCAGCGTCGGCAGGACTGAACTTTCGAAGTACCCTCTGAGGTCGCGGCGCTCGCCCGCCGAGAGGTCGTCGTAGTCCAGAATCCGAATTCCGGCGTCGGCGAGCGCGGGCCGAACGGTCTCGTGGTAGCAGTCGGTCTGGCGCTCGAACATCGGCCGAGCGGTCTCGTGAATCGCCTCCCACTGCTCGCGCGGGGTGCGACCGTCGGGCGTTCGCTCGCTGACCCCGGCCGCAATCTGCTGTTTCAGGCCGCCGACCCGCTTGCGGAAGAACTCGTCCATGTTGGTCGTGAAGATGGCGAGGAACTTCACGCGCTCCAACAGGGGGTTGCGCTCGTCGGTCGCCTCCGCGAGGACGCGCTTCTGGAACTCCAGTTCGCCGAGTTCCCGGTTGAGGTAGTACCGAGGGTCGTCGCGGTCGAAGTCGGATTCGGGGGTCTCGGCGTCGGTCGTCTCGGTCTCGACTCGCTCCGACTCGATTCGCTCGGCGTCGGCGTCGTCCGCTCGCGGTCGCTCGCTCGACATCCTACTCGAACACCGACTTCTCGCCGTCGAGTCGGACGATTTTGTCCGCGCTCCGCTCGACGTAGGTCTCCTCGGCCGACACCGCGACGAACTCCTCGGCGCGCCAGTCGTAAGCGGTCAGCGCGCCGCCGTGGACGCACCCGGTGTCGAGGGCGACTCCGCCGTCGGCGTCGTGGGGTCGCTCGTGGACGGTGTGGCCCGAGAAGACGGTCGTCGCGCCGTCGTACTCGTCGTACCAGAGCGGTCCCTCGTACTCCTCGTCGGCGTGGGGTGCGCGCATGTTGAGCAGGTCGTTCACGCTGTGGTCGGCGAGTTCGCGCCGGGGGTCCACGCCGCCGTGGACGACCAGTGCGCCCTCCCACGAGAGGGCGACGGGGAGCGACCGGACGAACTCGGCGTTCGCCTCCGAGAGGTCGAGGTCTGTCTCTCCCCGGAGAATCTTCGCCTCGTTGTTCCCCCGGATGCTCACCAAGTTGGGTCGCGTGCGCACGAGGTCCAGCACGCCCTCGGTGTCGGGACCCTTGCGAACGAGGTCCCCGACGAAGGCCACGAAGTCGTCGCCGGTCACGTCGAGGCGGTCGAGGAGCGTTTCGAGTTCGGCTCGACAGCCGTGTACGTCGCCGACGACGTAGATGTCGTCCCATTCCTCGGCGTCGATTCGCTCGTGGGGGACGCACTCGGCGAAGGCGGAGTCGGTCACGGTGTCGCGTCGCTCTCCCAGTGTGACAGCCATTACGATGTGATAAGGCCCGAGACGGTATTAAACGAGTGCTATGATGGATATATAGGGGTTTTGAGCGAGGGGTAGAAAAATCGGAGTCGCCCCCGACACGCTCAGTCGGGAGTCGTACTCTCCGGTGTCCACGCTCGGAACGGACGCTATCGACGGGGAACGACCGAACCCGAAGTGTAAGAACCAGTCGAGACTAGAGGCAACGAGAGAAACGTAAAGGAAGTGGGCCAACGCGGATTTGAACCGCGAACCTCCCGGTTATCAGCCGAGCGCTCAACCTGATTGAGCTATTGGCCCGAGCGCATTCACTGCTTGCGCCCTTGAATGTTTAAGCGTTTCCTTTCACTCCGAGTTCGGTACGCCCTCACGGAGTTTGTCGGCGAAATCGCTCGGTTGCCACGCCTCGTCTGCGCCGACTACTTCTCGTCCTCGCGGTCCTCGAACTCGATGTCGTAGGCGTCGTCGTCCACGCGGTAGGTGTCGTCGTCGGACTGGCCGCTCGCGGTCGAACCGCTCGCTCCGCCCGCGCTTGCGCCGCCTGTACCCGCGCCGCTTGCGCCCGCGCCGGTGCCGGTTCCGCTGGCGCTCACGTCCTCGGCGTTCGGGAACCCGAAGGTGTAGACGTTGCCGGAGGCGAACCCGCCGGTCTTCTTCTCGAGGTAGGGCTTGACGACCCACTTCTGAACCGCCTCGCGCACGAGGATGCGCGAGGGCGGGAACGCCAGCAGAAAGCCCACGGTGTCGGTGACGAGACCCGGCGTGAGCAAGAACGCGCCCGCCGCGATGAGCAGGGCACCGTCGGTCAGTTCGTCGGCCGGGACCTCGCCCTTTTCGAGGGTCCCCTGAAGTCGCCGGATGGTGTGACGGCCCTCCGCGCGGACGAACAGCGTCCCGACCAGCGCGGTCAGGACCACCAGCGCGACCGTGAGGACGGCCCCGAGTTGCGTCGCCACGTAGACGAGGAACAGCGCGTCTACGAGCGGAATCAGCAGGAGTCCGATTAGTGCGCGTTTGAGCATCGGTTCTGTCTTGGCCGTGAGTAGTCGCTCGCGCGGTAAAACGCTTTAGGTGGGTTCTGGTACAGGAGATTTTGAGTTGGAAGTTTTTGGTCGTGACGCTTTGTCGTTTTCGGGAATCACCATTACCGTCCGCTGGCGTTGAAACTCCGTGGCGTGATAGTTCATCAATACTGTTGTCGTACTACGCTAGGTCCGTCTCACAATGTATCCATTCCCACTAGTAGTCTGTTTATTCGATACTTATTACCCATACAGCAACAAACTTTATTATATATTTATATATTAGAAAATTTTATTTTATAACCACTTAAGTTTAGCAGTATACCTGAGCAATCAAGGCGCGAACTGCTGAAAGCTGTATCGGGAATTGGAATCGGCGCTACGGCGAGTAGTGCTTTTACAGGAACCGTCTCTGCCGCTGAAACGTTGCCGAACGATGTCTGGACGTACGATTTGGGCTGTGATCAAGATTCGAACTGTCCGGGTACGGTAACATCTGGTGAGTTCACAATTCGTGATGACGATAAATTCACAACTGTCGGTAGTTACGGTCTCAACTGGTACGGTACTGCGTACGGTGATGTTCTAGGTTGGGCGCACGGTCTCGGATTTGGAGGTGGATGTGAGGTGAAAGATAACGACACTTACGACGGACTTCCATCGAACCTCCGTGGTCAACGATACAGCATCCATGTTCCAAATCCCACAAACCAAGACAGTATCCTAAAAGATACCTCTAACCATCTCCACGGGGTTCATCCATCACCAACCGATGACGACATGAACTGGTCGAAAACCATTTTAGAGGCGAGCGTCATGAGCGCGATGAGTCAGATCGACTTCGGGATCCCCATAAGTACTCTAGTAAACTCGATGGCAGAATACGACGGGTTTGACTTCAATCAGCACGACGTAGGCTACGGATATCAGCACACTTCTGACTCGTATCCGGTAGAGTTCTGGGATGAATGTGCTCATTCTGATGCGGTGATCTACTCTAGCGGCGATAACCTACTTGAAACGGTCACACTAAAACACGGCTACTTAGAACATATCCATTTGACAGGGACCACAGTCTGGGAGGAAAAAGAGTACACAGTCTCTGGATTCGAATCTAACGTAAGCTCTTCCTCAACCGATCTCACAGTTAATAGTTCAAATGTCGAGCGACCAGATAGTAGACCGTCTAGCGGTCACCCTGAAGAGATGACACCCGAGGAACGGAGACAGTGGGGTGTGAAATCGGTGAAAGGAAAAGGTCTTACGAGAGAGGTTAATGGGCAGGTAGAGGAGATCACACACATTCTGACAAAGAATCCGTTCACGGTCATTGACGAACGGCGAACATCTGAAGAAGTCGAAATCGAAAACTGAGTATCTTTTAATTTTTACCTTTCATTGACCACAGCTTATATCTGTACTTTGAAGAATCGTCGGCTTGTCGGCTAATTCGTATTCAATATATATTTCTGGACAGACTTTCTGTGAACTGTAATCTTGTAGTTCTTCACGGAGCGTATATCCGGCAACAGAGCCATGAATTGCGATAACTTTCTCCTTTTTTGGTGGTTCTACTCTGATAGTTTCCTTTGATTTTGCTTTTAATCTATGTGACGACCATTCTTGGCGTCCTTCAGTAGTTTCAAGTGCAAACCTATATGTGTGTTTTTTATCTTGGCCATTTACGAGAATAATAGTTAAGTTGGCTATATCTGAGGATGGACTATCAAACTGGGAACATCCTGAAAATAGTGGCAATGTACTGCTGGCGAGTAGAACATCTCGTCGGCTAAGTGGCATAGAAATTCAAGTAACCTTGCGAAGAATAAAAGTTTCGGTAGTCAAAAGCCGACAGAAAATGATCTATTTTACATAAATGTGGGGGCCAGACTATGGTGTTGTAGATTATGTGAACACAACAAACGGAACGGTGAATCCTTCTTTCTCTCACAGCGGTTTAATCCACTCAGCGTCAACTGGCGGGTTATAGCCTCAAGTACATCCACGGCCGTTGGTCGGCCGTGACGCGACCGGTGGATGAGAGGCCGGAGCGCCAACCGTTTCGAACGTGTTATGGGGTTTCCTACCAGTCTGGCGTCACATGTGGGTTTCGCCGAAGACGTTGCTCTTGCTCTGTTGCCTGCTGACCGCCAGCGTCGTCGGGGGAGCGACGCCCCGAGAGACGGCCGCGAGGGACAAATTTCCGAGCGAGTGTCTCGACGCCCCCGAAGTCCGGCCGGGCGAGACGGTGGGGCAGGTCAACTCTGCGATGGACATCGACGTGTTCCAAATCCCGGTGACGAAAGGCGACGTAATCGAGGTGAACGCGACGGTCAGCGCCGAGAACGCGACGGTCAAAATCGACCACGAGGCCGCCTTCTCCGACGCGGTGGTAGACGTGAAGAATCCCTCGAACGACTCGCTGACCGACTCCCCGTGGAGCAACTGGGTGGAACTCGACCACGCCGGAGGGTCGTGGAACGTCGTCGTGGAGAAGTCCGGATTCTTCTGCGTGGAACTCTCGCGGGAGTTGGACGCCAACACGTCCGCGGAGACCCCCTACGACTGGTCGTACGCCTACGAGAAGCGAGCGAGAGGGACGAACCGGTCGGTTCCGGCGAACCGGACCGCCACCGCCGGACCCGGCGGCGTCGTGGACGCCGACGGCGACGGCGTTCCCGACGACGAGGACTGGGCACCGCGGAATCCCGGCATCCAGAACCGGAGCGACGTGTACACGACCGAACGGAGTACCGGCGTGCCGGGATTCACTCCGGCCGTGACCCTCGCCGCGTTCACGGCGGCTCTGGTCGTCGGCGTCGTCCGCGGGCGCTGGTGAGTGCCGCTACACGCCGCCCTGTATCGTCACCCACGCGACGAACACGGCGACGGCCCCGAGACCCGTACTCACCACGGCCTGCGCGCGGAGGCGGTCCAAGAGAGCGTGAGCGTCGTCGGTGATTTGCGCCACCTCGTACACCTCGCCGCCCAACTCGCACCGCGGGAGGAAGTCCATGGCGACGTGGAGGAACACCCCGGCCGCAAATCCGAAGACGAGACCGTTCACCGGGTCGCTACTCGGTAGGGTCAACAGCGACGACGGAAGCGCGGTGAGACCGACGCCCGCCGCGGGGAGCAGGATGACCGAGACGGGTTTGTCGGCCCGTCGGAGTCGGTCCGCCGCGGCGTAGCCTGCGGGACCTTTATGGGAGACGATAGAGAGTCCGAGCAGGAGTCCGAGGTCCGGCATGTTACCGTACACCAGTCCGATGACGGCGCCCGCGGCCAGCGAGTGAGCGGTCAGTTCGACCGCGGTGTGGTCGAAGGGGAGGTCGGCGTGCATCGCCCGGTGGCCGAGCGTGTGCGCCGAGAACCCGACCAGCACGCCGAGCGCGATGCCGAACCCGCCGAATCGCGGGTGATGACCGATGGCCCCCGGCACGATGAACACCGCCGCGCTGGTAATCATCGCGCCGCTGGCGAGACCGTACCCCCACACGAGTCGTCCGGCGTCGGTCGTCGCGCCGGTTCGCTCGCCGAGGAACGCCGCGCCGCCCATCGCGGCGAACGCCACCCACGAGATGCCGACGACTTTTGTCAGTCCCGCCCGGAGCGCGAGCGGTGTGAGCGCGACGAGTGCGACCGGACCGAGGAGTCCGAGACGAGAGATGCGCATGTTGTTAAGACGCCACCAAGAGTTAATAAGGTCGTCGGTTCCCCAGTCGCGGGTCGGAACCCGTTCCGGCGATTTCCCGGCGTGTCCCGTCGTCCGGTTCCGCCGCGGCGCATATGTCCGTCGGGCGCGTCTGTCGGGGTATGCACATCGCTTCGGCCGTCGGCGACCTTCCCGCGGTGTCGCTGACGTGGCGAGACGGCCTGTTCGCCCACTGGCCGGTGGACCCCTCGCGGGTCCGACCGCTAGTCCCCGACGAACTCGACGTTGACACCCGCGAAGGGACCGCGTGGGTGTCGGCGCTCCCGTCGCTCGTGGCGGCGAGTCGGCCGTGGTTCCTGCCCGAACGCGTCGGTCTGACCTTCCCGCAGGTCAACCTCCGGACGTACGTCCGGTACGGGGGTCGGCCGGGCGTCTACTTCCTGAGTCTGGACGCGCCGACCGAACTCGGCGTCCGACTCGCCCGGTCGGTGTGGGACCTACCGTACCACCTCGCGGACATCGACTTCGAGACGACCGGCGATGTCCGGCGGTTCGACTGCCAGCGAGTCCACACCGACGAGTCGCCCGCGCGCTTCGCCGCCGAGTACCGACCCACCGGAAGGCCCGCCTACGCCGACCCGGACTCGCTGTCGGCCTTCCTCGCCGAGCGATACCGACTCTACCTCGTCCGCGGCGGGAGTCGCGGTGGGAGCGGGACGGTGTGGTGCGCGCGAGTCGAACACGACCCGTGGCGGCTCTGTCCGGTCGAGGCGACGGTTCACGCCGACGCACTGCTGGAGTCGGTCGGTCTGCCAGCACCCGCCGAGGACCCCGTGGTTCATTTCGCGCCGAGCGCCACGTTCAGGGTCCGGACGCCGTTCCGACCGCGGGCGCAAGTACCGATTTAGGGGTCGGCGTCGTGGGGTCGTTCGTGACGACGATACCAGAGGAGTTCCGCGACCTGTTCGAGAAGAAGACGTTCGCTCACCTCTCGACGCTCCTGCCCGACGGGACGCCCCACTCCGTGCCGGTGTGGATAGATTACGACGCCGACGAGAACCGCCTGCTGGTCAACACGGTCCGGGGGTCCCGAAAGGAGCAGAACGCCCGCGAGACGGCCCACGTCGCCGTCTCGATGACGGACCCCGACGACCCCTACCGATTCCTGACGGTGCGGGGCGAGGTGGTCGAACTCACCGAGGAGGGCGCAGTCGAACACGTCAACCGACTCGCAAAACGCTACATGGGCGTCGAGGAGTACCCGCGCCTCGGCGAGGAAGACGGCGCGCGGGTGATGCTGAGGATTCGGCCCAACAGCGTCACCACGGGCGACCCCGGCGACGACTGATGGGGAGAGTGAAACGCGCGTTTCAGCCTCTGGAACGGTTATCACAATGGATTCCGGAGTTCGACGCATGCCGGAGCGAACACGACGGGCGCTCCTCGCGGTCGGTGGGAGCATCGCGCTCGCGGGGTGTCTGACCGACCTCGGGGGACGCCTCCCCGACGACTCGACCACGACCCGAGAATCGGACACCGCAGGGGACTGGATAGAACGGGCCTCGAACAGTCCGAACCCCGACCACTCGATACTGGTTCGCAACGAGGCGTCCGAGTCCCGGACGCTCCGGGTCGAAGTCGTCCGAGAGGCGACGGGCGAACCCGTCTTCGAGACGACCAAAGAGGTGTCGGCGGGCGACGAGTTCACGCTGTACAACCTCCGAGAGGCCGACCCGGGTGGCGTCGAGACGTTCGAGGTGTGCGCCCGACTCGTCGGCGAGGGGACGACGACCACCGGTTCGGACTCGCCGCGCCGGGAGTGCGCCCGTCAGCGACCGCAGGCGCGCGTGGGGCTTTCCGGGCCTTCTGCCCCGCGAGTGGGCCAGTCCGACGCAACTCCGTGCCCGATTTCGACCGTCACGCCGTCGCCTTCCGGAACTCCTTCAGGCCGACGACGACGCCGTCAACGTCCTCGGCGGGCGCGTCGTTCGCGGCCCAGAAGAAAAGGTCCGCGGCGTCTTCGGGGTCGCGGCCCTGTCCGCCGGTCAGGTCGGTAGCGACCGCGCCGGGGTCCACGACGCCCACGGTCGGGTCGATTTCCGCGGCGAACTGTCGGACGACCGACTCGGCGGCCGCCTTCGA
Source organism: Halorussus caseinilyticus (assembly GCF_029338395.1). Classification (NCBI taxonomy): domain Archaea; kingdom Methanobacteriati; phylum Methanobacteriota; class Halobacteria; order Halobacteriales; family Haladaptataceae; genus Halorussus; species Halorussus caseinilyticus. Next base: position 2,160,231 of record NZ_CP119809.1, read on the forward strand.
GACGGCGTAGGACCCGTAGCCCGGTTTCGCGTCGCGGGCGACCGACCCCGAGGGGACCAGCACCCGCGCGCCCTCGGCGAGGTGGGGCAGGGCCTCCTTGACCGTGGCGAAGACGCCGCGGGCGTTCGTCCGGAAGGAGTCGTCGAACGCGGAGTAGGCGTCGTCGGCCAGCGGCGTCTCGCCGGGACTCCCGTGGTAGACCCCGGCACAGGCGACTACCACGTCGATGCCGCCGTCGCTCCCGCGGGCCGCGGTCTCCATCAGTCGCTCCACGTCGAACTCGTCGCGCACGTCGGCGCGCATCGCCTCTACGTCGCCGCCGTCGTCCGCGATGTCCTCGACGGTCCCGTCGAGGGCGTCCTGTTCTCGGGCGCAGGCGACGACCCGCGCGCCCTCGGCGGCGAACCGCCGGGCCACCGCTTCGCCGATGCCACGACTCGCGCCGGTCACGACCGCAGTCTGTCCGTCCATGCCTCACCGGACGGTCTCCGGCCCCAAACCGGTTTCTGCATCGGCCAAGCGTCCGCCGCGGCGTCCGACGAGAGCGGCAAGGAACTGTACTTATTTCCTTTAGCAATATTTTATTATCCTTAAAAAATTCATGGGTTTGTCTAACAGTTCTAAAGGTTTCTTCTCCCGACTCCGCGAGCGCCCGGCCAAGCGTCCGCCGCGGCGGACGCTCGGCGCGACGGTCCACGGGGCGCGCTCGCCCCGACAAACCACTGGGACGCGCTCGGCCGACCAACCGACGGGGTGGGGTAAAGGGGCCGCCCGCTCGCGTTTACTTCAGTCACCTCAGCGACCCCTATCCGAGCGAGCGAACGCAGTGAGCGAGCGAGGATATGTCGCTGAGCGACCGCGAGCGGGCGGGGGCTTTCGAGACGTTCGTCGTCATGATTCCGGCAGTCGCTGTGCTGTTGCGGAGGCAGAGAATTTCGAGAACGAACGTACACCTCCAGACACTGCGACGACTCCAACGACAGAGACCGCACCGACAGCGACGACTCCAACGACAGAGACCGCACCGACAGCGACGACTCCAACGACAGAGACCGCACCGACAGCGACGACTCCAACGACAGAGACCGCACCGACAGCGACGACTCCAACGACAGAGACCGCACCGACAGCGACGACTCCAACGACAGAGACCGCACCGACAGCGACGACTCCAACGACAGAGACCGCACCGACAGCGACGACTCCAACGACAGAGACCGCACCGACAGCGACGACTCCAACGACAGAGACCGCACCGACAGCGACGACTCCAACGACAGAGACCGCACCGACAGCGACGAAAACGCGGACAGAAACCACACTCCACCACAGTTACGTCCCCGCGGCGTCCACCTCCGGCCATGTTCAGGCCCGGTCACTACGGCGTGGCGCTCGCGGCGTACGCTCCCGTCGGCGGGTTGCTACTCGCCCGCGGACACCCGACGGCCGCCGTCGCGGGCGGTGCGGGCGTCCTCTGGTTGACGATGCTCCCCGACTGGGACCACCGCGTCCCGTTCGTCGCCCACCGCGGGCCGACCCACACCCTGCCGTTCGCGGCGCTGGTGGCGGGCGGCGCGTGGGCGGCCACGAACGCCGCCGCGAGTGCGACCGGTCTCGCCGGTCACGCGGTCGAACCGGTGGCGCTCCCGGCGTTCGCGGCGGGCATCGCCGCGCTCGCGGTTCTCGCGCACCTCGCGGCCGACCTGCTGACGCCGATGGGCGTGGCGCTTCTGTGGCCCGTCTCGGACGAACGCTACTCGCTGTCGGTGACGCCCGCCGACAGCACGCTCTGGAACTACGCGCTGTTCGCCCTCGGCGTCTTCGCGACCGCGGTGGCGGCGTCCCTCGGCGTGGAACTGCTGACTGGTGGGTCGCCCTGAAATCGCCGACTCGTCGGAGCGTGTTCGTCTCCCCGTCGGCGAGCGCCACGCCACGACAGGCAACAACCCTTTGCCCGTGCCGACGCTATTTTCACTGTGACTCGGGACTCCAACGACCCGACGCCCGGTCCGAACGAGGGTCTCCGTTCGCTCGCCGACGACGCCTTCCTCGCTCCCTTCCGAGAGACGGACGACCCCGTGTTGACCACCGCGGAAGTCTGCGATACCGTCTCGTTCGGTCGCGGGCCGACCGTCGAGCGACTCGAACGACTCGCCAGCGAGGGCGTCCTCGAACGCAAGTCGGCGGGCGAGGAGACCGTCTGGTGGTTGCCGGGCCACACCGGAACCGACGAGCAACGCGGTCCGCATCCGGGGCTAGCCCACGACTACGAGGGCGGACTCTCCCGGCGACTCGAAAACGCCATTTCGACGCTCTCGGCCCCCGACGAGCGCGAGCGAGTCGCAATCTACGCGGTGTGCTACTACCTCTCGGAGTACGGACCGGCGACCCCCGAGACGCTCCGGAACGAGGTGTACCCGACCGACACCGGCGGCCACGACGACGCCGAATCGTGGTGGAGCGAGTGCGTCCGACCGGCGCTGGCGGCGCTGGAGGAAGTCGAACTCGACGGCGACGAGTGGCGCATCGCCCGAAAAGAGACGGCTTAGAACTCCGATAGCGTGGCGCTGTCGGACCCCCGTCGGAGCGGTCGGCGTTCGTCTTCGGCGGCGGTGAGGTAGCGTCGGAACGGTTCGGAGTCGGTGGCGAGGCGTACGGTCTCGGCCGCGGGGTCGTAGTCGGCGACTCCCACGTCAGCGAGTTTGGGGAGGTGGACGTGGTGGAGGGACGTGGCGACACGTTCGGCGTCGGCGTCTTCGGCCCCGGCTATCTCCTCGGCGAGTTCGGACAGCGTAATCCCTTCGGCACGTCGGTACAGCACGTACAGCGCGTTTCGGCGGCGTTCCGCGGCGAGTGTCTCGAAAATCTCGTCGAGCGACCGGACGCACGAGCCACGGCGGTCTTCGGGCGGCGCGTTCGTGGTCTCTTCCCCCGTGGAATTGTTCGGTGCCTGACTCATGTCCTCCGATAGTCGTTCTCACACACACGTCATAAATCTATGTGGATTACTCACAAATACGGAGTTTCGGAATAAATAGAGGTCTGCTGACGGACTCGAAACCGGTGGTAGCGCGGTCGATTTGGGTCTCTCACCTCGGTCCCTCGCGGCGGTCCGACCGGTCGCTCACCAGTCCCGATACGTCAACTCGTCGGCCTTGTTGGTGACCGCCTGCATCATGCATCCTCGACACACCCACATGTCGCCGCCGGTGCGCGAGACCAACCGGGTTCCGCCGGGTTTCTGCTGTTCGCAGATGTCGCAAACGCGCATACCCCACGTTGGACGCCCGTGGCTTTCAATCTCGTGGGCGCCTGAGGTCTCCGGCGGCGGATTTTTCCCGCTGGTCGTCCGACGTACCTGTGATGCTGAGCGAGTGGTTCGTCCGAATCGTCGGCCACGACCCGGTGATGCAGGGTCTGGCAGGGGGCGTCGTCATCGCGGCGATGAACACCCTCGGGGCCGCGCTGGTCGTCGTCTGGCGGAATCCCTCCGAGCGCGCACTCGACGGCGCACTCGGGTTCGCGGCGGGCGTGATGCTGTCGGCGAGTTTCACCAGTCTCATCCTGCCGGGAATCGAAATCGGGGGCATCCGGCCCGTACTGGTCGGGTTCGCCCTCGGCGTCGTCCTCTTGGACCGGGCCGACCAGTGGGTCCCCCACATCCACGTCGTGATTACGGGTCGCGGGTCCCGCGACTCGGACGAGGCGGGACCCGACGAAACCCGACCCGACGGCGACCCTCACGTCGAAACCGACACCGCGACCGGTCGAGAGCGCATCGACCCCGACGACGCCCGGACCGCCTCGGTCCTGCTGTTCATCGTCGCCATCACGCTCCACAACATGCCCGAGGGGTTGGCGGTCGGCGTCGGATTCGGGTCCGGTAATCTGGGGGACGCGCTGGCGCTCATGCTCGCCATCGGGATTCAGAACATCCCCGAGGGACTCGCGGTGTCGGTCGCGGCCGCCAACGCCGGGTTCGGGTCGCTGTTCTACGCCACCCTCGCTGGCGTCCGGGCCGGACTCGTGGAGATTCCGCTGGCGGTGTTCGGTGCGGTCGCGGTCGGCGTCGCCGCCCCGATACTGCCCTACGCGATGGGGTTCGCCGCGGGCGGGATGCTGTTCGTCATCAGCGACGAAATCGTCCCGGAGACCCACGCCCGCGGCCACGAGCGGGTAGCCACCCTCGGGACGATGGTCGGGGTCGCCGTGATGCTCTACCTCGACGTGGTGCTGGGGTAGCGCGGCCGTCGGCAAGCGGTTATGTCGGTCGCGCTCGTCTCTCCGGTATGGAACACGTCGAATACGTCTACACCTTCGGGATGACCGACGAGGAACTGGACGAGTACCTCCGGAACGCCGAAGTCGGCGTCCTCTCGCTCGCCGACGAGGGGGACGCCTACGCCGTGCCGGTCGGCTACCACTACGACGGCGAGCGACTCGTCGTCCGCCTCGGCGAACGCGACGACAGCACGAAGATGGACTACCTCGAAACCACGACGACGGCCACGCTGGTCGTCTACGAGAAGGAGGGCGAGCAGTCGTCGTGGAGCGTCCTCGTCCGCGGGACTCTCCGGGAACTCCCGCCGGAGACCGACCGCGAGATAAACGAGCAGTTCGAGCCTTTCCGACTCTTCGACGAGACCATCGAAGACGTGGACGCCGCGGTCTACGAACTGGAGATGGCGGAGGTCACGGGCCGACGGACCGACTGAAGCGCGCGAACGACGGCGAGCGACCGGGAGCGGCCCGACCGGGGTACGACTTTTCCCGGCCCGCGTCGTAGGTCTCGCGTCCGATGCCAGTCGTACACTTCGAAGAAGCCGACGGTCCCGAGCGCACCCAAATCGGCGAGGCGCTCGTCAAGTTCGCACGACAGGCCGACCGGCTCGAAACCGGCCGTTCGGAGGGCAAGTACTTCCTGAACCACGAGGAGGGGTGTCACGTCGGCGGCGAGCGAATCGAGACCGGCGACGAGTTCTACCTCGACACCGAGACCGGCGAGATTCTCTGTACCGACCACGGCCGGGCGCGCCGGGAAGAGCGCGAGGCGTGAACTACGCTCTCCCCCACCACGTCCTCTACCTGCCACTCGGGAGCCACCAGCATCTGGTCGTCGCGCGGGGAGTGACTCGTGTGGCCGCGTGTGCCCGCGCTCGCGCTGTGCGGTCGGGGTCGCGTTCGCACTCGCACCGCGCCCGAGTACGTCGCGTCGGCGTCCGCGCGCAGGACTGCGCGCGGACGCCGCGCAGAGACCGACAGACCGATTTTCCCTCGCCGCGTTGGGCCGGGCATGGCAACGAGTTCGACCGCCGAATCGTCGTCCGAGACCGACGCCATCGCTCCGTCCGACGTGAACTCCGCCATCCGGTCGGACGCCGACGCGGAGGCGTCGGCGTCCGACACCGGTTCGTCGGACGCGTCGTCGCTGACCGACAAACTCGACACCGCCGCGACCGTTCTCCGGGCCGTCTTCCTCGCCTTCGTTCTCGTCCTCACGCTGATTCCCGTGGTGGGTCTGCTCGCGGGTTCCCCGCCGTTCCCCGCGCCCGACCCGGCGGCGTACTACGCGCTCGTCGGGTTCGCGCTGGTCGGGACCATCGCGCTGGTCGCGGCCGAACTGTGGGGCGGGTAGCGGCCGAGCGACCGGTCGAGAGCGCGACTTCTAAAGCGACCGAGACGCTATCGGACGCTATGAGCGAAATCGGACCCTCGGAACTCGGGGAACGACTCGCCGACGGCGACGTGTTCGTCCTCGACGTTCGGCCCCGCGAGAACTACCGGAACGGTCACATCGACGGAAGCTACAACGCGCCGGTGTACCACGACCTGCGGAGCGGCGACCACGCGGCGCTCGACGACCACATGGACGAGATTCCGGCGGACGCCGACGTGGTGACGGTGTGTAAGGCAGGGGTCGTGGCGAAGAAGGCGACGAGTCGCCTACGGGAGCAGGGGTACGACGCGCGGACCCTCTCGGGCGGCTTCACGGGGTGGAAACACTACGAGGACGACACCCTGCTCTACCGGGTCGCGTCGGCGGTTCGGGGTCTCTTCTGAGAGCGCCCATGTCGTCGGACTCGGCTACCCGTCGCCCTCGTACTCCTGATAGATGACGTGCCCGCAGGCCTTGCAGTGGGAGGCGTCGGGGTCGTGGGCCGAGAGACCGCAGTTCGGGCAGGTCACGTCCACCTTCTCGGTGCTGGTCCACGCCCGGACGATGCGACTCGCCTGCCACGGGATGAGGATGATGCCCGCCAGAATCGCCGACACCGTGACCCACTTGCCGAGTCTGGTCACGGGAACCACGTCGCCGAACCCGACCGTCGAGAGCGCGACCACCGTGAAGTAGAAAGCGTCCCCGAACGTCGCTATCGCCGGGTTCGCGCGGTTTTCGGCCGCGTAGAACAGGCCCGCGGCGGTGAAGAAGACGACCAGCACCGTCAGCAGTAGCTTCATGGCCCGGAGCGTCCCGACTTCGACGGTGCCGAAGAAGAACTCCTCGTCCTTCGTGAATCGGTAGAACCGCAGGACGCGGACGACCCGGAAGACCCGGAGGAAGCCGATGTCGGCCGCGACGGACGGAATCGGCGACAGCAGGACGACCAGCGTCGGCAGAATCGACAGCAGGTCTACTACCGTGTAGGGGTTCGAAGCCTCTGCGGTCCGGTCTCGCGCGCCGTAGAGTCGGAGGACGTACTCGACCAGAAAGACCCCCGTGATGGCGACTTCCGCCTGCCAGAGGAGCGACTGGGTTCGGTCGGAGACGGAATAGGTCTCGACCACGAAGATACCGACGAACGCGAGGTTCAGCGCCAGCAACGCCACGTCGATGGCCATGCCGAGATACGTCTGATGGTCGAGCAGGTAGAACCGTACCGACTCCCGGAGGTCTCGGTCGTCCCTCGGAGTGGCGCGCCCGGCCATACGGGGTTCGACGGTCGGCATCGGTAAGGGTCTCTCGGAACGACCCGCCGAAGCGTACCCTTTTGGAAACGCGGCCCCCTCGTGTAGCTATGAGCAACACCCCGTTCCGCGACCGGATGTATCGGTGCGCCCAGTGCAGTCGGGACGTTCGCGTCCGGTCGGTGTTCGGCCACTACGAGATGATACACGACGAGTCGCTGGTGACGAGAGCGCGCGACGGGACCGACTCGTGTACCCTCTGCCGGATGGAACTCCCGCCAGCGGACGCGAACGACGCGTGGAAACTCCGGGTGCGTCACTTCCGGGACCACCACGGCAAGCGGTTGGTCGATACGGACGCGGTTCGGTAGGTCAGTCCTCGCCGGAGGCCGCGAGGTTCCGGGACTCCGCTCGGGTCTCGTCGGGCGCGGCGTCGAACAGCGGACTCTGCTCGCCCGGCGTGAGCGTGTTGAGAACCAACGCCGACAGCGCGGTCATGATGACCGGTTCGCCGAAGAACGTCTCGGCGGCGCTCGGGAGTCCCTGAAGCGCCTCGGGGCGGGTGGCGACCCCGAGACCCAGACCCAGCGAGACCCCGACGATGACCATGTTTCGACGGTTCAGGTGGGTGTGGAGGGAGATGAGTCGGGTTCCGCTCGCGGCGACCATCCCGGCCATCAGCAGGACTGCGCCGCCGAAGACGGCGCTCGGGATGGTGGCGACTGCGGCCCCGACCTTCGGACTGAAGCCGAGAATCGCCAGCAGGACGCCCGCCACGCCGACGACGTGTCGACTCATGACGCCGGTGAAGTTGACGATGCCCGCGTTCTGGGAGAACGACGTGACCGGGAACGCGCCGAACGCCGCGCCGAGCGAACTCAGCAGGCCGTCGGTGAACAGGCCGCCCCGGAACTCCTCGTCGGTCGGAGTCCGCCCCTCCGCGGCCGTGACCGACGACATGTCGCCGACCGTCTCCATCGCCGAGACGAGAAAGAGGAACGCGAACGTGACGATTGGAACCGGTTCGAAGGCGACACCGAACGCGCCGGGGCGGGGGACCGCGACCCACGCGGCGTCGGCGACCGGCGCGAAGTTCACCAGACCCGCGGCGACGGCGGCCCCGTAGCCCACCGTGATGCCGACGAGGGTGCTTAGGAGTCGCGTGACGCCCGAGGTGAAGAGGTTGAGCGCCACCGAGACGAACAGGACGAGCGCCGCGAGTCCGACGTTGTGCGTCGCACCGTAGTCGCTCGCGCCGACCCCGCCCGCCGAGTAGTCGATGGCGACCGGAATCAGGTAGAGACCGATGATGACGACGACCAGTCCGGTGACCAACGGCGGGAAGAACGGTCGGATGCGCTCGAACTGCCAGCCGATGAGTCCCTCGACCACGAACCCGGAGACGAGTATCGCGCCGAAGACGGCCGCGAGTCCGGCGTTCGCGCCGATTGTCGTCGCCGCGCCGACGAAGGTGAAACTCGTCCCCATCACGATTGGGAGTCGCGCGCCGACCGGACCGACGGTGTAGGCCTGCACGACAGTCGCCAGTCCGGAGAACAGCAGGACCATCTGGACGATGTACGCGGTGTCGGCCGCGCTCAGACCGACCGCACCGGCGACGATGTAGGCCACCGCCGTCGCCGGGACTATCATCACCGCGACGTGCTGGACGCCCAACAGGAGCGACTTCACCCACGGTGGCTTGTCGTCGAGTTCGTATTCGAGTTCTATCTCCCCCTCGGTTTCGGTCGTCATTCTATACCCCGGAGGTGCGGGTCACGCTAGATAATAGTTTCGCGTTCGAGCGCATATTCGTCCCCGAGGGTCGAGTTTTATGCAAGAACGTGGATTAGGTCGGCCGTCGCCGCCGACCGACTCGCGCAACCCCTATCCTTCCGGCGACCCAACGGAGAGTCATGAGTGAGAACCCCGAACCGACGGGCGACGACCTGCCGGAGACCGACGAGGAGTGGCGCGAGCGACTGGGCGACGAGGAGTACCGCGTCCTCCGAGAGGCCGGGACCGAGCGACCCTTCTCGGGCGAACACGTGGACCGCAAGGACGACGGCACCTACGTCTGTGCGGGGTGCGGCGCGGAACTGTTCGACTCCGAGACGAAGTACGACTCGGGGTGCGGGTGGCCGAGTTTCTACGACACCGACGACGACCGCATCGAGACCCGGCGAGACACCAGCAAGGGGATGGACCGAATCGAAGTGCTGTGCGCCAACTGCGGCGGCCACCTCGGGCACGTCTTCGAGGACGGCCCGGAACCCACCGGCAAACGCTACTGCATCAACTCGGCCGCGATGGACTTCGAGGGCGAGGAGTCGAGCGCCGAGTGAGGTGCGAAGAATTTACTTAGAAACCCAACATTTATTTTTCTGACACCTCTGTTGCGGGATATGGTAGACCAACCAGACGTACGCACTAGCGGTCGAACACTGCTACAGACCACCGAGTCGGCGGACGCCGACGCCGCGTCCGGCGCGGTCCGGAACCGGTCGAACGTCGCGGTCCGGCACGGTCCCAGCGTTCCGGTTGTGGACACCCCCGTCCTGTTCGAAGTCGAACTGCCGGCCGACGAGTCGGACTGTCGGTGCGAGTGGACCTTCGGCGACGGTTCGACGGCGACGGGCGAGAAGGCCAGTCGCATCTACGACGCCGCTGGCGAGACGGAAGTCACGCTGACCGTCGCGCGCGACGACGGCGAGACCGAGACGGTCCGCGAGTCGGTGACGATTTACCGCGAAGTCGGCGTCGAACTCCGCGAGAGCGAGACCGAAGACGGACTGATGCCGGTCGTCCTCCGGGGCGACGGCGACCTCGACCCGGCGACGGCCGTCGCGGTGGAGTCGCTCCGGTTCGGCGCGCCGACTGCGCTGGCGATGGGAAGCGGCGCGGCCCCGGTCCGGACCGAGACCCGCGAGGGGGACCTCTGCGTCTGGGTCCGCGAGGACCGAACCGGTCTCGGAGACGGGGACGCCACGCCCCGTCTCGCCGGACGAACGGTAGACGGCCGTCCGCTGGCGGGCACTGCCGACGGAGCCTGATTCCGACGTTGTTCGGCGACAGAGACGATTCTTCGAGGAACGGCCGGAACGGTCGGATTCTCAGTACGTCCGATAGCTCGCCGACCCCACCTCGACCCGGACCAGCACGTTCTCGGGGTACTCGTCGGGGTCCGAACCGTACTTGGGATGGATGCGCTCGGCCGCCTCCCGGCGTGCTTCGGGGTCCTCGACCACCGTCGCGGTCCCGCACAGAGTGACTCGCCACCGGGCCTGTCCGCCCTCGTCTTTCTGGACCGACACCGCGACTCTCGGGTTCTCGCGGACGTTCGCCAGCTTTCGGCCGCCGGTCAGCACCTCCAGCACGCCGTCGTCGTAGTGGTACCACACCGGCGCGACGTGCGGGCGGTCGTCGGCGCAGGTGGCGAAGTGAGCCATCAGGGGTTCGCTGGTCAGCAACGCTTCGGCTTTCGACGGGATGGCGCTGGACATGGCCCACATCAAGGTAGTGGCGTGGAAAACGCTTCCGCCGGTCGCGCGCCGGGACCGTGCCCGGTCCGTGCCGGTCAGTGAATCGTCACTTCGTAGTCCTCGACAGAGATGTCCACGAGACTGGTCGCCTCGTAGTCGGTCTCGTCGAGCGCTGTCTCGCCCACCTTCCGGATGACGACCACGATGTCGGCTATCTCCGCGCCGATTTCGTCCATCGCGTCGCAGATGGACGCCAGCGTCCCGCCGGTCGAGAGCAGGTCGTCCACGATGAGAACTCGGTCGCCCTCCTCCACGTCGTTGATGTACATCTCCGACTCGGAGTAGCCCGTGGTTTGGTGGAGCGCGACTTCGCCCTCCAGTCCGTACTCGCGCTTGCGGATGACGACGAGGGGCACGTCGGTCTGTAGCGAGAGCGCGGTGGCGATGTGGATGCCCATCGCCTCGGGCGCGACGATTTTGTCCACGTCGAGGTCCGCGGCCCGCGTGACCTCGACCACGACTTCCCGCAGAAGTTCGGGTTCGAGCATCGGCACGCCGTTGCTGATGGGGTGGACGAGGTACTGGTAGCCGTCCTTGTCGATGATGGGCGCGTCGTGCAGCGATTCGAGGAGTCGGTCCATGCGGTGTGTTGGGGAGAAGGGTGAGAAAAGCGGTTCGTTCTTCGGGCGAGGTCGGGACTGGCGGACGCGGGTCGGCGTTCTGCAAGAGCGGTTGTCTGACCCGGCGATAACCTCACGAGCATGCAAGCCGAAGGAGGTCCAGATGACTGCCTACCGGTTCCGCGTCAAGTTCGACCCCGACCCGACTTCGCTGTGGCGCGATATTGTCGTCGGTGAAAATCGCACCGTCGAAGAGTTCCAAACAGCGATTAATCGAGCAGTCGGTCTCGACCACGGACATCTCTGGTTCGTCGGAACCGACGAAGACTACTGGAACAGCGAGGTAAAATACGAATGCACCGAGGCCTTCGGGGAAACGCCGAATCTCGGGGGTTTCGGATTCGACGAGGAGACGTACGACGCCAGCGAGACCACGATTGGCGAGATGGTCCGACAGTTAGAACTGGAGGAACGAGACCGTCTCTGCTACTTGTACGACTACGGCGACGAGTGGCGCTTCTACGCCATCTGTACGGAAATCGTCGGCGACGAATCGAGCGACCGAGAGCCGGAAGTCCGAAAGCGAAAAGGCGACCCAATCGACCAGTACGGTGCGTCCAATCCGCGGGAGACCTGAGCGTACTCGACGCGCCGAGAGCTACCAGTCACGTCTCGAAGGCCTCGGCACTCGAACCAGTGATTATTACCGACTTACGAAACTATTTATAGAAAAATCCAATTCTCATTCAAACCGACAGACGACGATGGGATACGCCGGACGATGCGCCCTATCTTGTGGAATGAAATGGGCGGAGATTATGCGTGAAAGCTCTCATCACAACTTCGGCAGGTAGCCCACTGCCCTGCCTTCACTTTCTGCTTTTCACCGCACTCAGGGCACTCGCGCCACACAGAGCGATTTCGATGGGACATACTCTCACCAACGGAGCCTTGATGTAAATCTCTAATCCGTAATCCGATTCACTAACCAGCGAGACCACTTTCACTCCGGTTGGAGGACCTTCATGGCAGTTGGCTACAAAGTGCAGCTCAGCAGAGTCACGTAAGAGAAAGACTCTACAAAATCCCCCGCAGAGGACTCATCACTATGTCATTCCGAAACAACCGAACTAGCTCGTTAAACGCGAAACGCCGGAGCGAATACCGACTGTTCATCTCTCACTCATGGAGTTACAGCAATGAGTACGAACGGATGGTCGACCTTTTGGACGACGCGAATTATTTCGAGTACAAGAACTATAGCATTCCTTCAGAGAAGGAAATTGACGCTGACACCGACAAGGAATTAGCAGAAGCACTTAGAGAAGGGCAAATTAAACCGTCATCTGTCGTCGTGGTACTCGCTGGGTTGTACTCAACGTATAGCGACTGGATTGGGAAGGAGATACGAATTGCAGAACAGGAAAATAAACCCATCTTGGGGGTGGAGCCATGGGGAAGCGACCGCACCTCCGACTACGTTGAACGTCATGCAGACAAAATGGTGGGATGGAACACCAGTTCCGTTGTCGAAGGGGTTCGAGACTTGGCTCCATGAACGACGAGGAGAGCGAAAGTTCAAACAACACTGGCGAGGCTGTCGGCCAGAATCCTGAGCTTGAGCAATGGAAGTTCTACGGCCAATCCACTCACCAGGTGAGCAACCGTCGACTCAAGAACAATCGCTTCTATTTGCGCCTTCTAATCGCGCTACTAGGTGTTGCTGGTATCGGGGCGAAATTGGGATACGTAACTCCTGTCGGAATCATGTTTATCGGTGCTATCGGTCTTCCTTTCTGCGTTCTTTGGACGTTCCATATCCTCTCGTATAAGCAACTGAATAGCGGGAAATACCGAGTTCTGTGGGAAATCGCTGATAACCTCCCGTATGACCCGTTCAAAATGGAATGGGAGCGCCTCAAAGAAGGCGAGAAACCAGACGTCTACATTAAACATACTACTGTCGAGGTCTGGTGGCCGCGCGTGTTTGGGTTCTTCTACGCCGTGTTGTTCGTTTACGGAGCACTCTCTCTACTGAAGATGCTGGATTTCTATTGGTGGGCTGTTGGTCTCCTCGCCGCTATCTGGGGAGTCTATGCATTCTTCGTAATTCGGGGTGAAAGCCCGACGCAGAAGTACTGGGATTACACCGGAGAAGAGTAGAGAGTGAAGATTAGCCTGTGTGGTCTACAATCGCCCCCACGATTGAATTCTGTCGCCATCCAACCGTCTCAACTGCTGCCTCTTCCACCACATTTGGTGTCTGTTTCGCTCCATGCGGGCGAATTCCGACGATTGGTTTATTGAATTCGTCCGCTAGCTCAATCTCGTTCTGAATCCATTCCCTGTGGGCACTATACATCCCTGCAAGCACGAGGACAACGGAAGTCGTCCGAATTTGGTCTCGGAGTCGAGCACGAAGATGGACATCATTTACCGTATCAAGCGGGTCGGTCAACGGAACGCTATGGTCCTGCCATTCTAGTTCGTCGAAATCATCGAGGAATTCGACTACTCGCTCGTAATCGTCGTTATAGTCCCAAGCATGGCTGATGAACACGTTGTACTGTCGATTCTCGGGACGAGGTCGCTGTTGAATACCGCCAGTACTGCCCGCGCTTTTGCTCGACTCAGAACCGAGGAGTTGGTTAAGGATATCCCAGAGTATCTTAACTACGACAGCACCTCCAGCGAGAACGAGAATGCCGAGAACGTCCCCTGCGACCTCATCTTTGCTTTCTATAAACCGCTTGAGAAGCTCGTAGCGCGTCACAAAATAGACATTCGTGTTTCCGGGTTCCCAAATTGCGATATCATTTGAACTCGCCCAGCTCTGATGATGCACTCGGACGCCTGGAAGAACATCCGTATGAGCATCGAAATCATACGGGATTGGCGGGACTTCATCCTGTTGAACATATTCAAGAGAGTTGTTATAGCGGACATTGTGGCGTATCTCTTGCCAAGTTCGTCCTGAGCGGTCCGGCAAATCCATACAGTACAGCTATTCCTGATGATATTATATTCTTGGAACTTAACAACCGCAGTTCAGAGAATGCGACTTAGCTCGGTATCGCACTAGAGTGCTCACTGTTCAACCTGAGGCACTCATATAGATTTCAAATAACAGATACGAAGTAATCATATCGAAATAGTTGACTTACTATACAATAGGGTAACAGTATGTCCGACCTGAGTAAACTGCGGGAAATGGTGGAAGAAGAGGCTGAGCGGAGAAGACAGCTTCGTGAACAGATTAGTTTTGAGGAGTGCTCGGAAATAAAACTCGCAGGAGAACTATTTCGAGAGAAAGGTATCGAAGAGGTAGCTAACGAACTCGGACAGTCTCTCGATGAGACAAGGAATCTGATAAAAAGATATGCTGTACTGGTGAACTCCCCAACTGAGAATGTTCCCGCTATGGCAATGCTACGGGGAGTCAAGTATTACGGCGGGCAAGTTTCGCTCGAGGAGTTATCCGAAGAAGCTGACTCGCGTGAAGAAGTTGAAGAAGAGATTCGGGATTTTGTCGCCGTTACTCTCGACGAAAATGACATTGAGAGTATCGAAGTTGACTCCGTCGAAATTCCCGAAGATGCGGTCTATCCCGAGATAATGACTGAGACAGTTCGAAAAGTGCAACAATCCCTGTCATCCATCTCACCGCCACCAGCACTCTACACTGGGCTCGCTGATGTCTCTGCTCGCATTTCGGAGACTGTCACCAATCTTCAGCCAGCGTTTGAATCCTTGTCCAGAGCGATTTCTCGAATTCTCCCCGAGATTACACGTGCCATCGAAGGTGGTGTCTCGAATTTCGATAGTCCAAAGGATTACGACCCTGACAGAGTGAGATTTGATGAATCTGCTGAAGCTATTGCTGTTTCATCGTTAGAACGTTTCGTTGAACAGATTGAGCGGGAAGAAGTTCCAGAGCTCAGGTCGTACATCGAGCGTCTTGAATTTGCGCTAGAGCACCACAGCGACGAGCAGTACGTCGCGCCTATTTTCGTCTTCATTAGCGTTCAAGACGGCCTCATGGATTGGCTCTGCCGACAAGATGGCGTGACACCTGATGACCAGAGCCGCTTCGGTGATGATATTTACCGATGGGATACAAAGCGGGATACTCTTGCTCGACTCTATGAAGGATGGTATGACGTTGACACGGGGAAATTCATTCAGAACCTCGACGCGTTCTATCAGCACAGAAACGCGATAATGCATGGGGACCCATTGGCGTATTTCGACCGGAATATTGCTACGATTTCATTACTTTTCTTAGATGCTACTCTCTACACTGTCATTGAATACGCAGACCAGAATGTAGAGTAGAAGCTTATGGATATTATATTCAATAGTGAATCTGAGAATTCAACCAACATTCGTACTCAATTTTTGTACCTCTTCGGGATTCACTCGTAATCGTTCGAGGTGTCGACGGTTTTTGACATTCTCTGCTAGCGAGAGTAGTTCTCTCCCCCGGAGCTCAAGCCACGTCGTCCCAAAATGACCTCGCTCTTCCTCGGTTGCAGGTATCCAATAGCAATCTCCAATGTACTCCTTGCTCCCGTTGGAAGCGAACGCAAGCGCATTCGTCTCTTCTGGCAATGAGGTCAACGCTTCCTGAGCAGCAATCAGATACTTGGTCCCCAATGCGACGAAGACCAAGTCGTAGCCTTCGGCAAAGATTTGCCGGAGGTCCTGAGGGATATTTTTCTCCCGGCCAACAGCCGCTACTAACTCGTTGTTGGTCATCGTATCTACGTCGAGGTTCATCCGTTCTGCCCGTTGACGAACCTGCTCAATCTCGCTAAACGTACACTCGTAGGACGGAATCTCTGTCCCAGCAGAGAGAACACCAAACCCGGCAGAGATGATACGCCAATCGATATCGGCAACCTCTGAAAGCTGTTTTACTGCAGATTTGATATTTTCGTGCTCGCGTCCCGTGTACATCTCAGCCGCCGATGTCACAGCATCAGGATACTCTCTCAGTAACTCTGTCCGCCCCCGTGAGTCTATCTCTTCGGGACCGATAACGGCATCAAATCGCTTCGTTCCGGAACAAGGTGAGATAACGAGCACATCCAATCCCATCGGTGTATTCTTGTTCTGAATGACTACTCAGAGAACGAAACTCTTTGTGGACGTACCGGAGTAGCATATGCTAAGAGACAACGATGGCACGACGTGAGGATATTAACCGGCTCTATGAACTCCTTGACGAGCTAGAGCAGACAGTCGGCGGGAAACAGAAGCTCAAGGACTGCACCGGCTACATGGACTGGCCCGACCGAGGCGTCTACTTCTTTTTTGCATCAGACGAGCGCCGCAACGGCGACGACCAACTTCGAATTACTCGCATCGGGACTCACGCTGTTTCCGAAGGAAGCAGTACCTCACTCTGGGACCGACTCAGAACGCATCGCGGAGCAAAGCGGGGAACCTACGAAGGTGGCGGGAACCATCGAGGCTCCGTCTTCCGGAAACGAGTCGGTGAGGCATTCGTCGAACGTGACGACCGACACGATGAGTATCCGCATTGGGGCGAGGGGTCAAGTGCAAAACGAGAGCGCCGACTCGATGAACTTGAGATGGAGCGGCGAGTAAGCGACTATCTCCGGGACCTGCCGTTCCTCTGGCTAAACGTGGATGACGAACCAAGCGCCGAGAGCCAACGGGCCTACATCGAGCGAAACTCGATTGCACTCCTCAGTAACTACCAGCGAAAGGCCGTTGATGCTAGTTCAGATGACTGGCTGGGCAATCATAGTCGAAGCAAGAAAATCCGCGAATCCGGACTATGGAACGTGAACCACGTCGATGAAGACTATGACTCAGAGTTCCTCAACCGACTCGAAGAACAGATAGAATCGACATCCCCTGTCTGAGAATCGACCGACAGGACTACTATTATAACGGTAATGTCTGTACAGCTATAACATGGCAATCTACGTCGATGACCCTCTCAATTCGAACGACGAAGACTGGGACATTAGCAAGTTCCACAGCGATAGCGAATACTTCGTTAAGCGACCACCCTACCAGCGAAAGACCGTCTGGGATACTGGAAAGAAGAAGGAACTAATCGATAGCTTCGTTCGCCAACTCTACGTCCCACCTGTTGTAATCCGACAAGTCGTCCTCGACGGTAACGACCTCCGTCTGGAAGTCGTCGACGGCCAACAGCGAATCACCGCGATTCAAGAATTCTTCGAGGACGAATTTGCTCTCCCCGATAGCCCCGAACTCCGCGAACTCAACCCGGAACACGAGATTGCTGGGAAACGATACTCCGAACTTAGCGAGGACGTCCAGGAGTATATCGACTCTCAGTGTTCGCTCAAAGTCATCAAGCTGCGCGGCATCGACGACCCCGACGACAAGCGCCATCAGGAATTAGCGACCAAGGTCTTCTGGCGACTCCAGCAGGGCGAACACCTAACCAACATCGAGAAGAATCACAGTAAGACCTACAGCCCCGTTCGGAACTTCATCGTTCAAACAGCCGACGACATCAGCTTCGACCGAGAGAACTACGAAAGCCGCGACGACAACCCGAACCGCCACGAGTTCTTCACTCTTCTCGCTCGGAACAACGACCGACTCCAGCAACTCTCACTCCTCGCCCGCTTCATCCTGATTGAGATTGATGAAGGGGCGACGAAAGTCACCGGGAAAGAGGTCACCAAACTATTCGACTGCAAGCGAGAGGGATTCACCGTCCACGAGGACTTAGAGGAATTCAAACAACGCGACGAGATTCAGCGCGTTCAGCGGATGCTCGACCTCCTCACGGAACTCTACCGCGATACCGACCTGAAGAACGGGAACGGAGAGATAGAGTTCCTAAACAAGGAGTACTTCATCCTCAGCCTGTATTCGCTCATCCGCGAGTTGGAGTTTGGAGATTACAACTTCGGACGAGACAACTACGACGAGGTTCGGGACTTCACCGAGGAGTGGTTCAAGCGGTTCGAAGTTGAGGATACAGACGACAGCGAAATGCTCCAATTCAAGGAGGCTCGCCAGCAGAACCGAGGAGCAGTCAACAAGCGACACTACATCCTCGAAAACGCCTTCTGGGAGACAGAACCCGATATTCAAGAAACCGACAGTCAACGAGCATTCTCCCGAGCGCAGCGAATTAAGCTCTTCATCGAGAGCGACCGCATCTGCGAGATGTGCATAGAAGAAGGGAAAACCGAAGAGGAGGCGAAAGTCTCGTGGAGCAATTGGGACGCCGACCACATCGAGGAACATTCACAGGGCGGCCAGACTGTTCTCGAAAACGCACGGGTACTCTGCCCCCATCATAACCGGAGTCGATAGCGTCCAGCAGTATCATTAATATCCTGACAGCCATCCGATTAGATGGCGATTCTCGATGACTGACTCACCATTAGCACCGCGTCGACCGATGGACGACAACAAGGGATTAGCGGAAGGGATGACCAGCGTCGATATCTACTGTCACCGCCAGCACAAAGGCCAATGGCAGCAAGAGGCCGACGAACAGGGAATCAGCCTGAGTCGATATCTGGTCGAACTCGTTCAGGAAGCTCGCTGGCAGCGTCACAACGACGACTGAGACGAACCTGTCCGAAACATCGTTTTCGTCCGAAATCGGGACATAGACCGCGTTTCTACCGGTAATCTCTTTAAACTAACAACCTAATGACTATTCGGAGATTCTAGCATGACAGAGACGTCTATGGACAGCCCCAGCGACGAACGGGACTTCCAAACGCTTCACGAGAATACGACCCGAGCAGAACTCTTCCCCGCCAAACAGCACAAAGAGGAATGGTGGGAAGAAGCCGAACACGAAGGGTCCAGCCTCAGCCGGTACCTCTACGACCTGATTCAGGAAGCCCGGATGTATCGGGACAGCGGCGCACCCTTCATCCAGACGCAGGACCAGACGGTCAAGCAACTCCAGAACAAAATCGATGACCTCCAAACGCAACTCGAAGAGGCTCAGCAAGGCGGCGGTGGTCGAACTCACCTCAGTATTGATGACCTCGTTACGCGCGTTCTCGACCAACAGTACCAGTCACTAGACGAACTCATAGAGCGTGTCTCTGCTAGTGATGATGTCACCCAACACCTCCAACGACAAATCGAGAACCGGCTGTACGCCTTAGCCGAGAATGGGCAGGTTGAATTCCAGCGTGGGCACGGCTGGCGGCTCAAGGAGGGGAACTAACATGGGAGCCGAACCCGGTTCATCGAAAATCTATGAGAATAAGCACGACGAGGTCAACTACTTCATCACCCGGAAGAAGGCAACAGACCGCAGTACGAGAACACTCAACTCGTACAGCCGGGTTCTCCGTGAGTTCTATCACGACCAATTCCCAGACCTCAATCCCGACGAAATCAAAACAGGACACGTCGAGAATTACGTAATCGCCTTAGACGAACGAGGTGTCTCGCAGAACTCGAAAAAGAAGTATCTCGAAGTCCTCTCCAGCTTCTACAATTATATGCTAAAACGGGACGAGTTCGAGTCTATCACGAGTAACCCCTCTGCGGTCGTGATGGAGGAGATATCTCGAGTTCGCCCTGACCGACCGGACTGTGCGACGTGGGAGAATGCCTGTAAACTCATCCATGCCATTCCAGACCCACGAGACAAAACTGTAGCCATCATCTTAGCGAAAACGGGACCCCGTCTCCTCGAAGCTCTCTCAATCGAAGAGGACGACGTAGACTTAGAGAAGGGATTCATCCGACTCCGAGAACGCAAAGGCGGAGGTCAGACTGTAGTACCCATTGACGACGAGACAATCTACGCTATCAAACGCTATCAGTTCATCAACGTCGATTCCGATTCTCCGTATCTCTTCACGAGCAATCTGGGAGGACGTCTCAGTAAGGAACGAATTCGACGAGAGGTGAAAGCCGCCGCCGACCGCGCCGGCGTCGCCCCCAAGGAGGAACGACGATTCGAGAAGAAGTTCACACCTCACACCTTCCGAACCGTCTTCACGACCCTGATGCGCAAGCAGGGGATGAAGCCGTACATTCTGAAATACATCCGTGGGGACGCCAAGACCGAGACGATGGATATCTACACCAGGGTAGACCGGGATGATGCGAAAGAAGAGTACCTGAACTGCATCAAAGAAATCGGGTTGTAGAAGACAGAAGCATGGTCGAAGTCGTCATCTACAGAAACCCATGGGAGGACCCTGAGGAGGTCGCCCGAGTCACCATTGAGGGTAAAGTGATAGGTGAGACACCGACGGCTGAATCTCTTCGAGACCGGATTCAGGACGAACGCGACCCAATCATCAGCGAGTACACGGATGGCCGCGAACTACTCCGGTACATTGCTTCGTCGTACTCGAACGGGTACGTCATGGCGAACTACGATAGCGAAGAGTCGCTGCGAGTCGTTGAGGACCTGAGCGACGACGAATATCGAGACTGGGTTCAAGACTCTGGGCTCGACACTCGACTCTGAATCTCGAAGACTGTACGGTGGTAGTAGTCCCTCAACTGCTCACACATTTCTGAGCGAATTGAATAGATTGACTCTCGGTTATCCTCAAACGGCTCTCTGCTCCCGATAGGTAACACTCAGTCCTACGCTGGCTTGGACCGTGGAGTCCCGAGATTTTCTCTATCAATCAATGGGTGTCCCCTAGTGTGCGTGATTGCTCCAGAGAACGGGTTGCTGTCCTCGATGATGACTGATATTCGATTGATGGTGGTCGCGTTCTCCGTTCTCTCAGCGTGGACCTCCACGCCGTCTCAGACCAAGAGAGGCTGAATCAGTCCGCTGCTCGGGAGTCTTATGATGGAACAGAGCGATTACTGAATACGGTGATTCGACGTGGCATTGCTCTTTCTGGGACTCAACGAGGACCGAGACGGCTGGGATGTTCTCGGAAGGATTACTGACGGCGAGATAATCGAGGACCCAACTGGCGAGCTTGAGGCGACGGTGAAGGGAGCGTACGATTTGGATGATGAGGAGCGACTGAGAGAGGCATTCAACAATCACTACATCAACGCCGTTCCGCTGACAGAGGACGAGGAATAGCTAATGCGGATTCTCTTTCAGATGTACCACGCCGGCGAGCTACACGACCTCGGTATCATTGAGGATGGCGACGTGGTCGAAAGCATCGAGGAGGGTTTTGAGGACTGGATTCGATGGGAGTTGAGCCAGCCGACGACTCCCGACCTAGATGACCCCGAGAGAATTCTTGAAGCCTACGAAGGACCGTCCATCGTGACGAAAGTACTGAACCCTGAATAGGACCTACGGCAAATCGTTGTTGAGTTCCAATACCCAATATAGTATAAGAGGGGGAATCGACAGAGACCACCACTAAACGTCTCTGAGACCCGTCTGAGGTACACCAGCCTGTGCGCTCCGAACACTTTTGGCAAATTTTTGCCGTACGTCTCTACCTTATCGATTCAGTCCAGCATAACAGTTACATACTCCACTCTCTTCGGCCGGACGTGAAGTACGACTATACCACCATCAACGTCTATCCCGAGGATAGAGACGCCGCAAAGCGAACGAAGCAGAATGGAGAATCTTGGAGCGAGTATCTGCGTCGAGCAGCCAAGTCTCTCGAATCTGAGGAGACGTAGATGCTCCGAGAAGTGGCTTGGGCCAGAAGCATCCTACCTCTGCTGGCCCGTCAATTGTGGGACCGCTTTTCGAATAGAATTCTGCGCCACCCGACCAACTATGCCCTCAACAAATAGCTCGTCGCTATCCTCCAATAAGAACGCACCGGCCGAATCTGCCCATCATCCCATCAAGATACTCAGTAGGCGGCTTGAAGAGGCCGATATCGATGCCTATCGGTTCATCCAGCTTCAACCGGGTAAGAAAGCACCAATCAGTCACACTCACTTTCCACCGGATGACGTCGACGACTGTTACGGGGTCTATGCCGGAAGCGGGTTGGTATTCCTTGATATTGATGACTACCGAGACGGAGCAGAGGCCCCCGATGCTCTCCATTCACTCCCGAAAACCCTCACCGTCGAAAGCGCACACGGGGGAAAACACCGCTACTACCAGATAGAGGAGCCGGTCTCCAACTCTACAGAGCCATGGGGCGAGATACGTGCATACAATGAGTATGTCGTCGGACCTGGAACTGAGCTTAAGCAGTGTACGAAAGAGAATCACGACTGCTCACGGACAGGAGAAGGACGGTATGAAATCCTCTACGACCTACCGATAGCGACGATTAGCATCGAGGACCTCAACGCCTGCTTAGAAGAGCCAGCAGAACCTCAGTCAACGGAATCAACAGTATCAGATTGGATGGGTGATGAGGAAATTGAGACCGATTTTGATGTTGAGAAGCGTCTGAGGAAGATGAAGAAGAGCGCCAAGGATGAAAAAATCGAGGCGCTTTGGGAGGGGAGATATCGTGATGCCGAATTCGATGACCGGTCAAGAGCAGAAGCGTCCTTGGTAGCTTATCTTGGTTGGTGGATGCAAGGAGACCGAATGCTCGTAAAGCAGTTGATGGACCGAGCTTGTCGGGAATATCCAACAGCAGACGTGAACGGTCCTCGAAAATGGACTGAAGCTGGAGAACTCTATCAAAGACTCACGCTCGAATTTGCAACACACGACGACTATTATCAGCCTCCGTCCCCAAAACTCCCTTACGAGGAGCGACCTGCAGCCAGCCATATTACACGTAAGAATTACTATTGTGCTCTCCTTGACCTTGGAATCGCTCGCACAGTAGAGATAGTTGAGCACGATTCGTTTGATAGAGGTACGAGCGCAGCGGTACGTGCCCGAAATTGGTATGAGGAGAACGGCACGGTAATCAGAGTCAACGAACCAGGCTCATCAAGGACGTACTACTATCTTGACGGACTAGAGAATCTTATCGACCCGGAGATGCGAACGAAGCTTGGAATATAATAATCTAGAACTAGCTACTGTTCTACTATAAAGGCGGACTGTGGATAATGGCGACAGTAAAGACAGAATCTCTGTACGGCCCACCTGAAGGGGGTTAATGCAAGGCGACAGGGAGCCTGTTATGGCTGATTCTGTCTAAGGCTGTCAAGCTTCCCTGTTTTCGAATGATGCAGGTGCTTTTTCTTTGCAGGAGTGTCCTCCTCCCACATCCAGAATAGTATTAGATGACGGTTGACTCCGAATCTCATCGCCACTTCCTTCAGCGTCATCTCCTCCTCGTGAAGCATCTCGGAGAGTAATCCCGAGGACGGTTTTCGATTGGCGAGAGATTCAGCATCGGGAGAGTCCGAATCAGAGATATCCCCCTCCAGAGAGACGTGCCCATACTTTTCAAGCAGATATAAGAAGACGTATCTAAGACTACTCTTGCCGAACTGGTCTGTGCACGCCCGGTAGCTCGAACCAAAGTCATCACTGTCCTTCATATGATTCTGAGCAGACCCGATAATGGAGTACCATGGTCCGTTCTCTTTCACGCCGCTACTGAGGTTGATGAAGAACCGATTCACACAGTCAGTATAAGTGAGAAGACGCGAATCTAGCTGTTCAATCTCTTTCCAAGTAACTTGGTCTTCATTTTCTATTTTTTTCTCGTAATTCTCGATGGCTCTATCCGCCCCGTGGATACTCTGATTGCCCTTATCTAGCTCCTCCACCTCTAATTTGGCCTTCTTGTGACCGTCCTCTGCTTTGTCCAGGATATTTTTAGCGACTCTGTAGGTTTCACCGGACCCAATTCCGATAGCCTCGGCTACGATATCTCTGGTTCGACCAGATTTCTCATTCTGAAGGGCTTGGCCGAGGTCCGTACGCGTCCCCTGTCTTTTCTTAGCGAGCTTTTTCTCTACTTCCTCAAGCTCTCTTCCTTCCTTAACCACCTGAGAGAAGGTCTTCTGACGCTGTTTATTGTGGTGAAGAATCGCTCTCCGCTCCAAAAGCGAATCAGAGAACGATTTGACCTGAACAGGTACCTCATCAAACCCGAGGTACTTGGATGCAAGAACCCGCCGGTGCCCATCAATAAGTTGGCCATTGCCGGTTATGATGACCGGGTAGAGTATTCCCTCTGAGCGAATACTCTTGATGAAGTCGCTCGCTAAGTCGATTTCTCCGTATATCCGCTGATTCGCAGGATGGGGTTCCAGCTTACTGGGAGTTCGAGACCCCGAGGTGGATTTGGTGGCTGTGCCCGTTGAAGGCTGGCTGGCACTGGATTTACTCATAATTCACACCCCCGTAATCATGATTACTGCGTCTGACCCTTTCTGGTGAGAAGAGAATCCATTACGACGCCAGAATTCTTTCGCATCCTCGTCATTTGGCGATATAGCAGTCATCCTTGCGTTCCCCTCTGAACGAGCAGCTGCCCCGACCTCTTCTAAGATTCTGTCTGTCGATTCTGAAGACGAATAGATGAGATGGACTGCGAAGAGGAGAATGCGAGCTTCATCTGAGTTGAGGTTAGAGCTTTCGTACTGAATCAGGGCACCTGAACTGATAACACCGTTCTCTTCAGTATAGAGAAAATCTCCATCTGTTCGTTCTATGGGTGCCTCGATGTCGGGGGTCATCCATGGTGTCTCTAGTTCGCCAATGTTCCGATGAATCTCAAAGAATTCACACAGGCGAGCGTGCTCGTCCTCTGAGCTAACCGTTTTCAATTGAATGTCGTTGCTCTCTTCAGCGCCTTCTTTGCTTTGAGTCATAGTTGGAATAATCGGAGTTGTGTGTTCTTCGGGCGGAGCGTGTTGGTTGAGAACTATCTATAGCTCTCTAACCATCATCACCATCTTGCGACCGTTCTTCGTCTCGCGGAAGGAGGTTTTTTTGAAGCCGCAGGCCTCCCAGAAAGCGACCGCTGGACTGTTCGCATCAGTCTCGGCCTTCATCATCTCTTTCTCGTGCTGTCGAGCGAATTCGATAGCCGTCGAAACGAGAGTATGGGCGAGACCCTGTTCTCGGTGCTCAGGGTGAGTTGCCGTGAGTCGAATTTGAGCTTCGTCTTCCTCTAGGATTCGAGACTCGCACCAGACCATCAGTCCGGCTGTGATTTCTCCGCCCGCCTCCGTGTAGTAGAGTTCGCGGTCGTCGCGTTCGAACGCTCGGATAAGGTTATCTCGGAAGGTGAACGAGTGGAGCTCCTGAATAATCTGTTGAAGATTGAAAAAGTCGTTAATGCGAATGACGTCTTCTTCAGTCTCCGCTCTCTGTACGTCGGTTCGGTTCTCGGTTGCGGTGGTTTTTGTTGCCATGATTTTCTCCTTGGTTCGACGGAGAGCGAAAGCTGGAGATGCCTCTCTGTAATCTCGCAGCTTATCATCAAGCTCGTCGCTAGCCGTCGTCTCGTCTTCGCTCTCTCGTCTTGAGCCGCGATTCTCTGCGCGACTCATCTACCTCTATGATGGCGTATGCAATAAGTATTACGGCGTAATAGAATATGATATGGTTTGTTCGGTATTTGCTATTTCAGTAGCTTCATTAGGCTCACCGTAATAGAATATCGTATGGCATCTGACGGCGAACGAGAACGCGGCATCCTCAGCACCAAAGACCGCAACTACCTCGGGAGCGGTGCTGGAATCGTACCGAAAAGCTCCGCAGAACGAGTCGCTCGGTCTCGAATCCGAAAGCGGCTCTACAGCGCCTATTTGGATTTCAGACTACTCATTGATGAGTTAGAAGAACGCGACCGGAGAAGCGTGTTCGAGGACTTACCCGATGACCGAAACCTCCATCGAGGAATCATCGCTGCACTCGAATTCACATATCTCGCTCTGAAAGAACAGAACCTCGATTTCAAAGACTACCTGGAGGAAGCGGTTACAAACGCGGAAGAGAAGTTAGCCCGAAAGGAATCCGAAAACCGCGTCGAAGTAGATGTAGAGTTCAACGTCGAAACAAGACTCGTCCTCGATGAGACGCGAGACATCAGTGAGTACAGTGATGAGGAAATCGGTGAGCTACTGATGAACGGCGAGATTGATGGTGAACTTGCAGCCCACCTTCTGCAAGAACGACACAGCGAGAATAAGGGAAGAGACATAGCCTAATCGCCGCCGAACACGCAGGCCAGTACCTCTGGCAAAGATTTGCCGTAGGTCTTCATCAGTCGTCTTCTCACGCAGTCCCCACAACACTCGATAGAGATGATTCATTCAGGGAGAAACGGATTTTCAGCGCCGAGTACGGGGACTTCCGTACAGTCTTCTACCCTCGAAACGTGAATCAGTCCTCAGAATTCCCCTCCTCGTAGCCAGCTTCGTACTCCTCTTGTAGCGTGGCTTTAGCTTTCTTCGAGACCTCGAGGATACCCTTGTTGAATCGACGGATTGTGATGTAGATGTACAGCAATAGAAGATACGGCCAGAGAAACAGTCCAATGATAGCGTAGACGACGAGTTTGAGAAATCTGTACTCTAAGGGGCCGATATGAATGCCACCAATCTGGATGCCGCGCGATTCGCCGTGCTCGTCGCTGTCTGAATCTGTCATCGTAGTATCCCGGCCAAAGCCGTCGCTGCTAGAACTAGCGGCGGCAGTAGGACCTATTCAGAGAGACGGCTGGAACGAATATCAAATTACTTACTTGATGTGGGGCTGCGAGTTTTGTCTTATTATATCTGTGATATGAACATATTTGTAGCTCTGATTGATTGGTTATAGTCAACATGGTAGATGCCGCCCAGATTGGCGTCGTTCAATGCAAGGAGGACGGCGATTACGACATCCTCTCGAACATCAGTCAGTCCGACATGGACGACGAGGACTTCGAGGACGCCACAGAGGCGACACAAAGTATGCTCGGCTCTCTCGCCGAAAAGAGCTTCTCAGCAAATAAGCCGACTGCTCGACTTCACAAGTTCGATTATAGCGATGTTGCCGAAGGTGATGAGCACCCTGAGAAATCGTTGCTGACGAAACTCAAGGACGGTGACGAGTTTGAAGCCAACCTGAGCAATTTAGCGGAACGATATCTCAAAGCGGCTAATTCGGAGCCGGGTATTCTCATTGTAGTTCCATTCTCCCACAAAGGGCACGAGTTGCTTGCGATAATCAAAGCGCCATACGAGGACGTCTACGAACCGGATGATGAGGTGGGGCTTTCCCAAATCAGTGAGATTATCGAAGACGAACTGAAGAAGGGCGTCATCTATCCCAGAGTCAACTACTCGCTTGACGAAGCACGGCCAGACGAGGCTGGAATATACCAGAAAAGCTACTATGCACAGCACTGGTGGAAATTCCTTGGACTCAAAGACACAAAGACCAATAACGAGGTTCTGAACGAATGGATAGTCGAAGACGTGGAAGAAGGCGACGATGAGAACCCCTTATCCGAAGCTCAGAGCGTGGATGACTTCGATGACATCCGGCGAGACCTCGATGATGAGAAGTTGGAAGGACAAGTCACAATCACTATCTCAGGCATCGATATTCGTGTGTCCCTTCGAGACGTACTAGAGCGCAATATCTTCCTCGTCAACGATGGGTCGTACTACGTCGTCATCCCCGGAAATGAACCTAATGTCGCGGTTACAGGGCACGGTGGCGGAGACTACCGGAAAGAGATTCTAGAGAACCTGTCTGAGTACGATTCGTTCGATGACATTCAGTAATGACCGAAATAGAAGAGCACCTCTCTCAGCTTTCCCCGATGTGGGAAGGTCGAGAGATTACAGAAGAGTCTCGGATAATCGATATCGATAGCCCCGTCTCCGATTTTTCTGAGGATGCGCTTAGTGGAATCCTGCAGCTAGCCCACGAGGAGGGAGCTTATTTCAACGATTTTGAAGTGACATTCCACACGGATAGAACCGGAGAGCAGCCGATTATCCAATCTGGTGGGAGCCTTCGAATACACAACTCTGGTTTCGACACCCTCCAAAGAGCGTACGATACCGAAGACGTAGATATTCAAGACTGGCGTCGAGTCGTCGGGGACATCCTCCGTGATGACGAAGCTGGGAGATTAGCTGATTTTCTGCTTGAATGGTCCGGGACGGCGTCGATATCTCTATACGTAGATTGTATCATAGACAAATCAGAGATTGGGGACCGACTCGAACCGGAGTTAGATAACACTACCTCCATCTCAATTTCATTCTGGACAGAGGAGGAGCGGCTTCGAAGTTGGCTAGACCAGCATACCTCAGATTACGCAACAGTTGCCGACGAGTTCTTCGATGAACGAAATCCTCCAGTCTTTGTATTCTACGAAGAAATCGAACCAGAGTACGAATCACTGCTTCAGTTCCACTCCGTTAGCTCCTTGCTCAACTCGGAGCCGGAGGACCTCGATTTCAACGTGAGTCAGTATCGAACGCTCATGGACCGAGACCGAGATATGCTCCAAGCCGGACCCGAACTGTCGGTAGTGTCTCCTTCGCTCTTTAGCACACCTAAGGCGAGAGAATTGTTCTCGTCAGTGTTCGTCTACAGCGTCTTCGCCGGAGTCTCAAAGCGAGTGAGATTGACTGAGGACGTCTTGGAACTCGAAATCAAAACACGCCGTAAAACCGTCAGCGACGAAATCGACGGGGAGGCCTTCACCGATGCCGTTCAAGGATATTCAGTAGATGAACTAGCGGCGCTTTACGAGTTCTATGAGTCGTTTGTGGAGAAGGGCACACGGAACACGTATCGAGACTTCTGGCACCGTAGCATCGTCGAAGAATGTGATTCGTTCGAGGACCTGCCCCGGAAAACGGCGCAGGTTCGTGAGTTCTACACGTTCTTGGAAGAGGAGGCCATCGAGAAGAATTTCGATGACCTCAACGATGCCATCCAAGACGCCCACGTATTCACCGCCGACGTTACGAGTACTGTCTCAGAGACGACACGGAGCCTAACTTCAGAGATTCAGAAAGTGGTGCTGGCGCTCCTCGGAGCAGTATTCGCTAATCTCTTTCTCGTCGTCCGGTGGTCCAACGTGGATATGGTGCTCCCGTTCTCGATATTCGTTATCTCCGGCGTCCTCCTGTTCTACTTCCCAACAATCCAAACCCGAATCGACGAACTGGACGACCTGATAAGCGAGAGCAATGATGACTTCGAGGTCTACTCCGAGACAATTCAGGATTTCTCGGGCCATCTGTTCGACTTCAGCCGATTCGATGACCGACGAGGGAGCTACGTCGAGTACGCCGAAAAGCGTCGAAAGTGGGCTGTCGAGAAGCTACAACTAGCGTTCTGGCTTCTCATCGTCGTCTGGGGAGGATTAGCGATAATCTCGATTCTCGGCTACCCGCGCTCTTCAGGACAATTTCTTATCGCAGCAACCTCGGTACTGATTACAGGAATAATCTGGTTCAGACACAGGGACGCCGACTACTACCCCGAAACAACCGAGATGCGTATCATTGGGACCCTTCTCTCACCAGCAGTCAGTCTCGCAATACTCATCTTGATTGTGACTGGGATTCGCCTGTTCATCGAACCTCTGACTGTTAATGAAATGACGTCCGGCCAAATTTTGCAGGAAGTCCTCCCATGAGTGGCACCATCACCGTTACTCAGCGTACAGTCTCTCGCCTGTCGACCGAGTCCACCGTCCAGAGGATGACTGATATTCAGACTCGGAAGCAATGCGTTAGCGTCTGAGTCCCGTTACGCTTCGTACAGTGACCGATAGCGGACTCGGATAGAAAGGAATCTATCGAATAAGACAGGCCAAATTGAGATTTAAGCATGGGACGCAAATCAACGGATTCATGTGGAATACTTGTTCCTTTTGTGCTATGGACCCTCATGATTATCTGGATGCAGCCGCAGAATCTTTGAAAGAGGTCAAAGGAGAGACATATGATGTTCTAGATGTGGGCAAACCTGAAACGACAGACGAAGCTGTTGAGCTGTCTCAGGTAATCAACAAAATCACCCCAATTGTTGCTAATACTATCGAATTCCGCATTGCCGAATATCTCAATGAAAATATGGACCTACCTGATGGAGCGAGGTGGGAGAGACAGGACCCAGAGTTCCCTGACGTCGTTTTAAAAGGAATAGATGGAGGGGAACCAGGTATTGAAATTAAAGCATGGTATCCTCTTTCAACAGAGATGACCGGCCGTTTTCGAGAAACGCAGCGACATCTACAGGATGGTCTGACAAAGATAGCAATCCTCGCATGGCTTCCAGAGTGGGTCATATATGGTGAACCACAGATAGTTGATGTCTTCGTCGATGACGCGCTAGAGGTAGCGCAGTCTCGGGATGATAAGTATCATGACCCACCACAGTACCTTGTCATGGAACCTCAAGACACCTCGAACCGGACGCGAAATCTTCAACAATCAAATGTTCGAGGTCATCGATTTCAGGAGGATGATGAAGAGCGCATCGAAGAAGCAGAGCAGCTTACAGAGGACTTGGCTCTAAAGACGGACGAATACGATTCCTCTTTCGAATACCATCGAAAGCTTGGTCGCCTCTACTCAGAATTCGAGTATCGTCAAGAATCGAATTTTGCTAAATTAGCACGTCTGAAGCATACTCCTCTGGATGATTTCGATGACAAGGTGATGAATAGCCTATTTGCTGGACGTACAATCGTTGATTGGCGAAGCGCAATTCGTCAAGAGGATGAAAATGCAACCCAGGACTTGCTCGATGGAAATCTCGGCCAGCAAAAGCAGATGGATTCGTACTAGTTAGAACTATCAAACGTTCCTAAGTCCATCTGCTCGTCCGATGGTGCATCTTCTCGCTTCGAATTTAGCTCAGTAGTCGCTAATCGTTCGGTAGCAGCATCATAGAATTCATCCACGATTTCTGCGGACCTGCACTTTCGTCCGAGTTGCTTAGCAGCGACCGCTCCGGTGCATAATCCTCCGAAAGGCTCCCAGACAATATCACCCGGGTCGGTAGATGCTTTGATAATTCGCCGCATCAGTCGCAATGGCTTCTGATTGATGTGCTTTGCCTTAGTACCCTCAAGTACGCGTTCGGACCCGTTCACTTGACCTTCTTCCCAAACGTTAGTGATTCCTGCATCGAGGTCGAATTTTGCCCGGTATTTTTTCCAGTCCTCAGCGTCGACAGGATTCTCTCCGTCCGGCGCAAAGTAGGGCTTCCCCGCGGGGTCGCCATGTTCATTCGCGTATTCAGCCATGGCTTCCATTCTTTTCGGCGGAGGATAATACCAGAGATTTCCTTTTGTGAGATATTTTCTGGATGCGGCATCTGCGACACCACAAGCATCATTCGCTTCTTGTTGTGTCAGCCCCGACCGAGACCATTCGTTAATAACCCACTCCTGCATATCCATTTCCTCACCATCTGGACCCTCGAATTCAGCTTCTCGGACGTATTGGACACAAACCTCGGTAACTTGCGGGAATTTTCGAAGCTTCTTGGTGTTTGAGTTCCCCGCGATGTGTCCCATACCTTTATTCCAGATATTACAGCCGCGATATTCCCATCCGTGCTTTTTCAAGTAAGGGTGAACCTCAGCCCAGCCTTCCTCAGTATTCCAAAACCAGAGAGTCGTTTGGGGAGTTGCATGCTCGCTCCATGCTTTTATGTGATTTTCGTACCATTCAGGAACCGCATCTATTTCATCGGGTTCATCCGGAAACAATCCAGTGCCATATGCTCCGTCGGAGATTATCGTAACCGGAGTTTCCCAGTCTTCGTAGCATTCAGCAACGTCACCTGGATAGATTTCAACCCCCTCTTCCAGATAGTGCCCTTTCTCAGCTTTCTGTTGACGATTCATCGAAAATCGACCTCCTCAATGCGCTCTCGGTTCATTATTCAATTGGGGCTTGACGCTTCTTCATATAAAAACTCCCGTCCTACGCTCGCTATTTATCTATGCTAACAAAGCCTTGTTGGTGGTGCCAAGTCCACAAAATCCCCGCCTCGGCATCAGTCAAACAGCCTACATTAAGGGGGCTTGTCACTTTATTTCTTCAACGTAGCGGACGTCTGCTTTGTTGCAATGTAATACGGGTTCCGTATCGATGAAAATAACCCATCTAAATAGGCTTATAAAGGAAGTCTCTATCCATTGGGTTTATTTCACCTCGCCAACTTCTCGACCCTAATGGCGATAGATGTTGGTTGGGAGGAATATCTAGAAGAGTACGAGAAAGCTGACGAGTACGTACCAGTTAGTGATACAGATTGGTACGAAGAACATTCCGAACTGTATCAGATTCTTCCTAGTTTGCTTGAACAAGTCCCAGCCGATTTTGAGAGCGACGTACATATTGAGGGACTAGACGCAACCGATGTTTTCGGCTTGAACGAGGTATTGGCGTCATCTGTAGAAAATCAAGTGACTGAAACACTCAATTCACTCAAGTCGGAGGAGGTAGACTTCCCATCGGGATATGAAAACTATGACTTCGTTCGCCAGTCACAAACATTCCCGGACATTGTGTTTCAAGGTCCAGTTCCGGACGAAGACCCGGTCATCGGTATTGAACTAAAAGGATTCTACTTGCTCGCAAAAGAGGGCGACCCGAGCTTCCGATTCGGAACGACACCTGATGCCTGTGCGCCGCAAGATTTGCTCGTCGTTTACCCATGGGTCTTGGATAACCTCGTCACTGGTTCGCCCGAAATCTTCCGCCCTTTCATTATGCCAGCCAAGTTCGCCTCTCTGTTCGTCGATTATTACTGGAAAGAATTGAAAAATTGGGACGCTGACAAGCCCGATAAAAGCATCAAGCGTCCCGAAGGCGATATCAGCCCCTATCCAAACGCAAAGAGTGACTTTGTCCAGGACCACGCCGAACAGGATTCAGGCGGGAACTATGGACGGTTTAGGTCGAAATCAATCAAGCACATCACCCCGCTCCAGGAGTATATGAATCAGATGAAGAGTCGGGAACTGCTCGGAATATCAGCAGAGAAATGGGGACAATTCTTCACCGGGTTTGAGGAATCCGACCGAGTGGAGTCTTGGGAGGATGTCGAGGGAATTGCGGGGACATACGCAGAAAATTTGGAAAAACAAGGATGGACACTGACCAAGGTGAAGACGCAACTCGTTAATGAATTAAACGAAATGATGGACGATGTCGACGGAATTGGGGTAGGGAGAGCAGAGAACATTCTAAACGCCATGTCTAAAGTCGAATTAGAAGACTAACCTTCCGAAAGACTCTCCGTAAGTAGCAGCGAACGGGTACCGTGAACGCAAAGTTGCGTCTGAGTTCTCACACTCATATTAACGAGCTTGCTTCATCGATGTCTGAAACATTGTCTCAACTGTGGACCCCAATTGTGGATTCGATTTAGCGGCTCTCTTTGAATTAGTGGTATACCGAAAGTAGTTAGCCCAGGTACTCACGCCGTGCGCTGCTGTTTGCAGTCTATTATTCTACGCTGAACGAGAGAGCTAAAGAGTCGGTAATAGTTCGGCCTCGGCACTCATAGGGCTCGTCACGACTGGTTGCCGAGACCAGTTCGGAGCGCGTGCCTCGTCATCGGCCACTTCGGTCTACCCGCTCCGGCGAAAAGACCCTTACTCCTTCCCGGCGAACCTCACACCTCGGTAACTCGTCTACATCCCGACGCACCACCCATGCCCGACCCGCTGGTCAGTTTCGTCGTGCCCGCGAAAGACGAACAGGCGTCGCTTCCCGCGACGCTGGAGAGCATCCGCGACCAGCGCACCGCCCGCGAGTTCGAAGTCGTCGTCGTGGACGGCGACAGCGACGACGCGACTCCGGAAATCGCCCGGCGCTACGACGCCGCGGTGGTCCACCAGCCGCGGCCCGCCGCCGACGGCGGCGACGGACTCGGACCGGGCATCGGGGACGCCCGACACCGCGGCGCGAAGCGAGCAGACGGCGACTGGTTGGCGTTCGTGGACGCCGACACCGTGGTCCGGCCGGACTACCTCAACGCGATGGTCGGGTTCGCGCGCGGGACGGACCTCGCCGCCGCGTCCTCGCGGTGTCGGATGGTCGGCCCGGCGCGGGCCAAACTCGTGGAGGCGACCATCAACCACGCCTTCCCGCGACTCGACCGGCCCGTCCTGCCGGGATTCAACTGCCTCGTCCGCCGGGACGCCTACTTCGCGTCGGGCGGCTTTCCGAACGTGCCCAACGAGGACACCGCGTTCAGCCGCGAACTCGGCCGGGAGTGGGCGACGGGCTACCACCCCAGCGTGCTGGCGAAGACTTCCGGGCGTCGGGTCGCGAAGTCGGGCCTGACCGGGACGCTCTACCACTACCTGCGACTCGACTGGGGACGACTGACCGCGGACTACTGACCGCGACGGTAGAGACAACTACACCTTTCTTTAAGCAATAAGTATGTTTATATAGCAATTACGTACGCAACTCGAACCTCGTCTCCGGACCGACCGCGACGCCGACCGCAATCCGAACATGTTCGCACCGACGTATACCCCGACGGAGCGCGTACGGTCGAACATGACCGCCGGAGAGACGCGGACCGCCGAGGCGACCGACCGAACGACGGAGCGACGGGACGCGACCCCGACCGAGACCACCGTCGAGGTTCGATGCACCGGCCACGTCCGGACGGAGGTCGGCGAACCGCGACTGGAGTACACCTTCGAGGGGACCACGCTCCGGGCGTTCTTGGACGCCTTCTTCGCCGAGTACGACGTGCGGGACCTGCTCGTCGCCGAGACGGAAGCCGAGGCGTCCACCAGCGGATGGGCCGACCCGCCCGAGGACCTCCCCGGAACGTGGGAGAAGAACCCCGAGGGCGACCAGACCCGGACCTACGCCCGCGTCGCCGTCAACGGCACGTTCAACGAACACCTCGACGGTCTCGACACCCGCCTCGCCGACGGCGACCGGGTGGGACTCATGTACCCGTTCATCTTCTGCTGTTGATATGGGGGCGGACGGGCCACGATGAGCGCGGGCGGAGTGACGCGGTGGTCGCGGCGGTTCGTCGCCGCGAGCGCGCTCTTTCTCGTCGCGTGGCAGGTCGCCGCCCTCGCCGGAGCGAACGGGCACGTCCGCGTGACCCTCGCCGTCCACGGGTTCGTCCTCCACGCCGTCTTCGGGAAGGCCTACTCGCTGGTGCCCTCGTACTTCGACCGGTCGCTCGCGCTCGAACGCGCTCCCGCCGTTCACTTCCCGTTCACGGCGGTCGGCGCGGTCGGACTCGCCGCCGCGCCGTTCGCTGGCGTCCCCGACGCCCTCGGACCCGTCGGCGCGGTCCTGTGGGCCGCTGGGGTCGCCGTCTTCGTCGCGGCGCTGGCGTGGACCCTTCGCGACGACCCCACCGGCCGCGAGACCGGCACGAGCGACGCCAACGCCGACCGCAGGCCGGTGGACCGCTTCGCCAACGCCTTCGTGCCGGTCGTCCTCGCGTACCTGCTCGCCGGAAGCTACGCCACGCTGTCCCTGCACCTCCGAGTCCCCGGATTCGAGTCGCTCGGGTTCGCACGCACGGCCCACCTGCTGGCCGCCGGTACCGCCGCGCTCCTCGTCTTCGCCGTCGGGTTCCGACTCTTCCCCCGGTTTCTGGTCGCCTCGCCGCCGCGTTCGCTGGTCGCGGTGGTCCTGCCCGCCGGAGCGGTGGGTCCGGCGGTCCTCTCGTGGGGACTCTACCGCGGCGCGTGGTTCCGGGCCGGGGCGGTCCTCGAAGCGACCGCCGTCGTCGGATTCGCGGCGGCCTACGCCGCGCTGTTCGTGCGCTCGGAGCGCCGTCGAGTCGGCTTCTACGCGGTCCTCGCCGGAGTCGCGTCGGGCGTCCTCGGCGTGCTGGTCGGTCTCCACTTCGCGTTCTCGGGGACGGGCTTCGAGCTGGTCGAGACCCACTTCCGACTCAACGTCCTCGGGTTCCTCGGCCTGACTATCGTCGGCGCGACCTACCAGTTCTACCCGCCCACGGTCGGCACTTTCCCCGGCGCGTCCGACCGGACCGCGCTGGCGTCCGTCGCGCTGGCCGGGGTCGGTCTTCTCGCGGAGTTGGCGGGGTCGCTCGTCGCCTCGCAGACCGCGATTCTCGCCGGTCGCGCGAGCGCGCTCGTCGGCGCGTGCCTGTTCGCGGGTCTCGTCCTCGGCGTGTTCGCCCAGCGATAGTCAATCGTCCAGTCGCTTGGCCATCTGCACCTCGTCTACGAGTTGGCCCTCGACTCGGTAGTGGTCCGCGCGGGTCGCCTCGCGGGTCCACCCGTACTCGTCGAGCAAGTCGAGCGCCTCGTCGTTGGTCGCCGGAAGGCTCTGGTACACCTTCAAGTAGTCTCCCTCGTCGGCCCACGCCATGCCGCGTTCGAGCAACGTGCCGCCGATTCCCCGCTCTCGGTACTCGGGGGCGACCCCCACCGTGAGTTCGACGGTGTGGTCCCGCGCCGGGAGTTCGAACCCCTGCAAGTGGACCCATCCGACGATTTCGCGGGTCTCGCCGTCGTCCTCGTCCCGGTCGATTCTCTCGGCGACGAACACCATCCGCGACTCGCGCTCGTTGCGCCGAATCAGCGCGCCGTCGCGCTCGATGGTCTCGGCCACTCGCTCGTCCACGACGATGGCCCCCTCGTCGGCCACCTCGCGGATGAGGTCTGCGACCGCCTGCCGGTCGTCCTCGCGCGCCGGGCGGACCTCGTACTCGAAGTCGTCGGTCTCGTGAGACTCCGACTCGGCGTCGGGTTCGACCGAGAGTCGGCCCTCGCGTTCGGTGAGGTGTCCGTCGTCGGTCAGCGCCGCGACGTGGCGGTTGAACTCCTCGACCGGCAGGCGGACCGACGGTTCGGTCCCCGACCGGGCGGGCTTGGACTCGGCGGCCTCCGAGACGCGAACCGCGTCGCGGACCTCCTCGCGAGTGGCCGACCCGTGGCGCTCGACGTACCGGTAGATTCGCCCCCGTACGTCGCTGTCGAACTCCAGTTGCGGTGTCGCCATGTCGCATCCGATTACATCGCCTACCCCCATAGGTAGTTCGGCGGTCGAACACCCCACTGCCGCGGAGTCGCGTTTCGAACCACTCCGAACACGCCCGGACCGAATTTGAGATTAGTTGACATAAGCATGAAATCAGCAGACGTATTTAATCTTATTGGGATATAGACTAAATACTAAATTTTATTATGGTGCATAATAATTCTTGAGCGAGGTCTAAACATGGAAGAAAACATCAGCAGACGGCAGTTCCTCGGCGGAACCGCAGCAGCGCTCGCAGGGACGGTTGCGGCCTCGGGCGAGGCCGCGGCCCATCAGGTCGGCAGTTCGGTCTACACGTCGACCGGTCTCAACATCCGAACCGGCCCGGGTCTGAACTACGGCGTCAAGCGAACGGCCCCCGAGAACACCGGGATGTACATCGTCGATGGCCCGTGGTCCAGCGACGGGTACACGTGGTGGGAAGTTCAGGTCAACGGCGACTCGGGTAACTACAATCGGTACACGGGTTACTGCGTCCAGCAGTACACCAATCACGCCGACTTCGGCCTGCCCGCGACGGGTGTCGTCACCTCGACGTACTGGGACTGCCGAGACGGTTGCGACCGATACCACCGCGGACTCGACATCGCCAACGACAAGGGCACGGCCATCCACGCCGCGCGTAGCGGGACCGTCTCGCACGCTGGCTGGGTCTCCGGATACGGCAACGTCGTCTACATCGACCACGGCGGCGGCTATCAGACTCGATACGCCCACCTCAACGACATCTACGTCTCGGACGGTCAGTCCGTGAGCAAGGGCACCCACATCGGCGCGATGGGCACCACCGGCAACTCGACCGGCGACCACGTTCACTTCGAGATTCGCAACGGTGGCAAACTGAACTGGCCGATGACCGACGGCGCTTACGTCTACCGACTCACCGGCGCGCCGAAGAACTTCTCCGGCATCTGAGCCGGGCGTCCCCCTTTTCGTCGTCCGTTCGGAATCGCGGCGTGTTCGTCGTGGCTTACTTCTCCTCGACGTGTCGGACCGTGGTGGCGATGCCGCGCGTACTCTCGGCCATCTCGGGACCCGACATCTCGGCGCGGCCGACCGCGAACGCCTTCGGTCCCTCGATGACTACTTCGTCGCCGACTCGGATGTCGTCGTCGGCGTCCACGACGCCCGGGGCGAGGACGCTCCCGTGGGGCGCGAAGGCGTCGATTTCGACGCGCTTGGTCGGGGCCTCGGACTCAACCCACCGGCGAGCGCCGGTGAGGGTGAACGAGAGGACGCCGTACTGGGGCACCATCGCGGCGAGTTGCTCGCCGTCGCGGTCCTGCACGCGGAGTTTGGGATAGCGCGCTTCGGTCTGGATGCCGTCGAAGAGGGCGTCACCGGCACCGTCGCCGAACTGGTAGTCGGCGATGGCCTTCACGGTGTTGTGCTGGCGCTCGCGCTTGCCGTACTTGAGTTCGCCGTCGAGCGTCCGCATCAGGTTGCCGAGCGATTCGGTCGTGGTGGGGTGGTCCTCGACGGTGTACTCAAAGTCAATCCCCAACTCCTCTTCGACGCGTTCGCACGCGTCGCGGTAGCCGTGTTCGGGGACGTGGGCAATCACGCGGGGGTAGTCGTTGCGTTCGAGGTAGCGCCGGAGGACCTCCGCGACGAACTGCTTTTCGTCCTCGGACCACCGGCCCGTGACCACCGAGTCGTAGTGCTGGGCGGGGTAGGTCAACTCGAGTTCCTGCGGGACGACGCCGATGGGCGAGGTCATCGAGACGGTGTGGCCCCGGAACTGGATGGCGTCGTGGAACTGGCCGTGGCTCTGGGACTCGCTGTAGGGTTTGGTCGCCGAACAGGGGACCAGCACGAGAGGGTTGTCGAACCGGTTTCGGTACCGGGTCGTCACGCGGTCGGCGAACCGCTTGATTTCGACGCGCTGGAGGGTGTCCTCGGTCGCGGCCGAGAGTTCGGCGTCCCGGATGAGCGGCGTGCGCTCTTCGAGGTACGACCACTGCTGGTCGAACTCCCGAAAGGCGGCGGTCAGCCACTGGTCGTGGCGGGCCTGTCCCTCGATGTAGTCGCGCAGTCGGCCCGCGCGGATGCGCTCGCGGACGACGCCTAACTCGGCGCGGAGGGCGTTCTCGTTGTGTTCGGCGCAGTCCTCGCGGGTGAACTCCGAGACCGGCTTCTGACAGGCCGGGCACGCGCAGGGGAGTTCCGAGAGGTCTTCGAGGAAGTGACGACCCTCGGTCGTGAGGTACTCGCCCTGCGTCCCCGCGACGACCGCTCGGTCGGCGTCCACGAGGTCCACCCCGGCGTAGACCAGCGTGGCGACGTTCGCGGGCGTGGCGACCCCCGGAAGGTAGAGCGCGCTGTCGGCCGGAATCGCCTCACGGGTCTCGGTGATGGCGTCTCTGAAGCCAGCGCCGTGGCCGACGAACCCCTGCGCGCCCGAGAGGACGTAGGCGTCCGCGCCGTAGTCGTCGGCGGTTTCGGGCGCGACGACCGCGGCGCTCGGGTAGTCCACGTCCGGGTACTCGGGCGCGAACGAATCCATCACTTCCTCGTCGGTGCCGCTCGGGAACCCTCGGTGGGGCAGAATCGTGAGTTCGTCGTCGCCTCCCTCCGGAATCTCCCGGTCTTCGGTCCAGAGGCTCCCGGCGTCGGCGAGAAAGTCGTCCGCAACCGCGGGCGTCGTCACCGAGTCCGCGAGTCGCAACTCGGCGATTCGGGCCGCGCCGTCGCGCTCGTGGACCTCGAAGTAGTCGGTCATACCTCCGGTTCGGGGGCCGAAAGGCAACTATCTTGCGAGACGGAGCGGTTACTCGACGGTCTGCTCGGATTCGCGGTTCCGGTCGTCTCCGACGGCTTCGACCGTCAGCACGTTGGCGACGAAGTTGCCGTGTCCCCGCAGGAGTCGCTCGGAGAGCGCCTGATGGGAGATGTCGAGTTCGTCGGCGAGGGCGTCCTCGAAGGCGTCGAGGTCCCCGCGGCCCAGACGAACGGCATGACGCGCTCCTCGTCGTGAGCGACGACTCGCTCGGCTTCGACCTCCACGTCGGGGACTCGCGGGAGCGTCTCCCGGAGCGCGAACGCCTCCGCGGGGACGCCGAGTTGCGCGATGGTACTCATGCCCCACGGTACCACGGACTCACGGATATGGTTTGTAGCCGATTGCTTGCAAGTGTCGGGCAACGCGTCGCTCGCCGGGGTGTCGACGCTCGCGGGCGCACGCCGCGAGTGCGGCGTGCGCCCGCGTTCGTACCACGGGACGACGGAGCAATCGGAATACGTCTCAAGGAACGAAAGAAAAACCTGAAAGAAACGAAAATACGTCTCAAAAAACGAAGAAGGTTGCCGAAGCGCGGCTACTCGCTCAGGTCCACCACGTCCACGTCCTCGGGCACCAGCGCCAGCGCGCTCTCGGGCCAGTCGTGGTAGGCGAGCGTGAACTCCGTCTCGGGGTTCGCGGCCGCGAGGCGCGCGACCCCCTCGGCGGCCGACCGGTAGCCCTCGCGGTCCATCCGCTCGGGCACCTCCGCGGTCAGCGGATACGACTCCGAGAGGTGGCGGGGGAAGGGTCCGAACGGAGCGACCACGCGCCACGACTCGTCGTAGCGGTCGCTCGGGCCGCCCTCCGTGAGCAGAACGCTCCCCTCCGGGTTCAGACGGTCCAGACGCTGTTGGTGGCGGACGACTTCGGGTCGGCGGGCGCTCTCGCCCGAGAGGTAGAAGAACGCGCCCTTCGACACCGAGTCCTCTCGCTCCAACTGGTCGGCGTGGCCCGTCAGCGCGCGGTAGCCGTCGAGCATCGCGGGGTGAGCGCGGGCGCGGGTCTCGACCAGTTCGAGCAGGTTGCCCGACCGCAGGGCCTGCTTGACCGTCCGAATCTCGCGGAACGTGACGTGGAGGTTGTGTTCGGCCAGCAGTTCCTCCCGGTCGCGCGACCCGAGATTCCGCATCTCCGCCGGGGTGTAGTCGGCGCACACCGGACACGAGCAGGGGAAGTAATCGAGGTCGTCCAACTGCTCGGTGCCACGGACCGTCAGATACCGGTCGTCGCGGGCGTAGAGCGCGTAGGCCGCCGAGTCGAAGAGGTCACACCCCATCGCCACCGCCAGCGCGAACATCATCGGGTGGCCCGCGCCGAAGAGGTGGACCGGCGCGTCCGCGCCCAGACCGCGCTTCGCTCCGGCCACCACGTCCACCATCTCGGCGTAGCGGTAGTCGTTCATCAGCGGAACGACCGCACCCACCGGGAACACGTCTAAATCCGTCTCCTCGGCGTGGCGTCCGGCCTCCTCGCGCAGGTCCGGGTAGGTCGAACCCTGCACGGGCGCGTTGACCAGCATCCCGCCCACGTCCACGCTCTCGGCGACTTCGAGTCGGTCCTGCGTGGTCGCAAGTTCCTCCTCGGCCTGCTCGCGGGGCACGTCCGGCGGCGTCGGGATGTCCACGGGCGTCCCGATGTCGCTCCCCACGTCGCGCTGGAACCGGAGGATTTCGGGCGTGGTCACGTCGATTTCGCCGTACTCGGCCAGCTGGAACGACCCGGAGTCGGTCATGATGGCCCCGTCGAAGTCCAGCACGTCGTGGAGTCCGCGGTCCAGCGCCGCCTCGCGGTAGTCGTCGCTCCCGTAGAAGATGTAGGAGTTGGTGATGAGTATCTCCGCGCCGAACTCCGACCGGAGCCGCGAGGGTTCGACGGTCCGGACGTGGGGGTTGATGACGGGGAGGAGCGCGGGCGTCTCGACGGTGACGCCAGCACGAGGAACCGTCAACTCCCCGATGCGACCGAGACCGTCTTGGTCGCGTATCTCGAAGTTGTCTCTGGTCATTGTGGTTGGATAGCCGGATGGATCGGGTAAGGGTTCCGTTATCGGGCGTCGGATGGTGTTTCGTGCGGAATCCTATTTTTTCACTCAGGCGCGCGCGGCGTCTGCGCGAACGGACGTGAGCGCAGGCCCCGCAGTCGCACGCCCGCGTGGTTCGAGAGCGACGCTCTCGTCATCCCGAAAATCTCCGATTTTCGGCGACAACGCAGTGAGCAGGAACGTCTGCCGGTGGCTCGTGCGCCGCGCCCATCCGCGCGAGGTCGTCGGGAGCGAAGCGACCGAAGTCCTCGAACATCGAAGATTTTCGGGATGTAGCGAATCAGTGATTCGCAACAGCTCGTCGGCACTCGCTTCCGACGGTAGCGTCGGCGCTCTGGGCCGACTGCTCGGCAGAGCTTGCTCTGCCAGTAGACGACTGAGCGAGTACCCGAAGGGGACGAGTGAAGGAGTCGGTTGGGGAGGGCGTGGCCCGCGGTCGCGGTGCGGGGCGGTCTCACAGGAGTCGGCAGTAGCTAGCTCCGCTCCACTCGCAACCTTTTCCGCGG
Source organism: Halorussus caseinilyticus (assembly GCF_029338395.1). Classification (NCBI taxonomy): domain Archaea; kingdom Methanobacteriati; phylum Methanobacteriota; class Halobacteria; order Halobacteriales; family Haladaptataceae; genus Halorussus; species Halorussus caseinilyticus. Next base: position 2,202,431 of record NZ_CP119809.1, read on the forward strand.
CGTCACGAATCAGCGGTGAGTCGAGGAAGCGACCGAAGCCTACTCTCCGTCTTCGGTCCCGAACGCTTCGTAGTACAGCACTCCCAGCGTCGTCCGACCGTCCCGAATCTCCCGGTCGGCGATATGCTCCCGGAGTTCGTCCATCGTCGTCGTCTCGACTCGAATCGACTCGTTGTGGTCCAGTTCCTGCTCGGCGGTCGGGGTGCATCCGCGGGCCACGAAGAAGTGCAGGACCGAGTTGGCGATGCCGTTCGCGGGTTCGACGCTGGTCAGAAACTCCACGCGGTCGGCCTCGTGGCCGGTCTCCTCGCGGAGTTCCCGGCGGGCCGCGGCTTTCCGGTCGTCGTCGTCGGGTTCCATGCCGCCGACCGGGAGACTCCGGTTGACCCGCCGGACGGCCTGTCGCCACTCCTCTATGACGACGACTTCGCCGTCGGGCGTGAACGGGAGGACGACCACGCTCTCGGGTTCCGCGAGGTAGTCGAAGTCGGTCTCGGTGCCGTCGGGCAGTCGCACGTCCTCGTTGCGCACGTCGAATCCGGGACAGGAGTACGCGACGCGAGAGTCGAGCAACTCCCACGCCAGCGAGTCGGCCGCGTTTCCGTCGGACATACGTCACCCTCGTCGCGGGATTTGAAAAGGTGCTTCGTTACGATTCGGGAGGTCGGAGACGCCGCCCTCGGTCGGGAGACGGCGAATCAATAAACTTCATAACGCGATAGTATTTGCTCCGTCACCTTCCGAAACGAGTAGCCATTCGACTTATCCTATTCGATAACCAACGAAATACGGGGGAGAGAGTATGAGCGAAACGACGACAGCGAACCAGAACGACACGAGTGGCTACATCTCGGCGGCGACGGCGCTGGTCGGCGGGTGGATAGTCATTTCGGCGTTCGTCTACTCGCCGCCCGCGGCGAACTTTTGGAACGACATCATCGTCGGTGCCGCAATCGGCGTCATCGCGGGGTACAACGCGTTCAAAGCCGACGACCCCGGCGGAATCAACACCGGTAGTGCGTCGCTGGTCGCACTGCTCGGACTCTGGATGGTCATCGCTCCGTTCGTCTTCGAGACAGTCCTCGAAGCCGCATTCTGGAGCGACATCGTTAGCGGTGCGATAGTCGCCGTCCTCGCGGGGTACAACGCTTACCGGTCCCGCGGGACCGAACGCCGCGCGCCGACCGCAGAAGCCGAGACCCGATAACCGGGTCGAACGAACAGCTCTGTCGTCTTCCGGACGATTATTTCTATAGCTATGAAACGTAGAAAGCAGTGATAAAGAATTCTATGTAGTGCCTAGAAACAGAGAAAGTTGTTCTCGACCGCACCGAAATGTAGACGCGGGACGTGGCGAGGGACCGACCGGAGTGCGGGAAGTGGTGAAAAGACGACCGACATGGGAGAAGTGACGCGGCGAGAAGTGGCGCGGCGAGAAGTGGCGCGGCGAGAAGTGGCGCGGCGAGAAGTGGCGCGGCGAGAAGTGACGAGGAAGCTAGCTACTGCTTGAGCCAATCGGACCGCCACCGCACAGCACTGCAACTGCACAGCACCGCCTCCGCACCGCGCCCCGTTCCTCCCCGCGCGCGTCTGCGCTCGCGCAGGACCGCGAGCGCGAGCGCAGACGCGGCGCATCCCGTGGTCAGTGGAGGCGAGCGCGGTCCCGTGGGTCGTGACGTTCGGTCGCACCTCGTTGGCTGTGACCATCCTCGAAACCGACGGCCGGACAACACTTCCCGGCGCGTCCACAACTCCGGCGGGGGGAGACTGTGGCTTCGATACCACCGATTATCGACATCCGAGACGACCTGCGACGCGCCCGGGAAGCGACCGACGAGGACGTGCGCGAGGACTTCGAGACGGTCCGGGACCGCCTCGACGCCTTCGCCGACCGCGACCGCGCCGACCGCGAGGGCGTCGTGGACGAAATCGACAACCAACTGCTCCGAGTCGAAGCGTCGCTGGACGACGAGGAGGCGTCCCGAGCGATTCAGTTCGCGCGAAACCGCATCCACATCTACCGGGAGAACCGCGAGCAGACCGACGAGAGCCTCGTCGTCGTGGACTCGGGCGTCCGCCAGCACGAGGAACCGGACGCCGAGGGCGTGCTTCCCGTCGGCGAGGTGACGCTGACCTCCACGGTCGCCAACACCGGCGACGACGCCGCTATCGTCCCGCTCGTCACGTTCTACGACGAGGGCGGCGACGAGGTGAAGTCGTTGCGCGGCCCCGAGTTCGACCTTCCGGCGGGCGTCGAGGAGCAAATCGAGATGGACGTGGACGTGCCCAGCGACGCCAGCAACTACGCGGTGTCGGTCTCGCGAGCGGGCGTCTGAGTTCGCCTCGCTCGCCGACCGCAAGCCTTTCGGCCACGCGCTTCGCCGTATCGGGCATGGTGCTTCCAGAGGGGTTCGCGCTCCCGCCGCTCCCGTATCTCGTCGGTCTGCTCGCGGCGGTGGCGCTGGTCGGCGGGGCGCTGGCCCGGTCCGATCCGCACGTCTCCGACCGGATTGTCCTCGCGCTCGCGCCGTGGATAGTCGTCGGGTCGAGCCTCCACGCGCTGTACGTCCTCGAATGGGTTCCCGAGTCGGTCGCGCCGCTACTCGGCGCGCCCTCGGTCTACCTGACTACCTTCGTCGTCGCCGGAGCCGTGTGGTTCGTCGGGATTCGGACCAGCACGGACCCCGAGCGACCGGTCGTCTCGGTCGGCGTCGTCGCGGCCAGTGCAGTCGTCGCCTACGCCCTCGCTCGCGGTTCGGAGTCCGGACTCCGACTGTTCTGGCCGACGGTCGGCCTGTTCGTCGCCGTCCTGCTCGCGGGGACGCTCTGGGCCGCGACCCGGTGGACTCACCCGAGCGTGACCGCCGCGACGGGCGCGACGGGCGCGCTGGCGCTGTTCGGCCACTCGCTCGACGCGGTTTCGACCGCGGTGGGCGTGGACCTGCTCGGGTTCGGTGAGCGGACGCCGGTCTCGCGCGCCGTCCTCGACGTGGCGGCCTCGCTGCCGACCGCCGAGGTTTTCGGTGTTGGGTGGCTGTTCGTCCTCGTGAAACTCGCCATCGCGGAGGGCGTGGTGATTCTGTTCGCCGACTTCGTTCGGGAGGACCCGCGCGAGGGCTTTCTCCTGTTGGGCGCGGTCGGTGCGGTCGGGTTGGGTCCGGGCGCGCACAACCTGTTGCTGTTCATCGTGACGGGGTGACGCGGGGTCGGAGGTCCCGAGGCTAACCCGCCTTTCCTTCGGCGCGCGCGGGCGCGGCGTCTGGGCGAACGGACGTGAGCGCAGACTCGGCAGTCGCACGCCCGCGTGGTTCGAGAACAGAACTCACTCCACGGGGCCGACGATTCACACCGAGTGAAGAGACCGAAGAAAGGCCGACTACTCCGCGAGGTCCACCACGGCGTCGAGGGTAATCCGAATCGCGCGCTCGACGTTGTTCTTGGCTTTCTCGGGCAGTTCCTCGTCCTCGGTCTCGCCCTTCTGGGTGCCCTCGACGAGGTTGCCGTCCACGGTGCAGATGGCTCCCGCGCGCATGTCCCGGCGGCGGGTCAGCGAGAAGACGGCCGCGGCCTCCATCTCGACCGAGAGGATGTTGGCCTCCTCCCAGTCGGCGACGTACTCGTCGGTCTCGGCGTAGAAGGCGTCGTCGCTGGCGATGGGACCGACGTGAACGTCCTCGTCGTTCGCCTCGGCGGAGTCCACCAGCGCCGAGAGGACGCCGTAGTCGGGCACCGCGGGGTACTCGACCGACTCGTAGCGCTTGCTCGTGCCCTCGTTCTTCGCCGCGCCGGTCGCCACAATCATGTCGCCGATTTCGATGCCCTCCTGTAGCGCGCCGGTGGTGCCGACCCGAATCACCGTCTCGACGCCGACCTCGTGGAGTTCCTCGACGGCGATTGCCGCGGAGGGACACCCGATGCCGGTCGAGCAGATGGTGAGGTCGGTACCCTCGTACTCGGCGTTGACGACCTTGTACTCGCGGTTCTCCGCCACGACTTCCGAGTCGTCGCAGAGTCCGGCGATGCGGTCCACCCGGCCGGGGTCGCCGGGGATGAGCGCGATGTCGTTCACGTCGCCTTCCTCTACGAGGAGATGGGGCTGTTTCGCCATGCGCGTCGTTTCTGGCGAGAGGGAGAAAAAGCGTGCGGGTTCGGGAGCGAGCGCGGCGGACGGCGGCTTCGAGACGTATTCAGACACGCTAGAGTTGGGAAAGTCGTTCTTAAAGAACGATTTTCCTTGCTGTGCCGGACCGCCGAGAAGTCCGTCGCCGCCCTCAGGCGTAGCGTTCGCGGGCGTCCCACTCGCCCTGAAGGAGTGACTCGATGCCGTCTTCGAGAAGTCCCTCCCCTAAGGCGCTCACTCGGTAGGTGGAGTCTACGCCGTCGTTTCCCGGTTCGTTCCAAATCCAATTTTCCACGAGACCCACGTCCGTCAGTTCCGCCAGACTCGACGCCACGTGGTCCCTGTTCGCGTCGAGGATTTCCGCGAGGTCGGACGGATGTGCGTCCCCGGTTCGTTTCAGCGCGTAGAGGACCCGAAACTGCGTTTCGTCGCCGAGTGCGTCCTGCATGGCGAGGTAGTCTTCGAGTTCGAGAATGCTCGACTCGGGAAGTATCCGCGCTGGACCGGTCGGTCGCTCGTCGGAATCGGTGTCTGACATCGGACGGGATGGAGTTTGCTACCGCCCCGTTTAGTCACTTCCGACGACGGGCTCAGAACTGCCCGTCCAGAAACGCTCCCACGTCCTCGAACGTCGGCGCGGTCCGCGCGCCTTCCTCCATCGCGGCCAAGGCCCCACAGGCGTTGGCGAACTCCAGCGCGCGCTCGTAGTCCGCGCTCGGTCCGAGGACGCCGCCCTCGCGCAACAGCACCGCGAGAAAGCCCGCGGCGAAGGCGTCGCCCGCGCCCGTGGTGTCCACTGCTTCGGCGTCGAAGCCCGGGTGGTCGAACGAGGCACCCGGCGTGTCCACCCGCGCGCCGTCCTCGCCGTGTTTGACGACGACGACCCGGCCGTGGAGTTCCGAGGAGGGGTGTTCGAGGTCGCTGTCGAGCAACGTCTGGGCCTCGCGGTCGTTGAGGAAGACGACATCCGAGTAGGCCAGCGCCTCGCCGAAGTCCCGCTCCGCGAGGCGTCGGCCGGGGTCGAAACTCACGCTGACGCCCGCGTCGGTCGCCACGCGCGCCAACTCCGCGGCGGTGTCGGGTCGCTGGCTGGTCAGGTGGAGGTGGTCACCGCTGGCGACGTACTCCGGGTCCACGTCGGCGGGTGCGACCGCCTCGTTCGCGCCCTCGTTGCCCAGCACCATCACTTCGCCGCGTTCGTCCACGATGAGGTACTTGGTGGTCGTCTCGCTCGCTTCGACCTCCAGCAGGTGCGAGCAGTCCACGCCCGCGGCCCGCAACTCCCGACGGGCGAACTCGCCGGTCTCGTCGTCGCCGACGCTCCCGACCAGTCCGGCGTCGAAGTCCATGCCCGCCAACGCGACGGCGACGTTGGCGGCGCTTCCCCCGCCGGACCGACACTGGGAGTCGATGCGGGCCTCGCCGTCGGGGTGAGGGAGGGCGTCCACGCGGAGGGTCACGTCCCAGTTGACGTGGCCTGCGGTAATCACTTCGACCATAGCTGGCGACTGTGGCGGCGATTTGCGTGCGACATACCGCCACGGTATGCACCCGGTGGTCAAAACGCTGGTGGGTCGGCGAGGAGAGCGAGAGGTCGGTCGGGACGGTGCGTCACGTGCGACGAGAACGTTCAAGGAAGCCCCCGCCCGCTCGCGGTCGCTGACCGACATATCTTCGGCTCACTGCGTTCGCCTCCGATAGGGGTCGGTCAGCCGACCACGTACACGCGAGCGGGCGGCCCCTTTCAGTCCACCCGGACCCGTGGAAAGTGTGGCCGAGCGCATCCGTGGCGGCGGTTGGTCTCCCGGCACGTCCCAGTGGTTCGGTCGGCCTGCCGTCACGCCGCCGACCCCCAAGCGAACAGATATTTGAGGCGGGACCGACGACGTGACGGTAATGCTGGACGGCCTGCGCTCGCGCTACCACGCGGTTCTCCGGCGCGTGCGCCGATTCGAGCGGCGCGAGATTCGGGAGTTCCGTCGGTGGATAGAACACACCACCAACCTCATCCACCTCTCGGTGTTGCTGTTCGTCCCGTTGCTCATCGCGGCCGTGACCGCCGTCTCGAACTCCGTGGACGTGTTGCCGTTCGTCCTCTTCCCGCCGCTGGCGTCGGGCACGTTCACCCTCTTTGCGGAACCGGAGGGCGAGTACGCCTCGCCGACGAAGTTCGTCGGCGGACTCACCGCCGGGGCGCTCTGTGGCACCGTCGCCATCTGGGTGGGTCTCCACACGTCGATGCGCGACCCCCTCGGAACGAGCCAGTTGCTCGTCTCGCCCGCGGAGGCCGCGCTCGCCATCTTCCTCACGGGCGGGGTGACGTGGGCGCTCGACTTCGAGGAACCCTCGGCGTTCTCGACGGCACTGCTGGCGCTCATCGCGCCCGCGTTCTCCGGTCCGGTCGGGTTCGACGAGTTCTTCCTCCAGTTCGTCGTCTCGGTCTTCGTCGCCAGCACCATCGTCGCCGCGGCGTTCCACGTCTGGCGCGAGCAGTTCTACGAGCGCCGGTCGCGGTACCTCTACCAGTCCACGAAGGGCGACGACCACGTGCTGGTGCCGATGCGCGGCGAGGGGAGTCGGACCGCCGCGATGTTCGGCGCGCGACTCGCCGCCGCCCACGACGCCGGAAAAGTCGTCCTGCTCGACGTGGTGGACGAAGAGGCAATCGACGCGGCCGAGCGAACCATGCAGGTTCCGACCGAGGAGTCCGAGACGGAATTCGTGGACGCGGTGGCGGCCGAGTCCGAGGGCGTCGAAACCGAGGAGGTCCGGGTCGCCGACGAGTCGGCCAAGCGACTGGAGACCGAGGCCAACCGCATCGAGACGAAGGTCGGCGTCCCCTGCGAGGTGGTCGTGGTCGGCGACGGCGACGACCTCTCCCGGACGGTCCTGAAGACGGCCCGAGAGACCAACTGCGACCTCGTGGTCGCGCCCTACGAGCAAGAACACGGTAGCCTCTCGGGGTTCGTCCGCGGCCTGTTCCAGAGCGAAATCGACGCCATCGCGTTCCGGTCGGCGGGCGAACCCCGCGAACGCTGGAAACGCGTGCTGGTCCCGGTCCGACGGCCGGGCGACACCGCCCACGCGATGATAGACTTCGCTCAGCGACTCACCGGTCTCACCGGGAACATCAGCGTCTGTACCTGCATCGACCGCGAGAGCGAGCGTCGGTCAGCCGAGACGACGCTGGCGAACCTCGTGGAGACGTTCGACGGGTCGTTCGAGACGCGGGTCTCGCGGTCGTCTATCGAGTCGTTTCTGACCGCCAACGACACCTACTACGACCTCACCGTGATGGGCGCGAGTACCGACCGGTCGGCCGCCTCCCGGTTCGTCTCGCCGCCGACGTTCGAGCGCCTGCAGGAGTTGGAGTGCGACGTGGCAATCGTCCACCGAGGGTGACTCGGGAGTGAAGTGACTCGGGGCGACTCGGCGGTCAGTCGCTCGTTCGAGACTCGCCTGCGAGTCGGTCGGCGACGGTCTCCATCCCGTCACTTCCAAGCGCAGAGCGAACCAGCAGGTGGCCGCCGATGGTCGCGGGACTGATTACCGAGTCCGCGCCCGCCCGTCGGAGCTTGTCCACGTTCTCGCGGTCGGTCGCGGCCGCGACGATGCGCACGTCGGGGTTCAACTGCCGGGCGGTCAGGACCGCGAGCGCGTCCTCGGCGTCGTTGTTCGTGGCCGCGACGACGGCGCGGGCCTCGTCGATGCCGACCCGTCGCAGAGGTTCCTCGTCGCTCGGGTCGGCCTTGAGAACCTTGAACCCGCGGTCTCCGAGTTCGGTCGCGCGCTCTGATTCGGGCGTGACGACGACGAACTCGGTCTGACCGTCGAGTTCGGTCAGGATAGGTTCGGTCAGGTCGCCGTAGCCGAGGACGATAACGTGGTCTTCGAGGAGTTCGAGCTGTGATTCTGTCATTTTTCCGAGTGCCGAGGCGAGGCGGGCTTCGATGGCGGGACCGAGCAGGGTCGCAAGCGCGACGGCGAAACTCGCGGTGCCGAGGACGACCACCGAGAGACTGAACAACCGGCCGGTCTGGGTCGTCGGCGTGATGTCGCCGTAGCCGACGGTGCTGGCGGTGACGAGCGTGTAGTAGAACGCGTCGAGGGGCGTGTCCACGTTCAGGAAGTGGTCGTCGAGCGCGTACGCGCCCGCGGTCCCGTACACCTGCACGCCCGCGAGGGCGGCGACGGCCGCGAGTTGCGAGGCCGTCAGGTCTATTTCGCGGTCGAACCGGTGGCGGCCCCGCAGAACCACCGGCAGAGACGCCAGCGAGACGACCACCAGCGGGAGCGAGTACGGACTCGACTGGACGAGACCCTGCACCGCGGTCAGCGGGAGCAGGAACACCGTCGAGTACCACGCACCCCGGAGACCCCGACGCATCCCGATTGCGCTGACGAGCATCAGAAAGCCCGTCAGCGTGCCGGTGAACCCCGCGGTCTCCTGTGCCCACTCGGGGATTCGGCCGCCGAAGAGGTTCTGGGCCGACGCCGCGGTGAACCCGATGCTGGAGACGCCGGTGGCTATCGAGAGAACCGCCACCGCGAACGTCAGGGTCACGGTGAGTCGGACGCCGACCTGCCGCCGCCACGACGCCTCCATACCCGTATCTCTCGCCGCCTTGGTGCATAAACGGTCGGAAGTCCGGACGAACGTGGCGGTTCGGGCGTCGGTAGTTCTTTAGCCGTGGTGCGTCTCGCCGAAAGCACACGCATGGCTCTCGGTCCCGCACTGCTCGTCGAGGTTCTCGTCGGTCTCTACATCGGAGTTCTGACCGCAGTCGTCCCGGCGCTAGTGGCGTGGTCGCTCGGGTTCACCTTTCGGTACTTCACGGGCGTCACGATTCCGGGGTTCGGCGTCCTCGTCTTCGGAGTGGCTATCGCCGGGGTGCAGGGCGGTCTGCTCGGCCTGCTCGACCCCCAGTTCGTCACCTCGCCGACCGCGCTGGTGTCGGCGCTGGTCGTGATGATGGCGACGCTCTACGCCCACGCGCAGGGCGACCGGATGGGCGCGGAGTTCCCCCGGCGACTCACGCTCAGGGGTCTCCGGGAGCGTGGCCTGTCGGCCGATGCGGTCGAGCGCGTCGGCCGGTTCGGACAGATTCGGGTCCGAGCGACGGGCGGGGTCGGCGACGTGGAGGGGTACCCGCCACTCCCCGACGACCTCCGGGCGACGATTCGGGACGGCGAGTGGACGTTGCCCGCGGACCTGCCTCTCTCGGAACTCGAACGTCGCCTCGAAGAGCGACTCCGGACCGACTACGACCTCGAAGCGGTGACGGTCGGTATCGACTCGCGCGGCCGCGCGACCGTCAGCGCGGCCCCTCCGGTCGGCGCGCTCTCGCGGCGGGTCCCACCGGGCGAGCGTGCGGTCTCGGTGGAGACGCTGGTCCCGACCGGACTGGCCCGGCGCGACGAGGTGGTGATTTCGACATCGGCGGGCGACGTGACCGGGACGGTCCTGAGCGCCCGAACCGGCCGGGAGGGTTCGACGCCGACGGATTCCTCGGCCACGGTCGAGTCCGATTCGTCGGCGGTCGCCGACGAATCGGACGCCGCGAGCGGGACGGTCCCCCGACTCGCGGCGAGTGCGTCCTCGGCGCAGGCGACCGGCGGCGACGGTCGGGTGACGGTCGCCGTTCCGCGCGACGACGCCGAGACCCTGCTCGACGCCGAGACCCGACGGATTCGCGCTCGCGCTCGCGGGACGCGCCGGGAGTTCGAACTCCTCTCGCTACTCCGTCGAGACGGTAAGCGGTTCCAACGGGTCGAAGTCCGAAACGACGGTCCGCTCGACGGCGCAACCCTCGGCGAGGTCGCCCTGCGGGAGACGTACGGCGTGGCGGTTCTCGCGCTCCGGCACGGCGGCGAGTGGGCGGTCGCGCCGCGGGGAACCATCCGTCTCGCGGGCGGAGACCTCCTCTTCGCCGTCGGAGACCGCGACGCGCTCGACCGATTCACGGAGGTGGCGGGATGAGCGTCCTCACGGCGGTCGAACGTCCGGTGGTAGCGGTCGTGCGCGTCGTGGGTCTCACGCTCCTCGCCAGCGGGGTGGCGACGGGGGTCGGCGTCCTCTATCGATTCTACGCCCGCGAAGAGATTCCCGAAGGGCTGGCGGTCCTCGTCGGTCTCGGCGTGGTCGGCGGATGGCTCAACACCGCGACCGCGCTCCGACAGTTCCTCGGCACCGGCGAGACGATTCCTCCGCCGGGGGTCGTCGCGGTCAACGTCGCGGCGTTCGCGCTCGGGGCGGGAGCGGCCGCGGTCGGCGCGCGGTCCGGTGCGCGCGTCATCGCCGACGCCTTTTCGCTCACCCGCGAGGGCGACGTGGGCCGACTCGTCCAGTCCGTCGGCCGATTCGTCACGGTCGAACTCCCCGAGGAAATCGACGACATCGACGGCTACGAACCGCTCGACTCCGAGACCGCCGAGACGCTCGCCGGAGCGTCGCTTCGGTTCCCGCGGGGACTGACCGTCGCCGAACTCCGGGAGCGTCTCGTCGCGCGACTCCGCGACGACTACGGCGTCGGACACGTAGATGTCGAACTTGCCGACGACGGGACGGTCGAGTACCTCGCCGCCGGGGGTCGAGCGGTGGGTCTCGGTCCCACGCTCGCTCCGGGGACGGTCGCGGTCGCAGTCCGTGCAGACCCGGCATTCAGCGCGAGCGCGGGCGACCTCGTGCAGGTGTGGCGGTCCGGAGCGACCGACGACGACGCCCCCGTCGAACGGGTCGCCACCGCGGAACTTCGTGCGACGGTGGGCGACGTGGCGACGCTGGCGCTCGACGCCGCGACCGACCTCGAACCCGACGCCGCGTACCGACTGGTCACGCTCCCGGTCGAACCTCGCGCCGACAGAGAGTTCTCCGCGCGCCTCCGAGCGGCCGACGAGACGGTCGGTGCGGTCACGCTGGTCGCCGACAGTCCGCTGGTCGGCGCGCCGGTCGGGAGCATCGACGCGACGGTGGTCGCGGTCCGCGACGCCGAGGGCGTCGAGACGATTCCCGCCGACCACCGCCTGCTCGCACCCGGCGACACCCTCTACGTGGTCGCCAGACCCGACCTGCTCCGGAAAGTCGAGACAGCGGCGAGCGAGGGGACTGACGCGAGTCCGGTGACTCCACGGGACCGAGGCGGACGAACCGAGCGTTAGACTTGGAAATACATTTCTTTAAAATATGTTCGTGATTCTATTAGAATTGTATAGATTGCTCCTTTCGTGTTCGCCGCGGGGGGTGGTGGTTTCCGGGCGTTCGTCACACTTCGGCGGTGGCCGTGGCGCGAGTCCACCGGTACCGTAACGACTCAACGGCGAGACCGACCCCGAGAGCGATGGAACGAAGTCCGCCCGCCACCAAGCTTCTTCCATGCAGTGGAAGTTGTTCGCGGACCTCGCCGAAATCGCTGGCGGGAAAGAGGTCGAGGTAGAGACCGGTCCCGGCGAGACGGTCGGCGCGGCGCTCGCGGCACTGGTCGCCGAGCATCCGGCCCTCGAAGACCGCGTGTACGACGGCGAAGGCGACCTGCGCGACCACATCAACGTCCTGCGTAACGGGACGAACGTCCACACCGAGGACGGACTCGACACCGAACTCGACGCGGGCGACGAACTCGCGCTGTTCCCGCCGGTCAGCGGCGGGTAGCCGTCCGGCGCTGGTGTCCCAGTAGGGTCTCCTTTTCGGCCCGTAGGCAGCGCCCTCCGGTTTAGCCAGAAGTCCTTAACCTCGGGCGACGGTACTTCTCTTGGAATGGGAAACGGGGACTCTCATCGACGCTCGCTGGACGACCTGATTCCGGGGGACCGCGAGCGGTCGAGTTCGCCGGTCAAGCGTATCTCCCAGTGGGTACTCCTGCGTGGGAAACGGATGTGGGTCGCGGCGGCGCTCCTGTCGGGCGTGCTGGTCGTCCTCTTAGTGTCTTCCATCGTCAAGCCGTGGAATCTCAAGGAACTGCTCGAAAACACCACGACGGTTCAGACGCTGTTCAGTTCGCTCTTGAGCGGGTCTATCCTGCTGGTCTCCATCGTCGTCTCCATCAACTCCATCGTCCTCTCCGAGGAGATAACCGACATCGAGAGCCAGCGAGAGCGCATCGACGCCTCCATCCGCTATCGGGGCCAAATCGAGGAGTACATCGAGTCGGACGTGAGTCCGGCCCGGCCCGCGGAGTTCCTACGGACGATTCTCAAGGTAATCAACAGGCAGGCCGCAGGCATCGAGAAGATTGCCGAGGAGGGTGACAACGACGAGTTCGCGGAGGAGGCGAAAATCTTCTCCGAGGAAGTCTCGAAGGAGGCCGAGAAAGCGGGCGAAACGCTCTCGGGCGCGAAGTTCGGGTCGTTCAAGATTCTGCTCGCCGGACTGAACTACGACTACTCGTGGCAACTCCACGTCGCCCGTCGGTTCAAGCGCAAGTACGGCCACTGCCTGAGCGACGACCAGACGGAGGCCATAGACGACCTCGTAGAGACGCTGAAGGTGTTTGCCACCGGCCGGGAGTACTTCAAGTCGCTGTACTACAAGCGGGAGTTCGCGCGCCTGTCGGCCAGACTGCTCTACGTCGCGCTTCCGACCATCGTCTACATCTCGTACGTGATGCTGGCGATTCACTCGCCCGAATTCATTCCGACCGAAGAGTTGTGGATACTCTCGCAGGAACTCAGCATGGTTCCGCTCACCCTGTTCGTCGCCTTCTCGTACACCATCGCGCTCGCTCCGTACGTCGTCCTCACCTCCTACGTCCTGCGCGCGATGACCGTGACCCTTCGGACGCTGGCGTCCGGACCGTTCGTCCTGCGCCACAGCGACGAACTCGACGAGTTCGACTGGGACGACGACGACATCGAAGTCTCCGAGCGGAGCGTCCCAACCCCCGACGACGGTGAGACGCCGGAGGAAAAAGCGGCCGACGACGATTAGCGCGACTCCCGCGTCAGGTCGGCCGCCAACACGAAGTCGGGTTCGTCGGCGATTTCGACCCGGCAGAGCGCGGCGTCGCTGACGTACCGCGGCGACTCCGGAATCAGCACGCGCGTCCGGTCGGCCCCTCGGTCGGCGGCGTCCCGAGCGATGGCGTCGAAAAGCACGTCGGCGCTCTCGGCGTCGGCCCACGCGCCGACGCCGTACTCGACCCACTGCTCTGTCTCCGGGTCCTCGCCGTCCGCGGCCGGGCGCTCGTACTCCCGGACGCGGTGGGCGAACCCTCGCGTCCCGTCGTTCTGGGCCACGAACAGGCCGCCGCCGTCGGCCGCGGTCCGGAGGTTCTCGCGGGTCAACTCCGAGAGCGCCCACGACTCGTCGGCGTCGAGCGCGAGACCCCGGAGTCGGTCGCGGGCCTCGCTGTCGGTCCAGAATCGCCACGCGGCCGACGGGTCGCTCGTCACCTCGAACTCGGCCGACGCCGCCGACTCGTCGGCGGCGTCGGCGTCTGGCGCGGGATGCGCCCACCGAAACTCGGTCACGGGGTCGTAGCCGGTTGCCCGCGACTGGCCCAACCCGGCCACGTTCCACGAGAACACCATGTTCCGGGCGACGGTGGCACCCTGCTCGCGCGCCCAGTCGAAGAGGTCCTCGGTGACGGCGACGCTGACGCCGCGCCCGCGGAACTCGGGGTCCACGCGCAGGCCCTGATTCCACGCCTCCCAGTCCGACAGCAGGACCGTCTGGGCGAGTCCCGCGACTTCGCCGTCCACCACGGCGACGGCGGTGCGCTTTCCCTCGCCCTCTATCCAGTCGTGGTAGATGTCGGGGATGTAGTCGCCGCCGTCGCGGTCGGGCCACGTCTGCTTGGTGAACTCCACGATGGTCTCGTAGTCGTCGTGGCTGGCCTCGCGGACTTCGATTCCGGTCTGGTCGGAACTCACCGGACCCACCTCACTCCCACGGGACCGACCGCTCGGTAATCTCCCCGGCGAGGGGTTCGCCCATCTCGTCGGCGGGGTCGGCGCTGTTGGCGAGCGCCCACATCAGTTTGACCTTCGCGGTGCCGGGGAGCATATCCTCGCCCTCCACGACGCCCGCGTCCAGCAGGTCCCGGCCGGTGTCGTACACCCGGGCGCAGACCCGGCCGTCGATGCACTGACTCGTCATGACGACCGTGGTTCCGTCGTCCACCAACTCGCCGATGCGGTCGGCCCAGTCGGAGTGGACGTGGCCGAGTCCGGTGCCTTCGAGGACGAGACCGGCCTTCCCTTCCGCAACGTCGAGGGCCGACTCGTCCATGCCGGGGGTGAACTTGAGCAGTTCGACCTCGGATTCGAGTTCGGGCGAGATGTCCAGTTCCTTCTCGCCGCGTTCGTCGTGCGCGCGCCGGAAAGACACGTCGGTCTCGCCGCCGCCGTACTCGACTTCGCCGAGGGGCTTGCGGCCAACCGTCTCGAAGGCGTCGCGCCGGGAGGTGTGATTCTTCCGGACGCGGGTGCCCCGGTGGAGCGCGCACACGTCGTCGCTCTCGGAGGCGTGCATGCACACCATGACCTCCGCGGCGTCGGACTTGGCGGCCTCCACCGAACAGACCGCGTTCATCACGTTGTCCGAGGACGGTCGGTCGGCCGACCGCTGGCTTCCGGTGAAGACGACCGGAACCGGCGTGTCGAGCATAAAGGAGAGGGCCGACGCGGTGAACTGCATCGTGTCGGTGCCGTGCATCACGACCACGCCGTCCGCGCCCGCCTCGATTTCCTCGTAGACGGCCTGCGCGAGGTCCTGCCACACGTCGGGGGTCATGTTTTCGCTCAGGATGTTCGCCACCACGCGACCCCGGTAGTTGGCCCGCCCCGCGAGGTCCGGGACGGCCCGAAGCACGTCCTCGGCGTCGAACTGGGCGGTCACGGCCCCGGTCCGGTAGTCCACCGTCGAGGCGATGGTGCCGCCGGTCGAGATGAGCGAGACGGTGGGTAGGTCGGGGTCGAACTCGACTTCCGAGGACTCCTCGGTGTCGCCCTCTTCGATGTCGTACACGTCGCTTTCGAGTACGTCCACGTCGGCGTCCTCTCGGTCGATACCGACGTTGTAGCCGCCCTGTAGCTTGACGACGAGGTTCTGGCTCGTCGAGGAGGGGAGCAGTACGCCCTCGTAGGTCTGGTCGGCCCGCTCGACGCGGACGCGGTCGCCGGGATTCATACCTCGGAGTACCGGCGCGCCGGACTTGAAACCATCTTTTCGGCGCGTGGAGTCTTCGCCGGGGACGACACGAGAAGTGTCAACGCGACCCGTCTCGAAACTCGTCTGGAGCGAGTCGGTCGAGGTAGTCGCTGGCGACGTATCGATACTCGATTCGGTTCTCGAAGCCGTGCCGGGGAAGGAGGGTTTCGGCGGCCTCGCCGAGCGGCTTGTCGGTAGTGAGAATCACGACCCGAGAGGCCCGCCCGCCGTCCAGCAATTGTCCCGCCAACGCTACCAACGCGGTGTCGGCTTTCTCGATTACGTCCTCGTCCCTGTTCGTCTCGCTAGCGATGAATCGTCGCGTCTCGTCCATCACCGTCGAGACGACGGGGTTCGCGTAATCGAGGTCGTCGGCAAGAGCAATCCACCCCTCGTCGAACCCTTCCTGCCACCGAGACCGACCGTACGTTTCGGTGGCGACACTACCGTTCAGTTCGTCGTACACCCGCCTCGGAACGAGGAGACGCGCCTCCGCGCGACGGACGGCCCGCCGGAGTCGCTGATACTTCTCGTTGTCCGGACCGCCACACCGAACGAACACGCCGGTATCGGCGACGTATCGCGTCGTCATTCGTCGGCGGACGACTCGCGGGCGGCCGACTCCCGGACGACTGGTTCGAGCGCTTGCAGGATGATTTCGGCTTCCACCGCCGGAACGTCGAGTTCGCGGGCCATCACGCGGTGGGTGACCGACCCCTCGATTCGTTGGCGGGCGTACTCCAGTGCGGTCGCCAGTCCGTCGATGCCGTGGCGGTCGATGTACACGTCGATGTCCTCGTCGTGTTCCCGACGGGCGACGGCGTCCACGAGTTCCGGCGTGATGGTTCGCGTCTCGTCGTCGGCCGAAAGCGTCAGCGAGAGCGGTTCCGCCTCGTACTCGCGGGGACGCTCGTCGCGCGCCTTCGAGACGAGACCCGCCCGTTCGAGCCGTCTGACGTACTCGTACGTGGTCCCCTGCGGAACGTCGAGTTCCGCCACGAGTTCCGGGACCGCCGTCGGGCCGTGACGAAAGATGTAGGCGTAGATACGAGCGAGTTTGGGCGTCTCCAGTAGGTCGAGGACCGTCCGCAACTGTTCGATTGGCGGAGTCCGAGAGGGTGGCGACGATTGAGCCATTAGTTACGAATTATGGATAATCTGTAATACGTCTTGGGGAGACCGCTACTCGTGCCCGACCGTCTAACTCCGGAACCCGGACCGGATGCAGAATCCCGCAGAGAACAACCTATATATTTCTTTAAGCCGTAAAAACACAGCTTAAACAATCAAAAATAATGCCAACAGCGAACCGACGGACGATTCGTCCCGACGCTCGATTCACGGAAAGACCCATTACCTCCCCCGACAACAACTCCACCATGCCCCAGCGCTCCGACCAGCGCACCCGCGACTCGTTCGCGGACGACTTCACCGAGACCCTCCAAGACGACGCCGCGGACTCGGAGTCCGCGGCGTCGTCCTCGTCGGCGTCGTTCGCCCAGCGTCTCCAGCACCGGGCCGTCAGCGTGTTCTCCCCGCGCGTGTTCCTCTACGCCCTCGTTCTGCTCGGCGGCGGGATGGTGGGCGCGAGCGCGTTCGTCCCGCTTCCGTTCCTCGACAACCTCGCGGGACTCCTCGGCGTGTTCGTTGGCGCGTTCGTCCTCGGTCTGGCGGTCGAACGCTCGACCATGCTCGAATCGGCCGCCGCGGGTGCTGTCGCGGCGGGACTCGCGACCCTGCTCAGCCACCTCACGCTGACGGTCGCCAGCGGTTTCGGCGTCCCCCTCGCGGCGTTCGGCGCGGGGACCGGCCTGCTGGCGGGTGCGCTCGGCGCCTACTTCGGCGGCGACCTGCGCGAGGGCCTGACCGCCGACATCTAACTACTCGGCCAGCGTCCACTCCCCGTTCTCCTCGCGCACGACGAATCCCCGGTCGGCCAGTTCCGCCAGCGACGATTCCACGACGTGGCGGGGGGCCTCGACGGTACGGCCGACCGCTTCGGTGGTGGTCGCGCCGCCCGCGACGGCCGCCAGAACCTCCGCGTGGAGGCGACTCTCGGCCTCGCCGTCGAGAACGTCGCCGAGTCGGTCCTGTACGTCGGCGATGCGGCCGTGGACCCACCGCTGGGCCAGCGAGAGTTCGCGCTGGAGTTGCTGGAGTTCGTCGAGTTCCGCCGCGAGGTCGGTGGCCGTTCCGACCGCCTCCTCGGGTTTGGCTTCGTCCGGGTCTTCCGTTTCGGTTACCCCCTCCGTTTCCGTCGTGTCCTCCGCTTCGTCCGCCTCGTCCTCGTCGGCGTCGGTCGCGTCGAGTTGGACGTTGAGCGAGAGGTAGCGCCACCGACTCGCGTCGAGGTTGGCGCTTGCGGGGTAGGCGCTCTTCATGCCGAACTCGTAGGGCGAGACGCTGACCTCCAGTCGGAGGTTGCGCGAGATGCTGAAGTACTTGCGGCGCTGGTCGTCGGTCCGACTCTCCACGAGTCCGGCGTCCTCTAGCTTCCGGAGGTGGTCGATGACGGCTTTGGGACTGACGCCGAGGTAGTCGCTAATCTCGGTGACGTAACAGGGCCTGCGGGCGAGCAAGCGGAGGATGCGTCTGCGGTTCTCGTTCCCGAGGATGTCGAGTAACTCGGCGGAGTCCATTCGCTACCGGAAATAGGAATCGCGCGCCCAAAAGCGTGTCTTTCGGTGTTCACCCGAGCGCACCGGGTGCGCCGAGTGCGGCCCCGACCTGTCCGAGGAGTCCGACGGAGGTGGTGGCCGAGAGGACCGTCGTTCCGTTGGTGGTCACGGGCGGGGTCGGCGTGGTGGCGTTCGGGAGACCGACTGCGGTTCCGTTGGTCGTCTCGTCGCCGACCATCGGGAAGTTGCCCGCGTCGGCGGGCGGTCCACCGGGTCGGCCCGCGTTCGAGGTGCCGTTACCTACGCCCTCCGGCGGGCCGGTAGTCGCGTTGTTCGCGCCTACTGCGCCGTTTCCGTTGCCGACGCCGTTATCCACGTCGCTCGGCGGACCGCGCTCTCCGTTTCCGACGCCGTTGGCGTTCCCGACGCCGGTGACGTTGCGCGCGACCGACGCGATTTCGGGGCCGGTCAGGTTGTTCGTCTCGGTCTGAAGTCGTCCGAGCGCCGCGGTGTCGGCGTTCACCTTCTCCGCGCGGTCGGCGGTCCTGTCGATAGCCGATTCGAGAGCGTTGATTTGTCCGATGAGGCGGCTGACTTTCGCTTTGTAGGCGGTCTCACTGACGTTGCCCGCCTCACGCTCGGCGACGAGTTCGGCCTTGCGCTCCCTGAGGTCGTCCAGTTGGGTTCGGAGTTCGTCGGTGCGACGTTCGACCAGTTGGACCCGCATCGACTCGTTTTCGGTCGCGTTGAACGATGCGGTCCACATGCCGGTTTCGACCGCACCGCCGACCTCGACGGCGCTCGACTGCATGAACGACGAGATGTCCGCGCCCAGCGACGTGTTGTCGGTGCTGTTGTTCGCGGCAGTCTCCTGCCGGGCGTCTGCGTGGCCAGCACCGAGTTCGGTCGGGTCGGCCACGTCGGGGGAGGCATCGACGCCAGCGTGTGTCGTCGCGCCCGCCGGAACAGCGGCGGTCAGCGCACCGCCGACGACGAACAGCGCCAACAGAACGGCTCGGTAGAGGCTCATCGGTTGGTCCTATATCCCCGTGACTTAAAAAGGCCGACATTCGTTCGTTCTGTTCACGCCCGAGGTTCGAGGGGAGAGAGGCACGCTTAGAGTTTAAAATCCGAGCAAACCCCGTCTACTCCGGACCGGCAGTGTTCGGGAGTCGGTCGAACGCGCTGGCCGCGCCCGCCACCGCCAGCACGGAGAGCGCGACGGTCGCCGCGGGCAACAGCAGGTCGGGTTCGTACCGGAGCGGCGGGTGGTAGCCCAGCAGGTAGTCGATGGCGTCGTTGGCGAGGAGGGCGACCAGCGTCGTCGCCAGCGCACCGCGGGTGGTCGCGCCGAAGTACGGGAGCAGGTACGCCTCGACCACGAACCCGAGGTGGGTCACGACGATGAACCAGTACGACCAGAAGGCGTCGGGGTTCCACGGTGGGCCGAAGTACGCCGAGAAGCCCAGATTCAGCGAGACGAACGTCCAGACGCCGTACTTGACCAGCCACGCGAACGCGAGCGTGTGGAGGTACGCGAGCGCCCGGTTGCGCGGCGCGGCGTCGAGCGGACGCCCGAGGTTCGGCAGGAGCGTGGCCAGCGAGAGCGTCACCAGAAACAGCGCGGCGGGCGAATCGGCGTAGAACGCCCAGAGGTAGACCGGAACCTCGGGGAGCGTCCCGACGTAGAACTGGACGCCGACGAGTATCGCCAGCACGTTCACCGCCAGCAACCACGCGAGGTTCGGGCCGTCTTCGAGATACCGGCGCGCGTACCGCTCCAACGTCGTCATGCAGTGGACGGGGAGCGCCAGCGACAAAGGTCTTCCCGGAACGCGCCGAGCGACTCTCGGAACGCGTCGGGCGACTCCCGGCGGTTGTCGGGAGTCGCCCGACGCGTGACGGCGCTTCGGCGAAGCGTGACGAAGACAGAGATACGTTTCCCTCACGAATCTATAGCTTGTTTAGGAAAACAGGAAAGAATTTCAGACAAAGAAATACTCACGTCACCCGGTACTTCTTTGCCCAGTAACTCGTGAGGGGAACGCCGACGACGGTCGGCCAGAGCCACGCGACGAACCCCAGTTCCGGCGTGAGGTTGACGGCCGAGACTGCGCTGACCGTGGCGATGAACGCGGCTATCATCCGCTGGAGGTGCGTCTCCGTCCACTTCTCGGCGTCGTCGCCGTTTCGGAACGTCCGGATGTCGGTGACGCCGGAGGCGAGACCGATTCCACCGAACGCGACCAACACGACTCCGAACGAGTCCCCGCCGACGAGTTGAAAGACGCCCCAGCCGCCGAGACCGAGACACGCGAGGACGACGCTCACGGCCCCGGCCCAATCGAGGGGTCGTGCGTCGTCCCGTGGTCGTTTCCGCGAGAGAACGCGATAGCCCGAGAACGCGAGATAGCCGCTGAACACCCCGACGAGCGTAAGGAAGACTCGGAAGGGCGTCGGGTCGAACGCCAGCAACACGAACACCGTCCCGACAGTGACGCCCATCGACCCGACGAACACCGTGCCGGTCTGTCGGTGGCGCAGACCTCCTTTGGCGGTCAGTAGCGCACCGAGACCGGCCGAGAGTGCGACCACTCCGGCGGCGACGTGTACGCGAAGAATCAGCGTTTCGAGTGGTCCCATAGCCGATACTCGGATAGGGGCGATATAAGTTTTGACGTGTATCCGACTCGGACGTTCGACCGCCGCGTGAGATACGAAACGATTTAATCAGTGTATTTGCCCTACTATATAAACCTTTGCGAAACGTTTATGTTCTGGCAGTGGTATACGTCAACACGTCCCATGTTCGAGGAGTTTTCGAGCGGCTACTACCTCGGGCGGCTATACGTCGAGCCGTCCGACGGGGAACACGCGGTCATGCGCCGCGACGAACACAGGCGCATCAACGAACAGTTGTACACCTCCGGTGAGGGCATCGAACGACTCGACACTCCGCTCGTGATGAAGGTAGACCAACACCACGTCGCAGTCCACGGGGACGAGAGCATTCCCGAGGGGACGCTGGTGCTTCCCGAGAACCTCCTCGACGACACCCGCATCCGGAACCCCCCGAAACTCAAAGAGGTGTTGCTGGCGAAAGCCGACCGCGCGAACCAACTGCTTCGGTATCAGGAGGCGACTCCCGGCGTCGGCACTTGATTCGCCCCCAATTCTTTCACGTACGGAAATAGTTTAAACTACGTAGCGTCTAGCAGTCTCTATGGCCAAATCCGTTTTCGAGTCGAACAACTCGCTGACGTACACCGAAGTCCACGCCGCCGTCCTCGGAGCGGTCATCGGTACTCTCGCTGGCTACGCCCACGGAATCGGTCGGACCGAGGTGTCAATCGGCGTCGTCAGCACCTTCGTCGCGGTGGCACTCGGTCTGAAGTACAGCGGCAAGATTCCCGCCGCACAGCGGACGATTCGCCGCGAACCGTGGTACGCGCTCGCGGCCCTGCTGGTCGGCGGGGCGGTCGGGTTGGTCGTCCTCTGACGCTCGCGTCGAGTGCGGTGACGAACGTCCCGTAGAACTCGGTCGGAGTCGCCCGAAGCGAAGTTATCGAAACGTCTCGATTCGGGTCGCATCTTTGCGGAACTCCTCGTACAGCTCGAACCCCCACTCGACCGCCTCGTCGCCTCGGAGTTGGACGAACATCGATATTTGCCTGTTGTCGGTCAGCGTTGCGATACCGACCGAGGGCGACAGGCTTTCGGTGATGTACAGTCGAACCGGAATCTCACGTTCGGTCTCGTACACGGTGGCGTTTCCGAGGATGGCGTCCAGCGTATCGGGAACGTGGCGTCTCATCAACTCCACGTCCTTGCGCTCCAGAACGACATCGGCGGACATTTCGTTCGACCGGAACTTCGGAGCGAGCGCTTCCAACTTCTCGGTGGACATAATCGCCGGAGTGCCGACGACGTGTTCAGCGTCTTTCACCCAATCGACCACCCTCTCGAACGGTGCGTACGGGTGGTCGCTTTCGTCCACGATGTCAGCGTCCGCGAGGGTCGAAAGCGGAGGGTGGTGGTGGTTCGGGAGGGCTTCGAGGAACGTCTGCATGTCGTAGAGTTGCGTCGTAACGCGGGTTACGCAGTGGTAAAACTCGAAGAGTTGCTCACCCAGCGCCGTGAGTTCGTACCCCTCGTCGGTCCGTCGAACGATGTCGTACTCGATGAGTTCCGTCGCCCAGTTGTACACCGTCGATTTCGAGACTCCGAGTTCGCTGGCGAGATGGGGTTTGTACTTCGCTTCGTCGCGGAGCATTCTGATGAGTTCTTCCGTTTTCGCCATCGTTCGCATCAAATCGTCAGGCGCTGGCACGTCGTTTCCGAACGCACCGTCTTTCCCGGACATATCGTCTGTTCCGTTAGTTTGAAACCAGAAATTTATTTCCCATAAGATTCTTCTAGTTTCTATCCAAAGATTTAAACTATATCAGAAAAGATTTTGTTTATCAAGGTTAAATATAATTATTAATACACTATGGGGATGTGCGGTGGGACCCTGCGACTTTGGCATGGGGGAGAGACCAGTGTGGGGTCGAAGTCGAAGGACGGTTCACCGACCAGTGCGACGGTAGCTACCACTGGTTGAAGAGGTAGTGGACGCATAGGGTCGTTCCTTTAGACCGGAATCAGAAAGCGGTTCCTCGTAAGATATTCTGGCCGAGTTAGCTAAACTTGTGACCAAGCAATTTAGTTTGTATTAGATATAGTAGTTAAATATACGTATTAAGCGTCCAAGTTTATTTTTGTAATGGTAAACGAAGATTCAACGTCTGATACTGAAGAAAGAGCGACTGACCGACGGTCGCTTCTCAAGGCCGGTGCAGTCGGTCTCGCAACTCTAGCGACGAGTGGTACTGCTTTCGCCGCGAACAACAGGTCGGACAAGGCCTCCGACGTTCACGCCGTCAAGGGGACCGTGAACAATCCGGTCTCGGAAAAGCGGCGCAAACAGCTTCGGCGACGAGCTGCCGACGAGTACGAACGCAACACCGGCGAAACTATGGACGGGATTCCGGCGGCCCGACCCGCAGCGGCCCACGGACCGGGGGACTCGTCCGAAGACGGCGCCTCGTCTGAAGACAGTAAAGTCGTCGCGTTTGCGTACGGAATCGACGCCGACGGTGCTGCCCACTCGTACACTGGGCTGGCGGACAAATCCGACGTGGCCGAGGGGAACGGTCGCGCAGAGGGGCTAATCCACAATCGCTTCGAGGACCGGGTGCAGGAAATCTCCACCGCGCTCGAAGCCTCCGACGACGACCTGTCCACGCAGGCCTACGGCGGGACAATCGAAAATCTGGACAACATGGAGAATTTCCACGACGCCAAGTTAGAGTACCCGCTCGACCCCTACGGTTACATTAGTTCCACGTACTACTGGGTTCGGGACACCGAGTACGACGACGAGAAAACCCTGCACGGATTCCACTCGCCGATGACCATCGAACCGGGATACATAACCTGGGACTCCCACTGGCACAACAATGCCGCGTGGAACAGACACTACTGGGACAGAAACGACATGTCGTGGCAAGATGTCGGCAACGGCTACTGGAAACCAGCGGGTCCGAGCGAGGGCGGAACCTCGACCACGACGGTCAGCGTCAGCGTGAGCGCCGGTTGGATGACTGCCGAAGTCTCTGCGGGCATGAGTTGGAGCTTCAGCGAACCCGCCACGGAACGAACCGACCTGTCCTCGGAGTACAACGACTACTGCGCGTGGGAGTGGGATGTCAACGACAAATGTGGTGGCTCGGTTCGGCACAGTACGCTCTCCATGCAACCGTCGAGTACGTGTGAGATGACAGACTACGACTGTAGCATGGGTGAACGCGACATCGCTGATGTCGAAGTCGAAGGCGACTTCACCGACGGTAATTGTAGCGATACGCACTGGCTGAAGAGTTCAACCACGTTCTTTATCCAGTGCTAACACCACGAGAATCCGCGGTTCTGCGCTCGGACCGGCGCGAGTAACAGCGCCCCTCGAGACCTCCGTTACCGAGGTTTCGACGGGCCTCGCGTCGGGCAACCGTTACGCGACTCGAAACACCATTTGTCGACTCGTTTTCGGGCTGAGACGACCGAAAAGCGGCGCGTCGATGCCCGTATAGACTCCCGCTACCGGGAAAAATCAGCCTCGAGGGGACCCGCGTTGCAGGTCCCACTCCCGCACTTCTTTCACCCGGTCGCCGACCGACTCCACGTCGAGGGGTTGGTCGCGGAGCAACTCGATGAGTTCTTCTGTTTTCGCTATCGCTCGTATCGAGCGCCAGCCGTCGGCACACTATCTCGAACGAACTGTCCTCCTTAGCCAGACCGTCTATTACGATAGGCTACTATCACACTCAAATTCCATAAAATATAATTAAAATTTAATGCTTTCTGTGTCCCCCACAATATAATTTATCTAATTTAGATACATTAAATATGTATTCTGCAAGAAGGTAACTATTCCCGTAATGGTAAAACGTAGTCCAGTGTCAGATGCCGACGAGAGAGAAATTGACCGACGCTCGATACTCAAGGCTGGTGCGGCCGGTATCGCAACGCTAGCGAGCGGGAGTACCCTTGTGGCGGCCAACCGGTCGGACAAAGCCTCCGACGTTCACGTCGCCAAGGGCACGATAAACAATCCCGTCTCGGACCAACGACGCAAACAGCTTCGCAAACGAGCCGTCAAGGAGTACGAGCGCAACACCGGCGAAACCTTGGACGGGATTCCGGCGGTCCGAGCCAAAGCGGCCCACGGACCGGGGGACTCGCCTGAAGACGGTGCCTCGTTCGAATCCGAAGTCGTCGCGTACGCGTACGGAATCGACGCCAACGGCACTGCTCGCGGGTACATCGGCATGGCGGGCGAAGCCCCAGGCTTCGAGTCGAACGGTCGTGCAGAGGAGGGAATCCACAACCGCTTCGAGGACCGAGTGCAAGAGGTCTCCGACAAGCTCGAAGCCTCCGACGACGACCTGAGCACCCAGACTGCTGGAAACCTCGACTCGCTCGAGAACATGGAGGCTGCTCACGATTTCCCACTAGAGCACCAGGTTTACCCCCACGGCAGGATTAGTTCCACGTGCTACTGGCTTCAGGACACCGTCAACAGCGACGAAGCTACCCTGCACGGGTTCCACACCCCGATGACCATCGAACCGGGAACTCAGGTCAAAGACTGGGACAGCAATTGGCAGAACAAAAGCGTGCGGAAAAAACACCTCTGGGACAAGTCCGAGATGAACTTTGTCGACGTCCGCAACGGCTACTGGCGACCAGCGGGTCCGAGCGATGGCGGAAGCTCGACCGAGAGTTATAGCGTCTCCGCGAGCTTTAGTTTGACGGATCTTGGCGTCTCAACAAGCATGAGTTGGGGCTACACTAACCCCGCCATGGAACGATCCGACAATTCCTCGGAGTGGGACAACTACTGCGACTGGTCCTGGAACATCAACGACCGATGCGGTGATTCGGTTCGGACGAGCACCCTCACCATGGAACCGTCGAGCAAGTGTGAGCAGACCGACTACGACTGTGGCATGGGAGAACGCGATATCTGCTCCCTCGAACTCAAAGCGACGTTCACCGACGGTAGTTGCGGCGACGGCTACTGGCTGAAGTCGTGGGACACGGCCTACAAGCACTGCTAACACCACGAGAATCCGCGGCTCTGCGGTCGATTCGACGCGAATAACAGCGCCCTCGGGACCTCCGTTACCGAGGCTCCGACAGGCTTCACGTCGGCCATTCGTTACGCGACTCGAACGCCGTCTGTCACCCTATTTTTGGGCTGTTTTCGGCCTCGGAAACTCGTTACCGACCCCACTCGCGGACCTGCTTCACCCGGTCACCGACCGGTTCCACGTCGAGCGGTTCGTCGCGGGCCGCCAGCGCCTCCAACGCGGCGGCGGCGCTCGCTTCGGTCGAGAAGTAGGTAATCTCCTCTTCGACCGCAGTCTCCAACAGGTCGCGGTGCCGCGAGACGATGAGGTCGATGTCGCCGTCCAAGACCGCCTGCTTCGCGCGGTCGGCCCACTCGTCGGCGTCGTCCTCGTACTCCTCGGGCGTCACCACGTCGAAGTAGTCGGCGAACTGCTCGGTGCTGAAGTACTCGCCGAAGTCGTCGGTGAGGTCCACCAGCGCGGTGCCCTCGTCGGGAATGGGCTTGCCGGTGGAGTCTTGGGCCTTGTCGTAGGCCTTGCCGAAGGTGTCTGCGGTGCCCATGACCTCGCCGGTCGATTTCATCTCGGGACCGAGGCGGGGGTCGCTCCCCGGCAGGCGGTCGAACGGCAGGACGACTTCCTTGACGCTGACCTGTTCGGGCACCTGTTCGTCTACGTCCAACTCGGTCAGCGACTCGCCCGCCATCACCTTCGCGGCGAGTTTGGCGATGGGGACGCCCGTCGCCTTCGAGACGAACGGGACGGTCCGCGACGAACGCGGGTTGGCTTCGAGGACGAACACCTCGCCGTCCTGCACGGCGAGTTGGACGTTCAGCAGACCCACGGTGTCCAGCGCCACCGCGATGTCTTCGACCACTTCGCGGACCCGACCGAGGGTGTCGTCGTCCAGCGCGCGCGTCGGAATCATACAGGCCGAGTCACCGGAGTGGACCCCGGCGGTCTCGACGTGTTCCATGATTCCCCCGATGAGTACGTCCTCGCCGTCCGCCACGGCGTCAACGTCGAGTTCCACCGCGTCCGCGAGGAAATCGTCCACGAGAATCGGCTTGTCGGGGCTGACTCTGACGGCTTCCTCGATGTACTCGACGAGTTCGTCGTCGTCGTACACCACGTCCATCGCGCGCCCGCCGAGAACGTAGGAGGGCCGAACGAGGACCGGGTAGCCGATGTCGTGAGCGAGTTCGAGCGCCTCCTCCTCGCTGGTCGCAGAGCCGCCTTCCGGTTGGCTGATTCCCAAGTCCGCCATCAGGCGGTTGAACCGGTCGCGGTCCTCCGCGAGGTCCATCGCCTCGACTGCGGTGCCCAGAATCTCGCAGTCGAGTCCCCGGCGCTCGATTTCGGCTTCGAGTGGGTCGCCGATGTCCACGGAGGTCTGACCGCCGAACTGAACCATCACGCCGTCGGCGTTAGTGGTCTCGATTACGTCCGCGACTTCCTCGGCGGTGATGGGTTCGAAGAAGAGACCGTCGGAGGTGTCGTAGTCGGTCGAGACCGTCTCGGGGTTGTTGTTGACGACGTGGGCGTCGATACCTTGCTCGCGCAGTGCGCGGACCGCGTGGACCGAGCAGTAGTCGAACTCGACGCCCTGCCCGATGCGGATGGGACCGCCGCCGACCACCACGACGCTCTCCACGTCCCTATCGACCTGTACCTCGTCGCGGCCGAGTCCCGCACCGGGTTTCCGCGAGGAGTAGTAGTAGGGCGTCGAGGCCTCGAACTCGCCCGCGCAGGTGTCCACCTGCTTGAAGTCACGGTCGGGCGCGCTGGCCTCCACGTCCTTGACGGTGACGCCCGCGCCGTCGGCGGACGTTTCCTTTCCGTCGCCCGCGTCCTCCGCCGGGAGCCACGACGAGTGGGTGTCGTCGAACTCGCCGCCCGCGATGGCCGTAATCTCGTGGTCGGTGAAGCCGCGTTCGGCGGCGTCCTCGAACTCGCCCTCTTGGGCCGCGACTGCGGCCTCGGCGACGTTCTGGAAGCGCTCGACGTACCACTCTTCGATGCCGGTGAGGTCCACGACTTCCTCGACGGTGTAGCCGCGCTCGAACGCCTCGAACATGGCGTAGGGGCGGTCGGGCGTCGGCGTTTCGAGGTAGTCGGCGTCGAGGGTCTCGTCGTCCACGTCTGCCCAGTCCACGTCGGGGTCGTACTCCGACGACCGGAGGGCCTTCAGCAGGGACTCCTCGAAGGTGCGCCCGATTGCCATCGCCTCGCCCGTCGATTTCATCGCGGTGCCCAACTCGAAGTCCACGTCGCCGAACTTGTCCTTGGGCCAGCGCGGAACCTTCGTGACCACGTAGTCGATTGCCGGTTCGAAGGCCGCGGTGGTCTGGCCCGTAATCTCGTTCTCGATTTCGTGGAGGCGCTTGCCGAGTGCGACCTTCGCGGTCACGCGGGCGATGGGGTAGCCGGTCGCTTTCGAGGCGAGCGCCGAGGAACGCGAGACGCGGGGGTTGACCTCCACGACGCGGTACTCGCCGCCGGGGGTGCCGTCGTCGCGCCACGCGAACTGGATGTTACACCCGCCCTGAATTCCGAGGTCTCGAATCACTTCGAGTGCGGCGTCGCGCATCTCCTGATGGCCGTCGTCGGGGATGACCTGCGAGGGCGTCACGACGGTGGATTCGCCGGTGTGGATGCCCATCGGGTCGATGTTCTCCATGTTGCAGATGATGATACACGAGTCGCCCGCGTCGCGCATCACCTCGTACTCCAGTTCGACCCACCCGGAGATGGACTCGGTGATGAGGACTTCGCTGTTGCGCGAGAGGCGAAGACCCTTCCGGACGCGAACGAGCAGTTCGTCCATCTCCGAGACGACCCCGGACCCCGACCCGCCGAGGGTGTAGGTCGTCCGGGCGATGACGGGGAGGCCGCCGACTTCCTCGACGGCGGCCTCCACGCGTTCGCTCAGGTCGTCTTCGGTCAGTTCCGAGACTTCCTCGTCCTCGTCCAGCGAGATGGTGGTCGAGCGAGCGACGGGTTGGCCCAACTCCTCCATGCGCTGGCGGAACAGGTCGCGGTCTTCGGTCGCGTAGATGGTGTCCAGCGGCGTCCCCATGATGTCCACGTCGTACTCCTCTAAGACCCCCTCCTCGGAGAGTTCCGCGGTGACGTTCAGACCCGTCTGGCCCCCGAGTCCGGCGATAACGCCGTCGGGGTTCTCCTTCCGGACGATTTCGGCGATGGCTTCGGTGGTGATGGGTTCGATGTACACCTCGTCGGCCATCTCGGGGTCGGTCATGATGGTCGCGGGGTTGGAGTTGACCAACACGACTCGCGCGCCCTCCTCCTGAAGCGCGCGGCAGGCCTGCGCGCCGGAGTAGTCGAACTCCGCGGCCTGTCCGATTTGGATTGGCCCGCTACCGATGAGCAGAATCGTGCGTCCCTCGCCTACGGTTTCCTCGGTCATCTGTTGGTAGTTGGAAGTTCGCTCATCGTAATAAATCCGACGATGAGTTACGAGTCTCGGAACTTGGTTTCGAAATTCGTATTCGGTCGCTCGCAAGCGCGCTGGCGCGCTCCGACGCGCGCCAGCGCACGTACGCCCGACGAATTACGAAGTGCGCTCGATGGGTCGGTCCACGGGGTGCGCTCGGTGGGTCGGCCGACAGGCACACCCGGCGGTTCGGCCGACGGGGACGCGCTCGGGGTTACAACGCTCCGCTTCGGAGGCAGAACTTCCCGGATTCGTGCAGACCTTCGGTCAATAAATAAACTACCGCGCGCTCGCGGAACCGAGAGCGCGCGGGCGCTCTCGGGGCGTTCGGCGTCCCGATTCCGGTGGTCCGCGCCGGGAGAGAAGGGACAACTGAGTGTTTGTATCCCCCGGCGAACTATCGAAGACGATTTTACGTATCCCCGACAACCAGAAGCCAATGAGCGCCGACGACACGGCGGCAGACGCCGACACACCCACGCCGGAGGACCGCCACGAGAACGCACGCCAGCACGTCGTCGCGGTGGACGCCGACGACGAGAAACAGGAGACCGTCAACCGACTCGACGCACACACCGGCGACGGCATCCGTCACCGAGCGTTCACCTCGCTGGTGTTCGACGGCGACGGCAACATCCTGCTGGCCCAGCGCGCGCCCGACAAGCGCCTGTGGGGAACGTGGTGGGACGGCACCGTCGCCTCCCATCCGGTGGAAGGACAGAGCCAAGAGGAAGCGACCCGCCAGCGCCTCGAAGAAGAGTTGGGCATCACGCCCGACCAGTACGACGACCTGCGCGTGACCGACCGCTTCGAGTACAAGCGCTACTTCGAGAACGCGGGCGTCGAACACGAGGTCTGTGCCGTGCTGAAACTGACCTTGGACGACCTGTCGCTCGACCCCGACGAGGAGGAGGTCGCGGGTCTGATGTGGGTCCCCTACGAGCGACTCCACGAACACCCCGAGTGGTACCGCCAGTTGCGCCTCTGCCCGTGGTTCGAGATTGCGATGCGGCGGGACTTCGAGTAGGCCGACCCTATTCTTCGCGCGAGGCGAGACCGGCGAGGTGGCCCGCCTCCTCCACGATTATCTGCTCGACGCCGAGTCTCGCGGCGTTCTCGCTCCCCGGCAGACAGAAGACGACCACGCCGTCCACGACGCCCGCGGTGGCGCGCGTGCCGACGACTCGCGTGCCGATTTCGTCGTGAGAGAGCAGTCGGAACAGTTCGCCGAATCCGGGGAGTTCCTTGTCGAAGAGGGGTTCGACCGCCTCGATGGTCACGTCGTCGGGCGTCACGCCGGTTCCGCCGGTCGTGACCACCACGTCAACGTCGCCGCGGCCGACTAGGGCGTCGATAGACCCCTGCACGCCGTCGTAACTGTCGTCGATGAGGTCGCGGCTAACCACCTTGTGCCCGGCGTCTTCGAGTCCGGCGACGATGGCGTCCCCTGCGGGGTCCTCGGAGAGACTCCGCGAGGAGGAGACGGTGACGACCGCCGCGCCGAGCGAATCCACGTCGTGGGCGTGGTGGCCGTGGTCGGCGTGCTGGTGGTCGTCGCTCCCGTCGTGACCTGTGGAGTCGTCGTGGCCCCCGCCGTCGTCGCTGTCGGACGGTGGCGAGTCTCGGTCGTCCTCGTCGTCCTCGTCGTCACGTCCGCGCCGCGTGTCGCGCGATTGGAAATCGACCATACGCGAGTATTCGGTAGACAGGGCCTTAAATCAACGCCGCGGAGAGCCGCTTCCGTAAGCGTCGTTGTCCCGTAGAAAAGCTGACTGCTCTCGGGCCTTCCGCCGCAAGAGTGGCCGCGTTGGGATATAGTTTTACCCCGCGAAACCGACGGTGAAGGTATGAAAGCCGTCCAGTTCAGCGAACACGGGGACCGAAGCGTCATCGACTACGACGAGTTTCCGGACCCGTCGCCGGACCGCGACGAAGTACTGGTAGACGTGAAGGCGGGCGCACTCAACCACCTCGACGTGTGGACTCGGAAGGGACTGCCGGGAGTGAACCTCGACATGCCTCACATCCCCGGAAGCGACGGGGCGGGCGTCGTCCTCGAAGTCGGCGAGGACGTGACCCGGTTCGAACCCGGCGACCGGGTGGCGGTATCGGCGGGCGTCTACTGCGGCAAGTGCGAGTACTGTCGCCACGGCGAGTACTCGATGTGCGTCAACTACCACATCATCGGCGAACACGTCAGGGGCGTCCACAGCGAACGCGCCGCGGTTCCGGAGGACAATCTGGTCGAAGTGCCGTCGAGCGTCGAGTTCGAAACCGCCGCGGCCGCACCGCTGGTCTTCCAGACCGCGTGGCGGATGCTCCTCAACCGGGGCGGTCTCGACTCCGGTGAGTCGGTGCTGGTCCTCGGGGCCTCGGGCGGCGTCGGCCACGCCGCGGTCCAAATCGCCGACCACGCTGGCGCGGAGGTGTACGCCACCGCCTCGACCGACGAGAAACTGGAGTACGCCGAGGAGGTGGGTGCCGACCACGTTATCAACTACGCCGACGACGACTTCGCCGCCGAGATACGCGAGATGACCGGCAAGCGCGGCGTCGATATGGTGGTAGACCACATCGGCGAGGCCACTTACCCCGACTCGCTCAAGAGTCTCGCCAAGGGCGGCCGGGTCGTCACCTGCGGGGCGACCACCGGGCCGAACCCCGGCGCGGGCCTGAACCGCATCTTCTGGAATCAACTGTCGGTCGTCGGGTCCACGATGGGGAACCCCGGCGAGGTGGACGACGTTCTCGAACTCGTCTGGGACGGCACCTTCGAACCTCGAATCCGGGACGTACTGCCGATGAGCGAGGCGGCCCGCGCCCACGAGATGCTCGAAGAGCGCGAGGGCTTCGGGAAAGTCGTGGTCGTCCCCGACAGCGAGTACGACGGATGACCGAAGACACCTACACCCACCGGCCCGGACAGGTCGAAGACGGCCGCGAGAGCGACGGCGACGACGAGACGGTCGCCAACCCCGGCGCACCCATCGAACGCGGACGCGAGGAGTGGGACTGGCGCGGATGGGTGCTGGTCGGCGTCATCGTCACCTGCTTTCTGGTCGTCCCGGCGACGATTCTGTTCCTCCCGCCGGTCCGCCCGTTCAAGTTCGCCTACCTCGTCCTGCCGATGATTCCGGCGATTCTGCTGGGCGCGACCGCGGTGTGGTCGGCACAGCGGAGCGAGTGAGCGGTCGGATTCAGGAATTTTTGAACGTGTCTAAACACCGTATAGCTGGCTAAGAGAATTGAAAATGATTCTATAACGTGCCTCTACCTGTCTTCCCGCGGTCGCTCTCTGTCTCTCTTCGTGCAGTCGGCGCGCGCGGGTGCGCCCTCCGTGGCGCGCCATCGTCGCGCGAGGTCATCGAGAGCGGGGCGACCGATGGCTCGGCAGACGCGGTTTGTCTGCCGGTGTCTTCGGGAGCGGGGCGACCGAAGTCCTCGAAAATCGAAGATTTTCGGGATGGAGCGAATCAGTGATTCCCAACAGCTCGTCGGAACTCGCTTCCGACGGTGGATGAGCATCGAGCGACCGAAAGGGAGCGAGACGCGAAATCGGTTGGGGAGGGTGTGGCCCGCGGTGGCGGTGCCGTGCGGTCCTCACTGGTTCGAGCCTGAAGCTATCCCTCTGTCTCTTCCGTCTCGGGTCGAACCTCACGCTAACCTTTCCCGTCGTCGTTCTGACCCTCCTGTCTCTCTCGACTCTCACGTCGCATCCTCGTCTACGAACTGCACCGTCTCCGCGACGAACTCCTCGCCGGTCCAGCGCCACGACCCGACCGAAACTTCCTCACCGCCGAGCGAGACGATGACGTACGACCGGCCGGGCCACGTCGCCTGCGCCGCGTCGGTGGCGCTCGGTCCCGGCGGACCCGCCGGGTGGGAGTGGTAGAACCCGACCACCTCCCGACCCGACTCCTCGATTCGCTCCAGCAGGGCCAACTGCTCGCGCGGGTCGATTTCGTAGCGCGTCCGCGGCGTCTCGGCGGCGTTCTCGGCGGGATGGTGGGCTTCGACGCGGTGGTCGGAGTCGTCGGTGTCGTCGCGGTGGTCGGAGTCGTCGGTGTCGTCGCGGTGGTCGGAGTCGTCGTGGTGGTCGGTCTCGGGGCCGCGTTCGCCGCGACTCCCCGCGAGGATGCCACAGATTTCCTCGGGCGCGCCCTCGCGGGCGTGCGCGAGGATTTCCTCGCGGACGGACTCGGGCACGACGAGGGTCGGCGCGTCGGTGTCGTCGGTCGCCACGGTCCCGAGTTGGTCGTCGGGCGACAAAAGTGCTGGTCGTCGGTTCGGGGTTTGGGATGAGGTGAAGCCGAGAAGACGCTAGCTTCAGGCTTGAACCAATCAGGACCGCACCGCCCCGCACCGCGACCGGGGGCCTCACGCCTCCCCAACCGACTGCGCGTCTCGGTCGTCACTCCCTCCGGTCGTTCCTCCCTGCGATGCTCGTCCCCTCGCGCGACGATGGCGCGCCACGGAGGGCGCGCCAGCGCGCGCCGACTGTCGGAGACGAAACCAGTGCGCGCCAACTGTCGGAGGCTTCACCGAGCGCCGAAGCCGGAGGCTTCACCGAACACCTGTTTCAGACACGTACAGCCCCGAAAACGCCGCTCACTCGATGTCGAGGTCGTCGCTCCGGTCAACGTTCCGGAGGACGAACGCCCCGATTGAGAGCGTCCGCTTGGCGACCGTCGCAATCCGGAGCATGAACGACAGCAGGAGCATGAACGGGACCGTCGAAATCGTGACCGCGAGGGCGGTCACCAGCACGTCGTTGCTCACGCCGAACGTCGCGCCCGGAAGCGCCCTCGCGTCGTAGTAGACAATCATCGAAGAGGCGACGACCAGCGCCGGGACCGCCGAGTAGAGCATCGCCCGCGAGAGGTCCACCAACTCCCACTGGAAGTACAGCGTTTTGAAGTGTTCGCGCGCCGGACCGAAGAACTTCAGCACCTCTTCGAGGTCGTCGAACGAGTCTTGGGCGTCGTCGGTCAGCGCGTCCCGGTGGCGGTTGCGGATGCGCCGCGCGAGGAAAATTTTCCACGAGTAGTTGAAGTCGAGTACCGCCGACAGCATGTCGTAGCTCCCGAACTCGGCGTCGTCCAGTCGGTCGCTGACCGCGTTGGCGTTGTCCCGGAGTCCGCTCACGTAGTCGTCGATTTGGTCTTTCAACTCCTCGTCGCGGTCCTGCTCTACGTCGTCTTGGAGCGCGTTGGCCCGCGAGCAGGTCTCGTCGATTAGTTCCCGGAGGAACGACGAGGGTTCGGGCGGACTCACCGGCGCGTCGAGTACGTCCTCCACGTCCTCGCGGAACTGCATCGCGTCCTCCATCCGACTCCGCTGGTCGCCGACCGGACCGAGTTCCTGAGAGAGGACCAACTGGTTCAGCGTCACGACCAGCGTCACCCCGGTCACGATGGCCGTGACGTACGCCTGAAACAGCGTCTCGTTGGGGTCGGAGGCCGCCACCGACTGCTGGAGCGGCGAGGGGTCGAGGACGCCGAGCGCGACCATAGCGACGAACACGCCCGCGAGCAGTGCCGCCGCGACGACCCATCGGTTGGCCTCCAGTAGCAACCAGAGCTTCACCCGACTCTCGCCCGCTCGCTCGCGCATCGTGTCGTTGGGCTGTGACCCGTCGTCGGAATCGCTCGACTCCCGGCCGTCCCCCGCGCTCTCCGACATATGCGTCGGCGTACACCGCGCCGACGGAAATACCCGCGGGCCTTTTGGCGCTCCGGCTCGTGCGCCAATACATGTCACGGGGGACGAAACGGGGGACGCGGGTCGCCCTCGCGCTGGCGGTCCTGCTCGCGCTCGCGAGCGCGACCCCGGCGGTGGGAACCGCGACGATTGACGACCGCCCGGCGACCCAGACGACTACCGAACAACAGACCACCGAGCAACAGACCACCGAGGCGGACGGCGACCAGTCCGACGACGAGTCGAGCGACCAGTCGGTCGCAATCGAGACCGAGGGGTTCGACCCGGACTACGACCCGGCCACGGTGCTGAACCGAGTCGAGAAACTCCGGGGACGCTCGGCGTTGCAGGGCATCACGCTCCACGAGTACGACGACGAGGCGGGCGAACCCTACGACGTGCGCGACGAGTTCGCGGCCATCCGACCCGCGGGTGCCGAGACGCTCCAGTTGTACTCGAACGCCTCGACCGAGCGCCGCCAACCGCTGGGCTACACCGTCGAGCGACAGGCCGCGGTCCACATCTACCTGCTGAACGACTCGGACCTCGAAGACTACGGCGTCTCCCAAGAGGTGGTGTTGGCCCACGAGTTCGTCCACGCGCTTCAGTTCCAGCACGAACTGCTGACGCCCTCGCGCACCCAGTTCCGGTCGCAGTTCCCGCGCTGGACGACCGACTCCCGACTCGTGACCACCGCGATGGTCGAAGGTGACGCCATGTGGGTCACCGAGCAGTACGTCAGGCGCTACGGCGACGGAGACTACTCGGTCACGGAGTACAACCGGACGCTGGCGCGGGCGGCGTGGCCCCACAGCGTCGCCGGGACGCCCTACTACTACGGCTACGAGTTCTACGAGGCGGCCGGGAGTTCGCCCGCCGAGCGGTCCGCCGCAATCGAGGGACCGCCCAACTCGACGGCCGAACTGCTCCACCCGACCGAACCGAGGGCGAACGTCCCGGTCCCCGACGCCCCAGAGATTCCGGACTCCGAGAAACTGACGCGCTATCACACCGACACCGTGGGCGAGTTGGTCATCCGCCACTCGCTCCGGATGAACGGCCTGTCGTTCCAGCGTGCGGCCGACGCCGCCGACGGGTGGGCCGCCGACCGGATGTACTACTACGCCGCCGCGGGCGCGGCGGGACCGGCGACTCACTGGGTGACGGCGTGGGAAGACGAGCGCGAGGCCCGCGAGTTCGCCGCCGCGTGGCGGTCGATGCTGGACGCTCGCGGCGCGCGCTCGGCCGGTGACACCGTGTTCGTCCCGGCGAGCGACCACGCGTCCGGCATCCACTACGTCGTCTCCCGCGAGGGCGCGACGGTCCGAATCACGGCGGCGGAGATGGCCGACACCGCCGAGCGACTCGCCGCGGTGACGGATTCCGCGGCGTCGTCCGAGGACGACGCCGCGGAACCGAACGAGAGCGACCCTTAGCTCTCGTCGTCGTCTTTGAGTTCCTCTAACTCGGCTTCGATGTCCTCGTCCGCGGTCTCGGTCTCGACTTCGGTTTCGAGGTCCGCGGGTTCGGCCTCGGTTTCGTCGGAGTCGGCCGACCCCTTGCCCATCTCGGCTTTCAGGGTTTCGAGTTCGGCGTCCACTTCACCGGAGGTCCGGACCTCTTCGAGTTCGCGGTCGAGGCTGTCCTTGTCCGAGAGCGCGTCCTCGAAGACGCCCGTGTCCTGCAACTCGTCCATCGCTTCGGCGCGGGCCTCCATGTCCTCGGTGCGCTCCTCGGCGCGTTCGATTGCCCGGCCAACGTCCTCCATCTCGTCGCCAGCGCCGGTCATGGCCTCCGAGACCCGGCTCTGGGCTTCGGCGGCCTCGTAGCGGGCTTTCATGCTCTCCTTTTTGGTCCGGAACTCCTCGATGCGGTTCTGGAGTTCGTCTTTCTTCTCGACGAGGTTGTCTTGGGTGTTCTGGAGGCTGGCGATTTGGCCTTCGAGGTCCTCGATTTGGTTCATCTTCTGCTTTTTCTTCTCCAGCGCGCGCCGCGCGAGGTCCTCTCGGTCCTGATTGACGGCTTCGCGGGCCTGCTCGTTGTGCTTCTCGACGTTCTCTTCGAGTTTGCGCTTCTGCATTTCGAGGCGCTTTTTCTGGGTGGTCAGGTCCGCGATACCCTGTTTGACCTCCTGCAACTCGTCGCGCATCTGCTCGTAGGAGTAATCGAGCGTCTCCGAGGGGTCCTCGGCCCGATTGAGGGCGGCGTTTATCTTCGACCGAACGACGTACGACAGGCGTGAAAGTACTCCCATACCCCCTCTTTCGTGACCTGACCCTTAAAATCCTCACCTCCCCTACAGTCGTCAGACGCTCGTCGGAGGATAGTTTACCTCGGCGCAGGCGTGTCCGCCCCCGGACGCGCTCGGCCGACCAACCACCGGGAGGGATAAAGGGGCCGCGCGCTCGCGGGTCGCAGACCCGTGGTCGTCTCAGCGACCCCTCTCGGAGGTGAGCGAAGCGAACCGGAGAGATGTCGCTGAGCGACCGCGAGCGGGCGGGGGCTTTCGAGGCATTCGTCGTCGTGGCCTCCGCGGTCACGTAGCGGTCGGCTTCGACAGAAACCGTACCGACAAATCGACCTCACAGACAGAACAGCGGACGAACGGAACCGACGTTACTGCGGTTCGGCAGTCTCGGCTTCCTGTTTCTCGACCGTAATCGCAACGTCCTCGGGGTCGATGCCGATGCGGGCGAACTGCGTCCGAATGTGTTCGCGGGCGGCACCGGTCGCCTGCTCGCGGGTGTCGAACCCGCGGGGCATCGGCGACTCGAAGGCGACGTTGACCTCCTCGCCGTCCACCTTCTGGACGGTGCCGCCGCTCTCAACCTGATAGAACTCGTCGCAGACCCACACGTAGGGGGCGTCCTCGTCGGGTGCGCCCTTGAACCGCGGCGCTCGCTCCCCTCGCTCGTACAGCGTGCCGGTGAGCGTAGTGCCCCCTGCTTCGCCACGGATGAGTAGCATAGACGGGCGTAGGGCGCGGGGAGGTAAAAGGGGTGCGACCGAACAGAGGGAAACCGGTTTGTCCCATGCGCGCATTGCCGGGGAACGATGACTGAACGCGACCCCGGCGATTTCACCCGGCCCAGTGCTGACGACGACTCGGAGACCATCGAGTCGTCGGCCTCCGGGACCGACGATTTCGACGCCGACGACTCGGGCCTCGACACCTCCTCTGACCCCGGTGACTTCGAGACATCTTCGAGTTCCGGCACACGGGAGAAGAATTTCGACTCGATGGGGACCGACCCCCGCGGAACCGACCGGGGCATCGGCACCCTCTCGGCGGCCGAGGGACTCCGAATCGGCGAGCAAGAGGACGAGACCCACCTGCAAGCGTACGTCACCGCGGACAACCGCGAGGACGTGCGGGTCGGCAAGTACCTGCTGGTGGGCTACCCAGACGGCGAGAAACTCTTCTGTCGAATCTGCGCGCTGGAGTACCGCCAAGAGTACCGGGTGGACGACGCGACCGAAATCCACTCCAAGCGCGCGATGCGCCGCGAGGACATCGACGAGGCGGACTACAAACTCATGGCCGACCTCAAGCCAGTGGCGGTCCTCTACGAGGACGGCGGGGAGTTGAAACGTCGGATGACCGACCGGGTGCCCAAACCCAAGTCGGTCGTCCGCGAGGCCAGCGACAAGGCCGAAATCAAGACCGGTCTCAAGATGCCCGCCGAGGGCGTGTTCCTCGGCCACCTCTCGGTCGGCGGGGAGAAGGTTCGGACCGCCGCCGAACCGCCGACCATCGACTACCGACTGAAGGACGACTACGATGACGGCGACCCCCTCGTCTTCCGGCACACCCTCGTCGCCGGGGGCACGGGGTCCGGCAAGACCCACGGCGCGAAGAACATGCTCCGGCAGTTCCTCTCGGCGGAACGACGCTACGAGATGGACGACGGCGCGTCCCGGCGGGCCGCCGTCGTCCAGTTCGACCCGCAGGACGAGTACGCCCAGATGCACGACGACAACCCCGACGTGACCGCCGAAGACGAGCGCCGGTGGGAGTCGGAGGGCGTCGCCCACGGCGGCCACGACGAGACGAAGGCGTTCGTGCCGAAAGTGAAGGAGAGTAGTTACGCCGCCGACCACCACCGGGCCGAGCAGGTCGAGTTCACGATTCCGTTCTCGATGGTGAAGCGCCGCCCGTGGCTGGTCGCGGGCGCGAGTCTCAACGACAACCAGTACAACGCGCTCCGTCACCTGCTCGACCGCTTCTTCGAGCAGTACGGCGACGCTGGCACCTACGAGCAGTTCGTGAACTACATCGACGACCCCGCGCTCCGCGAGGAGTTGGACGAGAACGGCCGGGTCCACGAGGCGACCTACGACGCCGTGAAGCGCCGGGCAATCAGTTCGGCGTTCTACAGCGTCTTCGACCGAGACGCCCGGCCAATCACCGACCAAATCGAGTCGTTCGTCAGGTCCGGCCAGTTGAGCGTCGTGCCGACCTACCACCTCAACGACTCGCGGGCGACGGAAGTCGTCGTGCTGGCGCTGGCGAGTCTGCTGGTGGACGAGAAACTCTCGAACGACCCCGAACACACCCGAATCAAGGAGACGCCGCTGGTCGTCGGGATGGACGAGGCCCACAACTTCCTGACCGACGCCGAGAGCGTGCAGGCCCGGAAGGTCATCACCAAGTTCACCGAGGCCGCCAAGCAGGGCCGCAAGGAGCGTCTGGGCCTGTTCCTCATCACCCAAGACCCACAGGACATCGCCGAACCCGTCTTCAAGCAGGTCAACACCACCGTCGTCCTGAATCTGGGCGACGAGGACGCCATCAAGAGCGTCAACATCCCCTCGGAGTTGGAGGGGAAGGTCCCTTACATGGAGAAGGGTCAGATGGTCGTCTACTCGCCCGACAACTCCGAACCCGTCGAAATTATCGGTCTCTCGAAGTGCGTGACCAAGCACGGTCGGGAGTGACCGACGGGTCGAATCGTTCGACCTACCTTTTTATCTGTTGAGACGTTTACTCCGGACGAAATGAACCTCGACCCGACGTGGTTGGCGCTCGGTCCGCTGACGGCGTTCGCCATGTCGCTGTACTTTATCCGGCACCTCTGGCCCTACCGGGACGAACCCGGCGGATGGCTGTTCATCGCTACCATCGTCTGCGAGGCCGTCTGGACCGGCGCGTACGGTCTGGCGCTGATGGTCCACGACCCCGCGGTCCGGTGGCTGTTCGAGATTCCGATTTGGCTCGGCAAGAGCTTCATCACCGTGTTCTTCCTCGCGTTCGTCCTCGAATACACCGGGCGCGGACGACTCGTGCGCTCGAAGTGGATGGGACTGGTCGCGGCGATACAGGCCGTGTCGGTCCTGCTGGTGGCGACCAACCCGCTTCATCGAATCGCGTGGAGCAACTACCGCGTCGAACCCGTGTGGGGCGCGGCGACGGTCGCCTACACACACCAACCGTGGCTGTTCGCCACCACCCTGATGTTCTACTTCCTCGCCGGGATTGCGATGGTCGTTCTCGTGGACGCGTTCGTGAGTTACGGCGAACTCTACCGGGGCCAGACCATCGCGGTCGCGCTCTCGCTGGTCGCGCCGTTCGCGGCGAGCGTGGCGTGGTTGTTCGAGGTCGGACCCACGAAGTCGCTCAACCTCACCACGACCGCGCTGGCGATTCACCTCGCGTTCGACTTCTACGCGTTCTTCCACCGGAACATGTTCGAACAGACCCCGGCGGCGCGTCGAATCGGCGAACGCGCCGCCATCCACGACCTCGGGACCCCGGTGGTCATCGTGGACAGCAAGCGCCGGGTCATCGACGCCAACGAGGAGGCCGAACGCGTGTTCGACCTCGACGCGACCGACGACGCGGGCGACACCCTCGACGACCTCGTGGACGCGACAATCGACGTGTCGGCGAGCGAGCAGGCCGTGACGGTCCGGACCGACGGCGAACGACGTGAGTACAGCGTCGCCAGTTCCGCGGTGTCGGATTCGAGGGGGACACACGTCGGCCACACGCTGGTCTTTCAGGACGTGACCGCCGACAGGCGGCGCAAACAGCGCCTCGAAGTTCTGAACCGCGTCCTGCGCCACAACCTCCGCAACGACATGACCAAGATAACCGGATACACCGAGTTGATTCGGGACGGTGCGGACGACCCCGCAATCGAGCGCCACGCCGAGACGGTACTCGAAAACGGCCGGGGGTTGGTCGCCCTCGGCGAGAAAGCCCGCGAGTTCGAGCGCGCGATGGACGACGAGACCGACCGCCAGCGCGTCGAAGTCGCCTCGCTCGCCGAGGACGTGGCCGCCGACCTCCGGTCGGCGTACCCCGACGGCCGGGTCGAAGTCCGCGTGCCGGAGAATCTCGAACTCCACACCGACCCCGCGGTCCTCCGACTCCTACTGGCGAACCTCGCGGAGAACGGTCTCGAACACGGCACCGACGCGCCGCGGGTCGAAATCCGCCTCGCCGAACTCGACGACGACTCGCGGTCGGCGGTCCTCGAAGTCCGCGACGACGGGCCGGGCATCCCCGACCACGAAGTCGAAGTCGTCACCGGCGGCGAGGAGGGGGACCTCCAACACGGGAGCGGTCTCGGTCTCTGGGTCGTCAAGTGGAGCGCGAGCGCCCTCGGCGGCGACGTGTCGTTCGACCGCGACGACGGCACCACCGTCTCGGTTCGGTTGCCGGGGGTGGTCTCGCGTCCGTCGCCGACGACGCCGATTGAATCGGCGTCGTCGGCCCCGCGTGACCCGGAACGGTCGGGAGATGAGACACCAAAACGTACGGTAGACGATTGAAAATATTTGCTAGGAAATTCGTCACGATTGTTTTACACGCTTAGAGATGTCTCCGAACGTCGGAGACGAGCGCGCGGTCGGAGTTCGACGGAGTTCTCACGGAACGGGAATTGCCTGAAAGGTTAAACGACTACCCGACGTAGGTTCGAGTATGACCAAGCAGATTCTCGTGCCCATCGACGGGTCGCCCCAATCGGACGACGCGCTGACCCACGCGCTCGAAGAGTTCGCGGACGCCGACATCACCGTTCTCCACGTCATCGACCCCATCGACGCCGGGTACAGCGCGCCGGTCGGCGTCCCCGGCGGGTCCGAAGAGTGGTACGAGAACGCCGAACGCGAGAGCGAGACGCTGTTCGAGGACGCCCAGAACGTCGCCGACGACTACGGCGTCACCCTCGACAGCGCGACCGAACTCGGCCGACCCTCCCGGACCATCGTGGGGTACGCCGACGACGAGGG
Organism: Halorussus caseinilyticus; assembly: GCF_029338395.1. NCBI lineage: Archaea > Methanobacteriati > Methanobacteriota > Halobacteria > Halobacteriales > Haladaptataceae > Halorussus > Halorussus caseinilyticus. The sequence continues at coordinate 2,244,384 of NZ_CP119809.1, forward strand.
CTTCGACCACATCGTGATGGGTAGCCACGGACGCTCGGGCGTCTCGCGCATCCTGCTCGGGAGCGTGGCCGAGACGGTGGTCCGGCGCGCGACGATTCCGGTGACTGTGGTGCGGTGAACCGGCGATTCGACCGCGAGCGAACGACCGGAGGGAGTGAGCGAGCGGCCTTTTGGTGCAGATTTTTTCGAGGAGTGGTGACCGCAACGAGCGACCGAAGGGAGCGAGTGAGGACACCCGACGAAGAAAAAAGGTGCTAGAAGATGTTCGCCTGCCGGTAGACGCTGATGCCCTCGTTCGTGATGGAGTAGGGCTTTATCTCGCGGGAGTGGTTCGCGTCCCGAATCTTCTGGATTTCGACCGCGAGTCGGGTCTCCCGGAAGTCGTCGGTACTCCGGATGTACCGCAGGATGAACACGGCGTCCACGAGGTACTCGATGATGCCGTGCCGGGAGGCGTAGGCGTTGTCCTCGCTGGCCTCGCTGGTGAGCATGGTCGTCACCCCGGCCTCTTTCAGACTCTTGGTGAAGTCGTAGACCTCGTTGCGGCGGGTCGATTGGTCGTCGTACATCATCTCCAACAGCGACACCGAGTCCAGCACGAGGCGGGTCGCGCCGAACTGCTCGACCAGTCGCGGCAGGTCGTTGCGGATGGAGGTGAGGCTGTTGGCCATCTCGATGGGGTCCAAGTCGATGACCGCGAGTTGGCCCTTTTCCTCGTACTCGTCGAAGTCCCAGCCTTTCTCGGTCGCGGTGTTGACGATGCGGTCGTGGCTCTCTTCGAGGGTGATGAACACCGCGTTCTCGCCCTGTTCGAGGGCCTCGTGGAGGAACTGGAGACCGAACGTCGTCTTGCCGGTCCCGGCCGACCCGATGGTCGTGACGAGCGACCGGCGGGGGACCCCGCCCTGAATCATGTCGTCGAGACCCTCGATTCCGAGGTCGATGCGCGGAATCGACGACTCGAACTCCTCGTCGTCGAACTCCTCGCTCTCGAACGATTCGCCGCCGAACCCGCCGAAGCCCTCGTCGCCACCCATGCCGAACTCGCCGCCGCCCGCGTCGAAGCCACCGCCCGAGTCGCCGCCCGGTCCGTCGCCGGACGCTGGTCCCGCCCCGCCGCCCGGTGCGCTCTCGAAGGCGCTGGCGAAGTCCTCATCGAAGAGGTCCTCGTCGTCCTCGTCGGCGTCGTAGGGGTCGGCGTCGGCGAAGCCACCGGTCTGTGAGGCATCCGCCGACGAGTCGTCGCCCGACGACTCGTCGGCCGGGTCGCTCGTCGGCGAGTCGCCCGCGGGCGACTCGCCGGACTCGCTCGGAGGGGCGGCGTCGGTTCCATCCATGCCGAACTCCCCGGAGTCGTTCGCCGTGTCGAAGCCATCGGGTCCCTCGGCGGAATCGAAGCCTCCGCTCTCGCCTTCGGAATCGACGCCCTCGGCGTCGGCTTCAGCGGTGAACTCCGGTGCGTCCGCGAAACCCTCGGAGTCGGCCGGTTCGGTCCCGGCGAGTTCGAGGTCGGCCACCTCCGGGTCCTGCCGCGCTTGTTCGGTCTCCGGGTCGGTCGCGGACGACGAGTCCGCGGACTCGTCGTCCGCGCCATCGCTCTCTCTCTCGTCCTCCCGGAGCGCGCGCTCGAACCAGTCGTCGTCGGTCACGGAAGCCACCCCCTCGGTCGAGCGCGATGCATGTCGGGCACCTCGGACCGGCCACATTTCAATGTTTCTTGCGTCGGCGAGCGGTCCCGCGTCGGTCGGAGTGATAGTTCGGCGGTCGGCGGACTTTTCACGGGCGGGCGAGAAGCACCACCGATGAGAGTCGGCATCGTTGCCCAGAAGGGGAACGCCCGCGCCGCGTTTCTGGCCGAACAGATACGCGAAACGTTACCCGACGAGGTGACGGTTCGACTGGACGCCGCGACCGCCGAGCGGTTGGACGGCGGGGGCTACCCCGTCGAGGAGATGGACGCCTGCGACCTCGTGGTCTCCATCGGCGGCGACGGCACCTTCCTCTTCGCGGCCCGCGGCGCGGAGGCGACGCCGATTTTGGGCGTCAACCTCGGCGAGGTCGGCTTCCTCAACGGCGTCGCACCCGACGATGCGGTCGAGACGGTCGAAGCGGTCGTCGCGGGCTATCGGGAGACCGATACGATTCCCTCGCGGGAGGTGCCCAGACTCCGGGCCGACGGCGGCGACTGGTCGGTCCACCCGGCGCTGAACGAAATCGTCGTCCAAGGGCCACAGCGAGGCCACGGCAAGGGACTCGACTACGAGGTCCGCGTGGGCGGCCGGGTCTTCACCTCGGGACGCGGCGACGGCGTGTTGGTCTCGACCCCCACCGGAAGCACGGCGTACAACTTGAGTGAGGGCGGTCCTCTCGTCCATCCCGAGACCGACGCGCTCGTCGTCACGGAGATGTGTGCCGCCGAGTCGATGCCGCCGCTGGCGATTCCGGGCGACAGCGAAGTCGAGATTCGGGCGACGGGCGCTGAGTTCGGCTACGTCAGCGCCGACAGCACCCGAGAGCGATTCGAGATGCCCGAGACGGTCCGGGTGCGCCCGGCCGAGGAACCCACTCGCATCGCCGAACCCTCTAGCGACTTCTTCCGGGCGCTCGGAAAGCTGGACTGATTCTGCCGAAAGGGAAAGTCCTAATCCCGCGGATTCGCTACGCTCCGGTAATGGAAGAGCAACTGCCGGACGTACAAGCCTCCGAACCGGACGTGACCGTGGGGCTGAACCGCGTCGGCGTGACCGGCGTCAAGAAGCTAGTCGAACTCGCCCGCCCCGACAAGCGCCCAATCGTGCTGACCGCGGAGTTCGAGGTGCTGGTGGACCTCCCGAGTTGGCGCAAGGGCGCGGACATGAGTCGGAACATGGAGGTCATCGACGAGATTCTCGAAGACGCGGTGAGCGAACCAACCTACCGCGTCGAGGACGTGTGCGGCGACGCCGCCGAGCGACTCCTCGACAAGCACGACTACACCTCGAAGGCGGAGGTCCGGATGGAAGCCGAGTACATGATAAAGGACCGCACGCCCGAGAGCGACCGGCCCACCCAAGCCACCGCCGACATCATCGCCGGAGCGACGGCGACGGACGAGGGGACCCGCGAGGAAATCGGTGCCCGCGTCACCGGCATGACGGTGTGTCCCTGCTCGCAGGGGATGATGGGCCAGACCGCCCGCGAGAAACTGGAGGACCTCGGCGTCGGCGAGGAGGAGGTCCGGGAGTTCCTGCAGGAGGTCCCGCAGGCGGGCCACTCCCAGCGAGGCCACGCCACCCTCACCGTCGAGAGCGACGGCGCGCCCGAGGCGAACCTGAACGAACTCATCGAAATCGCCCGCGACTCGATGAGCGCCCGCATCTACAACCTCGCCAAGCGCCCCGACGAAGACCACATGACCTTCGAGGCCCACGCCAACGCGAAGTTCGTGGAGGACTGCGTGCGCGACATGGCCGAGGGCGTGGTCTCGGAGTTCACCGACCTGCCCGACGACGCCGTGGTGACGATGAAACAGAGCAACGACGAGTCCATCCACCAGCACAACGCCCACGCCGAGCGAGTCGCCGAGATGGAGACGCTCCGCGAGGAACTCGACGACGACTGACTTCGAGAAATCTTTTCTCCTGTTTTTGGCCTTCTGAGGTCTTCCCGACGCCGCCCGCGCCGCGCGGCGCGCTCGCGCGGCGCGGACGACGACCACGACTCACGTCCGACTCACGACTCGTCGTCCCACGGGTAGGACTGGCCGCCGTCCTCGTAGGAGGCGTCCTTTGGGTGGGTCGGGCCGCTACTCCCCTCGTCGGCGAGTCGCTTGTCGGTCCAGAAGTAGAACCCGAGCGACGCGACCATCAGGCCGGTTCCGACGGTCGGAAAGCCGAGCTCGGCGACGCCGCCGATGCCCGAAAAGAGCAGGAAGTCGCCAGCCAAGTCCTGCCACTTCCGCGGCGTCCCCACGCCGCGGACGAAGAACGCGACGAGGACGACTCCGAACGGGAGGAGGACGGTTAGCAAGTCGATTGCCTGCCGGAACTCGCCCATACCCGAACGTGATAGCCACCGGAAATATTTCTATCGCTCGCCGAAACTTCTCAGAGCGGTGCCGGAAGCGAAACCAGTCCGGCTTTGTAGGCCGCAATCGCGGCGGAACTGCCCGCGCTGAAGGCGAGGCGGGCGAACGACGCCAGATTGATGGGCCACAGTTCCATGCTGTAGAGTTGGTCGAACATCGTCTGCATCGTCTGGATGTGGTCGGACTCGGGGTCCGGCGGGTCGCCGTCCCTCAGTTTTTTCCAGTATCTGGCTTCGACCGTCTCGAACTGCTCGCGCATGAAGTCGGTCTTTCGTTCCCGGATGGTGAGCAACCGCTTGCGGAGCGAGTAGACGCCGAACACCGTCAGACCGAGCAGGAACGCGAGCATCCCGGCGTAGAGCGTGAAGACCGCGACCTGAAACACCGGGCGTCCAGTGAACGACACGCTCGACAGAATCACGAAGTCCAGCGTCACGAGGAAGATGCCGTAGATGATAAGCGAGATAATCGCGTCGCCGATGTCCCGATAGCCGCCCACGCCGTCGGGGTCCAACACGTCGATGTCCACGATGTACTCGTTGGAAATTCGCTTGATGAGGACGACAGAGCCGATAAATGGGGCATAGAAGAACCCGTGACCCGCGCCGTAAGCGTAGTTCAGCAGGAGGTACGGATACGAGTCGAACACGTCGAGTCCCCACATCACGGCGAGCGCGAACACGCCGCCAATCAGTCCGCCGAAAAAGACGAAGTAGGGGTGGAACGCGTAGTTCATGATGCGGTTTATCTCTCGTCGCATCTCGTCGCCGGTGATGTCCGAATCGCGCTCGAAGACGATTTCGCCCTCCGTGGTTCGCTCGAAGATGTCCACGAGTTCGGTCTTGGTCTCGTCGAAGATACCGTGGAACCGCCGGAGGACGAAAATGACCGCGACGACGTAGACGAACCCGACGAACACCGGGTAGTTGTACGGAATCCCGGTGTCGGGATTCCCGACTCGGAACAGACTCGCGGCGGTCGCCAGAAACGCGAGCAGGACGAATAGCCGGGTGAACGAGACCAGACGGTATCGGTCGAAAAACTCGTCCGGCGGGTAGTCGTGGTCCACTTCTTCGAGATTCGGGTCTACCGGCTCGGGTAGCCAGTCGAGAACTGCGGCCTTCCAGTCCGGAAACCACTTCCGAACGAACTCGGTCCGCGTACTCATATCTCTGCGTGACTGTTTAATTTACTAATAAGTGTCGGAGCGATTTCCCGAGTTCGAGAGTTCTCTACCGCAGGTTCTTCACCAAGAACCGACCGACCGAATCGGCGACTTTCCCGTGCTGACCGACGAAGAAGTGGTCGGCGCTCATCTCGACCGTCTCGTGGCCCAACTCGTCGGCGCGTTCGACCAGCGGTCGCCAGTCGGCGGTGTCGTCGCGGGTGCCGTAGACGACCTGCACCGGGGCCGTCACGTCCGCGAGCGCCGCCGCCGCGTCGAGGTCCGCCGTCAACCGGGACGCTGGCGCGAGCAGAGCGAGGGCGTCGGGTTGCGGGTCCACCGTGGCCGCCGCGAGGGTCCCAATCGCGCCGCCGAAACTGAACCCGAAGACGCCCACGCGGTCGTACCGGTCGCGCGCCCACCGGAGGGCGTTGCGGGCGTCCTCGCGTTCGCCGTACCCCTCGTCCCAGTCGCCGTAGTCGAACCGGAGGCAGGCGACTCCCGACTCGACCAGCGCCTCGCTCACGGCCGTCAGGCGCGGGTCGCCGCGATGTCCTCGGTGTTGAGGGTGAGGCGGGCAGGCGACCACTGCGGCGTCCGGGTCGGCGTCGTCGGGCGCGTCGAGGGTCGCTCGCACGTCTCTGGTTCCGGGGAGCGGCAGGTCTTCGGAGTGCATGCCCGTTCGTTGGGAGAGAATCCGGATAAGCGTTGCAAATCGTCGGTCCGGGCGCGAGAGAACGAAATATATTGCTTTTAGAATGAAATCGAAGTTCCTCAGAATTAAATATATTTCTTCGACGGCCTCACCCGATGAGTCGGTCGTCGCTCTCGGCCATGTAGAGCGTTCGGGCCGCGACGTTGACCGCGTGGTCACCGACGCGCTCCAAGTCCCGGACCGTGAGCAACACCCGCGACACGTCCTGTAAGAGCAGTTCGACTTCCTCGTCGTCGGCCCCGTCGGGGAGTTCGGTCTCGATGAGGTGGCGGACGACGGTTTCGCTCGCGCGCTCGCACGCCGCGTCGAGGTCCGCGTCACGGTCGGCCAGCGCGACACAGGCCTCGGTGTCGGCGTCGGCGTAGGCCGCCAGCGCCGTCTCGACCATCTCGACGGCTCGCTCGCCGAGCGCGCGAACGTCCACCTCGGCGAACACCTCCCGGTCGGCGTACAGGGCGTACTCGCCGATGTTGACCGCCAAGTCGCCGACGCGTTCGAGATCGGTCGTTATTTTGAACGACGCCGCGACGAACCGCAGGTCGCCCGCGACGGGTTGCTGGAGCGCCAGCAAGTCGATGCACTCGCCCTCCAGTTCGAGGTACCGCCGGTTTATCTCCTCGTCGCCGTCGATAACGTCCCACGCGAGTTCGTGGTCCTGCCGGTCTAGGGCTTCGAGCGCGAACCGCAGACGGGAGACGACGCGCTCGCCCATCCGGAGGATGCTCTCGCGGAGCGATTCGAGTTGGTTCTGGTAGTCGGTTCGAGCCATGAAGTCGGCCGTCGAAAGGAGTTCGTTCGCTGTCGGGATTAGTCTACCGTGGGTGGCGGTACCTCACCGACGTACCGAGCGCGAACGCCCGGCACGCGAAGGCGAACGGCCTGCGGGAGAGCGCGCCGTAAGCGCGCTCTCCCGCAGTAAACGTTTCATCCGAACTTGCCCGTGATGTAGTCTTCGACGCGCTGGCTGTTGGGGTTCTCGAAGATTTGGTCGGTCTCGCCGTACTCCACGAGGTCCCCGCCGGTGAGGAAGACGGCGGTCTGGTCGGAGATGCGGGCGGCCTGTTGCATGTTGTGGGTGACGACGACCACGGTGTAGTCCTTCGAGAGTTCCTCGATGAGGTCCTCGATTTTGGCGGTGGCGATGGGGTCGAGCGCGGAGGCGGGCTCGTCCATCAGGATGACTTCGGGGTCAACCGCGAGACACCGCCCGATGCACAGACGCTGTTGTTGGCCTCCGGACAGGCCGAGGGCGTTGTCGTCGAGTCGGTCGCTGACCTCTTCCCAGAGCGCCGCCTGCTTCAGCGAGCGTTCGACCAGTTCGTCTTCCTTCTCGGAGTCGGCCCGTCCGAGCAGTCTGTCGAGCAGGCCGTCGTTGATGTCGCCGTGCTTGCGCGGGCCGTAGGCGATGTTGTCCCGAATCGACTTCGGGAAGGGATTCGGGGCCTGAAACACCATGCCGACGCGCTTGCGCAGTTCCACGAGGTTCACGCCGTCCTGATAGATTTCCTCGTTGTCGATTTCGACCGAGCCATCGACCCGCGCCGAGTTGATGCGGTCGTTCATCCGGTTGAGACACCGCAGGAAGGTGGACTTCCCGCACCCCGACGGACCGATGAGCGCGGTCACGCTGTTCTCGGGGATGTCCATCGACACCGAGTGGATGGCGTGGTCGTCGCCGTAGAACACGTCCAAGTCCTCGACCGAAATCTTGGGCGCGCCCGCGAAGTCGTACTCCACCCACTCGTCTTCGAGTTGCTCTTGACTCTCGCCGCTGACGGTGGTCTGTTGGCTCTCGGCCTGTTCGCCCGCTTGCTCGCTCCGTTTGAATTCTGCGTTGCTCATTGTTCGAGTTTCCTCCGGAAGTAGATTCGAGACGCGATGCCGACCGCGTAGAACGACAGCACGACCACCAGAAGCACCAGCGCGGTGGCCCACCCGAACGCCGGGTCCGAACTCACGACGCCCGCGGTGATGGTCGCGTAGAGTTTGTACGGCAGGGCGCTGATGCTGTCCAACAGCGCCGGGTTCGCCACGAACGGCGGACTCGACGTGAACCGGAACGACGACAGCACCTGCGGGCCGCCGCTGGCCCGCAGGTTCCCGGTCGCCACCAGCAGAATCGGGGCCGTCTCGCCCGCGATGCGGCCGACGCCGAGGATGACGCCCGTGATGACGCCGGGCATCGCCGCCGGGACGACGACGCTCTTTATCGTCTCCCACTGGCTGACGCCGAGCGCCGCGCTCGCGTCCCGGTACTCGTCGGGCACCGTCTTGATGGCCTCACGACTGGTGATGAGGACCAGCGGAAGGAGCATGAAGCCAAGCACCAACTGACCCGCCATCAGCGACGTGGTGTTGCCGAGGCGCGGGACGAGGAAGGCGTACCCGAACAGGCCGTAGACGATGCTCGGCGTACTCCACAGGCCGTTGGTCGCAATCTCGACCGCTCGGGTGAATCCGCCCTGTTCGGCGTACTCGGTGAGGAACACCGCCGCGCCGACGCCCAGCGGAACCGCGAACAGCACCGCGCCGACGACCAGCCACACCGTGCCGACGATGGAGGGCAGGACGCCGTTCATCACGTCGCTCGACAGCGAGTAGCCGTTCATGGTGAACGGCCAGTAGAACCAGACGCCGGGAATCTCGAAGATGAGATACTGGTCGAGACCGGGGACGTGGAACCAGAAGGCGGGTTCGCTGAACAGGCCGATTTCGACGCCTTCGACCATCCGCGACCAGCCTTTGCCGACGACGAAGACGATGAGCAAGAGCAGGACGCCGAGCATCCCGAAGGCGTTCAGGCCGACGAGCAGGTAGGCCCCGGCCTGTCGCCCGCGGGTCCCGAACCCCTCGTGGGCCTTCGCGGCCGCCCACGCGCAGACGAGTCCCGCGAAGATTGTCAACACCGGGCCGACGACGGGACCGGTGAAGGTGGCCGAGAAGCCCTCGGGTGCCCACTCCCACTCGGTGGTGAACACGTCGAGCAGAAACAGCGCGCCGACGAGGACCGACAGCGCGCCCACGGGGAGCGTCGAACCCACGTCTTCACGGGGCAGGACCGTCACCGCGCCGACGCCGACGCCGACGACCAGCGCCGCGGGAAGCCACCCGACGGCGCCGAGACCGAGCGTCTGGGACGCGAAGAGACCGCCCGCCACGACGCCGACGAGACCGAACAGCGCGCCGGTGAGCAGTCCGGCGCTCCGGTCGGGCGTCGTCTCCACGAGGTCGGCACGCGACGCGAACCCGAGGGCGACGACGCCGAGACCCGTCAGGACGAGACTCGCGCCGTAGAGGTTGAACAGCGTCACGCCGAAGAACTCGCTCTCGACTTCGGTCCACTGGAAGATGGCCGCGAAGCCCAGAATCACCGACAGGACGTTGAGACCGACGACGCCCGCGGCGACTCGTTCGGCGAGCGACGATTCGTCGGCGACTAGTTCGCTGGTCTCGTAGCTCATTGGCTCCCTCCGAGTTTACGCTCCATGTGCGCTTCCACCAGTTGCGAGGCGATACTGAGTCCGAGGACGGTCACGAACAGGACGACCCCGGCCGCGAACAGCGCCGACATCTGGTTGCCCGAGGCGACACCGTACTGGCCCGCGATGACGCTGGTGAGCGTCTCGGTCCCCTTGAACACGTCGTAGATGGGGTCGGGGAGAATCTGCTGGTGGGGCAACATCACGGTCACGGCCATCGTCTCGCCGACTGCCCGGCCGACCCCGAGCAGAACCGCGGCCGAGACGCCCGAGAACGACGCCGGAATGGTGACGCTCTTGATGGTCTGCCAGTCGGTCGCGCCGAGCGCCAGCGACCCGCTTTTCATCGACTCGGGCACGCTCCCGATGGCGTCCTCGGCGACCGAAACAACGGTCGGCAGGGCCATCACGCCGATGACCAGCGCCGCCGCGAACAGGCTTCCGAAGTTCGCCAACTCGAATTCCTCCATCATGTACGTGTTGATGATGACGTAGCCGATGAACCCGTAGACGATGGACGGGACGCCCGCCAGAATCTCGATGCCGGGTTTGATGACCTCGCGCGCCCACCCCGGTGCGATTTCGCTGATGAACAGCGCTCCGGCCACGCCGAGGGGTCCGGCGATGGCCATCGCCAGTATCGTCGTCACGAGCGTCCCCCACATCATCGGCACCAGCGAGTAGACGCCCTCGCTGGTACTCCACAGGGGCTGTTCGGTGCGGAGAATCAGGTCGAGTCCCATCGCCTGAAACACCGGGACCGAACGCAGGATGAGGTAGACGGAGATGAGACCGAGGATGACGATAGTCGAAGCCGTCATCAGGAACATCAGCAGTTTCGCGGTGTTGGCCTGATGGGACTTCCACCCGTAGGTGACGACGGCGAAGAACGTCACGAGTGGGAACACCGTGTACGCGGGCGCGACGAGGAACGTCAGCAGTGCGCCGAGGACGGAGGCGACGGCTACACCGTCTACGAACTGCGCCCCGCGGTCCATGTCCTCTACGGTGGTGCGAGCGGACCGAACGCGGGTGGCGACGCTTCCTATCATTTGGGGTCGGGAAGCTTTCCGAGTTGGTTCTCGCGGCGTTTCTGGGTGAGTTTCGCGTAGCCCGACGGTTTGACGAAGCTCTCCTGTCCGAACTCGCTGACGAGCATCCGAAGGAACGCGGCCTCCATCTCCGAGGTGCCGTCGTAGGTGTAACAGTGGAGGTCACGCGACAGCGGATAGTTCTCGTCCGCGAGGTTCTTTCCGGGTTCGTACACTTTGCCGTCGAACTCCAGTTTGACGGCCGCAACTTCGTCCGTGACGAACGCCAGTGCCATGTACGCGACGGCGTTGTTCGACCGGGAGACGATGGTCTTGACCTGCTGGTTCTGGCCCTTGCGCACGTCCACGCCGGACATCGACGCGTCGGGACCGCCGAGCATGTTGGTCCGAAACGCGGTGTCGGTACCCGAACCTTCGGCGCGACCCACCGCCTGAATCTCCTTGTCTTCGCCAGTGTAAGCGTCGATTTCCGACCAGTTCTCGATTTCACCAGTGTATATCTTCCGGACCTGTTCGGCGGTCAGCTTCTCGACGCCCGCCTCGTAGACCTCCTTACTGAGGACGATGGGTTGGGCGTCTACTCCCACGACGTGATTGGTGAACTTCTCTAGTTCCTCCTCGCTCAGGTCCGGGAGTTCCGCCGAGACGGGCGCGCTCGCGTTGCCGATGTCCACGAGACCGTTTTTCAGCTTTTCGAGACCAGTTCCCGAGTGGCTCAGACCGACGGTGACTTTGAACGGCGGGGCGGTCCCGTCGCCCTCGAACCCGTACTTGCTGGCCCAGTAGGTAGCCAGTCGCTCGTCGGTCTGGATGCCGTACTCGTTCGGACCCCAGTACTCTTCGTCGTCGGCGGGTGGGTTGGAACTCCACACCGACGCGGCTTTGCTCGTTATCGGATACACCGTCGAGGAACCGCCCGCTTTCAACTGGTCGGAAGACGAGTCGTCGGAACCCGAATCGTCGGACGCGGCAGTCGTCTCCCCCCGATTACCGGGTGGCGTCGGACTCGTGCTGATACAACCAGCTAGCGATGCGATGGCGGTACCCCCTCCGAGGAGAACGGTGCGACGGTCTACAGAGGGTCTTTCCCGCATTACGATTGCTTTGCCCAAGACGAAGTAAATACCCTTCTATTACAACTATATAGAAGTATTTACCCATAGATATTCGGGTTCGAGTACGAACGGAGGCTGTCACGAAATCCCACAATTGCCCGCATCCGGCCGAGAGAGGGGCGGGAAACCAAACAGACAGCTGATGATTCTTGGAAAATTTCCCGCGGCTGGTCGCCGCAGATTGTCGCCGAGGACAGCCTGTATATAGATTTGAATAGATTTATTGTGCGGTGGTACCCCCGTTGGGACATGGAAACGCGGAAAGTGCAGGTGACGGGTGGTTCCACGTTCACAGTCTCCATTCCGAAGGGGTGGGCGACCGAGAACGGCATCGAAGCGGGCGACCGCGTCGAGTTTCATCCGGAAGGTGATTCGCTGTTGCTCTCGCCGCGAACGACCGACGACGCCGTGGAGGGGACCGTGGACATCACGGACCTCGAAGGACCGGAGCTCATGCGAACGGTGTTCACGCTGTACGTCAGCGGCTTCGACCTCATCAACCTCGAAGCGACCCGCGTGACCCCCGACCAGCGCCGGACGGTCCGGGACGCCACGCAGGGTCTGGTCGGACTGGAAGTCATAGAGGAGACCGGCGACCGAGTGGTGTTGCAGGACCTGCTCGACTCGTCGGAACTGTCGATTCACAACGCCATCACGCGGATGCGTCTGGTCTCGGTGACGATGCTCCAAGACGCTGTGACCGCGCTGGTCGAGAACGACGACGACCTCGCAACCGACGTTATCGAGCGCGACGACGACGTGGACCGCCTCTGGTTCATGATTTCACGGGTGTTCCGGTCGGCGCTCCGGAACCCGAGCACCGCCGCCGACATCGGACTACCCCGCGAGACGTGTTTCGACTACCACTCCAGCGCCCGCCAACTGGAACGCATCGCGGACCACGCCGCCAAAATCGGCCAACTCTCGCTCAAACTCGGCGACGTTCCCGAGGAGGTGGCCGACGCGCTCGAAGACCTGCACCGCGAAGCGGCCGAAATCGTGGACATGTCGATGGACGCCCTGCTGGAAGAGGAGGGGTCGGAAGCCACCAGACTCGGCAACCAGACCCGCGAGCGCGTCCGCAACGTGGACGAACACACGCGCGCGGTGGACGACCTCATCCGCGAGATGGACGCCGAGCGCGCCCAACACCTCAGTCTCGTGGTGGACTCGCTGTCCCGGAGCGCCGACTACGGCGGCAACATCGCCGAAACTGCGCTTCAGAAAGCCGCACCGCGCCCCGAGAACTGAGTCCGGTCGGACTCAGTTTTCGCGGCCCTCGGAACAACCCGTAGCAACTTCTTCCGTTCTTTAAGACATGTATCTAATTAGTAGGGGCAACTATAGATTGCCGAAAGCGCCACGCGCCGAGTACCGAGCTACGGCCGGGCGCGTCCGGCACGCCGGACGCGCCCGGTCAGAGGTAGCGAATCCGGGCGACCTGTCTACTCGGTAGCGACCCCCTCAGAGTTCGCCGAGTTTCCGCAGGAGTTGTCCTTCGTACTCCCGGTCGCTCTCGACGCCCTTCACTTCGAGGACGTTACGCTCTAGCTTGTCGCGCGCGACGCTGAAGGCCTGTTCCGCACCGTAGCCTTCGCCCGACCCCGCGACCTGTCCGCGGTTGGTTCGGAGTCGAATCTTGCACTGAATCAGCGGCGTACCGCGGAGTTTCTCCTTGTGTTCGTGGAACCGGACGTGGGCGTGGCGGACCCGCATCTTGCCGTACTTCTCGGCGATTTCCTCGATGGACGACCGAATCGACTCCCGCGAGAGGGTGTCGAGCAGGTTCACGTTGGTAATCTGCACGTCCATCACGTCCTCCTCGGTGTACGACAGCGCGCGAAGCACGTCGGTCTTCGTGACGACGCCGCCGACCACCCGGTCGTCGTCTTCGGGCGTGACGACGAGTCCGGAGTAGTCCTTCTCGAACATGCGTTCAACCGCGTCTCGGACGCTCTCGTCGAGCGTCGTCGTCGCCGCGGGACTCGACATCACGTCGTACACCGGCAGGTCGAGCAGTCTGTCGCCCTCGCCCGACCGGTCGCCGCGGGTGGTCTTCTCGACGTTCCGGGTAGCGAACTCCACCACGTCGTGGGTGGTGACGACGCCGGTGAGGAAGCCGTCCTCGTCCACGACGGGAAGACGGGAGACGCCGTGTTCGCGCAGGCGGTTGATGGCCTGCCCGAGCGTCGCGTCCTCGGCGATGGAAATCGGGTTCTCCGTGTAAATCTGCTCGACGGTCAGCGTGTCGAGATTCTCCAGCACCGCTTCGAGGATGAGGTCCTGACTGATGACGCCCCAGAGCGACCCCGACTCGAAGACGGGCGCGACTTTGGTGCCGCCCTCCACGAGCGCACGCGCGACATCCCGAACGTTGTCGGTTCGTTCGACTTTCGGTGCGGATTTTGTCAGCGTCTCGACTTTGGTGTGGTCCTCTATGTGTGAGCGAAGCAGTTGCTTCTGGGTGATGACCCCCTCGTATTCGCCAGCCTTGGTCACGATGATGCCCTTCGGGTTCTCCTCTTCGAAGACGGAACGAGCTTTGCCGAGGTTCGATTCGGCCTCTAACTCGGTGTAGTCCGTCGTTGCAATATCAGCGATGTCCATCGTCACCTGAACGTACGCCGCCAGCGATAATGAAACTTAGCCGGGTTCCAGAAATTTGAGAACTGAACGCGGTCCCGACGGGGGATTTTTGCCGATTCCCGTCGAAGTACCCCGAGTGATACCCGACATCGGCGCGGCGTTCGGCGAGTACACCTACCTCGTGACCGAAGTCGTCTGGGGGACCGTCGCGGTAGGACTCCTCTATCGGGCCGGGGCGATAGTTCAAGCCGCCCGAACTATCGCCGTCCTCTACCCAATCGCCTATTTGTGGGACTGGTACACACTCCGTATCGGCGTCTTTGCCATCCCCCTTCGGACTGGAATAGAGTTCCTCGGGATACCAATCGAGGAACATATCTTCATGGTGGTAGTCCCGGCGCTCGTCCTCGGAATTCACGAGAACTTGGTCACTCGGGGATGAACGACCCCGCCGTCCGAGACTCTCGAAATCGGGGAGTAAGTGACAATTACCGCAGGACGGGAGCGGGTTGGAACGGACGTGCAACTGTTCGTAAGGAACGGTTTCCACCGGGTAAATGGTGAATAACAAAGACTAATCCGGGCGATGTGTTCTATCCATGCTGGGTTACGACCAAGGGGTGGCTTAGTAATGAGCACCATTGGTGACTCATCCGGAACCGGAGGAGACTCCGAACCAGCAGGACTCGGCCGTCGCGGAAACGCAGGTCTCCGGCGTCGTCGATTCCGAGGACGAAGAGGAAGTCGAGGAGGAACTCTCGCGGGACCTCGTCTTCGACGTTCTGAAGAATCGGCGACGACGATACGCTCTCCACTACCTCCGACGTGCGGACGGGTCGGTCCAGTTGTCCGAACTGGCCGAACAGGTGGCGGCGTGGGAGAACGACATCACCGTCGATACGATTTCCGCGGCCGAACGAAAACGGGTATACACTGCGTTATACCAGTCTCACCTGCCAAAGTTAGACGACGCGGGCATCGTGGAGTACAACCAAAATCGCGGAATCGTAGAGCTGTCGGGTGCCGCCGAACAACTCGACGTGTATCTGGACCTCGAATCCCGACCCGACATCCCGTGGTGCAACTGGTATCTCGGACTCGCAGTCGGCGGTCTCGGCGTTCTCACGGGTGCGTGGCTCGGTCTCCCGCCGTTCTCGCTCGTCGCGGACGTTCTCCTCGCGACGGTCATCGTCGTCGCCTACGGCTCGGTGGCGGTCGCACACACGTACTTCTCGCGGCACGCGAGCGGGGCTGGTGAAACACCACCAGAGATTCAGGAGTCCTGACCATGGAAGAGGCAGTGCGGTCCGGGCAAGTCCCGGTCGGCGACGGGGCGGACGCGATCGCACGAGGAGTACAGACGCTCGTCCGAGCGCCGACCGACGCCGACCCGCTCTCCGTCCTGCCCGAACGCGCGTTCGACAACCTCCTCGTGGTCTCGGCGCGCGACCATCCGAACCGACTCCAGACGCACCTCGAACGCGCGGGCCACGACCCCGCTACCGTCGGCGTCGTGCCGGTAATTCCCGCGGCCGAAGCGTACGACGGCGACCTCTGGACGACCGACCCCGTTAACCCCGACGACCTGACGGGACTGGCGATGCGGTTCTCCGACGCTATGGAGTACGTCGAACCCGGCAACGGGTGGGTGTTAGTAGACGGTCTCGGCGTACTTCTGGTCTACGCCGACGACGTGCGAGTGTGTCGCTTCTTCCAGACGCTCACCAACCGAATTCGCGCGCGGGACGTGCCCGGCGTCTACCGCGCCAACCCCGACGTGATAGCCGACGAGACGTACGAACGACTCCGGACGATGTGTGACGTGGAGTACGAATCGGAGTGAACTCGGGGTTCCGGTCCCGTCGGTAGTTCCCTATTCGGTCGGGAGTCCCGACTGTGGACTCGGAAATACTTCTCGAATAAACGGAGGGGTCTCGACTCGTCCGACTCAGGCACAGCAGTCGCCGGTCGAGCGCCAGTCCTCACAGATGTAGTCGCCACCCTGCTGACAGCACTGGCGACTGTACCACGTCTGGTCGTAGTCACCGCACGAGTCCGCGAAACACGAGTACTCGGTCTTACAGTCGGCGTCGGTACCGACTTCCGAGATGTCTCGGACTACCCGGTCGGGTTCGGTTCGGTCTTCCGGCGCGACGACGTTCTTCGAATCGACACTTTCGGGGGTCGCGCTCGCCGTGCCGAGTAGCGTTCCGGCGGCGAGACTACTGCTGGCGACCATCTTGAGGACCGTTCGCCGACTTCGGTCGGTACGTTCCGAAGACATGCGATAGTTAATAATATTTCAACGACATTATTTCTTGTGGCTAGATTTAAATTAGTTATCTCACACGATTTGGTGCCGAACCAGACGACGAGCCGTCGAAGAGCGACTCACCGGCCGCTCTCGGCGGTCGAAAGTCGTTCGACGCCTTCCCGCGGCCGGAGTAATTCACCGCAGCAACCCGACGCAAGCGAGGAACGCCGAAGCCGTGGCTTCGGCGTTCTGAAACGCGAGAAACAGTCGTCGGGGAGTCAGGTGTCGGACCACGGCGTGCCAAGTAGAAAAACTACTCGCCGTATTACTCGTGGGAAAAGTTAGTGGGTTTGGGCAGATTTGAACTGCCGACCTCCTCCATGTCAAGGAGGTGTCATAACCAACTAGACCACAAACCCATGTTGGTGCGGCCTTTGTCGGACGCATTTCTGCGTTTGTCCGGGGGATAATTGAACCTTTCGATTCGGTCGCAGTCCGGTGATTTCCATGAGGGTCGTTTCCCGAGAGAGTCGGGACGGGCCGGACACGCCGCGCCGCGTTTAATATCGCGCGGAGCTTCTGTTTGGTAACATGGGGCACGTAGAGATACACGACGACCTAACGTTCGAGAGTCCGACGCTGATAGAGGGTCTGCTCGGGGTCGGATTAGTGGGGAAGATTGCGGCCGACCACGTTATCGACGCGGTAGACGCGACCTACTTCGGGACCGTCCGGTGTCCGGGCCTGCCCCGAGTCGCCGTCTACGAGTCGGGGTCCTACGAGACGTACCCACCGGTTCGACTGTACGGGAGCGAAGAACACGGTCTCGTCGTCCTCCGGAGCGACGTGCCGGTGTCGCCGTCGGAAGTCGCTGACTTCGCGTCGTGCGTGACGCGGTGGGTGGCCGACGAGGGCGGGATGGCGATGTACGTCAGCGGTCTCCCCGCCGAAGTCGAACCCGACGGCGAGCGGTCACTCCGCGGCGTGGCGACCGGCGACGGCGAGCGACTACTGGCCGACCACGACATCGACCCGCCCGCGACCGACGGCGTGTGGAGCGGTCCGACCGGCGCGCTTCTCGCGCGCGCCAGCGAAGTCGAACTCGACGCCGTTGGACTCGTTGTCGAGACCGACCCGGAGTTTCCCGACCCCGAAGCGGCCTGCGCGTACATCAACCGGGCCGTCAACCCCATCGCGGGCCTGAGCGTGGACGACGCGGACCTGCGCGCCCACGTCGAGGAAATCCGCGCCGAGAAAGAGCAACTCGCCCACCAGATGAACGAGTCGGGCGACGACAGTTCGCGGGCCGAACCGGTCGGGATGTACCAGTAACCGTGCCGGAACTGTCTCGGTTTCTTTAGACCCTACGACTAATTGTTTAGGACTTATTTTTATTGCTGAAGAAATTGTTTTCCCGTCCCACGTCGTAGTCGTTCGCGGAGTCGTCGCCGGAGGCTATCGGCGCGTTCGCGTATCGAGTTTCGGGCGTCCGGGGAGTTGGCGGCGTCTGTCCAGACTGCGACCGCACAGCACTGCGACGGCGACTGTGAGAGGAGTGAAAAGCTAGCGGCGTGGACCAATCAGGACCACACGGCACCGCCCCGCACGGCTAACACGTCGCAACTGCTCCGCACCGCCACCGTGGGCTACAAGCCCAACTGATTCCGTCGCTTCGCTCCCGACGACGCCGCGCCCGCACGCGACGGGGTTCCATCGGGTCTCTTCCTCGGTTGGTACCGAGAAACGTCGCTCGCGTACCCCGAACCGAGATGTCACTCCGTCGTTCCCCATCTCCCCGACACCTTTAAGTCGATGTACGATTGTGTTCATTGTAAGACGAAGACGTACATTGGTGATTTCAAATGCAGGATTACATCGAACGCGTCACCGACGGCGAGGACCTCACACTCGACGAAGCACGCGAGGCGGCCACGGCCGTCTTCGACGGTGCGACAGAAGCACAAATCGGGTCGTTGCTCACCGCCCTCCGCGCGAAAGGCGAGACCGAGACCGAAATCGCCGGGTTCGCTCAAGGGATGCGCGACGCCGCGCGGACCATCGACCCCGACCGGTCGCCGCTGGTAGACACTTGCGGGACCGGCGGCGACGACTACGACACCATCAACGTCTCGACCACGAGCGCCGTCGTCGCCAGTGGCGCGGGCGTCCCCGTCGCCAAGCACGGCAACTACTCGGTCTCCTCGTCGTCGGGAAGCGCGGACGTACTCGACGTGGTCGGGGTCGAAATCGACGCCGAACCCCCGGCAGTCGAGGAGGCCATCGAAGAAGACGGCATCGGGTTCATGCTCGCGCCCGTCTTCCACCCCGCGATGAAGGCCGTCATCGGTCCCCGGAAGGAACTCGGCATGCGGACCGTCTTCAACGTCCTCGGCCCCCTGACCAACCCTGCGGGTGCCGACGCCCAAATCGTCGGCGTCTACGACCCCGACCTCGTGCCCGTCCTCGCCCGGTCGCTCGCTCGGATGAACGTCGAACGCGCGCTGGTCGTCCACGGGTCGGGCATGGACGAAATCGCCATCCACGACGAGACCACCGTCGCGGAAGTCCGGGGCGACGACATCGAGGAGTACACGCTCACCCCCGAGGACATCGGACTCGAACGCCACGACGTGGCCGACGTGTCGGGCGGCACCCCCGAAGAGAACGCCGCCGACCTCCGGGGTATCGTGGAGGGCGACGTGACCGGCGCGAAACGCGACATCATCCTCGCCAACGCCGGGGCCGCCATCTACGTCGCCGGAGAAGCCGACTCGCTCGAAGACGGTGCCGAACGCGCCGCGAAAGCCATCGACGACGGCGACGCGGCCGACCAACTCGAAGAACTCTGCCGCGCCGTGAAAGCATGACGCGGGTGAAAATCTGCGGTCTCACCTGCGACGAGGACCTCCGAGTCGCCGTCGAAGCGGGCGCGGACGCCGTGGGTCTGCTCGTGGACGTGCCGGTCGATTCCCCGCGGGAAATCGACCCCGAACGGGCGGCCGAACTCGCCGACGCCGCGCCGCCGTTCGTCACGACCGTACTGGTGACGATGCCCGCCACGCCCGAGCGAACGGTCGAACTCGCCCGGACAGTCGAACCCGACGCGGTTCAGATTCACGGCGAAGTGGGCGCGGGCGACCTCGCCTACCTGACCGCCAGCGTCCAAGCGCAGGTCCTGAAAGTCGTGGACGCCGCCGACCCCGAACAGGCCCGTCGCTACGACGAGTTGGCCGACGGCCTGCTGGTCGATTCCGTGGACGACGACGGCGCTGGCGGCACCGGCCGAACCCACGACTGGGAGCGCACGGCCGAACTCGCCGCCGAACTCGACTCGCCGGTCGTCCTCGCCGGAGGGCTGACTCCCGACAACGTGGACGCCGCCGTGCGCGCGGTCGAACCGTTCGCCGTGGACGTAGCCAGCGGCGTCGAAGACGCCGCGGCCGCGGGCGACGGCCGAAAAGACCCGGAAGCGGTCGCCGAGTTCGTGGCGAACGCGAAACGCTCCCGGACGGTTCCGACGCCATGAATCCCGAACGCGAGCAGTTCGTGGACCTCGCCGGGCGCGACGACCCTGCGGTGATTCGGGTCGAGACCGAACTCGACGTTGACGCCGCGCCGCTTTCGGCGTACGCGGCGCTGACCGGGCGTTCGACCGAGACCGAACCCTCGGAGTACGCCTTCCTGCTGGAGAGCGCCGAGAAAACCGCCTCCAGCGACCCGGACGGCGCGTTTTCGCCGGACGCGTCGGGCGACCGCCACGCCCGATACTCCTACGTTGGCTACGACCCCGACGCGGTGGTGACGGCCGACCCCGACGACGTGCGAGTCGAGTCGCTCGGCGGTCCAGCGGCGCGGTACCTCTCGGCCGACGCCGAAAGCGAGTCGAGCGACGCTCTCGACACCCTCCGGTCGGTGATGCCCGACGCCGAACAGCGCGGGTTCCCCGACGAGGACCGCCAGCACTTCGAGGGCGGACTGGTCGGCTTTCTGGCCTACGACGCGGTGTACGACTTCTGGCTGGACGAGGTGGGCGTCGAGCGACCGGAATCGCGGTTCCCCGACGCGCAGTTCGTCCTGAACACCAAGACCGTGGCGTTCGACCACCTCGAAGGGACCGTCTCGCTGGTGTTCACGCCGCTGGTCGGGCGCGACGACGACCCGGGGGCGGTGTACGACGAACTCCGTGCGGAGTCCGACCGAGTGGCCGACCTGCTCGATGCGGCGGACGCGCCGGAGACGGGCGGGTTCGTCCGCGAGAGCGAAACCGCCGGGCCGCGCGACGAGTACGAGGAGGCTGTCCGAATCGCCAAGGAACACGTCCTCGACGGCGACATCTATCAGGGAGTCATCTCCCGGACGCGCGAACTCCGCGGCGACATCGACTCGCTGGGGTTCTACGAGGCGCTCCGGGACGTGAACCCCTCGCCGTACATGTATCTGCTCGGCTACGACGACCTGACCGTGGTCGGCGCGAGTCCCGAGACGCTGGTCTCGGTTCGAGGCCGCGAAGTGATGGCCAACCCCATCGCCGGGACCTGCTCGCGGGGGTCGAGTCCGGTCGAGGACCGCCGACTCGCGGGCGAGATGCTGGCGGACGGCAAGGAACGCGCCGAACACACGATGCTGGTGGACCTCGCGCGCAACGACGTGCGCCGGGTCGCTACCCCCGGAAGCGTCGAAGTCGAAGAGTTCATGAACGTCCTCAAGTACAGCCACGTCCAGCACATCGAGAGTACCGTGACCGGCCGACTCGCCGAGGACTCGGACCCCTTCGACGCCACCAGAGCCGCGTTCCCCGCGGGGACGCTCTCGGGCGCGCCCAAGATTCGCGCGATGGAGATTATCGACGACCTCGAACTGACCCCGCGGGGTCTCTACGGCGGCGGCGTCGGCTACTACTCGTGGTCGGGTGACGCAGACTTCGCCATCGTCATCCGGACCGCGACGGTCGAGTCCGAGACGGACGCCTCGCCGCCCGACCGGATTACGGTGCAGGCGGGCGCGGGCATCGTCGCCGACAGCGACCCCGCGGCCGAGTACGACGAGACCGAGAAGAAGATGGACGGCGTGCTGACCGCCCTCGAACGAATCGAGGACGAGTCGGCCCCCGAGACGGCGGACGCGGACCTCGGCCCGGACACGCCGGAGGTGGGGCGATGACCGCGAGCGCCGGGGGCGAGGCGGCGACGACCGACCGGCAGGTCCTCTTCGTGGACAACTTCGACTCGTTCACGTACAATCTCGTCGAGTACACCAGCGAACACGCCGAGACCGAAGTCGTCCGAAACACCGCCTCCCTCGCGGACGTGCGCGAGGCCGACCCCGACGCAATCGTCGTCTCGCCGGGACCGGGCCACCCCGAGAACGAGCGAGACGTAGGTGTCACTCTCGACGTGTTCCGCGAGGTGAGTCCCGAAGTGCCGACGCTCGGGGTCTGTCTCGGACTGGAATCGGCCGTCTACGCTTACGGCGGGTCGGTGGGCCGTGCGCCAGACCCGATTCACGGCAAGGCGTTCCCAGTCTCTCACGACGGACGCGGCGTGTACGCGGGACTCGAACAGGGGTTCCGCGCCGGGCGCTACCACTCGCTGGTGGCGACCGACGTGCCCGACTGCTTCGAGGTGACGGCGACGACCGACCACGACGGCCACGAGTTGGTGATGGGCGTCCGCCACCGCGAGTACCCCATCGAGTGCGTCCAGTTCCACCCCGAGAGCGTGCTGACGGCCGTCGGCCACGACGTGATTCGGAACTTCCTCACCGAAGTCGTCTGAGTCGTCCGCTCGCTCGTCGCGTCGCTCCTCGCTCGCGGCCGGTCCGGAGAGTCTCGGCTCAGCCGTCTCCGGTTAGTCGAGCTAACCCACCTTTCTTTCTCGTCGGGTGTCCTCACGCCCTCACTTCGTTCGGACGTTACGGCCACCGCTCCTCGAAAAATCTGGACCAAAAACCCCTGCTCGCTCGTCGCTCCGCTCCTCGCTCGCAGTCGTTCACGGACAGTAGGGACTCAGCCGTTTCCGGTTAGTCGGACTGGCGGTCCCGCGGCGCGCGGGCAGTGCCCGCGCGCCGCCCGCGCCCGGAACCGCGCGAGGCGTCCGCGCCGGGTTCGGCGCGCCCTCGTACTTGAAAGTCGGGTTTCGGACAGCTATCTACTGCTTAAATATCTTGAAACCGTTTCTTGGGAAATGTTTTTATTTGTCTGAGAATCCAAAAACAGTCCGGCTTCGGCCGACTGTCGGACGCTCGGCGAACCGTCCGCCGGGGTAGCGCCGAGCGCGCGACGGCGCGACGCGCCGTCGCGCGCGGACTCACAACAGGACGCCCGCGGTGTAAAGCGCGCCGACCACCACGATGGCGACCAGCAGGAGTCGCCACGCGAGATTCAACAGGATTCGGCCGACGAGTACGACGGCGGCGAGTCCGACGAGGGCGACGAGCAACGTGCCGAGCGGAGTTCCGAGCAATCCGGTGGCGAGCGGCGTGGCGAGCGAGGCACTCATGCTAAAATCAACGCGAGTCGGGCATCGTAAACGTATCGGCCCTTCAACACCGGCCGCGAAATCCGAATCGCCCGACATCGGCGTGGTAAGCTATCGTTACTCAAGTATTCGTCCGGTCGGCTGACCACTTTCGCCGCGGTCTGGGTACTCTTATTAGGGTGCGGGTGTTACCTTTGAGCGACCACTCATAGCCGTGAATCCACCTTTTGTACGGTCGGATTCCGGCGTGACTAATTTCCGACAGAGGCATCAAAGTACAAATAAATTTGGAGTAGTCCAACTGAGACAGTAAGGACTAAAGAGGAGGACTCAGAATGAAATCGTCGTCACGAATGAAACGAACTACGCCACTCGCAGTACCCGGAATCGCCGGACAGACGGGCGAGGTGAGCCACGCATGACCGATGCGGGCGAACCCACGGCCGACGAACTCACGCTGCCTATCAAGCGGACCGAGGGGGAGACGCTCGAAGACCGCCTGACGAGCAACGCCTATCACAACATCCTTCCGGCGCGCTACCTCCGGAAGAACGCCGACGGAAACCACATCGAGGAACAGGAAGACCTCTTCGTGCGAGTCGCCGAGAACATCGCGCTGGCCGAAGCCGTCTACGAGGCCGAAAAGCGCGACGAGGAAGTCACGGTCACGCCCGACCAACTCAAGCCCGACCACCCCCGGCGCGACGAACTCGCCGCGGAAGTGTTCGGCAAGGGAACCGCGGCCGACGACGACGCCGAAACCGCGCTCTCCATCTACAACGTCAACAAGTTCTCCTACGAAACGGTCGTCCCCGAACTCCCCGACGAGATTCGCGCCCACGTCGAGGACGTGCGCGAGGAGTTCCAGACTCTGATGGAAGACCTCTCGTTCATGCCTAACTCCCCGACTCTGATGAACGCCGGGGACGAACTCCAACAGCTCTCGGCCTGTTTCGTGGACTCGCCGGACGACGACATCGACGACATCCACCAGACCGCGAAAGAGGCCGCACAGGTCTTCCAGTCGGGGGGCGGAATGGGGTACGCCTTCTGGAAACTCCGACCCTACGGCGACGCGGTGGGGAGTACGGGCGGCATCGCTTCGGGTCCCATCACCTTCATGCGCACGTACGACCAGATGTGCTTCCCACCCGGAACGAAAGTACTCACTCCGGATGGTCAGCAGAACGTCGAAGACCTCGGCGAAGACGATTTCGTCATCGACGAGAACGGTGACGAGCAACCTGTCGTCGAAACGATGGAGCGCCACGTTGACGAGGAAATCGTCGAGATAACGCCGGAGCGCATCAACAAACCCATCCGAGCGACTGGGGAGCACCCGTTCAAGGTCGTGCGCAACGACGGCTTCGAGTGGGTTGATGCGAGCGACCTAGAAGAAGACGACCTGCTCGTTCTCGGCCACGCCACGCAGGAGAGTGACCTGTCGCTCGACGACTCCCTCGACCTGTCTAACGTCGCTACAGGCCCGCTCGTTTTCGCTGACGGCGGAACTACCATCAACCGTGAGTACTACGGGGCATCGAAGGGACCGAATCCCGAATCGTTCGAGACAGAAGTACCAGTAGCTGACTTTGCGACAATCGCTGGCTGGTATCTCGCAGAGGGTTGTGTCGTGTATCGACGCGGTATCCCGAACGAGGTCACGTTCACGCTCCACAACGACGAGCGGGACGCGGCATCCGAAATACAAGCCGCGCTCGAGTCGTTCGGCCTGTCTGCCCGTCTCGAACCAGTCGAAGACCGAAATACACTCCACCTCCACGTCGAGAACGCGAGTTTCGCGCAGTTCGTTGACGAACTCTTCGGTACTGGAGCGTCGGAAAAGTCCGTCCCAGACGTACTCTGGCAGGCACCACCTAACGTACAGGCGAGGGTGCTGGAGTCCCTCTTCGAGGGCGACGGTAAATTGGAAAAGCGCGGGAAGAGCCAGCGTGTACAGCTAAAGCTGACGAGCGAAGATGTTGTAGACTTCGTGTTTCAGGCCGGGCTACGTTGTGGCGTGCAGTTCTCACGGCACAACCGGGAACCGGACGGTCGAAAACGGACGTACGGTGTAAGTGCAAGTGTCAGTACCGCACTCGGGACACCGCTCGAACGCCTGTTCGACGAGGTTCCCGACGACTTCAGGGCGACCGACCGAACGAAACAGGCAAACGGTCGAGAAGTCGTTGCCGTCGATTCCGTCGAAACCGTCGAGTACGATGGACCGGTCTACAATGCAGAAGTCGCAGGGACCCATACCTACGTTGCGGAGGACATCGTTGTCCATAACTGCGAAACCATCGCACAGGGTGGTGCCCGACGCGGTGCCCAGATGGGCGTCATGCGCATCTCCCACCCCGACGTGATTCAGTTCATCCACGCCAAGAACAAGGACGTGAGCCTCGCCGAGACCCTGCGACTGAACGACCCCGACGACTACACCCACAACTCGTTCAAGGACGCGCTCGGAGAGGCCCGCGAACTCATCGACGACGAAGGGCGGGTTCCCAAGCACCTTCGGAACGCCGCCGAGGGCCACCTCTCGAACTTCAACATCTCGGTGGGCGTCACCGACGACTTCATGGAGGCTCTCCAGAACGACGAGGAGTTCACCTTCACCAACCCCCGAACCGAGGAGCCACACGTCGCCACCGAACACACCAAGGAACTCTACGAGATGTTCGGTCTCGGCGAGTACGTGGAAGTCGGCGAGGAACTGTCGATTCCGGCCGACCTCATCTGGGACCGCATCGTTGACGGTGCCCACGAGAACGGCGAACCCGGCGTCATCTATCTGGAACGGGTGAACAAGGAACACTCGTTCGACGTGGAGGAGCATCCCGACCACCGGATTCTGGCTACTAACCCCTGTCTAACGGCTGACATGGAAGTCCAGTTAGCCAACGGAACCACTCAGCCAATCGGTGAGCTGGCTACCAGCGACGAATCGGTAAGCGTCCACACGCTCAACGACGGTGAACTCGTTACGCGGTCGGCGAGCGCGTTCAAAACGAAGGAGGATGTCGATGTCGTCCGTATCACTACGGAGTCCGGTCTCTCCATTCGCGTCACCCCGGACCACGAAATCCGCGCAGAAAACGGCGAGTGGGTCGAAGCTTCCCACCTCTCAGCCGGTGACGAAATCATCGGTCTCTCCAAACCTCTCGCAACACCACACGGAACCGAACACGAGATGACCGTCGAGACCGTCGCAAACGTCGAAACGGACGGCACCGAAGACGTGTACGACTTGACGGTCGAAGACACGCACAATTTCTTCGCAAGCGAATCAGGCAAAGAGGCTCTGAACGTTCACAACTGCGGCGAACAGCCGCTCGAAGAGTACGAGGCCTGCAACCTCGGCCACATCAACCTCTCGACGCTGGCCGACCACGACGCCCCCGACTGGCGCGTCTGGTACGACGAACACGGCGACGAGTACGACGACTTCGCGGAGGCCGTGGACGCCTTCCTCGCCGACGCGATGGCGTGGGACGAGTTCGACCACCGCATCGAGTACGGCACGCGCTTCCTCGAAAACGTCGTCACGATGTCGGATTTCCCGGTCGAGAAGATAGAACAGAAGGTCCGGGAGATGCGTAAAATCGGTCTCGGCGTCATGGGGCTGGCCCAACTATACATCCAGTTGGGCGTCGAGTACGGGAGCGAGGCAGGAAACGAAATCGCGCGCCAGTTGATGCGCTACATCAACCACGAGTCGAAGTGGGCGTCCCACGAACTCGCCGAGGAGCGCGGGTCGTTCGACGAGTGGGGCAAGTCGAAGTACGCCGACCCCACCGAGTACCGCGAGTGGTTCGAGAAGCAGACCGGACTCAACGCCGACGACTGGGCCGAGGGCTTCCCGGTCCGGAACCACAACACGACGACCATCGCGCCGACCGGAACCACCTCGATGGTCGGCAACACCACGGGCGGGTGTGAACCCATCTACAACGTCGCCTACTACAAGAACGTCTCCGACGACGTGCAGGGCGACGAGATGCTCGTGGAATTCGACGACTACTTCCTCCGCGTGCTGGAGGACAACGACATCGACGTAGAGGAGGTCAAGCGCGAGGCCCAAGACCAGATGGCGAACAACGTTTTCGACGGCGTGGAGGGCTTAGAGACCGTCCCGGACGCCATCGGCGAGTTGTTCGTCGTGACTTCGGACCTCTCGGGCAAGGAACACGCCGCGGTCCAGTGCGCCTGTCAGGAGGGCGTGGACTCGGCCATCAGCAAGACCTGCAACTTCCCGAACGACGCCAGCAAGGACGACATGCGGGAGGTCTACGAGTACATCTACGAGAACGGCGGGAAGGGCGTGACCGTCTACCGCGACGGCACGCGCTCCAAGCAGGTGCTGACGACCCGCGCGGACAACAAGGAGTTCGCCGACGAGTCCGAGGCCGCCGGGAAACTCGTCGAGCAGATTCAGGAGGTCTTCGGCGGCATCGAGGGCTTCCTCGACAACGAGGACGTGCAGGCCGCGCTCGACCGAGAAGTCTCGTCCATCCTCGAAGTCGCCGACGGCGAGGACGCCGACAGTCCCTACGCCAGCAAGCGACCCCGGCCGGACGTGCTTCACGGCATCACCCAGCGCATCGACACGGGGTACGGAAAGCTCTACGTCAACATCAACGAGGACGACGAGGGCCGACCGTTCGAGCTGTTCGCCAACATCGGCAACTCCGGTGGGTTCACCGCCTCGTTCACCGAGGCGCTGGCCAAGACCATCTCGACGGCGCTCCGGTCGGGCGTGGACCCCGAGGAGATAGCCGACGAACTGCAGGGCATCCGGAGTCCGAAGGTGGCGTGGGACAAGGGCGAGCAGATTAACTCCATCCCCGACGCCATCGGCACCGCGATGCGCCGGTATCTCGACGGCGAAGTCGAGAAGGCCTACCCCCAACAGCAGAACCTCACCGAAGTCGAGTCCGACGAGACCGACGCCGGGACGCAGACCGACGGCGGCGAGCGTGCGGGCGCGTCTGCGGACCTCGGGTCCGCCGCGGATGCGGTCTCCGCCAGCAAGGAGGCCGACCAACAGGACATCATCGACTCGGGTGAGAGTCCGGAGTGTCCGAGTTGCGGGTCGCTGTCGCTGTACTACTCCGAAGGGTGCAAGACCTGCGAGTCGTGCGGTTGGAGCGAGTGCTGACCCGGTAAGCTGACGACCACTCTTTTCCGGCGGCCAGAGACGTTAGGTGGGTGAACGCCATACCCAACTGTCCGTCGTGACCCCGAACGAACGGTCCCGAGAACCGACTGTATCTGGCGCGGGGCAGTCGCCGTGAGCGCTTCGAGCGACCCGCTTCGGCGAGGACTCGCGTACCTCGGCGTCGGTCTGTTGCTCGTCGTCGGAGCCTTCGGCGGGAGTTGGGCGCTCGCGCCCGACGCCAGCGTCGGCGGTCTCGACTCGAACGAGACCACGCTGGTCGGCGTGCAGGGACCGGGACCGAACGGAAACGTGACCGCGTTAGACGGCACGGGCGACGTGCTGTGGAGCGTCGGCGACATCATCAGCTATCAGGACGTGTCGGCGCTCGACAACGGGTCGGTACTGGCGACGTTCGCCGCCGGAGGCTACTGGAGTTGCGGGCCGTACGACCCGCCGTGCAAGCGGACCGGGGTCCGCATCATCGACCCCGGACCCGCGCCGGAGGTAATCTGGGAGTGGAGCTATCCGGTCCGGACTCGGAAGGACAGCGAGGTCCACGACGCCGAGATGCTCCCCTCCGGTAACGTCCTCGTCGCAGATATGGAGTACGAGAGCGTCTTCGCGCTGAACCCGAAGACCGGCGAGCGAGTCTGGACGTGGAACGCCAGCGACTACTACGACGCGCCCGCCGACCCCACCCGGTCCGACTGGCTTCACCTCAACGACGCCGACCGAATCGGCGAGGGCCGGTATCTCGTCTCGATTCGCAACGAGAACCACCTCCTCGTCGTCGAGCGCGGGGAGGGTGTCGTCGAGGTGGTGAACGAAGACGGCGACTCGGACGTGTTGAACCGCCAGCACAACCCCCACTGGCTCGGGGAGGGCGCGGTTCTCGTCGCCGACTCCGAGAACCACCGCGTGGTCGAACTCCACGAGAACGAGACCACCGGCCGGTGGGAAGTCGCGTGGTCGGTGTCGGAGGCGGGCGGGATTCCGTTCGACTGGCCGCGGGACGCCGACCGACTGCCGAACGGCCACACGCTCGTCACCGATAGCCGGAACAACCGCGTGGTCGAGATGCGCCGGAACGGGAGCGTCGTGGCGAGTTACGTCGTCCCGTCGCTCCCCTACGAGGCAGACCGGGTACCGTACGGCGAGCGCCGGGGGTCGCCCTACGGCGTCGAACGCCGCGGGAGCGACTCGCCGGACCGCGGAATTCCGGGCGTCTCGACTCTCCTCGCTGGCGCGCGCCACGTCGTCCCGATTCCCTACTGGGTGTCGGAGATACATCTTCTCGCGGTCGGAGTCGCCCTCGCGCTCTGGGTTCGCGGCGGGTACCTGCTGGTCTGCGGACGATGAGAGGACAATAGTGATTGGGCTGGCCGACCCTCTTGGGAACATGAGCGACGACCGAGGCGGTCGGCCGTGTCCCGTCTGCGAGGAACCGATGTACTCCCGCCACTGCAAGTACGTCTGTCCGCGACACGGCGTGATGTACGACTGTTCGGATACGTTTTACTGACGAGATTCGTTCTTTGGGACGTGTTTTTGATTTTCTACAGTGTATTTTTATTGCTTTAGAACTACTTTAGAATGCTTTCGCCGGGTACGTTCTGTCCCTCGGCAGTCGTCGCGGAAACCGTAGCGACGACGAACGTCTCGAAAGCCCCCGCCCGCTCGCCACCGGCAGACGTTCCTGCTCGCTTCGCTGTGCGGGCGTGCGACTTCCGAGGTCTGCGTCGCTTCGCTCCGCAGACGGTCGCTGGCCGACATATCCTCGCTCACTGCGTTCGCTCGGATAGGGGTCGGCCAGACGACCAAGCGGTGCGCGAGCGGGCGGCCCCTTTACCCCACCCGTGGCGGCTGGTCGGCCGAGCGTTCGCTGGTGGTTGGTTCGGCCGGGCGCGTCCGGGCGGATTGCGTCCTCGGCCGTTTCCCGGCGGCCGATTCACCGAGCGCGAGCGGTCACGGAGAAGTTGCCCGAATCCACCCCTAAATCGACGCTCGCCGTCCGCCGACCCTACTTCATCGTGACCCACGTCAGGAAGGCGACCGCGACGAACTGGAGACCGCGAAGCACCAGCACGGCCCGTTGGACCGTCGGGTCGCCCGAGTAGAGCATCTTCATGCTGAAAAAGAAGTAGAGTGCAACCACGTTCTCGGCGAGCATGACGCTCCCGAACGCGACCAGTCCGAGCAGTAGCGAGGTGCGGAACTTCCGGTAGTTGCGGACCCAGACGGTCGTGAGCAGGCCGAGCAGGAGGATGTTCACGACCGCTATTCCGCTGGCGAACTGTATCGTACTCATATCATTTCACTCTCATTCGATGTGTTCCGTGATTTCCTCGAACGCTTCGCGGTGCTGTTCGAACTGGTCGGTGAGGAAGTAGAGTTTGCCGTACTCGTTGTCGCCGGGTTCGACCACGCCGTGGTCTTCGAGCATGTCGAGGTGGTGGCGAACCGTCTTGTAGCGCACGTCCAGCGCGTCCGCGAGTTGGTTGGCGTTCCGTGGACGCTCGGAGAGTTCGCGGATGAGCCGCGCGCGGTTCTCGCCGCCGCGGGTCGCCGTGAGCAGGTACCAGAGCGCCTTGTCCATCGCGCTGTCCCTCGATTCTCAGTCACGAACCTTATACCTACGGCTCCACGCGCTTGGCGACCCACCCGGTCGGCCCGCTCGGGAAGGGGTTTCTCTCTGCCTTCGGTTGGAGAGTCCCCTCGCCGTCCGTCGCCCGGACGACGACTTCGTGCGGGTCGGTGGCCTCGTAGGTGTACTCCCACTGGCGCCACACGTCCTCGCCGGGAAGCGGGTCCGAGAGGGTGGCCTCGGTCCACGTCTCGCCGCCGTCGGTCGAGACTTCTACTTTTCGAACGTCTCGCGTGCCCGCGTAGGCGTGACCGCCGACCTGAATCTCCTCGCCTTCCAGACGGTTCACGGCGTGGAGTTTGGCGACGGTGTTGACCGGGCCGGTGCCGTGCCACCCGCGCTTCTCCCAGTAGCCCTTTGCCTCTTCCTCCAGCACTTCGATTTCGGTGAGCCACTTGACGTTTATCTCCCCCCAGTGACCCGGAATCAGCGCCCGGACCGGGTGGCCGTGACCCCGTGGAAGCGGTTGGCCGTTCATCTCGAAGGCCAGAAAGCCCTCGCGGAGGGCCGACAGCGGGAACTCCTCGAAGTAGTCGTCGGCCGCCCGGAGCATGACACAGCAGTTCTCGCCCGCGTCGATGCCCGCCGAATCGAGCAGGTCGGTCACGGGCACGCCGGTCCAGAGCGCAGTGTCCATCTTCCTGCCGTTCAATCTCTCGCCGACGCACCGCAGGGTGACGAATCGGTGTTCGACCGAACCCGTCGTCCCGGCAATCTCGTCGTAGTCGAACTCGACTTCCTCCTCGACCGCGCCGGTCACGGAGAGCGTCCAGTCCTCGCGGTCCACGGTCGGGTCCACGCTGTTTATATCGACTTGATAGAACTGCTCGCTGACGAGGGGTTCGATGCCGTCCACGTCGAGGGACTTCTCGTCGGCCTCCGCGAGCAGGGACCCGACGCCCGCCGAGACTGGACCGTCGTCGGTCGAAATCCCGCCGCCCTTCCGCGACCCGAGGACGGCACCGACCCCGCCGAACGCGAACGCGCCCGCGAGGGCTTGGAGGACGCGCCGCCGGGCCGCGACGGGCGAGACCGACCCCGAGCCGTCGGTTTCGCGGCCGAGAGACGCCAGACCGACGACCACGCCCGCGCTCGCGCCCGCCGCAAGCGCGGGCACGAGTGCCCCCGTGAGCGCGAGCG
Source organism: Halorussus caseinilyticus (assembly GCF_029338395.1). Classification (NCBI taxonomy): domain Archaea; kingdom Methanobacteriati; phylum Methanobacteriota; class Halobacteria; order Halobacteriales; family Haladaptataceae; genus Halorussus; species Halorussus caseinilyticus. The sequence continues at coordinate 2,276,240 of NZ_CP119809.1, forward strand.
CCACGGCGACGCAGACCACGGCGGCGACCGGCGCGGCCGGGACCGCGAACCGGTCGGCGAGCGCGGCACCCGCCGCGCTCGCCAGCGCGAACCCGCCCACGGCGAGCGCGAGCGCCAACAGGAATCCTAGTTGGCCACCCACGTCGCCGAGGGTCTGGATGGACCACGTAATCACCGCGTCGGGGGTCGAAGCCACCACGAAGTCCGAGACCGGCGCGGCCACGAACGCGGGCGTGAGTCCAGTCACGGCGTAGGACCCCGCGACCGCCGCGACTCCGGCCGCGGCCGCCACGACGCCCGATTCGAACAGGTCACGCGCGTCGGCGCGACCGCTCGCGCGGTCGCTCACGGTCGCCTCCGCGCGACGTAGAGCGCCGCGACCAGCGCGACGACTGCCGCGCCGACGCCGAATCCGGGCGCGAACGCGCTCGACCCGCTCTCGGTCGCGTCGGTGGTGTCGGCCATCGAGTCGTCGGCCATCGCGCTGGTCGTCCCGGCCATCGAGTCGTCGGCCATGCAGGTGGTCGTCTCGCTCATCATCCCGGTCGTCGTCTCGTCGCCCATCATCTCGGTCGTCTCACCCATCGACTCGTTCATCGTCGCCGTCGTCTTCGGCTCGCACTCGGTCGTGGTCCGTTCGGCCGCAATCGGCGCGGCGAAGGCAGTCAGCACGACCAGTGCGACCGTAATCGGAGTTGCAAATCGCATGATTCTACCCGCGAGAGCCGTCCTAAAAGGAGTTTTTCGAACTCTCGCCCACTTCGTTCGGGGTCCGGTAGCACTCTCTTCCAATTTCGTTCCAACTTCGACCGCGGCCGCGGGGTCGCGGTCGGTCCGGTCGGGGTCGAGTCCCGAATCCTCCGACTACCGCCGGGCGCTCGCGGCGCGGTAGGCCGGGCCAGCGAGCAGTGCGACCGCTACCGCGGCCGCCGCCGCGAGCAGTTCCCACCCGATTGCGTTCAGGCCAGCGGTCGAGAGGCGGTCTAACGAACTCCCCGCGAGGACGGCCGCGACGGTCCACGGCACCTCGCCGACCGCGGTCCCGGCGACGAACGCGCCGGTCGAGACGCCCGAGAGACCCGCCGCGGCCGAAACCGGGTCGGAGGGTGCGGGCGCGAGTCGGGAGGCGACCATCCCCCGAAGGTCGCCCGTCGCGGCGAAGAACCGCTCGCCCGAGTCGCCGAGGCGCGCGACCAGTCCCGACCCCGCGCCGACGTAGCGCGCGACGAGAAACGGCAGGAGCGCGCTCGCCGTCGTTCCGGCGAGCGCGACCGGAAATCCGGCGACGGGACCGTAGGCGTACCCCGCGAGGACCGCGACGAGCGTGGTCGGCCACGCCAACAGGGGCCGGACGAGGTAGACTCCGACCAGAAGGACGCCGAAGACGACGGGTCGGTCGGCGAGTCGGCGCGCGAGACCGAGGAGGTGTTCCGGCCCGGCGAGGACGCTGGCGGCCGCGACGACGGCGAGAAGGGCGAGTCCGGCGGTCTGTCGGCGCGCGAACGCGGTCATCGCGGAGGGGTTTTCGTTCGGCGGGTAACTTCTTTTTGGGTCGGGACGCGGGTCTCGGCGGTCGTCGAGACCCGCAGGAAGTGAAATTATTCCTACTATTAGTAGTACCTAACGAATTAAGTATCCGGTGCGGTATGTACGATTCGAAGATGACTCTCTTGCGTTCGACGCTGGCAGTTCTCGCCGCGATAGCAGTCGTCTCCTCGGGGGCCTCGGCGCTGGCCCTGCAAGACGCTCCGGCGGTAGACGGTCCGACACCGGCGGACGGACCGGAGGCGACTGGGGCGACGGCGACGACGGCGACGACGTGGTGGAACGCCGACTGGCAGTACAAGCGACCCATCGACGTGACCGAACAGTCGGGGACCGACCTGCGAAACTACCCCGTCGTGACGCCGACCATCGACATCGGTTCGGCGTCCCCAGCCTCGATTCGCGTCGTGGACGAAGCGACCGGTGAAGTCCTCGACTTCGGCGTGAGAGAGACCGGAGACGGGTACCGACTCGCTTTTCAGGTGAACGTCGGTGCGCGACAGACGCGCTCGGACATCGCCGTCTACTACGGCAACCCGGCGGCGTCCTCGGCGACCGTCCCGTGGAATCAGGCCCGGTACAACGTCTACGACGGATTCGACGACGGTAGTCTCGACTCGAAGTGGACCGTCGAGTCGGGGCAGTGGACCGAATCCGGCGGCGCGCTGAAACCCCGCGGCGACGGCGTTCGAATCCACCGGAACCTGAGCCAGTCGCTCGTGCAGTCGAACGTGCCTATCTACTGGGAGACGCGGGTTATCTCGCGTTCGACCGGCGGCGGGACCGACCAGCGCCGGGCGTGGTTGGTCAACGAGAACGGTGAAGGCCACCGATTGCTCTTCGTGCGGACCTACCAGAACGGCGACGACGGCGTGGGCGTCAACATCGGGTGGAACTCGCCCGACCGCCGAAAACTGCTGGCCGCGGGCCAGTTCGCGGTGGACCAACCGATTCGGGAGGAAGTCGTCCTCCGACCCAACGGCGACATCGAGGCGTACGCCGAGAACGAGGCGAACGGCGAGACGGGGAGCAAGGTGTACGACGCCGAGGAGACCTACCGCTACTCCCGAATCGTCTTCCGGGACCACGGCGGGGACCCCGGCGCGGAGTGGGACTACGTGAAGATTCGCTACCGACTCGACTCGGAACCGGCGGTGAGTGTCGGGGACCGGCGGACGCGTTCGCCGACCCGGACGACCACCGTGACGACTGCGACCACGACGACCACGGCCGCGACGACCACGACCACGGCCGCGACGACCACGACCACGGCCGCGCCGACTACGACCACAGTCACGCCGACCACGACGCCCGCGGAGTCAGAGCCACCGGCGACGACTGCCGAGGGGTGTCGGCCCTCGAACGGGGAACCGCGGATGCAGGCGGTGCAGTTGCACACCGACGACACGACGGTCAGGCCAGACGACCCCGGCCAAATCTCGGGCGCGATTGCCAGCGACATCACCAACGACTGCCCGGTCAAAGTCCAGATTACGCTCCAAGTGCCAAACGGCGTTCGGGTCAGCGGCGGGAGCAACATCCAGAGCAGTGGTGGGGGTCTCAGCACCTCCACGTTCGTCGTCGAACCCGGCGAAATCAAGAACGTCCGCGCCGAGGTGTACGGGAGCGACCCCGGACCGAAGACGGTGCAGGCGTCTATCACCTACTTCCCGGTCGGCCACCAGAACATGGCCAAGCAGGAAGACGGTCTCTCGCTCCAGTTCGAAGTCGAAGAGGTGCCCGACGAGGGCGAGACGACCACCGACGCCGAAGCGCGAGACTCCGACGGCGACGGCGTGCCCGACGACGTGGACTACGCGCCCAACGACCCGTCGGTTCAGTCGAAGTCGGACCTCGACACCGGTCTCCCCGGATTCTCGCTGTCGGCCGGGGTCGTCGCGCTCGCGCTGGCCGCGCTGGTCGCCGCGCGCAGGCGCTGAGCGACCGTCGGGAAACCCGACGGTCGCGCTGACGGGAGGGCATTTTCGACGTTTCCAAAAGAAATTTTTCTGTTGCTTTTAGCAATGTATAGTTAGTCAATGGCGTCCGTTCTGCCCGAGTCGGCGGCGAACCGACCGGTCGGACGCGCCCGGCCGACCAATCGACAGGGTGAGATAAAGGGGCCGCCCGGTCGCGTGACCGCGACCGGGCGGGGGCTTTCTGGGACTTCTTCCCGACGATTCCGGCGGTAGCTGTCACGAGACGAGGCGAACGAGGGACTCCCGAAACGGTCCCGTTCCCCCGGCGACTCGCGCAACCTTTAATCCCGGCCGGGAGCGACTTGGAAGCGATGAGCGAAGACGCCGAGTCCGCGGGCGAGGGGACGCGCGCAGACTCCGCCGACGACGCCGACCCCGTAGCTGTCGGCGTCGAACTCCTCTCGAAAGTCGAACACCCCGAGTTGACGGTCGCGGAGGCGGTAGACCGCATCGAAACCGTCACGACCCACCCGGCGACGACGCGCAAGATTCTGGACGAGGCCGAGAAGCGCGGCGTCATCGAGCGCGAGAACGGTATCGTCAAGACCACTGGCGGCGGCTACGTCAGCTTCCAGAGCGAAGTCGTCACGAAGGAGGGCGACTTCTCGTGTCGGCGGTGCGGCGCGAGCATCTCGACGGGACACTTCATCAAACTCGATGCGGGCGAACACGGCGCGTTCGGTCCCGAGTGCATCCGGAAGGTCACCGGTCGGGACTGACGCCCGCCACTGACCCCCCGACGACGGATTCACCGACCCCCGCTCACCGACCGCGACTCAACTCGTCGATGAGCTTCTGTAGCGTGCGCTGTTGCTCGGCCAGCAGTTCGTTCTGGTGCTGGACCGCCTCGGTCAGCGCCTCCAGTTGGGCCTCGGTGGTGTCGCGCTCCAACTCCGAACTCGCCGGTTCGAAGCCCGAGTCGGCGAACCCGTCCGAATCGGTGGTCTCGGCGCTCGCGTTCGCGGCGGTGGCGGCCCCGCTCGCGTCGGCGGCGTCCGCGGTGTCTTCGGTGTCCGTGGTGTCGGCGGCGTCCGCGGTCAGCGCCGCCTCGTCGGAGTCGCCAGACTGGTCCGTCTGCGAACGCGCCGACTCGGAGTCGGCGCGTTCGGCTCGCTCGGCGCTCTCGGTGGATTCTGGGGCGCTCGCGCTCGCCGCGGCCGCTTTCGCCGCCGCGTCGCTCGCTTCGGCGGCGCTCACGGATTCGGCGTCGTCGGGTCGGTCGGCCGTCGTGACGCTGGCTTCCTCCTCCACGATGGCACCGTTCTCGTCGAGTTCCGGCGGGTTGGCGTCGATGGGGTCCACGCCGCCACCGGCCAGCGGGTCGGCCTCCTCGTCGGCGTCGGGGTCGGAGTCGGCGGACGCCTCGCCCTCGGCGTCGGCGTGGTCGTCCGGGTCGGCGTGTTCCCGCGCGAACTCCTCGTAGGAACTCGCGCCGTGGTACTCAAGCAGTGCGCGCTCGATGCGCTCGCGGACCTCGCGGGTCTGGTCGCTCGGGGTCTTGATGCGCTGGGGTCGGCCCGCGCTCTCGATGATAATCTGGGAGGAGACGCTCCCTTCCTCCACGTCGAGGGCGGTCACGTCGGCAAAGTGGAACTCCTCGTAGTCCTCGTCCCACACCGCCGCGCCGACGTGCTTGACGACGCGTTCGCTGGTGATGACCAGCGTGAGTTCGCTGAACTGGTAGGTCTGTTTGACCGTCTCGTCGGGTCCGGTCACGTCGGCGGCGTTCAACACGCCCGCCAGCACGGGGTGAAGCGCCTCGTAGAGGCGGTTCGACGGCACTTTGAACTTCTCTTGGCCGTCGATGCCGTAGTCGAGGGTGACAGACGACTTGCGCCGCCCCTCCGAAATCTCGATTCGCTCGGCGTCGTGAGAGTACTCCTCGACGGACTCGTCGCTCAGGAGTCCGTCCGCGCGATAGATGAGGGTCCGCGTCTTGGTCACGTAGAGACCGTCTTCGCCTCCGAGGGAGACTCGTGCGGCGACCTGTTCGCCGTTCAACCGGGACTGTACGATGGCGGGAACGCTCATGAAGTGGTATGATTAGCCCCCCGGCTTAAATCCGCCGGGTGAGTAGCGCGACGTATTTACTGGCGCTCGGACGACACGAAACCACCGTAACCCAGTCCGTGACGTTTAGGACGATGGCCCGCGAACTACGGTCTGTGGGAGTGTACGACCGGTATCTCGCCGCCCGCCTCCGGAGACACGACGCCGACCCGCCGAGTCACGTCGCGGTCAACATCACCGAACGCGACTTGCTCGAACAGGGCGCGTACGCCACCCTCGAAGCCTTCTTCGAGTGGGCCTTCGAGTACGATGTCGAACGAATCACCGTCTACGCCAGCGTCTTGGACCCCGAAGCGGCCCCGACGCTCCAGCGCGAACTCGAAGGGGTGTCGGCCCCGCGCAAGTTGGCGGTCCGCGGCCCCGACGACACCCAACGCGCCGACGCGCCGATTCAGGTCTCCATCGGTCTCGGTGGCAAACACGAGTTCGCTGGCGCGGTCCGGAAAATCGCCGAAAACGTGCGGGACGGCGAGTTGACCGCCGAGGAGGTGGGCGAGAGCGAAGTCGAGGAGCATCTGGTGTTCCCCGAGAACCCGGACCTCGTTATCAAGACGGGCGCGGAACGACTCTCGGACTTCATGATTTGGCAGTCGGTGTACTCGGAACTCTACTTCACCGACGTGAACTGGCGGGACTTCCGGAAGCGCGACTACCTCCGTGCGCTGTTGGACTACAAGAATCGCCAGCGGCGGTTCGGGCGATAGGCGACGACCTAATTATATTCCCCACCACCTGCGGGGAGAAATCTTTTCAAGAGCAACTTTTGACTTCTCCTGAATTCTTTTGGCAATCTCTCTTTCCTTCATATGTGTTCCATCTTTCCCCAAATCCCTATTTATATATTCGAATTGCTTGAAAACCTCGGTTACTGACTCTTTTTCTTCTGCATTTAGGGAAGCGTGTGAAGTTACTCTAATTTCGAGTAATCGCTCCCGTAGAAACCAAATATCTGTCATTTTCTTATCTGTCAATTGTTTCTCAATATCTTTTTTAGCCCGGATTACATCATTGACATCCATATCTTCGAATCTTTTTAATATAGACCTAATTTCATTTACTGCTTCAATTTTACGTCGTCTATAAACGAACCACTGAGTGGCTAAAGCACTGATAATACCTGCAAACCCTGCGATAAACGCGCTTTCTGCAACCATGTATTGAAAATACGAGTAAATATGAGAAGACTGTTTCGGCGAAATTTACCAACAACATACATACACACAACCAACAACTCTGGAGAACTAAATCCATCAAGAATGAGTCTGTATTTATAGTAGCTCACGCCTCCGACGACTCGCCGTCCGCCTCGAACTCCTCGATACCCAACTCCTCCGCGCCCATCTCTTCGACGCTCGACTCGTCGGGCAGACTCCCGCGGAACCGGTCGATGACGCCGCGGGCCTCGGCCAACTCCACGCCGCCGAGGGCCTTCACCAGCGCCAGCGCGCGCTTGGCCTTCGCGCGCCGCCACGACTCCTCGCGGGACTCGTAGGTCCGAATCCCCCGGAGGAAGTCCACCTTCGAGAACTCCGGCCAGTAGGGAGTGCAGAAGAACACCGCCGCCTCGTTGCCGTTGGCGTGCCACGGCAGGAAGTTCGAGGTGCGCTCGTCCCCGCCGGTCCGGATGATGAGGTCCACGTCGCGGAGCGGCCGGTCGTAGATTCGCTCTTCGATTTCGGCCACGTCGATGTCCTCGGGGTCCAACTCGCCGTCTTCGACCGCACCGGCCACGTCGCGGGCGGCCCCGAGAAGTTCGTTCCGGCCGCCGTAGGCAAGCGCGACGTTGAGCGTGAACGAGTCGTAGTCGGCGGTCCGGCGCTCGGCGTAGTCGATGGCCTCCTGTACTCGTCCGGGGAGTCGGTCCCTATCGCCGATAGCTTGGATGCACACCTCGTCGTCGTGAACCCGGTCGTTGTCGCCGAACTCGTAGAGTTTCTCTTCGAGCAGGTCGAACAGCACCGCTTGCTCGTGGTCGGGTCGTTCGAAGTTCTCGGTCGAGAAGGCGTACAGGGTCAACTCCTCGACTCCCATCTCCTTACACCAGTTCAGCACGCGCTCGGTGGTCTTTGCACCCGCGCGGTAGCCGTCGGGAGTGTCCTCGCCCTGCTTGTCGGCGTACCGCCGATTCCCGTCTTGGATGACGGCGACGTGCGTCGGTGCGCCGGAAATCTCCCGTCTCAGAAGTCGCTCGTAGGCGGCCCCAACTCGCCGCCGTGCCCACTGGAACATCCGTTACTGGCTTCGTCACCGCCGAGAGCAATTAGCCTTTTGACCCTGTACCGTTCGGTTCGGCGACCTGTCGGCCCACCAGCTTCAGCTAGTTGCATACCTTTTTAAGCGTGGAGGGACTTTAGACAGAACGCAATGGCGAAAGGTACGGTTGATTTCTTCAACGACACTGGCGGTTACGGTTTCATCGACACCGAGGATGCTGACGAAGACGTGTTCTTCCACATGGAGGACATCGGCGGTCCCGACCTCGAAGAGGGGCAGGAAGTCGAGTTCGAAATAGAGCAGGCGGACAAGGGTCCGCGCGCGAAGAACCTCAAACGTCTGTAAACGTATCGCGTCGAACTGAGCTTTTATTGGCGCCGACCCGGTAGCGGCGGCTATCCTCGCAAACCGTAGGGCGTTTAACCGGTGGTCGGCTTGCTTCGAGTATGGAAGACGCACTCGACGAGGACCTCTATCGCAGGACGAAGCAACTGCTCGAACCCGGCGACATCGAACTCAACGGGGCCATCGTCCGCACCGACCTCGGGAGCGACGAGGACATCGAGATGCATCAGGCAACCGTAGACATCGGCGAAATCATCGCCGAACGCGCGGGTCACGACCCGAAAGACACCTTCGTCTACTCGGGCACCGACGACACCGACTTCGCCTCGAACCAGCATCAAGGTCTGACCTTAGACGACGAGTCGTTCGTCTGGGAGTGCCAGCAACTCCTGCGGGAGGGCACCTTCGACGTGGTGTTCTACTACGAGGCCACCGCCGACCACGAGACCATCCTCGAAGACGTTCGTGACCTCGGATTCGACGTGACCGGCGTCGAGGGGTGAACCGACGCTTGCAGGTACCTGCACGATGTGTCGCGTTTGGAAGGGTTTACGTACCGGCCGACCCAAGCCTCCGACAAGAACGGTGCGACGGGTGCAGACACAGGGTGAAAACATGACTCTCGAAATCTCTCTCTCTGGCACGCAACTCGGGGGGCGATTCCCGTGACCGCGGCGACGGGCGTCGTCTCGGGCGTTCGGGTCAGTCACGACCACGCGGGACTGGACGAGGTTGAGGCCGCCTGCCACGCCGACGAAAAGATGGTTCTCCGGCGACTGCTCGACGCGCCGGGCGTCAACGAAGCGTTCACGCTCCAGACGTGCAACCGCTTCGAGGCCTACGTCGTCACCGACGCCGATACCGCCGGACGTGCGACGTTGGCCGACTTCGCGCCCGACGTGGGCGGACACTCCGTCGTAGAGATGGGCCACGAACAGAGCCTGCGCCACTTGCTCCGGGTGGCGGCCGGACTCGAATCGCTCGTCCTCGGCGAGGACCAGATTCTCGGGCAGATTCGGGACGCCTACGAGTCGGCCCGCGAGGTGGGTGCGCTCGGCCCGATGTTGGACGCGGCGGTGACGAAAGCCATCCACGTCGGGGAACGCGCCCGGACCGAGACCGACATCAACGACGGCGCGGTGTCGGTCGGGAGCGCGGCGGTCAGACTGCTCGGCGACCACACCGACCTCACCGACGCCACCGCGTTGGTCGTCGGCGCGGGAGAGATGGGAACCATCGCGGCCCACGCCCTCGCTGACGCCGACGTTCACACGCTCTACGTCGCCAACCGGTCGCTCGACGGCGCGGCCGAAGTCGCTCGGGCTGTGGACCACGACGACGTACACACGGTCGCACTCGACGAACTCGCCTCGACGCTCAACTTCGCGGACGTGGTAGTCAGCGCCACGGGAAGCGACACACACGTCCTCACCGCCGACGACTTCCGCGGGTCCGGCGAGATGGAAGTCGTGGACATCGCCCAACCGCGGGACGTGTCGCCCGCCGCGGAGACGCTGAACGGCGTGCGCGTCCACGGCATGTCGGCGCTGGAGTCGGTCACGGACGAGACCGAGCGCCGACGCCGGGCCGCCGCCGAATCGGTAGAGGCGATGATAGACCGGGAGTTCGACCACCTGCTCGAGAGTTACAAGCGCAAGCGCGCCGACGAGGTGATTTCGGCGATGTACGAGAGCGCCGAGCGCGCCAAGGAGCGCGAACTCTCGGAGGCGCTCACGAAACTTGACGCCCACGGCGGACTCACCGACGACCAACGCGAAATCGTCTCGTCGCTGGCCGACGCGCTGGTCTCGCAACTGCTCGCGCCGCCGACCAAGAGTCTGCGGGACGCCGCCGCCGAGGACGACTGGGCGACCATCAACACGGCGCTTCAACTGTTCGACCCCGACTTCGGCGGGAGCGACCGGCCACCGGCGTTCGTCCGCGAGCAGTTCGCCGACGGCGAGGTTCCCGACGACGTGGCCGAACGGATGCCCGACGACGTTCGGGCGATGATTGCGAGCGACGACGACTGACTCGCACAGCTATCGGTCGCTATAGTTACTTCACTAGAAGATAACCTGCAAGCCCGACGACAGCAATCAGCGCGACCAACGCCGAGATAAAGACGAGTCCAGCGAGCGAGCCTACGACTCCGACGTTAGTGATGTTTGCAAGCGAATCTAAGGCGACCCACGCGATGGCGAGTGTGGCAAACGCGCCGAGGGACTTCAGAATGTAATCAACGATTTCGTTGATTTCCTGTCTAGTTGCCATTGTTATAGCCCCGTCTCCACTTGTGTTCTTGTTTGAAGTTCGGTTTCCATCATCATAACTGTTCACTTCCATCTCCTATCGTAGAGTCACTCCCGCCATCTGCCTCATCAGTCTGTTCTGACCCCGCTTCTGGCCCGTCGGATTCCGTCGTGGTTTTCTTCGGTTCGTCGCACTCCGGAGTCCCCTCCTCGGAGTCGTCTCCTACTCCTTCGTCATCCACTGTCTGTCCGCCTTCGTAGTCTCCTGTTTCCCCGGTCGTCCTATCCGTGGATGCCGTTTCGGTAGGTATCTTCGTGAACATCATTCCTGCAACGACAGCAATCATAACGAACGTAAGGAGGACAAAGACCAGAGCAAGCCTCAGAACTCCGGCCATATCTGCCGTCAATCCTCCAGCAACAGCGATAATTCCACCGACGACGAGAAGGAGAATCCCGGTGAACAGAAATTTGTTGATGTTCTGTCCAACCCTAGCATAGTCGCTCGTCGTAAGTCGTAGCAGTCCCGTAAAGAGCGGGAGCAAGATTCCGATAGCTTGGATGAGACGAAGCGTATATTCCGGATTGGAACCCGAGACGCCCATCGGAGCGTTTCCGACACCCTGTGGCAAACCCACGGAGAGACCGAGTATCGTTAGAAAAACGCCGACTAACCAACCGGCTAGAAAGACTACCTTCCAATCCATTTCTCGAAATGAATGCGCTTTGGGCATGAGGGAATTCTCTCTGAAATTCGTAGTCGAATACGACTATAGTATGGATTCGTATAAATTTTATTCTCCCGTCCAGACAGCAACGAAAGACCACCGCCCGGAGAATCGGCTCCGACTTCCCACTCTGTCACCGGACTTTATCAGCCAGAACGCCGAACAGCCACGCATGGCAGATTTGCTTTCCGACGACGAGATTCAGGCCCGACTCCCCGACGGATGGGAGCGCGTAGGCGACGAAATCCTCCGGGTCTTCGAGTTCGACGACTACCTCGAAGGCGTGGCGTTCGCCACCGAGGTCGGCGAACTCGCCGAAGAGGAGTTTCACCACCCGACGATGAAAATCGGCTACGAGGAGGTCGAAGTCCGGTTCACTAGCCACGAGGAGGGTGGCATCACCGACGCCGACGTGGACATGGCCGAACTCACCAACGACCTGCGCTGACTCGGAGTCGGACGATGGACGCCAGATACGTCTTCGCGGTCCGGTTCCGCCTCGAACCCGCGACCGAAGGCGTCTCGGTCGCTCCCGACGAGTTCGAGACCCGACTCTCCCGCGGGGCCGACCCGCCGGGCGAGGACGGGTGGTTGTTCTTCCGTGACAACCTCTGGCGTGGGGAAATCAACGACGAGCGCCACTTCCGGCGGTTGACCGAGCAAGCGCTCGGCGCGACGGTAGTGTCGGTCGAGTACCGGGCACTGGAGACCGACGAGGAGTATCTGGCGGCGTTGAGAGACGAGATTCGGGACGACCTCGGGACGTTCAGGGCCGATTCGGTCTCCGAGGTGTTGAACAAGTACCTCGGGAGTTCTATCGAGGTCCAAAAGTAGGACGTTCTCGGGCCGTCGCGTCCCCGACCGTTCCGGTCGCTCGCCGGTCTCGACCGGAAAACGTTTATTTTGCCGGAGTACCTACACGTCTGTCCCTATGGTCGCCCGTGAGTACGATTACTGGTTGCTCGACTTGGACGGCACCCTCATCGACGTGGACTGGTCGTATCCGCGTTCGGTGTTCGACCGGGTAGGCGACCGACTCGGCCGGGAGTTCTCCGACCGCGAGGCCGAGATTCTCTGGCACGGGCTCGGCGGCAACCGCAACGACCAGTTGCGCGAGTGGGGAATCGACCCCGAGGACTTCTGGCCGGAGTTCCACGACGTGGAGGACCCACAGCGCCGGGCCGAAGAGACGTTTCTCTACGACGATGCGGCGTTCGTCGGCGAGTTGGACTGTCCGGTCGGACTCGTCACCCACTGCCAGCCGTTTCTCACCAACCCCGTGTTGGACGAACTCGACATCCGCGACTGGTTCGACACCGTTATCTGCTGTGACGAGGAGTTAGGCTGGAAACCCGACCCCGCGCCGATGCACCACGCGATGGAGCGACTCAGTGTCCGAGAGAACGGTCACGACGGCGTGTACGCGGGCGACGGCGCGAGCGACGTTGGCGCGGCGTGGAACGCCGGACTCGACGCGATTCACGTCGAGCGCCACGGCCACCACCGACGCGAGCAGTGCGTCTTGGGCGATTATCGCGTGGAGGGCTTCGACGAGTTGCTGACGACGCCGAACTCGAAGTGAGCCGGGAGAGGAAAACATAATTATTTCTTTTGGCAATAATTTTGATTGTATAGGGACTAAAGACGTTTCTCTATTCGACTATCGAAGACTTACGAGTCGGTAGAGTCACCGCGACCCCCCGTGGACGTTCCACCGGGCGCTACCGCCCGAACCCCGGCAGTTCGGAGAGTACGGCGTCCAACTCCTCGTCCAGCGCACGCCGGAGTTCCCGGACGCCGGACTTCTCGGTGCGGTCGGGGTTCGCCAGCACGCGGACCGTCTCGGAGCCGACCGGGACGAACCCGAGACCGAGTTTCTCTGCGGTCGCTCGCAGGCCGAGTCCGGCGTCGGCCTGCTCGCCCGCGACCTTTCTGGCGGGACTCTCGTGTGCCTTCGCCGCGAGTCCGAAACCGTCGATGGACTCTACGAGGTCGTGGCGCGAGACTCCCCGGTCGTCCGCGAGGTCCGCGACGGCGTTCCCGAGGGAGGTCCGCAGGCCCGAGTCCGACCCCCGGTTGACGAACCGCAGGTCTCGGTCCACGAGGTCCACGAGACCCGCGACTTCTTCCGGGTTCCCGGCGGGCACGACCAGTCCCCACTCGCGGTCGTAGGCCGCGAGTTCGGTCGCTTCCACCCCGCGGTCGTCGGCGGACCCGCCGCTCGTGACCGCGAAGTCCGGCACGCCGTCGCGGAGTCGGCGCAGGCCCTCGCGCGACCCGACAGAGAGGTAGCGCGGTCGTTCGAGCGCGTCGAGCAGGCGGGCCAGCGCGGGGTCGTCCTCGCCGACACCCAACGCCGTCGGCGGGCGCACCTCCGGCGAGAACAACTGGACTTCGACCGACTCGCCCTCGGCGACGTAGGCGGTGTCGGCCGGAACTTCGACCACGCCGTCGGCCTCCACGAGACTGGTGGTTGCACCGCTCCCCTTGTCGGTCGTGTAGGCCAGCAGGTCGCCCGGCCCGTCGCTCCCGGCGTCCTCGACCAGTCCGACGGGCATCATCCGCATCCGACCCTCGCCGTATCGCTCCTCGGCGGCCATTCGCGCCTCGACTGTCGCAGTGGCGGGTTCGGGGACTCCGGCCGCCTCGCGGACGGCGGGCGCGACGAACGTCCGGAAGATGGTGAGCGCCGAGACGGGGTATCCGGGGAGTCCGACGTAGGCGGACTCCCCGACGCGTCCGATTAGCATCGGCTTGCCGGGTTTGACCGCCACGCCGTGCAGGAGAAGTTCGCCGCGCTCTTCGATGACGCGGTAGATTACGTCCACGGCGCTTGCGCTCGTGGACCCCGACGACAGCACGAGGTCGCACTCGTCTGCGGCCTCTCGCAGAATCGCCTCCATCTCGTCGTAGTCGTCGCCAGCGTGGGGGTAGAGTTTCGGCTCTCCGCCCGCCTCTTCGACCGCTGTGGCGACGGTGTAGCTGTTCACGTCGTAGATTTGGCCCGCCGCGCTGTCCACTTCCTCGCCGGGCCGGACCAACTCGTCGCCGGTCGAGACGATGCCGACCGTCGGCTTGCCTCCGACAGGCACTGACTCGACGCCGAGCGCGGACAGCAGGCCGATTTCCCGCGCGGTCAGGCGCGTTCCCGGTCCGAGCGCACGCTCACCCGCGGCCACGTCCGCGCCCGCGAGCATCACGTGGTCGCCGGGCGCGACGGCGGTCCGGACCAGTACCGTCTCGCCGTCGTCCGACTCTTCGGTGCGCTCTACCATCACAACGGCGTCCGCGCCCTCGGGCATCACCGCGCCGGTCGAGATTTCGACGGCGTGGCCCTCTTCGACCGCTACGTCGGGTTCCTCGCCCGCGTGGACCGCACCGGCGAGTTCGAGGCTCGCGGGGTCGGATTCGTCCGCGCCGAAGGTGTCGCGGGCGCGCACCGCGTAGCCGTCCATGCTCGCGCGGTCGAACCCCGGCACGTCGAGCGCCGCGTCGATTCGCTCCGCGAGGACGCGGCCGCGGGCCTCCGCGAGGGGGACCTGTTCCGGGTCGGGCGTTAGGTCGAGGCTAGCGATTGCTTGCCGGGCGTCTTCGGGGTCCGCGAGGTCTCTGAACTCCTTTCTATCTGTCATTTTTCATCATCTCCTTGTGGTGTTTGGCGGTTGGGTGTTGTTTTCAGGGTTCTACGTAGAAGAAACGGGCCAGAAGCGACGGCAGAGGATTCGGGGGTGAACGCCTCTGAAGCCCCCGCCCGGTCGCGGTCGCTGGCCGACATATCCGCGCCTCTCCGCACCGCCCGGCGCGGATAGGGGTCGGCCAGACGACCACGCCTTCGGCGCGACCGGGCGGCCCCTTCATCCACCCGAACCGCACCGCGACCGCGGGCCACGGGCCTCCCCAACCGACTGCGCGTCTCGGCCTCCGCTTCGCTCCGGCCTACGATGCTCGTCCCTCGCGCGGGGAGGGCGCGGCGCACGAGAGCGCCGCGCCAGCGCGCGCCGACCGCAGAGCAATGAAATTGATTGTTTAAAAGTCTATTTCCTTCCCGAAAGACTTGTAGAGGTTGCTCTAGCGTCCGTCCACGTTCGCCGTTCCGTTTCACGCCGACCACTCCCAGTCCTGCACGCTCACGGTCTCGCCCTCCGGAATCCCCTCGCGGCCCTCGGGCACTTCGACCCACCCGTCCGCGAGCGCCACGCTGGAGAGGACGCCCGACCCCGAAGCTCTGGTGGGGGTCGCCGTCGCCTCGCCGTCGTCGTCCTCGCCGAGTTGCACCCGAGCGAACGTCCGGATGCCCGGTTCGCTCCGAATCTTCCGGTCGAGTCGGGCCTCGGTCGTCGGGAAGCCGTTTCGGGGTAGCCCTCCGACCGCCTTCAGCGCGGGCCGGAGGAACTGGACCGCGTTGATGATGCACGCGACTGGGTAGCCGGGGAGCATCACGACCGGCGTCTCTTCGACCACGCCGACAGCGACGGGGTGGCCGGGCTTGAGCGCGACCCCGTGGAACAGGATTTCGCCGAGGTCGGCCACGACTTCGGGGAGCAGGTCGCGCTCGCCCACCGACGACCCGCCGGTGGTGACCACCACGTCTTTCGTCAGGTCGCGCTGGATGGCCGCCCGGAGCGCGTCGGGGTCGTCGGTCACCACGTCGCGGTAGGTCGCTCGGCCGGCCCACCGCTCGACGTAGCGCGAGACCGTCAGGCCGTTGGTCTCCACGACTTCGCCGGAGTCGGGGTCGGACTGGACCAACTCCTCGCCGGTCGGAACCACCCCGACCGTGGGTCGCTCGCGGACCGCCACGGTATCGACGCCGACCGACTTGAGCAGGCCCAAATCGGAGGGCCGCAGGCGGTGGCCCGCATCGTAGAGGTGCTGGCCCTCTTCCACGTCCTCGCCGACCGGCGCGACGTTCTCGCCTTCGGCCACGGCGTCGAAAACCTCCACGTCGTCTCCGAACTCGTCTACCTGCTCTATCATCACCACGGCGTCCGCGCCCGCGGGGAGTTCGCTCCCGGTGTGGACCCTGACGGCACTCCGGGGTGCCATCTCCCGGGCGCGTCCAAGCACCTCGGGCGACCGGTCGCTCGCGCCGAAGGTGTCCTCGGCCCGGACCGCGTAGCCGTCCATCGCGGCCCGCGGGTAATGGGGCACGTTTCGCGCCGCGACGACCTCCTCGGCGAGGACTCGGCCGTCTGCGGAGGCGAGGGGCACCTCCTCGGTCCGGTCGTGAGGAGCCACCGCGTCGAGGAGGCGCTCGCGGGCCTCGCCGACGCGAGTCTTGTCCTTGAACCCGGACTGTTTCCGGTCCGGTTGGTCTTCGCTCATGGGTTGAAATCGGCCGCCCGCGGGCAAAAACGTGTGGGAAAGCCCCGCAGACCGGACCACACCCTTTTTCGCCCCGCCGTCCTAAGACGCAGGTATGTCAGCGCTTCGTGAGGCCATGCGGGAGTTGCCGGACGCGGTGTTCGCCGACTTGCTGGAGAGCGACGACGCCTACCTGCTGGTCATCGACCTGCCGGGTGCCAACGAGAAGACGGTGGACGTGGGTGTCACGGACGGACGACTCGAAATCGAGGCGCGCCGCGAGAAGGACGTGCCGATGGACTTCTCGTACCTCCAAGAGGAGCGGTCGCTGTTCCTCGACGCCGACCTCCCCCTGCCGCCGGACGCCACCGGTGCGGACGCGGAGGCGACCATCGACCGGGGAGTGCTGGAGCTTCGCCTGCCCAAGCGCGAGGCCACCCCGGAACAGGAAATTCCCATCGAGAGCCGGTGACCCCGCGGGGTGGTCACACTGGCTAACCTCCGTGCGTACCGGCGGTTCTTCGTGGTCGCGTACCACTTCCTGCCGCTACTGCTGAGTTACGCCCGCGACAGACGCCGGTACCTGCTGTTCGGCGGACCTCGCCGCGTCGATAGCGGGATGCGCGTCGAGCGAGCCAACACCCTGCTGGAGTCGTTGCTGACGCTCGGCCCGACGTTCATCAAACTCGGCCAGTTGCTCTCGACTCGGCCGGACATCCTGCCCCCCGAGTACGTGGACGTGCTGTCGAAGCTACAGGACGAGGTGCCGCCAGCGCCGTGGGCCGAGGCGCGGGCCGTCCTCGAAGACGAACTCGGGTCAGTCGAAGACCGGTTCGACGAGTTCGACTCGGAGGCCATCTCCGGGGCGAGTCTCGGGCAGGTCTACACCGCCGAAGTCGACGGCGAAGAAGTGGCGGTGAAGATTCGGCGGCCCAACATCGAGGAACTGGTGAACGCCGACCTGCGCGTGATTCGGTGGTCGCTCCCGATTCTGCTCCGGTTCATCGGACAGGCCCGCGCGTTCTCGCTTGAGAACCTCGCCGACGAGTTCGCCCGGACGATTCGCCAAGAGATGGACTACGGCCGGGAGGCCGCGATGCTCGAAGAGATTCGGTCGAACTTCGAGGGCAACGACGACGTGGCGATTCCGTCGGTCCTCGATTCGCACTCCGGGCCGCGGGTACTGACGATGGAGTACATCACCGGCACGAAAATCAACGACGTGGAGGAACTCGACGCGACGGGTCTCGACCGCCACCAACTCGCGGTCAACTTACAGGAGGCCTACCTCCAGATGCTACTGGAGGACGGGGTGTTCCACGCCGACCCGCACCCCGGAAACCTCGCGGTGCGCGAGGACGGGACCATCGTCTTCTACGACTTCGGCATGTCCGGTCGAGTGGACGAGTTCATCCAGAACAAAATCGTGGACTTCTATATCGCGGTGGCAAATCAGGACATCGACGGGATTCTCGACGCCCTCGTGGAGATGGGGACGCTCAGCCCCGAGGCCGACCGAGCGACGATGGGACAGGTGATGGAACTCGCAATCGAGGACGCCCGCGGCGAGGACATCGAGACCTACCGGGTCCAGCAAATCGTCGAGCAGGTCGAGGACACCATCTACGAGTTCCCCCTGCGTCTGCCCTCGAACCTCGCGCTGGTTCTGCGGGTCGCTACCGTGGTCGAGGGGGTCTGCGTCACGCTCGACCCCGACTTCGACTTCATCTCGGTTGCGACCGACTACCTGACCGAACAGGGCTACCGCGAGGAGTCGATAAAGCAGTTCGCCGCCGAGACGGGCGACCAGATTCAGCGGTCGATTCAGTCGTCGGTCCGGGTCCCGCCGAAACTGGAGAACGCGCTGGACCGAATCGAGCGAGACGACTTCTACGTCCGGGCGGACGTTGAAGACGGCAACGACGTGTTCGAGGACCTCGCCAAGCGCCTCGTCTACGGCATGTTGCTCGCCTCGGGCGCGTTCTCGACGGCGTTCCTCTACGCGCTGACCACCGTGGAAGCGGCGGCAGTCGCGGGCGTCTTCTCGGCGGGGGTCGCGTTCCTGCTCTACCGGACGTTCCGCGGGCGAAAGGGTATCCGGGCGACGCCGCAGTTCACCCGTCACGAGATGCGCCAGCGCCGCGGCGGGAAGTGAGTTTTAGGATAGCCAAAAACTACTTTGCGTTTTGGAAAACTCTTTTCGGGTAGTAGCGAGAAGGGTCGAACATGGGACTACTGGAGAACCTCGTGCTGGTGTTCGTCGCGGGTCTCGTGACGGCGCTGGCGACGGGACTCGGCGCGCTTCCCTTCTTCGTCGTGGACGACTTCAGCGACCGGTGGAACGTCGCGTTGTGGGGGTTGGCGTCGGGCATCATGGTGTCGGCGTCGCTGTTCGGTCTCGTCAACGAGGGGTTGGCGTACGCGGAGGGCGGCTTTCCGGTGTTGATGGTCGGGGGTCTCCTCGCGGGCGTCGTACTGGTGGAAGCGGCAGACTGGGCGCTCGACGCCATCGACATCGAAGGCGGCGACGAGAGCGAGGCGAGTCACGACCATCACGGTGAGGACGACCACGCTCACGCCGACGGCGGCCATAGCCACGGCGAACACGCGATGGAGGCCGAGGCGTTCGCCGAGGGCGACCTCCGGAAACTCGTCCTCATCCTCGGCATCCTGACGGTCCACAGTTTCCCGGAGGGGGTCGCGGTCGGCGTCTCGTTCGCGGAGTTGGGCTTCGCGGGGGGCATCCCGATTCTCGGCTTTTCGGTGCCCCTGCTCGCGGTGTTCATGACCGTCGCCATCTCCATCCACAACGTCCCGGAGGGATTGGCCATCTCCATCCCGATGCGCGCGATGGACGTGAGCAAGTGGCGGATGGTGGGCGCGGCGGTGTTTTCGAGTCTCCCCCAACCCATCGGTGCAGTCATCGCCTTCGCGTTCGTCCGGTGGGCCAAGGAGTTCCTCCCCTTCGGGTTCGGGTTCGCCGCGGGCGCGATGATTTATCTGGTCGTCACCGAGTTCATCCCCGAGGCGTTGGAGACCGGCGAGACGCTTTCGGGAGACGGCTACCGGGAACTGCTCGCGGGTCTCGGGGTCGGCGTCGCCGCGATGGTTCCGCTGATGTACGTGTAGTCCGGTAGGCAGATACCGCCGTGGTTACTTCCTGCCGACGTGAACAGTTCGATTCGGAAAGACGAACTCGCCGTGGCACTGCTCTCGTCGGCGTTCGTCGGTCTCGGGGTCGCTCTCACGACGCGGGCGCTGGTCTCGTGGAAGTGCCTGCCGTCGGTTCCGCCCGACACCTACCGCGTGATGTCGGTCGATTTCTCGACCGTCAACTTCTACTGGGCCGGATGTCCGATACTGGCACCGCTCTGGCCGACGTACCTCGGGGTCGCCGTCCTACTCGGTATCGCGGCGTGGACGTGTCGGTAATCGAGTGCGGGTTCCGGTTTCCATCGACTTTACGCTCTCGCCCGTCGTAGGTCCGGCATGGACATCGCACCCTTCGAACTCGAACGCTGGTTCGCCGAGTACGAACACGAGGCCGACATCATGCTCGCCGAGAGCGGTATCCGAAGCTTATCGGCCGACAGGTTCGACCTGAATCCGGGGAAACTCGGCTACGTCATCCCGACCAACGGCGACCCCGAACTCCGGGCGTCGGTGGCCGACCGATACGACCGGGAGGCCGACGAAGTGCTGTTCACCTGCGGGACCCAAGAGGCCAACCTGCTGGCGTTCCTCTCGCTGATGGACCGAGAGAGAGCGCTCGGCGGCGATACCGCCTCGCCATCCGGTTCCGCTTCGCGGAACCCGCACGCAGTCGTCGTCACGCCGACGTATCAGGCGCTCCACGCCGTGCCCGAGGCTATCGGCGACGTGAGCAGGGTGTGGCTCGAACCACCTGAGTGGGAACTCGACGTGGACGCCGTGGCCGACGCGATTCGGCCGGAAACGTCGGTCGTGGTCCTCAACAACCCGAACAACCCGACCGGACGCTACCACCCCGAGGAGAAAGTCCGGGCGCTCTACGAACTCGCGGCCGACAACGACGCCTACCTCCTCTGCGACGAGGTGTACCGCCTGCTGGCGGACGAACCCCTTCCGACCGTGGCGAGCATGGGCGAGTACGGCATCAGCACGACCAGTCTCACCAAGGCCTACGGACTCGCTGGCCTGCGATTCGGGTGGATTGCCGGACCGGAGGAAGTCGTCGAACGGGCGTGGCAGTGGAAAGACTACACCACCATCTCGCCGTCCATCTTCGGCCAGCACCTCGCCCGGCAAGCCCTCGGCGAGCGAGAGGACGCGATTCTGGCCGAGAACCGCGAACTCGCGGCCCACAACCGCGAGCGAGTCCGGGAGTTCGTCGCCGAGTACGACCTGTCGTGGTACGACCCCGTGGGGGTCAACGGCTTCGTGTCGGTGCCGGAGGGATTCTCGGGGAGCGAGGATTTCTGTCGGACCGTGGTCGAAGAAGAGAGCGTCGTCCTCGCGCCGGGCGAGTTGTTCGGCTACGACGAGTACTTCCGCATCGGGTTCGGCCTGCCGACCGACGAACTCGAAGACGGTCTCGCGCGCGTCGGCGACTGCATCGAGCGACGACAGTAGTCGGAACTCGCGTGCCTGCTTTGGGACGGCGTACCACTCTTTCGAGAATCGGAGGAACGTCCGCAGCACCGGTTTTAAAACTTCTAGAGTGTTTTCGGAGCGTTATAAAACGTCAGTTCACCTTCGTGAAACCACGGGAAATCGGTTAGCAGGGTGGAAAACGCACAAATTCTCCCTAACGCTCTCCCCTTTATATGGTGTTGGGGGTTCGAGGAGAAAGTAGGTCATCACGATGTCGAACGTGCCCTCCCCACTCAGCGAACAGGCGACCCGGCTTCCAGACGACGCATACTCCGGACTGCGCAACGGCGTCGAGTCGGCGCTCAAAACGCTCACCGCTCCGTTCCAGTTCGCCGGATTCTGGTCGGCCGTGGCGCTCCCGTTGTTCTACCTCCCGATGTTTGCCGACGGGTTCACCGCCGACGAACGCTCGGCCTTCGCCGTCCTCGTCGCGGCCCACGTCCTCGCGTTGGTCGTCGGACACGGCTACCGACGCGACTGATGGCTCGCTCCCCCGCTGGCGCTCCCCTCCGTCCACTCTCACCGACTCACCGTCCCCGCCTCGCCGACTCACTGTCTCCGCCTCGCCGACTCACTGTCTCCGCCTCGCCGACTCACTGTCTCCGCCTGATGCTCCGAGGTCGCCCGCTCACCGCGTCGGTCCGAAACGCTGGAAATCCCATTCCAAACGGTTTATACTACCCCGGACGCTATCCGGCCGTATGGCAAAAGAGCAGAAGGAAGTACGAGACCTTCAGGAAGGCAACTACGTGATGATTGACGACGCGGCGTGTGAAATCAACTCCTACAGCACGGCCAAACCAGGCAAGCACGGTAGCGCCAAGGCCCGCATCGAGGCCGAAGGTGTCTTCGACGGCAAGAAGCGAAGTCTCTCCCAACCCGTCGACGCCAAGATTTGGGTCCCCATCATCAACCGGAAACAGGGACAGGTCGTCTCCGTCGAGAGCGCCGACGTTGCCCAAGTCATGGACCTCGAAACCTACGAGACCATCACCATCAAGACCCCCGGCGATGTCTCGCTCTCCCCCGACGACGAAATCGAGTACCTCGAGATGGAAGAACAGCGGAAGATTCTCGAATAGATGTTCCCCGGTGCGTCCGCCGACCGCGAGGAAGCTTCCTACGTGGTGGTTGGCGCACCGCTTGACGTTTCCACGACGTTCCAACCCGGTGCGCGATTCGGTCCCGAGCGCGTCCGCCGATTCTCGCGGACCTACGACGACTACGACGCCCGCACCGGCCGACACTTCTCGGACCTCGCGGTCCACGACCACGGCGACGTGCGGGCGTGGGACGACGCCGACGAGTATCTGGAGTATTTGGAGGGCGTGCTGACCGACGTGCGGTGGGACGACGCGACGCCGCTTCTGCTCGGCGGCGAACACACCGTCACCGTCGCGGGCGTCCGCGCCGCGGACCCGGACATCTTCGTCTGTCTCGACGCTCACCTCGACCTCCGGGAGGAGTACGACGGCAACCCGCTGAGTCACGCCACCGTGACCCGCCACGCCCTCGACGTGGCCGACGAAGCCGTGATTCTGGGGGCCAGAACCGGGAGCGAAGCGGAGTACGACCGCGCCAGCGAGTCTGACGTGACGGTCGTTTCCCCCGAGGACGTGGCCGACTGGTCGCCCGACTTCGACCCGGGGGCTAGCGTCTATCTGAGCGTGGACATCGACGGCGCGGACCCCGGTTTCGCGCCCGGCACGGGCACGATGGAACCGTTCGGACTGACTCCCCGCGAGATGCGCGACGTGGTGCGGGAGGTGGCCACGGCCGGTCAGGTCGCGGGGTTCGACGTGGTGGAGGTCAACGACCGCGACGACGGCCAGTCGGCGGCGCTCGGCGGGAAGTTGCTCCGGGAGTTCGTCCTCGCGGACGCCGCCGCGACGAGTTCGGAGTAGGGAATCGTATTCGTTTCTTTAGGCAATGTTTTTGTTTGCTATGGCATTATTTAATAACCTCTATCGGCGCGCGCTGGCGCGGCCCGGAGTGGCCGCGCCAAATCGCGCGAGGGACGACTGAACGAGTGCCGGAGGCACGAGTGAAGGAGTCGGTTGGGGAGGACGTGGCCTACGGTTGCGGTCGCGGTGCGGTCTGATTGGAGTCGGCAGTAGCTAGCTTCTCCCTATCGTTCGTCGTCTCGAACACCACTCTACACCGCCATAGTCACCGTAGAAGCAGTGAACGCCTCGAAAGCCCCCGCCCGCTCGCGGTCGCTGACCGGCATATCCTCGTTCGCTCCGCTCACTTCGGATAGGGGCCGGTCAGACGACCACGTTGAACGCGAGCGGGCGGCCCCTTTATCCCTCCCCATCGGTTGGTCCACCGAGTGCGTCCCCGTCGGTCCCGGGTCGTCACATCCCCGAAACCATGCCCTCTCGCCCCCGAAACTCCGCCTCTCGACTCCGACAATCGTCCCCATCGAACACGCCCGCGAGCAGTGATACAGATACAAGCCGTCCCGAACACAATCCACGGACAGGAATGGACCTCTCCGAACTCACCGCGCGATACGACGAGGAACTGCGCACCAGCGACTTCGCCGACGTGGACGCCAGCGCCAACGGACTCCAAGTCGGTCCCGACCACCGAGAGGTCGAACACGTCGCGTTCGCCGTGGACGCCGCCGAGCAGACCGTCGAAACCGCCGCCGACCGCGGCGCGGACCTGCTCGTGACCCACCACGGTCTCTCGTGGGGCGGTATCGAGCGCGTGACCGGTCGCCAGTACGGTCGCATCGCGCCGCTAATCGAGAACGACGTGGCGCTGTACGTCTCCCACCTTCCGCTGGACGGCCATCAGGAACTGGGCAACGCCGCCGGAATCGCGGACTTGCTGGGTCTCGAAGACCGCGAACCCTTCGGCGAGGTGGGTCCCGAACACGTCGGCCAGCGCGGAACCGCACCCGACCCGATTCCGACCGACCGCCTGCGCGAGACGCTGGAAGCCGAACTCGACCACTTCGGGCAGGGCGTGCGCGTCCTCGACTTCGGCCCGGAAAAGCTCGAAGACGTTGCCGTCCTGACCGGGAGCGGCGTCGATTGGTTGGACGAGGCCGTCGAGTCGGGCGCGGACGCCCTGATTACGGGCGAGGGCAAGCAGAAGGCCTACCACGAGGCGCGCGAGGCCGGACTCACCGTCTTTCTGGCGGGCCACTACGCCACCGAGACGTTCGGCGTCCGGTCGCTCCAATCGCTGGCCGACGACTGGGGACTGGAGACGACGTACATCGACGCGCCGACCGGCCTCTGAGCGGCGCGTCCCGAGCGAACTCGACGCGGCGGCGACCGGCCGACGACGTTCTCTGGAAATGGATAATATTAAAACCCCTCCGTTCAACTTGAATAACGTGTCCGTCGGGTTTCAACAACCCGAGAAGGTTGCCGGAGCTATGGTCACGCGACGGTTCTCGACGGAGACGGGCCGCGGCCAACCGGCCCCGACAGCCGACCCCTCGGGTGCGGCTAATTGAACCGCCGCTGGCGTCCGACCGCCGTCACGCGGGCCTTCGCGGTAGTTGGCACTACAGTTTTTCGCCAATCGACGAAATGACAGGTCGAGAACCGCGATTATCAGCGATGATACGACCACGTACGCTTATTCTCCCCGACTTCTTATCTATCTTCGAGTAAGACCAAAATGGGACAGAAGTGGCCATTCGTGACAAGGGTACGACGAAGTTACGCGTTGAAGCTCGCAGTCGCGCTGGTATCGGTCGTGGCGGTGACGGTGGTCGTCGGGGCGCTGATACACGTCCAGACGGGGGAACGGCTGCGCGCGGACGTTCAAGAGGAGATGACGACGTTCTCGAACTCGCGGGCCGACAACCTCGATACGTGGCTGGCGAGCGTGAAGACCCAGACGCGGTTGACTTCGGACCATCCGGCCGTCGGTAGCGGCGACACCGGTCGCGTCCGGGACCACCTGAAGGGGTTGATAGCCGACGACAACGTTCCGGCGGGCGTCGTGGCGGTCCACTACTACGACGCCGCCAACGGGACTATCGTGACGAGTTCGAGCGACGCGATGGTCGGAGTCAGTCCCGAAGAACAGGGCGCGCCGTTCGCCCGCAACCCGCCGACCTACGACGGGAGCGACGGCGTGTACGTCTCCGCGCCGTTCGAGGTCCCCGTGGTCGAGTTCCCGGTCGTCGCCGTCGTCTCGCCGGTCCCCGACCGACCCGACAAGCGCGTCGTCTACATGGTGAACATCGCCGAGCGAACCCGGTCGCTCACCGGAGGTATCGAAGGCGGGTCGACCGTCGTCCTCGACTCGGACGGTCGGTATCTGGCTCACCCGAACGGGAGCAAACTTCTGACGACGCATCCGGGCGGTGGCGACAATACGGCGGTCGAACGCGGCGTAGCGGGGGAATCCGGATTCATGCAGATGAACTCGGAGACGCTGATGGCCTACGCGCCGATGGAGTCGGCCGACTGGGTGGTCGTGGTCCACGCACCGCAGAGCGAGGCGTACGCGCTCGGGTCGGCGGTCACGTCGAGTATCCTCGGACTCATCCTGCTCGCGGTGGTGAGTCTCGCGCTGGTCGGCGTCACGATTGGGAGCAACACCGTCATCTCCCTGAGACAACTCTCGCGGAAGGCCGACGCGATGGCGGGCGGGGACCTCGAAGTCGAGTTGAAGACCACCCGGACCGACGAGTTCGGGTCGCTGTACGACTCGTTCGCCCGGATGCGCGACTCGCTCCGCGAACAGATACGCGAGGCCGAGTCCGCACGCGACGAGGCCGAGTCTGCCCGACTCGAAGCCGAGTCCGCTCAGGAAGAAGCCGAGAGTGCCCGCGAAGCGGCCGAGCGTCGGCGCGAGGAGGCTGAGGAACTCTCGGCGCACCTCGAAACGAAGGCCCAACACTACGAGGACGTGATGAACGCGGCCGCGGACGGCGACCTCGGCGTCCGGGTCGACCCCGAGAGCCGAGACGAGGCGATGGTCGCCATCGGCGAGTCGCTCAACGACATGCTCGACGACATCGAGCGGACGGTAGCGAAGGTCAAGCGGTTCGCCTCCCACGTCTCGAACGCGGTAGTGGACGTGGAAGACAGCGCCGAGACGGTGATGGCGACCGGCGAGGAGGTCAGCGAGTCGGTCGGCGAAATCTCCGACGGCGCGGCCCGCCAGACCGACAACCTCGGCGACGTGGCGAACGAGATGAACACCCTGTCGGCCAGTGCCCAACAGGTCGCCGCGACGGTGGACGAGGTGGCCGCCACCTCCGAACAGGCCGCGGCCGCGGGCGAACTCGGCAGGGAGGCCGCCGAGGAAGCCCTCGAAGAGATGGACGCGGTGGAGACGGCGACCGAACGCACGGCGGCCGAAATCGAGGAACTCGAAGCCGAGATGGAAGCCATCGGCGACGTGGTGGAGGTCATCACCGAAATCGCCGACCAGACCAACATGCTCGCGCTCAACGCCTCCATCGAGGCGGCGCGGTCGGGCGCGGACGGCGACGGCTTCGCGGTGGTCGCCGACGAAGTGAAGAACCTCGCCGAGGAGACCAAGGAGTCGGCGGCCGAAATCGAGGGGCGCATCGAGCGCGTCCAGTCGAAGACGGCCGACTCCGTGGCCGAGATGCACGAGACCAGCGACCGCATCACGACCGGCGTCGAGACGGTCGAGGGCGCTATCGAGGCGCTCGAAGAGATAGCCGAGTACGTAGAGCGGACCGACACCCGGATTCAGGAGATAAACGAGGCGACCGAGGACCAAGCCGAGTCGTCGGCCGCGGTGGTCGAGATGGTGGACGAAGTGGCCGCCATCAGCGAGGAGACCTCCGGACAGGCCGAGTCGGTCGCCGACGCCGCCGAGAACCAGACCCGGACGCTGGCCGAGGTCCGCGACGACGCCGCGGACCTCGCAGAGCGCGCCGCGGAGCTTTCGGCCCTCCTCGACGACTTCCGAGTCGGGAAGGGTGCCGGGCCGATGGACGACACTGACTTCGAGTCCGCGGAGGTGAGCCACCGATGATGGACCTCACGCCGGTCTGGTTCTGGCTGGGGACTCTCGGGATGGCCGTCGGCACGGCGTTCCCGCTCTGGCGACTCGCCGCCGAACGCCGGTACGGGACCTACTTCGGGGTTCTCGCGGGCGTGACCGGGTTCGCGACCGTCGCGTACCTCTCGATGGCGCTCGGTCTTGGGAGCGTGCAGGTCGGCGACGCCGAACTCTTCTTGCCCCGGTACGTCGATTGGCTGGTGACGACGCCGCTTTTGGTGCTGTATCTCGGGATGCTCTGTCGCCCCGAACGCCGGGTGTACGCCGCGCTGGTCGGCGTTGACGTGCTGGTCATCGGCGCGGGCGTGGTCGCGGGTCTGGTCCCGACGCCGTACAACTACGTGGCGTATCTGGTCGGATGCGTGGCCTACATGGGACTGCTCTACTTGTTGCTCGCCGTCCTGCCCCGGCAGGCGACTCTGCTCGGCGACCGAGTGACCGCGGTGTTCACCAAACTCAGGAACCTGACGGTGGTCCTCTGGACGCTCTACCCCGTGGTGTGGATTCTCGGACCGCTCGGAGTAGGACTGCTTCAGGTCGGGACCGAGGTGATGGTCGTGACCTACCTAGACCTCACCAGTAAGGTCGGGTTCGTGTTCATGGCGGTCAACGGCGCGGACGCGCTCGACCAACTCCGGACCGGGGCGGCGCTGGCCGACCACACAGGGACCGACGCCCCGGCCGCCGACTGACCGGTCGTCTTCTCCCGGCCGACTGACAGACGTTTCCCGCCTCCGGCTTCGTAATCGCGGCGTTCAAGCGTCTGGGCCGACCAGCAACCCACATGACCGACGACCACGACGCTCACGAGGACGGCGGAGAACCCGACGAGGGCCACCACGAACCCCACCGCGAGGAGTTCCACCACGACCCCATCGCTCACGCGGAGGTCCGGGCGGGGATGACGGTCGGGGAGTTGGCCAACTCCTACGGCGACGCGGGCATCGGCGCGGCCGACCTCCACGAGGCGGTGGACATCTACTCCGAGATGCTCGGCGACGACGTGACCAACTTCTTCGGACTCGCGGGTGCGATGGTGCCGACCGGGATGCGCCGAATCGTGGCCGAGTTGATTCGGGACGGCCACATCGACGCCCTCGTCACGACCGGCGCGAACCTGACCCACGACGCCATCGAAGCCATCGGTGGCAAGCACCACCACGGCACCGAAGAACCCGGCGAGGGGCGGAGCCTTCGGGACCACGACGAGCAACTGCGCGACGAGCAGGTCGACCGCATCTACAACGTCTACCTTCCCCAAGAACACTTCGCGCTGTTCGAGAACCACCTGCGCTCAGAGGTGTTTCCCGCGGTCGAAGACGAGGGCGCGGTCAGCATCCAGCGACTGACCGAGGCGCTCGGGAAGGCCAACAGCGAGGTCAACGAGAGCGAGGGCGTCGAGGAGGGCGCGGGAATCGCGGCCGCGGCCTACGAGAACGACGTTCCGGTTTACTGTCCGGCGATTCAGGACTCGGTACTCGGTCTGCAAGCGTGGATGTACTCCCAGACCTCCGACTTCACGCTCGACGCGCTGGCCGACATGACGACGATTACCGACCAAGCGTTCGAGGCCGACCGGTCGGGCGCGATGGTGGTCGGCGGCGGCGTGCCCAAAAACTACGTCCTCCAGACGATGTTGGTCTCGCCGGACGCGTACGACTACGCGGTCCAGTTGACGATGGACCCGCCCCAGACCGGCGGACTTTCGGGCGCGACGCTGGACGAGGCCCGGTCGTGGGGGAAACTGGAGAAGGCCGCTCGGAACGCGAGCGTCTACGCCGACGCGACCATCACCCTCCCACTGGTCGTCGCGGCGGCGCGCGAGCGCATCGAAGACGAGTGAGCGACCCTCCGCCAGCGAACGCTCGGTGAGACAAACCACCGTCTGGGTGGATAAAAGGGGCCGCTCGCGTTCGTCGTGGTCGTCTCCGCGGGCCACTATTCGAGCGGTCTGCAGAGCGGAGCGACGCAGACCTCGGCAGTCGCACGCCCGCATGGTTCGAGAGCAACGCTCTCGTCATCCCGAAAATATCCGATTTTCGGAGACAGCGAAGCGAGCAGGAACGTCTGCCGGTGAGTGAACGCAGTGAACGAGCGAGAATATCCCGCGGAGCGACCGCGAGCGGGCGGGGGCTTTCGAAACCTCGTTCTCTCGGACTCCGAGGACGCCGACCCTGACGCCAACGACAGCCACGACTCCGACGACGGCCACGACTCCGACGACAGTGACCGCAGAAACAGCAACTTCGACACCGACGACTCCGACAACCACGACTACAAAACCAACAGAGACGACGACCCTGCGAACCGGCAACAACACTTTTACCAGTCAGTGTCGGACTTCCAACTTGAAGGTAGGGTTACAGAGCATCTACAGCGAACACGTCGTCACCGCATCGCCCGATACACCGGTCGAAGAAGTCGCGCGGACCATGTTCGGCGAGTCCGTGGGGAGCGTCGTCGCCGAGAGCGGTGACCTCCGAGGAATCGTCACCGACCGGGACCTGACCGTCGAACTCCTCGCCGAGGACAGCGAGTACAACGTCTCCAGCGGCGAGGACGACCTGATTGTCCACCTCGCGGGCGAACACCAGCGACTCGCCGCGGACACGCGGGCCATCGCGGACGTTATCGAGGAAGAGTCGCCGCGGTGACGCGCTGGTCGGCGACGGAATGCAGACAGATATTTTAAATTATAATTTCAATTATTATTTTATAATATAAAAATTCCAACACTTATTTTAGTCGCGGATGTGAGCGTCGAGACGGAGGTGAGAACGATGGAAGAGACTGACAATCACGGCTCCTCGACCAGCGGTCCGTAACGTCGCCGACCGGAGGTGAGAACGGTCACAATCGACGGTAGCGCCACTGTCGTTACCGGACCCCCACCGATGGCCGTCTACGGCTATTTCTTCGAGTCGGGACACTCACGAGGTCCGGGTCCGTCGGAACCGTCACGGAGACCCGAACACGTGTCCGACTCCCGCCGCCCCCCGCCCGAGGTCAACCCCGACCAGTCGCCGACCGTCCGGGCGCTCGCCCACGCCGAGACCGACGAAGAGTTGATTCTGGGGTCGCGGGCCTACTGCCGGGAGGCGGCCCGCGAGTACGACCTCGACGTGGACTTCTCGCCGGTCGAGTGGGAGGTCTCGACCCGCGCGAAGCGACGCGCCGCCGCGGTCAAGCGTCCGAAGATTTCCGACGCCGAAGTGGGTGACCCAGTGGACTGGCGGGCCGCGGCCGAGCGACTCGACGAGTCGCTCGCGGACCTCCGGACCTGCACGCTCTCGCTGACATGGGCGGCGTTCGAGTCGTTCGACGTTAGTCAGTGGACCGCAGTCCTCCGCCACGAACTCGTCCACGTAGAGCAGTTCCAACGGTACGGGACGACCGACCACGGCCGGGCGTTCGAGGCCCGTGCCGAGACGGTGGACGCGACGGTCCGATGCCCCCCGTTCGCGGACCCCGAGTACATCCTGACGTGCGCCGACTGCGGCGCGCTGGTCGGGCGGCGCTACCGCGAGTGCAAACTGGTCCGCCGCCACGACCGGTATCGGTCGTCGTGCTGTGGCGCGTCGCTGACGTGTTCGGAGCCCGAGTGAAAACGGAGATAGCACGTTTTAGCACGCTATAGAAATGTTTAAACCATATATTTCCACTGTTAACGACTGTTCTGGTTTCCCACGTTCACGCGAGTTGACGCGACTGCAGTCGCGTCAACTCGCCCGACGGTGCGTCCGAAACCACCGTGCGTCGGAGTCCCGAACTACCGCAAGATGAGAACTTTAAAGAGTAGCACCGCCCTACTCGAAACCGAGCCCGGGTGGCTTAGCTGGACATAGCGCCGCACTCATAGGGTTACTGAGATTCGGTGCTCAGGCCTTGGAAGCCTCCCGTGACCGAGAGGCCCGCCGAGCCTCTAACCTGGGTCATGCGGAGATCGGGGGTTCGGAGCCCCCCCCGGGCACTCCGTTCGATTCTCGCCGGTGACGTTATCCTCCCGAGCGACGGCTACGGTTCCGTCCGCCGCCGCATTCGTCACGAACGATAGTCCACTAAAAAGCGCATTGTAGCTTACCAAACACCTTTTCTGGGCGTGTCCGAACCGACGCGTGGAAGATGAACGTGAAACGTCACGCCCTGACGCTCGCAGTCGTCGTCCTCGTATCGACCGCCGTCCCGGTTCTGGGCGCGTCCCCGTCCGCGGAGTTCGACGGGAACGTCGCCGAGACCCCCGCCGGTGAGACGGCCGAGATTCCCGTCACGCTCTCGGAGACGGACAACGCCACCGTCACGGTCGGTTCCGAGTCGGTCAACTACGTCGCCACCGTCGTCGTCGGCGACGGGAACGGCGACCGAAACGTCACCCTCCGGTACAACACCAGTAAGGCGGGCCACGGCGGGGCGTTCTCCGTCGCCGACGGCGCGGACAACGTGACCGTCGTCGACGAGACCGAACTCTCCGACGACCACCTGCTCGCGCCGGGTAGCTACGAACTCACCGTCGCGCCGGGCAACCGGAGCGGTGCGAACGCTACCGACGTGGCGGCGCTCGTCGTCGGCGAACCGGAGTCCGACGAGGACCCCGAGACCGAAACCGCGACGCCGGGACCGTACGCCGGTCACGTCACCGACATCGAAGGCGGCGTCGTCGTCGCCCACGCCCAGAACCAGACCATCACCGGGTCGCTCGACCTCGAACCCGGAACCGAGGTGCAGGTTCGCGTGCAGGGCGACCAGTTCATCAGGACCGCCACGACGAACGTCACCGACGACGGCCGGTTCCGCGTCTCGTTCGACTTCGACGACAGTGTGGGCGAGAACGGGACCGAGTTCACCGTCTCGGTCCGAGCGAACGACGAGACCCAGACAGAAGTGATGGGCGTCGTCCGGACGCCGCCGACCGAGACCACCGAGACGACGAAACAGGCGGTGCAAGACGAGACGACCGAAACGACGACCGACTCCCAAGACGGTAGCACGCCGGGATTCGGTCTCTCCACCGCCGTCCTCGCGCTGACGGCGGTCGCACTGCTCGCCCTCCGGCGAGACGACTAACCTGTCTCTTCGGATTCCGACGATTTTTCGGTCACGCCGACAGTTCCCACAACTCCTCCTGCGGTTCGGTCAGCCACTCGGTGCCGTCGTCGGTCACGAGGACCATCTCCTCCAGTCCGAGGTACCCCCACTCGGTGTCCACACCAAGTTCGACGGTGTAGATTTCGCCCGCCCGAATCTCGCCCTCCGGCGCGGTCCCGTACCGGTCCCACCGCGGACCGAGGAGCGTCCCGCCGTCGTGGGCGTTCCGGCCGACCTGATGGCCGAAGGCGTGTTCGTACTCGGGCCATCCGCGGCCGGTCAACTCCTCGCGTGCGGCGTCGTCTACCTCGTAGCCCTGCACGCCCGGCGCGATTCGCTCTCGGCCCGCCTCGATTGCGGCGCGAACGTCGGCGAACGCCGCCCGTAACTCCGCCGGAGGCTCCGGATGCTCGTCCGACGGCCGGTAGAACAGTCGCTGTACGTCGGCGCTGTAGCCGTCCTGCTTCACGCCGAAGTCGAGGTGAAGTACCTCGCCCGGCGGGAGCGTCAGGTCGCCCGGCAGGGTGTGGCCGACTTCGCTCTCGCCGCCCGCGTGGACCGTCGGGCAGTAGTCCCAACTCCACGCGCTCCCGAGTCCGCGCTCGTCCATGCGGGCGTGGAACCAGTCGGACACGTCCGATTCGGTCCAGTCGGGCGTCCACCGGTCGGTCATCTCGTCGAACAGGGATTCGGTGGTCGCCACGGCCTGCTCGACGCGTTCGCGCTCTATCGGTGACTTGACGCCCCGAACCGCCGAGACGACTTCCTCGGCGCTCGTCAGCGACCCCTCGTGGGGCGTCCCCTCCAGCAAGTCGCGCAGTCGGAGGTACATGCCGTGGGTCAGACCGTCGGCGGACGTGTCGTCGCGCGAGTAGTTGACCGCGATTTCGTCCGGGTCGATGTCGTCAAGCAAGTTCAGGAGCGGTTCCTCCAGTGACTCGTCGTAGGGGTAGACTTCGTGTCCGAGTTCGCGGGCGTTCGGCGCGTCGTGGCGGCCGATGACCACCGCGGACCGGCCGTCCTTCGAGATGACGACTGCGGTGGGCCACACCACGTCGAACCCGAGCAGGTAGGGCAGGTTCGGTTCGGAAATCTCGGTCGTCTCCCGGCAGAAGGTAAGCCAGCAGTCCACGTCTCGGTCGGCCAGCACGTCGGACGCCTGTTCGGTCTTCTCGGCTATCAGGTCGGTATCTGTCACGGAACTCACTGGGTGGGGATTCAGAACGTCGCTCAAAGAACGTTCCGGCGATTCGCACTCGTCTCACCGGGGTTCGCTACTCGGACTTCGCCGAGACGCCGACCTCCCCGCGTACCGATACTCCCTTCCTATCGTCGTCCAAACAACGCCTGATACTCCTGTCCGGACCCAAGTATCACCACATTTATACTCGTAAAAATATCTGAATAAAACGCTCAGAGTCAGTTTTAAATTTTATAAAGCCATCAAAACTCTTTTTGAAAGGTACCGTTTTCGTCGCTCGACCGATGAACTGTTCTGAAATCGCGCTAACGCTCGGCGCGTTATATTACCCCTGCGGTGTAACGATAGGTCGAGGTCGAGATGTCCCCCATGACCGATTCCACCCTCCAAAACGAAAACAAGTCCGCCATCGGGTCCCCGGCAGAGGCCGGTGAAGCGACCGCAGGGAGTCACAAACTCGCCGCTCTGCACGACCGGTACCACGAACACACCCTGACGACGCCGTTCGAAGTCGTCGGGTTCTGGTCGGCAATCGCCCTCCCGTTCCTCTACGTGCCGCTTTTGCTCACCGGCATCTCGACGCAGGGCGAACTACTCACCTTCGTCGGTCTCCTCGTCTTGAATCTCGCCGCCCTCCTCGCCGGTCACGGCCACAAGCGAGAGTGACGACGCTTCGGCCCTCTCTTCGACCCGGTTTCGGTATCTCCCACCGTCGCCAAAGAGACGATTTTAACCCCGGTCTGCGGTAATAGCCGGGCATGGACCTCGACACGGCGTCGCTCGGTCGTACCGGCACGAAAGTCAGCGAAGTCGCGTTCGGAACGTGGCGGTTCGGCCGGAAGAACGACGAGGGCGAGATGGAGATAGGGAAGGAGCGCGCTCACGAACTCCTCGACGCCTACGCCGACGCCGGGGGCAACTTCATCGACACCGCCGACATGTACGGCGACGGCCGGAGCGAACGGTACATCGGCGACTGGCTGGCCGACCGGGACCGCGAGAACTTCGTCGTCGCCTCGAAAATCTACTGGCCGACCCGCGACGACCCGAACGGGAAAGGACTCTCGCGCAAGCACCTCCGGAACAACGTCGAAGAGATTCTGGACCGCCTCGGGACCGACTACGTGGACCTGCTCTACGTCCACCGGTGGGACGACGACACCCCCGCCGAGGAGTTTATGCGCACCCTAGACCGGTTCGTCCGCGAGGGGAAGGTCAACTACCTCGGGACTTCGACGCTCGAACCCAACGCGTGGAAGGTCGCCAAGGCCAACGAAATCGCCGACAGGCGCGGCTACGAACCCTTCAAACTCGCGCAACCCCGGTACAACCTCGCCAACCGGGAAATCGAGGGGAACTACCTCGAAATGTGCGCCGACTACGAGGTCGGCGTCGTCCCGTGGAGTCCCCCCGCGGGCGGATTCCTCACCGGCAAGTACGAACGCGGCGAGAAACCGCCGACGGGGACTCGCGGTGCGACCGACGAGCAGTTCCGCGACTCGTATCTCACCTCGGAGAACTTCGACGTGTTGGAGGCAGTCCAAGCAGTCGCCGAGGAAGTCGGTGCGACGCCCGCGCAGGTCAGTCTCGCGTGGTTGACCGACCACGAGCAAGTCACGGCCCCCATCGTCGGCGCGCGCACGGTGAAACAACTAGAGGAGAACCTCGCGGCCACCGACATCGACCTCGCAGGCGAACAGTTCGAGCGGTTGGCCGAGGCGAAGTAGACTTCGCCTATCGCTCTCGGAGGTACAGCGGTACCAAGAGCGCGAGCGCCAGTATCGAAACCACCGGATGTGAGAGCGACTCGACGCCGAAGAAGTAGAGCGCGCTGTTGGCCGCGGCGACGGCCACGCCGACGACGAACAGCGCCGTGGCGACCGGCGACCGCTCCGTGGCGGCGGTCTGCTGTCCCGCGTCGGGCACGAACCCGGTGAAGTCGGTTCCCCGTTCGGTCATCGGTGGGTGCTGTTCGTCGGGAGGCTAAAGTCCTTGTGGGTCGCGCCGGGGGTCGGTCTCACTGGCGCGAGACGGCCGCCCGGAGTTTGGGGAGTTCGCGCGCCAGCGCCTCGCGTTTCATCAGGCAGAACCCGGCGAAGATTATCAGAAAGCCGCCGACGGTCGTGAGGTCGATGACCTCGCCGAGGAACCACCACCCCGAGACGGCCGCGAACACCGGCGCGACGTAGGAGACGAGGTTGATTTCGATTGGGCCGAGTCGTTCGAGCAGGTCGAAGTAGACGAGGAACCCGAGCGCGCTCGCGGCGATGGAGAGGTAGGCCATCGCGCCGATTGCCTCGGGCGTCCACCTGACCGCGGCGAACGACTCGCTCGGCCGAGCGACGCTGACGGCGTGCATCATGACCGCGCCGAGAACCATCGACCACGCTTCCATCGTCTCGATTGGCAACTCGGCGTCGATGCGCCGAGTCAGGACGCTCCCGAGCGCGAACGACCCGGCCGCGGCGAACACCAGCGACTTGCCGACCACGCTCGAAGTCACGAGGTTGTTCGGGTCGGGGTTGCTCAGGACCACGACGCCGACCAGACCCAACAGCAGGCCCGCGATGCCCGCCGGGGTCAGGCGCTCGCTCGGGAGCAGAGCGCGCGCGAACCCGGTGGTCAGGACGGGACTCAGACTGACGACGACTGCGGCGACTGCGCTGGTCACGCTGTCGTAGCCTTCGCCGACGAAGAGGAAGGCGTGATACCCGGCTATCATCAGCGACGCGCCGACGAGGACGAGCGTCCACTCGCCCCGGCCGCGGGGTCGCCACCGGTCGGCGGCGTAGGCGGCGTACCCGAGCATCAACACGCCAGCGATGTCGTAGCGAATCGCGGCGAACAGCACCGGCGGGAAGTACTCCAATCCGACTTTGATAGCCATGAACGCCGACCCCCAGACGGCGGCTAACGCGACGAACAGCGCGACGTTCCGGTAGTTGGTCACGACTGAACTGGTCGCCACCGGGGGGTCAACGTTTCGAAGGGCGACAGGGTTTGCCGGTTGCGTGACGACTCGGGAGAACCGCTCACGAAACCGGTTCGCCGGTCGTCCGGCGCTCGTCCCGGACCGCCCGAAGCACGTCCTGTCGGGCGACGATACCGAGAAGTTTGCCGTCGTCGTCCACGACCGGCAGGCGGTTGATGTCCCGTTCGTCGTCGGCCAACAGGTCGAGCATGGCGTCGAAGTCGGTGTCGGGTTTGACCGTCACCACGTCGTCGGTCATCACGGTCCGGACCGGCTTTCCGGCGTGTTTCAGCAGGTCGATTTCCCGGTCCAAGTCGTCCCACGAGAGGTCGATGGCGTACTCGAGCGTCTCCAAGAACGGCGGAAAGCCGACCGGAATCCAGAGCGTCCGGTCGCTCGGTTGGAAGATGTGAACCAAGTCGTGTTGGGTCACAATGCCGACGACGCGGCCGTCGTCGTCCACGACGGGGAAGCCGTTGAAGTCCGCGCGCGCGAGACGTGTCAAGACCTCGCTTATCTCGTCGTCCGGATGAACCGTCTCTACGTCGGTCGTCATCAGGTCGCGGGCGTCCATGTTCGAAGCCGAGGCGACGACGGGCCGTATCGTTTCCGGTCGCGCGACAGGTCGGCCGTCGCGTCCCGCGTTTGCTCCTCGCGCCTCGCCGAGCGCACCGTCTCACAGATAGCGTATGGAACGAAATACGCGCTCTTAGCAATTATTTTTCGTGCTTTAGGAAATGTATGCGTGTCTTGGTGGGCGTCCGAAGGTTCAACTATCGGAACGGAGGGAACTCGTGGCGTGCCGGTCAGTCGCCGCGCCCGCGGAGTCGGCCCATCGCGCTCGCTACTCGGTAGTCTCGGCGCGCTGGTCGGTCTCCTCGTGAAACTCGGAGACCGACTCGGGCAAGCCTTACACCTTCTCCGGTCGTCTCTCCGGGTATGGGGGACCAAGAGCGGTACGTCTGCGAGGCGTGTGGCAAGTCGTTCGACTCCGAGGAAGAACTTCGCAGGCACGTCTACGCCGTCGGTCTGGTGGAGTAGGCCACCGGAGGCGTGGCCGCGCAAGCCGCCGCCCGGCCGACGACCCGCACGTCGCCAGCAGACCAGCGCAGGGACGGATAGCCGTGAGTCCGTCAGTCGCTCGCTCGGGTGTCGCTGGCCTGCCGGTCGGCCCGCGACGGCGGCGGAATCTGGGCCTCGCTGGAAGTCGCTCGCTCGGGCAGGAGACACCGGTCGGTCTCGCGGTTGACGTGGGCGTACTCCTCGGGAGCGTTCGCCAGCGCGTGGGCCGGGTTCTGGCCGCTTTCGAGGACTGCCGCCCGAATCTCGCCGAAGTTGCAGATTCGGGCACGAATCCCGCGCCACTGGTGTCTGCTCGCCCGCGGGACCGTCAGTTCCCGCGGCGGCGTGTGGTCGGTCCGACGAGTCGCCAGCGCCGCGCTGTTGACGTTCGCTGCGAGGTCGTCGTGGTCCACGAGGACCCCGACGCGCGCGTCGGTCGGCGCGTGAGCGGCGAGTACGTCGAGTCCGAGGTGGAGCGCCCGGTACTCCGCGACGTTGTTGTCCGTGACGGTCTCGTCCGGAATCGAGAGTCGGGTTACGCGCTCGCCGTCGCGGGTCTCGATGATGACGCCGAGTCCGCCGTCGTCGCTCCGGAGGTCGTAGGAACCGTCCGTGACGACGTAGAAATCGCGGTGATGCGTCCGCGGCGGATGGGCGATGTGCGGCGTGGGCGATTCGTCGAACAGTGCCCGGAGTGGGGAGGAGCGGCCGTGAACGGCCATATCCGTCGGTTCGGCCCCAGAGAACTTAAACTTACGGCCGAGAGCGCCCGGAACGACGTGCCAACCGCGAGACCGGCGAATGCTGTGTGTCACCACAGCATATTTATGTCCAAGTAGATGTTGTAGTGGATATGGCGCACGACGAAGGCACGTCTCGACGCAAATTTCTGACGGCCGCTGGAACCGCGGCCGCAACTGCTTCAATCGCCGGTTGTACCGGTGGCGAGGGTGGACAGGACACGACGACCGAAACCGACACCGCGACGGAGGAGACCACCGAAACCACCGAAGACGGTGGCGACCAGTCGGGAGACTTCTCGGTGACTATCACGCAGGGCCAGATGCCGACGACGCTGGACCCCCAGAACCACCGTTCGACCCCGACCGACAACGTGGTTCTCCACGCCTACGAGGGACTGCTCTCGCGCACCCGGAAAGGCAAAGTACAGGCGCAACTGGCGACCGAGTGGAACCGTCAAGAACCGGGCGTGGTCCGCTTCCAGATTCGTGAGGGCGTCACGTTCCACAGCGGCAACGAACTCACTCCCGAGGACGTAGCCTTCAGCATCAACCGCATCGTCAAGAAGGACGTGGGCATCGCAAGCCCGCAGTCCGACCAACTCGCTGGCGTGACGGGCGCGAAGGTCGTAGACGGCGAACGCGCCGTGGACGTGATGTCCGACGGCCTGAACCCCATCGTATTCTCGCTGTTCGCCACCTACGGCGACGTGATGGAGAAGGCGTGGGTCCAAGACCGCGAGAAGTCCCAAATCGCCAAGCAGATGAACGGAACGGGTCCCTTCGAACTCGACACCTACGAGGAGAACGTCAAAGTCGAGTTCTCCCGGAACGACGACTACTGGCAGGACCCCGCCGCGGTCACGTCGCTGACCTTCCGGGCGGCAAAGGAGTCCAGCACCCGCGTCAACCAACTTTTGAGCGGCGAGACCGACATCATAGTCAACGTCCCGCCCCAAGCCATCTCCCGCGTCAAGGGAGCAAACGACGCCCGCGTCGCCGCAGTACCGAGTACCCGCGTCATCTACAACGCGATGCGCTACGACGTGGAACCGTTCTCCAGTCCGAAGTTCCGACAGGCGATGAACTACGCCGTCAACCTCGAAGGCATCATCGAGAACGTCCTCCAGACGTTCGGCGACGCGAC
Organism: Halorussus caseinilyticus; assembly: GCF_029338395.1. Classification (NCBI taxonomy): domain Archaea; kingdom Methanobacteriati; phylum Methanobacteriota; class Halobacteria; order Halobacteriales; family Haladaptataceae; genus Halorussus; species Halorussus caseinilyticus. Next base: position 2,315,527 of record NZ_CP119809.1, read on the forward strand.
GGGCCAACCGACGCTGGAGGGCTTCTTCGGCTACAACCCCGACGTGGGACCGTACGCTTACAACAAGCAGAAGGCCGAGACGCTGGTCGAAGAGAGCGGCCACGCCGGAGCGGAAATCACGCTCCACACGCCGGTCGGCCGCTACCTCAAGGACCTCGAAATCGCGCAGGCGGTCGCCAACCAAATCAACCAACTCTCGAACGTCTCGTGTTCGGTCAAACAGCGCGACTTCGGGACGCTCGCGGGCGAACTCACCGACGGCAATCTGGAGACGAGTCCGAAGTTCTACCTCATCGGATGGGGCAACGCCACCTTCGACGCCAGCCAGACCATCATCCCCCTGCTGACTTCCGACGGGGCGCTGACCTCCTACAGCAACGACGAGTTGGACAACCTCATCGAACAGGCCCAGAGCGAGTCCAATCAGGACGAGCGCAAGCAGTTGCTCCAAGAGGCGAACAAACTCATCCACGACCAAGCCCCGTGGATATTCCTGAACCGCCAGTACAGCGTCTACGGCGCGACCAACGACGTGAAGTGGCAGGCGCGACGTGACGAGCGCATCGACGCCTACGCGATGGAACCACAGCAGTAGCACCGCCCCGACTCATGATTTCCTGGTCTCGATGGAGTGATGTTTGATGTCGATGGGACGATTCCTGATAAAGCGCGGACTACAGGGCGTGTTCGTCATCTGGGGCGTCGTGACCGTCGTGTTCGGTCTCCGGTACGTCACGCCGGGCAACCCGATTACGTTCGTCGCGCCCCTCGACGCGAGCCAAGAGTTGCGCCAGCAAATCGCCGCGGAACTCGGCCTGAACAGACCGTTCTACGTCCAGTACTTCGACTACCTCTTGAGTCTGCTTCAGGGCGACATGGGCTACTCCTACATCTCGGGAACCGAGGCGAGTAGCCTCATCTTCTCCAGACTGCCCGCGACGCTGGAGTTGGCCGTCGCCGCGAGCATCGTCGCAGTGGTCATCTCGATTCCGCTGGGCGTCGTCTCGGCGACCCGGCGACACGAACCCGCCGACTACGCCGCGACCAGTTTCTCGCTGGTGGGCATCTCGACGCCGAACTTCTGGCTGGGCATCATGCTGGTGTTGGTGCTGTCGGTCCAGTTCGGCCTGTTCCCGACGAGTCGTCGCGGCATCGGTCTCTACCCGGCGTTGACGATGCTCGTGACCCAGTTCCAAGTCTCGGGGCTGGTGACGTGGATTTCCCACATCACGCTCCCGGCAGTGACGCTCGGGACGTACTTCACCGCGCTCATCACCCGCCTCACACGGAGCGGGATGCTGGACGAACTCGGCAAGCCCTACGTCCGCGCTTCGCGGGCGAAGGGACTGCCCGAGACGCTGGTCCGGTACAAGCACGCGCTCCGGAACACCCTGATTCCGGTCGTCACGGTGCTGGGTCTCCAGTTGGGGACCCTCATCGGCGGCGCGGTCATCACCGAGGCGGTCTTCGCGTGGCCCGGACTCGGGACGCTCGTCATCAACGCCATCAACGCCCGCGACTGGCCGCTGATACAGGGGTCGCTCATCGTCATCGGAACCGGGTTCGTCCTCATCAATCTGCTCGTAGACACGCTGTACGCCTACATCAACCCGCAGGTGGTTCACTGATGGCCGGACCGTTCGACAGACTCGCCGACCTGTTCTGGAGTAGCGTCGAGCGCGGCTTCTCGCCGCGAACTGCCCGGAACCTCCGGAAGGAACTCCGACAGAGCGCACTCGCCAAGGTGGGTATCGTCGTCGTCGTCGCAATCGTGCTGGTGGCGGTGTTCGCGCCCTTGCTCGCGCCCCACAACCCGACCAGCCAGCATCTGGACGAGTCCCAACTCCCGCCGGTCGGGTTCAGCAAGGAGACGACCCAGACCAGTTCCGAAGTCGTCAACGGGACGGTCCAAGTGGCCAACGAGACGGCTCTCGTCTCCGCCGAGCCGAAGTACCCACTCGGAACCGACGCCCTCGGCAGGGACATGCTCTCGCGGGTCATCTACGGCGCGCGGACCTCCCTGCTCGTGGGACTGTTCGGCACCGCCATCGCCGCCCTCGTCGGCGTGACGGTCGGACTGGTGTCGGGGTACTACGGCGGGAAGGTGGACGACGCGCTGATGCGGAGCGCCGACATCATGCTCGCGTTCCCCTCGCTCGTGTTGGCGGTGGCGCTGGTCGGATTGTTCGGCAGGGCGGTGGTCAGACTCCCCGACCCGCTGGTGAAGGCCGGAATCGCGCCGAACATGCCCGAGACGTTCGCTCTACCGGGGACGGTCATCCTCGTCGTCGGCTTGGTGAACTGGGTGTGGTTCGCGCGGGTCGCCCGCGGCGAGGCGCTCTCCATAGAGGGCGAGGAGTACGTCAAGGCCGCGCGGTCGGTGGGTGCCGACGACGGATTCATCATCCGGAAACACGTCCTGCCCAACAGCGTGACCCCCATCCTCGTGCTGGCGACCATCCAAATCGCGGCCATCATCCTGCTCGAATCGGCCCTCTCGTTCCTCGGGTTCTCCGGGACGAACCTCTCGTGGGGCTTCGACATCGCGCAGGGTCGGGACTATCTGGCCTCCTCGTGGTGGATTTCGACCGTGCCCGGCATCGCCATCGTGCTGACGGTCATCGGCATCAACCTCGTGGGCGACTGGCTTCGTGACGCCTTGGACCCCGGTATCGAGGGCGAGGGAGGTGGCGTCTGATGGCCGAGGACCTCCTGCGCGTCCGAAATCTCTCGACGCGCTTTTTCACCGAGGACGGGCAGGTCAACGCGGTCGAATCCGTGGACTTCGACGTGCGCGACGGCGAGGTGTTCGGCATCGTCGGCGAGTCGGGGTCGGGCAAGAGCGTGACCGCGCTGTCGGTCATCGACCTCGTGGAGTCGCCCGGCCGAATCACCAGCGGCGAGATTTGGTACCGGAACCCGGACCTCGCCGAGGAGGTGCGCGAGGACAACCCCGACGCCGTGGACGGCGACTTCGTGGACGTGCGCCGGGTGCCCGAGAACGTCAGGCGGGCGCTCCGCGGGCCGTCGTTCAGCACCATCTTCCAAGACCCGATGAGCAGTCTCAATCCCTCGCTGACCGTCGGCGAGCAGATAGCCGAGGCGGTCGAAGTCCAACGTCGGGCGCGCTCGAACCCGCGCTCGACGCGCTCGCGCACGCAGGGGTTCGGACTCGGCAACCTCCTGACCAGCACGCTCCTGCCCTCGCAGGGGTACGTCAGCGACGAGAGTCGCGCGGAGGCCATCGAACTGCTCGAACAGGTCGGCATCCCCGACCCCGCAGAGCGGGCCGAGGAGTACCCTCACGAGTTCTCGGGCGGGATGCTCCAGCGCGCGATGATTGCCCAAGCCCTCGCGGGCGAACCCGACCTGCTCATCGCCGACGAACCGACGACGGCACTCGACGTGACGATTCAGGCCCAGATTCTCGACCTCCTGCGGGACTTGCAGGAAGATACCGGGATGAGTATCGTGATGATTACCCACAACCTCGGGGTCATCGCTCGGATGTGCGACCGAGTTGGAGTGATGTACGCGGGCGAAGTCGTGGAACGAGGAACCCTCGAAGACGTGTTCGACGACCCGGTGCATCCCTACACGCAGGGCCTCCTCGGGTCGATTCCGGACTTGGACGACCCCGCGCCGCGCCTGCAACCCATTGAGGGCAACGTGCCGGACCTCTACGACGCCGAGATGGAAAACCGATGTTACTTCGCCGACCGCTGTCCGAAAGCCATGGAGGAGTGTCTGCACAAACCGCCCGAGTTCGACACCGAGACCGGCGAATCGCGCGAGGACTTCGCCGACCGCGCGGCGAGCGACCACGGCGCGAAGTGTTACCTCGCACAGCACGAGTACGACCCCTCGCAGGCGCTCCCCGAGGGCTACTTCGGGAGCGGGACGGACGAGGCGAAAAGCGCCTCGGGAACCGCTCGCGGCGACGCCGCGAGCGAGGACGAGGAGGTGAGCGCGGATGACTGACCCGCTGGTCCGCGTCGAGGACCTCCGGAAGTACTACTTCGAGAACGACAACCTCACCGACCGACTGCTCGGCCGGGAACCCGAGAGCGTGCAGGCCGTGGACGGCGTGAGCTTCGAGGTCCGGGAGGGCGAGACGCTCGGACTCGTCGGCGAGTCGGGGTGCGGCAAGTCCACGACGGGCGAGACCCTGCTCCACCTCCGGGAACCCACCGACGGAGCGGTGTACTTCGACGGCGAGAACGTCTTCGAGAACGACGACCTGACCGAGTTTCGCGAGCGCGCACAGGTCGTCTTTCAGGACCCGTTCTCCAGTCTCGACCCGCGGATGACCGCGGGCGAAATCGTGCGCGAACCCCTCGACGTTCACGGCATCGGCACGAAGTCCGAGCGCCGCGAGCAAGTCGCGGAACTGCTGGAGCGCGTCGGCCTGTCGGCCGGACAGATGGACCGCTACCCCCACGAGTTCTCGGGCGGCCAGCGCCAGCGCATCGGTATCGCCCGTGCGCTGGCGCTCGAACCGGACTTCGTGGTGTGCGACGAACCGGTGTCGGCGCTGGACGTATCGGTGCAGGCCCAGATTCTCAACCTGCTGGAGGACTTGCAGGAGGAGTTCGGTCTGACCTACCTGTTCATCGCCCACGACCTGAGCGTCGTCCGGCACATCTCCGACCGGGTTGCGGTGATGTATCTGGGCGAAATCGTGGAAATCGGTCCGGTGGACGAGATATTCGAGAATCCGGGCCACCCCTACACCGAGGCGCTGTTGGAGAGCGTCCCGCGCGCGGACACCAGCGAACAGGGCCGCGAGGTGGAGACGCTGGCGGGCGACGTGCCCTCGCCGCGGAACCCGCCCTCGGGGTGTCGGTTCCACACTCGCTGTCCGTACGCCCGCGAAGCGTGTACGCAGGCCGACCCCGACGGCTACGAAGTCGAAGGCGACGACGACCATCTGGCGGCCTGCTTCCGGCGGGTGGACGACCACGAGTACTGGTCGAGTCCGCCGATAGACGCCGACGAACGGGCGGCCGAAACCGCCGTCGACGACTGAGACCTTCTCGGGTCCGTTTTCGGCGGCGTAGCACGTTCGGCATGAATAGTCGGGCAGTATCCTTTTGGCCGGTAACGTGGTCTTCGAACTACGGTACGACGCCCGGTGTGACTCTCCGTCGGGGAGAGACGCGGGGTGCTGGCCGTCGAAGGTCACGGACGCGCCGTTCGCGCCGCGAGCGTCTCACGCCACAGCTATGAGTCAGAACCAGAACCGGTGAGCCAACTCCCCACCGCACGTCGCCGAAGAGGACGTACTGCCGGTCGATAGCGAGAGCGAGTCGCTCGGTTCGGTGTTTCGGGCGCTCTCGGACCACCGACGGCGATGTCTCTGTCACTACCTCGCCCGACGCGACGGGCCGATGACGGTAGACGAACTGGCGGAACTGCTGGCCGCGTCGATGAGTGAGAAGACGCGGGCCGTCGTCACGTCGGCGGAGATAGAGAAGACTCGGGCCGAACTCCACCGGATGCACCTGCCGAAACTGACGGAGGCGGGCATCGTGGAACACGACGGCGAGAAGGGAATCGTCCGTCTTTCCGACTCGACCGGCCTCGTGGACTGTCTGCGGGCGGCCGCAGGTGTGAACCTCCAGTAAGGCCGATTTTCGGGGCGTCGAGAGAGCTGTCGCCGGTCTCGGACAGCGCCGCGTCACGAGTCGCGTCCGGCACCGTTTTCTATCCGGCGACCCTTCTCGGAACCATGGCAGACGATTTGACCGCGACACTCCACACGACTCACGGCGACATCGAGGTCCGACTGTTCGACGAGCGCGCGCCCCGAACCGTCGAGAACTTCGTCAATCTGGCGAAACACGACCCCGCCGCGAACGACGACCCCGCGACCGACACCACGACGTGGGAGGACCCCGAGTCCGGCGAGGTCCGAGGCGACTCGCTGTACAGCGACGTGCCCTTCCACCGCATCATCGCCGACTTCATGATTCAGGGCGGCGACCCGACCGGAACCGGCCGCGGCGGACCCGGCTACCAGTTCGAAGACGAGTTCCACGACGAACTCCGCCACGACGACGCGGGCATCCTCTCGATGGCCAACAGCGGTCCCGACACCAACGGCTCGCAGTTCTTCATCACCCTCGACGCCCAACCGCATCTGGACGACCGACACGCCGTGTTCGGCGAGGTAATCGACGGGATGGACGTGGTGGAGGAAATCGGTTCGGTGCCGACCGACCACAACGACAGCCCCAACGAAGACGTGACGCTCGAACGCGTCGAGATTCACGAGTAGCGCTATCGAACGATAGCCGCCGCCGGCGAGAGCGCGAGGTTGGAACAGACGAGGACTCCGACGGCGTACCCGACCGTCGTCGGAACGACCAGCACTGCGGGGACGGCGAGGACTGCCGTCGATACGACCAGTCCCCGCCGCTCGTCGGTGTACGCGCCGGGCCACGCGAACGTCACTACTTGTGAGAGCAGAACGGCGAGCGCCAGCGACGCTCCTGCGACCACCGACCAGACGAGCGACGGCCCCGCGGCGTAGAGGTCCGGAGCGACCGGATGGAACAGAAACAGGTCCGGGCGACGGGCCACCCCGAGGGCGCTGGAGACTCGAAATCCCATCCTATAGCAACATCTGGATGGCTTTAGAACATATATACGATTTCTAAACGTGTTTTTACAGTTCCCTACCCCGGAACCCCCGACCTCGAACGCCGGACGGGTCGCGCCCGCACTTCCTTCCGTCTCGGACAGACCGAAACCCACTTCGGGACCAACGGTCAATTTTCTCGTGCGCGAGGGTTGCCGAGCGGCCAAAGGCGGCGGGCTTAAGACCCGCTCTCGTAGGAGTCCATGGGTTCGAATCCCATCCCTCGCACTACGACCTTTTTATTGCGAGTCGGGTCGCCGTCGGCGACCCGACTCGATAAAAGCTCGACCAAAAAGCCGTCGTCACCCCCTCAGAAGCGCCGACGGCGCTTCTTCGAGGGCTTCCTCGGCCCGCGAGCGAGGAGCGCCGACGGCGCTCCTCGCTCGCGGCGAGTCGCTGGTGCGCGACCGCAACCGCACCGCGACCGCACCGTGACCGTGGCCAGTCGAAACCCACATTCCTCCGAATCGCCTATCCGGAGACAATGACCGACGAGCGAGTCGAGCGCGCCTTCCGCGACCATCCCGACTTCGAGCAGACCGACGACGACCGGTTCGAGACGCCCGCGAAACCCTTCGAGAACGTCGTCACCGTGAGCGACACCGAGGGAGACGCCCGCGAGTACCGCCTCGAAGCCCGGACGCCGATGCTCGACGCCGTGGTCGAAGGCGAGACGGTGGCCGAAGTCGTCGAAGACGGGTGGTTCGAGACCCTAGAGTTGCGACTGGACGACGCCCACACCGTCGCCGACGCCGACGCCGCGCCGCCCGAAATCGAGCGCGAGGGGACGGGCGAGGACGCGGAGGTCGTCGTCACCGTCGCGTTCGACCGGGAGGACCCCGAACGCGCCGCCGAGGACGCGCTGGCGATAGCCGAGTACGTCGAAGGGACGTGGGTGCAGGGCATCATCCCGGGCTACGACTACCGGGAACCCGCCGCGGGCCTGCGCGAGCGAGCGCGCCAGAACTACGACGAGGACGGCGCTAGCGGGCGACGGGACGGTCCCCGCTAGTCCATGGCGATGTACGTCTGGGTGTCCTCGACGCCTTGAATGCCCTGAATCCCGTCGGCCGCGATTTCCTTCACGTCGGCGGGCGAGTCCACGTCGAGTTTGGCGATGATGTCCACGTCGCCCGCGACGATGTGGGCGTCGATTACGCCGTCGAGGTCCATAATCGCGTTCTTGAGCCTGTCCGCCTCGCCCGTGTTCGCTTTGACCATCACGTACGCTGTAACCATGTTAGGTACCTCCCGTCATCGCTTGCGCACTCGCTCTGCTTGCGTCGCCCACCAGAATCTGTCGCACGTCCTCCAGCACGTCGAAGTCCGCGAGGACCGCCAGTCGGTCGCCGACCTCCAGCGAGTCGTCGGGGAGCGGAATCCCCATCGCTTCGTCGGCCTTGCCGAACGCCAAGATTCGGGAGTCGGCGGGCAACGAGAGTTCGCTGATGGAGTAGCCCTTGACCGGCGACTCGTCGGTAATCGTGAGTTCGACCACCTGTAGGCTCTGGGCGATGTCCGCGATGGCGCGGATGTTCCCCCCGAGCAGTGCGTTCTTCGCGCCGATGGCACCGAGGCGCTCGGGGTAGACCACCTCGTCCACGTCGCTGGCGAACTTCCGGTAGATGTCCTCGCGGTAGTCCTCGTCGATGCGCAGAACCGTCCGACAGCCGTAGTGTTTGGCGACCATGCACGCCGCGAAGTTGACGTTCAGGTCGCCGGTGAGCGCACCCACCGCGTCCGCTGATTCGAGGTCGGCCTGCGTCAGGACTTCCTCGCGGTCCCCGTCGCCCTCGATGACCTCGAAGTCGTCGTTACGAGCGCGCTCGACTTTGTTGGCGTCGCGCTCTATCAGCGTGACCTCGTGGCCCTCCTCCCGAAGGACGCGGGCCGTGCGAAGCCCTACCCGACCCGAGCCAATGATAACGAATCGCATGGGAACGTTTACGTGGGACTGACTGAATAACTTTTCTCCACCCCAAAGGCTTTTCTCGCGTGGTACAGAATCACACAGTGCGATGGTTCACGCTTTTATCATGGTGAAAACGGCCGCTGGACGCTCGGAGGACGTTCTACAGGCAGTTCGCGGGTTAGACCGCATCTCGGAGGCCCACATCGTCGCGGGCGAGTTCGACGTTATCGTGGAGACCGACGCCGACGAGGTGTACGACGTACTTCACGCCGCCTCGTCGGACATCTCGGGGATGGACGGCGTTGCGGACACCAAGACGTACATGGCGCTCGACTGAGGAAAATCGCGCCGCCGGGTCGTCAGTGGTCTAACTCCTGCACGTCGTTCTCGGCGAGGAAGGAGTCGAGCCACGCTTTCTGTTCGCGCAGGTTCGGCGGCAGGTTCTCGTACACTCGGTCGAACACGTCGTCGGGGTCTCCGGGGTCGGCGGACTCGGCGCGCTCGACGGCCTCGTCCAGTTCGGCATCCACCTCGTCCTCGACCTCGGCGACGAACTCGTCGTCCAACACGTCTTGGTCGCGGAGGTACTCCTCGTAGCGTTCGAGGGGGTCGGCGGTCCGCCAGTCGGGCAACTCGCGGGCCGTCTCCTCGTACTGACTCGGGTCGTCGCTGGTGGTGTGTGCGCCCTGTCGGTAGGTCAGACTCTCCACGAGGACGGGGTTCCCGTCGCGGGCCGATTCGAGCGCCTCGGCCACCGTCTCCCGGACCGCGAGGGGGTCGTTGCCGTCCACCTGTACGCCCTCGAAGCCGTAGGCCGCGGCCTTCTGTGCGATGCTGTCGGCGGCGGTCTGGCGGTGGCGCGGCAGGCTAATCGCCCACTCGTTGTTCTCACAGAAGAAGACGGTCGGCGCGTCGAAGACGCCCGCGAAGTTGAGACCCTCGTGGAAGTCGCCTTCGCTGGTCGCGCCGTCGCCGAAGTAACAGACGGTGGCACGGTCGCCGTCCTCGCCGTTGACCGCCTCCCGGTAGTTCATCGCCATGCCGACGCCCGCGGCGTGGGGAATCTGGGTGGCGATGGGAATCGCCTGCGGGAAGTTGGGCACGTCGTGGCCCGAGTGGAACTCGGGCATGCCCCGCCGGAACAGGAGGATGTCGCTCATCGGAACGTCGCGGGCGATTTGCATCGCGTTCGACCGGTAGGTCGGAAAGAGCCAGTCGTCGTCGGCCATCGCAAGCGCGGCCCCGACCTGCGACCCCTCTTGGCCTCGGTACGGTGGCCAACTACTCATCCACCCTCGTCGCTGGAGCGCCAGCGCTCGCTCGTCGAACGCCCGCGCTCGGACCAACTCGCGGTAGGTCTCACGGGCCTGTTCGGGAGAGAACGGCGTCTCCGAGAGGTCGCGCTCGCCGATGATGCGGTTCATAGCCCGCGATTTGACCCCCCGTCGCATATTGGTTCCGGAACTGTCGGCGGTGGACTCGTTGACAGCAATCGAGTACCACAACCGGCTTGTCGCTTCGCGCTGAAACCGGACCCGGATGAGTATCATCGCGGAGTTGTCCGTCCCAGTCGGCGACTTTCCGCTCGGTAGAGCCCTCACGGTGACGCCAGCCATGGAGGTCGAACTCGAACGCATCGTCCCGACAGGTGACGGTGCGCTCCCGTTCTTCTGGGTGTGGGGCGACGACGTGGACGCGTTCGTATCGGAGTTAGAGAACGACACCGGCATCGAAGAAGTCACGGTTTTAGACAGGGTGGGCGACGGTGCGCTGGTGCGCGCGGAGTGGAGAGAAGAACACGGACTCATCGAGACCATCGTGAACTCGGAGGCGACCCTGTTGGCGGTGAACCGACACGACGACGTGTGGAAGTTCCAACTCCGGTCGCCCGACCGCGCGGCGGTCGTGGCGCTCCAGCGCTACTGCGCGGACCACGACATCGACCTGCGACTCAACTGGATTCACACGCTCACGGAAGTCGAGGCGGGCGAGCAGTACGGCCTGACCGACGACCAGCGTCGGGCCATCGTCGCGGCTTTCGAGGCGGGCTACTTCGACGAACCGCGCGAGACCACCCTCGAAGACCTCTCTAAGGAGTTCGGTATCTCCTCGCGGGCGGTCTCCAAGCGAATCCGTCGCGGACTCCGGAATCTAGTTGCGACGACGCTCGTGACCGAAGAGTAGACCCTATTTAAAACCGTTCAGAGACGAACCAGACCGAGTACCCCTCCAGAGAACCAACATCGGCGTAGCGAACTCCGGAGACCGAGGTACTCCGCGAGACCGAGTTATCCATGAGCGAAAAGCAATCAGAAGTAAATCGCGGGACCGTGCTGACGACTTACGAAGTGGCGACCGGCGAGCGGTTGAGCGAGGGGGTCATCGCGGCCGTCGCCGCGGTTTCGGGCATCGACCCCGCCGAGATGGACCCCCTCGCAGAGGTCATCGACCCGGACGCGCTGGACGCCCTGTTCGACGCTCGGCACGACGGAACCCCGCGGGCCGACGGGACGACTCGGTTCTCCTTCTTCGATTACGGCGTCGTCGTGACCGGCAGCGGCCGTATCTCGATACTCGACGCGACGCCGTAACCGAGTCACTCGGTCGCTCGTCCGGTCGCCGATTCCCCAACGGTTATCGCTCCGCGCGCGCACGTCTCGGACATGACAGCGGCGGCAGACCGTATCTTCACGAACGCGGAAGTTCACACGCTCGCCGACCCCGACGTGACCGCGGAGGCGCTGGCGGTCCGGGACGGCGAAGTCGTGCGTGTAGACGACGCCTACGAAGTCGAGTTCCTGAACGGCGTCGAGACCGAAGTCGTGGACCTCGACGGGCGGGTCCTCCTGCCGGGTTTCATCGACGCCCACACCCACCTCCAGCACCTCGGGCGCTCGCTGGTCTACGCCGACCTCGCCGAGGCCGACTCGCCCGGCGACTGCGTGGCCCTGCTCGCCGACGAGGGCGGTTCCGACGGTGACGGTGACTCCGGTGACGAGTGGATTCTGGGATTCGGCTACGACGAGAGCGCGTGGGAGGAGTCCCGATACCTGACGAGCGCGGACCTCGACGCCGTTTCCGAGGACCGACCGGTCGCGGCGTTCCGCGAGGACATGCACATTGCGGCGGTCAACTCGGTCGCGCTCGACCGGTTCGCCGACGAGATGCCCGACGGCGACGTGCGGACCGAGGGCGGCGACCCCACGGGCGTCGTCGTGGAGGAAGCAGTGGACGTACTCTACGAGGCCATCGAACCCGACGCCGAGGAGACCCGCGGACTGCTCGACGCCGCACAGCGCGAGGCCCACCGGAAGGGCGTGACGGGCGTCCACGACATGGTTCGCCAGTCGCGCGCGCCGGAGGTCTACCGCAGGATGGACGCGGACGGGGACCTCGCGCTCCGGGTCCGCATCAACTACTGGTCGGACCACCTCGACGCCCTCACCGAAGTCGGCCTGCGGACCAACCACGGGAGCGAGTTCGTCCGGACCGGCGGCGTCAAGACGTTCACCGACGGAAGCCTCGGCGGACGGACCGCCAAACTTTCCGAACCCTACGCCGACTCGCCGGAATCAGAAACCGGCCAGTGGGTCGTCCCGCCCGCGGAACTCCGCGAACTCGTGGCGAAGGGTGACGACGCTGGCTTCCAGATGACCGCCCACGCCATCGGCGACGAAGCGGTCGAGGAAGTCCTGTCGGCCTACGAGGGGACCGACGACCCCGCGAGCGCCCGCCACCGGGTCGAACACGCCGAACTCGCGTCCGACGAGGCTATCGAGCGATTCGCCGACACCGGGGTCGTCGCGTCGGTCCAACCGAACTTCCTGAAGTGGGCCGACGAGGGCGGACTGTACGACGCCCGCCTCGGCACCGAGCGACGCGAGCGGTCGAACCGCTACGCCGACCTGCTGGCGGCGGACACGCCGCTGGCGTTCGGGAGCGACTGCATGCCGCTGGACCCGCTTTTCGGCGTCCACCAGACCGTCAACGCACCCGCCGAGCGCCAGCGTCTCTCGGTGACGGACGCGCTCCGAGCGTACACCCGCGGGGCGGCCTACGCCGGGTTCGACGAGGACCGACTCGGCACCGTCGAGGCTGGCAAGAAGGCGGATTTGGTGGTCTTGGACCGCTCGCCGTGGGACCACCCCGACGACATCGAGAACATCGACGTGGCGATGACCGTCGTGGACGGCGAAGTCGTCTACGACGGCCGGAACTGAGTTCGGTCTCCGCTCTTTTCTCACCACCTGCTGGTACCGGGGAGTGATTCGGATTCACGCGAGTAGTCCGTCGGCCGTCTCCCTCTCTATAGACTCTCGTATCACCGGGGCAATTCACCGGGTATCTATGAAGAGAAAATATTTTCAATAGTGGATACCGAAGTCTGTTGCAATCGGAGGTGGCTGACTGTGCCAAAAATGGAAACGGCCGACATCGAAACCGACCTTAGTCTCTTCAAATACGACAACCTCGAACAGTTGCCCGAACGCTATCGGGAGTTGGACGAGGCCGAACGCACCGACCGAATCGAGGCCGCGAAAGCCGAGTTGGGCGACGACCTCGTAATCTTGGGTCACAACTACCAGCGACGGGAAATCGTGGAACACGCCGACTTCATCGGCGACTCCTACCAGTTGAGCGTCGAGGCGGCCGAGGCCGACGCCGAGTACGTCGTCTTCGGCGGCGTGACGTTCATGGCCGAGTCCGCGGACATCATCACCGACGACGACCAGACCGTGATTCTCCCCTCGATGGAAGCCTCGTGTCCGATGGCGGGGATGGCCGAGGCCCTGCAAGTTGACGCGGCGTGGGCCGAGATTACGCAGGCCGCGCCCGACGACGAGATAATTCCCATCACGTACATGAACTCCTACGCCGACCTGAAGGCGTTCTGCGCCGAGCAGGGCGGGGCGGTCTGTACCTCCTCGAACGCCGCCGACGTGTTCGAGTGGGCCTTCGAGCAGGGCGACAAAGTACTCTTCCTGCCCGACAAGCACCTCGGCGAGAACACCGCCCACCGACTCGGCATGGAGGACGACGTGGCCGAGTGGGACCCGTGGGACCCAGAGGGCAAGGACGCCGAGGAAGTCGCCGAGAGCGACGTTATCCTCTGGGACGGCTACTGTCAGGTCCACGAGCGCTTCCGCGCCGAACACATCGAACAGGTCCGCGAGGAGTACGACGACGCCAACGTCATCGTCCACCCCGAGTGTCGCCGGGAGGTCGTGGAGGCCGCCGACGTTGCGGGAAGCACGGCGACTATCTGCGAGACCGTGGCGAACGCCGACCCCGGCGAGACGTGGGCCATCGGCACCGAGATTCACCTCACGAACCACCTCCAGCGGTGGCACCCCGAGGTCGAAGTCGTCCCCCTCTGCGGGGACGCCTGCATGGACTGCAACGCGATGCGCCAAATCGACCCGAACTACCTGACGTGGGTGCTGGAGGAACTCGTGGCCGGACGTGAGCGCAACGTCATCGAAGTCCCACCCCGAGAGGCGCAACTGGCGAACGTGGCGATGGAGCGCATGCTGGAGATATGACGATGAGTAACGAATCCGACACCCGCACCGAAGCGGACGTACTCGTGGTCGGAAGCGGCGTGGCCGGGTGTGCGACCGCGCTCTCGGCCGCGCGAGAGGGCGCGGACGTGCTGGTCGTCACGAAGGCGACCCGGCCCGAGCAGACCACCTCACACTGGGCGCAGGGCGGGGTCGCCACCGCGCGCTCGGACCCCGAAGCGTTCGAGCAGGACGTGCTGGCGGCGAGCGCCGACACCGCCGACCCGGAGGCGGTCGAGGTGCTGGTCGAGGAGTCGCGTGAAGCGGTCGAAGACGTGCTGGTAGAGACGCTGGACGTGCCCTTCGACCGGGACGGGTCCGAGTTCGATTTCGGCCGCGAGGCCGCCCACTCCGAACCGCGCATCCTCCACGTGGACGCCAGCACCGGCAAGCACGTCCTCGGCCCGTTTCTGAACCGCCTCGCGGCCCACGAGAACGTGACGATTCGTGAGGACACCGCGGCGCTCGACCTGATTACCCACGAGGGCCGAGTCCACGGCGCGGTCGTGGACCGCGCCGCGGACGGCGCGAGCGAGGACTCCGGTCCCGAACCCGTCTTCGCGGGCGCGACGGTCCTCGCTACCGGCGGCATCGGCGCGCTCTACCGGAACTCCACGAACCCCGAGACCGCCACGGGTGACGGGATTGCGATGGCCGCCCTCGCGGGCGCGGACGTGGCGGACGTGGCCTACGTCCAGTTCCACCCGACGGCCTTCTCTGGGGAGGACCCCTTCCTCGTCAGCGAGGCGGTCCGCGGGGAGGGTGCGCTCCTCCGGAACGGCGACGGCGAGCGGTTCATGCCCGACTACCACGAGGACGCCGAACTCGCGCCGCGCGACGTGGTGGCCCGCGCGGTCGCGGACGAACGCGAGCGCACGGGCGAGGTCCGACTCGACGTGAGTCCGCTCGACTTCGCCGAGGAGTTCCCGGACCTCGCCGAGAAGTGCGAGGTCCGCGGCGTGGACTGGACCGACGGCATCCCGGTCGAACCGAGCGAACACTTCCTCTGTGGCGGGATTTCGGTTGACGACCGCGGCCGGACCGACTTGGACCGCCTGTTCGCGGTCGGCGAGTGCGCCCGGACCGGCGTCCACGGCGCGAACCGCCTCGCGTCCACGAGTCTGCTGGAGGGACTCGTCTGGGGCCTGCGCGCCGGGGAGTCGGCCGCCGGGTTCGACCCCGAACCCGTCGAAGCGCCGGAACTGCGCGACAGCGACCCCGACCTCCCCTCGGGGTTCGCCCGCGAAAAGTTCGTCCGCCTGCGCCGCGTGATGGACGAGCAGGTCGGGATTCGCCGGACGCCCGAGGGTCTGCGGCGCGCGACGGCGGTCCTCCGGCGACTCAAGGGCGAGGTGGACGCCTACACCCGGACCCGGACGAGTCGGAGCCTCTACGAACTTCGGAACGCCAGCGTGGTCGCCCTGCTGGTCGCTCGGTCGGCGTTGGACGCCGAACCGGTCGGGTGCCACGCGCTGGAAGACGACGAACGCGACGCCGAGGAGTCGGGCGAGGTGCCAGCGAATGCGAGTGACTGACCGCAAGGTCGAAGACTGGCTACGGGAAGACGTGGGCCACCGCGACGTGACCAACCACGTCCCCGGCGAGACGACGGGCCGACTCGTCGCCAAGGAGGAGGGCGTCGCGGCGGGACTCGACGCCGCGAGCGCCGTCTTCGACTACCTCGACGCGGACTGCGAGGCGACGGCCGAAGCGGGCGACCGAATCGCGCCCGGCGACACAGTGCTGGAAGTCGAGGGGTCCGCGGAGTCGGTCCTCCGCGGCGAGCGCGTGGCGGTCAACGTCGCGGGCCACGCCTCGGGCGTGGCGACGAAGACCCGCCGAGCGGTCGATGCCGCCCGCGAGGTCCGAGACTGCGTGGCGATTGCCGGAACCCGGAAGACGACGCCCGGCCTGCGCGGGGTCGAGAAGCGCGCGATTGCGGCCGGGGGAGGCGACACCCATCGGCTCACCCTCTCGGGGATGGTGATGGTCAAGGACAACCACGTCGCCGAGATGGGGATGGAAGCGGCAGTCGCGCACTTCCGGGCGGAGAAGTCCTTCGCGACGAAAATCGAGGTGGAAGTCGAGCGTCCCGAAGACGCCGCTCGCGCCGCCGACGCCGGGGCCGACATCGTGCTTCTGGACAACATGTCGCCCGCGGAAGTCCGGGAGGGCGTGGCGGCGCTTCCGGAGGGCGTGATTGCGGAGGCCAGCGGCGGCATCGGAATCGCGGACGTGCCCGACTACGCCGCGACGGGCGTGGACGTGATTTCGATGGGGTCGCTCACGCACTCGGCGAGTTCGCTGGACCTGTCGTTCCGGACCGGGGAGTGAGGAAAGCGATTGTATACGTTTCTTTTAGAATTGTTTTTCATTTCTAGAGAAATATATAGATTGTCGAGAATGCGCTACACCGTCCTTCCGTCAGCGACGGCACGGCGGAACGGGTCATCGGTTCAAGCAGTAGCTAGCCACTCGCTGGTTTGGTGGAAAGAGGCGACGGAGCAACGAAGCTTACGAAGGGGAACGAGAAGCGTCAGGGCGGTAGTTACAGACTCGAACCAATCGAGACCGCACAGCACCGCAACCGCGAACCGCACTGATGCCGACGCCGAGGAGACCACACAGCACCGCGACAACCTTGACCCCCGCGCCAGAGGGTCAACAGCGCGTTCGACGCATCGTTTTCCGGACAAGAGCGCCACGCCGTCCTTCCGCCAGCGACGACACGGCGGAACGGGTCATCGGTTCAAGCAGTAGATGGCGACTCGCTGATTTGGCGGGGGAGGCGACGGAGTAACGAAGTTTACGAGGGGAACGCGGTTTACGAGGGAGACGAGAAGCGTCAGGTTGGTAGCTACAGACTCGAACCGACGAAGACCGCACAGCACCGCAACCGCGAACCGCACTGATGCCGACGCCGAGGAGACCGCACAGCACCGCAACCGCGGGCCTCACACCTCCCCAACCTCCTCGCTCGTTCCCGTTGGTCACTCGCTCGTCCACCGTCGGAAGCGAGTTCCGACGAGCAGTCGGCGCACAGCGCTGACGACCTCGCGCGGGTCGGCGCGACCACGAGGGTCGCGCCCGCACGCGCCGGAGGAGAAATCGTGAGAGCGCGACTCCAGTCAGAACGACGGTTCTCGGGGACTTCTCGGCTACTCCAGCAGGTTCTCGCCCGTCATCGCTTCGGGTTTCTCAACTCCGATGAGCGAGAGCAACGTCGGCGCGATGTCGCAGAGCGACCCGCCCTCGCGGACCCGCTTGCCGCCGTCGTCGCCCTCCGGGGTGAGGTAGACCAGCGGAACCAGATTGTAGGTGTGGGCAGTGTGGGGGTCCTCCGGCGTGCCCATGTCGTCGGCGTTGCCGTGGTCGGCGGTGACGAGGACGTGCCCGCCAGCGCCCTCCACGGTCTCCACGAGTCGGCCGAGTTGGGCGTCCACGGCCTCGACCGCTTCGACCGCGGCGTCGAAGTCCCCGGTGTGGCCAACCATGTCGGGGTTCGCGTAGTTGAGGACCAACACGTCCGGGTCGGTCTCCTCGATGGTGGCGATGGCGGTGTCCGTCACCTCCTCGGCGCTCATCTCGGGTTGCTGGTCGTAGGTCGGGACGTTGGGCGACTCCACGATTTTCCGGCTCTCGCCCTCGAACTCCACTTCGCGCCCGCCGTTCAGGAAGTAGGTAACGTGGGCGTACTTCTCGGACTCGGCGATGCGCAGTTGCGTGAGACCGGTCTCTGCGAGGACTTCGCCGAGAACGTCCGCGGGTTGGTGGGGCGGAAAAGCCACGGGGAGGTCGAACTCCTCGTCGTACTCGGTCATCGTGACCAGTCGAATCTCGGGCGGCGAGGTGTCGAACGCCCACACCGGGTCGATGTCCGCGAGCATCCGGGTCAACTGGCGGGCGCGGTCCGACCGGAAGTTGAAGAAGACCGCGGCGTCGCCGTCCGAGAGTGCGGGACCGCCCTCGACTAGCGTCGGTTCCACGAACTCGTCGGTGGTCTCGCGCTCGTAGCTCTCTTCGACCGCCTCGACCGCCGATTCAGCGGTGTACTCGGCCTCGCGGTTCACGATGGCGTCGTAGGCCCGCCGGGTTCGCTCCCAGTTCTGGTCGCGGTCCATCGCGTAGTAGCGCCCGGAGACGGTCGCCACCTCGCCGGTTTCCTCGCGGTCGATTACCTCCTGCAACTCGCCCACGAACCCCGCGCCGCTCTGGGGCGGGGTGTCCCGGCCGTCGGTGAAGGCGTGCGTGACCGCATCGACGCCTCGCTCGGCGGCCAACTCGACGAGGGCGTAGAGGTGCTTCTGGTCGGAGTGAACCCCGCCCTCGCTCACCAGACCCATGAAGTGGACTCGACCGTCGTTGTCCTTCGCGTACTCGAACGCCGAGTCGATGGCGTCGTTGTCGCCCAACTCGCCGCCCTCGATGGCGTCGGAGATGCGGGTGTACTCTTGGCGGACTACCCGGCCCGCGCCGATGTTGAGGTGGCCGACTTCGCTGTTGCCCATCTGTCCCTCGGGCAGGCCGACCCGCCGCCCGGTCACGTTCAGGGTGCCGTAGCTCCCGGCGTCGGCGAACCGGTCGAAGTTCGGCGTCTCGGCGGCTTCGATGGCGTTTCGCCCGCCGTCTTCGCTTCCCAATCCCCAACCGTCGAGGATGATGAGCGCGGCCTTCATGGGCGGATGGAGGGCGGCTTGTCGTAACTACTCTTCGCTTGGCGAGAAATCGGCCGGTCGCGTCGGCCGGTCGCGGGACCGCGACCGGCCGGACACTTCAACAAGACCTTTGGCCGACCGTGGTGAACGAAGGGACATGAAAGGTGTCGTCGGTGGGGGAATCGCGGGTCTCGCGGCCGCCTACCGCCTCCAGCAACACGGTCACGACGTGCAGGTGTTCGAAGCCAGCGACCAAATCGGCGGACTCGCCGCCGTGTACGAGACGGCGGGCGACCCAGTAGAGAAGTTCTACCACCACCTCTCGGCCTCCGAAGAGACCATCGTGGACCTCATCGAGAAGTTGGGTCTCGAAGAGCGTCTGGAGTGGCCAATCGGCAAGAACGCCTACTACTGGGACGGCACGGTCTACCCGATGGACAAACCGTGGGAGATTCTGGCCTACCCCCACATGAGCGTCTACGACAAGTTCCGCCTCACGATGCTCACGCAGGAAATCGACGTTCGAGGCGGGGTTCCGAAGTTCGACACCTACGAGAATCTGGAGGACTTCGAGGACGTTGCCATCGAGGACTTCCTTCGCGAACACACCTCCAACGGCGTCTACGAGGGATTCTTCGAACCCCTGCTGGACGCCAAGTTCGGCGACCGCAAAGACGACGTGAGCGCGGCGTGGTTGCTCGGGCGCATCAAGTTCCGGGGCGAGCGCGACCTGCTCCGGGGCGAACCGCTGGGCTACCTCGAAGGCGGGTTCGGGCAGTTGCTCGACGCTCTCGTGGAGGAAGTCGGCCGTGAGAACATCACGACGAACGCCCGCGTCACCGACCTCGACCTCGAAGACGGCGGGGTGAGCGAGATGACCGTCGAAGTCGCAGACGGAGAACCCGTCTCGGAGCAAGCGCAGGCCGAGGCCGCCGACGGCGGCACGGCCACCGAGACCCACGCGGTGGACGACGTGGTGGTCGCGGCGATGCCCAACGTCCTCGAAGACCTCACCGGCTACCCGTGCGAAATCGACTTCCAAGGGGCGGTCTGCGCGCTGGTGACGATGGACGAAGCGCTGACCGACACCTACTGGCTCAACGTGGCCCACGACGCTCCCTTCGGCGCGCTCATCGAACACACCAACTACATGCCGCCCGAGAACTACGGCGGCGACCACCTGCTCTACGTCGCCAGCTACATTCAGGACTACGAGGAGGACCTCTGGCAGATGGAGGAAGAGGAGGTTCGGGACTTGTGGTTGGGGCACGTCGAAGAGATGTTCCCCGACTGGGACCGCTCGCACGTCGAGGAGTTCCGACTGGCCAAGAACCCCCGCGCCGCACCGATTTACGAGCGGGGGTATCTCGACATGGTGATTCCCTACGACCTCGGCGAGGAGGTTGCGGATGGGCTGTACTATGCGGGGATGGCGAGCAGAGCGCAGTATCCCGAGCGGAGTCTGAACGGCGGTATCGTGGCGGGTTACGAGTGTGCCGACCGGATTGCGGGGCGGAAGGAAGTCGTCAGTCCGGAGTAGTTGAGGCTAAGTTATAAATCCTCAGTACTTTATCATCAAGTATATTCTCCACACTGTTCAACCGTCCGAAAACCATTTTATGTTCTAGTTAAAATAGTGGTGTATGTCTGACGACGATTCATCAGACGCCGCCCAAGAAAATAAGACACAGAACCCCCGAGCAAATTCTGAAAAGGTTGAACTTTCAGAGAAAGTTGCTCGCCGAACAATTGAGAAGGGGGAAGAAGTAGTTGATGTTGAGCCACCAGAAGACGGTTACATCATGGCTCCGACCTCAAATAACCCTGATAGAAGTAACGGCGACGGCGATAACGACTAACACAATATTTTCGCTTCCTATGCCGATAACTGCGGAAACGCTGATACTCGCGGCCTTATTGATCGCTCCCGGTTTTATTGCTGTACTTCTTGGTATCACGCTAGGAGTGGTTGAGCAAAAAATCGACCGCGATATATTCTATCTTACAAGTTTCGTCTCTAGTATACTAATAGATATTACATTCATTTGGATCGGTCAGCAGACAGGGAAAATAATTAATAGTCAGAATGCAATTCGTGGCGTCTTCTTCGGTCCAGATAGGTTTTATATTGAGTCAGCCGTCACCTTATTCATTCTTTCATGTGCTTTTGGCCTTGTCTACGCAATCACACTCACAACAAATTTCCCACACCAAGTTCGCTCGAAACTTGGCTCTTGGATGAGTCATCAGCGGAATCCGTGGCAACCTTGGGAAGGAGGTCTTCGAAATGCCGAGCAAGTCATGGTAGAACTCAAGAATGGAAAGGATATTTCCGGCATACTTACCGAGTATAGCCGAGTTGGGAGAGAGCGCCAGCTTGTACTCGCATATCCAGTCTATATCGATTTTGAGGATAAACCCTCCCGAGAGAAAACAATTCTCACTGAGGAGCAAATCAGGGCCGTCCATGTAATGACGACACGAGAACGAGAGGGTATTTTAGACAAAATAAAATATTTTCTTTCAAATTTCCAATTTTGTTCTTGCGATGAAAGCTCTGAGTAGTCTCTAGATAGTGAATAGATATTTTCTTACGCCTCGGCGTCCTCGTCGCTCACGCCGGGCGCGTCCGTCAGGTCCACTTCCTCGGGTTCGTCCTGCCCGCCGACCCGAATCTCACCATCAGGTCCCTCGACGTAAACGTCGTCCGCAAATCCACCCTCAGCGTAGGGATGCTCCGGCTCCTCCAACTTCTCGGGCGTCGAGGGCGCATCGGGAATCCCGCCCGCGGGCATGAACTCGCCGAGGGGGTCCTCGATGGCGATGCCGTGGCGCTCGAAGAACTCGGCGTAGCGGTCGTAGTGGTCGTCGAGTTCGTCGCTCGGGAACTCCATCATCTCGGTCCAGCCGTGGTTGTAGAAGTCGAAATTGGCTTGAATGTGGGTGATTTCGCGGGCCTCGGCCTCGGGCGCACCGGCCTGTAGCGCCGCGAGGTAGGTGTCCATCGTGGCGTCGAAGAAGGCGTCGAGTCGCTCGCGGCGCTCCTCGCGGTGTCGCTCGTCGGCCTTCTCTAGGAAGATACGCGTGTGTAGGTCCACGAGCTTGTCCTTCACGAGGTCCGAGACCACCGGCAGTTCCAGCGCCTTCCGGGACGCGAAGTGGCGGACGTTCTGGTTTATCTTCATCGGGCGGGGGTTAGGACGCGACCCCCAAAAGTTCGTCTGTTCGTGAACCTCTGACACGATACGAAGATAGCAACCCACTTTAACCCCGAAGCTGAAGGTTCGGCTATGAGCGAGTCGTACGTGATAATCGGTGACGGAATCGCGGGCAGTTCCGCCGCGGAGACCATCCGCGAGGAAGACCCCGACGCCGACGTATCCGTCATCACAGACGAGGGTGAGGCGCTGTACAACCGCATCCTCATCAAGGAATTCGCCAAAGGAAAGCTCCCCGAAGCACCCATCTCCATCCACGAGGAAGACTGGTACGCCGAGCGGGACATCGACCTCGAACTCAACACGTTCGTGACCGACGTGGACCCCGACGCTCACGAGGTCCACACCCACGACAGCGGCACGTTCGAGTACGACAAACTGCTCGTGGCGACAGGCGGAACGCCGACTCAGCTTCCGGTGGACAACAGCGACGCCGAGGGTATCCACCACTTCTGGACGTTCCAAGACGCCCGGAAGATTCAGGAGAACGCGAGCGAGGCCGACCAAGGCGTCGTCGTCGGCGCGGGTCTGCTCGGAATCGACCTCGCGGCGGTGTGCGCGGCCCAAGACGTGGACGCCAAGTACATCATGCGTGGCAACCGCTGGTGGCGCTACGGCCTGAGCCTCGACGGTGCCGAAATCATCCACGACGCCCTCGAAGAGAAGGGTGTCGAACCCGTCCTCGAAAGCGGCGTCGAGCGATTCGAGACCGACGACGACGGCCGAGTCGTCTCGACGGTGGACGCCAACGGCGAAGAGTACGACAGCGACTTCGTCGGCGTCGCCATCGGTCTGAACTTCAACACCGAGTACCTCCAAGGCACCGGCATCGAGGAGGACAGCGGCATCGTCGTGGACGAGTACATGCAGACCAACGTCGAGGACATCTACGCTGCCGGTGACATCACCCGGTACTACGACACCATCCTCGACCAGTACGCCCAGAACGGGTCGTGGGGCAGTGCGAAAGAGCAGGGCCAAATCGCCGCGAAGAATATGGTCGCCGACGGCGAAGACGAAGCGTTCCGCTGGGTCTCGTCGTACTCCATCACCCACTTCGACTTCCCGTTCCTCAGCTTCGGGTTCCCGACGCTGGGCGACGACGAGTGCGAGCGCAAGTACAGCGACACCGAGTGGCGGCGTCTCGCGTTCAAGGACGGTAAGTTGGTCGGCGGCGTCCTCATCGGCGACATCGCCCCGCAGGGCAAGTACAAGGACCTCATCCGCCAAGAGGCCGAAGTCGCCGACCAGAAAGAGACCCTGCTGGAGAAGGACTTCGACCCCGAAGAGCTGGCGATTCCGCAGGAACAGTAGTTTCGCGCGAACGACGAACCACCCGGTAACTCGTCACTTTTCGTCTCAGACTTCTCGGCGAGTCGGCGGTCCGCGGACCGCCGACTCGCCGATGGGAGCAAAACGACGGGCCAACCAAACGTTGTAGTAGTTGGAACTGGTAGCCGATGTACATGCCTCAGCTCGAAATTACTCTGTCGGACGACGTGGACATGCAGATAGACCAGTTGGTCTCCCAAGAGGAGTTCGTGGACCGCCAAGAGGCCCTCGAAGAGGTCCTGTCGCTCGGTATCAAGGAGTACCAGACCACGATGGAGAGCAACACCCGCGACGAGATGGAGTTCGCCGACGAGATGATGGAGACGACCGAACGCTCGCTCGGCGACGAAGACGAAGGCTACCGGTTCTAACGTCCGTTCGGCGCTCGACCCGACGCTTCGCAAATCTTGCTTTTCGACTTTCCCGCCGAGAGGAATATCTATCTCCCCGACTCGTTGGTTCCGAACGCCAGAAGGTTTAAGATACTTCACGGCATTTGGTACCGTGTAGCACAATGTCCTCGAACACGACTTCCGGAACCGAGAGAGACGGGCGAACCCTTCGTCTCCGTCCGACAGCGACCGCACCGGCCGGGGTGCCGGTGCGTCACTTCGACGAGTTACCAGAGCGGGCACAGCAGTTGCTCGCCGAGTACGACGGACGGGGCACAGTCGCCGTGACGCCGGAGGTGGCCTCCCTGTTCGCCGACGAACCGGTGGTCGTGTTCTCCGAGTACCTGCGCGTCGAACTCGCCTGAGTCGAGCGCCGACTGCCCACCGGAACCGGTGGGCAGTCGGCGCGAACCCGACCGTCGATTCCCGGCGAGCGTCGGCGTCGGTCCGAGAGATGACTTCGGACCGAAGGCGTTTTGCCCGCCACGGGCCGAAAGAGACCCATGAACGGAAGCGGCGACATGACCCTCGCCTTCGAACTCTCCGCGCTGGAGGAGTTGGCCAAACCCGGCACGGTGTTCGAAGACGCCCGCAGGTGGAGCAAGTACGTCGGCGTCGTCTCGGACAAGCCCACCTACGTCGTGACGAACTTCACCCGGAAGAACCGCATCCGGCAGGACTTCTTCTCCGGACCGAAGGGGAAAGGCGAGAGTCTCGAAAGCGTCCGCGAGCAGTTCGACACCGACCGCCACGTCTTCGTCGGCACGACCGACGACGACCGGGAACTCGCCGACGAGTACGAGTGGGAGTTCTTAGACGTGACCGAGGCGGCAGAGGCCGCCGAGTGGCAACTCGCCGACGAGGTGGACGACGACGAGCAAGCGGCCGAAGAGGACCAGCGCGACGACTGGCCCTGAGCGTCACACCGCCTCGAATCGAAGGATAGTCTCCGAAAACGTTTCCCCGTCCTCTCGGAGCGACTTCAGTCGTTCGTGGGCCTCGCGGGAGATGCAGATTTGCTTCGCCGTGGGTTCACCGGGGCGGACTTGTCCCGCGTTCGTACTTGAACTCTGGGAGCGTGGGGAATCGGACCCGACGCTCCGATAGTCACCCCCTACCGAAAACGCGGACGGGCGAAAAGGACGGGGTAGCTTCGTGGGCGGGCCAACCGTCCCCGTTCACCAAGTCGCGGTTTTTAAACGTCCCGAACGCCAACCCAGTCGCATGGCAGAACCGCGCGTTCCGGGCGGTCGGGGGGCCGAAATCGACCTCCCCTGCGGCGAGTCGGTCTACGTCCACGACCTCGACATGGGCATGCGCGAGTACGAGTGCGCGTGCGGCGAGAACCACGCGGTCGTCACCGACGTTCACCCGCCCTCGCGTTTCGTCCCCGAGTTCCTCGTGGAAGTCCTCCGGGCGACTATCGACACCGACGACGACCTCGGCGAGTTCGGCACGCCCCACGTCATGGGCGTCGTGTTGGAGGAGTTCCCCGGCGAAGTCGTCAGCGAGAACGTCGAAGACGACCAAGACGTAGGCTACGCCCTACTCTGGTTGACCGACTTCGACTCGCGTCGCCTCCACGAAATCGTGGTCGAACTCGTCGTGGAACTGATGGAACACGCCGTGAGTCACGCCGACGACGACGGCGCGATGGCCCAGTTCGAAGACGACATGCTCGACTTCGACGTGACGGAGTTCGTAGAGCAGTACCGCCGCGAACGGGACTTCTCCGGTCCCCACGACCGAGCGGTGTAGTTTCGCCCGAGTCCGATTTTCGACGCGAAACCGCGTCTGACGCCCGTCTGACTGAGGCTTAAGTGTGGCTCTCTCCCATGCGAGAACAGACGTATGGCCCGGCCCGCGAGGGAGTACGACCGCATCCGAACCGTCCTCGCCGAAACGGACGCCGACGAACCGTTGACCGCGCGAGAAATCCTCCAGTTGCTCGAAGCACGCGACGAACCGTTCGAGAGTGCCCACCGCGTCGCCACCGTCCTCGGGCGGCGCGCGCGAGAGGGCGAGGTGACAGTCATCCAGTCGTCGCCGTATCGGTACCGACTCGAAACCTGAGTCGCCGAGAGCCGATTCGCCGACCCCGACTCACTCCGGAGTCGGTTCGTAGGTCTCGCCGACGGCGAGTTCCACCGTTCGCTCGCCGGTCTCCATCGTCAGCGACCCGTGAGTCCCGGTTTCGCCGTCGAAACTGAACCCCACCGGGTCGTCGCGTCGAACGTCGACCCGCAGTTCCGACGCGAAGAGGTTGGTGACGTGTTCGGTCTCCTCGCCGAACAGTCGGTGAATCGCCGCCTCCTGTA
The DNA here is from genome assembly GCF_029338395.1 of Halorussus caseinilyticus. Classification (NCBI taxonomy): domain Archaea; kingdom Methanobacteriati; phylum Methanobacteriota; class Halobacteria; order Halobacteriales; family Haladaptataceae; genus Halorussus; species Halorussus caseinilyticus. Next base: position 2,341,558 of record NZ_CP119809.1, read on the forward strand.
GCAGGTTCGTCGGGGGCGACCGCTCGACGATTGTCAACTCCAGCAGTCCGTCCTCGCAGTTGGCCTGCGACCGACCCCGTGCGGGGAACCTGCGAGCGTTGCCGACCAGTACCATCACGGCGTCGCCCGTCCACGTCTTCTCGGTCCCCGGGCAACTGGCCTCGACCGCAAGCGGGAGGCCCTCGAACTCCGTGACCGCTCGGAGACCGTTGAGTACGTAGGCCAACACGCCGAGTCGGGCCTTCAACTCCGGCGAAGCCGAGGCGCTGGCTTCGGCGGTCAACCCCGCGATGCAGGAGTTCAGAAAGCGTTCGCCGTCGGCAGTCGCCACGTCGATGCGGCGGCGTTCGCCCTCGGCGAGAACGTCGAAGGCGTGGTCGATGCCCTCTATGCCGACGTTCCCGGCGAAGTTGTTTCCGGTCCCGGCCGGGACGACACCGAAGGTCACGTCGTCTAACGCGTCTGCCGCGTCGAGACCCCGGAGAACTTCGTTGACGGTTCCGTCGCCGCCCGCCGCCGCTACGAGGTCCGCACCGGCCGCCGCCGCGAGTCGGCCGAACTCGACGCCTTCGCCGCTGGCTTGGGTCTCCAACACGGTGAATCCGGCGTCGTCGGCCGACTTCCGGACCCGTTCGGCGTGACTCCCGTTCCCGCTGACCGGGTTGAGAACGAGTATTCGGTCGCTCGGGTCGCCGTCGTCGGCGATAGTCGCCTCACCCGTGGGCCCCCGCCCAACATCGGGCATACGACAGTCCGTTGGGGGCAGAAAGTCAAAGGTCTACCGGCTATTACGGTCTCGTGTGTACACGGTTGACCTACACGCCCACACGCGATTCTTCCACGGCCACCGGCGGGCGGCCGACTACTACGACCCGGTGGGGGTCCGTCTGCTGGCCGGGACCGCCGAACTGCGGGGACTCGACGGGGTGGCGCTGACCAACCACGACTACTTCCGGGCGTTCGACATCGGCGACTCCGGGCCGGACGGCCGGTTCGCGGGGACGATTCCGGGCATCGAGGTGACGACCACTCACGGCCACGTCCTCGTGGTCGGGCCGGACCCCCCGCGAGAGACCGACCCCGGCGACCTCTCGCCCGAAGAAGCGGTCGAACTCGCCCACGACCGAGGGTGTGCGGCCATCGTCGCCCACCCCTACCGCAACAGCACCGTCCGAGAGGTGGGGGCCGACTTCGACGCCATCGAAGTCAACGGGAAACACCCCCGGACCGGGGAGTGGGTCCGGAGACTGGCCGACCGCAACGACCTGCCGCTGGTCGGCGGGAGCGACGCCCACTATCCGGTCGAGGTGGGTCGGGCCTACACCGAAATCGACGCCGACGAGTTCTCGCCCGAGGCCGTCGTCTCGGCGATTCGGGACGGACGGGTCAGGCCGCAGGTCGACCGTAGCCCGTTCAATAGGGCGCTTCGGACGCTCTACCGGCGGGTTCACGAGGAGAAGGGGTACCTCCAGCGACCCGAGTGGTTGGAGACGCCGGGCGTGGGCGAACCGCCGAAGTGACTCTTGTCTGGTTCTGGCGACGACACTCCGTCTCGCGCGGGTTCGTTTCGCCGGAAAGCCGAGTACGTACCACGTAGGTAGACTTAAAATTGCGTCTTCGTTTCCGGTCTCACCTTCGAGTAGGAGCTAATTAACTAACCTTCAATCTTCCAATTCTCAAACCGGACTGCTCCATGAGACGAACGAAAAAGGACGAACCTGCAGACTCGGAGAAGGACGACGACCACCTGTCGATGGGCCGACGCCGACTGTTGCAGGCGGCGGGCGTCGGAGTCGGCGGTCTCTCGCTCGCGGGGTTCGGCGGCGAAGTCGCCACTGCCCAGACCGACTGCGCGGACGGCCCGTTCAAGCGGACCTACGACGGCGCGACCATCAACTTCGGTCAGATTCGGGCCGAGCAAGCGCGCGGCGAGGCACCCGACTCGGTGGGCGCGTCGAGTCCGGGCGGTGGCGGGACCGCCGCGGACCTGCGCCGGACCGCGAGCGAGGCGGGCGGACGACAACCGCCGCGACAGGCCGCCCAAGAGTCGAACGCCGACGACCCCGGCCCGCTGACCGCCAGAACCGAGTACGACGGCGTGAACGCCGAACAGACCCGCGGCGGCGTCCCCTCCGACTCGCAGGTCGCGGCGGGCAACGGCAAAGTCGTCCACGCGCTCAACCGACAGGTCGCCATCTTCAACGAGCAGGCGGGGCGGCGACAACAGCAGGTACGCCTCGAACGACTCTGGGAACCGGTCATCCCCGAACCCGAAGGCGGGTTCGTCTACGGCGAACCGTTCGTGTTCGACCCGCGGGCGCGCTACGACAGAGAGGCCGACCGGTTCGTGGTGTGTGCGACCCAGTACGAACCCGGCCTGACGACCGACGGCGAAATCATCGACCGTGAGACCCTCGAAGAGGGCGAGCTGGAGGACGAACAGGTCAGTCGCCCGCCCCGAGGATGGTGGGTCGTCGCGGTGTCGGCGACCAGCAACCCGAACGGGGAGTGGCACGTCTACCGGGTCCCGCCGCTGAACAACGAGGGTCTGGTGGACTACCCGACGCTCGGACTCGACAGCGACGCCATCTACCTCACGCAGAACTTCTTCGGCGAGGTGTTCGAGGTGACGATGATTACCCTCGACAAGGCCGAGATGTACGCGGGCGAACCGGTGACGACCCACCACTTCACCGGGATGAGCGACCCGGACGCGGACGGTCTGACGTTCACGGTCCAACCGGCGCTTCAGCCGTTCTCGGGCGGGAGTTCGGGGACGTACTATCTGGTGAACTCCGACTTCCCCACGCCGAGTTCGGGGACGCTCACGCTCTGGGAGTTGACCGACCCGACGGGCGACCCGACGCTGGAGTGTTACACGCTCGACGTTGACCCCTACAGCTATCCGCCGCCAGCGCGACAGAAGGGCGGCGACGAGACCGACTACGTGGACACCCTCGGCACGCGCCTGATGAACGCCGACGTGGACGGCGGGTCGCTGTGGACCGCCCACACCATCCAGTACGACTGGGACGGCGACGGGCGCGCGGTCGCGGCCATCCGGTGGTACGAAATCGACGTGGCCTCGCGGTCGGTCGTCCAGAGCGGCGTCTACGGCGAACCCGGCACCTCCTACTACATCCCGACGGTCGGGGCCGACGACGGCACGGCGGTCATCGCCCACAACCGGAGCGGACCCGACACCTACATCCAGTCGCTGGTCTCGGGCCGGACCAGCGATTACGCGCAGGGCCGACTCGAAGACTCGCTGGTCGTCCAAGACGGCGAGTCGAACTACGACTTCGGCGAGGGCTTCGGGACGCTGGCCAACCCCCTGCGCTGGGGCGACTACAACGGCGTGTCGGTAGACCCCTCCTCGGGCCGGTTCTGGACGGTGAGCCAGTACTCGCCCGACGTGGAGGTTCCGCCGGAGGCCGAGGAGCGCGACCCCTACCACACCCGCATCGCCGAGGTGTACTTCGACGAGGACGGCACGAGTAACTGAGACCGCCGACCGGCGGTAGTCGGGACGTTCGGGGTCGGCGCGCGCCACTGCGATTTTGCGACGGGCGCGCGCCGACGTGACTCTTTCGACCCCGGCGCGTGCGGGCGCGGCGCACAAGCGCCGCGCCCATCTGCGCGAGGTCATCGGGAGCGGTGCGCGGCGCTCTGCGCCGCGACCGAGAGCGGTGCAACCGCGAACGAGCGACCGATGGCTCGTCGGAACTCGCTTCCGACGGTGGATGAGTACCACAGCGACCGCAGGGAGCGAGGAACGCAATCGGTTGGGGAGGGCGTGGTCCGCGGTTGCGGTGCCGTGCGGGGCGGTTTTGATTGGCTCAAGGAGTAGCTAGCTCTCCTTTTCCCTGCGTCCGTCCCGTCGCCGGTTCGCCGACCGAAGACGTTCGCCGACCGAAGACGCCCGTAAACCGAACCCCTCGCCGAGAACAATCTACAGATGTCCCTAAGCAATACATACGCGTCTTAAACACATATATAAACGCCTAAAACGAATCGCTACCCGAGTTTCTCGTCCAGAATCAGTCGGGTCTTGGTGTTCACGACTTCCTCCAACTCGCGCGCTCTCGTAATCAGTTGGTTCACGCTTTGGGTATCCGCCGCGTCCACGACCAGCACGATGTCCTCCTCGCCCGAGACCTGCCACACGAAGTCCACCTGTTCCCAGTCGGCGACTCGCTCGCCGAGGTCCGAGGTGTTCACGTCCACCGCCACGTCGAGTTCTATCATCGCCTTCACGTTGCCGGTCCGAGTGGCGACGGTGAAGCGTTCGATGACTCCCTCGTCGGTCATTCGCTCGACGCGGTTGCGGACGGTTCCCTCCGAGGTGCCGACCGTCTCGGCGATTTCGGTGTACGGTTTTCGGGCGTCTCGGCGCAAGATGCTCAGGATTTCGCGGTCCAGTTCGTCCATCGAGATGTGTGAGTAGACTGGCACGGCACTTGATGATTACGAAATTCGTAATCTCGCTACGAAAGCAAGGTTTATGACCCGTCGTTTCGTATGAATCTCGTAATGTCGGCCGCATACGTCGCACTGGAGGGGGGCAGCGTCGTGGAGGCTCGCTGTCGCGCTCCGGGCACGTCCCACGGGGAACTGGTATTCACTACTGCGTACACGGGCTACGAAGAGAGCCTGACGGACCCGTCCTACGAGGAACAGGTCCTGACGTTCTCGTACCCGCTCATCGGTAACTACGGAGTCCGGCGCGAGCGATTCGAGGACGACCGCGTTCACCCGCGCGCGGTCGTCGCGCGGGAACTCACCGACGACGTGGCCGAATGGCTCGAATCCGAGGACGTTCCCGCGGTGGACCGCCTCGACACCCGCGACCTCGTGGGCCAGATTCGAGAGGGCGGCGCGATGAAGTGCGGCATCTCGGCCGGTCCCGACGCCTCGCCCGAGAAGGCCAAGGACGCGCTGGCGGACTGTCCGGGCATGAGCGACCACACGGACATCGGCGCGCAGGTCAGCGTCTCCCGGCGCAAGACCTACGAGGGCGGCGACGGACCCGACGTTGCGCTCGTGGACTGCGGCGCGAAGGGGAGCATCACCGAGTCACTGCTCGAACGCGACGCGACGGTCCACGTCCTGCCCTACGACGTGACGCCCGAGGAAGTCGCCGACTTGGACCCCGACGTACTCTTCCTCTCGAACGGTCCCGGCGACCCTGCGAACTTCGAAGCCGCCCAGTCGCTCGTCGAGGAGTTCGTCGGGGAAGTCCCCTTGGCGGGCATCTGCCTCGGCCAGCAAATCGTCGCGCGTGCGCTCGGGGGCACGACCGAGAAGATGGACTTCGGCCACCGCGGGGTCAACCAACCGGTTCGGGACCTCCGGACCGACAAGGTGGTCATGACCACCCAGAACCACGGCTACACGGTCGCCGACCCCGGAGACCTCGAAGTCACGCAGGTCAACGTCAACGACGACACGCCCGAAGGACTGGAGAGCGACGACCTGCGAGTCCTGACTCGCCAGTACCACCCCGAGGCGAACCCCGGCCCGCACGACACGCTCGGATTCTTCGACGATGTGGTGGAGATGGCGGGAAACGAGTGTCGAACGCCCGTCGCCGCTGACTGACGGGCGGAGAGTTCTCCCCTCGATTTTTCGGTTCTGTGGTCCCCTCGCGTAGACGTTTCCCTTCCGTTCTCGGGCCGTCTTCACTCCTCGCGCAGTCGCTACCGCGTAGCGACTGCGCCACTCGGCGTCTGTCGGACCGGGTGAGAACGTGTGTATAAGTATTCCTTCAAAAATTATTTTAATTTAGAGTTAATTCTAGAGCGTGCAATGGTTCAGTCACGACGACGGTTCCTGAAGCTCGCCGGTTCGACGGCGGCGACGGGTGCCCTGATTGGCGCATCGAACTCCGCGAGCGCGTACTCGTCCCAGCCGAACATGCGCTGGGAACCCGCGGACCCGAGCAACTACACCGAGGCGAGTCGGAGCCCTTCCGAGATGCGGTGGATTATCATCCACGTCACGGAGGGCAGTTACGAGGGGACGATTAGCTGGTTCAAGGACCCCGACGCGAACGTCAGCACACACTACGTCATCGAGAACGACAGCAACGCCGAAATCACGAAGATGCTCAACCGCGGCGACATCGGGTGGCACGCGGGCAACGGCGGCTACAACGACACGTCGCTGGGCTTCGAACACGAGGGGTACACCGACCAGACCACCTTCACCGACGCGCTCTACCGCTCGTCGGCGAAAGTCGTCCGGTACCTCGCCGACAAGTGCAACATCCCGCTGACCCGACCGTCGGGCGTCGCGCCGTGTAACCCCTACGACGGCATCGGCGGCATCATCGGCCACCATCAGGTTCCCGACCCCAACGACTGCGGCTACAACAGCCACACCGACCCCGGTTCGACGTGGGACTGGGGCACCTACATGAACTACGTGCAGGGCACGACGCTCGGCGCGCGGTTCAGTATCGGCGAGGGCGTCGTCACCACCGCGAGCGTCAACGTCCGGAGCGAACCCGCAATCGGCGACAACGTCGTCCACACCAATCCGGTCGGCGAAGTCGGCTACGTGCAGGACGGCTACGTCACCGAAGACGGCTACACGTGGTGGAAGATAGAGTACAACAACGGCGTCACCGGGTGGTCGGTGGACCGCTTCCACGCCTCGGACGCCATCTGAGCGGGCGAATCGCCGACCACGATGTCCGCCGACTCTTTTATCGTCCGGCTACCGACAGTCGAGTCAGACTAGACCGCGGACCGTCGCGCGCAGGCCCGCCTGCGCATCGCTCGTGCGCGCCCGTTCGACCGCTCGTGCCCCCAACCGCGTGCGCGTCCGCGGCGCGCTCGCGCCGCGGGCGCGCCGACTCATACGCACGCACCACTGGCTCATCGCTCGTCCACCAGCGGCAGGTCCGAAAGCTGGTCTTCGACCATCGCGGCGATGTCCCCGCTCCGGTCGGAGTGGGTCCGGGCGAGGTGGTGGGCCTCCTCGACGCCCTCGGTGTCGGCCACGGGCACCATCCGGAGGGTAGTCCCCTCGGGACCGACCTCCGCGAGGGTGTAGGCCTGCGGGAACGACGAGAGCGCGGGGCAGACGAGTCCCCGAACGTCGCCGGTGATTGCGGCGGGCAGGTGAACGTGACCCGAGAGGTGGAGGGCGTCGTGGCCCGCTAGCGCGTCCACGAACGCGGGCGCGTCCCCGACCGGCGGGTGGGGCGCGTAGCCGTCCGCGCCGACGGCGGCGTCGAGACCCGGCAGGTTGTGGTGGCTCACGACCAGCGCGGCGTCGGTCTCGGGCAGGGTGGATTCGAGCCACGAGAGTTGGTCGTCGGAAATCGCGCCGTCGTGGGTGGCGTCGAGTTCGCCGCCGGGCGCGGACGCGGAGTTCAGTCCCAACACGTCCACGCCGCCGAACTGCGTCCGGAAGGGGAACTCGCCGGGCGCGAAGCGGTCGGCGAACTCGGCGACGGGCGGGGTGTCGTGGTCGTCGAACGCCTTGGGCACGTCGTGGTTGCCCGGCACCGCGACGAACGGCGCGTCCAAGTCCGCCAGCACGTCGGCCGCGCCGTCGAAGTCCTCGGGTCTGCCGTCCTCGGTCAAGTCGCCAGCGAACACCACGCCGTCCACGCCGCGGTCGTTGGCGTCGGCGATGGCGGCCCGAAGTCGGTCCTCGGTCCGGTGAAAGACCTTCCACGTTCCCTCCTTGTCGGTCGAAAGGTGCGGGTCGGAGACGACGGCGAGCGTCGTCCGAGTGTCGGCCCGCGGACGCGCGAACCGGGCCAGCGTAGCGGGTCCTCTGCGGGCGCGAATTTCGGGTGTTTCGGCGTCGTCTGCCGTCGTCGTGGCGTCTCGCCGCCGGTAGACTGCGCTTCCCTCGGTAGTCATTGCGTAGTCGCGGGTAGCCGACTCACGACCTTAAGCGTAGCGCAGGAAGTATATATTTGACACCATAATCTATATAGATTCGCCCGGTCGGCGCTCGCCGCGTGTGTCGGCGACGAGCGTCGCCGAAGCACGCGTATCTCTTGCTCTCACATTTCTCTACAATTTTTTTCCAATTATATCTCTTGCTGAAAGGGTTGCAGAGGTGTCCGGCGGCGGTCCGCGAGCGGACGGAGGTTTGCCGGGCGCTCTCGCTCGCAGTTTCCGCGGGTCGCCGTCGCGGTGGAGAGCGAACACGACCGGCCAGACGCCCTCGAACGGAAAGTACAAGACGCCTCCGGCCGCGGTTCACGCCGAATGCTCGACGAGTTGCTCGGGCGCGCGGAGTTGAAAGAGCGCATCGCCGACCTCCAAGAGGAGAAACGCCACCTCGAACGCCGGATAGAGGCCGAGGAGGAACGCCGTTCCGAGGCCGCGACCGCCCGCCAAGCCGCCGAAGAGCGGGTCAACCGGCTCGAAGACCGCATCGCCGAGTTGGAAGACCGCGTGGAGCGGACCGAAACAGACGACGAGAACCTCGACTTCCGGAGCGTCGAGACGGTTCGCGGCGACCGACTCGCCGAAGTCCTCGCTCGCCTCGAATCCGTCGGGACCGACCGCGAGGGCGCGCTGACCGCGATGGTGGGCGACGGGGACGCCGACCTCCCCGGCGAAGTCGAAGCCGCGTTCGGCGACCACGCCGCGCTGGTCGGCCGGGCCGCGCCTTGCCTCGCGGTCACGGACGACGCAGGTCTCGTGAGCGCCGCGCTCGTTCCCCCCGTCGCACCCGACCCCTTCGCAACGTGGGCCGACGGTTTCCGCATCGACCGCCAGTGGTTCCTGCCGACCGGCGAGTTCGCGCTGGCGCTGGTCCGCTCGGACGTGTTCGCGCTCGGCACCTACGAGGGCCGCGAGCGCCGGGAGTTCGAGGGGTTCGAGAGCGACGTGAAGTCCGACCACTCGAAAGGCGGGTTCTCGCAGGGCCGGTTCGAGCGCCGACGCGACGCCCAAATCGACGAGCATCTGGAGCAGTGCGAGGACGCCATCGCGGAGGTCCTCGCCGGGGACGGCCCGGACCGCCTGTTCGTCGTCGGCCAGCGCACGCTCCTCGGGGAGTTCGAGAGTCGGGCCGACGCGACCCGGCCGGTGGACGCCACCGGCAAACCGAAAGAGGCCTTGGACGACGCCTTCCGGGAGTTCTGGACGACGCGACTGTATCGGATTTGAGCTGTTCTCGGTCTCTCCGACCGCGACTCAGATTCCCGTCGGCGGGTGGCCCCGACACTCCCGGAACGCGCCCTGTACGACCTCTGAGAGCGCCGGATGGACGTGGATGGTCTCCGCGAGGCGGTCGGCATCCCCTCCCGCGGCGACTGCGGTGGACACCTCGTGGACCAGCATCGAGGCGTGGGGGCCGACGACGTGGAAGCCGAGTATCTCGCCGTCCGGGGCCGCGATAGCCTTGGCGAAGCCATCCTCGGCGAGCGCGGTCCCGAGCGCGGTCTCGTCGTACGCGAAGGTGCCAACGTCGTACTCGTCGCGGTCCACCTCGCCCTCGGTCTTCCCGAGACTCCCGACCTGCGGCGACCCGAAGACGGCGTAAGCCATGCCGGGATACTCGACCGACGCGCGCTCGCCGCGGACCGCGTTCCGGACCGCGTACTCGGCCTCCTTGTCGCCCGAGTGCTTGAACATGTAGTTGCCCGCGATGTCGCCGATGGCCCACACGCCGTCGGCCGACGTTTCGAGGAACCGGTCGGTCTCCACGAACCCCTTCTCGTCGGTGCCGATGCCCGCGGCCCCGACGTTCCACGCGTCGGAGTTGGGTCTGCGACCGGTCGCCAGCAGTATCTCGTCGCCGCGAACGTCGATTTCGTCGCCGTCGTCGGACTCCGCGCGGACGACTTTCCCGCCGTCCGCTTTTCCATCTACTTCCCCGTCCGCCTCCGCGAGTTCGGTCGCGCCGTAGCCTGTGTAGAGGTCGTACCGCTCGGCGTAGGCGTCGGTCAGGAACTCGGCCACCTCGCGGTCCTCGCGGTCCACCAACAGGTCGCTCCGGCCGACGATGGCGACCTCTGCACCCATCGCGCCGAAAAAGTGGCCCATCTCGACCGCGATGTATCCGCCGCCCACGATTACGAGTCTGTCCGGGCGCTCGCGGAGTCGGAGGGCCTCGGCGCTCGTCAGGAACGACACCTCGTCGGTGCCGTCGATGGCCTCGGGAATCCGTGGCCGCGACCCGCCCGCGAGGACGATTCTCTCTGCGGTGAGTTCCTCGCTCTCGTCTCCGGCGTCTCCCGTCTCCACCTCGACGGTTCGCTCGCCGACGAACCGGCCTTCCGTCTGGTAGAACGTGATGCGGTCGCTCTCGCGGGCGGTCTCAGCCTTCGCTTCGGCCTCCGCGGAGATTTTGGCGTTCACGTCGTCCACGATGTCGGCGAACGCGATGTCTTCGACGCTGGCTTCGACGCCGAGCGACCCGGCCTGACGGACGGTCTGGGCCACGTCCGCCCGGTGAATTAGCTTCTTCGAGGGGTTACAGCCCCGATTGAGGCAGGTCCCTCCGAGTCGGTCGCGCTCTACCAGCGCAACATCGAGTCCCTCTTCGGCCGCGGCCGACGCGACGACGTTGCCGGTTCCCCCGCCGAGAACGATGAGTTCGAACTCGGTCACGCGTCCAGTGACGCGAGCGAGCGCAAAGAAGGTCCCCGCCGCTAGCGGTCGGACTCGTTGTGGCGATAGCTCGACGTTCGAGTACCGAGCGAATCAGTGACGAGTGAGAAAAACAGTGCGAACGGTAGTTCGTCGGGATTATCCGAACATGTCGCGCATCATCGGGTGCATCTCCATCAGTTGCTCTTCGGCGATTTCCTCGTAGAGCTTGTACGTGATGGAGACCGTCAGCAGCAGACCCGTACCGGAGACGCCGCCGATGGTTCCGAGCATGTTCGCGAGCACGGCCAGCAGGCCGACCAGCGCGCCGCCGATGACGGTGACTTGCGGGATGTAGCGCTCCATCACCTTCTCGATGACGCCCGTGTTCTGGCGGAAGCCGGGAATCTGCATTCCGGAGTTCTGAATCTGCTTTGCGGTCGCTTCCGGACCCATGTCGGTCGTCTCGACCCAGAAGATGGCGAAGATGGCTCCGCCGACGACCATGAACGTGAGGTCGATGAGGACCCGGACGATGACCTGCCACGGCTCTTGAGCGACCGTACCGGTCCACCACATCCACTGGCCGGGGGCCTGAATCGGCGCGAGGTAGTAGAACAACCCGCCGGTCGGGTTGCCTGCCTGACCGTAGGTCCCCAACCAGTTGGGCATCCCGCTCGCACCGAGTTGGCTGTAGAGGATGCGCCCGAGGAACTGGAGGTTGGCCTGTAGCGCCCGGACGAGAATCATCGGCAGGACGCTGGCGTAGATGAGCTTCACCGGGAAGCGGCCGCGAGCGCCCTTCACGCGGGCGTGACTCAGCGGAATCTCGACCCGGACGCTCTCGGCGTACACGACGATGCCGAAGATGAGGACCGTCGTGAGCAACGCGATGATGTCCCCGTCACCGAGGAACAGGTACTGGATACCGTCGCTGGTGAGCAGCGAGGGCACGTTCTCGGCGCTCCCGGTAATCAGGCCTATCCACGTCGGGATGAGACCCGTCTGTCCCGGCAGGCTCGGCCACGCGAACAGGCCGCCCAGCAGCTTCTGGCTGACACCGGCGATGATGAACAGCCCGATACCGCTCCCGACGCCCCACTTGCTGATAATCTCGTCCATGAAGAGGACGAGGATGCCGCCGACCGCGATTTGGCCGAAGATTAGCCACTTGACGCCCATCGACCCGATGCCGAGATTCTGGGCGACCTGCGGGTCCACCTGCAGGAAGCCACCGGCGAACACCATCGGCAGGCCGGTCAGGAATATCATCACGACCACCAGTAGCTTCTGGAGGCCCTGATACAGCACCTGGTCGCGGGGGTCGTCGGTGTCGAGTCCCAACAGGTCCGCACCGCCGAGCAACTGGAGGACGATGCTCGCGGTGACTATCGGACCGATACCAAGTTGGAGGACTGTCCCTTGCCCGCCCGCCAGAATCGAGCGGAACTGGCCGAAGGCGTCAGCGCCTCCGATGTTGACCCCGTACAGGTAGACGTTCGTGAGGAAGAAATACAGAACCAACACGCCCGCGGTCCACCCAAGCTTTCGCTTGAACGGAACGTGGCCCTCCGGCCGTCGCACGGAGGGCATCCGCGTAAGTACTGGTTCTGCCGCTTCTTTCCAACTCATATATCGCAATACATCGGACGGGGGCTTGTATGTGCTTCGCTTTGGACCCCGGTGTGGGTGTGAGAAAATGGCACGAACCGACCCGGAACCGCGGGCGCTTCGGCCGACTCGCCATCAGTCGGCAGGCGAACTCCCGCCGCGCCGTCCGCCGAGAGCGCGCCGATGCGTGCCCTTTTCCCGCCCGCCCACCCTACCCGCGTCCATGAACGACGACATCTGGACCTCGGACGACGGGACGACGCGCGACGGAACGACAGAGAGAGGGACCACAGACGACCGGACCGAGGACGCCGACCGAACCACCGGCGAGGACCGGACCCCCGACGAGAAGCGCTACCGCGTGCTGGCCGTCCCCGAGCGCGGACGCCTCCGACTCCTCGACCGGGAGACGTACGAACCGGTCGTCACCGCCGCGGAGGGCCACGACACGTCGGTCGAGGACCTCCGGCCGGGCTATCTCGTGGACGCCGACCTCGACTGGTCGTCTGCCGACCCGACGGTCCGGTCGGTGTCGGTGGCCCGGCCGACGCTGTACGCCTTCGCCGACGGCATCGAACCAGTGTTCGAGGCGGCACGGGAGACGTGGGCCGACGCGCGCGCCGCGGGCGACGGCATGAACAGTCGCGTCACTCGCAACACCGACAACGAGGTCAACGGCGTCCTCTACGTGTTCGCCGACGACGGCGTGGGCGGCACGTTCGAGGCGTTCCGCGACGGCACCCGTCCGGTCGAACCGCTGGTTGACAGGGTGAACGACCAGCAGGGGTCGGCCCCGCGGGAGGTGTTCGTCCTCCGACCCGCAAACGAGCAGTTCGTCGTCGTCACGATTGCGCTCCGGAAGGGCGGCCAGTTCGCCGACACCCTTCGGGAGACGTACGACTGTCCGCGCCCGCCGGAGTCGGTCGAATAGCGGCCGCTCGGTGACACGGCTACCGCTTCTAAGGAGGCGATTCGGCGCGCGCAGGACTGCGCGCGCCGAATCGCCCGCGTCTGCGCGTCGAACACAGAACCGCGGTCCCGGACGCTCGCTTAGGCGCTACAGACTCTGTGGAGGTCGTCCAGACACTCGATTTCCCACGTGGGCCAGACGTTGAGTTCCCAGTCCGTTCGGTGGGGTCGGCGGATGAACGCCGAGTCGATACCGGCGTTCTCGGCGGCCCTGATGTCGGACTCGTTGTCGCCGACGAACAGCGCCGAGTCCGCGTCGAGGTCCGCCAGCGCCCGGTCGATGTAGTGGGAGTTGGGCTTTCGCCGGTCGAGGCTCTCGATGGTCGCCTCGCGGCCGTAGGCGGTGTCGAACATGTGGGACACCTCGAAGTGGTCGAGCAGGAAATCCACCGTCTCCTGCTGGTTCGAGGAGACGATACCCATCGTGGCGTCTAAGTCCGTCAGGGTGTGGATGTCGTCGTAGGGCGTCTTGCGCCCCTCGCGGGCCTCCATCTGCTGGGCGCGCGAAGAGGTGCTGTCGAGGGCCTTCCAGAACGTCGTCGGCGTGAGGTCGTACTCGGCACAGATTTCGCCGACGCGACTGGGAGTCGCCCCAACAGTCATGTCGTCTACGTGGTCGGGGTCCGGGTCGGTCACGTCGAACTTCTCGAACGTCCGAAGGGTCGCGTCCCTGAGAACGTCGAAGCTCGTTCGACCGACGAGGACACCGTCGTTGTCGAAGACGACGGTATCGTAGGTCATATCTGGTGATGGTGAGCCGGAGTTATAAGTGTTGCAGTCCCCGCACTGCTTTCGACGGGAGTCGGGCGCGGCGTCGCTTACACATAGAAGAACAATTCTAAGAGATAGTAAAATATTTGTTTATGATAGGCAAAGCTGTCCACAACTCGTTGCTCGGACGCACGACGCTCCTGCCAGCAAAAGTAGTAGCTAACGACGGTCGGCGACGGAACTCAAGTAGAGTCGGTAGGGTCGTCCCGTAGTTCGTACAGTCCCGTGTCCGCCAAGTTTTCCACGATACCGTGTTCCTCTAACCGTCGTAGCCGCTGAGTGAGATATTCCCTCGACCATTCAGTTCGCCTATCCAGAAAAACAGCGGTCACTCGCCCGTCTCGAAGATGTCGTAAAATCGCCTTGTCCGCGTCGTTCAGTCGAAGGTCGCCCATGTCTCGTTGATTTCGGTAGCCGTTAATCAACCCCGCTACTTAATGACGTTAATTAACAAAACAAACTTTAAGTACGATTACGGAGAACCCGTCTTTACTGATGATACGGAAGACTGAAGCGTCCGAATCGAGGAAAAGTACGAAAAAACTACCACGCTGGGTATCCCAGGTCGCTTCAACCGAATAATGGCAGAGTATACCCGCCAAACCACGCTCGATGCGCCCTCCGGCAAAATCGCCGACCTCAAAGATATCGACTGGACTTTCGAAGGGGCAGACACGCAGTATTTGACACACGGACTACACTCCTATCCTGCGCGGATGATTCCCCAGATTCCGCGTACGTTGTTCGACTACTACAAGTCGAAAGGGGTACTCTCGGAGGGCGACACCGTTTACGACCCTTTTAGCGGAAGCGGTACTACAGCAGTAGAAGGGCGGCTTCACGGCTTGAACGCGGAAGCGAACGACGTTAATCCTCTCGCTTGTCTCCTCACGTTCGCTAAGTCAATCCCGCTCCCCCGGGAAGAAGTTGAGACCGCCCGTCGGGAGTTGCTCGACGGTCTCGCCGAAGAACTCCGGGAAGTGCGGAGCGCCTACGAGGACGGAACGCTCGAACTAGACGAACTCGCGGTTCGAGACGGGTGGTTCCCAGAGCCACAGCAACAGGAACTCTGGCACGTTCGGCGGCGAATCGACGGTATCGAGGCGGAGTACGGCGAAGGAATCGGCCGCCTCTTGCGAGTTTCTCTGTCTAGCATCGTCCGTAAAGTAAGTTATCAGCGGAACGGGGAGTACAAGCGGTACCGGCTTCCGGAAGAGAAACGAGACGAACACGACCCGAACGTCTTCGACCTTTTCCAGTCCGAACTCAACAAAAACGTCCGGAAGATGCGAAAGTACAGTGCGAGAGCCGACCACTCTCTCTCTACCGTAGTTCATTACGCCGACTCTCGGACTGCCACGTCGAACGACTCTGCCGTTGAGAAGGACAGCGCAGATATTGTGATTACGTCACCACCCTACGGAGACCACCGCACGACGGTCGCGTACGGCCAGTTCTCACAAGACCCTGCCATCGTCGCAGGTGAGTACGGATACGACGAAATGAAAGACGTTGATAAGAACGGTCTTGGCGGACCGAACAGCGACCTCAAACCGATAGCCGACCTCGAAAACTGGTCGCCCTCGTTCGGTGCGACTCTGGACGCCCTCCGAGAGAAAGGCGGACGTGCCGAGGACGCGATGAACTTCGTCCGAGACTACTACGAAGTGATGAAGGAAGTAGCGAAGATTTTGAAACCCGGTCAACCGGCCGCGTGGGTCGTCGCAAATCGAACGATGAGTCGGGTCAACATCCCCACTCACCTCATCACGCAGGAACTCTGTCAACATCTCGGGTACGAACACGAAGTTACGCTTCCGCGAGAAATCCCGACGAAAACGCTTCCGTGGGAAAACGCTCCCGAGAACATCGAAGGAACGAAAGGCGACCTGATGGCGAACGAGAATATCGTCGTTACGCGCTCGCCCTCAGAGTAGCGACGTTCGCTCTGCAAATGCCTCGTCGAGGCGGCTGTCATCTAAAATCCGCCACGCAGTCCCCCGGTTACGGATATTTCCGTTGTCCTTTATGTGCATCCGCAGGTCCAACGTAATCACCCCGTCTCGCATCAGTTGGAGGAAATGGTCTCCGTCGAACCCATCGAGATGGTAGGCTTCGTCGTAGTGGAAGTGTTCTCGACCATCTACTTTCTTCGTGTCGGCCATTACCATCACCAACTCCGGCATCTTCCCCTCGAAGGTCTCTTGGAGGAAATCCAGCGGATAGGTAGCACAGGCTCCGTAGTTTTCGTGAGACACCGCTACTGAGCTTTCGTCGTACGAGAGGAGAAACCCCTGACTGTTCGGAGTGTCCGGCTCGATAGTCACTTTCAGGGCCTGCCGTTCTTTGCTGTCTTCGTATCCTAGTTTCCGAACGAGGTCCTGATTCCAAAGGTCGCGCTCACCTCGCGGAGGCTCTTTCGTAAACAGCGTTGTGAGGTTGTTCGAGTGGCGGCGAGTAGACTTGAGTTCGACACCAACTGCGTCCGGTCCAGGAACGTTGTTCTCTTCGATGCCGAGAAGGTCTTCCAACGTTTTCCCGATTCCCGTGTTCCCCGCTCGGTGAGTTTCGACGTAACCCATCTGCTCTATCTCCCGGAGACGTTCTACGAAATCTTCGAAGGTTTCCATTGCAGACTGACTGTGTGAAACGGACTATAATAACCGTCCGTCATTAACGGTGTTGCTTAACGCTATAAATCTTCCGCGATAACGTCTATCGAGAACGCGAGAAGACGGGAAAACGGAGACCCGCAGTTACTCTTCGTCGTCCGACGCTTCGTCTTCGGCTTCCTCGGCGCGGTCACTCAGCACTGCGTCGCCGCCTTCCTCCTCGATGAGTTCGACCGCACTCGCGGAGAAGGCGTCGGCCGTCACTTCGAGTTGGTTGCGGACTTGGCCGTCGCCGAGAACCTTCACGGCGTCGGCGTCCCAACCGTCGTCAACCACGTCGCGGGCGTCGAGACGGTAGCCGTAGTCGGTCTCCTCGGCGTCGCCGTCGGCGGCCAGCAGTGCCGCGTCCTCGTCGAGTTTCTGGACCGTGACGGTCAGAACCTCGTCTTTGACCTTCTCCGGTCGGGAGAAGCCGTGTTTGCCGAGCGGTTCGTAGTTGTGGAACTCGTGTTTGGCGCGACCCGCGCGTCCGCGTCCGCCGCGGTGACCGGCACCGCGCCGGTTCTTGTGACTACCGCCGCCGTGCGTGCGGGAGCCGCGTTGTCGTCGTTTCTTGTCCGTCATGGTTATCGCATCGCCTTCAGGAGCGAATCGATTTCCTCGGTGTCGTGCTTTCCGAGTTGGCCACCTTCCTTGGTGGGGTGCTTGAGTCCGTCGTGACCGCCGCGCGGCGGGTGAAGACGGAGGACCGGAGCGAGACCCTGCTCGCGCAGGGTCGTCTCGTCGTCCAACAGCGCCGACGCGAGGTCGCTCACGTCGTCGTAGTCGGTGTTCTCCGAGACCCACTCGTCGTCTACGTCGGCGTCGCCTTCGAGGGGGTCGGCCCGCTTTTCTAGCACCGTCTCCAGCACGTCTTGGCTCGGTTCGCCGTACGCGGTGTAGTCGTTGACCTTGGTAATCATCCCGCGGTAGGAGTCGGTGTCCGGGACGAGCGCGCAGTGGTTCACGCGGTGGAGGTTCAGCATCTCCAGCGTGTCCTGCGTGGCCCCGTTCATGTCTACCTCACCGCGAATCTGGACGACCGCCTTCATTACTCGGCCACCTCCTCGCTGTAGTCGGTCCGACCTCGCGGACCGCGGGACTCCGCGGCGTTCTCCAAGGCGTTGTAGGTCGCCTTGGCGAGGTTGAGCGTGGTCCGGGTGTTGCCGTGGCTCTTGGTCCAGGCGTTCTCGACGCCGCCCAGTTCCAGAATCTTGCGGACGGTGTCGGTCGCGGCGAGTCCGAGTCCGGTCGGTGCCGGAATCAGTTCGACCTCGACGCTCCCTGCCTTGCCTTTCGTCCGGCGAGCGAGCGAGTGGGGTCGTTCGCTTCGGTCCTCCCACGACCCCGCGCCGCGGTTGACCTGAATCAGGTTGAGTTTAGCGATGTCGATGGCCTTCTGAATCGCGCCGCCAACTTGGTCGTCGCGGCCTTCGGCGTAGCCGACGTAACCGTCGCGGTTGCCGATGGCGACGACGCAGCGGAACTTCACGCGGCGACCGGAGTCGGTCATGCGCTGGACCATGTTGATGTCCAGCACTTCGTCCTCCAGTCCCGGCAGAAGCTGGTCGACCAGTTCCGACTCCTTCAGCGGGAGACCGGAGTTGAGGGCTTCCTCCATCGTGTCGATGTCGCCCTCGGCGACTTTGCGGCCGAGACGGGTCTGGGGTTCCCAGCCGTCGTGGTTTGCACACATACGTTAGTCCTCCATGAGGTTCTCGCGCACTTCGTCGAAGTGCTCGGGTAGTTCTGTGGCGTCGAAATCCCCGCTGTACAGCGGTTCGTCCAACTGCTCGGCGTACTCGGCGATGTGTTCGCCGCGATTGCGCGGCCAGTCGGCCAGCACGCTGTCGTTGTGAGGGATGTCGAGCCCTGCGTCGATAGCGCCTTCCTGTACTGCGAATACTTTGCCACCGGGTGTCGCGGTGTTGAGACCGATGTCGAGGACCGCTTCCTCGACTCCGGCTTCGAGCGCTCGCTTGCCAGCGAGAAGCCCCGTCAGGTACGCGCTGGGGAGGTTGCCCGTGGGGGCTTCCCAGCCGTAGTCTTCGAGGTCGCCGGAGTACGCACTCGTTACCGTCTCGTCGCCGTCGGGACCCATCGTGACCAGCTGCGCCCTGACGTGCTTGTTGCTCTTACGAGCGACAAGCCGGGGCTTGCCCGATTTCAGCAGGCGCAACCTCTGATGGTAGTCAGTCCGGACCTCGCGGCGACGGCGCATCGGCACCGTATATCGTGGTCCTGTTGCCATTGTTAGTAGTTACTCTCGATGTAGTTGAGCAGGTACTGGACGCTACGGAACTCCCCGCCCTTGGCTTTGTCGTACAGGTCTCGGTACTGAGACTGCGTGATTTCGCCTTCGGCTCGGAGTTCTCGGAGCTTCGTTCGCTGCGCGCGAATCGTCTGCTGCCACTGTTCTTTCCGCTGCTGGCGACCGCCGGACTTACCCTTCCGGGTACCGGCGCCGGTCTGATGACCGTAGTCGCGCTTTTCCTTGCGCTTGCGCGCCCGACCGCGCGAGTTGCCCTTCTTGTCCTTGGCGGTGATGGAGCCGTCCTCGACCAGTTCACGGATGTCCTCACGGGTAATCGCCTCCGCGATGGCACCTTGGGCGTCGGGGTCGAACCAGACGCGGTTCTCGCCCACGTCGAGAACGTCGGCGGCGAGTCGCTTCTGTGCGTTCAGGTCAGTCATTCTTCGACCTCCACTTCGACGTAGGTCGGGTTCAGGACGCGAATGCCGTTCTCTTCGGCCTGTTCCTCGATGCGCTCGCGCTTGCGGGCACCGACTTTCGAGGCGATGCGGACCGCTTCCGTGTCGCCGTCGACGCCTTCGAGGTCGTCGGTGTTGTGGACGCGGACTTCCTCGAAGCCGCTGGGGTGCTTGCCGCGCACTTCGGTCGGGGTTCGGAATCCGGCTTCGACCGTCGGGCCTTTGCCCTTGACGCCGCGGCGCTGTTTGGACAGCTTTCCGCGCGGGCGTCGCCACGAGGTCGGCGTGCGCTTTTTCTTGTGGTAGTCCTGCCGGTTGAACTGCGGCTTGCCGACGCGCTTGCGTTGCGTGAGGAGTTCCTCCTCGCGCTCGCTGAGGTCGGGGGTCTTGTCGACCAGACCGCGGGGCTGGAGTTCGGTTTCGACTTCCTCGCCCTCGGCTTCCGCCGCCTCTTCGGGCTCTTCTTCTTCGATTTCGGCCTCGGTCTCCTCTTCGACTTCGAGACCGCCAACGTCCGCCTTGATACGGGCGGCGAGGGCGTTCCCGATGCCTTCGACCTCGGCGAGTTCGTCCTGAGTCGCGGCCTTCACGTCCTCTACGGACGAGAAGCCCGCGTCGCGGAGCGCCTCGGCCTTGCTCGGGCCGACTCCGCTTACGTCTTCGAGTGTTTCGGGTTCGTCGTCTGCCATTCGTTAGACACCTCCGGTCTGGGGCTTCTCGGTGATGTAAACGCCGTCTTGGAAGACGCGGGTGTCCTTGTCCTGCACGCGGGTCAACTGCTCGATGTCCGCGGCCGTCTGGCCCACGTCCTCGATGCTCGGCCCGCGAAGGTGGAGTACCTCGTCGTCCACTTCGACGGTCGTGTCACCGTGAATGTTCGTTCGTCGCGGGGCCTTCTCTCCGAGGAAGTTCTCGATGACGACCTCGCCGTTCTCGGCGCGGACTTGCATCGGGAAGTGGGAGTAGAACACCTCCATGGTGTACTCCCAGCCCTCGGTCACGCCGTGGAACATGTTGCGAACGTGGCTCTCGAAGGTGCCCACGGTCGCGTTGGTCTTGGCGTCCTCGGTCTCGCTCTCGATGACCACGCCGTCGTCGTCCACTTCGACCGACACGTCCGGGTACCAGAGGCGTCGCGTAACGGACCCCTCCGGCCCCTCGACGGTGAGTTCGAGGTGGTCTTTCTCGGCGGTCACGTCGTCGGGAATTTCCAGTTTGCTTCGTGCCATTGTTAGTAGACGTACGCGATGACTTGGCCACCGACGCCCTGTTCGCGGGCCTCGTAGTGGCTCATGACGCCGCGGCTGGTCGTGACGACGAGCGCCCCGTAGTCACGGGCGGGGAGGAATCGCTTCTCCCACTTCTCGAACTCGTCTGCGCCCGCCGAATAGCGGGGCTTGACCGAACCGCACTCGTTTATCGCGCCTTTCAGTTCGACCTCGAACTGCCCGGCTTTACCGTCGTCGACGAACTCGAAGCCGTCGATGTACCCGCGGTCGTAGAAGACCTCGAGTACGCTGCCGATTTCGTTCGAGGCGGGCTGTACCGTGTGGTCGAGGTGACCCACGCCTTCGGCGTTGTCGATGCCGGAAAGCGCGTTGGCCAGCGGATCGTTTCCTGCCATGATTATCGATACTTCTTGAAGCCCATGCTCCGGGCGATTTCGCGGAAACACTGTCGACACAGGTAGATGTCGTACTTTCCGACGAGACCCTGTTTCCGACCGCAGCGCTGGCACTCTTCGATTTGGCCGGTGCGCTTGGCCGCGTGTTCTCCGGTCGCCTCGGAGTCGGTTTCGCTTTCACTCATTCGTTGACCTCCACGTCGAAGTTGGATTCGAGGTACGCGATGGCGTCCTCGACGGTCAGTTTGTGACCCGACGGCACCGAGCGAGTCACCTTGTCGCGCTTGCTGATTCGGTAGCCCGGTCGGACGAGGTTGACCGTCACGTCGAGACCGTAGATGCCGACGTTCGGGTCGTACTCCTGACTCGGGAACTCGGTGTGTTCCTCGACGCCGAAGCTGAAGTTCCCCGTCTCGTCGAACTGCTTGGCAGACACGTCCGACAGCGGCAGCGCCTTCTGGAGGAACTCCTCGGCTTCCTCGTCGCGCAGGGTGACCTTCGCGCCGATGGGGTCGCCCTGACGGATGCCGAACTCGGGTTTCGTGGAGTTGGCCAGCGTCCGCACGCTCTGCTGGCCGGTCACGTCTTCGAGAATCTCCTCGGCGTCCGCGAGTTCGCGGCCGCCTTCGCCGACGCCCATGTGGACGACGACTTTCTCGACGGTCGGCTCTCGCATGTCGTGGAATTCGGCTTCCGCTTCACTCATTCGTCGTCACCTCCGACGAAGTTCTCGTCGATGACGACGACGTACTCTTCGACCGTCTCGAAGGTTCCGTCCTCGTCGAGGAGTTCCACGACGACGTTGTTCGAGCCGCTACCGGGCGTCACCTGAATCTCGGTGACTTCGCCGATTTCGCCAGCGTGCGCGCCGCGAACGGCGGTCACGAGACTGCCTTCCTCGTAGGGGAAGTGAGCGACGACTTCGCTGTCGTCGTTGTCGATGACGATGGAGTCACCGGCGCTGTACTCGCTCGCGTCCTCGACGAGCAGGTTCTGCCCGTCGTGGAGGTTGAGCTGGGTCTGGTCGCCAGCGACCTTCGTCTTGTCCTCGATTTTGCCGAGTTTGCTACCGGCGGCGTCCGCGTCGATGGGGGTCAGCGCGAGCCGACCGCCCTCGTCGGGGAAGACGCGGTAGTACTCTTCTCGCTCGATGAACGCAACGATGTCGAACATCCCGATGGGCCGGTCCTCGGCGACGCTGTCGTCGCCGTTGACCAGCACGTTCCCTTGGTCGAGCGCGTACCGTGCTTCCTTCCGGGACTGGACGTAGCCCAGCACGTCCCGTAGCAGGATGAGCAGGGGAACGCCGTCCTCTCCGTGCGGGCCGGAGTCGGCCTTCACGGTGAAGGTTTCGGTCTTACGTTCGACCGGCCAGGACTTCGGAACTGAGAGTCGTTTCTGATGCTTGGTCATTCGTTCTCACCTCGGAGGCGCGCCTCGCGCCGGTCGTCTTCGAGGTCGAGGTCGGTCACGCGGAGGTTGCTCGCGTCGAGCGGTCGCGGGACCTCTTCGCCGTCGGCCTTCTCGAGGGTCACGTCCTCGACGTGGACGACGGCATCGCGCAGGTCCACTTTGATAACTTCGCCTTCCTCTCCGGCGAAGTCCCCGCGCATGACCTCGACAGTGTCGCCCGCGTTGACGCGGACGCTACGGGCGTCGAACTCCTCGCGGAGGTCGTCGGCGAGCGTCGCCTTGACGTGCTCGTGTCGCTCGTGGAGCGAGGCGTGCTCGGTCTGGTTTCGCTGTTTGCGTGGTTGCTTAGTCATACTATCATCGTAGCGGTGCTTGCGATGCTTCCGAACCGCTCTGCGACTTCCCGCGCGATGGGACCCTTGATTTCGGTCCCGCGCGGTTCCTCCACGTCGTCGATGATGACGGCCGCGTTGTCTTCGAACTTGACGCGGGTACCGTCGGGACGACGGATAGACTTGCGCTGGCGGACGATGACCGCTTCCAGCACCTGCCGTCGCATCTCGGGGGTACCCTTCGTGACCGAGACGGTCACTTTGTCGCCGATGCCCGCTTTGGGGTGTCGGCTCTTGGTACCCGAGTAGCCGGAAACGCTGATGACCTTGAGTTCACGCGCGCCGGTGTTGTCGGCACACGTCAGCAGCGACCCCTTCGAGAGTCCCTGCGTCACGTCGGCTTTGAGCGCTTCCATTACTCTTCGCCCTCCGTTTCGTCTTGTTGTTCGGTTCCGCCCGCGCCGAAGCTCCGCGTCGTCTCGAACTGCTCGACGACGACGTGGCTCTTCGTTTTCGAAAGCGGTCGGGTCTCTGCGATACGAACCGTGTCGCCGACTTCCAGTTCCAGACAGTCCGGCGCGTGTGCCGGAACGCGCGACCGACGCTTCATGTATCGGTCGTACTTCGGAACCGGAACGTCGTACTCTCGCTCGACGATTACGGTCTTGTCCATGTCGGTGGAGGCAACCTCTCCTTCGAGGGTCTGGCCGCGCACGGAAAGGCTTCCGTGGAACGGACAGTTCTCGTCGGAGCAGGTTCCCTCCGGCTCTGATACGTTCAGTCCTATTGCCATTTAGAGTCACCTGCCTTCTCGGTGCGCAATGCGGGTCGTGAGAGCAACCGCGCGCCATCCACCGTAACGTAGGCCACGCTCTCGCATGGACCAGACTGACCGGAGCGGACTCCGGCAGTTTCCGACCCACGTTTGAACGCGGTCCCCGGAGCCTTCTCGACCCCGGCGGATTCATCTGTGAGCGCGAACTCGAATGTCGAGCCCTGCTTTGGCACCTGCCGCACCCGGTCGGCGGACGCGACGCTCAACGTCCCCTGCGTCTCGGCGACGACCCGGCCCTCGATTCCCACGAGGTCCGGGTTCGGCGCGTCTACGACGCGGACGGGGAGTCCGTTGAGTTCGTGTCGCGTCAGCGTCTCGGGTGTGAGTGGCATGGTTCGGTTATTCTTCGTCTGTGTCTTCGAGGTCGCCTTCCTCGCGCTGAACCGTCTTGATTCGCGCGATGGTCCGGCGAAGTTCCTTGAATCGGCCGGGGTCCTCCGGTGCGCCACCGGCGGCTTTCACGGCCTTCGCGTTGAGGAGTTCGGTTTCGAGGTCTTCCAGTTCCGACTCGCGCTCTGCGGGCGTCATGTCGCGGATTTCCTCGGTGTGAAGGATTGCCATTATTCCTCACTCTCCTCGTCTTCCATCTCGTCCATGAGGTCTTCGGCTTCCTGTTCGACCTCTTCTTCGAGTTCGTCGAGTTCCTCTTCGACCGACTCCTCGGCTTCCTCAGCCGACTCGTCGCTCGACTCGTCCTCGATGACCTCTTCGACGACTTCCTCGTCGAGTTCTTCCTCGCCGACTTCGGCAGGCTCCTCGCCCGCCTCCTCGTCGTCGCGGAGTTCTTCGAGTTCCTCGTCGGTCGGCTCTTCGAGGAGTTCCTCGACGCCAGCCTGTTCGTTGGCCTCGACTGCCTCGGGGACGATTTCCTCGGGACTCGCGCCCTCTTCGATTTCGAAGTCGTCGGGGAGGTTGGCTCCCGGCGGGATGATTTTCACGTCCACGCCGATGGTGCCGAGTTTGAGGACCGCGACCCCTTGGCCGTGGTCTACGATGTCCTCGGCGGGTTCGCCGTTGTGCTTGATGTACCCGCGGTTGAACTTCTCGACGCGCGAGCGCGCACCGGTGACCTTCCCGGAGAGGACGATTTCGGCACCGAGGGCACCGGCGTCCATGATGCGGTCGATGGTGGTGTGACCGGCTTTCCGGAAGTACCAACCGCGTTCGAGTGCGTTGGCGAGTCGGTCGGCGACGATGCGGGCGTTGAGGTCCGGTTCGTCCACTTCCTGCACGTCGATTTGCGGGTCTTCGAGGTCGAACCGCTCTTCGAGTTGCGTGGTAATCTTCCGGATGTTCTTCCCGCCCTTGCCGATGACCATACCGGGCTTCTCGGCCTTGAGCACGATTTGAGTGCCCATCGGGGTCTTGGCGACTTCCATGCCACCGTATCCCGCGCGGCCGAGTTCGTCGGCGAAGAATTCGTCGATTTGGGACCGCTGAAGCCCGTCGTGAATGAACTCTTGTTCGTCTGCCATTATTCTTGCACCTCTTTGAGTACGAGTTCTACGTCTACTTCGGGCGTGTTCCACGCGCTGGCGCGTCCCATCGCGCGGGGTTTCCGGCCCTGCACCTCGCCGATTTTGTGGGCGGCGACGTGCATAATCTCCATCGTCTCGCCGTCAAAGCCCTGCTGGTCGGCGTTGTTGACGACGTTCGTGATGAGGTCGAGGAAGGCCTCGCTAGCCTTCTCGGGGTAGCGACCGGCGTCCCAGCCGTCGATGTCGCTTCGGTGGCCGACGCCGCTGTTGTGCTGCTTGAACGGCACCGACCGCTCACCGTCGATGACCTGCTGGAGGTACTCGCGTGCCTCGTCAGCGGTCATGCCCTTGATTTCGCGGGCGATGGCTTTGCTGTGCTTGTGGCTCATGTGCCGCTCCCGGAGCATCCCCTTGGCGGTGGTGTCCGGGTCGGTCTCGACGCTGTAACTGATTCCCATGGTATCACTTGAGTGGCACGAACTTCGAGGAGCGGGTCGCGCCGATACCGGCCTGTCCGTGTTCGACCGACTTGCGGGTCAACTGGAACTCGCCGAGGTAGTGCCCCAGCATCTCCGGTTCGACCCGCACGCGGTCGAAGCTCTGGCCGTTGTACACCGCGAACGTCTTGCCGACGAACTCGGGGAGAATCGGCATGTTTCGCAGGTGCGTCCGGATGGGGTCGTTGGCCGACCCTTCCTCGGTGGCTTCGCCAGCCTCTTCGAGCAGTTTCTCCTGCTCGGCGGACAGACCGCGCTCGATGGTTCGCCGCTGTCGTGCGGGAAGCAGTTCTGCAACTTCGTCCAGACTCATGTCCTGCAACTCGTCGAGGTCGTAGCCGCGGTAGGTGAACTCACCGTCACGGCCGGTTCGGTATTCGCCTTCGCTCATGGTCAGTTACCTCCCCGTCCCGTGCGCCGGGACGAGATGTCCCCGACCTTCCGGCCCGGCGGAGCGTTCCGCGAGACGGACTTGGGCTTGCCGGGGTGCTGGCGGCCACCGCCGCCGAACGGATGGTCTACGGCGTTCATCGCCACGCCGCGAACGTTCGGCCACTTGGTGCCGCGCGCTTTCATCTTGTGGTACTTGTTGCCCGCCTTCACCATCGGCTTCTCGGTTCGGCCGCCGCCTGCGACCACGCCGATGGTCGCCCGACAGTCGGGCGAGAGGCGCTTGACCTCGCCGCTGGGCAGTTCCACGACTGCGGCGTCGCGGTCGTGCGTGACGAGGTTGGCGCTCACGCCGGAGGCGCGAGCGAACTTACCGCCGTCGCCGGGTTGTCGCTCGACGTTACACACCGGGACTCCTTCCGGAATCTCGGCGAGCGGAAGCGTGTTGCCCTCCTTGATTTCGGCGCTGACGCCGATTTGGATGGTCTCGCCGACGCCGACGCCTTCGGGCACGAGGATGAGTCGCTGGTCGCCGTCCTCGAACTCGACGGCGGCGACCGGCGCGCTCCGTGCGGGGTCGTGTTCGATGTCCACGACCGTTCCGGAGACGGTATCGACCTCTTCGGGCTTTTTGTGCGTGAGGTCCGCCTTGTACTGGTGCGAGGGGGCGCGGAACGTCGGCGTCCCGCGGCCACGTCGCTGTCCTTGGATTCGTCGTCCCATGTGTCAGAACACCCCGATTCGGGAGGCGACTTCTTGCGCGTCGTCGTCCTCCGAGAGAGTCACCGTCGCTTTCTTGTCACCGTTCATGGTGACCTGCGTGTTTATCTTCTCGATGGTGACCTCGTACTGGTCTTCGATTTCGTCGCGGATTTCCGGCTTCTCGGCGTCGAGGTCCACGATGAACTGGAGCTTGTTCTGGAAGTCCATCTCGTTCATCGCCTTCTCGGTGACCCACGGGTACTCGATGACGCTCATCGGTCGGCCACCTCCTCGACTGCGCTCTCGGTCCAGACGGTGAGTCGGCCAGCGTGGGTACCGGGCGCGAGGTCCTCGGCGTTGACCTCTCGTGCGGTCGCAACGTCGGCACCCGCGAGGTTGCGGGCGGCCTTCGAGGGTTCCTCGCTGGTCACGAACAGCACGGACTTCGGCGTCTTGTACTTGCGACCACGAGTCGTACCCTTCCCGGCACGAACCGTCTTGTTCTCCTCGGCACGCTCGATGTCGGCGTCCAAGCCGACCGATTCGAGGAAGGAGACGACCTCCTTGGTCTTCACGAGGTCCTCGAAGTCGTCGCTCACGACGAGCGGTAGGTCGAGGTCCTCGTCGAAGCGGTGGCCGCGCTCGGCCACGAGGTCGGCGTCGGCAGTCGCCGCGACTGCGCTTCGGATTGCCTTCTTTCGCTCCTTCGTGTTGATGTCGAGCGTCCGGTCTTTCTCTTCTTTCGGCGGGTGGGCCTTGCGACCCCCGACGGTCTGGGGCACTCGTGCGCCCTGCCCGTTCGTCCGGGGGACGTGAGCCATCCCGCGACCGCTACCGGGCGACTCCGCCGAGGTTCGCATCCCGGCGTAGTCGTCGGCACCGTAGTCCTGCTTTCGGTTTGCCTGCGCGGCGAGAACGGCTCGCTTGATGAGGTCCGGCCGGACAGTCTTGTCGAACACGTCCGGCAGGTCCACGGAACCGTCTTCCTCGCCGTCGAGGTTGCGGATAGTTGCCTGCATAGTTTATCCCTGATTCGATTCGGTGCTTACGTACCGTACCTCGGGGTCGAGGCGCGGCTGGTCTTTCGGCCGGATGGCCGGGCGGAAACGCAGGAGACGCTTGTCCGGACCGGGGACCGAACCCTTGACCAACGCGTACTGGCCGTCGACTTCGCCGTAGTTGACGAAGCCGCCGTCCACGTTGATGTCGTCGCCGTCGCCGATGTCGACGAGGCGCTTGTTGAGTTCGGTACGCTGGTGGTATCCGGTCTGGCCCTGCTGGGGCACCGTCGAGCGGACGCGGGATGGGTTCCACGGACCGAGGTTGCCAATCCGTCGTCGCCATCCCTGCCGGGCGTGCTTGCCCTTCCGCTTCTGGACGCCCCATCGCTTGACGGGACCCTGCGTGCCTTTACCTTTCGTGACGCCGCTGATGTCCGTGTACTCGCCTGCGCGGAACACGTCGTTCATGGCGTGTTCCCCGCCGTCAGCGAGGAGGTCCAGCGCGAAATCGACGCGGTCGCCGAGCGACCCGCCACCGACGCGAGTCTCCATCACGTCGGGCTTCTTCTTGGGAACGCTGGGGATTTCGTCCGGAACGGTGTGGGTGACGACGCGAAGGTCGGCGACATCGCCGTTCGAGACTGCTTCGCGCAGTTCGTCTTCGGCGGCATCGACATCGTAGTCCTCCGGCACGTCGAGCGTGCGCGAGAGGTCGTCGTGGAAGTCGTCGCCCCACACTTCCGTCAGCGGCTTCTTGCCGTACGGCGTATCTTCGTAGGCTCGCAGAGCGACCGCCCGCATCGGCGGCGTCTCCACGATAGTAACGGGAACGGTCTCCTCCATCCCTTCTCGCGGGGAGTTGGATTCGTCGTTCACCATTACCACGTGGGTCATACCGGCCTTGTAACCCGCGAAGCCTTGGAGAGACGGATTGCCGTCTCCTTCGGGCCACGAGTTGAAGCGCGGAACCTCGCTGGTCGCGCGCGTGCGGGGGCCAAACCCTAGCGAACCTTTGCGTGGTCTGCTTGTTTCTGGCATCGTATCACTTCTCTTTGAGGTTCAGGCAGCCGAGTGCGGCGAACATCGCTTCTTCGGTTCGCACGACCTCGCTACCTTGGTTCGGAACCGCGTTCAGCCAGAGGTCAAACCGGCCGGGTGCGCCCGATTCGACTCCGGACTCCGCGTCCGCCTCGTCCTCCCCGACTGGCCACGTATCGGCCAGCGAGTCGATGGGGAGGTCGAGCATCTCCGGCAGGCCTCGACCCGGTGAACCGAACGCGACGGTCATGCCGTCGCGTTCGGTCCGGCCGACCAGTTCGGTCAACCGCCGGGTGGTCAACTCGACCCCGTGGCGGGACGTTGCGATTCGAACGCCCGCGTCGTCGCGGTCGAGGGCCGCCGGAAGGTCCGTGCGCGTCACCGACAAACCCGAGAGGGGTTCGTCTACGAGTTTCGCACGGACCGGACTTCGCGAAGAGATCCTGACGGTTACGCGCTTCCCCTCGCCGACCTCCATTTCTGGCGGCACGACGAGCGAAATCGGGTGTTGCAGTCCGCAATTGACCCGAACGCGCCCTTCAGGTCCGACCTCGGTCACGATTCCCTGTCTTAACGACCCCGAACCCTCGGATTCGGAGCCGGTCAGTGAGGGGGCGCGGAGCGGCGGTAGGACGCCCGCGTACTCCAGTTCGTCCCGCTTGCCGAATACCTCCTTTCGGAGGTAGGGCGGCGTCGCGGCGTACTCCAACACGGTGCTTACGAACCCGCCACCCCATCTCCGCTCGCCGTCGGGGTCGGGAAAGACCCCGATGCGGTCGGCCCGGAACACCGTCGCCGCGCGAGCGACGTAACCGATTTTTCGAGTCGCCTCGCGCTTGTCTTCGGCTTCCCGGACGAGGGATGACGGAACGAGTACGCTGAAGGTCATACCGTGACGCTTCGACGCCCGCTCACTAGACTGTAGCGAATCGTACCGGCTTGGGTCTTAAAAGGATGCCGCTTTGGTTCCGGCCGTGGGGGGCCGTCACAAAGCCCGTAGTGCCGGAAATCGCCCATTGAATCGTGTCACTGTCTCCCGATTCTAGTTCGATTCGGAAGTCTTATTTAGTGGCCGGGCATTATCTGGAAATGCAGTCGCAGGGCGCTGGTAGTGTAGTGGTATCACGTGACCTTGCCATGGTCGCAACCGGGGTTCAAATCCCCGCCAGCGCACTTCTACGGAAACAACACGTCGAGCAGAGCGTTTTATCGCTCTGCGAGCGTGTTTCCGATGTATGCGGAAGGGATTCGAAGTAGACGAGTCGCACGCCCGCGCAACGAAGTGAGCAGGAACGTCTCGGCGTGGTTCAAATCCCCGCCAGCGCACTTCTTTCGGACGCTAACTTCTTCCGGAGTCACGACTCCGTGTACGCTCGTCTATTTCTCGGCGGACACTTCCGTACCGGCGAGTCCGTCGTCCGGCTAGAAAGTCTCCCGTCCGACCCGAGAGTCCGCTGTCTGTTTCGTCGGAGCTAGCTACTGCCGACTCCTATCAGGACCGCACCGCCCCGCACTGCACCGCGACAGCCTCGAACCTCCCCATCCTCGTCGGCCGCATCCGCGGCCGACTTCGCGCGTTGGGCGCGACCACGAGGGTCGCGCCCGCACGCGCCGAGAATCAGAGTCGAAGGAGTCGGTCAGAACCGAAGGAGTCGGTCGGTGGAGTCAGGGGACGACCGAAACGCCCGAGAGCGGTCGGGTGAGGACCCACGGTTAAGTCCGCGCGGGTCCCACTAACACGCGGGATGTCACTCAGCGACGACGCCGAGCGAGAGGTCCGGGAGTTCCACGAGTTCATCGAAGGCTGGTTGGCCGGACGCCTGACCGACGACGAGTACGACCGGGCGGAAGCGGTCGTCCCCGACGACTTCGAGATTGTCTCGCCGACCGGCGACCGGCGCGACGGGGAGACGCTCCGCGCGGACCTCCGGAACGGTCACGGTACGTTCGCGGACGCCGACCCGCCGTTCGAGATTCGCGTGGCGAACGTCCGGACGCGCGCCGAGAGCGCGGACAGTTGCCTCGTGACCTACGAGGAGTGGCAACGCGCCGACGGCGGGTGGGAGGGGCGAGTCAGTAGCGCGCTGTTCCGCCGCGCCGACGCGCCCAACGGCGTCGAGTGGGTCCACCTCCACGAGACGTGGCTCCCCGACGAGACCGACCCGCCAGCGTAGCGAATCGCCGACGACTCCGAACCCGACGGCGATTCGGACCAAACTCCAAAGGCGTCGGCCCGCTTCGGTTAATTCGTTCATGACCGCAATCGCACTCCTGAGTGTCGCGCCGGTCGTCGAAGACAGCATGGCCGACGAGGTAGCGAAGGCCGTCGCCGCGCTGGACGACTTCGACGTGTCCTACGAGACCAACCCGATGGGGACCGTCATCGAAGCCGACTCCGTGGACGAGTTGTTCGCCGCGGCGCAGGCCGCCCACGAAGCCGTGGACGGCGACCGGGTGAGTACGTTCCTGAAGATAGACGACAAGCGCACGCGCGAGCAACGCGCGCACGAGAAGGTAGATGCGGTTGAAGACGCGCTGGGTCGGGAGGCCAAGCGGGAGCGATAGCCCGCGACTCCGTTTTCGTCGTGCGAACGTCCTCGACTGCGTTCCGAGACAACCTGTCCCGAACTGAGAGCGACTGATAAACGGTTTACGGGGTGACGCCCAATCGACGCGCATGGATAGCCTGAACCGGAACGCGCTCGAACTCGCGGACGAGGCGCTGGACTTCGCCGAGGAGTTGGACATCGGAGCGAGAGAACTCGACAACGGGGCCACCGTCCTCGACTTCGGTCACGAGTTCGACGGCGGAATCGAGGCCGGTCTCCTCCTCGCGGAGATGCAGACCGCGGGTCTCGCCACCGTCCAGACCCGGATGGGCGAGGTTGCGGGCGCGCCGCTCCAGCACGTCGAGTTGACGAGCGACCACCCCGCGCTGGCCCTGCTCTGCTCGCAGAAGGCCGGGTGGGAAGTCAGGACCGAGGACTACGAGGGTCTCGGGAGCGGTCCGGCCCGCGCGCTGGTCGCCGAGGAAGACGAGTTCGCGCGCGTCGGCTACGAGGACGTGTCGGACTTCGCGGTGCTGGCCGTCGAGAGCGACGACTACCCCACCGAGTCGGTCGCCGAACACGTCGCGGACCTGACCGGCGTCGAATCGAGTAGCGTCTTCCTCCCGTCGGTTCCCACCGCGAGCGTGGCGGGGAGCGTCAGCATCGCCTCGCGCGCCGCGGAGATGGCGGTCTTCCGCCTCTCGGAACTGGGCTACGACCCGCTGGACGTGATTAGCGTCGCGGGGTCCGCACCGGTCGCGCCGGTCGCCGGGGACGAAGAGACCGCCATCGCCCGGACCAACGACGCGCTGGCCTACGGCGGGCAGGTCCACCTGACCGTCCGCGAGGAGTTCGACCGCTTCGAGGAAATAGTCTCGACGGCCAACGACGAGTACGGCACCCACTTCGCCGACATCTTCGAGTCGGTCGATTGGGACTTCTACGAGGTAGACGAGAGCGTCTTCGCGCCCGCTCAAGCCACCGTGGACGTGGTGGGCGGCGACACCTACGTCGTGGGCGAGCGAGACGAAGACCTGCTGACCGAGAGCTTCGGTATCTGACCGCGACGAACGGAGGTGAAGAGAGATGCAATTCAAACTGGTTCCCGAACCGCCCGCGGACCTCGACTTCGTGGCCGACGCCCAGCGCGCGGTCCCCCTCGTGCCGGGGAGCGAAGACGACTGCTGTGCCCGGATGTTAGACCGGACCGACCTGACGAGTCGTGACGCCGCCCGGACGTGGCTGACGTTCCTGCGGGCGTTGGGACTCGCCGAGGAAGGGCCGTCGGGGTTCACCCGGACGCGCGAGGACCCGACGCCGGAGTTCCTGCGCGAGCGGTTCCGCGAGAACGTCTTCGGGGTCCCGGCGGTGCTGGAGATTCTGGAGACGGCGGAGGGGTCGCTCTCCGCCGAGGAGGTGTTTGCGGCGTTCGAGAGCGAGGTGCCGACGTGGGAGCATCACAAGAATCCGAACTCGTGGGAGGAGATTTGGGGCGAGCGCGTGGGGTATCTGCTGGAGTGGGGCGTGCTGTTGGGGTTGGTGGAGCGGACGGACGGGGAGTACGTGGCCGAGTGAGTCATTCCTCGCCGTAGTAGTCGTCGTTCGTAGACGCCGAAGTAGCCCGCATCTGGGCCGCGTACCCGGCGATTCGGTCGTCCTCGGCGATGGCCCAGTAGCGTCCGCGGTGTCGGACGAGATTGCGGTCTTCGAGGCGTGACAAGGTGGCTCCGACGCTCCCGCGCTTGATGCCGGTCGCCTCGTGAATCTCGGTCTGCGTGAAGGCTTGCGTGTCGTTCTCGGCGAGGAACTGGAGGATGCGGTAGGGGTTGGTTCCTTCTTGGAGGTCGAGGATGGGGGTCGGGTCCTCGTCGAACTGGTCGATGCTGATGGGCATGTGTGAGTGTAATAAGTACGGCGAAGGAAGCTTTTCGCGTCAATCATTCACAATCTATAATCCCAAAAATTATAGGAGGATTAATAAAATCTAAACGGCTAAGTAAATTATGACAAACCTCTACTCGGTGGTAGAGCGTCTAGAAGTGGGCGATACTATTCTTTGGACCGCAACAGCCGAAGAACGAGATACGAATTTTTCAAGTGTAGATGCAATCACCGAAACGCAAAATGGTGTGGAAGTGCGGGTTTCGGGACCGGGAGGGGGTCAGTACACGCTTGATTTCCCGGAGAACAAGCACCCGAACACCCATTGGCATCCACCTGAAGATAGCCAAGAAACACATCTTGAGGCAGGTCATCAGCGACGACGCGGCGAGGTCTACGTCGGGAGAGGTCCACTGAAAATGCTGACTATCGTCGGTCGTGCTGAAGATACACCGGAGAGTATGGCGTACGAACCCCTCAAAGAAGCACTAAAATAATCGGCTTCGGATTTTGTCACCTATTCTATGAATTAGCCCAGTCTACAAACGGTATAAAAATAATGAGATGCTCACAGACCCTCTCACCGAATCTTCCGCACGTTACTGATGTCGAATCCGCCGTCGTGAATCTCCGTCTCGAAGCGGATGATGTCCTCTTGCTCCAACCTCGACAGCACCCCGCGGAACTCCCGGACGAACATCACCCGGTCGCGTTCGTTGCCGCCGGTCTCCCACTCGAAGGCGATGGTGCCGTCGGCCGCGCCCATCAGACTCCCCATCTGGGTGTCCGAGAGGGCTTCCTGATTGACGAGGACGAGAATCAGGCCGTCCCACGCGCGCGAGGCCTTCTGAAGCCCTTTGACCAGCAGGGTGATGTCGCTCCAGTCTAAGTGTTCGTTCGGCGCGCGGGCGAGGTCCGTCAGCGAGTCGATGACGACGAGGTTGCCCGAAGCGTACTCGTTGAGGTACTCGCCGAGCGCCTCCAACACGCCGCGGCGGTCGCTTCCCTGTCCGAGGTCCGTGATGGTCTGGGTCTTTCTGGTGTACCACTCGCGGGGAATCGCCGAGAGTTGGAAGTACTCCTGACTGAAGTCGGCGAACTCGACGGTCGAGACGCCCGCGTGGACGAGTTCCTCGCTCATCGTGAACTCGATTTCTCGGCGGAGTTCGTCCCCGCTGGCGGTGAACGAGACGTAGTGAATGTCCTCGGGGACCGCCGCGCGGTCGGACACGTCGCCGTAGTGGAGTTCGAACTGCTCCTCGTCGGTGTGGGCCAACCCGTTGATGGTCGCGGACGTGTAGCAGAACTCGCGGGCACCGGCCCCGGCCTCGCCCGCCAGCAGGACGACGCTTCCGGGCGGTGCGCCGCCGCCGATGATGTCGTCGAGTCGGGAGACGCCGAACGGAACTCTGGCCATGTCTCTCGGGTCGAACGTCTCAATCGCGGTGCTTGGGTCTTTCGTCTGCGGTGGTTCGCCGAGGGTTCAGTAGCGGTGTGTCTCGTTTTGAACAGAATTTTGTTTTCTTAAAATGGTTAAATATTTCTTAAGCATAACTATAAAATTGTATCCGGTTGCGGAGACGGGTCATCAGCGCACCGGGCCGACTCGAACCGGCGAAGAACGCCACCGCGACCACGCCGCACGGTGACGCAGGACGACGAGGGACCGCTTCGACGTGAACGGCGACGTGGAACGACGACGAGAACGGGAGCGACTGCTTGAGCCAATCAGACTGCACCGTACCGCCACAGCACCGCACCGTACCGCCACAGCACCGCACCGTACCGCCACAGCACCGCACCGTACCGCCACAGCACCGCACTGCCACCGCACTGCCACCGCACCGCGCCCCCGTTCCTCCCCGCGTGCGTCTGCGCTCGCGAACGCGAGCGCAGACGCGGCGCGTCCCGGGGTCTGACACTCCGGGCGCGTCCTGCACAAAGACTCCGGGCGCGTCCTGCACAAAGGTTCAAGTACCGAGACGCGACGAACCCTGCCCGGACGCCTCGCGCGGTTCTGGGCGCGGGCGGCGCGCGGGCACTGCCCGCGCGCCGCGGGACCGCCAGTCCGACTACCCCGAGAGGGCTGAGCCATCTACCTACCTATCTACCTACTCGCGTTCGACCCGCGCACCCCGGTTGCGCGGTTCGGCGACCAGCACCTCACCGCCGACGCCCGCCGCCGAGAGTGCGGCGTGGGCCGCTTCGTGGGCGGCCTCGACCCGGTTTTCGGTCGTCACGCCGTACACCGCGGGACCCCACGACGACTGGCCAGCGCCAGCTATCGCGGCCGACTCCGAGAGGCGCGCGACGAGTTCGCCGACCGGCGGTCGGTAGACCCCGCCCTGCTCGTCGGCGTACCACGCGCCGTTGAGACGGCCGACTTCGGCGACGGCCGCGCCGAAGTCGTCGGCGTCCCCCTCGGCGACCGCGGGCAGGACGCGCCGAGCGACGACTGCGGCGATTTCGTCGGCGAGTTTCGGGTCCGCGCTCTCGACCACCGACCGCATGCTCTCGTCCTCGCCGTCGCCGCTCCGACCGGGTTCGGAGTCGGGCAGGACGACGACGAACCGCCAGTCGTCGGGCACCTCGTGGCGGGCCGCCACCGCCGGGACCGACCACTCCCCGCGCGGCGGTCGGTCGGCGGTGAACCGCTCGGTTGGGTGGCCGGAGTCCACGACGAATCCGCCCGACTCGAACGTGGCGACCCCGACCCCGCTCCGCCCACCCCGACCGAGTTTGGGCGCGCGCTCCCGAACCCGCCGCTCGCGGTCGTGGGCGCGAGCGACCGCCGCGAGGACCGCGAGTGCCAACTGGGTTCCGCTCCCGAGTCCGACGTGGCGGAGGAGCGTCCGCTCGATTGTCACGTCCGCACCCGGCACGTCGAGCAGTTCGGTCGCTCGTCGGGCGTACTCGCGGGCGTCGTCGTGGTCACATCGCACTGTCTCGGCGGCGTCGGCGGTCACGACGACGCGCGGCGAGTCGAGCGCAATCCCGAGCGACCCGTAGAGTCGCGCGTGCGCCAACGAGAGATTCTGAAAGCCGAAGTGGAGACGCCCCCCCGCCGTGACCCGAGCCATGTCCTCCGTTTCGAGGGGGACGGGGTTCGTCGTTCCGACAGTGGCAAAAACTGGTCAGGTCAACTCCGCGAGAACGTGGTCGGCGACCCGTTCGACCCCGTTGTCGTGGTCCGGTTCGTTCGGCGGATGTCGGACCGCTCGGGCGACGTGGGTCACGGAGTGTTCGACCTGAAAGCCCCGAACGCCTTTGCGTTCGAGGACCCGGGTCACGCCGTGTTGCTCGTCGGTGAACGGGTAGACGACGCAGGGCGTGCCGCCGACTGCGGCCTCCATCACGGTGGAGTAGCCCGAACACACCACCACGTCGGCGGCCCGAATCCACGGCAAGAGCGCGGGAACCGGTTCCCACGCCTCGTCGCCGACCAGCGTCACCTCGTGGCCTTCGGTCCGCAGGGTCTCGGCGAGTACGTCGAAGTTCGTGGAGTAGACGCTCGGAACGACCAACACGTCCACGTCGTCTTCGGGCGGCGGACAGTCTCCGGGGTCGAGCGCGACGGGCGGAACGTGAGTCACGCCCGGCGGGTCGCCCTCGTCGGGCGGCCACACCGCCGGGTAGAGGAACGACTCGGCGGCACCCAACTGGTAGCGGTTGAGGAGCCACGTGAACACCTGTTCGACGGCGGCGTCGTAGTAGGACGCCGCGTTGTGCGTGACGATGTAGAGCGGGGTCCCGGTCAGCGGCGCGGCCATCGCCGCGAACATGTCGTCCGTCACCAGCGCCGCGGGGTCCTCGCGCCGGAGCCACCGAACGAAGTCGAAGACGCGCTTACCGCTGTAGGGGAGGCTTCTGGTGAGGACCCGGCCGAGGGAACCCTGCTGGTAGTCGCCGATGTAATCGACCGGCGCGGCCCGGAACACCTCGTAGCCGTTGTGTTCGATGAATCGGGAACCGGGGCCGCCGCCAGCGAGCGCAATCTCCGCACCCGCGTCTTCGAAGGCCTGCGCGACGGCGAGCATCCGAGTCGCGTGGCCAGCGCCTTCGGGGTAGTGGGCGACGGCGACCGTCTGGTCCATGGCGTCCTTTCGACGGGCGTCCCGAAAGTATGTTCTCATTCCAGAATTTCGTTGGAACGTCGGAGCGTCACCGGCAGTTCCGCGTATCGGCCGCTTCGCCTTCGTTTCCGGCCGGGACGACCGAAAGTCACCGACGCCCGAAAAGAGTGACTTCGAGGTTACAGGACGGGACCGGGACGGGTCAGCCTTCCATCCCGCTGAACGAGAGACCGCCCTCGATGTACCGCTGGGCGAACAGGTAGACGAGCATGATGGGTGAGGCGAACGTGAGCGCGAACGCCGAGAACCGCGCCCACGGCACCGAGTACTCGCTGACCAGCGAGAACAACCCGACCGGCAGGGTGTAGTTGTCGGTCCCGAGCAACGTCTGGGCGACGACGAACTCCGTCCACCCCGTGAGGAAGGTGAAGATGAAGACCGTCGCCAGTCCCGCCTTCGACAGCGGAAGGATGACTTCCACGACGACCCGCCACGCGGGAGCGCCGTCTACGACCGCGGCCTCCTCGTAGGAGACCGGGATGCCGTCCATGTAGGTCTTCAACAGCCACGTGTTGAACGGGACCGCTGTCGCGGCGTAGTACACCGACAGCGCGAGTTTGCTGTCGTTGAGTCCGACCTGCACGAACACGGTGTAGAGTCCGATGAGCAGTGCGATTCCGAGACCGCCGCCGACCTGCGTCAACAGCACGTAGCCGAACAGAATCTTCCGGCGGCCGATGAACTTCCGGCGCGAGAGCGCGTACGCGCCGGGGACGACCAGACACATCGACAGGATGACCGTCGGGATGGCGACGGTGAGACTGTTCCACAGGAACTTCTTGAAGTCCGAAGGGTTCTCGACGCCGTAGGCCGAGGCGTCGAGGAACGCAATCCGTGGCGTGTCGAACACCAGTGCCGCGTCGGTGAGCGGGATGCCCAGCGCGATGCGGTAGCTCGGTACGATGAGGTCGCCCAGAACCCAGACGAACGGTTGGACCGACGGTTGCTCGGGGAACAATCGCAGGCCGTCCACGGAGTGTATCGACCCGCCGGACCCCGACAGCGCCGAGACGAGTATCCAGTAGATGGGGAACAGAAGCGTGAGGACAACGACTAACGCACCGGCCGTCAGTCCGAGACTCTTGAGCGGTCGCACCGGCGAAATCTCACCCTTCCGAATCCCGCGAGCGGTGTAGCGTGCCTCCCGGAACACCTCGACCGGCGTCGTCGCTAGTCCCACCGCATCGTCTCTGAGGTTCCGAGCGACCGAACGGAGCAGACTCACGCGTCGTTCACCCCGTCCGCGAGTTTCCCGCGCTTGACGTTCAGCCACATGAACGCTCCGATGAACGCGATGGCGACGAGGCTAATCGCCGCGCCCTGTCCGTACTCGAAGTAGGTGAACGCCTCTCGGTAGCCGTAGACGACGATGAGTTCGTTCGCGCGCGCCGGACCGCCCTGATTGAACACGTAGGGGATGAGGAACTGCTGGAACGACGCCGCGGCCGTCAGGATGGACGCGAACAGGACCGGCCGCTTGATGGACGGCAGGGTGACGTGCAGGAATCGCGCGAAGTAGCCCGCGCCGTCTACCTTCGCGGCTTCGTGGAGTTCCTCGGACACGTCCTGAAGCGCACTCACGGTGATGATGACCATGAAGGGGTAGGCTAGCCACGCCTCGGTGACGTTGTAGGCGAGAAACGCCATCCAACGGTCGCTCAGCCACGACACCGACGAGAAGCCCAGTGCCCCGAGAACCTGATTCGCCAGTCCGAACTCCGCGGAACTGAAGATACCGCGCCACACCGTGATGGTGAAGATAGCGGGCAGGCCCATCGGAATAATGATGAGCGAGCGCATCACGCGCTTGCCACGCACTCGGTCGCCGGTGACGACCAGCGCGACGCCGATGCTCAGCGTCAACTTCAGCACGACGCTCGTGGCGACGAACAGCCACGTGATGCCGAAGGAGTTCCAGAACTGCGGGTCGGTCAGGACGGTGACGTAGTTCTGGACGCCGACGAACGCCGCCTCCCCGAACGTCAGCACCGACAGCGCACCTTCGCCCGCGAACAGGTTCGACGGTTCGGCGTTCGTAAAGGAGATGCCCAGCAGGTAGAGGATGGGAAACAGCATGAACGCCGAGAAGACGAACAGGCCGGGCAACACGAGCAACAGCGAGGCGTCTTCTCGTTCGAGGAAGGGCACGTCCTCGACCCGCCGGGCGACGCGAGAGGCAGTACTCATTGGTGTGGTCTACTCCCAGTTCTCTCGGACGGTCTTCTCGGCCTGCTCCATCGCTTTCTCGACGCCCGCGTCGCCGTTGAAGACCTTGGTGAGCGCGTCGGTGAGCGGTTGCCACACCTTCCCCATCTTGGGGTGGGTCGGCATCGGGACGCCCATCTGGACCGTCTCTGAGAACGCCTTCACGTCCGCGGGGAGGGCGTCGCTTCCCGCGAGACTCTCCAGAACCGGGATGCTACCCTGCTCTTTGGCGGCCTGCTTCAGCAGGTCCTCGTCGGTGGCGTACCACTCGGCGAACGACTGGGCGGCGGCGGTGCTGGCGTCGTCGTTCTCCATCGCCTTCGAGAAATACCACATCTGGATGCCGGTGTAGGGCTGGGGTTCGCCGCCCTCGGGCGTCGGGAGCGTAGTGACGCCGAAGTCCACGCCCTTCTCGTTGAGCGTGGCGAGGTACCACGGGCCGTTGATGGCGAACGCGGCGTTTCCCTCCGAGAACGGCGCGGCTTGGGCCTCGTAGCTCGGGTCCTTCGGCATGTAGGGCTTGAAGTTGTCGAGCGCGAACTGGATGCCCTCGACGGTCTTGGAGTCGGTCAGGCCGAGCATCGGGTCCTTGTCGGGGTCGAAGTAGTAGCCGCCGAACGCCTGACCCCACGCGCTGACGAAGTAAGGGTCGAAGGGGTAACTGAGACCGTAGGTGTTGTTGCCGGGGTCGTGGTGTTTCTCCATCGCGGACTTCATGTCGGCGACGGTCTCGGGCGCTTCGTCCACTATCTCCTTGTTGTAGACGAGCGTCACCGTCTCGGCGGCGTAGGGTAGACCCACTACGTTGCCATCGAACCGGACGGCCTCGGCCGCGGCGTCGGTGAAGGTGTCGAGTTCGACGCCGAGTTGGTCGCTCCGGTCGGTGACGAACCCGCGCTGGTAGTAGTCGCCCACCCAGTCGTGCGCCCAGTCGAACAGTTCCGGTCCCTGTCCGGCCGGAACCGCGCTCGTGGTCTTCTTCTTCAGGTCGGAGATGTCCGACCCCTCTATGGCGTGCTTCGAGTCGCCGTTGAACTGCTTCAACGCCTGCTTTCGGGCCTGTAGCTCCGTGTCCTGAAGCTGGTACCACGCCTTCGCGGTCCCCGCGGGACCGGTCGCGGTGGTCTCGGTCTGGTCGGAGTCGTCGCCGCTGGTGGTGTCGCTCCCGCCGTCTCCGCTGGTCGTCGTGTCGTTCTGCTCCTGAACGCTCGCACACCCTGCCAGAGCGCCGACGAGTCCCGTCACGCCGATGCTCTTGAGAGCTGTTCTGCGATTCATTGTCATGGGGTGAATAAGTGTTGAATTAGTTGTTCATGACTTAAAGGCTTGGGTTTCAACACGGTCTTTCACGGCAGACGCGATGTGAGAAAAGGAATCGAACCGCGCCGTTCGGCGTCGTTGGGGTCGGAAGCCCGGCTAAATCCCTCGGTTCGTCGCGGCGAGGGGTCCGGACGAGTGGCAGTCGTCACGGCGAACCGCGCTCACGCTTCGCGTGCGCGCTGGCCGTCTATCGCCGACCGCATCGCCGACGCGCGAGGTCGAGTATCGTCGCTCGAGAGAACTGAGACCCCCGTCGCGTGAAGGAGACCACGGCGTCCGGGTCGGTCGCGGGCGCGGGTCGCGCCGTGCGCGACCCGCGCACCGCCGAGAGACCTTCTGAATAAATACGTCTTAGCAATATAGGTATTTCTAAGAGAAATGTATAGTTATCTCACCTCGGCGAGGCGTCCGCTCGCGCGCGAGCGGACGCCGACGCTCGGTCCGGTCGGACCACGCCGTCGCGCGACCACTGTCGGACCGACGGGACCGATTCGCGGGGGGAACCGCTTCGAAAAGCGACGAAATAATGCGTCACAGATTTAGCGAAGAAGGCAAGAGTTAAACCTTGGCAGACGTACGCAAGGAGAACGATGGCGACTGTAACGCTACGCGACCTCAGAAAGGAGTACTCCAACGGCCAAATCGTGGCCGTGGACGACGTTGACCTCTCGGTCGAAGACGGCGAGTTCGTCACCGTCGTCGGCCCGTCGGGATGCGGGAAATCGACCACCCTGCGGATGATTGCCGGTCTCGAACGACCGACCGACGGCGGCGTCCACATCGGCGACGACGACGTGACAGACGTTCACGCGCGCAAGCGGGACGTAGCGATGGTGTTCCAGAACTACGCGCTCTACCCGCACAAGACCGTCGAACAGAACATGGCGTTCGGCCTGCGGATGAGTACCGACCTCTCGAAGGACGAACGCCGCGAGAAAGTCCGGGACACCGCCGCGATGATGGGCATCGAGGACCTCTTAGACCAGAAACCCGACGAACTCTCGGGCGGCCAGAAACAACGGGTCGCGCTCGGCCGGGCCATCGTCCGGGACCCCGACGTGTTCCTGTTCGACGAACCACTCTCGAACCTCGACGCCAAACTCCGGACGACGATGCGCACCGAGATTCAGCGCCTCCAGAACGAACTGGGCACCACCTCAATCTACGTGACCCACGACCAAGAGGAGGCGATGACGATGGGCGACCGCATCGTCATCCTCGACGGGGGCGAGCTCCAGCAGACCGGCGTCCCGAAGGAAGTGTACAACGACCCGGCAAACGCCTTCGTCGGCGGGTTCATCGGGTCGCCGAGCATGAACTTCCTCGACGTGTCGGTCGAGGACGCCGGGACCACCCGACTCGTCGGGGACGGCGAGTTCGACTACGAACTCCGAGACGACCGACTCCGAAGCGCGGTCCGGGGCCGCGACAGGGTGAAACTCGGCGTCCGACCCGAGGACGTGACGGTCACGGAACCGGGCGACAACGCCGTCGAGACCACC
This sequence comes from Halorussus caseinilyticus, assembly GCF_029338395.1. Lineage (NCBI taxonomy): Archaea > Methanobacteriati > Methanobacteriota > Halobacteria > Halobacteriales > Haladaptataceae > Halorussus > Halorussus caseinilyticus. The sequence continues at coordinate 2,383,740 of NZ_CP119809.1, forward strand.
GTCGAGGTCATCGAACCGGTCGGGTCGGACAACTACCTCCACCTCTCGGTGGGCGAGGACTTCATCGCGCGGGTCCCCTCGGACGTGGAACCCGACAACGGCGAGACGGTTCACGTCTCGTTCGACCCGGCGGACCTCCACCTCTTCGACGCCGACGACGGCGAGTCGCTGTTGTACGAGTCCGAGCAGTCGGCGGCACCGACCGTCTGAAAATTCGGTTCGCTCGCTTCGCTCGCTTCTTCCTACTCGCTCGGCACGGCCGCGGGTTCGTCGGCCAACAGGTCTCGCTCGGCCAGCAACGCGAGCGTGGTCGTCCGGAGCGCGTGGGGCCACCCAAGCGGCGTGGCGCTGTCGGGCGTGCCCTCGTCGAACACCTGTTCGGGCAGGAGCGCACCATTCAGGCAGAGCGGTCCGCCGGGCAGGACCAGACTCAGCAGGTCGCGGGCCGTCGCCGCGAACTCCTCGGCCCGCGGGTCGTCGCGGTCGGCCAACAGCGCCGCGAGGTTGGCCGACGCGAACGCGCCCCACGCGGTCGAAACCGTCCAAATCTTCTCGTCGTCCTGCGAGCGGGTCCGCCAGTCGTCGCCCTCGTAGCGGACCAACCCGCGGGCCGAACTCGCGTCGGGGTCGCGGTGGAGTTCGTCCACCACGGTCCGGACGTGCGAGACGAGTCTGTCGAGGCGGCGGTCATCGACCTCGCCCACGCGGTCGTACGCGCGGTGCGCGCTCGCCAGCGCGAGCGACCCCGAGTCACACCGCGTGTCGAGGTCACCCGGTTCGAACCGGACGCTCCCGTCGTCGCCGGTCTCGGTCTCCGCGACGAGGCGATAGCCGAAGATTCCCCGGTCGGGGACCCAGAGGTCGTCGAGCGCCTCGTACACCCGGTCGGCTTGCGCTCGGGCGCGGTCCGAGAGGTCGGCCGGGTCGGACGGGTCGGCGTCGTCGCCGACCCGTCCGACTCCGCCCACCGCGGCGAGGTCCGCCTCGCCGTCGGCGACCGTGGCGTACGCTTCGAGGAACGTCGCCGCGGTGTGGGAGAACCGGCCGGTGGCGTCCTCCCACGCGTTCTGACAGGCGACCGGCAGGCCGTCGGACTCGACCGTCCGGTCGAGTCCGACGAGCGCGTCCGCGAGGGTCTCTCTCGTCCGACTTGCGAGGTCGGCGTCGAGTTCGGGGAGCGAGTCGGCGAGGTACGCGACGACGCTGGCGGTCTGGTCGGCCTGATAGTCGAGGTAGTCCGGGTCGTCGCCGACCGAGAGGTGGCTGTTGGCCCATCCGGGTGCGAGCGACCGGTTGCGGGGCCAGACCCGGTGGGGCCACGTCCCGTCTCGCAGTTGGGTCGCGCAGTAACTCTCGGCGCTCCGGGCGTGCCAGTCGCCGAGTCCGAGACCGAACCGCCGGTCGGCGTGGAGGAGGAACCGCGAGATTTCGGCGTCGTCGCGGAACCACGTGTAGCCGTACCCCCCGGAGTGGACGTAGTAGGGGTCGAACTCGGGTCCGGCGATGCGGAGTCCGGTCGGGGCCGACAGCGAACCGAGGACCCGGAGGTCGGCCGCCACCGCGTCTCGCTCGGGGAGGTCGACCGGGACCGGCGGCGCACGCTCGTCGGCCGCCCGCTTCAGCACCTCGGCGTCGTCGTACTCGGTGAGAACCGCCGAGAGACGGTCGAGAGCCGCCTCGCGGTCGGTTTCGGCCGCGTCGGTCAGCAGGGTCGCGAACGTCACCGCGCCGTCCTCGAAGGGGAGGCGACAGTACAGGTCGCCGCTCAGACTCGACTCTTCTCGGCGGCCGCCCTCGTCGGTCGCGGGTCGCTCGACCGGGGCGGCGTCGAGCAGGCGCTCGAAGTCGGCCGGGATACATCCGCGGGCGGTAGCGAACCCGGTCGCGCTACCCACGTAGTCGTGTTCGTCGTCGTGGTACAGTTCCACCGCGTCGGCGTGGTGGAGTTGGGCGACCCCCGTGTCGCGGCCGTCGGGCGAGAACCCGAGGAAGGCGACCAGTTCGGCGTCGTCGCGCTCGCGCGCTTCGCGCGGCTCGCGCTCGACGCGGGTCACGTGCGCGTGCCCGAGCGTGAGGTCGTACTGGGTGACGGTCTCGCCGTCGGGGAGTCGATGCTCGGTGACGACGAGCGTCGTGTCGCCGTGATACGTCTGGGAAGTCGTCTCGCAGTCGTCGAACCACGCGAGTTCGCCGTCGCGCCGGACGCCGAGTCTGGCCGCGTCCAGACCGTGGCGGCCGGTCAGGGGCGACCCGAAGTCGCGGGGACTTCCATCGCGGTCCACGTGGACGAGTCGGCCCGAGTCGTTCGCGGGGGTGTATCCGGAGAATCGGCCCGTCGTCGTTCGTCGCTCGCCGGGAAATCGGGTGTCGTGGCCCTCGTGACGTTTGAAGTCGTCGAGAGCGTCGCGGAGTTGCATTGAGAAAACGAACGCGGCGACCCCGTTAATAACCTTTGGTGTAATTGTTGTTCACACATGCACAGTTAGCGGAACAGTGAAGTGCGTCGGCGCGGGCCGTGGGAGTATGCACGAACCCGGTCCGCCGAGATTCACGCACGTCGGCGCGTCGGTCGAACTCGCTCCGCGACGGCCGGACGCCGTGTCGGACGCCGACGACCGGCCCGACGCTCGTTTCTCGTGGCGCGTCCGCGACCGACCCGAGAGTAGCGAAGTCGGCGTCGGCGACGGCCCGGTCGTCCATCTGGAACCGGACGAGTCGGGCGTATACGCCCTCGAACTCGACGCGCCCGACGGCACCCACCGCCAAGTCGTCCGGGCGTTTCCCGACCCCCGCAAGGAGGTCCGGTTCGACGCGCCGGTCGCCGACCTGCCGGTCCCGGCCGACGAGGTGGAGTCCGTCTCGCTCACCGGTCCGTTCAACGACTACACGCTCGGCCGCGACAGGATGGTCCGGGAAGGAGACGGCTACGTCGCCGACTTCGACCTGCCGCCGGGCGACCACGAGGGCATCTGCGTCGTCAACGACGACTTCGAACACTGCCACGACGTGGCGGTTTCGGTCTCCGGTCCGGGTCGGCCCCGCGTCCACCTCGACGGCCGCGTCGAGGGCGAGACGCTGGTCGTGACCGCGCGGGCCGAGTCAGCACCGGAGGGGAGCGACCCCGAAGTGGAGTTCTGGCTGGACGACCGCGACGACCTGTCGGAGTCGGCCGTCGAGTCGGACGGGTCGGAGTTGCGCGTGGCGGTGGCCGACCTGCCCGAGCGCGCGCGAATCCACGCCGTCGCAGTGGCCGAGCGACACAGCGTCGCCGACACGCTGGTCGTGGCGGCCGACGCCGAGGTGTCGGTCTCGCGGCCCAACGACCCGCCGGAGTGGGCGCGCCACGCGACGGTGTACCAGATTTTCGTCCGGCGGTTCGCGGGCGAGACGGTCGAGACGACCTTCGAGGAGATAGAGCGCCGGGTGCCGTACCTCGAATCGCTCGACGTGGACTGCCTGTGGCTGACCCCCGTCGTGGGGAGTCCGACCGACCACGGCTACCACGTCACCGACTACTTCGACACCGCCGCGGACCTCGGGACCCGCGCCGAGTTCGAGTCGCTGGTCGAGCGCCTGCGGGAGGCCGGGATTCGGGTCGTGTTCGACCTCGTAATCAACCACACGTCGCGGGACCACCCGGCGTTCCAGATGCACGCGGCGGGCGTGGACGAGTACGCCGACTACTACGAGCGAGTGCCTGCGGACCTCGACGGCACCGACCGGGACGCGCTCCCCGAGGACGACACCGACTGGGCGGGCGAGGGCGTACCGGGCTACCTGTTCAACTGGACGCGCATCCCGAACCTGAACTACGACTCGCTGGCGGTCCGGTCGTGGATGCTGGACGTAATCGACGAGTGGGCACCGCTGGTCGACGGCTTTCGCGCGGACGTGGCGTGGGGCGTCCCCCACGGCTTCTGGAAGGAGGTCCGCGAGCGCCTGAAGTCGGCCGACTCGGAGTTTTTCCTGCTGGACGAGACCATCCCGCGGGACCCCCAGTTCCACGAGAGCGAGTTCGACGCCCACTACGACACCGCCCTCTACGGCGCGCTCCGGGAAATCGGACGCGGCGAGGCCCCCGCCGAAGCCCTGTTCGAGGCGCTGGACGCGAACCGCCGGGAGGGGTTCCCCGAGTCGTCGCTTCTGCTCCGCTACGTCGAGAACCACGACGAGACGCGCTATATCGAGGAGTGCGACGAAGCGGCGCTCCGCGCGGCGGCGGGCGCGACGTTCACCCTGCCGGGCGCGCCGATGGTGTACTACGGGCAGGAGCGGGGCGTCGAGGAACAGCGCGGGGTGATGCAGTGGCACGACGGGGACGCCGACCTCAGCGCGTTCCACCGCCGACTCTCGCGCCTGCGGAGCGAGCGGCCGGTCTTGCGGACCGGCCGCGTCGAGCGAATCGACCGGGACGGCGACGACCGAACCGTCGCGTTCGCCCGCGACGACGGCGAAAATCGACTGGTCGTCGCCCTCAACTTCGGCGACGACCCCCGCGAGGTCCGTCTCGGCGAGTCGGTCGCCGAGACGGACCTGCTGACCGGCGAGTCCGTCGCCGCCGGGGACGGCGTGACAGTCGCCGACGCGGTGGTCCTCGAAAGCGAGATGTGAGACATATATAGATATTTTAAGAGCAGGAAATTCATTCTTTAGGAACGAATTTTCTTGCTACAGGCGCGCTTGGCGCGACGGTCCACGGGACGCGCCCGGCCGACCGACCGCCAGCGAACGCTCGGCCCATCAACCGCCGTCGGGTGGATAAAGGGGTCGCCCGCTCGCGTTCGTCGTGGTCGTCTCCGCGGGCCACTATTCGAGCGGTCTGCGGAGCGGAGCAACGCAGACTTCGGCAGTCGCACGCCCGCATGGTTCGAGAGCAACGCTCTCGTCATCCCGAAAATCTCCGATTTTCGGAGACAGCGAAGCGAGCAGGAACGTCTGCCGGTGAACGCAGTGAGCGAGAATATCCCGCGGAGCGACCGCGAGCGGGCGGGACTTTCCGAGCCTTCGTCACGGCGAATCGTGCCGTTCCTGTATCGACTCGTGCCGAGCAGACCACGATTTTCGAGGGCGACGCGACGACTCCGAACTCCCTCGACCAACCTGTAACAGCGGGAATCGCGTCAGACGCGGCGCTTAAGTGGCGTCCCCGGAGACGTGTGAACTATGGACGACCCGACGCTCTCCCGACTCCTCCGGGAGTTCGGTCTCTCGGACAAAGAGATTGACACCTATCTGACGATACTCGACCACGGCGAAGCCAAGGCCAGCGTCATCGCCGACGACGCGGGCGTCTCCAAGCGGTACGTCTACAGCGTGAGCGAGGACCTCGAAGAGCGGGGATTCGTCTCGGTCAACGACCACGCGGTCCCGACGACCATTCGGGCGGTTCCTCCCGAGCAGGTGGTCGATTCGCTGACCCAGAACGTCGAACGGATGGGTCCCGCGCTCGAATCCCGATACTCGCGGGCCACCCCCGAGTCCGACGAGTTCGAGGTCATCAAGGCCCGCGTGACGGTCCTCAAGCGAATCACCGCGCTCATCCGCGAGGCCGACGAGGAGGTGGCGCTGTCGCTCCCCCACGACCACCTCTCGGAAGTGGCCGACGAACTCCGGGATGCCGTCGAGCGCGGCGTCCTCGTGCTGTTGGTCGTCACCGGCGCGTCGCCCGGCGACGACCTCGCGCTCGACGGACTCGCCACCGTCGCCCGCGCGTGGGAGGAACCGACGCCGACGATGATAACCGCAGACCGGACCCACAGTCTGGTCGCACCGCCCCAGATGATAGCCCGGTCGAACAGCGGCGAGCGCGCAATCGCGTTCACTCAGCCACAGCTCGCGCCCGTCATCGTCGGGTCGTTCTTCGGCAACTACTGGCCGATGGCCGAGGAGGTGTACGTCGCCGACCCCCACGACCTGCCCGAGACCTACGCCGACTTCCGGCAGGCCGTGCTACAGGCCACTCTCCACCTCCGGGCAGGAACCGACCTCGTGGCGACCGTCCGGGGCCGACGACTCAACACCGAAGACGGTCCCGACCAACTCGAAGGCCGGGTCGTCGCGGTGCGGCAGGGACTGGTCGAACCCGCGAACAACTCCTTCCCGGTGGAGGCGGCGCTGGTCGTCGAGACCGGCGCGGGCCGGTACAGCGTCGGCGGCGACGGCGCGTTCGTGGAGGACTACGAGGCCGAGGAGGTCCTGCTCGAACCCGCGGAGTGACCGAACAGCAACGTTTGTTCCATAGTGGTAATTTAAGCCGTTCCGTCGCCATTCGAGCGACATGACCGAGAAACCCGACGACCTCCCGAGCAACGAGGTCACGGAAGGAGTCGAGCGCGCGCCCCACCGGGCGATGTTCCGCGCGATGGGCTACGACGACGCCGACCTCTCGTCGCCGATGGTCGGGGTCGCCAACCCCGCGGCCGACATCACGCCGTGCAACGTGCATCTGGACGACGTGGCGGAAGCGGCCTACGACGGCGTGGACCTCGCTGGCGGGATGCCAATCGAGTTCGGGACCATCACCATCTCCGACGCCATCTCGATGGGGACCGAGGGGATGCGCGCCTCGCTGATTTCCCGAGAGGTCATCGCCGACTCGGTGGAACTGGTCGCGTTCGGCGAGCGCATGGACGGACTCGTCACGGTCGCGGGGTGCGACAAGAACCTGCCGGGGATGATGATGGCCGCGATTCGGACCGACCTGCCCTCGGTCTTCCTCTACGGCGGGTCCATCATGCCCGGCGAACACGACGGCCGGGAAGTCACGGTCCAGAACGTCTTCGAGGGCGTGGGCGCAGTCGCGGAGGGCGAGATGTCCGAAGACGAGTTAGACGACCTCGAACGCCACGCCTGCCCCGGCGCGGGGTCCTGCGGCGGGATGTTCACCGCGAACACGATGGCTTCCATCTCGGAGGCGCTCGGTCTCGCGCCGCTCGGGAGCGCGGGCGCGCCAGCGGAGTTCGAGGAACGCTACGACATCGCCGAGCGAGCGGGCGAACTCGCGCTGGACTGCATCGAGAACGACCGCAGGCCCTCGGACGTACTCGACAAGCGGTCGTTCGAGAACGCCATCGCGTTGCAGGTCGCCATCGGCGGTTCGACCAACGGCGTCCTCCACTTGCTCGCGCTGGCGGCCGAGGCCGGAATCGACCTCGACATCGAGGAGTTCGACGAGATTTCGCGGCGGACGCCCAAAATCGCCAACCTCCAACCCGGCGGCGAGCGGGTGATGTTCGACCTCTACGAGCAGGGCGGCGTCCCGGTCGTGATTCGGCGACTCGTGGACGCGGGCCTGTTCGACGGCGACGCGATGACGGTCACGGGCCGGACGATTTCGGAGGAACTGGACGAACTCGACCTGCCAGACGACGAGGACATCGACGCCGAGTTCGTCCGACCCGTCTCGGACCCCTTCCACGAGGAGGGAGCCATCAAGATTCTCACGGGCAACCTCGCGCCCGACGGCGGCGTCCTGAAGGTCACGGGCGAAGACGACTTCCACCACGAGGGACCGGCGCGCGTCTTCGAGGCCGAAGAGGACGCGATGCAGTACGTCCAAGAGGGCCACATCGAGTCGGGCGACGTTATCGTCATCCGCGACGAGGGACCGCGGGGCGGTCCCGGCATGCGCGAGATGCTCGGCGTCACGTCCGCCGTCGTCGGCGCGGGCCACGAGGACGACGTGGCGATGGTGACTGACGGCCGGTTCTCGGGCGCGACCCGCGGGCCGATGATTGGCCACGTCGCCCCCGAGTCGTTCTCGGGCGGTCCCATCGGTGCGCTGGAGGACGGCGACCACGTGACCATCGACATCCCCGACCGGACGCTCGCGGTTGACCTCTCGGACGACGAACTCGAACGCCGACTCGACGCCCGCGACGAACCCGAGATGGCCTACCAGAACGGCGTGCTGGCGAAGTACGGCGCGACGTTCGGGTCGGCGGCCAACGGCGCGGTGACGAATCCGGGCGTGAAGCGCGACGAGTAGGGCAGTTGCACGACGGGTACGGCGCGCGGAGCGCGCCGTTTCCCCGCGAGCGAACGCAGTGAGCGAGCGACGGCATTCGAGAACCCGACTGCTTCTACCCCCATCGCTCTCCTCGGTCGCTCCCGTAGGTCTCAAGAGGGCGTTGGCCCAAAGAAGTCGCGTGACCATCTCTGCCGTCGTCTTCGACTTCGACTACACGCTCGCCGTGCCAGTCCAGTCGCGCGAAGCGGTGCTGGCCGAGAGTACCGAGGCAGTCGGCGCGCCCGACCTCACGCGCGAGGCGTACCTCGACGCCCACGCCGACCACCTAGACAGCGAGAGTCGGACGCCCATCTTCGCGGAACTGCTTCCCGAGGACGGCGACACCGACCCCGAGGCGCTCGCCGACACCTACCGCGGGAAGGTCGCCGAGTCGCTCCGCCCGGTCGAGGGGACCTCCGGCCTGCTGGCGGACCTCCGGCGGGACTATGCCCTCGGACTGCTCACCAACGGACCGACGAAGGCCCAGCAGAGCAAACTCGACCAGTTCGACTGGGTGGACCACTTCGACGCCATCGCGATTACGGGCGACCTCGACGCCGGAAAACCCGACGAACGCGCGTTCGAGGCCGTCCTCGCCGACCTTGGCGTCGCGCCGGAGGAAGCGGTCTACGTCGGCGACGACCCCGAGGCGGACGTGGAGGGCGCGCGCAACGCCGGACTCTACGCCGTGCAGGTCGTCTTCGAGGACGGCCCGGAACCTCACCCGGACGCAGACCTCCACCTCGAACGCGACTCGCTGGCGACCGAGTTGCCCGATGCCCTCCGGAAGCTATAGCACCGCCACGAACACGTCCGTCGCGCGCTTGACCTCCGCGCCGTCCTCCACGAAGACGAGCGTCCGCGGGGGCCGGACCGCCTTCGGCCGGACGCGCAGGCCGACATCCTCGGCGGTTTCGGCCGCGGCGTCCACCCGGTCGCGGAACTCGACGCGAACCCGGTCGTCGTGGACGTAGACCTCCGCGAGAACGTCGTCGGAGTCCGTGAACGCGACTTCGTAGGCCAGTTCCCCGTCGGCCGACCCCTCCACGTCGGGGTCGGCGTTGACGACTTCGAGGGCGTCGAGTCCGGAGTCTTCGCGGCTCGATACCTCCGAGGAGAGCAGTTGGGCGATGCGCTTGCCGTCGGTAGTTCGGTCCTCGACCATACCGGGTCGTAAGCGGGCCGCAGGATTAGGCTTCGGCTTTCGGTTCTCCCGGTCGAAACGGAGAGAAACTTTTCACCCCTGCCGACCAACCACGAAACCGTGACAGTCGTCGTCGCCACCGAAGATTTCGAAGTGTACCACGGCGTGGTCAACGAACTACGCGACCGAGGCGTGACCTTCACCACGGTCGAACCCGGCGACCCGCTCCCGGACTCCGCGACGGTCCTCGTCCGCGCCGAGAGCGACGGGACCGACCTCGAAATCGACCCGGGCGCCGCAGTCGAAACCGTCGTCGCCGACCCCGACGCTCCGAGACGAGCGGTAGACGAGGCGCTCGCCCGACTCCGCGGCGGCGAGGGCCGGACCGTCGTGGGCGTAGACCCCGGCACCCGGCCCGGCATCGCCGTCCTCTCGGGCGAGATGGTGGTCGCGGTGTTCCACGTCCCGCTAGCCGACGTTGCGGAGACGGTCCGCCGGGAAATCGCGGACGCCGTGGACCCGATTGTCCGCATCGGCGACGGCGCGCGCTTGCAGGGGAGCCAACTCGTCCGCGAGTTGGAGGACGCGCCGGTCGAACTCGTGGACGAGACCGGGACGACGCCCTACCTCGGCACCGGCGCGCGCGGCATGGGCGACGTGCTGGCCGCGGTGAACATCGCCCGACTGGAAGGCGAACGCGTCGAGGGCCGGACGGTCGAACCCACCGCCGGGGAGTTGCAGGTCATCAAGAACAAGTCCCGCGAGCGCGCCGACGACAACCGGGAAATCGACGAGGAACTGGCCCGCAGAGTCGCGGCGGGCGACCTGACGCTGGAGGAGGCGATGGACGAGCATCGGAACGGCGACGATAGCTGAGGAAAACTAATACGTTGCTTTAGGAAATAATATCATTGCTCTCGCGCCGCGCTTTCGGCGCGGCGCATCACCTCGCGGACGGGCACGTCGGCCTCGCGCGCGACCTCGGCGCAGTCGTCGTATTCGGCGCTCACGTCGTAGAACGTCCCGTCCTCGTCGCTGGCGAGTTTGACCGCGATTTCGTAGCGGTCGCCGTCGAACTCGACGGCGACCGTCTCGAACTCACGATTCGCTATCCAGCGGTGGGTCGCTCCCGTCTGTCGAATCCCGAGCGTGCCGGTCTCCTCGGCGAGGCGGCGCGCGACCGATTCGGCGTCCTCGGGCTTGCAGACGACCTTCACGAGGTGGCCCGGCCGGGACTTCTTCATCGTCAGCGGGACGATAGACACGTCGCGCGCGCCGACCTCGGCCAGCGACTCTTGCAACCCGCCCAGAATCTCGGGCGGCGCGTCGTCCAGATTCGTTTCGAGGACGGCGATGTCGTCGTATTCGAGGCCGCCACCCTCCGACGCCCCGACCATCGCCCGCAGGACGTTCGGATGCTCGGAGAAGTCGTACCCGCCAGCGCCGTAGCCCGACGAATCGACCCGAAGCGAGGGGAGCGACTCGACTCCCTCCGCGTAGTGGGCCAGAATCGCCGCGCCGGTCGGCGTCAGGAGTTCGGTCTCGACCGGCCCACCCCGGAGCGACCAGTCGGCGCGCTCCGCGATTTCGACCACCGCAGGCGTGGGCACCGGGTAGACGCCGTGGCTCATCTCCACCTCGCCGCCGCCGGTCGAGAGCGGCGTCGTCACGACGCTCTCGGGGGCCAAGTCGTCCAGCAGGAGCGCCGCACCAACCACGTCGGCGATGGCGTCGTCCGCGCCGACTTCGTGGAAGTGGGTCGATTCGAGGTCGGTGCCGTGGACGCTCGCCTCGGCCTCGCCGAGTATCTCGAAGATTGCGAGGGCGTCGGTCTCGACACGTTCGGACAGGTCCATCGACTCGACGAGTTCGACCACCTCGGGGTAGGTCCGGAGCGGTCCCGAGCCTTCGGCGTGAGAGTGCGAGTGGTTGCCGTGGGAGTGGTCGTGCGAATGGCCGTGGTCGTGATGATGGTGGTCGTGGTCGTGACTGGGGTCGTCGTGGTCGTGATGGTCGTGGTCAGCGTCTGCGTCCTCGGTCTCGTCGTCTCCACCGCCCTCCAACAGGACCGAGACCACCGTCGCCGAAATCCCGTTCTTGTCGGTCTCGCCGACTTCGTAGCGCACCGGCAGGGCGTCCTCGACGGGTGCGAGCGCGTCGCGGTCCGCGCCCGCCGCGAGCAGGGCCGCGAGTATCATGTCGCCACTCGCGCCCATCCGACCGTCGAATGCGAGCGTCTTCATGCCGTAGGAGTGGTCGCTCGCGGCGAAAAAGGCCGCGGTTGTTGGCGGCCGCGACTGCAATCACACTGCGAACCGCAGTGTCGCCGACTCCGATGAAGACCGCGACCGCACCGAGACCGCACAGCACCGCCACCGCAACCGCGGACCTCACGCCTCCCCACCCTCGCGGCCGCATTCGCGGCCGCGTCCCTCGCGCGAATGGGCGCGGCCACTTGCGGGCCGCGCCCGCACGCGCCGGGCCGTGAGCGGAGGCGGACTCGCGCCCGCGCGTTCGTTCATGCACTCACGCACTCGCACACTCACGCAGATGCGCGGTCGCGGACCCCGGTATCGACCTCCCCTGTTCCCTGCATCCACGCCGCGACCGGAACCCCGTGATTCCCGAGAAGAAAGCCGCGCCTAGCCACAAAGTACACCCGAAGGCCAAACGGCTTTGTAGCCCGAACGCGTATGCAAAACCATAGCATGCGCCCGGACGCGAAGACCGCGTTGGCCGATTCAGTGGACGAATCCCCCGGTAGCAAAGGACTTATCCTTCGCGGGCGCGGAGCGACAAACAATCCCCGTATTATCGAATCATGAATGAAGTCCAACTAGAGGTGGCAAAGGCGTACCCGAACGACTCGGGTCGCGGTATCGCCCGTCTCGACCCGGACACGCTGTTGCATCTGAAGCTGAGTCCGGGCGACATCATCGAAATCGAAGGCGGAGACACCACCGCCGCGAAGGTGTGGCGCGCAGACCGACAGGACTGGAACACCGACACGGTTCGCATCGACGGCTTCACCCGGCAGAACGCCGACGTGGGCATCGGCGAGCGCGTCGAAATCCGGAAGGCCGAGGCCGAGAAAGCCGACAAACTGGTGCTGGCACCCCCCGAAGAGGCCAGCGTCCAGTTCGGCTCGGACGCGGCCGGGATGGTCAAGCGCCAGATTCTCAAGCGCCCGGTAGTCGAGCGCGACATCGTGCCCGTGATGTCCTCGACCAACCACCCGTTCATGCGCTCGCCCGGACAGGCGATTCCGCTCATCGCCGTCGAGACCGAACCCGACGGAGTGTGTCTCATCACCGAGGACACCGAAGTCGAGTTGCGAGAAGAGCCAATCAGCGGCTTCGAGAAGACCGGCGGCGGCATCACCTACGAGGACATCGGCGGTCTCGAAAACGAGATTCAGCGCGTCCGGGAGATGGTCGAACTCCCGATGAAACACCCCCAGATTTTCAAGAAACTGGGAATCGAACCCCCGCAGGGCGTCCTGCTCCACGGGCCGCCGGGGACGGGTAAGACCCTGCTCGCCAAGGCAGTCGCCAACGAGACTTCCGCGAGTTTCTTCTCCATCGCCGGACCGGAAATCATCTCGAAGTACTACGGCGAGTCCGAACAACAGTTGCGGGAAATCTTCGAGGACGCGACCGAGGAATCGCCGTCCATCATCTTCATCGACGAGTTGGACTCCATCGCTCCGAAGCGCGAGGACGTGACCGGCGAAGTCGAACGCCGCGTGGTCGCCCAACTGCTGACGATGATGGACGGTCTCGAATCCCGCGGGCAGGTCATCGTCATCGCCGCCACGAACCGCGTGGACTCGGTTGACCCCGCACTCCGGCGTCCCGGCCGGTTCGACCGCGAAATCGAAATCGGCGTGCCCGACGAGACCGGCCGCGAGGAGATTCTCCAGATTCACACCCGCGGGATGCCGCTGTCCGACGACGTGGCGCTCGACTCGCTGGCGAACGACACCCACGGCTTCGTCGGTGCGGACATCGAGAGCCTGACCAAAGAGGCCGCGATGAAGGCCCTGCGCCGGTACCTCCCCGAAATCGACTTGGACGAGGAGGACATCCCGCCGAGCCTCATCGACCGGATGATAGTCAAGCGTCAGGACTTCAACGGCGCACTCAACGAGGTCGAACCCTCCGCGATGCGCGAAGTTCTGGTGGAACTGCCCAAAATCTCGTGGGACGACGTGGGCGGACTCGAACAGGCCCAACAGGAGGTCAAAGAGAGCGTCGAGTGGCCGCTGTCCTCGCCCGAGAAGTTCCAGCGCATGGGCATCAGTCCGCCGAGCGGGGTCCTGCTCTACGGACCGCCGGGGACCGGCAAGACCCTGATGGCGAAGGCGGTGGCCAACGAGACCAACGCCAACTTCATCTCGGTCCGCGGGCCGCAACTGCTGTCGAAGTGGGTCGGCGAGTCCGAGAAGGCCATCCGCCAGACGTTCCGGAAGGCCCGGCAGGTCTCCCCGACGGTCATCTTCTTCGACGAGTTGGACAGCCTCGCGCCCTCGCGCAGTCAGGAGATGGGCAGTAACGTCTCCGAGCGCGTGGTCAACCAACTGCTCACGGAACTCGACGGGCTAGAAGAGAAGGGCGACGTGATGGTCATCGGCGCGACCAACCGCCCGGACATGATAGACCCGGCGCTCATCCGGTCGGGCCGGTTCGACCGCCTCGTCATGATTGGCCAACCCGACGAGGAGGGCCGCGAGCAGATTCTGAAGATTCACACGGACGACACGCCGCTGTCGGCCGACGTGAGCCTGCGCGAACTCGCCGAAATCACCGACGGCTACGTGGGGAGCGACCTCGAATCCATCGCGCGCGAGGCCGCAATCGAGGCCCTCCGCGAGGACGACGACGCCACCGAGGTCGGCATGACTCACTTCCGGCAGGCGATGGAGAACGTCCGCCCGACCATCACCGAGGACCTGCTCGACTACTACGAGCAGATGAAAGACGAGTTCAAAGGCGGGTCGTCCAGTCCGACCGAAGGTCGCCGCGGCGGGCGCATCGGGTTCCAATAGAACCTTTTGCCGCGCTCGGAAGCGCCGGAGGCGCTTCCTCGCTGGCAAAACGTTCACGAAAAACACGGCGTCACCCCCTCAGTCACGCGCCGGAGGCGCGTGACTTCGAGGGTTCCTTGGTCCGCTCGCTTCGCTCGCGGTAGAATCGCTGCCCGAACGGCGGAGTTCGGTCGAGCTTCTGCGAGGGAGGGCGTTCGGGGGGCGAACGCCTGACCGCTGGAAAAGTCTTCTCAGTAGATGAGTTCGTCGTCGTTCTCGGCCATGTAGAGGGTTCGGGCGGCGATGTTGACCGCGTGGTCGCCGACACGTTCGAGGTCCCGGACCGTCAGGAGCAGGCGCGAAACGTCCTGTAGGAGCTGTTCGACCTCTTGTTCGGTGTTGTTCTCCAGTTCGGTCTCGATGAGGTCCCGGACCACGATTTCGCTGGCGCGTTCGCACTGGGCGTCCAGTTGGTCGTCCCGGTCGGCGATGTCGTAACAGCCGTCGGTGTCCTCGTCGGCGTAGGTCGCCATCGCGTCGTCTATCATTCCGAGGGTGAGCGTGCCGAGTTCTTGGATGTCCACCTCGGGGAACACGTCGTGGTTGGCTTCGAGGGTGTACTCGCCGAGGTTGGTTGCGAGGTCACCGATGCGTTCGAGGTCGGTGATAATCTTGAACGACGCGGCGATGAACCGCAGGTCGCCCGCGACGGGTTGCTGGAGCGCCAGCAGGTCGATACACTCCTGTTCGAGTTCGAGGTAGAGTTCGTTGACCTCCTCGTCGCCGTCGATGACTTCCCACGCGAGGTCCTCGTCTTTCTGTTCGAGGGCGTCGAGTCCCATGCGAAGTCGCTCCATCACGACCTCGCTCATGTAGAGGACGTTCTCGCGGAGGTCGATGAGTTTCTGTTGGTAGTCCTCTCGGGGCATACCTACGAATGTGCGGGTCCGACGGTTGTACCTTTCGACCGGAGCGGCCGAAAGACGGGACTCGGCGTCCGCGAGGCGAGTCAGTAGTCGCGGCCCCACCGGACCGCGTTGTAGTTCTCGTCGAGTTTGGTGTCGAGCGACCGCTCGAACGACTTCACGAGCGAATCGACGCTTCCGCGGTCGATTCGCGCGAGGTCGTCGGCCTTCGAGATGGCCTGCGGCGGTCCGCGTCGGGCCGCGACTTCGCCGAGAATCTGGCGCTCGATTCGCTCGCGGGTCTCGGAGTCGTCGGTGAACGCCTTCGGTGCCTCGATTTTGAACACGAGGTCCCGGCGGGGGTCGTAGACGACGCAGAACGTGACCCGGTACTGCTCGGGGTCGAGGCTCCGGTCCAAGTGGGGGTTCGTCTCGTCGGCGAAGAAGTCGTCCACTCCGGCCTCCGAGACGAACCAGTTGGTGAGCGTCAGGTCGTCGGTCAGGCGCTCGAACTCGCCGTCGGCGCGTCTCTCCCGGCGTTCGAGAATCTGGGCGAACAGGCCCGCGTCGTGGGCCCACGGCACCGGCCCGAAGTCGGTCTCGCGCTTCAGCGTCCGGACGACCGACTTCGCCGAGACGTTCTTGACGAACCCGGCGAACGGGACGCCGCGGTCGGCGAACGTCTCGACCAGTTCGGCGTAGTTGGCGAGGATTCGGCGAACGTGGTCCGAGTCCTCGAACAGGGCGGTCAGGGCTGGACTCCGGTAGTTCCACCGCAGGACGCCCTTCGGGTAGATGGGACCGTCGAGCAGGAGGAGGTCCGACACCCGGTCGGCGTGTTCGAGCGCGTGAGAACTCTCGGCGAGGTAGAGCGCGAGGGCGTGAACCACGTCCTCCTCGTACTGGTTCTGCGGGAGGTGAGTGTGGACGATTCGCCGCCGACTGCCGCGGTCGTAGGACTCCCAGTCGGTGCCGAAGTCCTTCGTGGTGTCGTTCGAGTGGAGCGCCTTCACCACCGTCCGGCAGTCGTGGAGGTCTAGGTCCGACGGGCTAGCGCTCATCGCGGCGTGGGCCACGTCTAAGACCAGACCGTTCTTGAACGGCTTGGGGTTGAGCGTCCCGGCGTCGAGACCGTGGGTCGTCGGGAACGGAGCGTCTTCGAGCGCGATTTCCTCGGC